>JANRKW010000070.1:0-29085 GCA_033763215.1 Isosphaeraceae bacterium | reverse complement strand
GCCGACTGCGTTCTCCCAAATTCTCAGGGCCGCTCTTCCGATTCCTCCACGCGTTCCGGTTGGGGGAGAGATCCGCTTCGCGACGCCGACGCTTCGAAAGCCGACCGGCCGGACTCGCGCGAAGAGGGCGCGGCCGGCCGGGCTTTGGAATCGAGTTGGATCGACGGGGTGTGGGCTCGCTCAGCGGGTGCGGCGCGAGCGGGCGAGGCCGACGAGCGCGAGGGCTCCGAAGGCGGAGAGGCCGATGGTGGCGGGCTCGGGAACGACCGAGGTGGGCGTGATGTCGAGGACGACCGATTGGAAGTTCAGCGGCAAGCCCTGGTTGGGGATGTTGACCGTGATGCTGTCGGCGGTGAAGCCGAAGGTCACGCCGCTGAAGTCGGTCGAGGAGATCGAGACGCCCGCGATCGTCGCGCCGGTGTCGAAATCGAGATCGGTGAATGTGTAGATGAGGCTGTCGCCGATCTCTCCGAAGATGCCGGTGATTCCGAGCGTGATGCTGGATGCAGCGATGTCGGCCGAGAAGATCGCGTTGAGTGCAACGGAAAACTCGACCCCCGGGCCGACGACCGCCGACTCGGGCGAGCCCGTGAAGTTGAACAGATTGAGCCCAGGGAGTTCATTGGGCGCCTCGAAGAAGGCGCTAACGGTGTCGCCCACCAGGGTCGACGCTTGGGCCGAGCCGGCCAGACCGAGAACGACGAGACCGACGAGACCGACGAAAGCAGTGCGCATGCAATCGGCTCCGATTCACGCAGAACAAAGTCAAACCACGCGATCCAACCATCCCCGAAGTCATGGAACTGTTCAAGCGAAATCATCCAGTGTTGCCAAGAATCTGCGCGAGAGGCGAGTGAGTCGAGAAGTCGATGTGAAAACGATGAGCAGCATGGGTTGAGATCAGAGAAACGAGATGATCTCAGTTGAATCGATCTCGCCGTCCCTCCGCGATCGCGCGATGCGGAGTTCGCGACGCTGATCGATGGATTCGAACCGTCGTCCGCTCGCCGACGCTTCGGAAGCCGACCGGCCGGACTCGTGCGAAGAGGGCGCGGCCGGCCGGGCTTTGGAATCGAGTTGGATCGACGGGGTGCGGGCTCGCTCAGCGGGTGCGACGCGAGCGGGCGAGGCCGACGAGCGCGAGGGCTCCGAAGGCGGAGAGGCCGATGGTGGCGGGCTCGGGAACGAGCGCGGCGGGAGTGATGTCGAGGCGGACCGCGTTGAAGCTCAGCGGCACGCGCTGGTCGGGGATCTTGACGATGATGCTGTCGGCGGTGAAGCCGATGCTCACTCCGGAGAGGTCGCTCGACGAGAGCGAGACGCCCGCGATGGCCGCGCCGGTGTCGAAGTCGAGATCGGAGAAGGTGAAGATGAGATCATCGCCGATGGAGGGGAATGGACCGGTGAGGCCGATCACTAGACTGGAGGCGCCGAAGTCCGCGCTGATCGTTCCGCCGATGGTGACCGAGAACTCGACCCCCGGGCCGACCACGGCCGAAGCGGGCGACCCACTGGAGTTGAACAGGTTGTTCCCAGGAAACACACTGGGAGCCTCGACGAAGGCGGAAACCGTGTCGCCGATGAGGGTCGACGCTTGGGCCGAGCCGGCCAGACCGAGCAGCACGAGACCAACGAGGGCGGTACGCATGCAATCAGCTCCAGACTGTCGAAGGTGAGAATCGATCATCGTCGACAGAAACTCTCACAAGGTTGGGTGAGGTTCAAGTGAATCGCACCCAATGGTGAAGAAAAGCCTCACGCCGGCCGACCGAGGCGAACGAGACCAAACGAATCGATCGGCGATCTCGGCAATATCAGCAATGTTCGATGCGTGATATTGTATGAAGACTTGACGTTGCGACGCTCGAGATCGCTCTCCGCTCCTCGTCCCTCTCGGGTCCGTCTCGCGGATCGATGGGTCGATCCCGCGTCCGCTCGGCGACAGGACTACCGGAACGGAAACTCCCCGGAGGCGGGGCTCGGCGCCCTCGGCTCGCTCGGAAGCTCGGGCGACATGCTCGAGTCCCGCTTCGCGGCGGGGACTCCACTTCGAACGCCCGAGGGTCGTCGGCCGATCGAGGAGTTCCGCGCGGGCGACCTGATCCTCTCCCGCCCGGACGACGACCCCGACGCGCCCGTCACGGTGCGCCGGATCGAGGAGGTGTTCGCGAGCCAGGCGTTTTTGCGAACCCTGACCGTCGCCGGTTGCCATGGCTCGTCGTCAACCCATGCTCATGTCACGCGGGCGTGGACATGGGATTGCGAGCCGACCCGCTGCCGACCACGTGTTCAACGACTGGGCGGAAGGCTGAGCGAGGAGGATCCTCGATTCGGTCGGTGCTCGCGACGGGGGGGTGGGGCGTGGTAGGTTCGGGGAGGGGTGGATCGAAGGGGGGGAGAGGGCGGACGCGTGAATGATCTGGAGGGGGGGCGACGGTGGTGGGTCGCCGCGGGGGTGTTCGCGGTCGTGTTCGCGGTGGGGGCGACGACCTGCGGCGACTGGGGGTTGACGTGGGATGAGCCGGTGTATCGCGAGAGTCAGATCCGCGCGGGGCTCTGGCTGCGGGAGTTGGCGAGGGTGCGAAGCTGGGCGGAGGTCGAGCGGTTGGTCGACCCGTATACGTTGCTCTATTCGTGGGTGTATGGGCGGTTCGGCTTGAATTTTCATCCGCCGATGGCGGGTTTGTTGGGGATCGCGGGGTATGAGGCGTTTGGAGGGTGGATGGCCGACATCCCCGCGCGGCGGATGGGGTCGGTGTTCACGTTTGCGGCGGCGTGCGCTCTGGTGTTCAGCGCGATCGCGCGGCGGGGTGGGATGTTGGCGGGATTGGCGGCGGCGGGGTCGTTGGCGGCGATGCCGCGGGTGTTCGCGGATGCACAGTTGGCCTCGACCGACGCTCCCGGGCTGTTCTTCTGGCCGGCGGCGGCCCTGGCGTTCCATCGAGGTCTGGCCGATTCGGGGGGATGGGGGTTTCGGGTTGGGGCGGCGGTGTTGCTGGGCGCGGCGTTCTTGGTGAAGCCGGTGTCGTTCCTGGTGATCGTGCCGATGGTGGTCTGGTTCGCGGGTTCGCGGCTGCGGCCGAGCAGGATTCGGGGGTGGTCGCGGGCCGATTGGGTGGACGGTCTGACGACGCTCGGGCCGTTGTTGGTGATGACGGCGCTGGCGTACTGGGAGATTCGGAGGCTGGGCGCGGCCTTGCCGCCTCCGCGTTCGACGCAGCTCGGCGCGGTGGCTTTGAAGGCGAACTTCCCGGGGTTCGCGTGGGCGATTCCGGCCGCCTGGTGGGCGGTGCGCGAGGTCTTGCGGCGGGTGTTTCGGGGGAGCGGGGTCTGGGGGGTGTCGCGGCCCGGGCTGGAGGCTGCGGCGGCGGCGATGGCCCTGGCGCCCTTGGTGATCGTTGCCGGCAACCCGGAATGGTGGGGAGATACCTGGATCCGCCTGGCGCATTATCATGCGTTGGGAGTGGATCGTCGCGAGGCCTTGCCGGTTCCGGCGGTGTACTACCTGGGGAAGTCATACCTCTACAGTGCGCCCTGGGAGAGCGGATGGGTTTGGATCGGGGCGACGGTTCCGCTCTCGATCCTGGCGGCGGCGGTCGCGGGGGTGGTCGCGAGGTGCCGGCGGTCGGCGGGCGACGACGGTATGGGGTGGTACTTCCTGCTCAATATGGCGATCTTACCGATGGCTCGGGTGTTCCCGATCCCGGGCCACGACGGCACGCGTCTGCTCTTGCCGAGCTTCTTCTTCGTGGCGGCGTTCGCCGGGTGGGGTGTGGCGGCGGGGGCGGGTTGGATCGCGCGGACTTGGAAGTCCGGGAAGACGAAGTGGCCGACGGCGGCGTTGGGCTTGGCGGTGGTCGCGCCGGCGGCGCTCGAGACGGCCTGGATCCATCCGTACGAGCTCTCGTATTTCAACGCGGCGGCGGGTGGACCGAGGGGAGCCTGGAGGCGCGGGCTGGAGTTGAGCTACTGGTACGACGCGTTGGGGCCCGCGAATCTGGCGGCCTTGAACGACCGCCTGCCGAAGGACGCGATGGTGTTGATGGTGAACGGGACGTCGACTCCGTTTGGGTATTTCGAGACGTTGCAGCAATTGGGCAAGATCGGCCCGGGGCTGAGGTTCACGGCGACGAACCGGCTGGAGTACCCTTGGATCGTCTTGTTGACGGCGGATTCGAAGGCGGATGCGTTCTCGAGGCTGTTGTTCGTGATGCGTCCGGAGTGGGAGTCGCGTCCTCGGGGGTTGGGCGGGGCGCCGGTGCTGGCGCTTCACGGTCCGAAGACGGCTCAAACGGCGCTCGCGCTGCAGTTGATGCTCGACGTGACGGCGACCGAGCCGGCGGTGGGCGTCGGAAAGCCCTTGAAGGCGGAGAGTTGGGTCGACTCGGCGCCGGCGTTCCTGAGGCGATGGCTGGGTCGGGACGAGAGCGATGCGCCGGCGTTGCGGGTGAACGAGGCGATCCTGGGTTGGGCGGCGAGCGATCCGGCGGGGTTCACGGCGGCGGCGGAACGGCTGTCGAAGCCGGGGGCTGCGCGGGGGGTCGAGATCGATCCGGGGTTCGATCCCGACGCGACGCGGTTGCTGGAGACGATCCGCCGGTTCGATCGGTACCGACCGTTCTCGGAGAAGGTGTTGGAGGGGGCCCCGGGGGCGATCGTCGACGCCGCGCGGCTGATCGTGGAGCGAGGCAAGGAGTTGCGCGAGGTGATGCTGCGTCGGGGGTATACGGAACCGGAGACGATCGGCGGGCGGCTCGAGGTTCCTTCGAGAGGGGTCGGTGCCGGCATGCGTTGAGAATCTTGGGAAAAGGATTCAACAATGCTCGGAGATCGGATACGATAAGAGAGATCGGCCAGTTGTGTCGGATCGAATCCCACCGCCCCCGAACCCGCCCCGCCGAGCCCGCCCATTGCGGCTCCGGGGAGCCTCCGGAGCCCGCCATGCTCAACATCGCCGGAAGAGAGTCGGGACGTTTCTGCGACGGGGTCTCCCGGCGCGATTTCCTGAAGGTCGGCGGACTCGCGATGGGCGGGATGAGCCTGCCGGCGATCCTGGAGGCCGAGGCGAAGGCGGGGATCCGGTCGAATCACAAGGCGGTGATCATGGTCTTCCTGGCGGGCGGCCCGCCGCACCAGGATATGTTCGACCTCAAGCCCGACGCGCCGAGCGGGATTCGCGGGGATTACAAGCCGATCCCGACGAACGTGCCCGGTCTCGACATCTGCGAGCACATGCCGCTCTTGGCGAAGATGATGGATAAGTTCGCCGTGATCCGCACGATCGTGGGTGCGGGCGGCGACCACTCGGCTTATCAATGCTTGACGGGATATACCGACGCGATCGGCAAGGTGCAGGGCGGCCGTCCGAGCCTGGGTTCGATCCTGTCGCGGCTCCACGGCCCCGTGAATCCCGACATGCCGCCGTTCGTGGGCCTGGCGCCCGTGACGGGCGAGGTGCGTTGGGGGAATCCGGGCGAGCCGGGCTATCTCGGGGTGCGACATGCGCCCTATACGCCGTTCCGCGGGGCGGCGGGTTTCAGCGTGACGCGGGGCGCGGCGAAGACGGAGAGCGCGAAGCCGGGGGACGACATCGTGGTGTCGACCGATCGGCTGGTGGGTCGGCAGAATCTCCTGGGCGAGCTCGACGACTGGCGGCGCACGGTGGACGCATCGGAAGCGGTGCAGGGGATGGACACGTTCTCGCGGCGGGCGTTCGACATCCTGACGACGCGCCGGCTGTTCGATGCTCTCGACGTGACCAAGGAAGACCCTCGGATCCGCGCCCGCTACGGCTTCGGCGACACGCGGCAGGAGGCCGACGGTCCGCCGTGCTACAATGATCAATTCTTGATGGCGCGGAGGTTGGTCGAGGCCGGGGCGCGGTGCGTGACCTTGAGCTTCGGCCGGTGGGACACCCACGGCGACAACTTCCGGAACAACGCCGAGCGGATCCCCAAGCTCGACAAGGCGCTCTCGGCCTTGGTGGACGACCTGCACATGCGCGGGCTCGACAAGGACGTGTCGGTCGTGGTCTGGGGCGAGTTCGGCCGGACGCCGAAGATCAACCCGCAGGCCGGTCGCGATCACTGGCCGCCGGTTTCGTTCGCGTTGCTCGCGGGCGGCGGGATGCGGACCGGGCAGGTGATCGGCCGGACGAACAAGCTCGCCGAGGTTCCCAAGGATCGCCCGGTGCACTTCCAGGAAGTGTTCGCGACGCTCTACAAGAATCTCGGGCTCGACGCCGAGACATATGTCACCGACAAGAACAATCGACCGATGTATCTGCTCGACAAGTTCGAGCCGATTCACGAGTTGGTCTGATCGGTTCGTTCGGGACGACGGAATCCACGAAGGGGCGATGCCGGATCGGATCGATTCGGCGTCGCCCTTTTTCGTGTCGACATATCGAAGTCACTCGCGCACTTGTCCGTCGCCGAGGATGATCCACTTGGTGGTGGTGAGTTCGCGGAGCCCGCAGGGGCCGCGGGCGTGGAACTTGTCGGTGCTGATGCCGATCTCGGCTCCGAGGCCGAGTTCGCCGCCGTCGTTGAAGCGGGTGGAGGCGTTGACGACGACGGCGGAGCTGTCGACCTCGCGGACGAAGCGGCGGGCGGCGGCGAGGTCGGCTGTGACGATCGCGTCGGTATGTTTGGACCCGTAGCGATCGATATGGGCGACGGCGTCGTCGAGCGAGTCGACGACGGCGACGGCGAGGATCTTGTCGAGGTATTCGGTTTCCCAGTCGAGCTCGACCGCGGGAGTCATGGAGGGGACGATCTCTCGGGCTCGGGCGTCGCCTCGGAGCTCGACGCCGGCGTCCTGAAGGGCGCGGGCGGCGGCGGGGAGGAAGCGCGGGGCGATGTCGCGATGGACCAGCAGGGTCTCGGCGGCGTTGCAGACTCCGGGCCTGCGGGCCTTGGCGTTGACGATGATCCGCGTACCCATCGAGAGGTCGGCGGACGAGTCGATGAAGACGTGACAATTGCCTTGATAGTGCTTGAGGACGGGCATCTTGGCTTCGGCGACGACGCGGCGGATCAGGCTCTCGCCGCCGCGTGGGATGGCGAGGTCGATCGCCTCGGGCATGGCGAGGAGCTTGCCGACGGCTTCTCGGTCGGTGATGGGGACGAGTTGGACGGCGTCGTCGGGGAGCCCCGCGGGTGCGAGTTCGCCGGCGAGGACGGCGTGGAGGGCGCGGTTGGAGGCGATGGCTTCCTTGCCGCCGCGGAGGATGGCGGCGTTGCCGCTCTTGACGCAGAGGGCGGCGGCGTCGGCGGTGACGTTGGGGCGGCTCTCGTAGATCATGAAGACGACGCCGAGGGGAACGCGGATCCGCGAGACCTCGAGGCCGTTGGGACGGATCGAGGCTTCGATCGTCTCGCCGACGGGGTCGGGCAGCGCGGCGACCTCGCGGAGCGAGCGGGCGATCGCCTCGAGTCGGGGGAGGTCGAGCCGGAGCCGGTCGACGGCGGCGGCGTTGAGTCCGAGTCCGGGTGCGGCGTCGACGTCGAGGGCGTTGGCCTGGAGGATCTCGTCGGCCCGGCGGACGACGGCGTCGGCCGCGCGTTCGAGCCAGCGATTCTTGGCGGCTCCGGAGGCGAGGGCCATGCCGCGGGCGGCGCGCGAGGCGCGTTGAGCGAGGTCGCGGCAGACGGCGAGGATCGGGTCGTCGGCGGTCATCGAGCGTGTCCTTGGGCGGGTCGCCGCGGCGACGTTTCGATCGGGAAGGGGCCCTCGAGCGCCGACCAGACGGCGAGGGCGTCGACGAGGGGGGCGACGTCGTGGACGCGGAGCACGCTCGCGCCCAGGGTCGCGGCGTGGAGCGAGCAGACCGCGGAGGCGACGGCGCGCTCGTGTCGCGGACGTCCGGTGATGATACCGAGGAACCCCTTGCGCGACACTCCGATCAGGATCGCGCAGCCGAGCTCGCGGAAGCGCGGGATCTCGCGCAAGAGAGTGAGGTTGTGTTCCTGCGTCTTTCCGAAACCGATGCCGGGGTCGACGGCGATGCGTTCGCGGGGGATGCCGTCGGCGATGCAGAGTTCGATGCGACGGGCGAGGAAGTCGACGACCTCGGCGGCGACGTCGTCGTATCGGGGGGCGAGCTGCATGGTTCGGGGGTCGCCGCGCATGTGCATGAGGACGACGCCGGCGCCGGAGTCGGCGACGACGCGGCGCATGTCGGGATCGGCTAGCGCGGTGACGTCGTTGATGATCGAGGCGCCGAGGTCGAGGGCTCGGCGCGCGACTTCGGGCTTGCTGGTGTCGATCGAGATCGGAGGGGCGTCGGGCAGGGCGAGGAGGCGTTCGACGACGGGGAGGACGCGGCGGAGCTCTTCGTCGAGCGCGACGACGGGGGCGTCGGGCCGGGTCGATTCGCCGCCGATATCGAGCAAGTCGGCCCCTTGGGCGACGAGCCGTCGCGCGTGGGCGAGGGCGTCGTCGGGCTCGAGGGCGAGGCCGCCGTCGGAGAAGCTGTCGGGCGTCGTGTTGACGATGCCCATCACGAGCGGTCGGGTCGGCGGCGACTCGGGCGCGAGGAGCGTCAGGCGGCGGGCGGTCCAGTGCGGCATGGGCTTGGTCGGTTCGCGTCGATCCGAGGCGAGGGTCACCACTGCTGTTCCATCATACCGACGATCTGCCGAGCGAGGCGCTCGCAGGCTTTCTGAAAGGCGGCCTCGGAACCTTCGCCGACTTCCGGGATGAAGTTGACGATCTCGGAGACGACGACGGGCTCGGTGACCTTGCGACCGGCCTTGGTGTCGGTCCAGGTGACCGAGACGGTGAGGGTGGCGGTGAGCTGGCGGGGGAGGTTGTAGGGGTTCTCGACGACGAGGTTCTTGTCGGCGAAGTCGACGGAGCCCTCGAGGATCGAGTCGGCTCCATCGGGCGAGCCGACGACCTTGAAGGGCGTGCGGGTGCGGATCTCCTTCTGGACGGCCTCGGTGAGTTTGAGGTTCACGTCGCGGCGGAAGGAGACGGAGCGGAAGACGGGGACGTAGACGGTGCGGATCGAGTCGTTGAACGGCGGGCGGAGCGTGTAGCCGCATCCGAGCGCGGTCGCGGCGAGCGCGGAGGCGACGGAGGCGGCGGAGAGGAGCCTGCGTCGGGAGATCGGGCCGTCCATGGGCGCCTCGTCGTCCTGTTCGGGTTCGTCGATCGCGGTCGGGGAGAAGCGGCGCCGCCCGCGGAGAGGCGAGCGGCTCGAAACGATCAGAAGGCGTTGGGCAGGCCGTTGGGACCCATCGACGAGGCCTGGCCGCCGCTGAATTGGTCGGTCGAGCTGGGTGCGGCCATGATGGTCGAGGGGACCCAGGTCTTGCGTTCCATCTTGGCGAGGACGGCCATGTTCTCCTTCGCCTTCTTGGCCCATTCGTTCTTGGGCCATTTGGCGATGACCATGCCGAAGTAGTATTCGGCGGAGGTGACCTTGCCGGTGCGCATGTAGTAGTCGCCGACGCGGTAGGCTCGTTCGGCTTCCTGGTCGCTGATGACGTCGAGGGTCTTGTAGAGCTTGTCGGCGCTCTCGGTCTTCTCGGGGAAGGTGGTCATGCTCATCTTGACGAGGTCGCGGGCCGACTCGAGGTTGCGGCCGTCGTACTTCGGCCCGATGTAGGCCTTGAGCTTGGCGTCGATGCTGGCGAGCTGGGCTTTCTGGAGCAGGGGGCTCTTGGGGTGGTCGGTGATGAGCTGGTCGTAGTAGAGGGCGGCGGTCTCGTAGTCGCGGATCTTGGCGTAGTACTCGGCGGTGCGGAAGGCGGCGTCGTCGGAGAGCGGGCCGATGGGGTCGTGGAGCCGGACGTGTTCGAGGGCCTTGATGCCGTGTCCGCCGGTGTCGACGACGGGGAACTTGCCGATGATCCGGTCCTGGATTCCGGGCTGTTTGTCGGGTTCGAGCGATCCCTCGGCGGCGGCGAGCCAGGTGATTCCGATCTCGTATTCGCGTTTGACGAGTTCGTCGAGGAAGTCGGTGCCGGGGTAGTCCTTGATGAGGATCTCGTAGGAGTCGTGGGCGTTGACGAACTGTCCGCGCTTGAATTGGGACTCGGCGAGATAGAACTGGGCCTTTTCGCCCCAGGGGGTGCCCTTTCGCTTCTTGGCGATGCGGGCGAAGGCGGCTTCGGCGGGGGCGAAGCGGCCTTCTTGGGCGTCTTTCTGGGCGGCGGCGAGTTCGCCGTCGGCCTCGGGGTCGGGCTTGACCTTCATGGGGGCCCAGCCGTCCTCGCCGAGGACGAGCCCCGCGGTCTTGGTCTCGGAGTCGGAGGTGTGCGGAGTCTTGGAGGGAGTGAGCCAGCGGCTCATGAGATTCTGGGAGCTGGAGGCCTCGGTATGGGGTGCGGGCGCGCCGTTGGCGTAGTCGCCCTTGCCCATTCCCTTGAGCCGCGCGAGGGGTCCTCCGCCCGCGGAGCAGCCCGCGGCGAGGAGTGTCGCGGCGAGGGCGAGGCTTGCGGAGGCGGTCGCTCGGCTCGTGCGATCCGAGGGTCGGTTCGGTTGGAGATCGTCCAGGGCCATGCGATCAGGCTCCGAGATAAGGCAGAAGACGTGGGCGGCGCCCGAGCCAGTGGCTGATGACCGCGCCGAGGGTCGCGCGGATGGGGCCGAGCGTCGACGGGTTCCAACCGGGGTCGCGCCAGGCGTTTCCGGGGGAAGCCAGGACGCGGATCCCCTCGAGGGTCCGACCGGACAGAGTCGCCACGTGCGGGACGCCGGGTCGACAGGCGGGGCAGAGCACCCCGCCGGTGGCGAGGCCGAACGCGACGCGATCGCGGACCGATGCGGGCTCGACGCCGACGCCGCAATGGGCGCAGTCGTCGAGAGCGGGCATCAGTCCGAGCTCGCGCAGGCAGGCCAGCTCGAACCGGATCACGCGCCTCGGCCGCAAGACCGGGTCGCCCAGATGCCGCAAGGTGATGATCGCCGCGTCGAAGAGGAGGGGGTGCGGATCGTGGTGGTCGGTCAATTCCGACAGCAGCTCGGCAATGTAGTAGCCGGCATACAGGGCCGCCAAGTCGCGGCGAAGGGGCCCAAAGCGCTCGATGGCCGCGGCCTCGGTGACGAGGTCGAGCGCGTCGGACGCCTTGTGCAGGCACACCATATCGGAATGGGCGAGGAGGTCAAGGCCACCTCGCATGGTCGACTTCAGCCGCCTCGCTCCCTTGGCGAGCGCGGAGATCTTGCCGAGTTCGCGGCTGAAGGCGGTGACGATCAGGCTCGTCTCGAAGACCTCGACGCGACGAATGATCAATGCGGGCGAGCGGACCGCGGGCATCTCTCGAAGGTCCCCGGGTTGAGCGGCGGCGCGGTCGGCGTCGGATTCAAGGGCGACGGACGCTGACGCGGACTCGGCGGATCGAGCGGTCGACGACTTCGGTCACCGTGAGCGAGACGCCGTCGACGTCGAAGCTCGCGCCCGTCTCGGGGAGGCGGCCGAAGTGATGGAACGCCAAGCCGGCGACGGTCTCGACGTCGTCGGACCGGGGGATCTGGATTCGGAGGTGTTCCTCGAGATCTTCGACGGGGAGGGTGGCCGCGACGTCCCAGGTCGACTCGCCGAGGTCGACGACCGCGCCGGGGACTTCCTGGTCGTGTTCGTCGGAGACGGGCCCGACGATCTGCTCGATCAGGTCCTCGAACGTCGCCAGGCCGACCACCGCGCCGTATTCGTCGAGCACGATCGCCATCTGCACCTTGTGCCGGCGGAAATCGGCCAGGAGCTGGTTCGCCTGCATCGTGTCGGGCACGAGGTAGGGAGGGCGCGCGAGACGTCGGGGCTCGACGGAGCCGCCCGCATCGGAATGGAGCGCGGCGAGGAGATCCTTGGCGTAGAGCACGCCGACGATGTCGTCGCGGGTCTCGCCGAAGAGCGGGATCCGGCTGTAGCCCGAGGACGCGAAGGCTCGCGCGGCGGTTTCGGCGTCGACCTGGTCGGAGAGTTGGAGGATCGAGCCGCGGGGCCGCATCAAGTCGGAGACTTGCCGGCGCGTGAGCTCGACGACGCGCTCGAGCATGTCTCGAATCGACTCAGGGAGCTCGGGCTCTTCGTCCTCGGGATGGTCGAGGTCGGGCGGGATCTCGACTTCGACGGAGGCGGGCCGGGGATCTTCCTCGAGTCCCGCCGCGCGTTCGGCGAGGCCTTCGGCGAGCGAGGCGAAGCCGGTCAAGGGGGCGGCCAGGATGCGAACGAACGGAGTGGCGGGCCAGACGCGCACGAGCAACGACTCGGCCCAGACGCGGCCCACCGCGCCCGCGACGACCTGGCCGAGGATCGCGGCGAGGAGGAGCACGACGCCGAGCCAAGGCGTGCGGAGTTCGACGTCGCCCGCGAAGAGGAGGATTCCTGCGAGCGTCGCGAGGAGGAATCCTCCGAGGATGCCGAGGGTCTCGGCCGCGCGCTCGACATCTTCGCAGCCGCGTTCGATCTCTTCGACGCGATCGGGCACGCCGACGCGTTCGCAGACTTCCTCGAGCCGGCTCCGGGAGTAGGTCCGCAGAGCCCGCGCGAGGGCGACCGACACCGATTGCAAGAGGAGAGCGGGCAGGCCGAGCGCGACGAGTGCGAGGCTCAGGCCGGGCACGGTTCGCCCTCCCGGCCGAGCGTCCCGGGCGCGGAGGCGACGAGTCCGAAGCTGTTCGCGAGGCCTTCGGCGCGGAGGTGGAACGCCTCGCGTTCGCGCATCCGGTCGGAGTCCTCGAGCGTCTGATCGTCGTAACCGAGCAGGTGCATCAGGCCGTGGATGATGTAGAGGGCGAGTTCGGTCCAGGGGTCGACGCCGACCGACGCCGCGGTCTTCCAGGCCATCTCGATCGAGACGACGAGTTCGCCGGCGAGCCGTTCGTCGTCGGGTTCGGAGAGGGGGAAGGTGATGACGTCGGTCTCCCAGTCGTGCCGGAGGTGGCGTGCGTTGATCTCGCGACCGGCGGCGTCGTCGACGATGAAGACGGAGATCTCGCAGGCGTCGACGCCCTCGCGGGCGAGGGTTCGCCGGACGAGTCGAGCGATCTCCGCGCGGTCGACTCCGGGGACCAAGGTCTGCGCGTCGGTGACGTCGACGACCATTTCGGCGGCGGGGGCGAGGGTGGTCTGTTCCATGGGCTTCAGGCGGTTCTCTGTTCGCTGCGGGGTTCGGGGTATCTCACCCGGACGTGATAGATTCCGATGATCGACTTGATGAGGCTCTCGCGGATCTCGCTGATCTCGCGGAGCGTCAGGCCGCATTCATCGAATTGACCGTCGCGGAGCCGCTTCTCGATGAGGTCTCGGACGAGCCCCTCGATGCGGGCCGGCGTGGGTTCGGAGAGGGTGCGGCTCGCGCTCTCGACGCAGTCGGCCACCATGAGGATGGCGGCCTCCTTCGAGCGCGGTTTGGGGCCGGGGTAACGGAACGAGCTCTCGAGGACGTTCGACGCGTCGGGGTTCTGTCCGTTGCGCTTGTGGGCTTCGTGGTAGAAGTATTCGACGAGCGTGGTTCCGTGGTGTTGCTCGATCAGGTCGATGATCGGCTCGGGGAGGTGGTGCCTGCGACCGAGGTCGACGCCGTCCTTGACGTGTCCGATGATGATCAGGGTGCTCATCGCGGGAGCGAGATTGGCGTGGCGATTCGCGCCGCCGACCTGGTTCTCGACGAAGTAGTGCGGCTTGAGCATCTTGCCGATGTCGTGGAAATACGCGCCGACGCGGACGAGGAGGGCGTTGGCTCCGATTCGTTCGGCGGCGGCCTCGGCGATGGTGCCGACGGTGATCGAGTGATTGTGGGTGCCCGGAGCGCGTCGGACGAGCTCCTGGAGCAGGGGGTGGGTGATGTCGCCCAGCTCGAGCAGGCTGATCCCGGTGACGATCCCGAACGCGGTCTCGACGAACGGCAGGCTGCCGCCCAGGAAGAAGCCCGCCATCAGGCCCCAGCCGGCGCGCCAGAGGCTGTCGGAGCCGATCAGGCCGAGCGGCTGATCCTGCCAGAGACCCACCGCCCAGGTCAGCACCGCGTAACCGAGCGCGGCGGTGGCGCCGACCTTGATGAGCTTGGTGCGGGTGCGGACCTCGCGGAGCGTGAGCACGCCCGCCGCGGTGCCTCCCATGAGGATCACGAGATATCCGAGACCGCCGCCGGTGGCGAGCGTGGTGAGGATCGAGAGGCCGAACGTCGTCATGAGGGCGAAGTTCGGGTTGTAGGCGATCGCGAGGATCATCGCCGTGATCGCGACGGGCACGAGCTCGGCGTCCCAAGGCTGGGGGGCGAGGACGCGGACGAGCCCCATCGTCGCGACGACCAGGCCGCAGACGATCGCGACGCGGCGGATGTCGGACGCGATCCTCGGCTCGTGTCGGATCGTGTAGATCGCCACCAGCCCGAAGAGCGCGGCGACGAGCACCGCGCCTGAGAGAGCGCGGCGGATCTTGCCGTCGAGCCCGATCGAGGCGACGGCGGTCTCATGTTCCTTGCGGAGCAGGAGGAGGTGTTCGTCGCGGATCTCCTTGTCCTGCTCGACGAGGACGTCGCCGCGCTTGTAGGGGACGAAGACGTCGGCGACGGCGCGCCGGGCCGACTCGCGGTTGGCGGCGGTGAGGTCGGATTCGTAGGTGAGGGTCGGCGTGCCGGCGAGCTTGTCGGCGACGAGCGAGAAGAGGGCGTCGCCCAGTTCGGGGTTGCCGAAGCACTCGACGAACTCGACGCGGACCGGTCCGTCGGGCTTGGCGATCCGTTCCCGGAGCACGCGGTCGAGCGAGGCGGTACGGGCGTCGGCGGGCGACTGCTCGAGCGTTCGGATCGAGAAGCTCCGGCTCGCCTCTTCCTGCCGAGGCAGGCTGCCGGGGCCGAGGATGCCGTTGTCGATGAGGGGCTGGAACGCCTTGCGGACGGCTCCTCGGAGGATCTCGAGGCGGTCGGGGGTGTCGGCCGCTTCGTGGATGTCGTCGAAGACGGCGGGAGTGAGCTTCCAGGTGGTTCGGAGATTCGAGGGGAGGTCGCCGATGCGTTTCGCCTTGGCGACGGCGCGGACGAGGTCGTCGACGCGTTCGGCGAGGTCGCGGATCGGCGCGGGGTCGTTGAGCATCGACGGCGGGACTTCATCGGCCGCGCGTTGACGCTCGGAGCTGGTCTTGATCGGGTCGAGCCAGAGGAACTGCGGGACGTTGACGCGGATGTCGCGATTCGGGCGTTGGCCGAGACGATAGGGGAAGGGCGGCCCGAGTCCGTTCATGAGTGCGGCGGTCGCGACGATCGCGAGACCGACGACGACGAGACGAGCCAACCGATCGCGACGACGCGCGAGCCGATCCTCTTGAATCGAGGTCGGGCCCGCCTGGCGGATGGAGATGCGTGAGAGTTTCGGGCGACGTTTACCGAGGCTCATGGATGAAGTGTCTCAGCCGGCGCGGTCAGTCGACTCGAAGTCGGCCCCGCGCTGGAGTGCGTCCGACCCACGCGGGTCGGACTGGGCGCCTGCGAGGTTCGCTCGCGGCGCGCCGCCTCACTCCGAGGCGGCCGGGCGCGGCGATGATGGAGGATGATCCGGGTGGGGAGCGAGCGCCGCTCCGCCCTCCTCGCGTCTCGCCGGCTCGGTGTCTTCGTAAGCGTTCACGATGGCTTGGACGAGCGGGTGACGAACGATGTCGGCCCGCGAGAGAGTGACGATGCCGACGCCCGGAACGTGACGCAGGCGCTCCACCGCATCGGCCAGACCGCTGACCGTCGCGGGCGGCAGATCGACCTGAGTGGTGTCGCCGGTCACCACGATCCGCGCATTCTCGCCCATCCGGGTCAAGAACATCTTCATCTGCGGGACCGTGGCGTTCTGGCCTTCGTCGAGGATGATGACCGCGTCGTTGAGCGTTCGACCGCGCATGTAGGCGAGGGGGGCGATCTCGATCAGGTCGTTGCCCATGTAGCGGCGGATCTGGTCGTAGTCCATCAGGTCGTGGAGGGCGTCGAGCAAGGGGCGGAGATAGGGGTTGATCTTCGCCTCGAGGTCGCCCGGCAGGAAGCCGAGATGCTCGCCCGCCTCGACCGCCGGACGCACCAGGATGATCTTCTTGATCTTCCCCTTCCGCAGCGCCGAGACCGCCATCGCCACGGCGAGGTAGGTCTTGCCCGTACCCGCCGGCCCGATCGCGAAGACGAGTTCGTTGTCGCGCAGGGCCCGCATGTAGCGCGACTGCCCGTCGGTCCGCGCCTTGACCGCGCGGTTCCCTTCGCGGAACTCGAAGAAGTCGCCTCGGTCGGGTTCGTTCGGCTGGTGGATCGACTCGACCAGGTCGGCGACGTCGCCTCCGCTGATCGTCTGGCCGCGGCGATACGCGAGCCGCATCTCCTCGAAGACCCGGCGAGCCAACTCGACGCGGTCGACCTCGCCCTCGATCTTCACCTCGCCGTGACGCGCCACGACCTTCACGCCGAGCGCATCGCGAATCTGGCGGAGATATTGATCTCGACTCCCGAAGACGGCGAGTTCCTCGTCGTGGCTGTCGAGAGCGATCGTGACTTCCGCCATGCCGTTCCTTCCCAAGGCTTGCACGCCGCAACTCGCGGAGCGCTCGCGCCGTCGCGACGACCCCGCCGGGAAACACGTTCCCCGCGAGGGTCGCAACTCGACATTATGGGGTCGACCGATCGAAAAAAACAATCGGGAAAATTCGATCCGCGGGGGAAAACGTTCGCCCGTCTCCCGCACCGCGCGTCTCGGCCGTCTCGCCGCCGGGCCGTCCCCGCTCAAGGGCCCATGAGCACCCAGTAGCCGTAGGCGACCGGGCCGGCGAAGAGGACCGAGTCGAGCACGTCGAGCACGCCTCCGAAGCCCGGGAGCGTGTCCGACGCGTCCTTGCGGTCGCAGTCGCGCTTGATCATCGACTCCATGAGGTCGCCGAGTTGCGCGGCGGTGCCGACGACGAGCCCGAAGCCGATCGCCGAGAGCCAGCTCAGGCTCTCGGCGCCGAGGGCGTAGCGGGCGACCGCGGTGACGATCAACGCCGCCGCGACGCCGCCGATCGTGCCTCCGAGCGCCCCCTCGACCGTCTTGTTCGGGCTCAATCGCGGCCAGAGCTTGCGCTTGCCGGCGATCCTTCCGAGAGTATAGGCCCCGGTATCGCTCATCTTCGCGGTCGCCACGAGATAGACGAGCGGCACCAAGCCGTGGAACTTGCCGTCGAGCCAGCGCATCTGGATCACGAACGAGCCGAGCAGGCCGACGTAGGCGACGGCGAGCAAGGTCCCGGCGATCGTGGCGGTCGTCGCCCCCGGGCGTTCGAACTGGACGCTCTGCGCCAGGAAGACGGACATCACGATCGCCGCGTAGGCCCAGAGCGACCACGACATCACATGGATCGGCGCGAGCGGGTCGAATCGTCCGTCGCTCGGGGTGTCGTACAGCCCCAGGACGTGGGGCGCCCAGTTCGCGAACACGATCAGGAGCACGCCGCCGACGACCGCATTGCCCGACGGCTTGGCGCCGGTCCGGCCCAGGAGCGCCGTGATCTCGCGTGCGCCGAGCGTCACGCCGATCGAGCACATCACGAACCAGAAGGGATACCAGGGGCTGAGCTTCTCATCCAAGACGACGACCACGAGGAACGCCGCGACCAGCGAGAGACCGGTCATCACGCGGGCTGCGAGCATGGAACGGGCGTGCCTTTCGACGAGTCCTGCGAACGAGGCGAAACGAACCATGTTCATTATCCGTCGGCCGGTCGTCGGGTTCAACGCCCGCGCGAACTCGGGCGGCGCCTCCGCGTTTCGCGACCGGTTCCCGATCGACCCGATGGATCGAGGCCGACCCGCGCGATAGTCTTCGAGCATCTCGCCGCATCTCCGGACCCGCCGAGGATTCCCACCGATGTCCCAGCAGACTCCCATCAGCCGCCGCGCAGCGCTCCGCAACGTCGCGGCCGGCTTCGCCTTCCCCGCCGTCTTCCGCGCCCACTCCGCGGGCGCCTCGCCGAACGAGACCCTGCTGCACGCGAGCTTCGGCGCCTCGGGCATGGCCGGGGCCGACCTCGACTCGCTCTCGACGAGCAAGCACCTCGAGCCCGTCGCCGTCGCCGAGGTCGACCTCCGCCGCGCCGAGGGGCTCCGCAAGCGATTCCCCAAGATGCGCGTCTACCAGGACTGGCGCGAACTCCTCGACAAGGAGAAGGACCTCGACTGCGCCAACATCTCCACGCCCGATCATATGCACGCGCCCATCACCATGAGCGCCATGAACCGCGGGCTGCACGTCTACACCCAGAAGCCGCTCACGCAGACGCTGCACGAAGCCCGCCGGCTCACCCAGGTCGCCGCCGACAAGAAGCTCGTCACCCAGATGGGCATCCAGATCCACTCGCATCCCGTGCACCGCAAGATCGTCGCCGGGGTCCATGCGGGGGTCGTCGGCAAGATCCGCGAGGTCCACAGTTGGAGCGGCAAGCGCTGGGGCGACTCCAAGCCCGCCCCGATGCGGACCGACGCCGTCCCCGAGAAGTTCGACTGGAACCTCTGGCTCGGAGTCGCACAGGATCGGCCTTTCATCAATGGATATTATCATCCCGGTGAATGGCGGAAGCGGCTCGACTTCGGCACCGGCACCTTCGGCGACATGGGCTGCCACATCCTCGACCCCGTCTTCGGCGCCCTCGAGCTCACCTTCCCGCACCGCGTCGTCTCGACCGGCGGCTCGCCCGTCGACCTGAGCTGGGGGCTCGATTCCCAGGTCCGCTACGACTTCCCCGGCACGGCGCACACCGAGGCGAACGTCGTCCTCCATTGGTACGACGGCTCGCGCCGGCCCCCCGAGGAGATCCGCAAGCTCCTCGGCGACCGCGCCCTCTCCGACCAAGGCTCGATCTACGTCGGCGAGAAGGGGACGCTCTACACGCCCTACATCGACGAGCCGGTCGTCTACGTCGACGGCAAGCCGACCGACGCCAAGCTGCCCGACGTCGGCGGCAACGACCACTATCTCCAGTGGGTCGACGCCTGCCGAGGCGAGGGCAAGACCTCCGCGCCCTTCTCCTACGCCGGCCCGCTCACCGAGCTCGTGCTGATCGGCTGCCTCGCGACGCGGTTCCCCGGCGTCGAGCTGAAGTGGGACCCCAAGGCGATGGTCTTCGCCGACAACGACGCCGCCAACCGGCTCGTCAAGCGGACCTATCGCAAGGGGTGGGAAGTCGCGGGCTTCTGAGCGGGATCCCAGCCTCGATCCGGAGCGACCCGATGTTCGCCCGCCGCCTGCTCGCCCTCGGCTTCGCCGTCTCGATCGCACCCGCGATCGAGGCGGCGGACGACCCCGCCGTTCGGCCCGCCGCGGGCCTTCCCCGCGCTCTGGCCTATCTGGAGCGCGAAGTCCCGCGTTGGTCGCGCGAGAACCGCTGCTTCTCGTGTCACAACAACGCCGACGGTGCGCGGGCCCTCTATCTCGCCGCGGGGCCGGGGCCGCTGCCCGCTCCGCTCCGCGACTCGCACGGTTGGCTCGTCGATCCCAAGCGCTGGGAGCACAACGGCGGCGAGGGGCCGTTCTCCGACAAGCGGCTCGCCCGGCTCCAATTCGCCGCCGCGCTCGCCGACGCCGTCGCCACGGGCAAGGCGACCGATCGCGGCCCGCTGCTCGAGGTCGCCCGGGCGATCGTCGCCGATCAACGCCCCGACGGCTCGTGGGCTCCCGAAGGTCCCGAGGCGCTCGGGTCTCCCGCGACGCTCGGAACGCCGCTCGCCACCTTGACCGCGCGCGACATCCTCCGCGCGGCCGACCCGCGTCGGTTCGCCGATGCGATCGCCCGCGCCCAGGCTCGACTCGACGCGATCACGCCCGTCACCCTCATCGACGCCGCCGTCGTGCTCCAGGCACGCGACGACCACCCCCGCGCGGCCGACGCGCTCGAGCGGATCCGAGAGGGAGAGGCCGACGGCGGCGGCTGGGGACCGTACGCCGACTCCCCGCCCGAGCCGTTCGACACCGCCGTCGTCCTCCTGGCGCTCGCGCGGGATCGATCGAAGCATCGAGAAATGATCGAGCGAGGACGTCGATATTTGATCGCAGCGCAACTCGACGATGGGTCGTGGCCCGAGACGACGCGGCCCGCGGGCCTCGAGAGCTACGCCCAGCGCGTGTCGACGGCGGGCTGGGCCGCGCGGGCGTTGATCGCGACCGCACCCGCCGTTACCGACTCCACGCCGAAGCCCGATCAGTCGCCCCGCGGCGTGAACGGCAAGTAGACCGGCTCGACCACGACCTCGGGCCGATCGACCACGAAGACGTCGACCTCGAACGGCTTCGCGACGCTGTTGCCCGCGAGATCCTCGAGCCGAGGGTCGACCGCGACCCGGTGCGGTTCCGTCGTCCAGGGCGATTTGGGGCGGAAACTCCAGACGCGACCCGTTCGATCGACCTCGGCGCGGCCCTCGACCGCTTCACCCTCGGCCGTCTCGACCGTGATCAACCGCGAGGCGAGCGCGTCGTCGAGCGGCTCCTCGAATCGCAGGGTCAACGCGCGACGCCCGCCCGAAGGCGGCGGCTCGAGCTTCCAGGTCTTGGGGTCGGGACAGACGGCGTCGGCCGAAGCCGCGCGGAAGGTCCAGCGAAAGCCCTCGGCGAGCGGCTTGCCGGCGGCGTCGGGCCAGGCGGCGTCGATCTCGAAGCGATACGAGCGGTCGGCCCGCAGGATCGGCCCTTCCTCTTCGCGGGGGCGGAGTCCGTGCTTGATTCGACCGGGGTCGAAGAGCAGCGTGATTCGGGTCTGCGTCTTGTCCCACAGTTCCTCGCCGAGTTCGAGGAAGGGCAGGTCGACCGGTCCCGACTCGACGTCGACCAAACGGACGCGCCGGTAGACCTCGCCGCGACGCATCGGCGCCGAGAAGGTGACGTAGATCTTGAGCAGGTTCTCGGGCACGACGTCGAGAGCCGGAGCGACGCGGAGGACGCGCGTCGCCCGCGCGGTCGGCTTCGAATCGGCGAGCGTGAACGCCGCCGTCGTCGCCTTGCCGGCGAGCTTCATCGTCGCCGTGTAGCTCGAGCCCGGTTCGAGCGGGAACTTGGGACGAAACTCGGCGCGATCGCCGACGACCCGACCTTCTCCGAGCAGCGGACGCGACGCGCCCGCGAGGCGAACGTCGAGGAACGAGACCCAGATCGGAGAGTCGGCCGCCAGGGTCTCGAGGGTGTCGAGCCGCGCGCGGTCGAGACCTTCCACGACGACCCGCGCTCCGCGTTCGGAATCCTTCTCCCAGCGCAGGCGCGGAGGATCGTCGGCCGCGACCGCCGAGAGGGCGGCGGTCGCGGTGAAGAGTCCGACCGCCCAGACGGCGATCGTTCGACGGGGGATCGGCCCGCTCACGGCAGGTCGATCGTCTTGAGGTCGAGCGAGCCCTCGGCCGAGCGGGCGAGGATCAACGCATGCGTCGCGCTCAGCTTGTCGAGCTGGAGGACGTCCTTCAAGGCGGCGATCGTCTCGTACTTCAGGCCCTCGGTATCGGCGACCCGCTTGTTGATCGACGCGGCGGTCGCGGCACCCTCGGTCGGGATCTTCATCACGCCGCGGTTGCTGTTGGCGAGCAGGAGGAAGTCCTTGCCGTCCTTGGTGTAGACGATCATGTCGAGCGGCTTGTTGCGGTTGCCGAGCTCGGCGATCGTCGTGCCCTTGACCTTTGCGCCGGGCTGGAGCTCGGCGACGGGGATCTTGACCAGCGGGGTGCAGGTGTAGGCGGCGAGGATGTAGGTCTGATCCTTGAGGGCGTAGGGGACGAACGTCCGCACCGGCGAGTTGGTCTCGACGCGGCCGTGGGCGCCGTGGAAGATCTCGATCCCCGCGCCTTCGCTGGCGTCCTCGAACGGGTACTTGAGGGCGACGAGTCGCGAGGCGAACTCTTCGTTCGAGAGACCGGCGACGAGCACCTTGCCGTCGACGAACGCGATGTCGGTGATCACGTCGGTCCGCTGCACGCGGCCGCCGGCCTTCGCCGGATTCGGAAGCGCGGTCTTGGTGACCTTGGCCGCATCGATCGACACTTCGGCGAGCTTGCCGTCCGAACCGACGCTCAGCAGGACGGGAACCGCGTCGGGCCCTTGGCCGCGCGCGACCGAGAGATAGGCCCGGCCCGAGGCGGGGTTCACGACGACGTCGTTGATCGAGATGTTCTGGGGCTTGGTGCCGAGCATGTCGGCGACGGCTCCATTGATGTTCGCGACATTGATGGGAGCGGCTTCGCCCGCCGCGCGGGTGTCGCCCGTCTCGATCGCGACGACCATGCCCGCCTTGGTATCGCCGACGAACAGCACGCCGTTCGGCCCGAACGCCAGCGCCGAGGCCGACTCGAGAGCGGGCTTCGCCTTCTTGTCGTCCGCGGCTCGCGCCGAGGCGCCGAAGCCGAGGATCACGAACCCGGTCGCCAGGATCGCTGCGCTTCTCATCATGCCTTGCGACATCGTCGATGCCTCCGTAGGGGTGAATCCATCCGAACGCGACCGGGCCGAACCCTCTCGCCCGACCGCCTCGCCCCGCGATCATCGCGCGGCCGCATCCCGCTTTCAACCGGAATCCTCGGCATCACCCGATTTCTCGAACCGGATCTCCCGACCTCGCCACCCGCGCGCCTTGCTTTTGGAGCACCGCGCCGGTATCAATGAAGAGACTCCGCGGGCGTAATTCAGTGGTAGAATGCCAGCTTCCCAAGCTGGACGTCACGGGTTCGAATCCCGTCGCCCGCTCTCCTAAGTTGAATCGCAGCAATAACTTACGATCAACAGCCCCGTTGCATTTCTTGTTGCAACGGGGTTGTAGCATTTCGTGTGGCAATCTGGTCGGCTTGACCTGCCCGGTTCAAGCCCTCTGACCAGACGAGCCCTCCGCTGCCGTGAACGAACCAGATTCGCATCGCGAGCGACTCGCTCTTAGCCCCACAGGGCGGGGTGATTCGCTGGTCAAATGGACGGGCAGCAAGCGAAGAACGGCGACCCAGATCGTCGCCCGGTTCCCACGGATCATCGACACCTACTTCGAGCCCTTCCTCGGCGGCGGTGCCGTCCTCGACGCCCTCCTGGACAGCGACATCGAGGTCGCCCGCATCGAGTGCTCCGACCGCTGTGAGCCCCTGATCGCCAACTGGCGGCTCGTCCATGACGACCCCCGACCGCTCGTGGAGGGGTACGCCGAGCACTGGCGACGGCTGTGCTCCGAGGGTGCCGCCCACTTCGATTTTGTGCGACAGCGGTTCAACGAGACCGGCGACCCCATCCTCTTCTTCTTCCTCCTTCGCACCTGCCGCCTGGGGCACGTGAGGTTTAACCGGAGAGGTGAGTTCAACGTCGGCTATCACCCCGCCAACCCCGCCACGCCGCCCGAGCGTGTCCGGGCGCTCGCCGAGCGATGGCACGCCCGCCTGCGGTCTCAGGACGTGAGCTTCTCCGTGAGGGATTACAGGGAGGTCCACACGCTGTCCTACGACGTGGCGTACCTCGACCCGCCCTTCGCCACCGGGGAGGGTCGCTACTACCAGTGCGGCTTCGACCACGCCGGGCTCTACGACTGGCTACGGCACCAGCGGGGCACTTGCCTGCTGTCCCTGAACGGGTATCTGGGTGACGCCGACCGCATGCTCGACGTGCCGCCCGACCTGTTCGACCAGCACATCCTCCTGGACAACGGTCTGAACACCTTCGACTGCCTCGGCGGCGAGTCGCCCCGACAGGTGACCGAGAGCCTCTACGTCAGGATCGCCCGCATCCTGTCCCGCACCTGCTGATGAGGGTACCGCCTGACGAGACACCACCGAGACGGGGTTCGTCAGGGCAGCCGACCGGCACCTGATCGCCCGATCACGTCCCGTCCAGTTAGGCACCACCTGGCGATGAGTTGCCCGGAGTGAACTCGCCGTCCCACAACCGTTGGGCGTAGCGCTGCGCCAGGGCGGTCAGGGCAGCCGCATCTGCTTCGGAACCGACGCCCCTCTCCTCCATCAGCAGGTGGACGAGCATCGCCACGATCTCTGCTCGGGTCGCCTCCCAGTTTGCCAGATCACGGTAACGGCTCAGCCGATCATGGCGCTGCTCCCGCTCGATCCGAGCCCGGACTACCGCTTCCAAGACCTCCCGCTTGGGCAGACGACGTATCTGGCTCAGCCGATTTTCCACCGCCTGGTCGATGGCCTCGGGATTGGTGCTTCGTGGCCAAATCGGCTCCGTGGCACTCGCTTCCACGAGGCAGTAACGGTCCTTGGGATCGGGGATGCTCGGGTTGGCGAGCTTGTCTCTGTAGTGATTGATGACATCCACGCACTTTGCCAGGAGCGCCGGGCGATCCATCCCATAGTGACGCAGCACCGCCTCCAGGGTCACGCTGTGCTTGACGTGATCCGGCTTCGCCTTGACGAGAACCGCCTTCCGAAAACGATCGGAGGGGTCGCCCCATAGATCGTCCTTCGACACCCCAAAGAACTTTGCCAGGTCATCCAGCGGCGTCTTGTCACCACGGTTGAAGCTGACCCCCTGCGTGACCGCCCGCCTCAACCAGTCGTACCCGACACCAAGCTCCTCTGCCGCCACCTTGAGGTTCCGGTAGCCCATGCACTCGCACGCCCAGCGAAGGTTCCGGGCGAGCACCCTCCTGTCATGTGACTTGGCAGGCATTGGATGTTTTGTGCGTTGCAGATTTCGCTTTGTGCATTTGGGTCATCGCTGACACCACCTTGAGCGACAGTCGGCTCAAGACTGCGGACGACAAGCGGACGCAGCGGATGGCCGACAGCCCTCCAATGAGGAGTATCACTCATGGGTAACGCCAACCTGTCGAACGTCGAGCGCCCTTCGCAGGATTGGACCCTCGACCGCCTGGAGAAGTATGCCCTCTCCTGCGTCAACAAGATCGCCGGGTTCGGTCGCAAGACGATTCAGCAGACTTGGCTCTTCGGTGAGGCGATCGCCCTGATCCAGAAGCTCAAGAAGGGTCAGGGTGAGTGGATGGAGTGGTTGAAGACCCAGCCCTTCTCGCACGGCACCGCCAGCAACGCCATCAAGCTCTATGAGCGAATCCGCTTCGAGGATCTGGAGTCGTGCGAGGATATGACCAGCACGGACCTCAAGGTCATGCTTGGGATCATCAAGCGACCGCCCGCCTCCAAGAAGCAGCAGCCCACCCCCACCCCCGATCAGGTGACTGACGCCGCCACCCTCCCGTTCCCCTCGGTGAACGGGCGCACCGAACCTTCTGCGGATGGTGACACGCCTACGACCGCCGCCGCCCCGGATCGCCACGTCACAGTCACCGGGGAGACCGGACCCGACCGCAAGCTCAACGAACCCGTGGTGGGACCGGATCTGACCCCCGCCGAGCGCTTGGGTCAGGTGCTCAACCTGATCGCCGATGTCGAGACCAGCGGCGTCACCGCCGACTGCTCCGACCTCCTCATCGAGATTGAGGCGAAGGTAGCCGCCCTTCGCCAGACCCTCGCCGTCGCCGCCACCGCCTGATCGACCCGGACGGGGCTGGGGACGGTCCCCAGCCCCTCCACGCATGCACCTTCACCGCAGGAGATTCGCACAATGAACAAGCTGATCCAGTGTGATGCCCTCACGGGACTGGCGGATGTCCCGGACGAGTCGATCCCTTTGGTGGTCACCTCGCCACCCTGGGGGAAGACCCGCAACTACGGCAGGCACGAATTCGACTTCGAGGCGGTCGCCTCGGAGTTGTGGCGGGTGGTCGAGCCCGGAGGCGTCGTGTGCTGGGAGTACAAGGATCAGGTCGAGGACGGTTCGCTGTCCTTCGATTTCATGAGCTACCAGGTCGATCCCGTCGCCCCGCTCCTGGACATGATCCGCAGCGAGCCCGACGAGAGGCACCTCATCATCATCCCGGCGATGACCCGCCGCTACCGCACCCATGAGACCCTGGGCCGCATCCTGAAGGGGCTGGGAGATCTGTTCCCGCAGGGCGAGATCCTGGACCTGGTGATCCCCTCCACCCAGGAGGCGAACAAGCGGCTGCTGAACCGGAACCCCGAGTCCTTCCGGGCGGTGATCGCCTGCCGCCTCTTCGACGAGGGCACGGACTGGGTGCCGTGCAGCCGGATGCACAACACCGACGCCTGCGAGTCGAGCGTCACCCTGGCGGTCCAGCGGTTCTTTCGCCCCCTGCGGTCTCACCCGGAGAAGAGGGTCGTGAAGATCCTCAACTACATCCCGGACATGACGCCCGAGATGACCCTGGAAGAGAAGCGGCAGGTGCTCTCCAACCGCCTCAATGCCTTCCTGGCGTGCATCGTCACCCAGGGCGAGTTGATGCCCTGCCTTGTGCGCCTCAAGGGCGTCCCGAAGGGAAAAGCGACAAGGCGGAAGTCGTTGCAGGAGGTCTACGGCTCGACCTACCCCCAGGTGCTCGCCGACCTACTGCGGGGCTACGAACTCGTCGAGGACGAGGACGACGCCGCCCAGATCGAAGCCGTGGCGGATCGGGTGATCGAACGTCACGGAGTGCCCGAGGAGGTGGAGCCCTGCGACCTCCGGGATGCCCTGCTGAGCCAACTCGTCCGCATCGCCAACCCGAAGAACAAGGAACTGGATCGGGGGAACCTCAAACCCAAGGGCATCGACGCCGAGGCGATCCGCCAGAAGGGCTTCGACAAGGTGTGGGAGAAGGACTCGCCCGTGCCCAGCGTCCTCTGCTACGGCTCGGACAACATCGACGGGGTGATGATTCGCCAACTGCTGGACATCGTTCATGAAGTGCCGAGCCTGGAGGAGATCCACGACGGCATCCGGGCGTTAGCCGATCGGACGGGCAAACGTCCGACGTTCCACCAATCCGAATGGATGACGGAACTCGGGCGGTCGGCGAGCGCCGTGGACAAGATCCTGCGGCGGAACCACAACTCCACGCTGGCGCAGGAGGTCCGTGCGGTCATGGGCGACCCCAACGACGACCTGCTCGCCAGGACGCACGAACTGATCCGGGAATACTGGGCGAGGGGCATCCGCATCGGCTACAAGTACGGCGATTTGCCCGAGATCGGCATGACCAGCTTCGCCCTGAACGGGCGGTTGTCGTGGAACTACAACACGACGCTCTCGAAGGAGGTCGAGAAGATTCTCGGGCCGCTGAGCAAGCCGCTCACCTTGCCCAAGGTGCGGCAGGTCGTCGCCGCCTACCTCAAGCGGGGGGTGCGGCTGCACCGCAAGTATGGCGACATCCCGGAACTTGGCATGTCGAGTTACAACCTCGCCGACCGCCTGAAGCGGAACTTCAGCGTCACCCTGACCGAGTTTGTCGATGAGGTTCAGGGGTGCCACGTCCGGTGAACGCTGCCTCAGTCCAGAAGACCGGTGGCGAGGAACGCCCTCCCGACTGGCGTGAGGATTCTGACGAGACCATCGGTCGTGCAAAAGTTAAACGATCCCGCCCTGGGGCACGACAATGCCCCGCCCGGCATGCAAATGTTGGACGAGCCACGTGCCAAGCTGCTCGCTGTGCCTGGCGAACTGCCCGATGACACGCAGCGGCAGTTCCGGGCACTCCCGGACAAGCGATCTGCCGCACCGGCGATCCAGCCGCCGCTCACCGTGCAGACGGCGTAGTTTGCATTTTGTGTGAGAACGACGGGCGGGTCTCGCCGGGTCGGCGGCGAGCAAAAGTTGGACGAAAGCCCGTCATGCATTCTGGGCAGCCATTCGTGGTTACAGGCTTAACCGACTGCGTAGGAACCCGTTGAAGGCATAATTGACGACTCTCTCAAACCACCCAATCGGCGGGAACGGACTCTGCTCGTTGATTAGGGCGTCGTATGCCCGGATCGGAACTCGTGACGATGGTCCGATCGCTGCACTGGGTGGATAGGGTTGCCCGCTGTGGGTAGCTCTGCTCCTGATCCGATAGACTTCGCCAATTGCCTTCTCGATCTCGTCACGCTTCGGACACATCTCTGTGGGCACGATGAAGAGGTCGTCGGCAACCTCCATCGCCCCTAGGTCAAGATTGTCAAGCAGGAACTTCTTGAACTTCTGGCTAGACCAAGGGTTGTCCCTGCAAGACTCCAGCGCAATTCGCTTGGCAATGTCGGGGCTCAAGTGCTCGGTCTTCCTTGCGTAAGAAATCAACGCACCTCTTGAGGCGATCTTCCGCACCTCGTCGGGCTCCCAACCTTCGAGCGCTGCTCCAGCCAGAGTCTCCACGGCGGAAATCAAAAGCTGATAAGGGATATCAGGCTCGTCTTCGATCCGCTCCATCGCCGACGCATATAGCCTCGCTGCTCGAATGATGGCGGCTGCCTCCTTAATCTTCGGCAACCTAGCGAGCACGTGCATCACCTGAGACGAGTCGAACGGAACGTTCGGCGGATGGCAGCTTCGGTAATGGACTCCATCGTACCGGTAGGAGACCTCAATCGGGCGTGGTCTCCAGTAGACCCGACTCGTGCGTGTTACTGCTGGCACTGGGAAATCGGCGAGAATGGCTGGAACCGACGAGCCGACGTGCTGCTCTCGAACCTTGGTTGCGACGGTGACTAGGCGGCGGCACAGTAGCGTCAGAAGTGCTGCCAGATCAAACGCAACCTCCTTATCAGGATGGTACAGGTGGGTCATCACGCCATTCGACTCTGTGACGAGAGGAGCCGCAAACCTCAAGACCAACTCTTGCGGGTAGTCCTCGAACGGCTGGCTGGCGACCAGGAGGTGAATGGGCATAGAGAGGAGTATGCGTGCCCCATCACTCTTGCTCCAGTCACTTAGGAAATGGCTGGGATAGAGCATGCCGCTGCAAAGGAGACGATACTCAACCTGGATGTCGTGTTCATCGAGCCGCTCATCGAAGTGAATGACCGAGTGTTCATCGACCCGGACCTTCGCTTCGGCATCGGTGAGGAAACTGAGTAGGTGCATCTGCGGCGTCCACGGACTGTGATGCGATGTCGGAATAGAGAGTCGGACGGCAAGCTCGGGGTCAGTTCGTGACGTTCTCCTCCGTCCAGCCGTCGCCGTCGTAGCTTGCGAAGATCGTGTCCGTTCCGCGAACCGCACCCACGCGCCCGCTCGGGGCACGCGGACCGGTCAGCGGCAGGGAGTTTGACCCCGCCAACGCCGGGGGCGCCATCCGCGATCTCACGACCGGTCGCATCCGAGTTACGCACCGCGGCG
>JANRKW010000069.1:0-18146 GCA_033763215.1 Isosphaeraceae bacterium | reverse complement strand
ACGGACATCGGAGAACTCCAGGTCCAGCGGCTTTTGAAAGGGAGACCAAGAACGATCGGACGTGACGATCATGCCATATTCGGAAAGAGATGCGCGTGGGCGCTCGGGGGATCGAGCGCGGGTGGGCGCGATTGGGGCGATCTTGCGGGTTGAAGGGAGGGGCTTCGGTGCCGGTGGAATCGGCGGAATCGGGGAAACCGGCTCGGGAGCGGCAACACTCGGCGAGATGTGACCTAAGATCGATTCGAGGGCGGTTCCCTAGGGAGCGAGGCCGCTCCGGGTCGGGCCGGCGCGGAACGACGATGTTCGCCGCCGGACGCGCGAGCAGGACGGGACGGACGGCGGAGTCGCCCGCGATCGCGTGAGGGATGAAGGGGATGGACCGTCACCCGAGGAACGCATCATGCTGGTTCTGACGCGAAAGCTGATGGAAAAGGTCTACATCGGCGACAAGATCTGCGTGACGGTCGTTCGTCTCGAGGGCGGCCAGGTACGCCTTGGAATCGACGCTCCACGCGAGATCTCGGTGGTCCGCGCCGAGTTGGTCGACCACGACCGCGATCGCGAGCTTCCCAAGAGCTTGCGGGGAATGACTCGAGGGGATTCGGCGGAGACTCGGACGGCGGCTCGTCCGACGAACGCCGCGACGGCCGAACGGAGGGGGGGAGATCCCGAGCCGGGGGTGCGCGAGGGAAGGATCGAGCCGGGGGCTCCGGCGGGGGGAGAAGGCGGGCTCAGACCTCAGCCGTCTTCGGCTCGCGGAAGCGGTATCCGACGCCGCGGACCGTCTCGATGAGTTCAGACGACTCGCCGAGTTTCTTGCGGAGACTCTTGACGTGCACGTCGATGGTGCGTTCGAGGACGACGGCGTCCTCGCCGATCGCGGCGTCCATGAGTTCGTGGCGGGTGAAGGCGCGGCCCGCCTGGCGGAGCATGGTCTCGAGGAGGCGGAATTCGGTGGGGGTGAGCGAGAGTTCGATGTTGTCGAGGGTGGCTCGATGTCGGGTGCGGTCGATGACGACTCCCTGACTCGAGAAGACGGTGCCGTTGACTCCGCCCTCTTCGACCGCCTGGCGACGCCGCAGCTCTTTCTTGATGCGTTGGATCAGGACCTTCATGCTGTACGGCTTGGTGACGTAATCGTCGGCGCCGGTGGCGAAGCCGATGAGCTGGTCGGATTCTTCGGCCTTGGCGGTGAGCATGACGATCGGGATCTCGCGGGTCCGGGTCCCCATCCGGAGTTCGCGGCAGACGTCGAGTCCGTTCTTGACCGGGAGCATGAGGTCGAGAACGATCAGGTCGGGGAGGCGGATCTGAGCCTGGTTGAGGCCGTCCTGACCGTCGTGCGCCGCGAGGACCTCGAAGCCCTCGCGTTCGAGGTTGTAGGTGAGGACTTCGACGAGCGAGCGTTCGTCCTCGATGACCAGGATCTTCGGCTTCGACATGAGAAGGGTGCGTCCTTCGAGAAGCGGAGAGACGTGGCGACGCCGGACCTCCCTCGCGAGACCGTGCCGTCGTCCGTCTTCACAATTCTACGGAGCGAACGTGATCGATCGGCGCGTGAAATGTGAAGATTGAGCGAACCGTGCGTACATGTTTTCCTTTGGCCACATCGGAGTCGAGTGCGAGCCGTTGGGACGGACGGGTTCAGATTCGGATGCCGGAGGATGTGAGTTCGTAGAATTCGCGAGCGGCGAAGACGGCGTCGTCGGCGTCGTGGTCGAGCGGCTGGGATCGGATCCAGGTGTTCCATCCGAGGAGCGGCCGTTGCGCGAGGTCGTCGGTCATGCGGCACTCGGGCACGTCTTCGCGCCTGAGGATCGGCTGGATCTCGAAGTCGAGGTCGGGGCCGACGTAGAAGCGGGTGAGCTGGACGATCCGGAAGTAGGCGTTGTGCCGCGCGGCATCGGCGCGGTTGGGGACGAAGTCGAGGAAGCGCTCGAAGTCGAGCGGGCCGACGCGGATCCGGATCTTCCCCTGGATGTCCCAGACGCGCTCGCCCGCGACGCAGTCGACGCCGAGGCGGTTGTTGGCCCCGGCGGAGCCGAGGCTCGACTGATTCTCGGGCTCGAGCATGAGCCATTGTCCCACGAATTGGACGACCTGGACGGGAAGCCCGAAGTAGTCGGCGAGCATCGCCTCGAGGCCCGAAGCGTTGCGGGTGCGTTGCGCGAGCAGGCCGCCGTAGTAGAGGAGGCTGAAGTCGTCGATGCGCGTGAGGACGCGTCGGGATTCGTCGCGATGCTCGTCGGCCGCGGCGACCTCGACGAGTTGGAGCCGACCGCGAAGCGACGGCGGCTCGATGCCGACGAGGGCGAGCAACGACCTCGTGAACGCGTCGGGTTCGATCCGTCGGCCTTCGCCGCGTTCGAAGGGGATCCAGAAGCGATACTTCTCCCAGGCTCGATAGAAGAGCGAACTGAGCCGGTGGTTGAAGAGGTCGTACCAGTCGCGAAGGGCGTACTTCTCGGCGCCTTTCGACTCTCGGGCGATCTTGAGGAGGAGTTCGGTGTAGTGCCTGGGCAGGATGCCGTTGGGCCCGGTGACGCCGAAGAAGGCGATCGTCATCACGGGGACGGGAGTCGAGCCGCCGGGCTTGGCGAGGTCGTGGACCGCGGAAGGCGGAAAGGCGGTGGAGACCTGAGCGCGGAAGCGGACGACCTCGTTCTTGGGCGGGCCGCCGCGGCCGACGGGCACGGCGTCGGGCCGGAGCTTCTCGAGCATCCGGACGGCCTGGAAGAAGTCGAACGAGAACGGTTCGCGAAAGAGGCGATCCTCGATCGAGGGCGGGCTGGGCGGCATCGCGCGGACTCCGAACTCGGGCAAATCGATTCGGTCGGTCTCAACCGTTCATGGGACGATTCTCGAGCATGATCATTCGAGCACGGATTCGCCCGCGCGCGGGGGCCAGACCTTGAACGGCGTGCGCGACTGCGTGGTGCGCGCGGAGAGCTGGATGAAGGAGTTGATCGAGGCGTAGAGTCCGAGGAATCGTTCGAGGACGGATGCGAAGAGGTAGACCCCCGAGCCGAGGTAGTTCTGCTCTTCGAATTCGAGCGTGACCTTGACGCCGCGGGCGAATCCGCCGCCGGTGGGGTCGCCGATGCGGCCGACGCCGGGACGGCTCTCGAGCGAGACGATCCCGTCGATCAGTTGCCGCGAGATCGACCCTGCGCTCTCGTTCGATGCGTCCTCGCCGAGCTCGTAGAGCCGGAGGATCTCCTGGAGCGAGGCGAGCCCGGAGGAATTGCTGGTGAGCGAGAGGTGATTGAGGCTGAGATGCGAGATCAGGCCCCAGTAGCTGCCTTTGCGGATGTGCGAGCGGATCGGATTCGTGGGCATTTGGAGGCAGCGCGGCGAACCGAGCAAGGGCGCGGCGATGGCGAGGTTGAAGACGAGGCGGTCGCCCGCGGCCTGGAGCCGCGCGGGGAGGTCGCGATTGGTGCAGGTCGTGGAGATGACGAGGGTCGACTCGGCGGCCTGCTTGGGATCGAACTCGGTGTCGACGAGCGAGAGGAACATATCGGTCCCCTTGTCGTCCTCGCGACCCGAGGCCCGCTTGCGCTGGGAGAGACGACGCGACGAGACCCAGAAGGCGGGCGAACTGCCGTCGTGCCGGCTGCGGTGGAACGAATAGAAGGGTGTGTATTCGAGATCCTCGCGGCTCCGAGGATCGACGCCGGTGACCGAGTCGATCGAGTAGATCTCGTAGCCGTCGGGGTTCGACACGTCGGGCACGAGTCGATATTCCGCGCGGGTCTGCGTGAGGGGGATCGGCTCGACGACCTTGGAGAAGAGGTTGATGATCGGGGTGCAGCCGAGGCGGAAGGTCTCGGCCGACACGGCCGATTCGAGCGAGGTCTGGGGGCGGCCGAGGTAGAAGACGACGTCGACCTTGTCGCGATAGCCTGCGTTGCGGAGGTGGTCGAATCCGGCCAGGTCGAGGAAGTGGAATTTGGAGGGGAAGGCGAAGTACTCGGTGAGGAGTCGGTAGCCGAGGAACGACTGGGGCGGATAGGGGAGCAAGCCCTCGTCGCGTCCGAAGCCGACGGGCGAGACGACCTCGTCGAACCGGAAGTCGAAGGTCGGCAGGTCGCGCACGGTCGAAGCGGCGGGCGGCTGAAAGCTCACTTGGAGCGTATGCATGAACAACAGGTCATACAAGGACGCAACGGTCTGGCGGTCGCCCGAGAGGAAGAGCCGGAGACTCTGGAGCGCGAGTGAGGAGAAGTTGAGCTCGCCGATCGTCGAGAGCTGGAGATGCAGCGCGGCGCGGGCCTTGGGCGGCGGGGTGAGGCCGCGAGGGAACGGCGGAGTCATCAGCCGGGCCTGGTCGATCTTGATCGGCTGGAGCGTGACCGGGTAGACCGTGCGGAACTGGCAGTTGAGATCCTCGATCACCTGCGATTCGAGCCGGCTGCCCGCCGGGATCGGAAACCCCTTCGGCAGGTCGGCCCGCGACGGGTTGAGGTCGAACTGGACCACCGCGCACGAAGGGATCGGCGCGAGGTAGTGCGGGTAGAGCACGCCGAGCAGGGCGTCGGTCAGCTCGGGGAATTGGTCGTCGAGCTTGTGCTGGATCCGGCCGCAGAGCAGCGCGAACGCCTCGATCAGCCGCTCGACGTGCGGATCGGCGCTCTGCTGGTTCTTCTGGAAGAGGAGGCGGCCCGCCGTGGCCGGGTAGCGCTCGGCGAACTCCTGCGAGAGCCGGCGGATGAAGGTCAGCTCGCGCTCGTAGTATCGATGAAGGTCTTCGCTCATGAAGACATCTCTCGCGGTTTGACGTCGGCCTGGCCCGTGACCAGGTCGAAGATCGTCTCGAACGCGACGGGCGGGAACGGGTCGGTCCGGAGGGTCGCCTTGATCGAGAAGGCGATGTTGCGGTCGCCCTCCTTCTCGCCGCCGACCATCGTCGCCTTCACGTCCTTGAGCCGCGGCTCGAACTTGGTGATGATCGCCTGGACCACCTGCGTGAGCTGGACCTGCCGATTCTTGGCGATGATCGAGAGCGACGCGAGGTCGGGCATGCCGTACGACAGGATCGACGTGCGCAGCTCCTTGAACTGTTCGTCGATCTCGTTGATCGACGGGTGGGTGTTCAAGAGGTCGCGGAGGTCGTCGAACACCGAGGCGACGATCTGCTCGACGGTGCACTCGCGGTCCCAATCCTTCCCCTCGTAGTCGGGGTCGATCAGACGCGAGAGCACCGAGGGGAGCAGGCGTTGGGAGTTGTTGGCGGACGACACGGGCGAACTCCTCGAAGCGCGATGCGCGGGATCACTCGGCCGACGGCGGCTCGGATGTCGGTTCGTCGACCATCTCGACCTCGGGCGGCGTCTCGTGCGCGACCTCGAATTCGACGTCGGCCCACTCGAGCAGACTGACGTCGCGTTCGTCGGCGAGGAAGGTGTGGACGCCGACGCCCCGCACCGGTCCGACCTCGCCCGCGACCCAGTCGGTCAAACGCCCGAGGCGGACCTGATCGTCGGCGTTGGTGTGCGAGCCGGGGTAGAGAACCGGCATGAACACCTCTCCGTGCGACCGAGGCGTTTCGAGCGACGCGGGACGCCAGATCAAGTCGACGGGATACTTGGGCGGTTGGAACCGGATCGATTCGATCTGTTCGAGGGGGACCCAGAAGTAGTCGCCCCCGGCGACGACCTCGACGACCGTCCCGAAGAGGTCGTCGCAATCGACGAGCAGCTCGAACGTCTCGCCGTTGAGCGTGCCTCGAAGTGCGGGCGTGGTCTCGGCTGCGCGGGCGAGGGCTTCGGAGGCGGCGGCGAGGTCGCCCTTGGAGAGGTGGAGCACGGCCTCGAGGCGATGTTCGACGTGCGCGGGGACGTCGCCGAGGAACTTGGGCCGGCCCTTGCCTTCGAAGACGAGGCGGCGGAGGCGTTCGGCGTCGACGAGGCGGCGATAGCTCTGGATCGCGGCTTGTTGCTGGATGTCGTCGGTGGCGATCGCGTCGAGCTGCCGCGCTGCGCGGTCGAGTTCGCCGGCGAAGGCGAAGAGATCGAAGAGGAAGAGGCGCTTGGTCGAGTCGGCCGGTGCGGCCTTGACTTCGACGATCTGTTGGTCGATGGCGGCCTGGAGCCGTCCGGCTTCATAGAGTTCCGCGGCGGTCATGGCGGTGGTTGCTCGCTGAAAGGTGGCGGACGACGCTCCGCTTGGGGAAACGGGGCCCGGGGGCTCGCGGGTCTCCCCAAGGATCGGGGCTCGAACGCTGGAATGCAAGGGTTGCGCGGGTCGTGTGAAGAGATCGGAGCGTGATCGGTCGGCGGGCGGGAGAACGCGAAAGAGCCGGAGGCCCCTCGATCGAGGAGCCCCCGGCCCGTTTGGGTGATCGACCGGCCCGGCGGAGACCGCCGAGCCGAGCCGAGCCGAGTCGCCGTGATCAGACGGCGAGGACGTTCTTGTTCTGGACGACGCTCCAGGCAACGATGTTGTCGGTGCCTTCGGAGCCGGTGGCGGCCTGCGGGCTGTAGGTGACCTGGCAGGCACCGAAGGAGAAGCTGACCGATTCGGTCGGACGGTCGTCGCCGCCCGAGGAGCCGCTCCACTGGATGGAGTCGACGAAGACTTCCTTGAAGTCGTACTTGATGTATTCGAGACCGGTCTTGTCCTGGGCGCCGCCCGCCTTGCGGAGGACGACGTGGGCGTCGCCGTAGTGACCGCCGTTGCAGCAGGCGAGGAAGAGCGAGGGGGAGCAGTTGTCGGTGACCTTCATGACGTTGAAGGACGACAGGCTGACCTTGCCGCTGCCCGAGCCGATCGTGCCGGAGCCGACCGAGGAGGGGTTCGAGGCACCCCAGGAGAACGAGTAGATCTCGAACGCCTTGTTGCTCTTGAACACGGAGTCCTGCGTTTCGCCTTCGACGGCCGGGCACTGATTGGGGTTCTCGAGCCACATGAAAGCATCAAAAGCCATGACTTCGTTCCTCCGTTGGAGCGTCACCGACATTGCGTCTCGGCCGACCCGACCCCCTCGACCAGGAGGGAGATGACTTCGAGCAACCGAGGCTTGAACCATCCCGGAGATCTTGGGAACCGAGCCGTTTCAGGCTGTCGTTTCCATCGTTCTCCTTGCCCTCTAATACCCGGGGGGACCGTCGATGTGACCTTGTCCCCTCGGGGTTTTTTGCGATTCGCGGCGGACGGCGCGTGCTTGCAATCGCGCGTCGCGGGGGCCGATCGAACTCAGCCCTTGCCCTGGGGGATCTCGGCGACGAGTCGCATCGAGGTCGTGAGGGTCTCGAGCTGGAAGTGGGGCTTGAGCCAGGCGACGGCCTCGTAGTGGCCCGGCTTGCCCGCGACGTCGCGGACCTCGATCTTGGCCGAGGAGAGCGGGCGCTGGGCGAGCATCTCCTCGGAGGCGCCGTTGGGATTGACGCAGTAGCCGTTGATCCAGCGATTCAAGCGCGCGCTCATGTCTTGAACGTTGGTGAACGACCCGACCCAGTCGCGCGCCATGACCTTCAAGTAGTGCGCGAATCGCGAGTTGCACATGATGAGGTTGAACTTCGCCGAGAGTTCGGCGTTGGCGTTGGCCTCGGGCGTGTCGTACTTCGCGGGCTTCTGGCAGGACTGCGCGCCCATGAAGACGGCGAAGTCGCGGCCCTTGCAGTGGAGCAGCGGAAGGAAGCCGAGGTTCGAGAGCTCGAATTCGCGGCGTTCGGAGATGGCGATCTCGGTGGGGCACTTCATCGCGACGTCGCCTTCGTCGGACGGGAAGGTGTGGACCGGGAGGCCCTCGACGCGGCCGCCGCCCTCGACGCCTCGCGTGCGCGCCATCCAGCCGTACTTGGCGTAGGCATCGGTGATCCGCGCGGCGTAGGCCCACGAGGCGTTCATCCAGAGATACTTCTCGTGGTCCTTGCCGTCGACGTCTTCCTCGTAGTTGAACTCGGAGACGCTCTTGAAGTTCTCGCCGTAGGGGAGCCGGGCGAGGACGCGGGGCATGGTGAGGGCGACGTACCGCGAATCCTCGGACTCACGGAACGACTTCCAGGAGGCGTACTCGACGCTCTCGAAGATCTTGGCGAGGTCGCGGGGATTCGAGAGCTCGGTGTAGCTCTTCATGTCGAACAGCGTGGGCGACGCGGCCGAGACGAAAGGAGCGTGCGCGGCGGCGGCGACGCCCGAGATCATCTTGAGCAGGCTGATGTCCTCGGCGCCTCGGCCGAACTCGTAGTCGCCCACGAGCATGCCGAACGGCTCGCCGCCGAGTTGGTCGAACTCTTCGGTGTAGATCTTCTTGAAGAGCTGGCTCTGGTCGAACTCGGCCGCCTTCTCGAGGTCCTTGAAGAGTTCCTTCTTGGTGACGTTGAGCACGCGGATCTTGAGCGTGGTGCCCGTCTCGGAGTTCATGACGAGGTAGTGGAGCCCGCGCCAGGTCGATTCGAGCTTCTGGAAGGCCGGGTTGTGCAGGACCTCGTTGAGCTGGGCCGAGAGCTTCTTGTCGATCTCGGCGATCCAGTACTTCATCGTCTTCTCGACGTCCTTCGAGACCGACTTGCCCTCGGCCTGGACGACGTGCTTGAGATACTCCTCGAAGTATCCCTTGACGCGATCCTTCTCGGTATCGGTCTGGGCACGGGTTGCGGTGAGGATCTGGTCGAGCACGCTCGGCGCGTCGACGGTCTCGCTCGTGGTCGAGGCTGCGGCTTGCGTCTGTTCGGCGCTCATGTTCGATCAGGCCCCCGTCTCTTCAGTGCCAGGTTTGATGCCGAGTTGTTCGGCGAGTTGCTTGGCCTTGTCGGCGTTCGAGAGGATGTCGGTGAGCAGGTCTTCGACGTCCTGCTTGCCTTCCATCTTGCTCATGAGCTGGGTGAGGTTGTTGCGCATCTCGAGGAGCTTCTTGGTGGCGGGGATGCGCTCGGCGACCTTGGCGGGATCGAAGTCCTCGATGCTCTTGAACTCGAGCTCGACGGGGAGTTGGGTGCCGTCGTTGGTGAGCTTGTTGTCGACCTTGAAGGCGACGCGCGGGGTCGATTGAGCGAGGACCTTGTCGAAGTTGTCGCGGTCGATCTGCGTGAGCTTGCGATCCTTGAGCGCCCGGAGCGCTTCCTTGGGTTGACCGGAGAGGTCGGCGAGGACGCCGACGACGAGCGGGAGCTCGACGAGCCGCTTGGCTCCGCCGGTTTCGACTTCGTACTTGATCTGGACGCGGGGTCGACGGACCCGATCCAATTTCCCTTGCAAGCTCGACATGACGTCCCTCGCGTGTGAAAGCTGGTTGAACGGATCGCCCGGCCGCCGGTCGCACCGACCGCGCCGAGCCCTCTGGGAGATCGATCTCGGCGGACATCGCGGATCGGGAGACTCCCGCGGGCGTCGGCCTCGGTACTCGACCGATGCTCCGAACTCGCGACGATTCCGGGGTCCTCGACGTGATCGGAGATCCGACCGAACGGTGCGGCGTTGCCGGTCGTCCTCTTCTTGCGTTTGCGGCCCGAACCGTCGGACGTGGGTTACGTCGCGGGGCGGGGAACGTGACGCACGCGGGCGGCTCGCACGAATCTAGGACACGCCGGAGCGATGTCGCTCGAGAGGAGCGAATCGCCGCCGAGTGCCCGAGCTTGGTGAGCTGCCGGCGGATGGACGCGCGGTCGACCCGGTCGATCGGTCTCGACCCTCTTCCCCGTCATGGACGTGAGTTCGAGACACAACTCTTGTAAGCCGGAAGGCATGGGAAAGCAAACGAAATGCGCCGGTCGAGGCGATCGGTCGTTCCGCGCGATCGCGAGGCGGGGGCGGGCGGGGTGGGGCAAGGTCGCGCGATCGCGGAGCGGGCGCGGCCGAGCCCGCGTCGTCACTTCGCCTCGTCGCCGATTCCGAGCCCCTTGTGGAGCTCGTCGAGCGCCTTGGCGTCGCTCAAGAGCGCCTTCATGAGCTGCGGGAACGGCAGAGACCCGAGGCTCACCGCACGCTTGATCATGTAGGGAATCGGGCTATGCGGTTCCATCTTCTCGAGGAGTTCGGCCGACTCGGCGAGTCTCCGGTAGACGTCGGCTCGCGTGATCACCGCCTTGCGCGCAGGCCCACCGCCGCCGCCCGACGAGGCTTCGACGACCGCTTCGCCGGCGGCTTCGGCTTCCGCCGGTTCACCGCTCTCGCCGCCGTCGGCCTGGGGCGGGTTGATCCCGCCCTTGTCCTTGAGGATCGAGTGGACCTGGCGGAGGCAGTCCTCCATCGCGTCGCGGAGGTTGGTCATGCCGGGAGCGTCGTTGCGACCGATCTTGTCGTTGAGCGCGGCGACGAGGCCGGCGAGATCTTCGAGCCCCGACTTCAGGGCCGCCGCGATCGCGTCGAAGCCGTCGCGCTTCGAGAGCTCGATCGCCTGCTTGATCTTCTTCTCGCGAGCCGTGTGCGCCTCGACGACCTTGGCGTCGGTCGAGGTGGGAGCCTTGGCGTTGATGTCGGCCCAGGAGTACTCCTCCTCCTCGCCCGCGACCATCGGCATGGCCCGAACGAAGACCGGGAGCAAGGCGCCGGCATTGCCGTCGTTGAGATACTCGAACGGATCGGCGCGGACCGAGGGATCGCTGGGGTCGAGTTCGGGATACATCCGGTCCCAGCACTGTTCGACCAGGCCGCGGAGCATGCGCAGGCCGCTCGAGAGGCCGATGAAGCCGTCGCGTCGCGAGATCGCCTCGACGAGCCGAACGGCGACCTGCAGATGCTTCGAACGGGTCTCGAGCGTCTCGGTCGCGAGTTCGACGATCCGGTTCCACTCGGCGTCGCGCGGGGTGGCGGCGTCCTCGGCGATCAGGACGGTGATCGCCTTGCGATCGGACCGGAGGCGGTCGAGGACTTCGTGGACGGCGGCAGTGCCCGCGGGCTCGGCCTCGCTGATCGGGGCGAGGAGTTTCACGAGATCGAGCGGGTCGTAGCGCATCGCGGTCGGTCCCCGGGGCGTCATCGTCGCGCATCGAGCCGAAACCGCCCTGCTCTTCCAGGCCCGACCTCCGCCTCGGAGGTCGCGCTCGAGCCGACGATCCGCCTCGAGACCGAACCGTCGCGACCGCCCACCTCGAGCGGCCCGACTCGGTCGGCGATCATTCAGTCACAGCGGTCGGGGCTTGTCAAGCAGCACGAAGCATCGACCTCGCAACCCCTGCGATCCGGGCTCGAAGGCAAGCGATCCGGGCACACCATGCACGCATTCACGCATCGACAAGATTCGTGATTCTGGAGAGAATGGACACTCCTGGGATTTTGGGCGAATTTTTTTGACACCCCGGGGGCGGCTGGTAGATTGGATCGGAGTGTTGCCCCTCGGCGGTAGCGTCGCCGCGCGCCTCCGGATCGCTCTCCACCCGCATCCGACTTCTCTCGATCGATATCGAAAGGTCTGCCATGACCACCGGTCGCTCCGGCTCCCCCCGCCGATCCTCGAAGCCGGCCCTTCCCCGCCGCCGGACCATGCCGAACCTCGAGCAGATGGAGCAGCGCGCGTTGCTCGCGGGCCTGGTGGTCGACCAGATCGGCTCCGACCCGGGGACCGACGGCACGCTCGCATTCGCCTTGAATCTGGCGACGTCGGGCCAGACGGTGACGTTCGACATCCCGGGAGCGGGGCCGCACGTGATCTCGGTGCCCGCGACGTTGACGGTGCCCGACGGCGTGACGGTCAACGGCTACTCCGAGACGGGCGCATCGGCGAACTCATCGGCGGTCGGCAACAATGCCGTGCTCTTGATCCAGCTCGACGGCTCGGCGGGCAGCATCGGCTTGATCGTCGGGACGAACGCGGTGGTTCGCGGGTTGTCGTTCGTCAACTTCGCCGACGCAGCGGTGAGTCTGACGGGCGGCGGGCGGATCTCGGGCAGTTGGGTGGGCGTGACGACGGCGGGTGCGGGCGGAGGCAACGCGACGGGAATTCGGGTGGCGGGCGCCGGCAACACGATCGGCGGCAGCGCGGCGGCCGACCGAAACCTGATCTCGGCGAACACCAGCGAGGGGATCGAGCTCACGGCCACGGCGGCGACCCCTTCGATCACGAACAACTACATCGGCACGAACGCGGCGGGGACCGCGGCTCTCGCCAACGGCGTGGGGATCGCCGTCGACGCGACCGCCGGCGTGACGATCGGCGCCGCGGGCGCCGGCAACGCGAACGTGATCTCGGCCAACACGACGGCGCAGATCGCGCTTGGGACCGGATCGCATTCGATCGTGAACAATACGATCGGTCTCGATGCGACCGGTGCGGCGGCTCCGACGGGCTTGGCCGGACCGAACGACGGCATCGTGATCACGGCGGGCTCGAACGTGATCGGCGGCGCGGCGGGGTCGGCCAACGCGATCGGCGCGAACCTCGGAGCGGGCGTCTCGATCTCGGGCGCGGGGGCGACCGGGAACAGCGTGATCGGCAACGCCTTCACCCTCACCGGCGACGCAGCGGTCCGGATCGCCGCGGGGGCGACGGGCAACTCGATCGGCGGTTCGACCTCCAACACCATCGCCGCCGGCTCGACCGGCGGCGTCGTCATCCAGGGCACCGGCACGAATACGAACCTCGTCGTCGGCAACAGTCTCTCGGGCAACGCGGCGGTCCTGATCCGCTCGGGAGCGGCGTCGAACACCATCGGCGGAGCGGGCTCGGCGCTCGCGAACTCGGTCGGGACGGGCTCGATCGAGTTGACCGGCGCGGGAACGAATCAAAACCTGATCATCGGCAACTCGATCGTCGCGGGCGCGGTCGGCCTGCGGGTCGCCGGCGGCGCGGCGTCGAACACGATCGGCGGCACGGCTTCCGACGAGGAGAACACGATCTCGGGCGCGACGTCCGCGGGCATCGAGCTCACCGGCACCGGCACGAACGCGAATCTGGTGATCGGCAACATCATCGGAACGAGCGCGACCGGTCTCCGGGTTGCGGGCGGGGCGTCGAGCAACACGATCGGCGGAGGCGCCGCGGGCGCAGCCAATGAGATCACGGGAGCAACCGCGGCGGGCATCGAACTCACCGGTGCGGGCACCAGCGGAAACCGCGTGCTCGGCCACGACCTCTCCGGCTTGCCGATCGGGATCGACCTCAACAACAGCGTGAGCGGCAACACGATCGGCGGCACGGCCGCGGGCGAGGGCAACGACCTGAGCGCCATGACCGTCGCCGCGATTCGCTTCACGACGAACGCCTCGAGCAACGTCGCGATCGCGAACAGCCTCTCGGGCAACACCGTGGGCGTGGTGTTCGACGGCGACGCGACCGGCAACACCTTCGGCGGCGCGAACGCGGCCGACGCCAACACGATCGGGACGTCGACGAACGTCCACATCAGCATCACTCAGGCCGCCTCGAATCAAGTGAGGGGGAATTCGCTCGACTCGTCGAGCCCGGTCGGCGTCGAGCTGCTGGCGAACGCTTCGAACAACATCGTCGGCCCGGGGAATACGATCGCCTCGGGTGCGACCGCCGCGGTCCGAGTCGCCGGTCTCGCCGGGAATCCCTCGTCGGGCAACCGCATCATCGGCAATCAGCTCTCCGGCGGACCGTCGACCGTGGTCGTCGAGGGCGTCTCGTCGGGCAACTCGATCGGCGACGTCGGCGTCGGCGAGGGGAACACGATCACCGGCGCGACGACCAACGGCGTGCTCCTCACCGGCGTCGGCGTGACGGCGAACCAGGTGCTCGGCAACGCGATCGACTCCGACGGCGTGGGCGTATTGATCATCGCCGAGGCGACGGGCAACACGATCGGATCGACGATCGCCGGCGGTGCGAACACCATCGACTCCTCGGGCAACGCCGTCCGGATCACCGGAAGCGGCACCGACTCGAATCGGGTCGCGGGGAACAGTCTCGAGTCCAACGGGACTTATGTTCTGATCGACACTTCGGCGTCTTTCAATACCTTTGGGCCCGGCAACAGCTTCGTGAACACCGCGGCCGTCAGCCTGCTGGTGCATCTCGAGGGCGCGGGGACCGACTCGAACGTCGTCACCGGCAACACCTTCCCGGCGAACTCGTCCGACGCCGTGCTCCTCGACGACGGCGCGAGCGACAACACGATCGGCGGGACCTCGGCGGCCGAGGGGAACACGTTCAGCGGCGCGGGGGCGGTCACCTTCGCGATCCGCACGGCCGGGGCCTCGACGGGCAACGTCATCGCCTTCAACTCGATCTCGGGCTACAACACGGGCGTTGCGATCGGTGCGTCGGGCATCGACACCGTCGTCGGCGGCGGCAACACGATCACGGGCAACGTCGTCGGCATCTCGATCGGGGCCGACGACGCCGTGATCGGAGGCGCGACGCCCAACCGCATCTTCGGCAATTCGTCCCGAGGCATCAGCGTGGGCGCGGCGGGGGCCTTGATCGACGGAAACGTCATCGGGCTCAACCTTGCGGGGACCGGTGCGGGAGGTGCGCAAGCGATCGGGATTCGCCTGATCACCGGGTCGGACAACGCGACCATCGGCTCGATCTTCGGAAACACGATCTCGGGCCACTCCGTCGCCGGCATCGACGTCTCTTCGGCCGACGCCGCGAGCGTCTCGATCAACGCCAACCTGATCGGGCTCGACGCCGCCGGCGACGCCGCCGTGCCGAACGACGTGGGAATCCGAGTCGCCGTCGGCGGCGTGTCGATCGGCGGCACGACGCCGAACACGATCTCGGGCAACACCACCGAGGCGATCGAACTCCAGGCCGCGAACGCGACGGTCTCGGGCAACATCATCGGCTTGAACGCCGCGGGCAACGCCGCTCGTCCCAATCCGATCGGCATCCACGTCGACTCGCTCGCCGGCGTGGTACTCACGGGCAACACGATCTCGGGCAACACGGCGCAGGGGATCCTGCTCGAGGGCGGGGCCGGCGGCACGGTGGTCGAAGGCAACGTCATCGGCCTGGGGCTCGACGGCTCGTCGGTACCGAACAGCATCGGCATCGAGCTCGATTCGAGCCTGACGACCGCCCCCACGATCGGCGGCACGACGCGCAACACGATCTCGGGCAACACGAATGAAGGGATCTTGGTCGAGCGATTCTCGTCGCGGATCCGAGGCAACGTCATCGGCCTCAATGCCGCCGGAGCAGCTCGAGGGAATTCGATCGGCGTTCGGGTCGTGAATGCGATCGGAGTCAGCATCGGCTCGTCGACCCAGGGCGAGAATGTGATCTCGGGCAACACGATCGGGATCGATCTGCAAGGCGCGGTCGGACCGATCATCATCGAAGGAAACTTCATCGGGACCGACGTCGCAGGAACTTCCGCCGTCGGCAACATGATCGGCGTCGATGTCGATGCGTCGGTGACCGCGCCGGTCACGATCGGCGGTTTGACCTCGAACTTCATCTCGGGGAATACGTCGGTCGGGATCGCGATCGGCTCGTCGGGCCACTTCATCCGCAACAACTCGATCGGCATCGGCGTCACCGGCTCGGCGGTCGGCAACGCGACGGGGATCGAGGTCACGAACGCGAGCGACATCATCATCGGTGCTGCGGGCGTCGCTCAGCCGAACGTGATCTCGGGCAACACCGTTCGCGGAATCGCGCTGCTCGGCGGATCGTCGACGAACATCGCCGTGCGTGCCAACACGATCGGACTGTCGAGCGACGGCGCGACGGTCGTGGGCAACCCGATCGGCATCCTCGTCTCGGGACCCGACGGCGTGACCATCGGCGGGACTCAGCTCCTCGAGCGCAACGTGATCTCGGGGAACACGACCGCCGGCATCCGCGTCGAACCGCCCGTGACTCTGGTCAACGGCACGACGATCATCGCCAATCGCATCGGCCTGACCGCGAGCGGCACGGCACAGCCGACCGGCCTGGGCGCAACCGGCGACGGCATCGTCGTCGCATCGCCGTCGACGAGGATCGGCGGAGCCGGCGGCGGCGAGGGCAACGTCTTCGGACACATCCCAGGAGCCGCGATCCGGCTCGCCTCGGCCGACGCGAGCACGAACCTCACCCTCCTCGCCAACTCGATCGGACTCGCGGCCGCGGGCAACGGAATCGGCATCTGGGTCGAGACGCCGACCGGCGGCACGATCGACGGCTCGTTGCTCCCCGCCAACACCATCACCGGAAACACCGTCGGCATTCGGATCGACTCGAATACGAATGCGGTCGTGGGGATGACGATCGTCGGCAACCAGACCGGCATCCTGGTCCAAGGCGCGACCGGCACGGCCATCGGCGGCTCGACCGCCGCGACCCGCAACACGATCTCGGGCAGCTCGACCGCCGGAATCAGCCTCCAAGGGGCGAGCGGCTCGACGAGCGTCGTCGGCAACTGGATCGGCCTCTCGAACGACGGACTCACCGCGGTGCCCAATGCGGTCGGCATCCTGGTGAATTCCACGAATGCCTACACGCTCGACGGTGCGACGGTCGCCGACCGCAACACGATCGCCGGCAACGTCGTCGGCGTTCGCCTCCAGTCGAACGGTCACTCGATCCTCGGCATGCCGTTCGGTCTGAACGCCGTCGGCACCGCGATCGGCAACACCACCGCGATCGAGATCCGAGGCGGGGCGAACAACCGCGTCGGCGGCTCGGGCGCCAATCAGGCGAACACGATCACGGGCGCAGCGGGTTCGCTCGAGGGCGTGCTCATTGACTCGGCCGCGACGAACAATACGATCCAGTCGAACCTGATCGACGACGTCGCGACCGGAATCGCGATCCGAGGCGCGTCGACCGGCAACTCGATCGGCGGAGCCACCCCGCCCAACGGCAATACGATCTCCGGCGCGACCGGCTCGGGCATCGAGATCTCCGGCGTGGGCACCTCTCTGAACATCGCCTCGTCGAACGTCGTGGGCACCTCGAGGGCGGGCGTCTCGCTCGCGGCCTCGGCCTCGAACAACACGATCGGTTCGATTCCGCCGGGCAGCTTCAACATCCTCTCGGGCAACTCGATCGGCGTCGAGATCACCAGCGCGGCGACGGCCAATGTCGTCGCGGGCAATGCGATCGGTCTCGACTCGAACCTCGTCACCCCCCTGCCCAACTCCGTCGGCGTCGTGATCGATGGAGGTTCGTCGAACTCGGTCGGCTTCAACCTGATCTCCGCAAATCTGACGCACGGCGTGGAGATCCTCAACGGCGGCTCGGTCTCGAACCTGATCTCCTTGAACTTCATCGGCTTCGACGACCCGGGCGCGGCCGCGGGCAACGGCGGCCACGGAGTCCTCCTGCACACGAGCGCCGCGGCCAACACCATCTCGAACAACGCCATCGCCTCGAGCGGCGGATTCGGAATCCTCTTCTTCCAAGGCGGCCAGGGATCGATCGTCTCCAATAACCTGATCGGTCTCAACGTCGACGAACTCTCAGCCCGTCCCAATGTCCTCGGCGGCATCGGCGTCGACGACACCGACTTCGTCACCATCGGCGGAGCCGGCGCGGGCAACACGATCGCGGGCAACGACAACAACGGCATCTCGATCACGTCGTCCGAAGGCGTGAACATCTTCGAGAATCTGATCGGTCTCAGCACGATCGGCGGAGCGTTCGCCAATACGCTCGCCGGCGTGCTCGTCGATCTCTCGGCGAGCGACGTCACCATCGGCGGCAACACGATCGCAGCAAATGGGACCTGGGGCGTCGACATCGCCGGCCCGACCTCGGGAACGGTCGTCTCGGGCAACCGGATCGGAACCACGGCCGACGGACTCTCCGCTCTCCCCAACGTCTCGGGCGGCGTGCGGATCCGCGACGGCGCGTTCAACAACTCGGTCGGCCTCGGCGGTCAGGGCAACCTGATCTCGGGACATGCGGGCAATCCCGGCGTCTTGCTCTCGAGCGTCTCGGGCAACATCGTCCAGGCCAACACCGTCGGCCTCGGCGCCGGGGGCGCGGCGCTGGGGAACTCGATCGGCGTGCGGATCGACGGCGGCTCGAACAACGTCGTCGGCACGGGAAACCTCATCGCCGGCAACTCCGACGCCGGCGTCGAGATCACCGGTCTCCTCGCCACCGGCAACACCGTCACCGGCAATACCATCGGAGCCCCGGGCGCAGGCAATTCCTTCGCCGGCGTTCGCGTCGTCGGCGACGCCTCGCTCAATTCCATCGCATCGAACACCGTCGGATTCTCGTCGTCGGGCATCGAGATCGACGACGCGAACGACAACTCGATCACCGGTATCCTCGCCACCGGCAACACCGTCACCGGCAATAC
>JANRKW010000068.1:0-1925 GCA_033763215.1 Isosphaeraceae bacterium | reverse complement strand
CGACCCCGGCTGGAAGACCTTCACGATCACCGAATCCTCGGCCCACCCCGAGCTGATCGGCCGCTCGGTCGAATCGATCGCGAAGGAGCGCGGCTGCACGCCCTTCGACGTCGTCAGCGACGTCTCCCTCGACGACAAGCTCCTGACGCGCTTCGAGATCGTCTTCGCGAACGACGACGTCGAGGGCGTCTCGAAGCTCCTGACGAGCGACGGTTGCATCCTCGGCCTCTCGGACGCCGGGGCCCACATCGGCCAGATCTGCGACGCCGTCATGCCGACGGATTTCCTGTCGCGCTGGGTGCGCGACCGCGGCCTCATGTCCGTCGAGCGCGGCATCCACAAGCTGACCGGCGAGATCGGTCACGTCCTGAACCTCGACCGGGGCGTGATCCGCGCCGGCGCGATGGCCGACCTCGTCGTCCTCGACTGGGAGCGCGTCGGGCCGGGCCCGATCCGGCGCGTCGTCGACATGCCGGCCGACGGGGATCGCCTGATCGCCGACCGTCCGACCGGCATCGACCATGTCCTCGTCAACGGCGTCCCGATCCGCAGCGAGGGCGAGTCGCTCCTCGAGCGACTCGAACGATTCCCCGGCCACATCCTGCGCAGCGCGGCCTGAGCGAAGAGCGATCGCGTCGAGCGAAACGAGAGAGGCGACAGCAGAAGCGATGGCCCATCCTCGGCGGTTTCGATTCGGTCTGAAGTTCCGCGCGACGAAGGACGGCGCCCAGCTCGCCGACCTCGCGCGCCGCGCCGAGTCGCTCGGCTATTCGACGATCCTCGTGTCGGATCATCCGACCCATCCGCAGCTCGCGCCGCTGACCGCCGCCGCCGCGCTCGCCTGCGCGACGACGCGACTGCGGGTCGGCTCGAGCGTCCTCGCCAACGACTTCCGCCATCCGATCGTGCTGGCGAAGGAGATCGCGACCCTCGACCGGATCTCCGGCGGTCGCGTCGAGCTCGGCCTCGGGACGGGCTGGAAGAAGGCCGAGTACGAAGCGATGGGACTCGAGTTCGACGCCGCCTCGCAGCGGATCGAGCGCCTTCGCGAGGCGATCGGCATCCTGCGCGGGTTCTGGTCGGGCGAGTCGTATGCGCTCGACCGGAAGCATTATTCGATTCGCGACGTGGTCGGCTTCCCGACGCCGGTGCAGAACCCGCTGCCGATCCTGATCGGGGGCGGCGGGAAGAAGGTGCTCTCGCTCGCCGCGCAGACGGCGGACATCGTCGGCATCAATCCGGCGGCGCGATCGGGGGCCCACGACCTCGAGACCGACCTCGACTCGACCGAGGAGGCGACGGCGGAGAAGGTCCGCTGGATCGCCGAGGCGGCGGGCACGCGCATGGCCGAGCTCGAGCTCTGCATGCAGGTCTACGCGGACGCCGTGACGGAAAGCCGCGCCGAGGCGGACCAGGTCTTGTCGAAGCGGTATGCGTTTCCGCTCGAGCTGTCGCGGCGGGTGCCCTATGCGTGGATCGGCAGCGTCGGGCAGATCTGCGATTCGCTCGAGGCGAACCGGGAGCGTTGGGGCGTCAGCTACTGGGTCGTGCCGGAGCACGCGATGGAGAGTCTCGCGCCGGTGGTGGCGAGGCTGAGCGGACGGTGAGGGCGGGTAGAAACGGCCGCTGGAAGTCCGCGAGACGGATCGGATTTCTGGCCGGAGCCCGAGGGCGATGGGGGGCTCGGTTGACCATCCATGACGTGAATGATTATCATTCACGCCATGGATAGATTGCCGAGGCTGGTGGAGGCGGCTCTCCGGGAGCGGCTGCAGGTGATGCCGGCGGTCGTCGTGACGGGGGCGCGTCAGACCGGGAAGAGCACGTTGGTTTCCGAACGCGTGGCGAGTGTTCGTCGCTACGCGACGCTCGACGACCTCGACGTCCGGGACGCGGCCCGTCGCGACCCGGAGGTCCTGCTCGGA
>JANRKW010000067.1:0-55814 GCA_033763215.1 Isosphaeraceae bacterium | reverse complement strand
GCCGACTGCGTTCTCCCAAATTCTCAGGGCCGCTCTTCCGATTCCTCCACGCGTTCCGGTTGGGGGAGAGATCCGCTTCGCGACGCCGACGCTTCGAAAGCCGACCGGCCGGACTCGCGCGAAGAGGGCGCGGCCGGCCGGTGATCGAGATGAATCGAGTAGTGGTCAGTAGACGAGTCGATTACCCGACAGCGACTCGCACGAGGGTCGGAAGAATTCAGTCAACGCATACCCCGACAGATTTCCAGAAGACTGCTTCGGCGATGATTCGAATCCCGTATTCTCTCGCTTTCTTGGCCTTCCCCGACTGGGTCGAAGGGTCCGCGACGATCAGGGCATCGAGCTTCTTCGAGACGTTGCTCGCGACTCGAACTCCCGCTCCCGCCGCCAGTGACTCGGCAAGATCACGTTCGATCGGCCGTCCGTTGATGGTGGCGTTCAAAGTGCCGGTGAAGCAAATCGTCTTGCCGACGAATTCATGGCGACCACTCGTCCGCGACGGAGCGAGACCTCTCGCGGCAGCCAGCTGCGACTTCGTTGAATCGATCAATGCATCCAATGCTGAGAGATCCTGTCCCAGTAGTCTCGCGACGATGTGCAAGTCTCGGAGTTCGGCATCGGAGATGACTCCGTCGGAGAGCGCGGCGACGACGAGATTGTGCATGTAATGTGCGTGGGCACCTGTCAGTTGTCTCGGCGACAGATTCCAATGGACGGCTGCGTCGATCAGTGTCGCCTCTTCTTTTTCGTCGATGAGTCGATCCTCGAGGATCCGATCGATGAGAACCATGTATGCGAGAACACTCGGGGCTTCGGCCTCGACATCATGGCGAGTGCAACTTGCGATTCTCTCCAAGAAGCTCGGAGCACGAATCGCTTCGCGATGCACGTGTTCACGGGGAAATGGGGTGGTGCCGAGAGGTGGAACCTTCGGCCAATCGATCGCGTTCAAGACTCGTGTATCGAGCAGAGATGGATCGCCGGAGTAGAGAATCGAGACGATCCGCGCCGCCGCTCGCGCGTCGGTGAGTGCTCGATGGGGTTGCCCAGTCAACTCGATCCCGAGTTCTTCGCAGCATCTCCGGAGGTTGGCTCGACCGAATAGACTGCAGGTACAGAGCGATGGGAATTCCGGAAGTTGCACGCCGGCACGTTCGAACTCTTTGATCAAGAAGTTCTTGTCGAAGGCGACGTTGTGTCCGGCTACCAGATCGGTTCCCGCAAGGATCTCCAAGAGATCACCCGCCACATCCTCGAAGCAAGGCGCCCGGAGGACATCGCTCGCGGAGATGCCGTGGATCCGAGAGGGACCTACATCGCGCCTAGGATTCAAGAGCGTTTCGTACTCGAGAACGGGAGAGCCGTTGGGTTCGATCACGACGATTGCAATTTCGACGACTCGATCATGTCTCCAAGGAGATAGTCCAGTGGTCTCTACGTCGATCACGGCAATTCGATTGGAGTTCATCGAGACCTCAATTGGGGGGCCGGAGCAGGTCTACATCACCCTCCCGAACAACCTCGAGGAGGAATCAGGCATCGCTGTGACGCGGGATCAACGCATCTCAGATGATTGTCGCAATCAGATCGCTTGCTCGCAAGCGGCTCGCGCGATCGCTGGACGACTGCGTAAAGGAGACGGGCGAGCAAAACACTTGCAAGAGATGGCTCGATCAACGAGGCAAGAGTGGACAATTACCCTGCCTCTGGTGCGATGCTGAGCGAGCAGGATCGCCGAAGCCCTCCATCGAGTCTCAACTCTGTCGAACACTTCGTCAGTCTCTGCAACGCGGCTGATATCGAGACTCCTGCGCTCTTGGGCGCGAATGTGCTCTTCGCCGACGGCCGCGTCGACTTCGTCGCCGAAACGATCGCCCCGCCCGCCTGGCGAGCCCTCGGCACCCGCAATGGCGGAGACCTCGCGGCGGTCGGAACATCGGGACAATAGCCTTGGCGGATTGCTCATGATGATGTGATTCGGTCGGTGCTCGAGGCCCGCGAGGATCATTGTCGGCGGTTTGGATCCGACCTCTCGGCCATGATCCGCGACCTCCGCGGGCGCGAGCGGGAGGGCGGGTCGTGAGTCTTCCCCCGAGTCCGGCGGTGCGAGATGCCGGCGGGGTCGGCGATCGAAGGCCTCCCGGTCTGCTCGCGGAGGATTCTTCGCATTCTTCCCCGAGCCCGAGCGCACGGAATCGGGTAGACTGAATGATGTCGGCAAGCGGTTCATCTCCCTCCCCCCATCGCGTTCGGCGAGGAGTCGAACGTCCATGCGGATCATCGTGGTTCTCGTCGGGGTGTGTTGTGGGTTGGTCGGGGGTCGGGCTCGGGCGGACGCGGAGATGACGGCCAAGTTTCGCGCCGAGTATCCCCGCGCCGGCGGCGAATCGATCTCCTCGGACGCGTATTGATCCGAGGAGATCGTTGCCGGGTTCGGATCACCCCAGGGTCCACGGTTTGCGGTATTCGTAGTCGAGGGTGGTGTCGGCGGCGGGGTCGTTGGTGATGCGTTCGGCTTGGGGGTCCCAGTCGAGGACGCGGCGGGTGGTGTGGGCGATGTTTGCGAGGTGGGCGAAGGTGGTGGAGCGGTGGCCTTCCTCGATGTCGGCGAGGGGGCGGGTTCGGGATTTGACGTTGTCGAGGAAGTCGCGGGCGGCCCATTGGTCGAGGAGGAGTTCGGACTTCAGCTTCGAGCGGCCCTCGAGCGGCTTGCGCCTGGGGGCGGGATCCTGGAATTGGCCGCCGCGCTCGGGGACGATCCGATAACCGCGCGAGGAGATGAACATCGTTCCCAGAGTCCCGTAGAGTTCGACCTCCGCGCCTTCGGCGAGCTTGGGGCCGCTCGTGGCTTCGTGGAGGCTGAAGACGGTGAGCATGCCCGACGCGTGTTCGAAGATCATCTCGGCGGTGTCGGGGATGGTGCGGGCGTCTTCGACGGCGAAGCGGCCCCCGAGCGCGGCGACTCGGGTGGGGGCGAGTTCGCCGGTCAGCCAGCGGATGGCGTCGAAGTAGTGGACGCCCCAATTGGCGATCTGCGACGAATAGTGATGATGCCAGCGGAATTTATACGGCATCACGTTTTCATTGAACGGGCGCATCGGCCGAGGGCCGAGCCAGAGGTCCCAGTCGAGATCCTCGGGGGGCGCAGAGTCGGGGGCGAGGCCGATGCCGCGGGGGGCCATGTTCGACGCATAAGCCGCGCGTGCGACGGTGATCTTGCCGAGCGCTCCGCCGCGGACGAGTTCGACCGCCTCGGCGTAGAGTCGCGACGACCGGCGATGGGTTCCGACCTGGACGATCCGGTCGTGTTTGCGGGCGGCTTCGACCATCGCCCGGCCTTCCTTGATCGTGACCGAGACGGGCTTCTCGCAGTAGACATCCTTGCCGGCTCGGCATGCTTCGATGGTTTGGAGGGCGTGCCAGTGGTCGGGCGTGGCGATGACGACGGCGTCGACGTCCTTGGCGTCGAGGACTCGGCGGAAGTCCTTGACCCTGCGCACGCTCGCGGGGAGCTCGGCCATCTTGGGGATCCGGCCGCCGAGGTTGCGGAAGCGGGGGTCGACCTTGTCGTAGTCGGCGTGGAGGTAGGGGGCGTAGACGTCGCAGAGCACGACCGGTTCGGCGTCGGCGTGGGCGAGAAAGCCGCTGAGCATCTGGCAGCCGCGGTTGCCGACGCCGATGAAGCCGAGCCGCAGTCGCTCGGCCGCGCCGAGGACTCGGGCGGGGGCGGGCGCGCCGGCGGTGAAGGTCGCGGCGGCGGCGGCGAGACCGGTGCGTTGGAACGTCCGACGATCGACTTCTGATTTCATGTTCAGCCTCGTTTCGCGAATTCCTGGAGCCCGTTTCGCGGAGCGGGGGGAGGGACGCCGAAGGGGGGGGGACGAGGATCGTCCGCGCGGGCTCGTCCGGTTCGAAGTAGACCCGACCGGGGCGACCGATGCGAGAGCCGAGCGCGGGCCGTTCTCGAGAAATCGGGGGCTTCGGTGTCGGTCCTCGTGCGTGCTCGTGAATCAAGCGGCCGGATCGACCTCGCGTCGATCGATCGGCGGGAGGTCATGCGCCGCCTCGCGACGCGGAGGAGAGGAAGGCGACGGCTTCCTCGTCATCGCGAACGATGTGGTCGGTGATGTGGAAGACCTCATCCCGCCAAGGGTGGACGAGCGCCTCGGAGCGATCGAGGATCCGCCCCAGGAAGGTCGTCTCCGCACAGGGCGACTCCGAGGCGTCGGTCAGCCCGACGTTGTAGGTATCGCCCGCAGCCCAGAGGCGGAAGGGGAAGGCAAGTCGGTCATCGGGAGTGGCCGCCTCGCCCCACTCGCCCAGACCAATGAGGCCGACGATCTGTGCATCGACGTGCCCCGGCGTGAACTGGAGGAAGTAGACCGCGTGTGCGTCGCCGTTCTTCCTCACGAACCGGGTCAAACGAACGGTCTCGTTGCCGCAGCACTCGCATCGAGACACGCTGGGAGGCTCGAACTCGATGGCGATCATGTTTCCGTCGTACTCGACTGTTCATGAGAAGTCTCCGCCGATCAGTCGTCGCCCCAAGAGCGGCTGCCGAACGCGCAGGGGGTGGATCGTCGGACGACAGATTGTCGCCGTTGGTTCCTCCGAGGTCACGTCATCTCTCGAGTGATCCGCCGCCCCTGCGAGCACTCGCCCCGACATCGCGACGGCCCATCAGCCGGACTCCAGACGACACAAAGCCCCCCGCGAGTCGAGACACGAGAGGAGTTCGGGGATCGTCCCGGCGTCGCTACGGCCCGGGACGCTTTGCCTGTCGTTGCGTCTTCTGAGATCGACAAGACACGCAATGCCTGTCCTCGTGTTCCCTCGAGAGGAGCGACGCTTTGACTGTCCTTGCGTCTTTCCTTGCGTCTTTTCTCGCGTCACCTCGACGAGGTGCGGAGGGGCGGCGAAGACCATCGCCTGGGATCAACGAGGCGCTTTGCCTGTCCTTGTGTTTCTATCCTTGTGGTTCGCGTAGAGGCTCTACGTCCGCCCTCGGACGCCTCGAGGCGGCAGACTGCGCGTGATCTCCTCGGAGGGAGGGGAATTCTCTCCCTGGGGAGGCGATCGAGAGGTAGTTAGCCGTTCTCGAGAAATCGTGCGCGCTTTGTCCGGTGGGATCCGATAGAAGGATGCGAGCTCATCCCGCGGGAGGGACCGTCGCCCTCTCGTGCCCCCGCGGTGGTCGGGTTCGATTCGTGCTCCGCGTCTCCCCCGACGGGAATCGAACGATGTCGTACGCGCGCGAAATCGAGAGGGTGTTCGTGATCGGCTCGCCGCGCTCGGGGAACACCTGGACGCGGCACCTCCTGCGCGATCTGCTCGGGCTCTCCGAGTTCAGTGCGCATCGTCCCGACGAAATCGATTGGGACCGCTTGCCGCCGAGGGCGGTGGTCCAGATCCATTGGTATCCGCTCGATCCGTTCCTCGAGCGGCTCGCGTCGGTCGAGGCACGCGTGGTCCTGGTGCATCGGCACCCGTGCGACGTGTTGATGTCGTGGTTGAACTACATGGATCACGTGCACGAGGAAGGGAAGTGCGGCGGGGCGTGCGGGGCGTGCGAACTCGTCGGAGCGACGCCCGTGAGCGAGGCGTTTCGAGCGTGGGTGTTGAGCGAACGGGCGCGCGAGCTGCTCTGTTTCGGGCCTGCGTGGATGGGTCGTCCGGGGGTGATCCCGCTGCAGTACGAGTCGCTCGTCGCCGACCCCTCGACCGCTCTCGAAGAGCTGCGTGCGGGGTTGGACGTCGAGTGGCGGGCGGATCCGGCGAGCGTGCTCGAGGCGCTCGGCATCGAAGCCCGCAAGCGCGATCGCGACGCCTGGCAGTACCATTATTGGCAAGGCCGGCCGGGGCTGGGGCGGACGTTGATCCCGGCCGAGCTGATGCGGGCGATCGCGGAGTGGATCCCCGAGGCGTTCGACCGGCTGGGCTACGCGTGCGATCCCGACCCGGACCTCGACGCGACGAGCGCCGAGCTGAGCTGGATGCGGCTCCAGCTCGCCTCGACCCGCGAGCATCTTTGGCTCGAAAAGGCGAAGCATCGCGAGACCGCCGCGCGATTGGCGGCCTTGGCTCGAGCGGGCTGAGATGCTTCAGCTTCGGGGCGACCGGCAAGAGAACAGGATGTAGTGAAGACGACCGTCGCGAAACGACTCATGAACGCGGGTGCCGCGGAGTCCGGCGAAGCTGCGAAAGACGGGGCCGAGGAGCGGGCCGATCTCGCGCTGAATTCGGGTCTCCTTGGCGTCGTGGGAGGCGTCGAGCGCGGCGGAGACGTGGGCGGTGATGTCGTGCTCCGACTCGATCGCGAAGCCGGCCGCGAGGAGTTGCGGGCGCACCTCGGCGAGCTCGGACTCGGCGAAGAGGTCGGTGATCCGGAAGCTGCCGCCGGGACGGAGCACGCGCGCGACTTCGCGGAAGAAGTCGGGCCGGGACGGGTAGCAGTGCGACGACTCGACATTGATCACCTGGTCGATCGAGGCCGACTCGAGGGGGAGCTTGTCTGCCTCGCCTTGGAGGAAGCGCAGGCCGGGTAAGGCGTGGCGCTTCGCGGCGAGTGCGACGGCGTGATGCGAGAGGTCGACGCCGACGACCGACCGCGGTCGGCCGGTTCGAGCCAGGTAAGCGGCGCCTCCGCCTCGGCCGCTGCCGACTTCGAGGAGATCTGCGTCCTGGAGTTGGTCGTGATCGACCACGCGATGGTAGAGCTGGATGCAGAGACGGTCGGGCTCGTCGGCGGGATCGAGGGTGAGTCGGGCGGCGAGGTCGGGGTCGTGGTAGCCGTAGTTCATGAACGACCAATCGCGCTGGGGGTAGCGCGCGGCGAGGAAGTCGTACCAGGTTCGCCAGAGCGAGCGACGAATGGTGGGGGACTGCGTCAAGCGGAGGAAGAGGTCGGTCAACATCGAGCGGCTCCACGGCGGAGGTCTTCGAACGCGAACCGCCCGCGAGGGACGACCGGTGGGACGTCCGAGCGGGCGGGAGCTGGGAGAGCCGTGTGACGGCTCTCCCGAAGTCGATGGCCGCAAAGCGTTTGGAGCCGTGCGACCCGGAAGCGTCGGCGAGCCTGGGTCGACGTCAGTCGATCGGCTTGTTGCTCGGCGCGTCGGCGGGCTTGGGGGTCTTGCCGCCCTTCGCGGTCTCGGGAGCGGGAGCGGGGGTCGAGCCGCCGCCGGCGGGGGCCGGGGCGGGGGTCTCGCCTTCGCAACCGACGAACAAGGTGGCGACGAACAAGGCCGAGGCGATCCGGGTCAGGGTCTTCATGCTGTGGGCTCTCTTGGGGAATGACCTGCGGAAAGCAGGCGAGTCGAGTGGTGAACGACCGGAGCTTCGCTCGCTGAGAACGGAGCTCGCGGTCGCTCGGGGAGAAACGGACCGAGCCCGAAGCAATCGCCTCGGGCTCGGCACGATGAGGGTGGGAGGAGCGAGGCTCAGTAGGAGTCGGCCGAGATGACCTCGCCCAAGGCACGGGTGGAGAGGGCGTGGTAGGTCGGCATGTTGATCGTTTCCTTGAGGAATTTCACCGAGCCGTCGCCGAAGAGGAAGTTGGCTCCGCCGGGGTGGTGCGAGCGGAAGCCGAACTGAGCGAGGCCTTGGCAGGTGTTGAGCCAGCCGACGGGATTGCCGTACTGGGGGGTGCCGAAGGGGTTGGTGAGGCACTGGGTGACGTTGCTGGTGACGGCCTTGGCGTTGATGCGGGGGACCGCATAGGCACCCGAGGTGGGGCGGACGTCGCCCGACCAGGTGGTCGAGGTCTGCCAGTCGGGTCCGCCGAAGGCACCGGCGACGTTGCCGAAGTTGAACGGCGAGTTGCCCGGCTCGTTGGCGAAGCGGGAGACCTCACCGACGAAGATGGTGTTCGAGGTGCCGTCGGAGATGGCGGCGACGCCGTAGGCGATGTTCGATCCGAAGGCGCCTTCACCGTCGATCACGCCGCAACGTCCCGCGTTCGGAGCGGTGGCGCCGGTGCCCCACGAGTACCAGAGGTTCTCGGTGATCCCGCGCATCGCGTAGTACGAGGTCTGCATCGTCGCGATGAAGCCGACCTGGGTGAGGTCGACGTTCGGGGTGTCGTCGGGGCAGATCAGGGCGCCGACCTTCTGGCGGAAGGCGGTGAACTGGAACGTGCTGTTGTAGGGCCGGGAGAAGTTCGCGGCGTTGTACTGGTTCCCCTGCTCCATGTAGGGCAGGATGAAGTTGAGCCAGGTGTGGCCCCAGTAGGTACCGCAGTTGTCGTGGGTCCGGCTGCGGGTGAGGTTGCCCATCGGGTAGACACCCTGACCGCTCTCGTAGTTGGCGATCGCCAGACCGATCTGCTTCAGGTTGTTCGTGCACTGGGCACGGCGGGCGGCCTCGCGAGCGGCCTGAACGGCGGGGAGCAACAGCGCGATGAGGACGGCGATGATCGCAATGACGACCAAGAGCTCGATCAGCGTGAAGCCGCGACGAGCACGAACGAGGGTGGGAGACATGAATTCCTCCGCGAGGCGAGACGGGTTGGACGAACGAGGAAAGATGAGCTTGGACGTCCGGCAAAGAAGATGCCGATCCATCCGATGGGGCAGGAAGCAGGTGACGCGGGCGAGACGAACGAATCAGTGCCGTGGGGAGTGACCGATCGTGGAGATCGGATACTGGTGGAATCGATCACCTGCCGTGACTCCACACTCGCTGAGTATGACGGCCAAGCCGCCGAGCGTCAACGAGTTGCAAGAAGATTTTCGGCAAGCTGCTTCCGCGAGTCTTCATCTCCCCGGAGTCGCGAGGCGTTCGAGATACGGAGATTCGCTCGATTTGCCCGACTCCCTTTTCTTACCACACGCTCGAGTTTACGCCGGCGGTCCCCACGAGTGACAGCGCGAATCGATCATTTCGTGCACGCAATCACTCATTCGCCCCACGCGACCGGGCCGACCGGTCGTTCTTCCTCTTCCTTTGGTACCGTCCGCGAGCCGGGCGTTTCGACCGCAATGCGATTTTCTCGATTTCCCCGGAATCGAGGCCTCTCGGGATCCCGACCTCGACACTGGCGACCGGGCGCGCCAGCGAGTAGAGTGCGACGTACACGTCGTTCTTGGTCGTGAACAGGTCGTTGGGACAGCTCGAGGCGGGAGGTCGTCGCTTTGACCGCTCATGCGCTCGCGATGGCATTGCGTTCGGCTTATCTGTCGATGCACCGACGGACCGACGCCGCGCTGGCGCCTTTGGGGATCACGGCCGACCAGTTCGTCGTGCTCGCAGCGCTGGCCGAATCGGAGCCGGCGACTCAGACCGAGCTGACCGCGCGCGCCTCGGCCGATCGGAATACGCTCCGCGCGATGCTCGTGCTGCTGGAGCGGCGAGGAGCGATCGAGCGGCGGGTCGACCCGGTCGACCGTCGCGCGCGGCCGGTCGCGCTCACCGAGGTCGGACGGCGGATCCTTGCCGATGCCTGGCGCGCGAGCGAGGCGATCCGCGCCGAGATGGAGTCGAGCGTCGGCTTGGACGACCTCGAGACCCTGGTCCCGCTCTTGCGACGTCTCGCCGCCGCCATGGATGGCGACCCCGCCGCCGCCCTCTCACGAAACGCGCCCGACCGGACCCGGCGGCGGGATTGATCCGAAGAGCGTCTTGCCCTTGTTCTTCTCCCATCGGAGTTCAGCATGATTTCTCACATGTTCGGTCGAATGCAGTCTCGCTCGATCGTGTCGGCATGCGTCGCGTTCGGATTCGCCCTCGGGGCCGGCGCCGCGGCGAAGGCCCAGGCTCCGGGCGCACCGCGACGTCCGCCCGAGTTCGTCTCGCCCGAGGTCCTTGCCGACCGCGCAGTCGTCTTCCGCGTCCATGCTCCCGAATCCAAGGCGGTCCGCCTCTCGAGCAGCGATATGCCCGGCCTGGGCCGAGGCGCAGAGGCGAAGAAGAACGACCAGGGCGTCTGGGAGGCGAAGGTCGGCCCCGTGGCGCCCGGCACGTATCGTTATCTCTTCCAGATCGACGGTCTCGCCGTCGTCGATCCCAGGAATCCCAAGACGAGCGAGTCGAACGCGAACACCTTCAGCCTCGCGACCGTTCCCGGCTCGACCGTGTCCGACCTGACGGACGTCCCCCACGGCGCGACTGCCGAGGTCGTCTACTTCTCCAAGACGCTCGGCAAGTTCCGACGCATGCACGTCTACACTCCGCCGGGATATGATCGCGCAACCACGCCCTTGCCCGTCTTCTACCTGCTCCACGGCGCGTCGGACTCCGACGCCTCATGGAGCACGGTCGGCCGTGCGGGGTTGGTGATCGACAACTTGATCGCGGCGGGCAAGGCCCGGCCGATGATCGTCGTCATGCCGATGGGGCACACCGGACCGTTCAGCTTCGGGCCGGGGAATTCGTTCCAGAACCAGATGTCCGAGTTCGCCCGCGACTTCATCCACGAGGTCCGGCCCTACGTCGAGCGGACGTATCGGGTGTCGACGGCTCGCGCGGATCGCGCGATCGCCGGGCTCTCGATGGGCGGCGCCCAGACGCTCGACATCGCGTTCACCCAGCCGGCCGACTACGGATGGGTCGGCGTCTTCAGCTCGGGCGTCTTCGGGCTCGGCGGTCGAGGGCCCGGCGGGGGCGACGGCGGAACCGCTTGGATCGAAGCCCACGCCAAGGGTCTCGACGACGCCGAGGCCCGCAAGGGGCTGAAGCTCCTCTGGTTCGCCACCGGCAAGGAGGACTTCCTCCTCGACACCACCCGCGCCACCGTCGAGATGTTCCGCAAGCGCGGCTTCGAGCCGGTCTACGAAGAGACCGACGGCGGCCACACCTGGATCAAGTGGCGCGAGGACTACCTGCCCAAATTCGCCGCCGCCATCTTTCCGACTTCCGCGAATTGATCGGCGGTTCTCAGACTCGTCGACATCCGCATCCTTCGAGGCGAGCACGCGCTCGCCTCGAAGGATGGCTCGAGAATCGACGAGGGAGCGCCTCGGCCGAGCGGGAATCAGCGGGAATCGCTCGCGTTCGAGCCCACTCCGGGCGATCGGCGTTCGCTGATCAGAGCTTCTTCAATTCGATATCCTTGAATTGCACGACCATGGGATCGCCCGCGCGGAGTTGGAGGCCGAGGAAGCCGGAGAGGTCGAAGTGGCCTTCTTCGTTGTCGATGAGTTCGGTGCTGGGCGTGCCGTTGATCTCGAGTGTGATCTTTCGCCCTTCGGCTCTGATGCGGTAGTCGTTCCACTCTCCGGGCGGGCGCATCTTGGCGGGGGGGCCGAGCGGGGTGGAGACGCGTTTTCCGGCGGCGTCGATCACGGTGCGCCGGCCGTTGGCGGAGAGGAGTTCGTGCCCTTTGCGGTTGTGCATCTCGTCGCAGACGCCGCCGAGGTAGTCGCCGCTCTGGAAGATGTCGGCCTGGTAGCCGACTGCGAGGCCGTCGGGCCGGAGCACGCTGCGGAACTGGACGCCCGAGTTGCCGCCGTTGCCCGAGACTCGGAACTTGAGCCGGAGCTCGAAGTCGGCGACGTCGCCGCCTTGCCAGACGAGGAATCGATTCGTGCGGCAGGGATGTTCGGGGGTCGAGCGGCCGGTGATGGCGCCGTCGGCCACGGACCAGAAGCTCATGTCGAGAGCCTTCCATCCGGCAAGGGTCTTGCCGTCGAAGAGGCTCTCGAAGCCGGGCTCGGCTCCACGCGAAGCGGTTGAGAGGGCGATCGCACCGAGCAGGGCGATCGATGAAACGATCCTTGCATTCATGGTCGAGCATCCGGGAGAGGGTCGACGACGTCATGCCCTTCGAGCCGAGAACCGACTCGCGGCGACGCAATGGTGATCGTCGATCCCCGTCGAGTCAAGGCGCGCGCGGACGCGGGGCCGGCTCTCGAACGCCGGTTCAGTTCGGCTTCGCCTCGAGCCGGCGGTACCAGACGAAGTCGAGACTGAGTCTTCCCGGGCCGGTGAGCGTCAGTCCGAGCGTGACGGCGAAGAAGACCGTGGCGAGCAGCCCGCTCCCCGACACGTCACCCTTGTGTTGGAGAAACGCGGCGACGAACGTCGTGATCGCATTGAAGAAGGCCGCGGGACGCGCGAAGAGCCCGATCGCGAGCAGCATGCCGCCGAAGAACTCCGAGACCACCGCGCACCATGCGAAGAACGCGGGGTAGGGGAATCCCATCTTGCGAATGTCGTCGATGAACCAGTCTTGCGGCCCCCAACGCCCGTCGCGCGGCAGGAATTTCTCGAAGACCGTGCAGAGCAGGAGCCCGGTCGCGAGCCGGATGACGAAGAGCCCCAGATCGATCGAGATCGATCGGGGATGAGGCGTGCCCAAGAAGAGCTTGGAGAAACACGATTTCACGAGAACCATCCTGGATCAACCACGTCGCGGGCGGAGCGACCCGGGGATCATCGAATTCGACTCATTCGGAAGCGTTGCGGCGGGACGGAGCTTCGGGAGGCCGGAGACAAGAAAGCAGCGCGACGGAGAGCGTCGGGGCATGCGGACATCACGCGCTTTCGCTCGCGGCGCGAGATCCCCCCTCGAGGAATTCGTCGACCGAGGCGGAATCTTGGAGATCGGCTCCGATTCGGCGCCGATCTCCTAGATTCGTTCGAACCTGCGAGGTTTCCGCCGGGACGAGGCTCAGCCGAGGGTCGCTTCGAGCCGCTTGATGACCGACCAGTTGCCCAGCCCGGCCCAGAACGCGTGGGTCTGAGAGGCGCCGAGGCCGTCGACCCCGTTGATCAAGGATTGCTCGGGGAACGGGCCGACCTGGATCGACGGCGAGTTCCAGTCGCTCGTGGAACCGACTTGATCGATCAAGTAGACATCCTCGATCGGCATGCCGTTTTGGTATCCGATCGGATACTGGCCGATCGCCCAGAGCGGAACCTGGTCGAGGATCTCGGTGATCGGATATTCGATGTAGTCGCCGTAGAGCGAATGCTCGACCTGCCAACGCGCGGCGATCATCACCTGATAGAAGTAGACGTTATACGCGTACGTCGTGGGGGTGACGATGTCGTCGGTGTCGGGATCGGGCCATTCGTTGCTGATGATCTTGCCGGCGACCGCGGCGAGCTTGCCGCGATCGGTCGCGATGGCGGCGAGGTCGGCGTCGATCTGCGCGAGCGTCTTCGCGTAGACTCCGTCGAGCTTGGTCTGGAGCTCGTTGAAGGCGACGGGCACGGCGTCGTCGGGGCCGACTCCGTTCTGGTTCTGGAAAGCGGCGATCGCGTCGTCGGCACCTGCGGCGATGATGGCGGCGAGCGTGGCGAAGCCCGCGGAGATCCCCGTCGAACTCACCGCTCCCAGCACCGCCTCGAAGAGGTCGGTGAGCACCATCTGAAGGATCGTGCCGCTCGGTTGATTCTGGACGTAGAGACCCGCGACCTGGCCGACGGCGGCGAGCTGCCCGTCGTTGATCGTCTGGATCTCCGAGATCGTGTTCGCGATCGACGTGAGCCGGGCGTAAACCGCGCCGACTTCCGTGAGTTCGATCCGGAGCTCGTTCCAGATCTGCTCCCAGAGGTCGGGATCGACATTCGGAGGCGGGGTCTTGGCGGCGACGAGATTCGTGAGGTAGCTCGACCAACTCTCGCCCTTTTGGCCGTAGAGCGAGCGGATGTCGTTGTTGAACCCGATGGTCGCCGCGAGCGACAACGACTGGTAGACCCCGAGCGCATCCCCGGTGTAGGCCACGAAGGGAATCGCTTGACGGTCGACCACGCCGAAGTCGATCAAGGCGATCTGGAGATTTTCATAAGGATCGCTCGTGGATGTCGTCCCCACGATGAAGGCTCGATTCATCGACCCGGCGGTGAAGAACGGAGCGACGCCCGCGACGGGCGTGACCGAGCTCGGCACCGCGGCGGCGGGCACGAGCTTCCAGATTCCATAGGATGGCTTCATGAGGAGCAGGCCGTCGGCATAGGCCCATCCGGCTCCGTCGGAAGTGGCCTCGACGGCTTGGAAGGCGGTCCCGGCGAGCGCGGCTTCGGCCTGGAAGCCCGCGCCCGCCGTGTAGCGGAGGACTTGGCCGGTGGAGGTGGTCGCGAGGATGTTCGACGCCGAGCCGACGCTGATCGTCGCGATCGTCGCGCCCGCGGCGTCGATCGCGCTCCAGGAGCTGGATGCCGCGGCGAACGCATAGATCGAGCCCGACTGCGCCCGGCTCCAGAGCGTGCCGTCGGGTGCGGCGGTGACCTGAGCGGGGACGTCGCCGTTCGGCAGGGCGGGGAGCGCGACGTCGGTCGTGCCCGACTGCGAGACGACGAGGTGGAGGATCGCTCCCGCCACCTCGTCGATCGCATAAGCTTCGGTCGAACTCACGGCGTCGAGCCAGATCAAGCGCACGCCGTCGCCCGGCTGATAGACCGGGGTCAGCACCTTGCTCTGGAGATCATATGTCGACGCTTCGTCCTGCGAGGCGAACCAGAGCGTATCGCCGCCCGATGCACTCATGGCGACGTAATTTGATAAGAGGAAGTCGCTGGTGAACGGCAAGGGCTCGACGCTGCTGTCGAGGTTGAATCCGCGACCGACGGGGTAACCCGCGGGCGGGGTTCCGGCGTCGCCGCTCGAAGCGCGGAGCGAGGCGATTCGACGGAACGACTCGTCGCTCGCGAGTGCTTCTGCGGTGATTCGGAAGAGGCCGCCGGGCCTCTGCAAAGTCCGGAGGTCTCGTGGATCGATGGCGTCGACGGACTTTCCCGCCGTCCGGTACGCGTCGAGCACCTGGATCGATCGAGCTTCGGTACCGTTCATCAAGCGGCGGGCGAGTGCGGTCCGGGCCCCGCGATTGCCGAGCGAGCCGATCGCGTCGGACTGTTCGCTCGTCGTCGGAGTGCGCCTCAGGACGATCCGATAAAGAGCGGACAGGTAGCCGGAGTCGGTGCCGCCGCCCTTGCCGAGATAGAACTCGCGCGTGCCGAGGAGGGCGACCTTCAGGCCGCGATCGTCTCCCGAGCGCTCGAGGCGTCGGAGAGCGTTGCGCGATTCGCTCGCGGTCGGGGCACGTCCCAGCAAACCGAGATATGCCGACTCGACTTGATCCTGATACGAGAGACCGCTGCGGAGCAACTGAACGACGACCTCGGTCCGCGAAGCCCCGCGGTCGAGAGCCGCGACGAGCCGATCGGCGAGCGCCTGCTGCCGAGGGGTGGCGGTGCCGCGGCTTGCGATCAGGTTGCCGATGAACGCACGGTTCGTCGACGCGAGGTCGACCGCAGCAAGCGCGCGGTCGCCTGGCGTCGCCGAGAGCAGAGTCCGCCCCTCGAGCGACTCGAGCCCGGGACGCGCTGCACGGCGCTTGGCCGCATGGAGCATCGATCGATTCGAATTCGTCCGACGGTTGCTCTTGCGCATGAACATCGTGGCATCTCTCGTTGCAGTGATCGACGGAGTCGCGCACTCGCCGCGGCTCGCCCAAGCACGCATGCAACGCTAATCGCCCTCACCCCGCCGGTCAACCAGCCGCCTGCCGCGCGTTGCCCAAACGCGACGCGCTCGGAGATCACAATTCCGGGTGCTCATCTATCAAGCAACTCGATTCATGACTTTCGAAGGACTTCGAGGCATCACGCGCCGCGCTTCCGCCTCGGCTTGCTCGGCATGGGAGAAGGGAAGCGGGCGCGATACACCCGGAAGGTGGTCCCAGCTGGATCGAAGAGAGCCTCCACGAGCTCGTGGACGACACCGGAGAAGGCGACATACGCACAACTCTTGGTCCGGACGAGGCTTCGAACTCTTCGTCCAGTCGAGTCGATTTTTTTACTTGACGGCCGGGAACCACCGAGAAAAGGATCCATTTTCTTGATGTGTGCTCCAAGTCCTCTGGAGGTTCCATGCGAAACGCACCGGTGGTCTCGGGTCTCCTCTCCGTTTGTGTCGCGATGACGATGATCGCGGCGAACATGCTGTCCTCTCTCGAATACGGCCGCACACTCGATCGATCGCAACTCGCGAGCGTGGTGGGAGGCCAGCCCAACAACTTCTGTTGCGGTGAACTTCCCACATGCGTCTTGGTGGGTCCGCCGTACCTCTGCTGAGGGGACACGAAGGACACGAAGGAGGAATGCGAGATTGGTGAGAACTCCTGGATTCGACAAAAGCCGGGCTCTCCCTCCACCGGATGCGTGTCTCTAAAGGGAGGGTTGAACTGCGTGAATGGGACAACGGTTACGCCATGCAAGGAGAGATATCAGTGCTATTTCGCAATGGGCGAGTGCAACACCGTTGTCCTCGCAACCCTCGCGGACGCACCCTCGACTTGTGCTGACTCTTGTATTCCCGTTGGTCCCTGAGCGCCGATCGCTCCTCGATCCGTGATATTGGCCATGCACAACTCAATCTCGAAAGGCCCCCCCGATGCTTCCCAGCCTCCTGATCGTTGGTTTGCTCGCCGGCCAACCAAGGCCTGAACCCCTCGAGGATTGGGCCGGATATCTCCGCGACGCACTCACTCACTCCCAGGCCCTCGCCAGGGAAGGACGTGCTCATGTCTACGTCGAGTACGAATCCGAGCACGAAGGCAAGCCCTTCAAGGCCGAGCTCGAGGGCGATATCGAGTGGTCGGGCGAGTTGCTCTACGAGTCGTACGCGATCAGTTCGCCCGGTTACCATCCCTTCAGCCTGTCGCAGCCCGACGGCCTGAGAGCCTCGCCGCCCTTCAATATGCTCATCACGAACGACGAGATCGTGGTCTACAACGGGATCTCCAGGCTCCTCGAGTTCACTCCCAAGGCAGCACCGACATATCGGCCGATCCTGCACCTGAATCCCACGCTGACCTGGTTCTCGACGGGGGCGGGGCACTCACGTAAGGGCAGGCCGTGGAAGGACATGCTCGAGTACCGTCCTCGAGACAAGAGCGGCGCCGAGGCGGTGATCGCCTTCACCCGAGAGGTCAACGAAATCATCCGGATGCGTCGGACCGATCCCGACGGGTTCGAGGTGGTCATCGACTTCTCACTACGGCATGGAGGGAACGTTGTGCGGATTGAAAGTACTCCGTCCGCGAAGATCACCCAGCGGCATCGCGCCGACTACGAATGGGTCCGTCAGGGCGAGGCGTACGTCATGCAGTCTTGTCGGCTCGAGTCGAACTTCGGCGGGCCGAACAATGGCCCGTATCGATATCGGGTCGTCTATTCCGATGTGAAGCTCGGTCCACAGGACCCAGCTCAGTTCACTGTCGAGCGAGTGAAGCGAAACATCATTGGTAGGGTGCGAGTGCGCGATCATATCAGAAATCGAACCTATTCTTTTTCCGGCAAGGCCGAGGATGCCGGCGCATCGTTCGACCGACTGATCGGCGTCTTGCTCTCGCGGGGCTTCGCCCGTCGCGGAGGCCGGCTGTGAGCAATCGCTCATGTATCGCGCTCTTGATTCTCTTGGTCGCGTTCTCCTCGGGATCGCGGGCCGACGCGCCCGACCCTCGCTGCGGCTCTCGCTGTCTGATCGTCGCCATGGGTGCATTCGGCGTCGAGCTTCTCTCCTTGGAGTCGCTCGAGAAGACTCTCGGACCTCCCGGCGACAAGGGATACGACCTCGATCAGCTCGGTCGAGAAGCCCAGCGCCGGGGGTTGCATACGCTGGGCGTCGAGACCACCTTCGATAACTTGGGTCGTCGGGAGGAACCGTTCGCCTGCATCACGTTGGTCGATGATGATCATTTCGTTCTCTTGTATGATCTCGACGATGACTTCGCCTATTACGTCGACCCGCCGGGAGAGACACGGATGCCGCTCGACTCATTCGGCGTGCTCTGGTCGGGCAAGTGCCTCTTGATCAGCGATGTCCCCCTGACCGACGAAGCCGAGCTGAACCGGAGGATCGCCTGGCGACGGGCCGGCTGGATGGCGGCGATGATCGCCGGATCGCTCGCGATCGTGTTCCTGAGCGTCGTTCTCGTCCGCCGCCGCCGGCGATCCGCGACGACCGCGCTCGTCGCCTGCATGGTTCTCGCGCACGCGGGCTGCGGGCCGAGGGCGCTCGACACACCCTCGAGGCCGCGGCCGTCTCGAGCCGGCGGCCTCGTCATCGAACCGCTCGAGCACGATCTCGGCGACGTGTCGAGGGCATCGCTCTCATCGACATGCGAGGCGAAGACGATTCTCCGCAACACTGGGAACCGAGCCGTTCGCATCCTCGAAGTCGCAAAGAGCTGCTCATGCACCGAGACTCGCCTGAGCGGTACCGTCGTCGAGCCCGGCGCATCGGTCGAGCTGATCGCCGAGATGACGTTGGGCAACTCCGAGGAGGTTCGCGGGGCGAGCATCTCGATTCGGACCGATGACGCGAGTCGACCGGTACAGCGAGTCACCTACCGTTGGCGAACGCGAAGTATCCTGCATGCGAACCCTCCCGCGGCGTCGCTCGGAAAAGTCCGTCCCGGCGACGCGGGGCGGACACGAATCGAGTTGCTCGCCGCCAATAGGATCCTCTGCGAGAAGTGCACTCTGGAGGTCGCGAGCCGGACCCCCGAACTGACGGTCGAGCCTCGGCTGATCGACTTCTCGCCGCCGCGCGCGGGCGGCCCCCCGGAAGATGTCGTCGTGGGGTCGCTCTCGCTTGCCTCGATCCCCGCATTCGAGGTCGGCGGTCGCTCGGGCATCATCGAGGCGACGCTGCGATGCGGCGACGAGCCGAGGGCGAGGCTCGACATCCCCGTGAACTGGACGATCGCCGCGGCCTACCAGGTCATCCCATCACGAGTCTCGTTCGGGCCGGTGCGTCCGGGCCGGGAGGTCTCGTCTCGACTCGTCGTCATTTCCGAAACCGAGCGGATCTTCCGTCTCCGTAGCGCACGTCTCGAGTCGGGGGTGCTCGAGGCGTTCGAGAAAGGGGAGAACTCGAGATCTTCCCACAATTGCAAATTCGTCGTGCGAGTTCCCGAGGCACCCGGGCTCTGGAGCTCGACACTCGCCCTCGAGACCGACGACCCCGAGCACCCCGTACTGCGCGTACCGGTCTCCGCGCTCGTCGAAGCGGTGCGGCCCGACGAGGCACCTCTGGCTGTTCCGTCGTCCGAAACGACCAAGTGAGGGCGGAAAGATGAAGATCAACACGCGACGCGGATTCACTCTGATCGAGTTGCTCGTGGTGATCTTGATCATCGGGATCCTGGTCGGGCTGACGATCCCGGCTGTGCAGGCGTCGCGCGAGGCGGCTCGGCTGACCGCATGTCGCTCGAATCTTCGACAGATCGGCGTCGCGCTCGCGTCGCACCACTCGACGCTGGGCCACTATCCGTCGGGGATTGGGCCGAACGGCATCCTGATATATCAAGGACTGCGTGTATACGGCCCTCTGTTCTCGACGCAATATCAGTTGCTGCCCTACCTCGAAGCGACGAGTCTCTACAATTCCGCCAACATCGGCGAAAAAGGGACCATGCCCCGACCCTTTCGCGTCGTCACCGATCATCCCGCCAATCGCACGGTTCTCGCCACCAAACTCAGCACCTTTCTCTGCCCATCGGACTCGAGTTCGCTCGTGCCCGGCAACAACTACCGGGCCTCGACGGGGCCTTGGCCCTCTTGGGTCGAGAACAAGACCTGGAATGGAGGAGGCGGCGTGTTCCCCGGCGATTCACCGATCCGCGAGGGCGAGATCTCCGACGGCTCGTCGCAAACCGTCGGGTTCTCCGAACGGCTTCGAGGCGGAGGCTCGACTCGATTCGATCGTTCGCGAGACATGTGGTTCTCCTCGGTTTCGTTCCTCGGCTTCCCGGAGACTTCGGACAGGATGGCCGCGCTCTGCGGCGGCTTGCGCCGGAGCAATCCTTCGTTCGCCGAACGCATGGGCGAGTATTGGCTCGAGAGTTCGTTTTACGACACGCTCTACAACCATGTGATGACTCCGAACACCAGTTCGGCCGATTGCACCATCGGCTCGATGCTCCCCGCGATCTCGCCTGGAGCCTTCACCGCGCGGAGCCACCATGCGGGCGGAGTCCATTGTCTGTTCATGGACGGATCGGTCCGGTTCGTAAAGGACTCGATCGACCTCGCCGTCTGGCGCGCGCTCTCGACCCGCGCCGGGGGCGAACGCCTTGACGCCTCGAGCTTCTGAGCCTTGGCCTTCGTCGGTGATCCCCTCGCGACATCCTCGCCGAAATCGCCTCGGGGCTCGGCTTGGCGCGGAGGCGGAGAGGGGGTATGACGCCGGTTGCGGCGGGGATGGATGTGCGCCGGGCCGAGGTCGAAGCGGGAAGGAGCCGGGTGATGCGCCGAGGATCAGCGTTGGCGATCGGGGTGGTGGTGTGCGGGATGCTCGCGGGAGCGTCGTCCGCGCGGGCGCAGAGCCGCGAGGCCGAGACGTTGACGCGGGCGAACTGGGTCCTCGACGAGATCGTCGCCAAGAACAAGAAGGGTCTGCCGCCGGCAATCCTGCGCAAGGCTTACGCGGTGGCGATCTTCCCGAACATCGTGAAGGGCGGGTTCGTCGTCGGCGGTCGGTTCGGGCACGGCGTCATCCTGGTGCGGAACGGCGAGCGCTGGAGCTTTCCGATCTTCGCGAGCCTGGGCGGCGGCAGCTTCGGGCTCCAGGCCGGCATCCAGTCGACCGACCTCGTCCTGGTCTTCAAGAGCCGCGAGAGCCTCGACTCGTTCTTCGAGGGGCGCGACAAGCTCACGATCTCGGCCAACGGCAGCGTCGCGCTCGGGCCGCTCGGACGGCACGCCGAGGCGGGCACGGGCGTCGCGCTCAAGGCCCAATATCTGGCGTACAGCCGAAATCGCGGGCTCTTCGCCGGGGCGTCGCTCGCGGGCTCGGGGATCGCGGTCGACTGGCGCTCGAACGGCACCTTCTACGGCCGGACGATCTCTCCCGCCGAGATCATCGGCGGCAAGGAACTGAGCATTCCGACGCACCTGTTGCCGGCGGTCGACCAGCTCCGCGCCACGATCGTGCGCAAGTCGCGTCTGGGCGTGGACGACGAGATCGTGGTCGAGCCGCCGATGGACGGGAGCGAGGTGATCATCGAGCACGACGAGCCGGTGACCCTCGACGGCCGGCCGATGCGATCGAGCGAACCGCGCCGGCGCACGAACACCGACGATCGTCCCAACGCGGTCGACGACCCGCTCGACGACCTCCCGCCGCCGCCGTCGAGCACGACTCGGCCCTCGACCTCGACCGGCTCGCGGCCCTCGACCACTTCGGAGCCCGCCGCGAAGACCGCGGCAAAGCCGAAATGGAGCCGCCCCAGCCGGCCCCCGGTCGACAACAGCGACCTCGACTTCCCGCCCGTGGAGCCGCCCGCGTCGTCGAAGAATCGCCCGAAGCCGAGCGATGAGCCGGCACGCCCGCGTCAAGCCTCGAATCCGTCGACGCCGTTCTGAGACCCGGTTTCGATTCGCCGCACGCCCCTCCGCCCGGGGCGACCCGAGAGACGCATCGATGGAGCAAGACGTCGTCAAGCAACTCGTCGCCGGCCTCTTCGCCTGGACGCTCGCGTCGATGGGCGCGGCGGTCGTCGGCCTCTACGCCAAACCGCGCGAATATTGGCACGCGTTCTGGTTCATGACCGGCATCTGGGCCTTGGTCGACGGGATCCTCGCTTGGTTCGGGCTGGTCAACCGGCCCGGACCTCTCGCCGACCTCTCGCGGCTGCTGTTGATCAACGCGGGGCTCGACGTGGTCTATCTCGCCGCCGCGGTCTTTCTGATGACGCGCAAGGGGGCGATGCTGCGCGGCTTCGGTCTGGCGGTGGCGATCCAAGGCGGGTTCCTGCTGCTGTTCGATATCGGGTTCCACCTGCGCTGCGAGGCGATTCTGGCGGCGGGTTGAGCATATGGAAGCGTGCGACTTCGTGGATTGCGCGGGCGTCTCGCTGCTGGTCCGGCGAGTCGGCACGGGTCGCGCGATCGTGTTCGTCCCGGGTCTGGGGTCGGGCCATGGGATGTTCGCGCCCCAGGTCGACGCATTCGGATCGACGCATCACCTGATCTTGCCCGACCTTCGCGGCAACGGCGGCTCGGCGAGGCTCACCGGGCCGGTGTCGACGATCCTCGACCGCCAAGCCGACGACCTCGCCGCTCTGCTCGACCGGTTGGCGATCGATCGGGCGGTGATCGTGGGAGTGTCGTACGGCGGAGTGGTCGCGATCCACTTCGCCCTGCGCCATACCGATCGCGCGGCGGGCTTGGTCGTGGTCGATTCGTTTGGGTCGATCGACAAACGCCGGCCGATCGAACTTCTCTTCTGGGTCGGATCGTACCTGGGCTTGCCGATCTGTTATCTTCCGAAACCGTGGATGCGAACGCTTCTGGGGATCTTCTACCGACGATGGCCGGTCGCGCGCGGGGCGATCACCGGCTTGGTCGCCGAATTCCGCTCGACCGAGGCGGTTCTCCAGAGCCTCGCGATGAACGCGGTCGACTACCGGGCTCGGCTGGGTTCGATCGCGTGCCCCGCGCTCGGGGTCGTGGGCGACTACGCGCGGACGGGCGTCGAGCTGATGCGGCGGGTCGTCGAGCCGATCGCGGGCGCTCGGCTCGAGGTGATCGCCGACTCGTTCGACCCGTCGAACCTCTGCCGTCCCGACGAGTTCAACCGCGTGTTGGCGGCCTTTCTCGCCGAGATCGGCTGGTGACCGCGATCCGCCACGCGCATCCATGCGCATGACGGACATTGGATCGGCTCACTCGTCGATTCCGCGGACTCGGAGCTTGGCGCGGTGCTTTCCGAGGATCTGGAGGATGACGTCGCCCGAGGAGTCGTCGACCTTCTCGCCGTCGACGAAGACGGGGACGTCGCTCTCGCTCTTGTGATCGGCGAGCGCGACGGCGACGATCGGCTCCTTCTCCTTCGCGGTGAAGGCGAGCTCGAGCGCATCGCCCTTCTTGCGGATCGAGACGAGGAATAGGGCGACGTCGCGGGTGCGATTCTCGCCCTTGACCTCGAGGATGCGGAGTTTGTCGGTGCTCGCGCCGACGCCGTCGACCTCCGGGGTGAGTCCGAGGAGCCAGAGTTGGCCGACGGCGACCGGCTCGTCCCCGACCTTGGCGAGAGCCTCGGCGTCGAACGACTTCTCGGGGAGGAAGACCGCACCGACTTCGTCGGCCTTGATTCCGGAAGCCTTGGCGGCGTCGACGTCGGTCTTGCGGGGGAGCCCCTCGGCCTTCTCGGCGGCGTCCGCGAGCCGCTTCGCGGCCTTGGCGAGCTGTTCGTCGGGGATCCGCTCCTGGGCCGTCGCGGGAACGTTGAAGAGAGCCAAACATGCCGTTGCGAACAGAACTCGGCGCATCGACGTCTACCCTCGTTGATGAAGATCGCTCGGTGGACGATCACCCGCGGCTGCTCGCACGCAGCGACTTCGAGTGGAGGTGTTCGCTCCCGATCGACCTGGGCAGAGTAATCGCGTGGAGCGTGGTTCGGCAAGGGAGTGCGGGCGGGAGCGGCTGACGGTTGACCCGAGGTTCCGGCTGGGTTACGAATTCGTGCCTTCCAACGGGCGGGGCGGTGTCGGTCATCGAGGAGACGGGTCGATGAATCGTATCAAGGTCGAGGTCGCCCTCGCGGCGGCTCTGGGGATTCTCTCGATTGCGGCGGACGCGAAGGCGGGAGCCGAGGCGAGCGCGCCGAAGCCGCCGAACATCGTGTTCTTCCTGGCCGACGACCTCGGTTGGGGCGACCTCGGCTGCTTCGGCAGCCCGGTGACGCGCACGCCGAATCTCGACGCATTCGCCCGGCAGGGGATGAAGCTCGAGCGGTGCTACTCGGCGAGCCCGGTCTGTTCGCCGTCGCGCTCGGCGATCCTCACCGGGCGGACGCCCTACCGCAACGGCGTCTACACCTGGATCCAGGAAGGCAGCGAGGTGCACCTTCGCACCTCCGAGATCGCGCTTCCCAAGCTCCTGAAGGAGCGCGGGTACGACACCTGCCACGTCGGCAAGTGGCATCTCAACGGTCGCTTCAATGCGCAAGAACAGCCTCAACCCGACACGCACGGATATGACCACTGGTTCGCGACGCAGAACAACGCCGCCCCCAGCCACAAGAACCCGGTGAATTTCGCGAGGAATCGAAAGGCGGTCGGCCCGCTCGAGGGGTATTCGGGTCCGTTGGTGGTCGACGAGGCGATCGGCTGGCTGGCGGGCCGGGCCGAGAAGTCGAAGCCGTTCTTCCTGTCGGTCTGGACCCACGAGACGCACCTGCCGATCGAGTCGGCCCCCGAGTTCCAGAAGCCTTACTCCGAACTCTCCGACGCCGACCTTCGGCAGCACCGCGGCAACGTGAGCCAGCTCGACCACGCCTTCGGCAAGCTGATGAAGGCGCTCGACGACGCGGGGCTGGCCGAGAATACGTTGGTGGTGTTCACGGCCGACAACGGGCCCGAGGGCGACGGCCTGAAGGGGCGGACCCGCGGATCGACCGGCGGCCTCCGCGGCCGCAAGCGCGCCGTGTACGAAGGCGGGATCCGCGTGCCCGGGATCGCGCGGTTTCCCGGCCGCGTGCCCGCGGGAACGCGCTCGCTCGTGCCGATCATCGGCAGCGACTGGTTCCCCACTCTGCTCGCCGCCGCGGGAGCCGAGCCGCCGCGCGACCGGGTTCTCGACGGCGCGAACGTGCTCCCGGTGCTTCTCGGCGAGACTGCGACCGTCGCCCGCGCGCGGCCGCTCTTCTGGCGACTCGACATGGCTCCGAACGACCGCCACCTCGCCTTGCGCGACGGCGACTGGAAGATCATCGCGTCGAAATCGCTCGATGAGTTCGAACTCTACGACCTCGGCGCCGACCCGCGCGAGACGACCGACCTCTCGACGCGCGAGCCCGAGCGGTTCAAAGAGCTGAAGCGCCGGCTCATCGAGATGAATGCGGAAGTCGTCGCCGAAGGACCCGACTGGTGGCGGCGGCTCTCCGACAACGGCGCCATGCCCAAGGGTGCGACCGCCAAGAAGAAGAAGGCCGCGCGTTGATCCATCGCTCTCACATGCACGCATCATCATTGAGAGGATCATTCATGAAGTCTCGCAAGATCTGGATCTGGGTCGCGGTCGCCGCGGTGGCGGCGAGCGAAGCTCGAGCGGAGTTCCGCGCCGGGGCCGCGAGGCGCGTGATCACGCCCGATCCGCTGCTCCCGGTATCGGGGGGCCTGGGAGCGCCGAGGCCGGCCAAGGAGAAGCGCGGGGACCTCGAGGTCGGGGCGATCGTGTTCGAGAACGGCGGCACCCGCGTCGCCTTCGTCTCGCTCGACCTGCTCGGGTTCCCTTCGGTGCTGGGGAATCGCGTCCGCAAGGCGGTCTCCGGCATCAAGCCCGAGAATATCCTCATCGGTGCGACTCATACGCATAGTGCTCCGGACACATACGCATTCCCCGACGGCAAAGGCGGCCACACCGGCGACCTGGCCTATATGGATCGAGTCTGCAAGCTCGCCGCCGAGGCGATCGACGAGGCGGTCGCCAAGCTCGCCCCGGCGCGATTGCGAGTCGGCGGCGGCGAGGCGAAGGGCAAGATCGCCTACAACTACTATGCGCCCGACCTCTATGATCGACGGATGAGCGTCCTCCGTTTCGAGGGGGTCGACGGCAAGGCGATCGCGACGCTCGTGAACTACGCGATCCATCCCGAGGTGCTCGGCAACGAGGTCGGCATCCTCAGCCCCGACCTCGTCGGCCCGCTCCGCGACCGCGTCGCCGAGGCGGGCGGCGGCCTCTGCCTCTTCATGAACGGCGCGCAGGGCGGCATGATCACCGCCGACAATCGCGACCTCTCCCAGCCGCGCGACCCGCTCCGCGCATATTGGAACGACCTCCGCGCCTGGAGCGAGTGCGAACGGATCGGCCGACTCATGGCCGACGAGGCCGCGCGACTGATCCAAGACGCCCCGCTCGACGCCGACCCGAAGGTCGGATGCGCGGGGGTCGACGTCGCGTTTCCGGTCGAGTCGGACCTGATGTGGGCCGTGATCGTCGGGTCGCCGCTGGGCTATCCCCGCAACGCCGACCGCACCGTCACCGTCCGCGTGGCGCTGGTCGACCTCGGCGACGCGCGAATCCTCACCATCCCGGGAGAGGCGTTGCCGAACATCGGCTTCTATCTCAAGCGCAAGATGAACGGCAAGCAGAACATGCTCTTCGGGCTCACGAACGAGGCGTTCGGCTACATCCTCACCAAGGTCGATTTCAAGAGCTTTCCTCGATATGATTACGTGTCGCGGACTTCGCTCGGCGAGATGACCGGCGAGATCCTGATCGAGAAGTCGCTCGACCTGATCGCTCGGACGCCGCGACCTTGAGCGTCGATCGGTCGCGAAGGGGCCTAGATTGGCGTCGAAACCGAAAAAATGACGGGCGGTTGCGCTTGCATCTCCGTCAGGTTTTCCCTAAGCTACGGTTTTGTCTTGATCCGGACGGCGCGGCGGCGGACGGCTTGGTCTTGGTTCGAGCCCCCTCGGCGACGGTTGGTGATCGGACGGTGGAGAGCCCGCGCGGCGGGCGAGATCGATGGCGAAGCGCCTCTATGTCGGTAACCTGCCGTACTCGGCGACCTCGGAGAATCTTCAGGAACTCTTCGAACAGTTCGGTCAGGTCCGCTCGGCCCAGGTGTTGAGCGACCGCGAGACCGGCCGGAGCCGCGGCTTCGGGTTCGTGGAGATGGACAACGACGACGAGGCCGACGCGGCCATCGAGCAGCTCGACGGCAACGACTTCGACGGTCGTCGTCTGACGGTGAACGAAGCCAAGCCCCGGACTCCGGGCGGCGGCGGCGGCGGTGGTTACGGCGGCGGCGGTGGTGGTGGTTACGGCGGCGGCGGCCGGGGCGGCTACGGCGGCGGCGGCGGTGGCGGCTACGGCGGCGGTGGTGGTGGTTACGGCGGCGGCGGCGGTGGCCGCGGTCGTCGCGATTCCGGCGGCTACGACGGCGGCGGCGGCGGCTACGGCGGTTACTGAGCCGATTCCGCTCCGCGCCTCGATCGCGATTCGGGTCGCCCTCTCCGCGGAGGGCGACCGCCTCGTTTCGCCGACTGACGGTTCCGCCCTCCGATCGGGGAGTCCTCAGGACGATGCCCGCCCTTTCCGATGAAGTTCGTCGCGAGATCCTCTCGCGGGTCGAGACCGTACTCGACGAGCAAGTGCGTCCCGGTCTTCGCGCCGACGGCGGCGATATCGAGGTCGTCGCTCTCGACGACGATCGAATCCTCCAGGTTCGTCTCCTCGGCGCGTGCGTCGGCTGTTCCTCGTCGGTCTACACGCTGACGATGGGCGTCGAGACCGCGGTGAAGGCGGGGGTTCCCGAGGTCCGGTTCCTCGAGGCGGTCCTCTGAGCCCGCCCGACTCGAAGCTCGGCCGCCCGGCTCATCCGCCTCGGGCTGCTTATATCCACATTCCGTTTTGTGCACACAAGTGCGGCTATTGCGACTTCGCGTCGCTCGCCGGGGCCGACGACCAGGCCGATCGCTATCTCGCGGCTCTCGCGCTCGAGGTCGAGCGATTGGGCGGCCCGCACGAGGTCGACACGATCTTCATCGGCGGCGGCACGCCGACACGGCTCGATGCGGGTCAACTGCGACGGCTCGTCGATCTCGTCCGCTCGAACTTCCCGCTCGCGCCCGGGGGCGAGTGGACGATCGAGGCGAATCCGGGCACACTCGACGAGCGAAAGGCCGACATCATGGCCGACGCGGGCGTCGAGCGCGTGAGCCTCGGCGCGCAGTCGTTCCGCGTCGAGTCGCTCCGCGTTCTCGAGCGAAACCACGGGCCCGATGAGGTCGCGCGGGCGCTCGAGATCGTCCGCCCGAGGTTTCCGCGCTGGTCGTTCGATCTCATCTTCGGCGTGCCGGGCTCGTCGACGGCCGATTGGGAGCGCGACCTCGAGATCGCCTTCTCCCTCGGACCTCGACACCTCTCGGCGTACGGACTCACCTACGAAAAAGGCACGGCGCTCTGGAAACAGTGGTCGGCGGGCGAGGTGACGTCGCTCGACGAAGAGATCGAACGCTCGATGTATGAATATACACTCGACCGTATGGCGGCCGAGGGCCTGACCACCTACGAGATCTCGAACCACGCGGCCCCGGGTCACGAGTGTCGGCACAATCTGGTCTACTGGGCGAACGAGCCCTATTTCGGCGTCGGCCTCGGCGCAGCGAGATATGTCGACGGGGTGCGCGCGACGAATACGCGGGACTTGGCGGCCTATCTCAAGCGGGTCGAGGCGGGGCTCGACCCGACCGGCCCGACGGAGCGACTCGAGCCCGAGGAGCGGGCGCGCGAAACGGCGATCCTGATGTTGCGGCGCACGGTCGTCGGGGTCGACCGGCCCGACTTCGCCCTGCGTACCGGTTTCGGGATCGACGACCTCGCGGGCGAAGCGATCGCGCGACATCGCGGCTCGGGATTGCTCGAGGACGACGGCCGCCGGATCCGGTTCACCCGCGACGGCCTCTTCCTCGCCGACCACGTCCTGGCCGACTTCCTCTGAGCTCGATCGCCGACCGATCAGAGCTTGCGGAGCTGATCGGCCCGCGCTGCGAGCTTGATGCAGGCGGTGTGGAACAGGCCTCGACCGTTGGCCGACGCCGACTTGTATGCGTCGGTGAAACCTTCGGCATTCGACCAATTGATGACTTCGAGGATCTGCTTGGTCATGAGCGCCAGCATTTCTTCGATCGACGGGGCGTCTTCGTGCGCGGGCGTCGTGAGCGAGACGGGTCTCGGCCCGCTCGGGGAGTCTTCCCAGGGGGGCAACGCGGCGGCGGAGGTCTTCGAGACCTTCGGCATCGGGTCGACGGTGTCGTCCCAGGGGGCGGCGTCGGCCTCGCGTCCGCCGCGGTCGCGCGGGTCGTCGCGACCGGTGTCCTCGGGGCGAGTCGGCCGGCGTTCCTGCGGGTCTCGGGGCAGGCCGGCGGTGGTGTAGGTCTTGCCGTCGGAGCCGACGCGCGCGGCTTGATTCGGGAGCTGGCCGCCCTCGACGAGCTGCTTGCGGATCTTCGCGATCAACTCGCGCCCGATCGAGAGCTCCTCCGCGAGTCGTCGGTCGGACCAATCATGATGCAAGCGGAGCTTGATCTCGACCGCACGCCGGCGTTCGGCGCGAGTGAGCGGCAGGCCGTGGAAGAGGTTGACCGAGGAGACGAAATCGAGCGCTTCCTCGAAGGTTCCCTGGCGGATCTCGGCACGGATCGACTCCTTGCCGAGCCGCACCGCCGCGGCGTGACGGTGGAATCCGTCGGCGAGCAGCCAGCGCTCCTCGACGTCGAACACCGTGACGGGCGGCATGCGCGTCCAGGCGTCGGCGTAGCGTTCGACCGAGAATTCGTCGAGCTTGTCGCGTAGATTCAGGGTGGGGTCGAGGATCAGGTCGACCAGCGCGATTTCACGAATCTCCATGGACCATTCTCCCCGGGTGCGTCGTCAGTCCCTGCGCAACGGCCCCCGAACACGGACTTCTCCTGCCGACTCGTCTCCGTTCATCGACCCGGGGCTTCCGGAAAATTGAGTCGAAATCAAGGATATCGGAAGAATAGGTGTTCTGCCTAGCCTGTGGTCATCGAGGAAATGAAGATGCGAATCGTACTGACTGGGGCAAGCGGGCAACTTGGGGTATATGCGTTGCCGATTCTCGTCGATCGCGGCCACGAGGTGATCGCCTGGTCGTCGCGGGCGACGTCGCAGCCCGGGGGAGCGATGATTCCGGTCGAGCTGGCCGATCCCGACGCGGTCGGCCAAGCGCTCGACGTATCGAAACCCGATGCGATCCTGCATCTTGGAGCGATCAGCGCGGCGGATGCCGTCCGGCGCGACCCCGTGAGGGGATGGGCCGTGAATCGGGGGGGAACCTCATCGATCGCCGCTTGGGCGAGCGAAAACCGCGCGCGCTTGGTCTTCAGTTCGACCGATCTCGTCTTCGACGGCGCTGCGCCTTGGCGCCGGGAGGACGACGAGGCTGAGCCGATCCTCGAATACGGACGCACCAAACGCGCAGCGGAGGACGACGTCCGCGCGGTCGAGACCGGCCTGGTCGTCCGCGTCAGCCTGCTCTACGGCCCGACGCGGTGTGGTCGAGACGCCTATTTCGACCGGATCGTCGCCGGGCTCGAGCGCGGTGAACCGCAGACGATGTTCGAGGACGAGTTTCGGACGCCGCTCGACCTCGCGACCGCCGCGTTCGCGCTCGTGCTCCTGGTCGAGTCGGACCGGGTGGGCACGGTGCATCTCGCGGGTCGCGAGCGGATGAGCCGGTTCGAGATGGTCCGGCGGGTCGCCTCGGTGCTCGGGCATTCCGAGGATCTGGTGCGAGCGAATCGCCGGAGCGACGCAACACTCGCGGAACCGCGACCTGCCGACGTCTCGCTCGACACCTCGCGTCTCGCCGCGTGGCTTCCCGACCTCGAGCGGCCCGATCTCGAGACGGCGATCGACCGAATGAGATCAGGCGCGAAACCATGAGCCGGGGTCCGGTGTATTCTAAGGGAGAGCGTCGAGCGGTCCCGGGTTGGTTCTCGGTGCATCCTCGACGCGAGTGGAGCTTGGTCCATGTCGCGCATCACGATCCTCTCGGCCGCCGCCGGTCTCATCGGGCTCTTCTCGCCCCGGGCGTTCGCGGCCGAAACCCCGACGTTTCATCGGGACGTCGAGCGCATCCTCCGGAAACACTGCCAGGATTGCCATCGCCCCGGTCAAGTCGCTCCGTTTTCACTCTTGACCTATGAACAGGCGAAAAAGCGCGCGGGCGACATTGCGTCGATCACCGAGGATCGGCGGATGCCCCCTTGGCACGCGTCGACGACCGTGGGCGGCCCGTTCAAGGAGGCGCGCGTGCTGTCGTCCGAGGAATTGGCGACGCTCTCGAGCTGGGCCGAGGCGGGAGCGCCGAAGGGCGAAGTCGCCGACGCGCCTCCGCCGCCTTCGTTCGCGTCGGACTGGCCCTTGGGCGAGCCCGACCTGATCCTCACTCCGTCGGAGTCGTACACCCTGGGCGCCTCGGGCGACGACGAGTTCCGCGTCTTCGTGATGCCCTCGGGCCTCACGGAGGGGAAATGGGTCACCGCGGTCGACTTCAAGCCGGGCAACCGCAAGGTCGTCCACCACATTCTCGCGGGTGTGGATACGACGGGTCGCGCGGCGAGGGCCGACCAGGCCGAGGCGGGGCCGGGTTACCAGTCCTTCGCGGGCTTCGGCACCGACGCGCTCGGGTTGCCGATCCTGCCGTCGGGCGGGCTCTCGGGCTGGGCGCCGGGGAAGGCGCCGCTGGCTCTCCCCGAGGGCGTCGGCCGATATGTCCCGGCGGGGGCCGACGTGCTCCTCCAGGTGCACTACCACAAGAGCGGCAAGCCCGAGACCGACCGCACGGCCATCGGCCTCTACTTCGCCAAGGGGAAGATCGACAAGCAGCTTCGCGGCGGGATGGTCTTGCCGCCTCGGCAACGATTCTCGATTCGGCCCGAGCTGGTCATTCCGGCCGGGGCGGCGAATCACCCGATCGGCGGCACGATGACGCTGAGTTACGACGCCCACCTGTGCGCGATCGTGCCGCACATGCACTGGCTCGGCAAGGACTTCGAGCTGACCGCCGTCCGCCCCGACGGATCGCGGACGACCTTGATCAAGATCGACCGCTGGGACTTCAACTGGCAGGACACCTACGAATTCGTCGAACCCGTGGCGTTGCCGAAGGGCACGAAGATCGAGATGTCGGCACATTTCGACAATTCGGAGGCGAATCCGAGCAACCCCTCGAAACCGCCGTTGGAGGTTCGCTGGGGCGAGCAAACGACGAATGAGATGTGCATCGGTTTCCTTCAGATGACTCGCGACGACGAGCACTTGAACGGTGCGGCGCCGCCGCGGCGATCGTCGACGTTCGACTTCGAGCGGGGCAAGGCGACCAGCAAGAAGTCGAATCCGGACTGATCGGAACCCGAAAGCGGTCGGGGAGCCGGCCGGATCCGCATCGATCCTTGAAGAGATCGACCACGCCGAGAACTCGCGGCGGGCAAACCCGGCTCGACGGGCCGGAGTCGTCCATGATGACGACTCCGGCGCGACGACTCGATAGGGAGATCGATCGAGCATCTCCGAGGCGACGGCGGTCGCAGCTTCACCGCGCCGGGGGTTCGCTCCAGGTACGGCGGAGCGACTCGGGGAGGACGCGCCCGCCCGACCAGTAGGCGTGGAAGCCGCGATCCTGGAGGAAGGAGACGTCGTATCCCTTCGCCTTCAGGGCCTCGTTCATGGCGACGTTCGCGAGCCACCAGTCTCCGAAGCGATTGATCAAGTCGTTCGTGCCGTCATGCAGGAAGACCTTGATCGGTTTCTTGGGCGACATGCGGATCTTCTCGGGGTAGACGTGGCCGCCGCGGATGTCGGTGAAGCTGCCGATGTGGGAGCAGACGCGGCCGATGAGGTCGGGGCGTTCCCAGGCGACGGTGAACGCACAGATCCCGCCCGACGACGCGCCGCCGATCGCGCGGCTCATCGGCTCGGAGCGGATCGGATAGCGCTCGGCGAGGTAGGGGATCGCCTCCTTCTCGAGGAACGATGCGTAGCGGTCGCTCAAGGTGTCGTATTCGACCGAGCGGTTCGGTCTACCGTCGTCGTTCACGCCCGGATCGAGCAGGAGCAGGATCGCGACGGGCATCGTCCCATCGGCGATCAAGTTGTCGACGACCGTGCCGACATGCTCATTCTTGTACGCCGTACCGTCTTGGAAGATCATCAACCGCGCGGGGCCGGCTTTGGGATCGAAGGCGGCGGGGATGTAGATCCACCCTTTGCGATCGTTGTCGAAGACCTTGGAACGAAACGAGATCGGCTCGTAGCGGCCGTACTTTCGTCCGGGGATCTCGCGCGACTCGGGCGGATAGGCCCAGTCGGGCATCTCGACCGCCTTGCCGCCGAGCCGGCGATCGCCGATCATGTAATGATATGCGAACTTGGTGTCGGTTGGGATCCGTTCGACGCGGGCCCAGAGTCCGGTCTCGCCGATCGGGAGGAGGTCGAACCCGCGGGAGTGGTTGACCATGCCGCCGATGCGGGGGCGAGCGTCGGCCGTCGCCTCGAGGATGAATGCAACGTATTCTCCCTCGATCAAAGGAGCATGCGTACCGCGCGTGAGGTCGGTCTTGGGCGGGAAGCTCGCGCGGATCCGTTCGGCGAGATTTGCGGCCGACTCTCCGCGCGGGGGGACGACGAGCGCCTGGTCGAGGTCGCGGGGGGAGATCGGTTGGACTTGTCCGGCGAGCGCGAGGGCCGCGGAGAGGAGGAGAGCGTGCGGCATCTCAGAGGTCCTTGGGGAAGGCGAGGTGGTGCCCGGTGGCGCCTTGGAAGGCTTCGCCGAGTGCGAGGAGAACGTTTTCGGAAAATGCGCGGCCGTCGAGCTGGATCGCTGTCGGCAGGCCGGCCGAGTCGAGCCCGGTGGGCATGACGAGCGCGGGGGTGCCGCAGAGGTTGCCGGGTCCGCCGAGCGATTTCGACGAGTACCGGCCTCCGAACGAGCCTTCGGCGGAGGGGGCGGTGCCCGCCGTGGGCACGGTGAGCACGGCGTCGTAGTCGGCGAACCAGCGATCGAAGCTCCGCGCCAGGCCGCCGCGAAGGCGCTGGGCCTTGAGGTATTCGACGGCGAGGACGGTTTGGCGGGCGAATCCGCCGATCCGGTCTTCGGGAGCGGTGAGGTCGAAGACGGTTCCCGAGTCGATCATCTCTTCGAAAGCCGAGGCCATCTCGGCGCCGAGGATCGTCTGGGTGACGAGGGTGAAGGGTCCTTCGGGCTCGTCGATCTCATCGACTTGGGAGAACGTTTCGAATACCTTGCGCGCTCGTTCGAAGCCGGCCTTGACCTCGGGCTGGGCGCGGTCGACGCCTTTGCGGAGCACGGCGAGCTTGAAGCGCCGCTGCGAGCGGTCATTGATCGGTGAGAATTCGAACGCGCGATCACTCGTGGAATGGTCGTCGGGGTCGGGTCCGGCGATCGCGTCGAGAACGAGGCCGCAGTCGTGGGCGGTGCGGGCCATGGGGCCGATCTTGTCGAGCGTCCAGGAGAGCGCCATGGCTCCGGCCTTGGAGACGCGGCCGAAGGTGGGGCGGAGGCCGGTGAGTCCGCAGTAGCTCGAGGGGGTGGTGATGCTGCCCCAGGTCTCGGTGCCGATGGCGAAGGGGACGAGACCGGCGGCGACGGCCGACCCCGAGCCCGACGAGCTCCCTCCCGACCATTGCGTCGGCTTCCAGGGGTTGAGTCCTGGTCCGTCGAGGCTTGCGTTGGCCTGTCGGTAGCCCATGCCGCCGGCGCATTCGACCATGCTGAGCTTGGCGGCGACGACCGCGCCCGCCGCGCGAAGGCGCACGACGACGGCTGCGTCGCGATCGATCACGCGCGACCGATAGGGAGCGCAGCCCCAGGTCGTGGGATATCCCTTGGTGGCGAGGAGATCCTTGACGCCGCAGGGGATGCCGTGGAGCGGACCGCGGTCGACCCCGCGGGCGAGAGCCTCGTCGGCCGCCTTGGCCTCGGCGAGCGCGGAGTCGCGCATGAGCGTGGTCAAGCAATGATATTTGGGTCCGAGTTTCTCGAGTCGGTCGAGGAAGAATCGCGTGAGCTCGACGCTCGAGAGCTCGCCCGACCGGAGCTTGGAGCCGAGCACGGGGATCGTGGCGAGGGCGATGTCGCTCATCGGCGGAGTGTCCTCATCGGGCGGTCGGGCCTTGGGCGGATCATTCGGTGGTCCAGCGAATCTCGGAGAGGTCGCGAACGAGGAAACAGAGGAGGATATAATCGCCGACGAGCGTGATCATCCATCGCGCGTCTTCGGGCCTTCGCCCGTGGGCGAGGTGGAGTCCGCGGAGGGTCTGTTCGCGGGCGGCGGCGGGGTCGGACGGAGCTTGGAAGACGCCGTCGCGTACGGACAGAGCTCGGGCGACGTCTCCGACGACCATGCGGCAGAGGGCGCGATCGTCGCTCGGCACGGAGCGTCCGTAGACCGTGTCGGTCCGCGCTTCGATGGTGAAGAGCGTGCCGAGGCGGGCGTTGAAGAGTTGGAAGCGAATCTCGCGGCTCTCGAAGGAGTAGCTGATGAGTTGCGAGTCGATCGAGTCGGCGAGGAGGTCGTCGAGCGTGAGCGACATGGACGCCTGGGCCTTGGAATGGACGTTGGCGGATGAGGTTCAGGCGAGCGGGTCGCGGAACGGCCGGAAGACGGGGAAAGGGCCCTCGCCGTTGTCGACCGAGAGCTTCCGCAGCGCCTCGGCGCGGCGGACGATGCCGGCGATCTCGGCCTCGATCGAAGCGAGCGCCTTGGCGTCGAGCTGTTCGTGCTTGCCGAAGCGGGCGACGACGATCCGCCGCCGAGCTTCGACCTCGGCGAGGAACGGGTCGATCGCGGGCTCGGCCGCGGGCTTGGCGGGCTCGGCCTTCTTGGGGTCGTCGGCCGCGGCGGTCGCGGTCGCGGCGCCCGCCGAGACGCCCGCGAGGGCGAGCGCGCGGGCGAAGTCCCGTCGGTGCGTCGAATTCGGATCTGACGACATGATCATGACTCCGAGAACTCGCCTTCGTTGCGGATGTCGATCGGTGTGAACGACCCCTTGCCGCCCGAGAAGAGGAAGTAGGCGGGCAGGCCGAGGAGGATGATCCCCAGACCGCCGACCGACTCGAGAGGATTTTGTGCCAGCATGCTGCCCATCAAGAGCAGCGACGCCGCGAGATAGAGCGCAGGGGTGACGGGGTTGCCCCAGGTCTTGTAGGGCCGAGGCCAATCGGGCCGGGTGCGACGCAGCACGAACACGCTCATGATCCCGAGGGTGTAGAAGACCGTCCCTCCAAAGATCACGTATGTGTACAAGACGTCGTAGAGCGGCTTGCGGTTGAGAGCCGACCAGACCTCGGCGAGCTTGCCGGTGACCGAGGCGGGGGGAGGCGTGACGAGAAAGGCGGTGCCGACGACCGTGAGTACGACCGACCAGACCGTTTGCGCGATGATCGCGTTGGCGGGAGTGCGGAACCTCGGGTGGATCGCGCACCAGGAGCGGGGGAAGAGTCCGTCGCGAGCCATGGCGAAGTAGGCGCGCGGGCCCGAGAGCGCATTGGCGTTGAGCGCGATGAAGATCGAGCTCATGACGACGAGCGCGATCGCCGTCAATCCCGGCTCGCCCAGCAGGCGATAGCAGAACTCGGCCGCGACCTTGCGCGAGCCGTCCTCGGCACAGGCGCGGACGGCGTCGATCGGCATCGCGAGGTGATAGGCAAGAGTCATGCTCAGATAAACAGCGATCAAGATCGCCATACCGCGCACGAGCGACTTGGGGATGTTGACGCCGGGGTCGTGGACCTCTTCGGCGATCGAGCCGGCGTTGACCCAGCCGTCGTACGACCAGAGCACTCCGATCATCGCCGCGAGGATCCCCTTGCCGAGGTCGGGGCTGAATTCCGTCGGCCAGAGCGGCGCGAGGTTGGCCGTGTCGGCCTGGCCGAGGAGGAACGGCAGGATCATCATGCCGATGAGTGCGCCGACTTTGATGATGGTGCCGACGACCTGGACGCCGCCGCCGACGAGCGTGCCGGCGATGTTGATCGCCGCGACGGTGATCATGGCGACGACGGCGATCAGCATCCGCCAGATCGGCGGCTCCAATCCCTGGGGCGCGGGGAGGAGTTCGGAGGCGAAGAAGGCGAAGCCCGCGGCCAGAGTCGCGACCGAGCCGGCGCGGATCACGAGGAACTCGGTCCAGCCGAAGAGGAAGGCGGGCAGGCGACCGTACGCCGCGCCGAGGTAGACGTAGGGGCCGCCCGCGTGGGGCAGCATGGCGCCGAGTTCGGCGAGCGCCAAGGCGCCCGCGAGGCTGAAGAGCCCGCCGACGATCCAGACGATCGCGATCCCGCCGATGTAGGGCACTTCGTTGGCGACCGTCGCGGGGACGATGAAGATCCCCGAGCCGATCACCGACCCGACGATGAAGCTGAGCGCGTGGATCGATCCCAGCACGCGGGGCAGGCGGGGCTTGGCGGGGGCGGCGGACGATTCGCTCGACGTCATGCGGCCTCTTCTCGTGGGAGCGAAGGAATCGGAGGATCTCGATGAGCGACGCCTCAGCGCGGGCTTCGACCGGGAGAGTCGGGCGCGGGCGAGCGATCCGCCGCCTCGGGTTCGACCCGGGGCGGCTTGGCGTCGCTCGGCTTCGGAGACGGCTCGGGTTTCGGCCTCGGGGTCTCCGTCGGCTCGGCCGAGCGGGCGGCGAGCGTCGCGCGGGCGAGCCGGCTCGCGGCGGCGTCGATCCGTTGCGCGAGCTCGACCACCTGCAAGGCGAACGCGGCGGGGTCGTCGTCGATGATCGCCTGCCGCAGTCCCGGGAAGACCCATGCGGCGTAGCCGGTGGTCAGGCCCGGGGCGTAGATGGCGTGGCGGAACCAAGGGCGACCCGGAAGCCCGCGCGGGAGCAGGAATTCGCCCTCGACGCGTCGCGCCTCGTCGTTGAACCCCGTGAGGCGGCGGGGGACGACGCGATCGGCCGCGGCGAGTTCCTCGGCGGCTCGGTCGGCTTCGACGGCGCGGTCGTGGAACGCCTCGACCGACGCGATCAGGCGCGAGAGGCCCGCGAACGGGAAGTCGCGGTCGCCCGGCTGTGCAGCGCGCGCCTTGCGGATCAGGGTCCGGCGGTAGTCGTCGACCGCCTCGCGGAGTGCGTGGGCGTAGGGCGTGAACCGGAGCGGGACGACCTCGTCCGACGCCGCGCGCATCGCGAGGAGGGTGTAGAGCTTGGCCGCGGTCGCGTGGTGGATGAATTCGGGGTCGCAGAATTTCTCCATCCAGAAGAAGTTGTCCTGGATGGCGTGATAGACGCCGTAGCGGCCGGTGAAGGCGACGTCGATCGCCGGGACGCCGAGGTGGTCGAGGAACGCGGTGTAGTCGGATCCCGATCCGAGGGGACCGAGTTGAGGCTCGAAGGCGGGTCCGCCGAGGGGACGGGCCTCGTCGCCGAGGTCGACCGCGCCCGCGGCGGCCCAACGGGCGCGCTGTTTGGCGGTCCAGACGTCGGCGAGCGGCTTCCCGCTGCGGACGTCGGGGATCTCGCGGGCGGCGCCGAGGAGGAAGTCGCGAAGCGAGGGCACGCCGTCGATGTCGAAGTCGGGCCCGGCGACGGCCGTGTCGACATTGAGCATCAAGAGCGCTTTCTTCTCGATCTCATCGGCATGTTCATCGGCCCATTCTGTCGATCCGACGAGCCCATACTCCTCGGCGTCCCAGCTCGCGTAGACGATGGTGCGGCGCGGCTTCCAGCCCTTGGAGACCGCCGCGCCGAGGGCGCGACACATCTCGAGAGTCGCCGCGGTGCCGCTCGAGGGATCGGCGGCGCCGAACACCCAGGCGTCGCGGTGGTTGCCGACCATGATCCAACGGTCGGGCTCGACGGTGCCGGGCAAGGTGGCGACGACGTTCCAGACGGTTCGGATCGCGTAGTCCATCTCGACGCGGAACTCGACCTCCGCCGGGCCGGGGCCGGTGTGGTAGGTGAGCGGCAGGCCGCCTTGGAACCCGGGCGGGACCGCCGCGCCTCCCATGGCGGAGAGGATCGGCTGGGCGGCTTCGTAGCTGATCGGCAACGACGGGATCGTGGCGAAGTAGTCTTCGCGAACGAGCCCGGTCGCTCGCTCCCATTCGGACACAGTCATATCTTGGCCCGGCGGGGGAGCGGGGTTCGCGTCGCGATCCTTGGCGGCGACGGGCTCCTTGGCGACGGTGCGGAGCGGAAATCCGTGACGAGGGTCGATCGGAAGTCGCTTCGCGCCCTTGAGCGAGGGCACGCCCGGGGTCGAGGGGTCGCCCGGGCCGAGCGAGAGGAACTGAACGCTTCCTCGCTGAATGGCCGAGCCGGGTCGATAGGGCCCGTTGGGGTAGACGTCGCCCTTCATGAAGCCGTCGTCCATCGGGTCGGAATAGATCAACACGCCGATCGCTCCGCGCTTCTGGGCGTTGCGGATCTTGAGCCCTCGGAAGAGTTCGCCGTAGCGAACGAGGACGATTCGACCGCGGACGTCGACTCCGAGCTTCTCGAGCGCTTCGAAATCCTCGGGCCGGCCGTAGTTGGCGTAGACGACCTGTGCCTTGACGTCGCCGGAGACTCCGTAGCCGTGGAAGGCGGGGAAGGCTTCGGGGTGGGCCGAGTCCTTGTCGAGCGCGAAGGGGGTCTCGATGACGGGGAGGTCGACGAGTTCGGGGCGGAGGAGTCGGAGAGTCGGCCCGAGCGGCCCGGTCTTGGGGTAGTTGAGGAGGACCTCGTATTCGGCGATCTGCACGGCCCAACCCCAGGAGCGGAGGAGGTCGCGCACGGCGAAGGCGGTGTCTCGGTCGGCCGGCGTGCCGGCGACGTGGGGCCGGTCGGTGAGCATTCGAAGATGCTTGCGCGAAGATTCGGGAGAAGGGACGGCGAGGGCGATGCGTTCGAAGCGCTCGCGCTCGGCTCGACGCGCTTCGGCGTCGGGTTCGCCGCGAGTCGACGGCGCCGGGGGTTTGGCCTCGGGGCGGGCGGGAGTGCGGGTTTCCTGGGCGATCGCGGGGGAAGGGGCTGGAGCGGCGGGTCCGAGGATGAGCGGGAGGAGGATGAGGAGGACGGCCGAGTCGGCCTTCGTCGACGTCCGGGGTGCCCGAAACGACCGATCCATGATGAGATTTCTCCACCACTGTTTATTCGCTTGACAGCCGGAGGGATCGGCAGCCAAACTCCCTCGTGTGGGCCGGTCTTCGGGGTCGTCGACCGTCCACGCGAATCTTTCGCAGGATACGGCCGATTCCCTCACGTTGCCAGACCCCGCCGTCGTTCGCGTGTCCCGCGATCGCGGGCGTTCGCGCCTCGCCTCGCGGATCTCAGACATTTCGAGTGATCTTCAGATTTCGATCGGTCGAGGAAGGGGAGAGCGATGAGCCTGTCCCTGTTGGTCGGCGGCACCCGAGGTACGTTCGCGGAGGACTCGGCGCGCGAGGTCGCTCGCGTGCTCGACCAGGCGTTCGGCTCCGAGTCGGATTGGGAGGGCACGCCGCCCCACCGGTTCGGCGAGACTCTCGCTTCGGGTTGGGCCGAGTTCCAGGCCCGCGCCGCGGCGGAACTGGGCTGGGAGAATGTGCCGAACATCGCGGCGATCTCGGGCGATTGCCGCGGCGTCTACCTCCCGGCCTCGGTCCGCGCGGTGAGCCTTCCGCTCGATGCGGGTGGGTCGCTGCGCTGCGCCGGCCTGCACGGGCTGCGTCGCGAGCTCGAGGAATTGGCGGAACGTTGGGGCGTCCCGCGCGACGACGACGGCCTTCGGATGCTGTTGAGCAGCTACGTCGACCCCGACGACGGTCCGGTGGCGGACTGTCCCGAGGTGTTGACCTACGCCTTGATCGCCCTGGCCGCGAACGAGGCGGTGCGGCGCGACTGCCCGCTCTGGCTGGTGGGCAACGGCGACGAGGATTCGATCACCTGAGCGCCTCGGGTCGGTCGCGCGGGGCGGGCGGGTCGATCGGCTCCGCCCGCGCTTCGGCGCGGCGGATGGAGTCTCGGAGCTTGGTGGTCTCGTTGCGGGTCGAGCCGCCGGTCGCGAGGAAGAAGCGATCGCCGGCGAGGCCCGCGTCGATGGTCACGGCGGGGTTGGCGTCGGCGGTGAACCGAGCACGGTCGAGGGCGACCCAGCGGCCGTCGAGCGTTCGGATCCAACCTCCGCCGAACTGTGCGCGACGCGACTTGGTGGTGGAGACGCGGTCGCGGCGGAAGTCCTCGACGAACGAGTTGTAGCCGCCGAGCGCCTTGCCCTGCGCGAGGGTCGAGAAGGTCGCGAGCGTTCGCCAGGTCTTCGCGCCCGGTTCCTGCAGATACGCGGTGTATTCCGTGCGCTCGCCGCGGACTCGTGCCGAGACGGCGAAGCGGTAGGTTGCGCCCGGCTTCCAGTCGAGGTCGAGGAACGACTGGCCTCCTGTGCCCTCGTTCCCGAAGCGCCCGACCCGGACCTGCGGGTCTTTCTCGATCAGCTTTGCGCGGCGATCGGCGGCGACGGAGTCGGGGTCGTTCTGGTCGCCGGGGTCCCAGACCGAGAAGATGAGCAGCTTGCGACCGCGGCCGAGTTCCTGGAGTCCCAGGTATCCCTTGTCGAAGCCGCAGACGCAGAAGTAGGTACCGGGCGCTGAGCGGTCGACGACGACTTCATTGACGAAGATCGTGCCGGCGGGACCGGGATACTGGAGATGGACCGAGCGGCAGGCGATCCCGAAGTTCTTCTCATCGGCCCGCGCGGGGGCGGGGGGGCAAACGATCGCGAGTCCGAGCGCGAGGGCGGCGAGCCGTGCGGGACTGGACATGGGCGGGATCTCCGAGAGGGAGGCGAGAAGGCGGAGGAACCCGGTATTCTCGCCGATCGCCGGCGCGGCGTCACCCCCTCTTGAAAGGGAAGCGCAGGGGATGCCCGCTTGCGGGTCGGTCGCGGTCGGGGGATATTTGTTCGAGATGGGACTCGAGGAACGGCGTCGGTCGACGAACTACCTGATGCGGCCGCGTCGACCGCCCCGACCCTCGAGCTCGAGCGAGAGCGATCCTTGAGCCACGACGACATTCAGTTCGACGACATCCGCTACCGAGAGCCGGTGAAGGCGCGTCGGCCCGATCGCGACCCGCGCAAGGCGTGTCTCGCGTACGGCTTGCCCGCCGCGCTCGACCTGCCGATCTACATCGACATGGCGGCGGCCGACAAGATCGAGCGCCATGCCTTGAGCGATACGTCGGTCGAGCTCGGCGGGATCCTGCTCGGCAAGGAGTGCGTCGACGACACGAACGGCGCGCCGTTCGTTTGGATCACCCAGGCGCTCGAGGCGAAGCACTACGAGAGCTCGGAAGCGCGCTTCAAGTACACGCACGAGTCGTGGCAGGAGATCACGCGCGAGCGCGACCGGCTGTATCCCGACCTCGACATCGTCGGCTGGTATCACACCCACCCCGACTTCGGGATCTTCCTGTCGGGTCTCGACCTGTTCATCCACGAGAACTACTTCGCGCAGCCGTTGCAGACGGCGTACGTGGTCGACCCGATCCGTCAGACCCGCGGGTTCTTCCAGTGGCGGAGCGGTCGGATGGAGTCGTCGCCGATCGGCGGGTTCCACGTGGTGGCCGATCGCGGCGACCGCGTGGCGTTGTCGCGGTTCGTGAACGAACTCGAGGGGATCCCCAACTCGGAAGGCGGCGGCGGGGGCCTTTCTCCCCGCCTGGAGGCGAAGCTCGACGCCATGCTCTCGCGACCCCACACCTACGCCCCGTCCTCGGCGGCGGCCGACCGCTCGATCTGGAACGCGCTCGCTCTGCCCTTGGGGATGCTCCTGGGTGCGGCGGCCGTCGCCGTCGTGCTCTGGCTCAACAATCTCGCGCTCGAGATCCAGCGACAGGCGGAGACGATCGGCGCGCTCAAGCTGGGCGTCGAGGAATCGACGAACCTCGAGCGCGTGGCCTTCGATGCGCTTCTCGATCGCGTCGCGAAGGCCGATCCCGCCCAAGCCGGCGCCGGCTTTCTCGACGCCTACAAGCGCGCGGTGATCGAGCGCGACCGGCTCCGCGTCGAGGCCGAGAACCGCGACGTACTGCTCAACCGCGTCGCCGCCGACACGAGCGCCGCCGCTCGGCAGACCGCCGAGCTCGAGCGCAAGCTCGCCGATGCGCTCGCCGAGTCCGAGCGCCGAGGGGTGCAGCTCGCCGAGGCTCGTCGTGCGAAGGAATCGATCGAAAAGGCACGCGACGGGATCCAGACCCACGCCGCGAAGATCGCCGCCGACCCCAAGCTGCTCGCGGAGATCGAGACCGACGGCGGCACGGGGCTCCTGAAGCGGTACCAAACCGCCTGGTATTCGGCGGTCGTCGGCTGGTGCAGCGTGATCGCGCTGGGGGCGGGCGGCTGGTTCCTCTGGTCGCGAGGCTCCACGAACGCGGGGCTCGAGGGAATCGCCGGTTCGCCGAACGGCGAGCGGCCGATCGTGGTTTCCGTGGGCCGGCCTGCCGGGCCGACCGACGAACCGCACCGAATCGCCTGAGAGACGGGGAGACGCAGGGATGCCGCGAGTGATGGCCTGGGTGATCGCCGCACTCGCAGTCGCGGGGGCCGGCGGCTGCTCGAGATTCGAGTTCGACGCCGATCCGCCCCCGATCTCCACGATCGACGAGACGGTTCCGGTCGAGGTGCCCGAACCGACGGCGGCCGCCGTCTCCTTCTATCGGACCGGGATCCCGATCTGGCTCGGGTTGAAGCTCTGGGGCGTCGCCTTTCCGGCGTTCGTCGTCTTCTCGGGGCTGGGGGCGAAGCTGCGCGATCGGGCTCGAAGGGTCGGGCGAGCCTGGTTCCCGTCGTTGCTCGTGTTCCTGGTGTTCTATCTCGGGCTCGAGTTCGTGGTCGAGCTCCCGATCGACTACGCGCTCGGGTTCCACCGCGCGCATCTCTACGGGCTCTCGACTCAGAGCCTGGGCGACTGGTTGGTGAAGCTGCTGATCGGCCTGGGCGTGCGAGTGGCGACGACGGCGTCGGTGGCGTGGCTGCCGCTCGTGCTGGTTCGCCGGCGTCCGCGGTGGGGCTGGCTGATCCTGGGACTCCTGGCGCTTCCGATCGGGTTCTTCGCGGCGATGATCACTCCGATCTGGATCGACCCGCTCTTCAACCGCTTCGGACCGATGAAGGACCCCGCGCTCGAGGGGCGGATCCTCGCCCTCGCCGCGCGGGCGGGGATCGAGGCCGACCGCGTCTTCGAGGTCGACAAGAGCCGCGAGACGACAGCCGTCAACGCCTATGTGACCGGCTTCGCGGGCACCAAGCGGATCGTGCTCTGGGACACGCTGCTCGCCAAACTCGACGAGAACGAGGTCCTCGTCGTCATGGCGCACGAGATGGGTCATTACGCGTTGGGGCACGTCGCGACGGGCGTTGCACTCGGAGCGCTCGGGGCGACGATCGTCTTCGGCCTGATCTTCGCCGCCGCGCGGAGGATCGTCGCGCGAGCCTCGGGGCGGATCGGATTCGATCGGCTCGACGACATCGCGGCGATTCCGGTCTATGCTCTCCTATTGAAGGTCGTGCTGCTCGTCGGCGACCCGATCGGCTTCGCCGTGAGCCGCAGGATCGAGCACGAGGCCGACCGCTATGCGCTCGAGCTGACGCATGCCAATCGCTCGGCGGGGCTGGCGTTTCGCAAGCTCGCGAGCGAGAACCTGGCAATGCCCCGGCCCGACTCCTGGTCGATCCTCCTGCGCTCGACGCACCCGCCGATCGGCGATCGGATCGATTTTGCGAACGAATATCATCCTTGGAGAGCAAACGGTCGATAAAGGGGATTGAGAGCCGCCGTGATGCGCACCTGAGATGATGCAACGCCTCGGAAACCCGCGTGAGCCGACCGATCGAACCGGCATTCATGGGGTTTCGGACCGAACGGTCCTTTCCGTCGATCCCGCAACCGCAAGATCCTTGTGGGTCTCCGACGGTTGTGTTAGGGTTACGGGATGACTTTGCATGCAAGGGAGCAGCACCACGCCGTTGGGCGCAGGTCGTCGGGTGTCCCGCGACCGCGTCTCGCTCGTTCGAACGGTGTGGCCCGACTCGCCTGGGTTTGCGTGTCTCTCGCCTAGAGAGAGACTCCGTGAACGAGGTCCGAGTCGGCGGGGAGATCGCATCGATGTCGTTCGACAGCATCCGCGGATTCGTCACGCGTCGCCCTTCGCGGGTGATCTTGGGTTGGGTGGTCCTCGCCGCCGCGATCGGGCTCGCCTCGCCCGACTTGACGCGATTGGCCGCCGAAGGTCAGGCGCACCTCCTCGGCAAGGACGTCGAGAGCAATCGCGCATCGGCGATGATCCGCGAGGCGTGGCCCGAGCAGTGGTACGACTCGATGGTCGTGCTCTCTCTGACGCGGCCGGGCGGCCTCGAGCCCGAGGACACGGCCTACGCCGCCGCGCTCGAGAAGAGCTTCGAGGCGGCCGATCGGCCCGAAGCGATCCTGCGAGTCTACGGACCCGGGGCGAATCCGAAGATCGCGGAACGGCTCCGAAGCGCGGATGCCGAGATGGAACTGCTCGTGATGCCGCTGAGCACGGCGTTCGTGGCTCCCGCGAGTCATGAGGCGATCGACTGGTTGCGCGACCGCGTCGAGGCGCATGGTCCTCCGCGTCCGGCCGGGCTCGACGTCAAGTGGACCGGCGACGCCGTGCTGGGACGCGACTACATGGCGAACGTCCAGGCGTCGCTCGATCGCGCGGCGGTGGTCACGGTGGTCCTGCTGCTCGGCGTGTTGCTGATCGTCTATCGCTCGTTCCTGCTGGCGCTCGTCCCCTTGACGACGATCGCGATCAGTCTGGTGATCTCGCGCGGGTTGCTCGGATGGATGGCGGCCGCGGGTTGGGAGATCTCGCCGTTGGTCGAGCTGTTCCTGGTCGTGATCCTCTTCGGTTCGGGAACCGACTTCTGCCTCTTCGTGTCGTGGCGGTTCGGCGAGAACTGGAACCAGGCCGACCCCGCGGGCGCGATGCGCGTGACCTTGAGGCGCTCGATGGAGGCCCTGCTCACGAGCGCGGGGACGGTCATCGCGGGTCTGCTCCTGATGGGAGTGAACGAGTTCAAGCTCTTCTCGAGCACGGGTCCGAGCGTCGCGGTCGGCTTGGCGATCAGCGTCGCGGCGACGCTCACGCTCACACCCGCGCTCCTGGTCCTGCTCGCGAAGCTCCGTCCCGGCGCCTTCCGCGGCCTGTCGCGTCATTCCGGCGGCTTCTGGGACGCCGTGGCTCGCAAGGCGCTCGCGCGGCCGTTCCTGGCCTGGGCGGCGACGCTCGTGGTGATGATCCCGATCGCCATCCTCGGGATGGAGACCAACTTCCTCCAGGACCTTCCCGCCGAGATGCCGGCGACGACCGAGTCGGTCACCGGCCTCCGTTCGGTCGCTTCCAAGATGGGCCAGGGCGCGGTGGCGCCTCTGACGATCGTGCTCGAGTCGGACAAGAGCTTGCAGGAATCGCCGGGCCTGGCACTGATCGACGACGTGAGCCGGATCGTGTCGCACCAGCGGCGACTCACCGAGGTCCGCTCGGCGACGCAGCCGCTCGGGAGCACCGAGCCGCTCGATCGAGCGCGGATCCTCTCGCGGCTCGACCAGGTCAACGACGGCTTCAAGCGGCTCCAACAGGGCGCTGATCAGCTCCACGACAACCTCGACCAGGGGCTCACCAAGCTCAAGGCGGCGCGCTGGATCGAACAGATGACGGGTCTTCAGATCATCAACCGGAAGCCGTCGGCTCCGAGCGATCCGGCCGCAACTCGAACGGCGATCTCGAGCGGATTCAAGCAGGCGGCCGCGGTCGCCATCACCGGCCGGCCCTTGGCGTCGACACCCAAGGCCGACGAGCCCGCGGCGACGACTCCCGCCGCGGCGACCGCCGCGCTCTCGGACGGCGCCAAGCCGCGCGAGCTGGGCGACTCGGCGCTCGAGACGCGGGGCGAGGAGCCGCTGGTGAAGGATCTCTCGCGCGCCGTGGACGGCGCCGGCCAGATCGCGGGGGGTGCGAAGCAGGCGATCGCCGCGCTCAGCGAGATCCTCGACGACCCGGTCGGCCGCCGCGCCCTCGACCGGTTGCTCATCACCTCGGAGACCGTCCGCGAGCATCCCGAGCTGCTCGAGAGCTTCGCCGCCTACATCACTCCCGACGGACGCCACGCGCGGATCGACGTGGCCCAGGAAGCCCGCGTCTTCTCGGGCGAGGCGCTCGATCAGGTGGAGACGATCCGCCGGCGGCTCCGCGATCACCTGGAGGAGGAAGACGGCCTCCGCGTTCGCGCCTACATCACGGGCGCCAACGCCATGGGTGCCGACACGCGCGCTCTCACCCGGGCCGATCAGGTTCGAAGTTGGTTCGTGATCCCGATCGGCGTGTTCATCGTGCTCTGGATCGCGCTTCGCGACCCGATCGTCTGCATCAACCTCGTCGCGACGATGATCCTGACCTACGGCTTCGCGCTCGGGGCGACGCATGTGCTGTTCGTCTCGATCCTGGGCGCCGAGGGGCTCGACTGGAAGGTTCCGTACTTCTTGTTCGTGCTCCTGGTCGCGGTCGGGGTCGACTACAACGTCTTCCTGATGTCGCGGCTCAAGGAGGAGACGGCGACGCTCGGCCTCCGCGCGGGGATCGGACGCGCGGTCGGACAGACGGGCGGGTTGATCACGTCGGCCGCGGCGATCACGGCGGTGAGCTTCGCGTCGTTCCTGTTCAGTCCGCTCAGCTCGCTCCGCCAACTCGGATTCGCGCTCGTGGTCGGCATCGTCGTCGACGCGTTGCTCGTCCGGCCGCTGCTCGTGCCTTGCGGGCACTGGCTGATCAATCGCGGCAAGGAGACGCGGAGGATGTCGAAGCTGCTGAGCCCGCGGCTCCCCGAGCGGCTCGTGCCCGCGGCCGACTGAGCCCAACGACGAAATCCCGCACGCTTCAGCTCGGGGTGATCCAGCCTTGGCTCTCGAGGCCGCGATCACCCTCGAGGAGGTAGAACCCCGATCCCTCCGCGCCGTCGACGCGGACGATGTCGAACGCGGGGACGCCGAGTTCGGCCAACGTCCGTGAGGCGAGGGGCGACCCCTGATCGACGGCGGTCGCCATCTCGGGCCGCGCGGGCCTGCCGCATTGGGGACAGTCCGACTCGGAGAGTTTGACCTGGGTCCTCGGCCGGAAGACCTCGACGCGGCGGTCGCACGACGGGCAATGGAATTCGACGACGACGTCGCGCTCGAGGGCGAGCGTCAGCGGGCCTGCGAGCCGACCTTCGACCGCCGCGAAGAGCGCCTCGGCCGTGTCGCGCCGACCGAGCGGCAGAGGCTCGGGGTCGGGATAGGTCTCGTGGCTGAGGCAATCGTCGCGAAACGGCAGCTTCGTCTTGTAGAACTGGTTCGTGACGCCGTTGAAGACGAGCGCCGAGCCCGCGTCGACCGGCATGCCGTGGATCAGTTTGAGCGCCTCCTGGACCTCGAACGCGCCCATCATCGACGCGATCGTGGGCGCGGTGGGCACTTTTCCCTCGAGGATCTGATCACGCGTCAAGAGCGGACAACTGTAACGCAGGTTCAGGAGTTGATAATCGCGCTCGGTCATGGCGCATTCGTAGCAAGCCGAGTCGGGCGGGGTGAAGACCTTGACGACCCCTTGGATCTCCTGGATCCCGGAATCGACCCAGGGCTTGCCGACCTTCCAGCACTGACGGTTGACCCAGAGCCGCGCCTCGCGGTTGTCGAGGCAGCCGATGACGACGTCGATCGATCGGAAGAATCCGAGCCCCAGGTCGTTGACGACGTCGCCGCGGAGGGCGTGGACAACGACCTCGGGGTTGATCTCGCGGGCGCGGGCCGCGGCGACCTCGGCCTTGGACCGTCCGCCGTCGCTCGCGCGGAAGAGGACGGATCGCGAGAGGTTGGACGGCTCGACGACGTCGCGATCGATCACGAAGGTGGTGCCGACTCCCAGGAGTGCGAGATTCTTGAGGACCTCATTCCCCAAGGCTCCGGCTCCGACGACGAGCACGCGCGCGGCGGCGAGCTTCTCCTGCCGCCACCAGGGGATGAGGCGGAGCCGAGCGTAGCGGTCGTCCTCGTCGATGAAGAGCGGATCGCCGGACTCGACACCGGGTGATGACGCCGCTTCCGGCTCCGAATCGGGAGTCTCGTCGAGGAATTGGAGTTCGGAGGGATCCATCGTCGGCTCGCGCGGGTGGATTGCCGGCGGGCCGGCTCAGTCGATGAAGATGACGTCTTCCTGCGGCGGCGGGGGCGGTGCGGGCCGCGTGGGCACGGGAGACGGGTCGTATTTGCGGAGGTCGAGCTCGAGATCGAGGATCACGACTCCCTCGCGATCGGCGCGGCGGGGACGCGGCTCGGAACTCGCCGGATCGCTCTGAGGCGCTTCGCCTTCCGGCGAGGCGACGGAGGCGGAGGCGTGCGGCGACGTCGTGCCGTTCGTCTCGCACCGGCCGAGCTTCTCGCGGAGGTCACGGAGAGTGCGGCCGTCGATCGGGAATCGGAACGACGACTGGTTCGCCGCCCAGAGCGCGGCTTCGCGGTTGTAGGGCGAACGGATGTCGTAATTCTGATATCTCGCCATGTCCCAGAGCATGACGCAGAGCTCGTCGAGCGCCAGGCTCGGCACCCAGTGGGTTCCGTAGGCTCCCAGGCAGACCATTCCGATCTCGGAGATGTTGGGATGGTAGATCGGCGTCAGCCAGCGGAGTTCGGGCATCGTGCGGGGATATTGGGTCCCGAGACGGATGTCGACTTCATGATATTCGCGCACGACGATCTTGCCGCGATCGCGCGAGAGGCTCGCGCCGCGGAAGCCGAGGGTGTAGTGCTGCGGCGGGTTTCCGTGCGCGGTCTTGAAGACGAAGACCGAACTCTCGGACCGCAACCGCTCGAGCGCGGCCAAGTCGGATCGAAGTCGGCGAGTGCGGGGAGATTCGTGCATGGTCGAGGCTCGGTCGCCCACCATCGAAGGGGGAAAAGGCCGGAGGATCCGGTCGGATCGAGAGATCGCGATTCCCTCGCATTCGGTCCCGGCGGGCCTCTCGGCGTCGCGCGGGCGTTTGCGGGGGAATCGCATCCTCACCATCGTAGAGACTCGCGTCGCGTTCCGCCACCGGTCAGGCGACCGGCGGCGGCGGGGGCGGATCGCCGAGGTCGCCGAGTCGAGCGTCGATCGCGGTCGACCCGACGATTCGACCGAGTGCGAGCCCGTCGACATTGTCGAAGTCGAAGTGGATGCCGCCGTAGATCCGGCTGACGCCCGCCTCGCGGGCGGCTTCGTCGAAGTTCGAGAAGCTGCGAACGACGCCCGGAAGCCCCTCGGAGGTCGTCGAGAAGGGGATATCGGAGCCGAGGATCGTCCCCAGGACCACCGCCGCCGCTCCGCTGAACGTCGAGTGACCCGAGACGTACGAGGGGAAGGGAGGCGTCGCGATGAGCGGCGACCAAGTCGGGTCGGCCTGGGTGTCGGGGTTGCCGTCGGCTTCGGCCTCGCGGATCGCCGTGATCGGTCTCCAGAGGTCGGCGGCGTACTTGGCATCCCACGAAGCGATCGCAGCATCGGCGAGCGCTGCGCCGAGCACGGCGAAGAGCCGGGCGTTCTCGACCAGCGTGAGCCCGCGACCCAGGGAGACCTCGGCGGCGATGCGGTTCCAATGGCCGGGCGGAGTCTCGGTCCCGGCGCCGTCGGCCCAGAAGAGGGCGATCTCGGTCTGTTCGGCGGTGCGGGTCGAACCCGTTGCGGCACCGAGGCTTCGGACCTCCGCGAGCGAAGCGGCGTACGTGGCGCTCGCGAGATCGGGCGGTCCCGCGGGTCGGAAGGACGCACCGGTCTCGAGCGCGAAGGGATCGACGCCGGGCCAGTGAGGCAGCAGTGCCGGGGCGAATCGGGTGGGCGTGGGCCGCCAATCGCCGACCGAGCCCGTCGGCGCGTAGTCGCTCGACTCGTTCGAACCGTCGTCGGCCCGGTCCGCGAGCATCTCAGCGGCTGCGCGGCGGCCGACGGCGCGACCCCAGACCGAGGCCCGCGTGCGATCGGCTCCCGCCGGCGAACCCTTGAATTCCGCCGCGAACCGCTCCGCCTCCTCGGGGAAGAGACCGAGGAGCACGCGATGAGCCGCCGACGATGCCGCGGCCCGCATCGCGCGATCGAGCGCCGGCCGGGACAAACGATCGCGATTCGGACTCCGCAGGACGTCCTGGACCGCGTCGTCGGCCGCGATGTGGACCATCGCCATCGCGCGTGCGGCAACCGGCGGCGAGGCTTGGGATTCGCGGATCACCTCGAGCAGCGTCGCATTCCAGTCGAGCACTTCGTCGCAACGCGTGATCGACAGAGTCCCCGACACGCGACCGCCATCGGGATCCTCGGCGATCACCCGCACGACCGATTCTCCGAACGGCAGCGCGACGCGGCCGCGGAATCGACCGCGCGGACCGACCTCGAGCATGCGATCGATCGAACCATCGTCGTCGAGGTCGAGGCCGACCCGACAATCCGGATCGGCTCGACCCGCGAATTCGCCCGCGGCGCGGGTCGTCATACCGTCGCTCGCGGGGTCGACCGAATCGTCCCAGTGGAGCGAGAGAGTGGGCGCCTCGGCGGCGACCAGATCCGGTCGAACCGGAGCGGCGAAACCGCTCGGGAGACGACGACCCTCGAGAACCTCGATCGAAGGTCCGCGAGTACGGCGTTGGCGAGGCTTCATGGGCGGAACCCTCTTCGCCGGCGTTCGACTCGATTCACCGAGCGATGCCGGCAATCGCTCGAGCGGTCGGACGCCCGGCGTTGCGCGACCGATCCGCACCGTCGATGCTAGAGCACGGATCGGTGCAAGGGAAGCGCGGCGCGGGATCAGCCCGCGACCACCTCGGGGTAGACGATCAGGTGATCGCCGTTCTGCACGCCCGCCTCGACGAGCGTCTGGCTCTCGAGCAGGCGGCGGCCGCCTTCCTTGTGGTCGAGCGAATAGCTCATCGGCTGCCCATCGGGGCTCGTCGACGGCAGGCTCATCTTGGTGATGATGTTCGGCAAGATGCGCGCGACCGGGACGCTGAACGCGATCACCGCCTTCACCGACTTCGCGCCGGTCTGGTCGAGAAACGTCACCTGGATGCCTGTGGGATCCGCATTTCCGCCGTACGACATAGCCGTGGTTCCTCCCTTTGCTTGGAATTCGCAGAAGCGCGACGGATATTGACCTCGACCGCGGGGAATCCCGCCGCGGTCCGTGAACCACGAACCTCTTCGAAGATACCGCGCCGGCGGCTCGAGAGCGATCGGCTCGACGCGTGCGATCAGCCGGGGACGCCCATCTTGCCCGTGCAGCCGAACACCGAGCACGATCCGATGAATTCCCAGCAGTCCTGGTGATACGGGACACGGCAGACGACGCAGAGCATCCTCGGCCCCGCCTCGACCGTTTGTCCGCAGACCTTGCAGATCGGCGGGCCGCTCTCCTCGACCGGCACGGTGCCGACCTCGACGATCTCGACGCCCTGGCGCAGACGCGACGCGACGCCGACGGCGAGCCCGTCGTGGATCTTCATCGCCTCGTGCACCGCGGCGATCAAGGCGTCGGCGCTCTGGCCGAGATTGCGGTCGACCTGGACGAGGATCCGCTCGGGATTGATCGACACGAGCATCCCGCCGACGGGCGACATCCGCACCAGTCGCCCGATCGCGTCGCGCACCGGGGGAGCCAGGAAGTCGCGAGCCATCTCGGGATCGTTGGCCTGAACATGGAAGCGTTGATCGAACTCGTTGATGCCGATCCGCACCGGCCTGGTCCCGCGCGGAGGTTGCGGCGGGAGCGAACGCGCGACGGGAGCCAGTTCCATCCGAAAGGGGATCCCTTTCGAGAACCGGGCGACGACCCGCGTTCGCGGCGGCATCGACTGGCCCGGCATCACCGGCGCCAGGCCGACGCGGACGAGCGAGCCGTTGTAGTCGAAGCTGACCGTCGGCGGCTCGTTGAAGCCCCGATTCTCATACTTGCCGCGATATCGACGTGCGAGCGAGGAGTACGCGCGGAATCGCCGGCCGCCGAGCGCGCGGACGAAGAGCGCACCGGCTCGCACGGTCAAGTAGAGCAACGCGAGGATGACCCCGACGAAGAACAGCTCGGCCATCTCGACCTCGAACCTCCCAACGATCGCGCGACGGCTCGGCCGATCCCGCCGCGCGGGACGGTCGCGCGACGTCGATGCAGTCTAGGCGAGCCGATCCTCGGGTTGCAACGCATGCGTGGGACCGAAGCGCGGAACGCACCTCTCGCGATTCGTCCGCCGCGCCCGAAGCTTCGAGATCGTCCGGAGATTCTCGATCGATTCGGTTCGGTTCGGTTCGGTTGGATCGGCCGCTCAACGCGCCACGCCGCCCCGCGTCGTCTCGACCCGCGGTCGGAGACTCTTGCGTCGCGCCTGGGCCGCGACGACCGTGTCGAGCAGACCGCTCTCCTGGAGCAGGCGGCGGATGCTGGCGCCCGACGCGAAGACGCCGACACGACGGCCTTCGCGAACCTCGACCCGGCCGACGCAGACCCCGATCACGAGGCCGTCGGCCGCGCGGAAGAGGCCGCCGCCCGATCGACCGACCTCGGGAGGAGTCGACGTGATGAGGAACGGACGGTTGCCGCCGCCGCGATCCATGTCGAGCTGGATCGAGCCCCGCACTTGGCTCGACCAACTGTTCAAGTCGGTCCCGCGGTCGATCCCTACCGAGACGACCGCGGTTCCCCGCTCTGGCGTGGGCGTGTCGAGGTCGAGCCGAGCGACGAACGGCAAGGCCGTCATCCCCTTGATCCGCACGAGCGCGACGTCGGCCGCGGGATCCCGCGCGACCACACGCGCCGCGACGCGACGCGGCCAGCCCTCGCGCTCCTTGATCGACTCGACGCCGAGATTGTAGCGATGCAGCTCGACGACGACCGGTTGATCCGAGTCGACCACATGCGCCGCGGTCAGGATCAGCGTATCGTTGTCGGCCGACGCGATCACCGTGCCGCTTCCCTGCGTCGAGCCTTGTCGCAGCAAGACCGTCGGGCGAAACGTGAGGTTGTCGGCCGGGCGGACCGCGGCCCGATCGGCCGCAGAAGTCCAGGAGGCGCGGAACGCGAAGGTCGCCAGTGCCGTCAGACTGACGACGACCATCGCGCGGCGGCCGAACCGCCGGCCTGCAGAATCCGCCGAGAGCTCCATCGCAACGACTCCAGAGACCTCGACGCTTGGCTCAACGCTTTCGATGCTCGGCAATTCCATCGGTATTCGAGTCTAGCCCATGGAACGTCGCGGCGAAAGTCGCTCTTCGCGACCAGACCCGAACGAGGCCCTCGGACGACACTCGCTGTTGCTCGAAGAAACGGGCATTGACGCGCTCGATCGCGGGATCCCCGCCGAAGGAGATCACCCGATCGATCCGCGCGGCGTGTCGACCGAGGAGGTCCTCCCAAAGTTGTGCGCGGCGGGCACGCTCGTCGCGACCCACCAATCGAGCGACGTCCTCGAACTCGCGCGGATGAGGCGACGAACGATCGGGCCGCAGTTGGACCGGAAAGTAGTAATGACCCGGCTCGTAATTGCTCCAGACGACCGCGCCCGAATCGACGCCCAGCAGGCAGTCGACATGGAGCAAGGGATTGACCCGAAAGCGGTTGCGTTCATCGGCCAGAACCGTTGCCAGCCGATCGCCCGGTTCGATCCACGACCGTGCCCGAAGCATCGGCGCCGCGACCCGCGAGCACTCGCGCGCGTACTCTCCGACCCAGAGCGTCTGCATCGCGAGCGCCGCGACGAACCCGACGGCGGCGAGACGGGCTCGTCCGAGCCGACCAGGACTCGAGAGGTCGAGCCCCGCGATCGAGACGACCAGGCCGATCAGGACGATCCGCTGCGGCAAATAATGCCCGTGATCCGCACCGAGCGTGTCGGGCGCGAGGATCCCGATCAACATCAGAGCGAGTCCGAGGCGTCGCCATTGTCGGCGAGCGTCTTGCCGCTCTCCGCGCTCGAAACCGACCCATGCAATCCCCAGAGCCGCCGCGAGAAGGTGCGAAGGTGCCAGCAAAGCGAACCAAGGCGAGCCGGCCGAGGAGCCGGGAAGTTGCGTCTTGGCGGCGACGGCGATCGGGTCGACCCAGCCGAGTTGCGACTTCCAACCCGAGAGCGTCCCCGGATCGCCCAGCATCTCCCAGGTCGGCGCGAGCCCGCCTCCGGCTCTCGAGAGACCGAGATAGGCCGCTCCCAGGGGGATCAACGGCGCCACGAGCGCCCCGAGCGTCGCGAGACGTCGCAGCGTGGCGCCGCGCATCCAGACGATCGCCGCCAGCATTGCGACCGTCAGACCCAGACTCACCGGATGACAGAACCAGCCGAGGACGAGCAGCATCGCGAGCCCGAGGCTCGAACGCGCCGAGGGTCGCTCGGATGCGAAAATGGTCCAGCCCAACGACGAGGTCGCCGCGAACAGCGAACAACCGAGCAGAAAGCCCGTGAATCCCAGGAACCAGGTCAGATTCAGCGCCGCGACGGCCGATGCCACGGCCGCGACCGCTCCGCCCGAGCGGCCCGAGACGCTGAGCCGGAGCGCCAGAGTCGACGAGGCGAACGCGATCAGCGTCACGACAGACAGCATGCGCTCCGAAGTCTCCGGCGCGAACGACAGATCGAGCGCGAGCGCCAGCAAGTGGCCGCCCCAATTGGGGACGAGGCGCGGACGGATCTCGTAGATCCCGCCGAACGCCGACGGATCGAAGCTCGCCATGCGCAGGATGTGCGCATTGTGGAGGTGCGCAGGGCCGTCCTGCGTGACGAAGCACTCGCTGAACACGAGGATCATCGTCGCCGGGGCGAGAGCCAGAGCGAGCACGAACCAGGGCGAGAGCCCGATTCGATTCCATCGAGCCGCGAACCGACCGATCCGCGATGGGGCGGCGAGGGTTCCCAAGGCGAAGGAAATCCTTTTCCCGAGGGCTCGAAGACGATCCGAAGTACCGCCGAACAGCACGTGGGGAAGACCAACCCGAGACTCTCGACCCCCTCTGGACGAAGAGGTCGAGAGCTCGGGATCGGGTGCGAGACAACTGGACTGACGCCGTCGATGTTCCGAGCCGGTCGATCGAGGAGTCGAGTCGAACGGACGGCGATACGGTCGCAGCCGCCGATGTGCGGCAAGGTCCTAAATCACGCGGTGCAAACCGATGCCGGGAACGGAGCCCGGCCTGGCGATAGGATGATCATACCACGCGAGAGCGATGGTGGGGGGAGAACTCGGCGAGCGGCCGGAGCCGCTCGCTCGAGGAGGGATATCAATAGCGGCCGCCGCCGTAGCCGCCGCCGCCGCTTCCGCCGCGGCTTCCACCGCCGCCGCCG
>JANRKW010000066.1:0-37448 GCA_033763215.1 Isosphaeraceae bacterium | reverse complement strand
GCGATCAGACGCTCGCGGTGCGACGACGGAAGCGAACGATCGCGGCGAAGACCAAGCCGAGCGCCGTGGAGGCGAGAGTCGCAGGTTCAGGGACCGACGTCACCGAACCTCCGTTGGGACGAGCGATGAAGTTCTGGATGTCGCTCGAGGAGAGGTTTTGGAGACCCGTGTTCCACAGCGACGATTTTCCACCCTTGGCATACACATTCCCCCAAACCGGAGCTCTGTTCGAGAGGAATTCGATGGTGAGCGGGCTGGAACCGAGGTTGTCGAACTTCACTCCGACGATCGACGTCCCTGCCGGGAATCCGGGATTTCCGCTGGCGGGTCCGTAGGTGCCGAAGATGACATCTCCGCTCGGGAAGTCGACGCCGTTCTCCTCGGGGTCGTCGACCGCGAGCGGGTCGGGCGAGAGATCGCCGGCTTCGTCGTAGACTGCGTCGTAGGAGAGCTCGAGGATCAGGTGGCTGACTGCGGGAGTGAAGCCGGTGAAAATGTAACGATAGGACCATGTGTCGTTGCCGAGGTCGGCGATTTCCCAGGTCAGGGTCTCGACGGCTCCCCCGGTGTAGTCGCCGAACGTGATCAGTTGGTTGGGGTCGTTCGAGCTCCGGGTGTTTCCGGAGAGGAAGTAGGCGGGAGCAACCGGGGTACCGTAGACCGGTCCGGCGGCTGCCTCTCGGCCGCCGAATCCCGCGAGCAGCGCGAGGGCGACCAAAACGGCGAGGCGGTGTGAACGAATCATGGCGGGAGTAACTCCTGGCTGGTCGAACGTCGTCATCGGCGATCGGCGATCCCGCCCCGAACGGTCTCCGGACCGTTTGGACTCGGTGATGGAATCACGGGAACTTCGCAGAAGAACTTTTCGCGAAGAACCTTCGCCCGGCAAGTCTGCGAGCATGCATGCGACCGAATCACCACTCAAATGTCGACAAAGAGCAACATTTCGGGGCGTCGACGCTGCACGAGCGTTCGGCGGCGAGCGCAGCGAGTCGTGACAACGAAAGAGCCCCGCGACCGTCGGAACGATCGCGGGGCCGGGCTGAGTTCGACGACTCTCGACGATGAAACCTCAGTTCGAGGCGGTCGCCTTCTTCTCGACCGCGGCCTGCGGCGGGGTCAGGCTGATGAACTCGAAGATGCCGATGCACATCTCGTCGTTCGTGCCTTCGCCCCACTGGACCTTCTTGGCCGGCTTGCTGGGGTTCGCGGGGTTGGCGTCGGAGTTGTCGAAGTGAGCGACCATCTCGAACCACGACCCCTTGGGCAAGGGGATCGGCTTGTCGTAGGCGTAGGTGCCTTGCCAGTTGAAGTCCCAGCGATCGATTCGGATCAGCGGGACGCGGGTGCCGTCGGGCTTGACGGCCGTGAACTGGAAGTCCTTGCCCAGCCAGTGCATGTGCGGCATGACGGCGGTGAGGAGGATGTCGTTGCGGAGCGGCCCGCCCATCTGCGTCGCGCCCGCCTTGGTGGATGCCTCGACGGTGTAGTCGGCCTTACCGGCGGGGATGACGAGGACGTCGCGGAGCATGTCGTCGAAGCTGGGCCGCTTGCCCGCCTGCTTGGCCGCCTCGAGCTTCCGCCGCGCGGCGAGGGCTTGGAAGATCGAGACGTTGGGGAAGACGAAGCCGGTGCGCACCTGGTTCTTGACCGGCTTGTCGGTGAGATAGAGGCCGAGCGTCGTCGCGTCCTTCTCAGGCTTGCCGCTCTTGTGGTAGTGCACCTGGATCAAGATGTCGGCCCCCTTGGGAAGGATGAATCCCGTGTCGGGCAGGCATTCGCGGGGCATGGCTCCCGGGGTCCAGATCGGCAGGAACGATCGCAGCGGGACGCCGTCGCCGAATCCGCCCAGAGCGTGGTATCCGGGCTTGGGGTCGGCCGCGTCGAGTTCGCGACCGCGTCCCGAGGTGTCGACGCCTGCGATGACGTGGTGCACGACCTTTCGATTCCCGGGACGGAAATCGACCGCGCGGATCCAGCGGTCCTCGGGGAAGTTCGTCCGCAGCACGAACACCCGAAAATCGTCGTCGCCCGTCGCCTCGAGCTCGAACGGCTCGGGCATCGTGAGCACCAGGTCGGGCTCGCCGAGCGGCCAGTCCGACGAGAAGACGAGCGGCTTGGGTGCGTCGGCGGGGTCGCCTTCGGGGCAGTCGGCCTCGAGCCAGGCGCGGAGCGTCTCCTGATCGGCCTTCGCCAGGATTCGCTGATCCTTGAACGGCCCGCCGTAATGGGGGGAGGCGGGCCAAGGCGGCATCCGCCCCTCGGTGATGACGGTCAAGAGGTCGTTCGCGCGCTTGCGGGCCTGCTCATAGGTGAGCAGCGAGAACGGGGCGACCTGATTGGGGCGGTGGCACTCCTGGCAATTCTTCTGGAGGATCCGGGAGACTTCCTTGTGGTAGGTCGGAGCGGAGCGCTCGGACGCCGCCCCTTCGGCATGGGCGACCTCGAACCAGGCGCAGCACACCAGTGCAACCGACAACCATCGCACAGCCGGCTTCATTGCATCGAACTCCTCGAGGAGCGGGCGGGCCTGATCGGCCGGCTGCGGAACTTCGTCGCCGGCATGGATGATGATACCCGGTCGACGGCCGATCGCACGACCGAGATTTCCCGAATCCGTGCGGGGAGGTTGTAACGAATTCGCGAAAACTACGCCGTACGTCATTGACGCGATACCCGGACTTGGGCATTCTGAAGAGACATTTCTCGCGAACTTCTCGGCGGATGCAATATCGGAATCGACGCGCGGGGTCGTGCTTTCGCGTCGAACGATCGGCCTGCCGAGCGAGGGTTCATCCGTGCGCCGCTCATCGCTTGCTCTCTTCGTTTCGTTCGTCTTCGTCGGCTTCGGTCTGACCGCGCTCAGCGGTTGCGGCGAGGAGCCCACCGAGATCAAGCAGGCCCCGATCACCAAGGAAATGGAAGACCAGGCGGAAGCCTCGTCGAAGTTCATGGAAGAAGAGGCCAAGTCGGCCAAGAAGGCCCCGGCCAAGTGATCGCGTCCGCGGCTTCATCCGTTTGAGTGAGAGCCTGTTCGCGCTCTCGCATGTCGATCCCTCTTTTTCGACAGTCGAGGAGTCATTCATGATTCGTTCCCGCACGCGTGGTTTCACGCTGATCGAACTGCTCGTCGTGATCGCGATCATCGCGGTCCTGATCGCGCTTCTGCTCCCCGCCGTCCAGGCCGCCCGCGAGGCCGCCCGTCGCGCCCAGTGCACCAACAATCTCAAGCAGATCGGCCTGGCGCTGCACAACTATCATTCGACGCACGACACCTTCCCGCCCGGTGCCTCGGTCAACATGAGCCACCCGACCGGCGCGACCACCGGCGGCGCCGGCCCCTGGTTGAACTGGAACGACTGGAGCTGCCAGGCCCTGCTCCTCGGCTTCCTCGAGCAGACCCCGCTCTACAACGCCGCCAACTTCAACTGGGCCGTCTGGCACAACACCCGGACCCCGGACGGATACGCCGCCAACCTGACCGTCTTCAACGCCAAGGTCGGCGCGTTCCTCTGCCCGTCGGACGCCGACGCCGGCTTCTCGAACACGAACAGCTACTTCGCCTCGATCGGCCCGAACTCGCAGTCGAACGGCGTCAGCGGCATCAGCACCACGGGCGTCGTCTCGGGCAACGGCACCCCCGGCCTCTTCTCGTACACGTTCGCCTACGGCGTTCGCGACGCGATCGACGGCACGTCGAACACGATCGCCTTCTCCGAGGCTCTCGTCGGCGCCCGCGCCGGCATCCAGACTCGCCGGACCGCGATCGTGAACGTCACCGATCCGGGCGGCGCCCGCGTCTACAACGTCTTCGCCACTCCCGCGACGACCACCGCCATCCTGAATCTCATGAACGCCTGCGACGTCAAGTGGCGCGCCGGCATGGCCAGCAACGGCGGAGCCGACTTCCCCAACGCGATCGGCACCCGCTGGTCGATGGGCGTCAACGGCTGGACCATGTTCTCCACGATCCTGACGCCGAATGAGAAGCCCTGGTCGGCCTGCCGCGTCGGCTGCGCGGGCTGCGGAATCGACAACACCCACATCATGAGCGCGACCAGCCTCCACCCGGGCGGCGTCAACGTCTGCATGGGCGACGGCTCGGTCAAGTTCGTCAAGAACTCGATCAGCCGCAATATCTGGGGCGCCCTCGGCACCCGAGCCGGCAGCGAAGTCATCAGCGCCGACTCCTATTGATCGGCGGCTCGCTCGCTCGAAAGTCGACTCGGCGGGGCATCCTCCTCCCCGCCGAACTCTCCGAACCCGACGAGGTCGCGTCGATGACCCTGTTGTCCCGCAACGGTGTCGCTCGGCTCGGCCGCGTCGGGTTCTCGCTTGCGCTCGCCGCGCCGATGCTCCTTCTCATGGGCTGCGGCGAGACCGACCCCGACCGCGTCTACGACCGCGCACTCGCCGCCGTCGAGACCGCTCGGATCGACGATGCCGAATCGGAACTCCGACGCCTCGGCGAGCTCCGACCGCCGACCGTCCTCGACCGAGGCCTTCGAGCCCGCGTCGCCATCGCCCGCAACCGGACCGACGAGGCGATCGAGCTCCTCCGCTCGATCCCCGACGACCACGCGCTCGCCTCCTGGGCTCGGCTCCGCGAGGGTCAACTCCTCGTCCGCCTCCACCGCTTCCCCGCCGCCGAAGCCGCACTCCTCGCGGCGCTCGCGATCGATCCCACGCTCGTCGAACCGCGACGTGAACTGATCTATATCTACGGCCTGCAACTCCGTAGGCGCGACCTCGACCGCACCTTCCGAGAGGTCTCCGCGCGGTCGCGGCTCTCGCCCAAGGAAGTCTGGGTCTGGTGCATGGTCCGCGACCTCGCCTGGTGGTCGCCCGGCGAACATGCCCCGCTGCTCGAGGCGGCGATCGCCGCCGACCCCGGCGATCGAGCGTCGATCCGCGCCTTGGCCGAGGTCGAGCGCCGGCAAGGGCATTACGACGCGGCCGAAGCTCTCCTCGCCCGCAACCCGGCCGACGACGCGGACACCATCGCCGCGCTCGCCGAGATCGACCTGGAACGCACCGGACCCGACGCCGCCCGAGCCCGACTCGCCTCGGCGCCCCGGCCCGACGACCCCGCCTTCGACGGCCTCCGCGGCCGAATCGCGCTCGCCGAACGCCGAGCCGAAGACGCCGTACGCTTGCTCACGCGTGCACTCGAGCACGATCCCGGGCGTCGAGGCGCGATTGCCGACCTCGGCAAGGCTTTGGTCCTCGCGGGTCAGCCCGACCGTGGCCGCCCCTACGTCGAATCCGCCGCCCGCATCGATCGGCTCGACAACCTCCTGCTCCAGGCCGAGAACCGGATCCAAACCCGCGACCCCGCCCTGCTCCGCTCCCTCGCCGAAGCCTGCGAGGCCGCCGACCGCCTCCCCGAAGCCCGCGCCTGGTACAACCTGCTGCTCGAGCTCGACCCCACCGCGCCCGCCGTCCAATCCGCACTCTTCCGCCTCGATCGGCGCCTCACCCCCGTCGACAAGGCCCCATGACCGATGATCGCCTCGGAGCAGGCGGCTGCCCACTTCGCGCGATAGTCGCCGGCGCGACTCTCTCGGGTAGATCATCCCGTCGGTCGTCGCGGCCCTTCGACTCGTACGGTGGCATCGAGCACCGGATCTCGAAACGCTCGGATGCCCGCAACGCACCGTCCCCGGAGATCCGAATTCCGTGTGAGCAATCCGCCCGCGCCGGCGTACGATGGAAGGCCCCCAGGGGGCTGCGTCGAACGAGAGAGGTTCCCGCGCTTCGCGGACCGACACCGCGGAGCTCTTGGGGTGGAAGAGTGGGCGATCGATCGTCTGCATCATCGAGGGGCCGTCGAGAGTCGACTCCTCCCGGAGAATTGACCCGATGGATGCCGATTCCCTGCTTCGTGAATTCCTTTCACGGTCTCCGGAGGCCCGCACCGAATTCCTCGACCGCCGATGCGAGGGGCGTCCCGAGGTTCGGGAATTGGTCGAGAGCATGCTCGCCCTGATCGATTCGCACCCGATCGCAGGCGCCGCGACCGCCATGACGGTCGACGACGAGCCGACCAACGGCACGTCGGGTTCTTCGAGAACCGGCTCGCCGACTCAGCACGTCCGCACCCAGCCGGGCGATTCGCCGACCGCGACGATCTCTCAGTCGACGCTCGACGAGACGAGCCCGGGAACCCGCTCCACCGGAGATCTCTCCCGCCCCGCCGCGTCCGCAACCCAGACGATCGCCGGACGCTACATGCTTCGCGAGCGGATCGGGGAAGGCGGCATGGGCGAGGTTTGGATCGCCGACCAGACCGAGCCGGTGCGCCGGAAGGTCGCGGTCAAGCTGATCCGCGCGGGCATGGATTCGACGGCCGTGCTCCGCCGGTTCGAGCAGGAGCGGCAGGCCCTCGCGATGATGGATCATCCCAACATCGCCAAGGTGCTCGACGGCGGCCTCACTCCGCTCGGCCGGCCTTACTTCGTGATGGAGTTCGTCCCGGGATTGCCTCTCACGGAGTATTGCGATCGACATCGACTCAGTCTTCAGGATCGCTTGGATCTGTTCATTCCGATCTGTCAGGCCGTGCAGCACGCGCACCAAAAGGGGATCGTGCATCGCGACCTCAAGCCGGCGAACATCCTCGTCTCGACCGTCGACGACAAGCCCGTCCCGAAGGTGATCGACTTCGGCGTCGCCAAGGCGACCTCGGGCAACTTGACCGACGAATCGATGGCCACCCAGGTCGGCGCGATCATCGGCACACTCGAATACATGAGCCCCGAGCAAGCGGGGCGGAGCGGCGACGACATCGACACGCGCGCCGACATCTATTCGTTGGGCGTGATTCTCTACGAACTCCTGACCGGCCTGAGGCCGATCGACGCGAAACGGCTCCGCAACGCCTCGCTCCCCGAGATCATCCGGATCATTCGCGAGGAGGATCCGCAAAAGCCGAGCACGCGGATCGCGGCGGAGGAATCGCTCCAGCCGACCCGACGCACCGCGCCGGGACGTCAATTGTCGCGCCTTCGCAGCGAACTCGACTGGATAGTCATGAAGTGTCTCGAGAAGCAACGCGACCGGCGGTACGACTCGGTGAACGGTCTGGTCCGCGACCTTCAGAGGTTCCTCGCAGACGAGCCGGTGGAAGCCCGACCGCCGTCGACGGGCTACCGAATGGCCAAGTTCCTCAGGCGCAACCGGGCGGCGGCGACGGCGGCGGCGCTCGTCGTCGCTGCGCTCTTGGCCGGCCTCATGGGCACTCTCGCGGGCCTCGTTCGCGCCGAGGAGAGGCGCGTCGAGGCCGAGACCGCTCGACGCGAAGAGTCCAGGCAACGCACGATCGCCTCTCGAGAACTCGAACGCTCCCAGTTCGCCGAGTCCGAGGCGGAGAAACGCGCAGAGGAGGTCCGCACGATCTCCGAATTTCAGTCCGCGATGCTGGCGAGGGTCGACCCCGCAAAGGCAGGGTTGGATCTGACCGTGGACGTCAAGCGGCGACTCGACGAGTCTCTGGCCGAGGCCGGGATCCCTCCCGAGGATCGAGCGAAACGCATCGAGTCGTTCGCAAGCGATTGGAGCCGGATCAACGCGACCGATGCAGCCCTCCGATTGATCGACAATGCCATTCTCCGCCCCGGTGCCGAGGAGATCGCCAAGCGTTTCTCCGACCAGCCCCTCGTTCGGGCGACCCTTTCCAACTCTCTGGGAGAACGCTATCGAGACCTCGGTCTCTTCGAGCCCGCGCAGCCGCTGCTCGAGGCTGCGGTCGAGAGTCGTCGCCGGCTGCTTGGTCCCGATGCGGAGGAGACCATCGAATCGATGGCCGCGCTCGCCAATCTGCTCGAATCACGCGGCAAGTCCGACGAAGCACTCGCGATGCAGCGCGAGGCCCTCGAGCGGAGTCGACGCGCCCTCGGACCCGAGCACCCGTCGACCATCGGCATCGTCGCCAACGTCGGATACCTCGAATCCGAACGAGGCGAGTTCGACGCTGCCGAGTCCCACCTCCGTGAAGCCGTCGCACTCTTCGAGAAGGTGAAGGGAGAGAACGACGCGACGACGTTCAGCGTTCTATCGACGCTGGCCAACGTCCTCGATCGCCGGGGAGAGTCGGATGAGGCGGCGGAGATCCTGGAGCGAAACCAGGAGAACGCACGACGCATCTACGGCGAGACGAGTATCGATTTCTACAAGTCCGCGTCGCATCTGGGAGCGCTGCTCTACAACAAGGGAAAGTACCAGGAAGCCGAGACTCAGATGCGCATTGCACTCGAGGGCTATCGACGGTTCCTCGGCGAGGCGCATCCCGACACGCTGCTCGGAGTCCAGAAGCTCGCGGCCGCGGTCGAGAAGTTGGGAAAGACCGGCGAGGCCGAATCGTTGATGCGGGGAACGCTCGCAAAGCAACGCCTCCTGCTCGGATCGGATCACGGGTCGACGTTGATGGGCATGAGCAATTTCGCCGTCTTTCTCCTCGAGCACGGCAAGCAGTCGGAAGCCGAATCGCTCGCCCGAGAGACCCTCGAGCGACGCGTGCGGGTCTTTGGACGCGAGAACCCCGCGACCCTGGTCTCCTTCAACATCATGAGCTACGTGCTCATGAGACAAGGCAAGCCCGCCGACGCCGAGCCGATCATGAAGGAACAGATCGCGATCAGCCGCAAGATCAACGGCGACTCGCATCGAGACACGCTGACTTACACCTACAATCTCGGCAGACTGTTCATCGAACAGAAGAAGGCCGCCGAAGCCGAACCGCTCATCGCCGAGGTGGTCGAGAAGGCGACGAAGTCGTTGGGCCTCGAACACCCGATCACCCTGAGCGCCACCTCCCAACTCGCCTCACTGATGAACGCCAGGAACCAATACGAGCCCGCCCTCGCGTTGCTCGCCAAGATCGAGCCGACCCTCCGCGCTTCGGACCTGCCCGAATCGGCGACGAATCTCGGCCTCCTCTTGACGCGAAAGGCCCGGGCGCTGATCGGGCTCCAGCGATTCGCCGACGCCGAACCCGCTCTCCTCGAAGCCCGAGAGATCCCCCGCAAGTCCCAAGGCGAAAACGCCGTCGCCACCGGGAACGCCACCCTCGCGTTGATCACCCTCTACGAACTCTGGCACGCCGCCGAACCGACCAAGGGGTTCGACGCCAAGGCAGCCGAGTGGAAGGCCAGGTATGAAGCGGGCCGGCCCAAGATCGCCGCGCCGAAACCGGCCGGACCGTGAGACGCGGATGCGAGCGCATTCCGGACGGCAAGAGCGAGATGCTCGCCGACTTTGCATTCACACCCGAGCATACGCCGACTTCGATTCGCCGCGAGAGCGACGAACGATCGCCCCCCCGGAGAAGTCGATCCGCTCGGCCGACGGCCGCACGATCGCGCTGGAACGACTCGCAGAAGCTTGGAGAACCGCCCCATGCCCCGACTTTCGACGCTGTTCCCGATCGGTCTGGGGTTCGCCCTGATCTCGGCCCCCGCCTGCGGCGAGGAACTCGCCAAGCTGCCCTTGAAGGGCGATGCACGCGAACATATTGGAAAGTCGTTTGCGGTTGATGTCGAAGGCGTCGCGATCCAGTCCGAAGGGGCGCGATTCGACGCCCTCGAGCGGGCGATCCGACTCACCCCGCGCGACGACGCCGGCCGCGAACTCGGCCGCGGCGACTTCACGCTCGCGCTCACGCTCGACCTCCCCGCGAACGCCGGCCCGATCACCGGCGACCTCATCGGCCGATTCGACCCCGCTCGCCGCGCCGGCTTCCTCCTCTCGCTCGAGAGCGGCGCGGGGGCGACCAACAGCCAGTCGAACCTCCACCAGCTCCAGTTCGGCATCGACGCCGGCACCGAGCCTCGACTGATCGACATCGGTCGACCCGGCAAGGCCGTTTATGTGATGGGGCTCGTCGCGCATGCCGGATCGCTCTACGCGGCGACTTGCGAACCGGGCGACACCGAAGCGGGCCGCGTCTACCGTCACGACGGCGGCGAGCGCTGGGTCGACCTCGGGCCGCTCGACGCCGCGAACGCCGTCACCGCGCTCGCCGTCCACCAAGGGCGACTCATCGCCGGCACCGGCCGCTACCGACTCGCCGGCTCGTCGCTCCCCGAGTCGCGCAACCCCAATCTCGGCGGACGCCTGTTCCAGCTCGATCCCGACCGCGGTTGGACCGAGATCGGCGCTCTTCCCGGCGTCGAGGCCGTCGGCGGGCTCCTCTCGTTCCAAGGAACGCTCTACGCCTCATCGCTCTATCGACCCGCCGGCTTCTTTCGATACGAAGGCGAACGTCGCTGGGTCGCCGAGACCTTGCCCGCCGACGGTCGACGCGTCGTCGCTCTCGGGGTTCATCGTGGACGGATCCACGCCGGTTCTTATGATGCATGTGCAGTGTATCGCCGCGAAGGCGATCGTTGGCTCCCGCTCGGCGAACTCGAAGCGAGCGGACAGACCTACTCGTTCGAGACCCACGAGGGCCGGCTCCACGTCGGCACCTGGCCCAACGGCCGCGTCTTCCGCCTCGAGCCCGACGGCCGCTTCGCGTCGGCCGGCCGCCTCGGCGCCGAGCTCGAGGTGATGGGCCTCGCGATGCACAACGGCAAGCTCTACGGCGGGACCTTGCCGCTTGCCGAGATCCACCGGTTCGAGAGCGGCGAACGCTGGACGCGCATCGGCCGGGTCGACACGACGCCCGACGTCAAGTACCGCCGCGCCTGGGCGACCGCGACCTACCAGGGCCGCCTCTGCTTCGGCACGCTCCCCTCGGGGCGCGTCGTCGCGCTCGAGGCGGGCAAGGCGATCTCGGATGATCATGAACTCGCGCCGGGGCGACGGCGAATCCTTGCGCGTCGACGCGGCGGAGATCTCGCGCTGTTCGTCGACGGCCGCCGCGTCGCACGAGTCGAATCGCCCGAGATCGCTCGCCTCGACCTCCGAAACGACCGTCCCGTCGAGATCGGCTCGGGGCCGATCGGACCGATCTCGGGGACGATCTCCGATGTGTCGATCTTCGACCACGCACTCGACGACGACGCCGTCGCGGCCGACGCCCGCGCCTTTGCAACCCGCTGAGAGCGAACCGAGCCCGAGAGCTCGGCCCGCCCGCGTCCGCGATCACATCGCCGCGAGGCTCTCGAGCAGTTCGTCGGGCGCGGCGGCGTATTCGAGCGGTTCCATGCTGTACGACGCCCGACCTTGCGAGAGCGAGCGAACCGCCGTCGAATACCCGAACATCTTCTCCAGAGGAGCGCGCGCTTCGATGACCCGCAGACGGCCGCGATCGTACATCTTGTCGATCTGCGTCCGCCTCGACATCAGGTCGGCGAGCACGTCGCCCATGTAGTCCTCGGGGGTCACCACCTCGAGCTTCATGATCGGCTCGAGCAGCACCGCCCCCGCGTCGTGCACCGCCTTGCGGAGTGCATCGGACGCCGCGAACCGGAAGGCCAGGTCGTTCGAGTCGACCTCGTGGAAGTCGCCGTCGACCAGCGTCACCTTCAGGTCGACCAGCGGGAACCCCGTCCGACCGCCCGACTTCGCCTCCTCGCGCAAGCCCGCTTCGATCGACGAGATGAACTCCTGCGGTACCGTGCCGTGCTTGATCTTGTTCACGAAGTGCAGCACGGGCGCGCCCTTCGCCTGGACCTCGTGCTCCAGGTCGATCGTCACCTTGGCGTAGAGCCCCGAGCCGCCCGTCTGGCGGATGCAGGTCCCCTCCACCTTCTTCACGTTCTTCTTGATCGTCTCGCGATAGCTCACCCGCGGCCGGCCGACGTGGACCTTGAGCTTGAAGTCGCGCACCATCCGATTCTTCAGGATCTCGAGGTGCAGCTCGCCCATGCCCGAGATCAAGGTCTGCCCCGTCTCCTCGTTCACCTTGTACGAGAAGGTCGGGTCCTCGCGGGCCAGCGAGTTCAACGTGTCGGCGAGCTTCCCCTTGTCGGCCGACGAGACCGGCTCGATCGACATGCTGATGACCGTCTCCGGGAACTCGATCTTCTCGAGGAGGATCGGATGCGACGCGTCGCAGAGCGTGTCGCCCGTCACCGAGTCCTTCAGGCCGACCACGCCGACGATGTCGCCCGCCTCGGTCGCGTCGATCTTCACGCGTTCATCCGCGCGAATATGATAGAGCCTCGAGCAGATCTCCTTCTTGTCCTTGCCCGGGTTGTAGACCCGAGTGCCCGCCTCGAGCTTGCCCGAATAGATCCGCACGAAGCCGAGGTCGCCGTGGGCGTCGTTCGCGATCTTGAAGAGCAGTCCGCAGAACGGCTCCTTGGGATCGGCCTTGCGCGTCGTCTCCGTCCCCTTCTTGGGGTGATGCCCCACGACCGGCGGCTTGTCGAGCGGGCTCGGCAGATAGGCCGCCACCGCGTCGAGCAGGCGCTGAACGCCGACGTACTTGAAGCTCGACCCGCAAAGCACCGGCTGAACCTGGCCCGTCAGAGTCGCCCGCCGCAGCGCGGCGACGATGTCGGCCTCGGCCAGCTCGCCTCCTTCGAGGTGAGCCATGTACACGTCGGTGAACGTCTCGTCGAAATCGGAGAGAGCATTGAGCATACGCTCACGCCAGACCTCGGCCTCGGCGCGGAGTTCGTCGGGGATCTCGACCTCGGTGAAGGTCGACCCCAGATCTTCGGTCTTGAAGAAGAGAGCCCGCATGGCGATCAGGTCGATCAGCCCTTGGAACTCGCCCATCGACCCCTCGGGCCCCGCGCCGATCGGGATCACCACCGGGATCGGCCGGCTCTCGAGCCGCTCGGTGATCTCATTGAAGACTCGTTCATATTCCGCGCCGATGCGGTCCATCTTGTTGATGAAGCAAATGCGGGGAACTTCATACTTCGTCGCCTGCCGCCAGACCGTCTCGCTCTGCGCCTCGACCCCCTCGACCGCCGAGAAGATCACCACCGCGCCGTCGAGTACGCGGAGCGATCGCTCGACCTCGGCCGTGAAGTCGACGTGGCCCGGAGTGTCGATGATATTGATCGTCACATCATGCCATTTGCACGTGATCGCCGCCGCGCGGATGGTGATCCCGCGTTCGCGTTCCTCGGGGTCGAAGTCGGTCGTCGTGTTCCCCTTGTCGACGTCGCCCATCCGGTGGATCTCACCGGTATAGTAGAGGATGCGCTCGGTCGTCGTCGTCTTGCCGGCGTCGATGTGGGCGATGATGCCGATATTCCGGATGCTGGATAGGGCGGGACTGTCCATGGACGGTTCCAACTCGCTTCGTTCGATGTCGATCCCCAAGCGAACCCGCGACCCGGAGCCGCCGAGGTCCCCGCCCCTCGGCGAAGACCCCCTCAGTGTAACCACTCCCCGCCCCCAGTCCCAGACCCCGCCTCCACACCCCTCCAGGATCGCTCCTTCCTCCCCCCCTGCCCCCACGAAGCTCGTCACGTCGCCGGCTCGAGCCGACCCCCGATTCCAACGGGCCTCGCTCCCCTTTTCCATCCCGCGAGACGAGATCGGCGCCGGCCCGACACCCATCGCCGCGTTCCAAACGCTCATCGGACACCGGGCGGGCCCCGGGGTAGAATCGAGGATCGGGGATCTCGTCGAGCCCGCCGCGGGCGACGGCCAATCGTGCGGACGTCGAGGACGCTCGACACACCCCCACAGCCTCCCCGCTCGCGAACCCTCCTCGATGCCGGATGCGTGCGGTGAGATGCTCCTCGTCGCCGGAGATCCTCGAGTGATGTGCACATCCCAGAACGAACATGCGTTGACGCTCGAGCTGATCGTCGAGGGTCATCTCGATGTTCCCAAGCGCCGGGCGTTGCCGGGGGGGCGGGTGAAGGGGAGCGTGATCGCCTCGGTGCTCGCCCAACTCTTGAGGTCGGGCTCGCCGATCTCGGCGTGGTGGTTACCCGACGACTCGATGATCGGATGCGTCGTGTCCTACCGAGGCTGCCCCGACGGTCGCGTCGAGTGGTCGTATTCCGGGGTCGAGGGGGAGTTGGCCGGGATCCGCGAATTCGCTACCCTCGACGCGGCCGTCGTCTGGCTCGTCGACCAGATCCGAAGCCACCTCGGCGCGGCGATCGACGGCATCCCGGTCGACTGGTCGGACTGAGCTCCGCGCGACGGCCGACTGGATTCGACTTCCGCTCGTCCGAAGAGACATGGCTCCATCGAACCCCGGCGACGCGGCGCCGTCCTCGAGAACCACCACTCGGCGAGCCGCCGCACCACGCACGCTCGCTCGTTCACTTCTACATCATCGAAAGGACCGACGCCGATGCTGGTCATGGTGATCGAACGGTTCAAGGATCGCGACCCCGCGCCGATCTATCGGCGGGTGCGCGAGCAGGGTCGGTCGTTGCCCGAAGGCTTGCGGTATGTCGATAGTTGGATCGAGGCAAACTTCGATCGCTGCTTCCAACTCATGGAGTGCTCCGACCCCCGCCTCCTCATGGAGTGGGTCCTCCAGTGGCGCGACCTGGTCGAGTTCGAGTTCGTGCCGGTCTGCCCCTCAAAGGACGTCCGAGCACTCTTCACCCCGAATGTCGATGCCTCGCCGCCCGCGGAATGACCAATCCGTCGAGCCGCAATGCGCATATCTGTTCGATCGTCTTCGATCATCCTCCTCGAGGCTCTCCGATCTTCTCGACTCATCAAGACAGAGCGGCGGGCGCGCTCCTCGGCCTGGCGGCGGGAGACCGGATCGGCGGTCCGATTCGGATGGCCCTGCGCGTCGCCGAGAGCCTGATCGACCGCCGCGGCTACGACGTCGCCGACGTCGCCGCGCGCTACCTCGCCTGGTGGCGGGAGGGTGCGTTCGACACCGGTCCCACGGCCGGCCGGGTTCTCCGACTCGCCGCCTCGGGACTCTCCTTCGACGAAGCCTCGCGCCGAGTCGATGAAGAGGCTGCGGGGATGACCGCGGGCTGCAACCCCGCGCACCGCATCGCCCCGATCGCCATGTGTGCATTGATCGAAGATGCGAGCCTGTCGGATGTCGCCGAGGTCGACGCCCGGCTCACCCATCGACATCCGCTTGCGGGAGACGTCGCCGCGGCGGTCGCTTGTCTCTGTCGTGCATTGATTCGAGGTACGCCTTGGCCGCTCGCCCTCCAGGCGGCCGCCGTCGCTCGGAGCCCGGTGACGCGGAGAGGTCTGGAGACCCGCCCGCTCGAAACGCTCTCGAAGAGCGGCTTCGCGCCCGATGCCTTGGCCGCGGCGATCCATTTCGTGGGCACGTCGGACGCCTTAGCCGTTGCGCTCGAGCGATCGATCGCCTTCGCGGGCCCGTCGAACTACTGCCCGGTCCTCGTCGGCGCCCTGGCCGGGGCCCGCTGGGGGGCATCCCGAATCGAAAACGCCTCACTCCGTCATGTGAACGCTCTTCTTCCGCGAATCCAGGCCGCCGCGGCCGCCCTCGCCGAGGGTTGGAAGTCGGAGCAGTAGAACGAGGCAGACCGACGCACATTCATGCGAACGATCGACGATCTCTGAAATCGTCGATGTGTCGTCGTCGGAGCGGCCGTTCCCAGCCGCCGGCCGCTCAGACTTCCGCCGCCGCAACCGGCTCCTCGCGTCGGGATTCGCCCCGCGCCCAGAAGCCGGGTTGAATCTGGCCGCGTCGGACGGCGATCACGCAGAAGACGACGGCGAGTGCTGCGCAGAGGGTCGTCGCCACGATCGACCCTTCGAGCCCGAACGCTCCCCCCGAGAGGATCTCCGGGCCCGCGGGCTCGAGCGTCCACACCGACTTCGTCGTGTGCCCGCTCACCGTGCCGCCGACGACCCCGGCCTGGATCGCGTTCCATCCCCAATGGATCCCAATCGGGAGCCAGAGCGACCGACACGCCAGATACGCCGCCCCCAGCAAGACCCCCGCCTGCAAGGCCAACCCGAGCGCGGCCCACCAGGTCGCGTTGGGGTTGCCTGCGTGGATCAGGCCGAAGATCACGGCCGACAGCCCAAGCGCGAGCCATGACCCGAGCGACCGCTCGACCACCCGGAACACCACCCCTCGGAACAGCATCTCCTCGAGAACCGCGACGCCGAGCTGAACCACCAATGCGGTCGCGACGAGCCGCGCCCAGGCCTCGCGATCGGCCGTCCGCGCGACGATCGACCAGCCGCCCGCATGGATCAACGCGGCCGAGCCGAGCAAGAGTGCCGCGCCCAGGGCGAACCCGGCGGGAAGCCACTTCGCCAACCCGACCACTCCCAACTCGCTCGGCCGACGCCGCTCATAGAGCCAAACGAAGAGCGCATACCCCGCAAGCGCCGCGGCGGCCCCCGCGAGGGTCGACGGCGAGACCCCGCCGACCGTCGGAAGCATCCGACCCGCCCGCTGCGCCCAGGTCGCGGCGACTCCCACCAAGAACATCCCGACCACCACGCGCGTCAGCGGGTTGTCGACCAGGAAAACGCCGACACGACGAGCAAGGCTCGGCCGCCGAGCCGTCGGCTCGTCTGTTCCATCCACCATCGTCGCCCCCTTCGCCCTGCTCCGGACATCACCGCCGCCGTCGAACACCGCGGCGAACCACCCGCCCGCAAGTCGTCGGCCCCGGACGAAACGGATCGCATTCTCTCCCGAGACACATGGAGAAACAAGCAGGCCGAGCGAGTTCGAGAATCGCCGAGCACGGAGAGAGCACCGACCGGCGCCGGCAACCAAACCACGGCCGATGGACCGTTCACCTACGCCTACGACGCCGAGGGCAACCTCCTCTCCAAGACCAAGGTCGCCGACGGCTCGCGGACGGAGTATGCCTGGGACGCTCGCAACCGCCTCGTGAATGTCCGGAGCGTTGTCTTGGGCACGACCACCACCCTGGCCACCTACGTCTACGACGCCTTCGAGAGCGTCATCCAGACCACCCATGCCGGCGCGACCCGAGCGACGCTCTACGACGGCCAAACGCCCCACCTCGACTTCAACGGATCCGGATCGGTCACCGCCCGGTATCTCTCGATCCCAAACGCGATCGACGAACTCCTCGCTCGCGAGACCTCGGCGGGGGTGGCCTGGTATCTCCGTGATCGGTTGGGCTCGGTCCGCGACGTCGTCGACAACTCGGGAACCGTCATCGACCATGTCGACTACTCCGCCTTCGGCCAGGTGATCTCCGAGTCGAACCCCGCAAACGGCGACCGATTCAAATATGCGGGGATGGAACGCGACCCCGTCACCGGCCTCCACTACGTCCGCGCCCGTTGGTACGACCCCGCCGCCGGTAAGTTCCTCAACCCCGACCCTCTCGGTTTCGCCGGACGGGAGGTCGAGGTCGAGGTCGAGCGGGCGCGGGGGATGTTCGAGCGTTCTCGTGGAGATCGCTCGTGGCAGAGCGCTCCGGGCAGGATTAGGATGGAGCGGCGGACGTCGCGACGCCGGCCGGTTGCGTGGGGGTTCCCGCGCGAGTCGGCGCGTGTGGTTCTCGTGTTCCATCCTTCGGAAAGGCCGCCCATGACCGTTCTCGGAGTTGCGCCTCATCTCGTGGTCCACGACGCCTCGGGCGCCGTCGACTTCTACATCGCCGCTTTGGGTGCCGTCGAGGTTCGCCGGATGGCTTCGCCCGACGGCAAGAAGCTCTGGCACGCCGAGCTCTCGGTCGGTCCGGTCCGGCTGCTCTTAGCCGACGAGTTCCCCGAGATGGGCGGTCCGCCCGCGCCCGCGACGCTCGGCGGCACTCCGGTGGTGATCCACCTCGACGTCGACGACTGCGACGCGGCGTTCCACCGCGCGGTCGCCGCCGGAGCCCAGCCCGCGATGGCCCCCATGGACGCATTCTGGGGCGATCGCTACGCGGTCATCATCGACCCGTTCGGGCATCGCTGGTCGTTCGCGCACCGGCTCGAGACCGTCGACGAGGCCGAGCTCCAGCGCCGAGGGGCCGAGATCGCCGCCCAGGGGGGGTGAGTCGGATCGCGCCGCGGTCGCCGAGGGTCCACCAATCGGCCGGCTCCCCCCTGCCCGGCGGCGGATCGGTTCGCTAGAATCCTGTTTCCGAATTCCCCGCGCGAGGCCGACTTCGGACTCGCCCGACCCTCGGCGCGCGGTCGATCGAACGCGCGCACCCACCGACTTGCAGAGAGGATTTCGATGAGACCGCTCCCGGCCGCCGCGATCGCGCTGGTGCTCTCCGCCGGCTCCGCCTTCGCCCAGGACCCCGCCGCGGCCAAGGCCGCCGCCGCACCGACCGATCCCAAGGAACTGACCACCAAGGCGAGCTACGCCTACGGCTTCCGCATGGGCAAGGGGCTCAAGGCCCAAGGGGCCGAATTCGACGTCGCCGCACTCGGAAAGGGCATCGCCGACGCCTTCGCCGACGCCAAGCCGTCGATGACCGAGGAAGAGATGCAGGTTTGCTTCCAGGCCTTCGTGCAACAGGTCCAGGCGAAGCAGGAAGGGATGGCCAAGAAGGCCGCCGACGACAACAAGAAGGTCGGCGAGGCCTACCTGGCCGCCAACAAGTCGAAGCCGGGCGTCGTGACCACGCCGAGCGGCCTGCAGTACAAGATCCTCAAGCAGGGGACCGGCCCGAAGCCGAAGGCGACCGACACCGTCACCGTGCACTACGAGGGCAAGCTGATCGACGGCAAGATCTTCGACAGCTCGATCCAGCGCGGGGAACCGGCGAGCTTCCCGCTCAACGGCGTGATCGCGGGTTGGACGGAAGGCGTTCAGCTGATGCCGGTCGGCTCGAAGTTCCAGTTCTTCATCCCCGCCGCGCTCGCTTACGGCGAGAACCCCCGTCCGGGCGGCCCGATCGGCCCCAACGCGGTGCTGACCTTCGAGGTCGAGCTGCTCAAGATCGGCGACCAGTGATCGACCGCGGCGCGGGGGCGACGGCGAATTTTCCCGGAGCCCCCTTGTCAAGCCCGCTCGCCGACGCATAGAGTAACGAACGAAGATCGAAAACGCTCGGCCGCGCCCGGTCGGCGACTCCTCGCCGGCTCGACGCGGTCGTCGTCTCTTCCCGGTCCCGCCGTTCGCGAGTTCGCTCGCGAGCTCCGGAAAAACGGACCCCGTCGCGATTTCTCTCTTGCGTCCTCGTCGAGGTTCGCTAGATTAGAGAATTCCTGGCCTCAGGTCCACGGCTGGCGTAGCTCAATCGGCAGAGCAACGGTTTTGTAAACCGTAGGTTGTGAGTTCGACTCTCACCGCCAGCTCTGCGATCGCTCGACCGAGGCGAGTCGATCGTCGGCTCGATCTTCTCTCTCGCACGGGTGGATACCCAAGTGGCTAAAGGGGCCAGACTGTAAATCTGGTGGCACTGCCTTCGCAGGTTCGAATCCTGCTCCACCCATCGCGAAGGCGCTTGACGCCGTCGCGGTCGCTCCCCGATACTCTGATCTCCGAGGTTCGTCGAGTCCGCTCCGCCCGCAACGCCCGCCCGGCGTCGAACCCGTCGCGATCCCCCGCGACGCTTCACGCGGGTGTAACTCAATGGTAGAGTACCTGCCTTCCAAGCAGGCAACGTGGGTTCGATTCCCATCACCCGCTCTCGTTCCTCCTGGGGAGGCGAAGGCGGACCGAGCGGCCGGAACGCACGACGACGACGAACTCCGGAGTCCCAGTCCCGAACGATCCACCACCACCCGAGGTTCCCGCGACACGATCCATTCTCCCGAACATTGCTGCCGTGGCTCAGTCGGTAGAGCGCGTCCTTGGTAAGGACGAGGTCCTGGGTTCAAATCCCAGCGGCAGCTCTTGGGTCGTGTTGCCCAGGGGCGAGGATCGGTCGGTGGTCGTCCCGGATCGTCTCGCCTCGGGCGAGTCGATCGCACCGCCGGCCCCCCCGCCGGTCGATTCGAGTTGGCAAGGCAAGTAAGACGTCCAGGGCAGTCCCAAGGTCGAATCCGTCGATCAGCGGTGCCCTCGGTTCCAGGAGACGACGGGAGCAACGATGGCGAAGGGAACATTTGTCAAGACCAAGCCGCACGTCAACGTGGGCACGATCGGTCACATCGACCACGGCAAGACGACTCTGACGGCTGCCCTCCTCTCGGTGCTCGCAGCGCACGGTCAGGCGGAGAAGAAGGCGTACTCCGATATCGCCAAGGGCGGTACCGTCCGCGACGCGAACAAGACCGTGACGATCGCCGTCTCCCACGTCGAATACGAGTCGCAAAAGCGGCACTACGCCCACATCGACTGCCCGGGCCACGCCGACTACATCAAGAACATGATCACCGGCGCCGCCCAGATGGACGGCGCGATCCTGGTGGTCTCGGCGGCCGACGGCCCCATGCCCCAGACGCGTGAGCACATCCTGCTCGCTCGTCAGGTCGGCGTGCCCGCGCTCGTCGTGTTCCTCAACAAGGTCGACCTGGTCGACGACGAGGAACTCCTCGAACTCGTCGAGATGGAACTGCGCGAGCTGCTCACGCACTACAAGTTCCCGGGCGACGAGATCCCGATCACTCGCGGCCAGGCTCGCCCGGCCTACGAGAATCCGACCGGCCCTGAGGCTCAGCACATCCTCAAGCTGGTCGAGACGATGGACAACTACATCCCCGACCCGGTCCGCGAGGTCGACAAGCCGTTCCTGATGCCGATCGAAGACGTGTTCTCGATCAAGGGCCGCGGAACGGTCGGCACCGGCCGTATCGAGCGCGGGATGATCAAGGTCGGCGACCCGGTCGAGATCGTCGGGTTCGGCGTGAAGAAGAACTCGGTCGTCACCGGCGTCGAGATGTTCCAGAAGACGCTCGAAGTCGGCGAGGCCGGCGAGAACGTCGGCATCCTGCTCCGCGGCGTGGAAAAGAACGAACTCGAGCGCGGGCAGGTCATCTGCAAGCCGAATTCGATCACGCCGCACACCAAGTTCGAGGCCGAGGTCTACGTCTTGGGCAAGGACGAGGGCGGTCGTCACACGCCGTTCTTCAAGGGATATCGCCCGCAGTTCTACTTCCGGACGACCGACGTGACCGGCTCGGTGCTCAACCTCCTCTCCGAGGACGGCGGCGAGGCCGAGATGTGCATGCCGGGCGACAACATCAAGATGGTCGTCGAGCTCCACACCCCGATCGCGATGGAAGCGAACCTCCGCTTCGCCATCCGCGAGGGCGGCAAGACGGTCGGCGCCGGCGTCGTGACCAAGATCCTCGAGTGATCCCGGCGGCGTCGGTCCTCCCGACGCCTCGGTCTGCTCGACTCGTTCTCCGCCGGACGACCCTCGACGGGTCGTCCGGTCCATTGATAGGGATTCGTTTCGGCCGAGCGCCCCGTCTCGGCCGTGGAGTCGCCCGACGATGCGTGAATACGTCTGGTTGGAATGCACGATCACAGGCGATCGGAACTACCGGGTCCAGAAGGAGACCCGTGGCGCCGAGCGCCTCGAGCTGAAGAAGTATTGCCCGCGGCTGCGGAAGCACACCGTGCACAAGGAATCCCGCAAGAAGTGAGCGAACCCGCTCGCGATTGCGAGGATCCGAGGCGAGACGAGCGAGCGCGGGCGTCCGTTGATCGCGGCGTGTTGCGTTTCGTCTCTCACGACGAGTGCTCTTGCAATCCGTCGTCGACTCTCTCATACTGAAACATTCCGAGCGAGCGCGGGCTTCGGTTCGCGGTCGCTCGATCGTTACGAGCGTAGCTCAACTGGTAGAGCACCGGTCTCCAAAACCGGCGGTTGGGGGTTCGATTCCCTCCGCTCGTGCTGTCCGGGCCGGGGTTCCTCGCGGTCTCCCCGGCTCATCGCGGTTCGTCTCGGGTCTCGACCGGCCGCCGTTCATCATCTTCGTTCGCGTCCGTGCGTCCGTCCTCGCCTCGTCGCCCGGGGCGTTCGCCTCTCGAGGGTTCCATGGGTAAAGTGAAAGACGGGTCGCCGGTCGCCTCCTCCTCGAAGACCAACAAGCCCGCCGCTCCCTCGAACGCGAAGCCGAGCGGGGTCGCGGGATTCTTCGCGAATCTGTTCTCCCCCGCGATCTACAAGCCGCTCCAGGGGCGCTGGGCTCGACTGTACACCGGTCTCGGCCTGGGACTCGTGGTCGTCCTGGGTCTCTATCAGCTCGCGGAGTCGCTCTCGGGCCGGACCGCGACGATGGCGATCACGGTCGGGTCGCTGCTCGCGTTCTTCGGCTGGACGATCTTCCGGATCCTGAACTATCCGCCGTTCGTCGAGTTCCTGATCGCGACCGAAGCCGAGATGAACAAGGTCTCGTGGACGAGCCGCGAGGACCTCAAGCGCTCGACGATCGTCGTGCTCTGCACGGTGCTCTTCATGACCGTGTTCCTCTTCGGGGTCGACTGGCTCTGGTCGAACCTGCTGAAGCTGATCCACGTGATCCAGATCCCGGACACGAGCTCGCTCGGCACGGGCGGCTGATCTCGGCGAGGATCTCGCCGCGGATCTCCGAAGGTCCGACCGTCCGCATCCCCTTGATCCCGCCCGTCGCCGCGGTCGAACCTCCTCCGACCGCCTCCTCCGCCTCGTTCGACCTCGTACCGTGTGGCCCGACTGGAATGATCGACTCGACCGAATCGCACGAAACCCCCGACGACGCGTCCCTTGCGTCGCCGCCCGAGGAGACCGCTCCCGACGGCGGCGTCGTGCCGGCGCGGGCCTCGGTCGCTCGCGGCTCGAAGGCGGCCCCCGCTCCGGTCGAGGCCGCGCCGGCCGAGACGACCGCCGCGGTCGCGGCCGCGATCGATCCCGACGACGACCCGCCTCCCGAGTTGGTCTGGTACGTGCTCAAGGTGCAGTCGAGCCGCGAGGATACGATCTGCGAGGCGCTCAAGCGTCGCGTGAAGATCCAAGGCCTCGACCGGTTCTTCGGTCGGATCGTGGTCCCGACCGAGAAGATCACGGAGATCCGCAACAACAAGAAGCGGGTCGTCGAGCGCAAGACCTATCCCGGCTACATCATGGCCGAGATGGAACTCAACGAGAAGACTTGGTTCACGGTGCGCGAGACACCCGGCGTGGGCGACTTCGTGGGTGCTCACGGCACTCCCACGAAGATGACGGCCGAGGAAGTCGGCAAGATGCTCGGCCAGGAGACCACGAAGGACGAGAAGCCGCCGCAGGTCAAGATCGACGTCGAGCGGGGCGACCGCGTCAAGATCAAGGAAGGTCCGTTCGAGAACTTCGAGGGTTCGGTCGAGGAAGTGATCGAGGCGCGGGGGTTGGTGAAGGTGATGTTGATCATCTTCAATCGTCCGACGCCGGTCGACCTCGAATACTGGCAGGTCGAGCGGATCTGATCCGACCACGCCGGCTCCGGGATCGCCGCGGGGGAGACCTCGCGGGTTCCGGATCCGGCTCTTTGCGTCGCGGCCGCGGGTGAGCAGAGACCCGCGAGTCGTCGACCCACGCGAGAGATCCAGCAGAGACGATCGGTCGCGACGGGCCGGCATGGGACTTCCTGAGAGCGAGAGGGTGAGACGACGATGGCCAAGGTGATGACGGCGAAGGTGAAGCTCCAATGCCCCGGCGGCTCGGCCACCCCCGCGCCCCCCGTCGGCCCGGCCTTGGGCCAGCACGGCGTGAACATCGGTCAGTTCGTGATGCAATTCAACGAACGGACCAAGGATATGAAGGGGACGACGATCCCCGTCGAGATCACGATCTACTCGGACCGGACGTTCGAGTTCATCACCAAGAGCCCTCCGGCGGCCGTGCTCCTGAAGCAGGCCGCGGGGATCGCCTCGGGCTCGGCGACTCCGCACAAGGTGAAGGTGGCGTCGGTGACGATGGACCAGGTCCGCAAGATCGCCGAAACCAAGTTCAACGACATGAACTCGCGCGACATCGAGCATGCGTGCCGTGTGATCATGGGCACCGCGCGTTCGATGGGCGTCGAGATCAAGGACTGACCGGCGCACGTCGTCGGTGAGATCCTCCGAGCGGTCGTCCGTCGATCGTCTCGGCCCGTTCACGCGAACCCCGGGCGCGACCGCCCGCCCGGATGACCGATCGGCGAGTCGGCTCCTCCTCTCGAGGAGGGCCCGACGTCTCGGGTCGGCCGGTTCGATTCTCGGCGGCAGCCCTCCGGAAAGGAGCGCGAACCTTGCGGTATCAATCGAAGCGATACCGCCAGTTGTTGGAGAAGGTCAAGACCGTTGACCCGATTCCGCTGGCGGACGCGATCAAGCAACTCAAGTCGTTCAACACGACGAAGTTCAACCAGACGGTCGAGGTGTCGACGAATCTGGGGATCGACCCTCGTCAGAGCGACCAGAACGTGCGCGGCGCGGTGGCGTTGCCGCACGGGATCGGCAAGACGGTGCGTGTTGCGGTCTTCGCTCAAGGCGACAACGCCGAGAAGGCGACGGCTGCGGGCGCGGACATCGTGGGCGCCGACGACCTGGCCCAGAAGATCAAGGGCGGGTTCCTCGACTTCGACGTGGCGCTGGCGACGCCGGACATGATGGGCATCGTGGGCCCGTTGGGTCGCTTGCTCGGTCCTCGAGGTCTGATGCCGTCGCCGCGATCGGGCACCGTCACGGCCGACATCGCGTCGGGCGTCCGGGAGTTCAAGGCGGGCAAGATCGAATTCCGCAACGACAAGGGCGGTAACGTGGCCGCACCGGTGGGCAAGCTCGACTTCAGCGAGACGGCCTTGCTGGAAAACATCACGACGTTCCTGAACCACCTCCGTACGGTGAAGCCGACGGCGGCGAAGGGAACGTACATCCGGACGGTCACCATTTCCGCCACCATGAGCCCGGGCATTCGGGTCTTGGTCTGAGCCCCAGACCGGTCGCGGGCGTCGGGTTCGCGAGGCGAATCGCCTCGGACACGACCGACTCGCCGGCCGAATGACCACGGGAGCGAATTCGAGCCATGAGCAAATATGTCAAAGAGATGATGATGGATCAGTTTCGGGCCGATCTCGACGGCACGAAATCGGTCCTGATCCTCGACCTGAAGGGTCTCGACGCGATCACCGAGCACGCGCTTCGTCGCGATCTCCGAAAGAAGAAGATCAAGGTCCGGACGCTGCGGAATACGCTCGCCCGGCTGGTGTTCACCGAGATGGGGATGGGGGGTCTGTCGCGGTTCCTCGAAGGTCCCTCGGTCGCCGTCTGGGGCGGCGAGGGCGTCGCGGAACTGGCGAAGGAGATCTCCGACGTCGTCAAGAAGCTGAAGAAGCCCGAGATCAAGGGCGGCGCGGTCGACGGCATGGTGATCGACCCCTCGCAGATCGAGGACATCACCAAGCTTCCGAGCCGCGAGTCGTTGATCGCACGGGTCGTCGGCCTGGCGATCGCGCCTGCTCAGCGCGTGGCGACGTTGGCTCAGGCTCCCGCCTCGGGCCTCCTCGGTCAGATCAAGACGTTGGCCGAAGGGGCGCCCGCCCCGGAGGCGGACGCGGCCCCCGAGTCCGCGTCCTGACGGCGATCGTCGCGTGAGACGCCGGAACGCCTCCGGCCCGACTCGAGCGACCCGCCCCCCGGAACCACCGCAACTCATTCGTCGATTCCCGCTCGCCGGGCGACTCCCGCCCGCGAGACCTCCCTCATCCGACCCCCGGCGCGACATCCGCGCCTCTCCGAAAGGATCCGAGACCGATGGCCACCGCTGAAGTCACGAATTTCGCCGACAACATCAAGACCCTGGGCGACTCGATCGTCAAGCTGACCGTCCTCGAGGCGAAGGCTCTGTGCGACTACCTCGAAGTGGTCCACGGCATCAAGGCCGCCGCCGCCGCGGTCGCCGTCGCCGCTGGCCCCGCCGCCGGTCCGGCCGCCGCCGCCGAGCCGGTCGCCGCCCAGACCGAGTTCGACGTCATCCTCGACTCGTACCCGGCCGACAAGAAGATCGGCGTCATCAAGGTCGTCCGCGCGGCGACCGGCCTGGGCCTCAAGGAAGCCAAGGACCTCGTCGAAGCCGCTCCCAAGCCGGTCAAGACGGGCATCAGCAAGGACGACGCCGAGAAGCTCAAGAAGGAGCTCGAAGAAGGCGGCGCGGTCGTCAAGATCAAGTGATCCCGGGCGGGGCGGCCCGCGCCGCCCCGCATCGTCGATCGCGGTCGCAACGTTCGCGGTCGGTGCTCGTCGGTCGTGCGTTCCCGCCTCGCTTCGAGAGATCGAGAGCCGGAACGCCCGCCGCCGACGCCCGCCGCCGGCCCCCCGGGGCGAAGGAGTCGCGCCGAGCCCTTCGGTCCCCGTCCCTCTCCAAAGACGCCCCGGTCGCGCCTCGTCGCGGGACCGGGGTCTTCCGACGCGCGAGCCGAGCCGGCATGATCCGTAACGGCCGCGCGACGCGATCCTCAGGCCCCTCGGCGCCTCGACGCATCGGACCTCGCCCGGCCCGCCTCACGAATCGCCTCCTCTGGAGCCCGACATATGTCCCCATCGACCAAAGTCCGTCGCATCTACCCGGGCAAACAGCGCGTCTTCGGCCGGATCCACGACGTCTTCCCCGTCCCCGATCTCACCGAGATCCAGACGCGGAGCTACGAGCGGTTCCTCCAGGCCGACATCCCCGCGGAAGAACGCGCCGACGCCGGTCTCGAAGGGGTGTTTCGCGAGATCTTTCCGATCGAGAGCTACGACAAGACCTACAAGCTCGAATACATCAAGTTCGACCTGGGCAAACCCCGCTACGAACCCGACGAGTGCCGCCAGCTCCGACTGACCTACGGCCGTCCGCTCCATGTCTGGCTCCGACTCACCAAGGGCGAGTCGTCGATGGAGGAATCGGTTTACCTCGGCGACATGCCGATCATGATCGGCGGCGGTGAATTCATCATCAACGGCGCCGAGCGCGTCGTGGTCAGCCAGCTCCACCGTTCGCCCGGCGTCGACTTCGTCGTCGACATCGAAGCGGGCGACAAGAAGCTCCACGCCTGCCGCGTCATCCCCGAACGCGGGAGCTGGATCGAGCTCCAGGTCACCCGGCAGGACAAGCTCCAGGTCCGCATCGACCAGTCGGGCAAGTTCTCGGCGATGACCCTGCTCCGCGCCATGAACCCCGCGTTCTCCTACGACGACGCCATCCTCGAGGCCTTCTACGACACCCAGGAGATCTCGACCGACGACCCCAAGGCCGTCTCGCTCCTCGAGGGCCGGATCGCCTGCGGCGACGTCGTCGACCCCAACACGGGCGAAGTCCTCATCGACAGCGGCGCGACGATCAGCAAGCTCCAGGCGCAAGTGCTCGTCGACGCCAATCTCGGCGTCCTCCGCGTGCTCCAGGACGCCAAGGATCCGATCATCCTCCACTCGCTCCAGGACGACCCGACCTTCGACCACGAGAGCGCTCTGCTGCGGATCTACCAGCGGCTCCGCCCGGGCAACCCCGCCCAGCTCGAGAAGGCGCGCGAACTCTTCAACGAGAAGTTCTTCGACACCAACCGCTACCGCCTCGGCCGCGTCGGCCGCTTCCGCATCAACCGGAAGTTCAACCAGGACGTGCCCGACGACAAGATGATCCTCGACGTCCAGGATTATCTCAACGCGATCCGCTACATCCTCGACCTCCGCAAGGGCAAGGGCCAGGTCGACGACATCGACCACCTCGGCAACCGCCGACTCCGGACGATCGACGAGCTCGCCGCCGACGAGCTCCGCAAGGGCTTCCTCAAGCTCAGGCGCACCGTTCAGGAGCGGATGAGCATGAAGGGGGATGAGAACATCGTCCCCCGCGGATTGATCAATCCCAAGAGCATCAGCGCGGCCATCGAGTACTTCTTCGGGCGCGGCGAACTCTCTCAGGTCGTCGACCAGACCAACCCGCTCGCCCAGCTGACCCACGAACGCCGTCTCTCCGCGCTGGGACCGGGCGGCTTGAACCGCAAGCGCGCGGGCTTCGAGGTCCGCGACGTCCACATCTCGCACTACGGCCGCATCTGCCCGATCGAGACGCCCGAAGGCACGAACATCGGGCTGATCAGCTCGCTCGGCATCTACGCGGGCGTCGACGAGTACGGCTTCCTCGTCACCCCCTACCGCGAGATCAAGCACGGCAAGCCCACCGAGAACGTCGTCTGGATGCGCGCCGACGAGGAGAGCGAGGCCTACCTCGCCCCCGCCGACTCGCCCATGGAAGACGGCAAGCTCAAGGGCCCGACCGTGCTCGCCCGCTACCAGACCGACTTCCACACGGTGCCGGTCGAACAGATCCAATACATGGACATCTCCCCCAAGCAGATGGTCGGGGTGTCCGCCGGCTTGATCCCGTTCCTCGAACACGACGACGCCAACCGCGCGCTCATGGGCTCGAACATGCAGCGCCAGGCGGTGCCGCTCCTCGTGGCCGAGCCGCCGATCGTCGCCACCGGCATGGAACGCGCCGTGGCCATGAACTCGGGGATGATCATCAAGGCGCCCGTCGACGGCACGATCACCTACGTCGACTCGACGAAGATCGTGCTCGAGAATTCCCACATCTTCAAGCTTCGAAAGTACGTCGGGCTCAACGAGCGGACCTGTCTCAACCAGAAGCCGGTCGTCGCCCTCGGTCAGCAGGTCAAGAAGGGCGAGATCCTGGCCGACGGCGCTGCGACCTACAAGGGTGAGCTGGCTCTCGGGCGGAACGTGCTCGTCGCGTTCATGGCGTGGGACGGCTACAACTTCGAAGACGCGATCATCCTCTCCGAACGCATCGTGAAGGAAGACGTCTACACGTCGATCCACATCGAGGAGTTCGAGATCGAGATCCGCGAGACTAAGCTGGGGCGCGAGGAATTCACGCGCGACATCCCCAACGTCTCCGAGAAGGCGCTCCGCAACCTCGACGACAACGGCATCGTGCGGATCGGGACCTACGTCAAGCCGGGCGACATCCTGGTCGGCAAGGTCGCCCCCAAGTCGAAGAGCGAACTCACTCCCGAAGAGAAGCTGCTCCACGCGATCTTCGGCCGCGCCGGCGAGGACGTCAAGAACGACTCGCTCGAGGTCCCCTCGGGCGTCGAAGGGATCGTGATCAACACCCAGCGCTTCAGCCGCCGCATGAGCCTCAGCGAAGACGAGCGCAAGGCGTTCGAGAAGGAACTCAAGGACGTCGAGTCGGTCGAGGACGCCAAGATCGCCGACGAGTACAAGCTGCTCGTCAAGGCGCTCGAGGAGGTCGTCGGCGGCCCCGTGATCAACCCGACGACCGGCAAGCCGCTCGCCCGCGAGAAGGATCCCAAGATCCTCGCCGGCGAGAGCGAGACCTTCAAGCTCGAAGCGCTCGACCTCCGGAGCCCCGAGAAGGCGGCCGAGGCCCGCAAGGTCTACCGCCTCCACGCCCCCAAGATCGAAGCCCTCCGCGACGAGCGCGACCGCAAGCTCAACAGCATGAAGCGCGGGGATGAACTCCCCGCGGGCGTGCTCCAGATGGTCAAGGTCTACATCGCCACCAAGCGGGTCATCTCCGTCGGCGACAAGATGGCCGGCCGACACGGCAACAAGGGCGTCATCTCCAAGATCCTCCCCGAAGAGGATATGCCCTTCCTCGCCGACGGCACCCCCGTCGAGATCCTCCTCAACCCGCTCGGCGTGCCGAGCCGCATGAACGTCGGTCAGATCCTCGAGATCCACCTCGGGTGGGCCGCGGGCAAGCTCGGATTCCAGGCGATCTGCCCGGTCTTCGACGGCCCGAGCGAAGAGACGATCCACGGCTGCCTCCGCGAGGCGGGCCTCCCCTTCAACGGCAAGGCCCAACTCTACGACGGCCGGACCGGTGAACCGTTCGACCAGAAGGTCACCGTCGGCTATCTCTATATGCTCAAGCTCCACCACCTCGTCGACGACAAGATCCACGCCCGCGCCACCGGCCCCTACTCGCTCATCACCCAGCAGCCCCTCGGCGGCAAGGCCCGCTTCGGCGGCCAACGCTTCGGGGAGATGGAAGTCTGGGCGCTCGAAGCCTACGGCGCCGCGTACATCCTCCAGGAACTCCTCACCGTCAAGTCCGACGACGTCGAGGGCCGCACCAAGATCTACGAGTCGATGGTCAAGGGCGAGAACACGCTCGAGGCGGGAACCCCCGCCAGCTTCGACGTGCTCACCAACGAGATCCGCGGCCTCGGGCTCAACATGCAGCTCGAGAAGAAGCGGATCTGACCCGAGCAACCCGCCGCATTCCCCGCCCCGCCTCGACCCCCGTCGAGGCGCGGGCCCGCGGCTCCCGAAGCGTTCGGCCTCCGCCCCGCTTCCTCGCCTCGGCCGCCGCCTCCCCCAGGTTCGACGGCCCCAGGCGCACCTCTCCGCTCTCGCCCGCACCTCGACCCCGAACCGCATCCATGAGGGATCCCCATGAACGACTTCAGCGACGAGTTCGACGACGACGAAACCGGCGAACTCGCCGGCGAGGTCGCGATCAGCTTCGAGACCCGCGACGAGGACCTCGCGAAGCACGGGATCACCCGCGAGGCGTTCGAGGAAGCCCTCGTCGACGCCCTCGAGAAGTACGATGAACTCGACCCCGCGACCGCTCCCTCCCTGTCCGACCTCATCGTCGCGATCGGCGACCAACGCATCCGCGTCGGCGACGTCGCCGACATCGAGATGACCACCGATCTCGAAGATCTCGACGAAGACGAGATGGACGACGTCGACTTCGGCGACGACGACTTCGACGACGACGACCTCGACGACGACGACGACGACGCCGATGATGAGGAAGAAGACGAGGACGACGGCCCGAGTACCCCGCGCGCCTGATCCGAACGCGCCGAACGTCGCCCCTTCCTCCCCTCTGAAAAAATCCGCCGGATTGCCCTTGCGGATCCGGCCGACTCGATGATACGTTTATGGGCTACGACTCCGGACGATGGGGCGGCCTCGCGCTTCCGCATCGTCTCCTCGCCTGCTTCCGGACGCACAATGGCTGTGAGCTCGCATCGCGGAGTCCCGACATCCGGCCAGGAGGCCACGGGTGATCCCATCCCGACCGGTTTTGGATGACCCCATGAATTCGCGGCGGTTCGGCCCCAGGGGGGCTCGGCCGAGCCGCGAACTTTTTTTTGACCGGCCTCGACCTTCCGCGCCCCGCGTTCCGCATGCCGGCCCCCGTACCTGGAATCGACTCGCCTGATTTTGCGCCGATCCCTCCGATCGCCTGAGCCGACGAACCCGAAATCACCCCGCTTCCGCGACGCCGCCGGCGTGCAGAGGAGAGTGTCTCGTGAGCATGGGCGAAAGTGCCTACGATCGCATCAATGACTACGGTGCCGTCAAGATCGGGCTCGCCAGCCCGTACGACATCCGGAGCTGGTCGTTCGGTGAAGTCAAGAAGCCCGAGACGATCAACTACCGGACGTACCGCCCCGAGAAGGACGGTCTCTTCTGCGAGCGGATCTTCGGTCCCGAGAAGGACTGGGAGTGCGCCTGCGGCAAGTACCGCGGGATGAAGTACAAGGGGATGATCTGCGACCGCTGCGGCGTCAAGGTCACGCACAGCCGCGTCCGCCGCAAGCGCATGGGGCACATCGACCTCGCCGCGCCCGTCGTCCACATCTGGTTCTTCAAGGCGATGCCCTCCCGCCTCGGCACCCTGCTCGACATGCGCACGACGAGCATGGAGCGGATCATCTACTTCCAGGACTACGTCGTCGTCGACCCCGGCGACACCCCGCTCAAGGAGCGCCAGCTCCTCTCCGAGGAAGACTTCCGCAAGGCGCGCGACACCTACGGCGAGAGCTTCCAGGCCGACATGGGCGCCGACGCCATCCGCAAGCTGCTGGCCCGGCTCGACCTCGTCACCCTCTCCAAGCAGCTCCGTCAGGAGCTCACCGAGACCTCGTCGAAACAGCGCACCAAGGACCTCACCAAGCGGCTCAAGGTCGTCGAGTCGCTCCGCGACTCGGACAACCGCCCCGAGTGGATGGTCCTCGAGTGCATCCCCGTGATCCCGCCCGACCTCCGCCCGCTCGTCCTCCTCGACAGCGGCAACTTCGCCACGTCCGACCTCAACGACCTCTACCGCCGGATCATCAACCGCAACAACCGGCTCAAGAAGCTCGTCGACCTCAACGCGCCCGAGGTCATCATCCGCAACGAGAAGCGGATGCTCCAGCAGGCCGTCGACGCCCTCTTCGACAACAACCGCTGCAAGCGGCCCGTGCTCGGTTCCTCGAACCGCCCCCTCAAGTCGCTCACCGACATGATCAAGGGCAAGCAGGGCCGCTTCCGAGAGAACCTCCTCGGCAAGCGCGTCGACTACTCCGCCCGCTCGGTCATCGTCGTCGGGCCCGACCTCCGTCTCCACCAGTGCGGTCTCCCCAAGAAGATCGCCCTCGAGCTCTTCCAACCGTTCATCATCCGCCGCCTTCGCGACCTCGGCTACGCCGACACGATCAAGGCGGCCAAGAAGATGCTCGAGCGCAAGGTCGAGGAGGTGTGGGACATCCTCGAGGAAGTCATCCACAACCACCCCGTCCTCCTCAACCGCGCCCCGACCCTTCACCGAATGGGCATCCAGGCGTTCGAGCCCGTGCTCGTCGAGGGCAACGCCATCCGGATCCACCCCCTCGTCTGCAAGGGGTTCAACGCCGACTTCGACGGCGACCAGATGGCCGTCCACCTGCCGCTCTCGATCGAGGCCCAGGTCGAGGCGATGACCCTGATGATGTCGACCAACAACATCTTCAGCCCCGCCAACGGCAGCCCGATCATCAGCCCGACCCAGGACATCGTCATGGGGTCGTACTACGTCACCGTCCATCGTCCCGGCGAAAAGGGCGAGTACAAGAACGAGAACGGCATCGAGACCGGCGTCTACTCCTCGCCCATCGAGGTCTTCCTCGCCTACAGCCAGAAGAAGGTCGGCGTCCACGCCCAGATCAAGCTCCGCCTCCCCGACCACAAGAAGCTCAAGGGCGACGGCGAGAAGGAATTCAAGCCCGGCATGGTCGTCAAGACCACCGTCGGACGCGTCATCTTCAACGACATCCTCCACCCGAAGATGCCGTACTACAACTACGCCCTGGGACAGAAACAGCTCCAAGGCATCATCGCCGACTGCTACCAGATCCTCGGCCGCGCCGAGACGATCAAACTCCTCGACAACATGAAGGACCTCGGGTTCCGCCAGTCGACCCGCTCCGGACTCTCCTTCGCCACCGACGACCTCAAGACCCCCGCCTCCAAGGACTCGATCCTCGCCGCCGCCGAGAAGGAGGTCGCCAAGACCGCCAAGCTCTACCAACGCGGCATCATCACCGAGCAGGAGCGGCACCACAAGGTCCTCGACGACTGGACCCACGCCCGCGAACAGATCACCACCGAGATGATGGAACAGCTCCGCAACGACGTGCGGAACGGCGAGGTCTACCTCAACCCCATCTTCCTCATGGCCGACTCGGGAGCCCGCGGCGGCGTCGAACAGATCCGCCAGCTCGCCGGTATGCGCGGACTCATGGCCAAGCCGTCCGGACAGATCATCGAGACCCCGATCAAAGCCAACTTCCGTGAAGGCTTGAGCGTTCTCGAATACTTCTCCTCGACCCACGGCGCCCGCAAGGGGCTCGCCGACACCGCCCTCAAGACGGCCGACTCGGGATACCTCACCCGCAAGCTCGCCGACGTCGCTCAAAACGTCGTCATCACCTCCGAAGACTGCGGAACCTCCCAAGGCATCACCAAGGGCGTCATCTACAAGGGCGAGAAGGTCGAGGTCTCCCTCACCCAATCGATCCGCGGACGCGTCAGCCGCGTGAACATCGTCGACCCGATCACCGATGAAGTGGTGGTCAAGGAAAACGAGATGATCACCGTCGCCGCCGCCCGCAAGCTCGAAGAGATGCAGATCGAGAAGATCCAGGTCCGCAGCCCCATGACCTGCGAATCCTCCCTCGGCATCTGCCGACGCTGCTACGGCATGGACCTCGCCACCGGTCAACTCGTCGAGCCCGGAATGGCCGTCGGCATCATCGCCGCTCAGTCGATCGGCGAGCCCGGCACCCAGCTCACGATGCGCACCTTCCACATCGGCGGAACCGCCACCCGCTCCGTCGAAGAGAAGGACGTCAAGACCAAGCGCGACGGCAAGGTCAAGTACGTCGGCGTCAACCTCGTCGTCAACGACGAAGGCAAGAAGATCGCCCTCTCCCGCAACGGCGAGATCCAGATCCTCGACCCCAAGGGACGCGAACTCGAGAAGTACGACGTCCAAAACGGCGCCGAGATGAAGGTCGACGACGGCCAGATGGTCACCAAGGGCACCGTCCTCTGCGAATGGGACCCCCACACCATCCCCATCCTCGCCGAAGTCGGCGGACGCGTCCGCTATGACGACATCGTCGAGAACGAGACGATGCGCGTCGAGATCGACCCCTCGGGCCACACCCGACGCACCATCATCGAACACAAGGGTGAACTCCACCCCCAGATCATCATCGAGGACAGCGAAGGCAAGATCCTCGACTACTACAACATCCCCGAACGAGCCGGCATCGAAGTCGCCGAGGGTCAGGTCATCACCGCGGGCACCATGCTCGCCAAGACCCCCCGCGAAGTCCGGGGCACCGCCGACATCACCGGCGGCCTGCCCCGCGTCACCGAACTCTTCGAAGCCCGCCGTCCCAAAGAGCCCGCCGTCATCGCCGAGATCGACGGCCGCGTCGAACTCCTCGACGAGAAGCGCCGAGGCAAGCGCACCATCATCGTCAAGAACGAGAGCGGCATCGAGCGCGAACACCTCGTGCCCCACGGCAAGCACCTCCGCGTCCACTCCGGCGACCGCGTCCGCGCCGGCGACCCGCTCGTCGAAGGCCCCCTCGTCCCGCACGACATCCTCCGAATCTCCGGCGAGGAAGCCGTCCAACGCTACCTCCTCCGCGAGATCCAGAACGTCTACCGCTCCCAGCGCGTCGAGATCGACGACAAGCATCTCGAGATCATCGTCGCCCAGATGCTCCGCAAGGTGAAGATCGACTCCGTCGGCGACACCGGGCTCCTCCCCGGCTCCGTCATCGACAAGTTCGAATTCCGAGCCAAGAACCAGGAGCTCATGGCCTGCGTCAAGGTCAAGGATCCGGGCGAGACCGACTTCCGCCAGGGCGACATCGTCCCCCGCGACCACTTCGACAACGAAAACCTCCGCGTCGACGAAACGGGCGCGAAGAAAGCCGAGTGGACCCGGCCCAAGCCCGCCTCCGCGAGCACCCAACTCCTCGGCATCACCAAGGCCGCCGTCCAGTCCGAGAGCTTCATCTCCGCCGCGAGCTTCCAAGAGACCACCAAGGTCCTCACCGAAGCCGCCCTCGCCGGCAAGGTCGACTACCTCGTCGGCCTCAAGGAGAACGTCATCCTCGGACACCTCGTCCCCGCGGGCACCGGCTTCAAGGCCCACATCGAAGCCGACGTCCGCATCCGCCCCGAAGCCCTCGAAGCACTCCAGGAAAAAGGCCCCGGCTTCGCCCGCTACCCCAAGGACGACGCCCTCCCCGTCTCCAACGGCTGATCCCTCCCCCCTCCACAGCCCCCCACCGCTCCCACCCACCACGACGCCCGCTTCCCACCCCTCGGGAAGCCGGGCGTCGTCCTTTTTTCCCCACCCCCATCATGGAGTCGGATGCCGACTGCGCGATCGTGCATCAAGCGACGTACACCTACGATTCCCGCGACCGACGGATCGGCGTCGCGCTCGATGGTGCTCGGACTTGAACGGTGTATGATGGAGTGAACACCTACGCCGACTTCGACGGCTTGGGAACGCTCGCGACGCGCTACCTCCACGACCCCGCGATCGACGCCCTCTTGGCCCGCACCAGCTCCGCCGGAGACACCGCGTGGTACCTCACCGACCGACTCGGCTCGGTCCGCGACATCGCGAACACCTCGGGCACCGTGATCGACCACGTTTCCTACGACTCGTTCGGCAACATCCTCGGCGAGAGCAACCCTTCCGCCGGCGATCGCTTCAAATACACCGCCCGCGAGTTCGACCCCACCACCGGCCTCCAATCCAACCGAGCCCGCTACTTCCAAGCCCCCACCGGCCGCTGGACCCAGCCCGACCCCATCGGCTTCGCGGGAGGGGATGCGAACTTGTATCGGTATGTTGGGAATGATGCAACGAACGCGACGGATCCGACCGGACTTCTCCTATCCGGTCGTGGTAGGCTTGGCGGACACCTTGACAACGATCCGTACGGGAGAGAATTACTCCACCACTATCTTGGCGGCCACGGAGTAGAGTTTTTCCGTGACAATCATCCAGATTGGAGCGAGTATATGAAACGCATGCCGGGAATCGGCCCCGTCCTCCGAGGGAAACTGTGGTCGATCGCAATGGATGCATACAAGTCGGGACGGAGCTGCGGGAATACTGACATTTCATTTCCGATGAACATGCTGACTAACAATGGCGAAGGGATTATCGGATATCAGTATCTGAACGGAACAGACGCCACCGCTGGAGGATTCAACATCAAGACAGCGTGGTATCGCCGAATTGACAGCGCTCAATCGACTTATATTTATATGCACCGCAGATTCAGATGGAATGACAACATCGATCCGAATCTTGCCTATGACACCGACACTATCAAGTCCCGAATAGCGAGCGTAGTTACGCTCGGTTCAGCGCAATCGTATCGATTCTGCGTACAATGGGACAGTACTGTCAAGTTTGAGGTGATCGACCCGCATTCGCCTGCGTCGAATGATGGAATAGGTTGGCCGTTCCTGGGGTCCGCGCCGCAAATGCCCTATCAGAGTGGCAAGGACTGAAGTTGATTCTTCAGTTATATACCCCCCCCCCCGACATCAGTCGTTGTGAAGACAGGGAGACGAAGTATCTGGCGACAGATAATTGTTTGAGCGACACGCTTCGCATAAGGAGCGAGTGTCAATCAAAGAATATCCAGAGCTCGGAGTCAGGAGAGAGTCGCATTTCGAGCCGCTAGGACCGATCTCGCCCGCCTTCCTCCGTCGCCGCAAGGTCCGCTTTCGGAACAGAAGAGTGTCCCGGACTTCATCCAAGAAACGCATGCAACGGCATGCAAACACGATAGAGGGAATACACTTGACATTGCGACAAGCAGACCTCTTGATGTATTCGTTGGCCTTCGTACTTCCAATCTACTTGGTGATTCGATTTGGCCGGATCGGGGCGATCATAGGCAGTCTCCTATCCTGGGTTCTTCTGATAGTCGCAGGGATGATGTTACAACTCGGGGATTCTCATCGAAATTCGGCAATTCTCGACAGTATATGGGTGGTTTTTGGACTCGGTGCAACGAGCATTTACAATTTGACGCTTCTCATTCTCAAGGATGCATTACAGGTCGGTCGACAGACGAGCGACTCGAAGAGTCGCAAGCGGGAACGCCGAGGCTTCTTTACAGGGTCTCAGCCCGCACGAAAGCGAGGAGAGAAAGGCCACGACGAGTGATGCGCGCACTTAGCGGAGTATGAGATGACCGCGCCCTCCTTCCTCGATCTTACGTTGTCGAGTACTCGCCGCTCCCGTGATACCTGGGTGGGCGGAGGAGGATTGTTCACATTCACGCACGACGTCGACGACCATCTCTTGACCTCATCCGACGCGAACGCCACGTTGACCTACACGTACAACTCAGGCGGATGGATGGCCTCGGAGGCGACGTCGGGGCCGGGAACGGGGCAGCCGAGC
>JANRKW010000065.1:0-99586 GCA_033763215.1 Isosphaeraceae bacterium | reverse complement strand
GCCCAACCGAACACCACCCCCGCGCCGGACCGTCTCAAACCCCGCGAATGACCCGTTTCGCGGACGAGAATCGCTCCCAACCCCAAGCGGCGAAGCGCCGGAGCGTTCGCCCTGCGCGCGGAGGGTGCGCGGAACGACCGCTCGGAGGCGAAATCCACGCGGAAACAGCAACCCATGAATCCACGAGGTCTCCCGGGAGCGGAATCCTCGAGCATTTTCTTGCTTTCGCGCGGGCAATCGAGGATGACGATCGAGGTCGAATCGAGATGCGAGGTCCCCGGTCCCATCACTCCGCCGGCACGAGTCGCTCTTCGAACACGTCGTACGACGCCCGAGACCGACCGAAGCCGCCAGGTTCGATACGTTGATCTCGACCAACGGAGCGCCTCGCTTGGGCAGGCGCACGCTCGGCCGGGTTCGCGAGATGGCACATCGACAGGCGTGTCGGGCTCGAGGGCGATCGACACGAGCAAGGACACACGAGCAATGACGTGCAACGTGCCCCTTCGGAACGACTCACGGTTCGCCCCGCGCTGACCTTCAAGTGGTCGACTTCCGGGTGCCGCCGGCGGGCTTGCCGCCGCGTGGCCTCATCGACGTGAGCAAATCACGGCTTCACGACGATCCGCGGGTCCCGGACCGACCCACTGAACACGAACTTGAACACCTTGATGTCGATCTGCGCGAAGAGTGAATCAGAACAGCCCGTGAACTCCCGCAACTCGCTTCGACCGAGGTGGCGGCGATGCCGATCCGTCTGTCTCGTGCAGACGATTCACCTCGACCAGGCGCTCGAACGCTCGAGTTTCCGTCCCAGGTCGTCCTCCGCGCCGGGCGGTCCTCGACCTCGGCAGCGTCGGACGGGGGACTTCGCGACGGTAGCGAGGCGTCGGGGAGATCCGGTAGAATACCGGGATCGAATCAATTCCTCGCCTCGCAAGGCTTCACGAGTCGGGAAATGCCCAGGGCCGATTCGACCGATCCCTGGGTCTCCCCGGTCGCCGCGAGACAGACAGGCAGGCAGAATCGCCATGGGACGCATCTTCGAGAAACGCAAGGCCTCGATCTTCAAGACCTCCGCGCAGAAGTCCAAGCTCTTCTCGAAATATGGTAGACAATTGTACATGGCCGCCAAGAACGGCGTCCCCGACCCGGAGGCGAATCCGACGCTTCGGAGCCTCGTGGAGAAGGCGAAGCGCGACAATGTGGCGAGCCACGTGATCGAGAAGGCGATTCAGAAGGCGGCGGGTGCGGGGGGCGAGGATTTCCAGGCGGTGCGGTACGAGGGGTTTGGTCCGGGCGGATCGCTCTTGATCGTCGACTGCCTGACCGACAACAACACGCGAACGATCTCAGACGTCCGCAACTGTTTCGGCAAGACCAACTCGAAGATCGCCGCCAACGGGTCGGTCGTGATGTCGTTCGACCACCTGGCCGTGCTCTCGTTCCCGGGGGACGGTGAAGATCAGGTGATCGAGGCGATGTTCGCGGCCGACGTGTCGATCGAAGAGGTCGAATGCAAGGACGGCACCGTGACGGTCTTCGCCCCACCCGCCGAGTTCTACAAGGCCAAGACCGCGCTCTCGAGGGCATTCCCCGGCCTCGAGCTCGAGGTCCAGGAGATCACCTTCCTGCCGCACGCGACGACGACGCTGAGCCCCGAGGACCTGGCCGTCTTTGAAAAGCTCCTGAATATGCTCAATGATTGCGACGACGTGCAGGAGGTCTACCACAACGTCGACCTCCCGGGTTGAGGGCGCGGCGGTCGCGAAATGCCGCCGCAGCCGCTCGAGGGGCGTTCATCCGAACCGGTTCTTCATGGAGAGTTCCCGAATTGCGAGTTGATTCGACATGGGATCGATGAGACTCTCTGGAGACCTGCCTGGTCCGCGGGTGTGATCGCCATTCCCACGTATCGAGAGGTCTTCCGATGTTCGAGCTATCCAGGATCCTGACGGAAGTCCGCTCCGCAGGAACCTTGACGAGGCGCGGCTGGCTGGCCTACGGCGCATCGCTCGCCGCGATTCCGCTGCTCGGCACTCGTGCCGGGGCCGCGGTGCGCCGGGTCGCATTCGACTCGAATCCCTTCTCGCTGGGAGTGGCCTCGGGCGACCCCGACGCGAGCAGCGTCGTCCTCTGGACGAAGCTCGCTCCCAAACCGCTCGAGCCCGACGGCGGCATGAAGCCCGAAGCCGTCGAGGTGCGGTGGGAGATCGCCGAGGATGAGGGGATGAAGAACGTCGTCGCGCGCGGCGCGTCGATCGCCTCCCCGCAGCTCGGGCACTCGATCCACGCCGTCGCCAACGGGTTGAAGCCTGATCATTGGTACTTCTATCGATTCCTTTCGGGCGACGCCGTCAGCCCCGTCGGAAGGACTCGGACGCTTCCGGCGGCCAACGCCGCGCCCGACGAGCTCCGGTTCGCGTTCGCCTCGTGCCAACATTACGAGCAGGGGCACTTCACTGCGTACGAGCAGATGGCCAGGGACGACCTCGACCTCGTCTTCCATCTTGGCGACTACATCTACGAATATCCCAATCGCGACGCCGCGAAGGTCGTCCGGAAGCACACCGGGCCGAAAGACGGCAAGATCAAGACCCTCGCCGACTACCGGGAGCGACACGCGCTCTATCGCGCCGATCCCCTGCTCCACGGGATGCACGCACGCTGCCCTTGGTTCGTCACCTGGGACGACCACGAATTCGACAACAACTACGCCGGCTCGATCCAAGAGGATCAGCCCAAGGGCAAGGCGAAGATCGACGTCGCCGACTTCCTCGCCCAGCGAGCGGCGGCGTACCAGGCATACTATGAATTCATGCCGCTTCGTCCTCGCTCGCTGCCTCGCGGGCCCGAGATGCAGCTCTTCCGTAAAGCGAGCTACGGCCGACTCGCCGAGTTCTTCGTGCTCGACACGCGGCAGTATCGGACCGACCAGCCGAACGGCGACGGCATGAAACCGCTCGACGACCGCGCGCTGGCCAAGACGAACAGCATCCTCGGCCGCCGCCAGCGCGGATGGCTCGACGCGGGCCTGATCGGATCGACGGCTTCATGGAACGTCATGGCTCAGCAGGTCATGATGGGAATGGTCGGCTTCCCGCTCGGCGACGAGCCGAAGTACTCGATGGATCAGTGGCCGGGCTATGCACATGAACGCATCGATTTGGTCCGCTTCCTCGCCGATCGCAAGGTACCGAATCCCGTGGTGCTGACGGGCGACATCCACACGAACTGGGCGAACGACCTGCGTGTCGACGATCGCCGACCCGAAACGCCCGTCGTCGCGACGGAGTTCGTCTGCACCAGCATCTCGAGCGGAGGCAACAATTCCTGGGTCAACCCCGCCGTGGCCGCGGGCATGACCGCGAAGAACCCCGGCGTACGCTTCCTCAACGGCGAGCGAGGCTACGTTCGCTGCATCGTGACCCCGAAAGCCTGGAGGAGCGACTACGTCGTCTGCGAGAACGTCCTCGAACCGGGCGGCAAGATCGCAACCCGCGCCTCCTTCATCCTCGAAGCGGGCCGCCCAGGGATTCAGAAGCTCTGAGTCGATCGAATGAGCCGATGGTCGAACGTCGGCCTCATCGTCGACGCTCGACGGAATCGATCTCATCTCGACGCGAGCATGATTCGATCCGATATCCAAGACACCACACTCGGACTTCCACTTTCACGTTCTCCATCAGCTGATCTTCGACTCGTATCGAAAACGCCTCGACCACGATCGTCTGCGCCGTATGATGAAGAAAGCACCCCCTGCGAGATCGCGAGAGATCGACAACCGCGGCCCCTCGAAAGTCTCCGTTCGAACAGGGGCCCGTTTCAGTGGTTCCCACGCGAGCCCTTTGACCAAGTCTTCGATCCGCACTCGAAGTCGAGTGGATTCTGGACAAATATGCAAACCAGTGTTTCAAATGAACAACAGCTTGAGCCGACTTTCGAGCATCGAACGGGTTTCGCTCTGGAGGAATCGAGACGCCGCATCGGCCGCTCGATTCGCAGCGGTTCTGATTCGCAACATGACCGTGTGAGTGTCTCTCAAGATTTCATCATTGCCTTCTCACATACGGATCCTCGAGCGGGTCTCGACGGCTGATCCTGGATTCGTCGCCGACGGAGCGGAGTCGCTTCTCAGCAATCTTCGGCTCGGTCGCTTCGAAGGTTCGCGGAAGACCATTCTCGCGGCGAGTCTCCAACGGGCCGTCCACAATGCGAAGCAAATGGCCGAGATCGGATTCGAGGAATTCGAAGCAGCAGAGCATGCGGCTTCATTGCTGCACATCGTGGATCTGCGGCTCTCGAGAGAACGCAATTCGGAGGTGGTCGAGCCGGACTCGGCGCAGGCGTCTGGGGATCGAGGCGTGCGCGGCGGCCCAATCCTGGTAGCCCGGGCCTTCGCCGATCACCTTGCGGAGATCGAAGTCGATGACTCGCCTCGAGCGAATCGACGAACGGATTCCCGCCTCCTCCATCGCCTTGTCGAGGAGTTTCGCCATCGGACGATCATGCCGCCCGCGCGGGCTGTGCGTGATCCCCGGACAGGCTCGCTCAGTGATCGCGCGGCGGATCCCCGGCCGAGTGCCCGAGGGTTGATCGCGGACGCAGACGGAGAACGCCGCGGTTCCCGTCAGCTCGAATCGAAGATCCGGCGCCGAGCAGAAGACGAGCGCCTCGATGAAGGGAGGTGGTCCCTCGGTCTTGAATGCTCGCCGCCGCGCGAGGAGCGACTTCAGCTTCTTCGCCTTCGAGTTCGCGGCGAGCAGAGGATTGTCGGTGGTGACGACGCGACCGTCGTGTTCCCAGAACCACGTGCCTGCGTCGCCGGTGAGTCGCCCCGGTCGACTCTTGATCTCGATCAGGAAGAAACCCATCGGACCGAAGACGAGGAGATCGACCTCGTTGATGCTGCCGTCTTCGGCGATGAACTCGAAGTTGCTCCAGTCGCGGTACGGTTCATGGTTCGGCAAGCCGACACGAACGAACGCGAGCGCCTCGCGTTCCCAGGGATAGTTCGACTCGGCGACCGAGATCCATTTCATCGAATCCGCCATGCGCGCGTAGAGAACTGGAGCGGCCGGATGATCGGGCCGCCTTCGCCGCTCCCAAGATCTCCGCCCCATGCGCGAGTCGCGACGGGGAACGGGGGGCTCCGTATCGAGAGTAGCAAGCCGCGAGGCAGGGCTCAAGGGATCGCGAATCGCGTGCGATGCCTGTCTCGAAGCCGTCGGCGTGATATGATCGACGGCGACTTCGAGCCGCGGAACTTCGCGTTGCAAGCGTCGGTGCGGGGAAGAATCGAGGAGGAATCGTGATGCCGGCTGCGCTCATGCTCATGTCTCTTTTCTTGGCATTTCTCCCGGGAGAGGCCGCTTCGGGCGAAGCCAAGCCGCTCGAGGTCTACATCCTCGCGGGACAATCGAACATGCAGGGGCATGCTCATGTTCGGACATTCGATGCGATGGGTCTGAGCGAACCGACGGCCGCGTTGCTCCGCGAAATGGTCGACGAAAACGGATCGCCGCGCGTGGTCGAAGACGTCTGGATCTCATCGCTGGGTTCGTCCGCGGAGGAGCGTTCGGGACCACTCACTGCGGGTTTCGGCGCAGAGGCCGGCGGTCCGAAGATCGGGCCGGAGTTCACGTTCGGGATCCGAATGCGCAAGTCGACCGATCGCCCGATCTTGATCATCAAGACCGCGTGGGGCGGCAAGAGTCTGCACACCGACTTCCGCCCTCCGAGCGCCGGCCCCTACGAGCTGAACGAGCGAGAGAGGCAAAAGGCCGTGCAGCGCGGGGAAGACCTCGCGACCACCGTCGCCAAGAGACGCGACGCAACGGGGCGATACTATCGAGCCATGATCGAACATGTGGAAAAAGTACTCTCCGACCCCAAGCGATACGCCCCCGCGTACGACGCGAAGGCGGGATACGTCCTCGCCGGATTCGTTTGGTTCCAGGGCTGGAACGACATGGTCGACGGCGACGTCTATCCGAACCGCGACAAGCCCGGAGGCTATTCGGCATACAGCGATGTGTTGACGCATTTCATTCGCGACGTCCGAAAGGATCTCGATGCCCCCGGACTGCCGTTCGTGATCGGTGTGCTCGGCGTCGGAGGGCCGACCAGCGACTACGGGCCCGCCGAAGTGCGCTACAAGTCGACGCACCAAGGCTTCCGCGACGCCATGGCCGCCCCTGCGAAACTGCCCGAGTTCCAGGGGAACACCATCGCGGTACCGACCGAGAGATACTGGGATCGAGAGTATCGGGCCTTGCGTTCCAGGGAAACGCAGTCGATCGGAGCCGAACGTGCCAAGCTCGATGCCGCGCTGAAGGCGGGCGAGATCTCCCGCGAGGCACGCGCGGCTAAGCTCGAGGAGCTCGATCGGATGCACTTCGATGCACGCGAGCGCAAGATCCTGCGTGAAAGCACTTCAAACGGAGAGTATCATTATCTGGGCTCGGCGCGGATCCTCGCCCCGATCGGCAACGCACTCGCCGAAGCGATGATCGAGCTTCGCAAGCGACCGGATACCCCCGAGGCGGCACGCCGACGCTGACCCCGAGTCAGGTTCGCACCAACATTTCCATGAACCTCGGAGCATGCATCAATGCGGATGCTTGGTTGGTATCTCACGCGGACGATCGCGTTGCTGGGTTTCGTCGCCTCGAGCCTCGCGGGTGAGCCGGCGGCGACGATCTACGTCGGCGGACCGATCGTCACCATGGAGGAATCGACCCGCACGGTGGAAGCGCTTGCGATCGCCGACGGCAAGATCCTCGCCGTCGGCCCGCGCGCGGAGGTCGAAGCCGCGCACAAGGGCGAGCGCACGCGCATCGTCGACCTCGCCGGCAAGACCATGCTGCCCGGATTCATCGATGCCCACAGCCACTACATCAACTCGCTCAGCGTGGCGAACCAGGTCAATGTTTACGCCCCCCCCGCAGGCCCCGGTCAAGACGTCCCAAGCATCGTCGCCGCACTCGAGGCACATCGCGACGGAAAGCGGATCGAGAAGGGGGCCTTGATCGAAGCCTATGGTTATGACGACTCCATCATGCCGAATGGTCGAACCTTGAATCGCGACGATCTCGACGCCGCGTTTCCCGAACACCCCGTGATCGTCGGCCACGTCTCCATGCACGGCGCGGTCTTGAACTCGGCGGCGATGCGGCGGTTCGGAATCGACTCCAAGACGAAGACGCCCGCGGGCGGAGTCATCGTCCGGAAACCGGGGACCGACGAACCCTGGGGCCTGATCATGGAGACGGCGTTCCTGCCGATCCATGAGCAACTCCCCAAGCCCAGCCGCGAGCAGGAAGTCGCCCGGTCTCGCGACGGTCAGCGGCTCTACGCGGCCGCCGGCATCACCACCGCGCACGAAGGCTCGACCCTCGCCTCGGATGTCGCACTCATGAAGCGCGCGGCCGCCGCGGGCGCCCACCTCATCGACATCGTCGCCTTCCCGTTCATCGTCGAGCTCGATGAAGTCTTGAAGGACAACCCCGTTTCGACATGGGGCAAATATGTCGACGGGTTCAAGATCGGCGGAGTCAAGATCACGATCGACGGCTCCCCCCAGGGCAAGACTGCGTACTTCTCGAAGCCCTATCTCACCGGAGGCCCCGGCGGCGAGCAGAATTGGCGTGGAGAACTCACGTTCCCGCGCGACCAAGTGCGCTCGATGGTCCGTCGAGTTCACGACCTCGGAGTTCCCCTCAATCTCCATTGCAACGGCGACGCCGCCATCGACGTTTTCCTGGACGCCTATGAATACGCTCGCAACGGCGACTTCTCGAAGCCGTGGAACGTCACGGCGATCCACTCGCAGTTCATGCGCAAGGATCAGATCCCCAAGTTCCTGAACTACGGGATCCGGCCTTCATTCTATACGCTCCACACCTATTACTTCGCGTCGGCTCACATGGCGAACCGAGGTCGAGCCGAGGCTCTCGAGATCAGCCCGATGCGCAGCGCGATCGACGCGGGACTCCGCCCCACGAATCATACCGATTTCGTCGTCGCGCCGCTCGATCAGATGTTCATGCTCTGGTCAGCCGTCAATCGGATATCTCGCGCGGGCGAGACGATCGGCGACGACCAGAGAATCACCCCTTGGGAGGGGTTGAAGGCGATGACGATCTGGCCCGCCGAGCAGTATGGAGAACAGAACGAGAAGGGCTCGCTCGTCGCCGGGAAGCTCGCCGACCTGGTCATCCTCGACCGCAACCCGCTCACCGTCGACCCCGCCGAGATCTCCAAGATCTCGATTCTCGAGACCATCAAACGCGGGAAGACCATCTACGAGCGAGACCAATGACCATTCATATGAACACTTGAACGAATGCAAACTCCACCCGAGCGGTGTGCGACATCGAAAAGGCGCCGCACACCGTCGCCCAATCGCCGGATGCCTCCAGGCTTGGTCAGAATTTCCAGAGGAACTGCGTGAGGAAGCTGACGCCTTCGTTGTCGAGGAACTGGATGTAGTTCGTCTTTCGATAATCGACCTCGAACCCGACCTGGAAGTTCGACGTCACGTCCCAAACCAAAGTATTGAAGAGTGTTTGATTGCGAGCGAATTGCGTGGGGGCGAGGTCGCGGACGAATGGGGCGTCGATACCGTAGCCGACGTGCCAGTGGAGCTTTTCCGTGAGGTAGAAGTAGAGTTCGCCGAATCCCCCTCGCCCGCGAATCGGGCCAAGAGTCGTGGAGTTGTTGTTCTGAAGGATCGTGCCGTTGTATTCGCCGAGGCTCTGTCCGAGGTAGAATTCGCTCGCCAGCCCGAACCGATCGGTGACGGCCCAGCGCATGTCGACTCCGAATCCCCAGACGTCGTCGACGACGCGCGGCGGCCGTGAGTCGGGCGGAACCAGGATCGTGCGCGTCGTCCGAAGCCGACCCACCACTCCGGAGAGGCCGACCTCGAACGGGCGTCCATTCGCAGGTCCTTTCTCGCCCTTCTGTCCCAGCGCGAGGGCGATTCGCGACTCGAAGTTGGGGATCCCGTCGTCCTCGTTGATCCGGCTCAAGTCGCCGGTGACGAGGGTGGAGGTCGGTTCGCTGATCGCGGCCTGCATCGTGAACATCGAGTTGCGCGACAACTCGAGATAACGCTCCAGCCTGAGCATTCCACGATATGAACCAGTGTTTCCCGAGCCATAGAGTTTTGCGAGCGAGAGCACCGTCGGGCTGACGGGGTTGTAGACGTCCTGCATCAGGCCGCCCGCGAGGCGCATCCTCTCGTTCATGAGTTCGCCGTAGGCAAAGTAGACGAGGAGGCCGTAGTTATCGGCAACGAGATTGTCGTTGAAGAAGAAGGTGAGGATCGTCGCTCTCGGCGTCAGGCCCCGGACTTCCGGCCCCTCGAACGCGGCAAAGATGGAGCTCTGTCGCGCATGGAGATCGAAGGTGTTCGTGCTCAGCCCGAACGGTGAAGCCGGAAGCAGGAGAAAGGGTGCGCCCGAGGTGAACGGCCGCTGTGTGTTGAAGATCATCAAGGCCGAGAGGCTCGCCGAGAGCCTGAGTCGCGACGTATCGTTCAACAGCGAGATCGTCACGCCCTCGCCAGGCACATATGTCGAATTCACATCGGTCGAGATCGGAAGCGGCGGAACTCCGAACTCGATCGTCGGATCCTCGGGGTCGGCGCTCGGTGCAGGCAGAACCGGGCTCGGAACAGCGGGAGCGGCGTTCGGTGCAGGTACTACCGGTGCCGGCGGCGGGTCGTCGGCCCGACTCGCCGTCCGCGAGGCGAGGCATGCGATCAGCACGACGGCTCGGGTCGCGATCTTCCAACCTCGGGTCGCACTCACGGCCGACGCTCCCCTCGCGGATCTGCTCCCGTATCCACAGACCTGCATCCAGCGCAGTCGATCGAGACGCTCCTGGGGAGGCGATCGGAATCGGGTGATATGCCGTTCGGAGGGATCCGTCAAGTCCAACCGCTCGCGAGTGAGCGAGGCCGAGCGAGGCGCCGTTCCGGAGAGAGTGCCCCCGTCCGCGAGTCGTCGCCGAGGAAACCGGCGGGAGTGCAGTTCGCCCCCGGCGTCGCGTTTTCATCCGGGGGCGGGATTCGATTCCACGAACTCGAACACCGACTCGATCGAGCGCTCGAACACCCGGGCGATGCGGTACGCAACTTCCAGTGAGGGCGAGTACTTGCCGCCTTCGATGGCATTCACGGTCTGTCGGCTCACTCCGACGCGGTCCGCGAGCTCTTGTTGGGTCATCTCTCCGCATTCGAATCTGAGTTTACGAATGCGATTCCGGATCTCGAGCCCTCCGATCGGCATCGGTCAAATCCCTCGCCGATAGTAGAGGATTCGGAGCAGGAAGCTGAGGAGTTGCGAGAGGAAGAGCGAGAGAAGCAGCAGATGCGCCACGAGAATCGGGGCGACTCCGGCGACCAGAGCCGTCATCGCGGCGAGCACTCCCGTCGCCAGGAGCCATCCCGAGTCGTGCTCGGCACGCCACGAAATCAGTCGATCGCGCTCGTCGGCCGCTTCATCACGACTCGTGAGCGCAGCCACGATCAAGCCCGCGATCAGGATCACGACCATGAAGACCACCGAGACGACGAACAGCGGAACGTACGCCCACGGCACGCGAACCCCGGATGCGAGCATGCGGCCCGCGACTGCGAAGTAACCGCCCAAGCCCACCACGAGCCCCAGGGTTTGGACCCAAACGCTCTTCTCCTGCAACGAAGCGCCCATCGGTTCCGCCCTCGCCTCGACGAAGTCAAATCAACCCGACACCGAGTCAAGAATACGCGACATCGCCGGGATGTCAAGCCTCCTTGACATCTCGGTGGTTTCGGACGAGTCATCCCACCCCGATCGGCCCTCCAGGTGGAGTTGGGAGAAGTTCAGGAGCGTTCTCCGCGAAAAACGCGAGATCGCGGGCGAAGGCCGGTAAGATCCGGGGTCGCGGCCGTGTCTATCCTCTTGAAGGCCGTCGCCGAACGACACCTGGACGAGCCGACTCGGGATGGCGACTTTCCCCGGTTCCAAGAGGGCATCGAGATGAGCTCACCTACCGACATCCGACCGCCTTTCACGCGAGAGAGCGCCGAGGCGAAGGTCCGAGCGGCCGAGAATGCTTGGAACTCGCGAGACCCTCGCAGAGTGTCCTTGTCGTACACGGAGGACTCGCAATGGAGAAATCGATCCGAGTTTCTCCAGGGGCGAGATGCGATCCGCGAGTTCCTGACTCGGAAGTGGGAGAAGGAGCACGACTATCGCCTCATCAAGCAACTCTGGAGTTTCGACGCGACTCGCATCGCGGTTCGATTCCAGTATGAATGGCACGATGCGACCGGACGGTGGTTTCGGAGTTACGGCAACGAGCTCTGGGAATTCTCCGACGACGGTCTCATGAGGAGAAGGGAAGCGAGCATCAACGACGTGCCGATCGAGCCGAGCGAGCGGCGATTCCATTGGACGGCGACCGAGCCGCGTCCCGCCGATCACCCCGGGATCGATGCGATCGCATGAGTCGCATCGACGGATCCAATCTTCCGCACACACAGATCTCGATCGAACGACAGGAGCCGACGCCATGTCCAGTACCACGTTGAAGATGACCCGTCGGATCTTTGCAGCCTCCGTTGCCTTGGGAGCGGGCGCAGCCCGGGCTCTCGCGGGCAGTCCGAAGCCGGTCGAGGCCGCCCCCGCCACTGTGGTTCGCCACAAGACGGTGAAGGTCGGCGATCTCGAGATCTTCTACCGAGAGGCCGGACCGGCGGATGCCCCGACGATCCTCCTGCTCCACGGCTTCCCGACGAGCTCGCAGATGTTTCGCAACTTGATCCCCGCACTCGCCGATCGGTATCACGTCATCGCTCCCGACTATCCCGGCTACGGGCACAGTTCGGCTCCGGCACGCGAGGGCTTCACCTACAGCTTCGATCATCTGGCGGAGGTGGTCGAGGGATTCATCGGAGCGGTCGGCCTCGAGCGATTCGCCATCTACGTCCAGGACTACGGAGCCCCCGTGGGGTACCGGATCGCAAGCGCCCATCCCGAGCGGATCACGGCGATCATCGTCCAGAACGGGAACGCCTACGACGAAGGTCTCGACAACGAGTTCTGGAAGCCGATCAAGGCGTACTGGGCCAATCCGAACGACGCATCGAAACGCGAGTCGCTTCGAGGGTTGCTGACCTATGAAGCGACGAAGTGGCAGTATACGCACGGAGTTCCCCAGCCCGAACTCGTGAGCCCCGACGGCGCGGTCCATGACCAATACCTGCTCGATCGGCCTGGAAATGCCGAGATCCAACTCGACCTCTTCCTCAGCTACGGATCGAACCCGCCGCTCTATCCCAAGTGGCAGGCGTACTTCCGCAAGCACCAGCCGCCGATGCTGATCGTCTGGGGCAAGAACGACCAGATCTTCCCCGCGACCGGAGCGGAGCCCTACAAGCGAGACCTCGAGAAACTCGAGTTCCATCTCCTGGATGCGGGCCACTTCGCCCTCGAGTCGAACGGCCCGGAGATCGCCGAGAAGATCCGAGGATTCCTCGGCCGCACTCTCCCGGCTCGCTGATCGAATCGAGTCGAACCCCTCCCCTACCCCCAGGCGCGGTGTGAGCCGTCTCTCTCGAGGGCTCCGCATCATCGAAGATGCGGAGCCCCGACCGAGACGGCTTACTACTTTGAAGACGTGTGGAAGGGTCGGAGGCCGCGTGTCACTGGGGCGCGGGGGCGAGAAATGCGAACGGCTTCGCCGGAATGAAACCCGCCGTTTGGTCGCCGGACAACCTCGGGCGCTGGACGAGCGGCAACTTGCGGACTCCGCTCGCGGGCCCGAAGTCGATCGCGCGGAGGTCGACCCAGAGGAGACTCGGGCTGAGTGAATCTTCGTAGTAGTAGACGCGATCTCTCTGGTCGGCAACGGTTCGCCAGAGCGTGGATGCGATGTTCGGTTGTCCCGGAGTGCTGATCCCTCGCGGCACGCTCACGTTGCGCATCACGCTGAAGACTGCCGCGGCCGAGAGCAGCGGATCGCCGGTCTGCTCGCACGCGTTGATGTAGAACGATGCCCGCGCGAATCGATCCGCGGCGCGATGCGTCCCGGGCAGCATCACCGTTCCGCCGATCTGCTTCCAATAGGCGTCGAGCGCGAGTTGCTTTTCGTAGATCGGTGAGTTCGTCATTACCTGATATTGGCGACCGTGATGGATGATGAGTTTCCCGTCGATGTACTCGAGGATCGCCGAGTCTCCCGAGGGGTCGGAGAGCGAGAGGTGGACTGTGCCTGCCTCGCCGCTCGGGGCGACGACCGGAACGACCTTGAATCGTTCCCGCCGAAGTTCATCGACCGCCTCGGCCACCGTCGCGAAGCGATCGAGCACGTACTGCGCCCACGCCGTGATCACGACTCCGGGACGCGGATCGTCGGCCGCAGGGTAGTCCGTTTCGGCGAGATAGAGCAGGTTCGCGACCAGCCCTTGCTCATTCATGCCGTCGGCCGTCCCGCCGTGGTAGATCGAGCAGACGACCGATCCATATTCACTCGTCCACTCGATCGAATTCTTCCCGACCGCTCCGTTGCGCTTCATCCCCTTGGGAAAGATCCAGAGTTCGGTGTGCATGTCCTCCATCCAGTCCATCGTGCGGCCGGTGACGACGCGCGATTCCTTTCCGAAGTACACGGCGCGTGTGCACGCGCCCAAACGCGGCAGATGAACGGCGACGAGCGATCCAGCGAGGATCGAGCAGACGACAAGGCGGCGAACGGAGCGTGATAGGAGCATGTGAGCGATCCTCCAAGAGTGATCGAAGGCAAAGACCCGGCCGTCGGTCATCATGACGGCTTCGAGTCCCGATGGATATCGGCTCATGTTCGCAAACCGCGAGTGCACGCACCAATGGATTCGGTCGCGGTGTCTCCTCGCGAACGATGAACTCGAGCAATCGACGCGATTCGCACGAGCGATCTCTTGTTCGTTTGGGCTCGCTCCCGTACCGATTCGCGGTGCATGACCCGGCCGGATTCCGAATGCAGCGGGATTCGGCTCGATTTTCTGCCGATCGTGCGTCACGAGGGCTCGCACTCTGCCTATGTAGGACACACCGACCGCCCCGTTGCGCGCGGTCGCGTTTCTATTGGTCGAGTCGTCCACAAAAATCGTCGTCGAGGTCGAAGGTTCACGTCGCCGGGGGTGTTCCCCGAGCGCGATCGAGCCGGTTCGTTGATTGGAGGCATGAGAATTCGATGAGAATCCGAATGAGTGCGGGATCGATCCCGCGGAGCGGAACGTGCGCGATCGCCTTGTTCGTCCTTCCCGGCGTGATCGCGTCCTTGGCCGGGGAGCTCCAAGCGACGCCGGTATTGAATGGACCGGTTCATCTTCAACAGGCGCAACGACTCGTCGATGAGATCATGCTCCAGCAATCGAACGGGATCTTCGAGGACGCTCAGGGGAACCCCACGAATCGCTACGGCGGCAGTTGGAAGAGCGCAACCGACCCTTCCTACATCCAGTTCGCCGACCCCGTGCAGGGGCTCCTCGCCGAGAACAACACCGTCTGCGCACCGATGATCACGCACATGCTCCAGTATTGCTACGCATGGAACTGGAAGTCGTTCACGTTCGTCGATCCGCTCACGGCGTCGAACAAGTCGAGCGCGAGCCCGGCGCCCTATCAGTACATCGCTCTGATGAAGCAGCGGAAGGGGTTTGTTCAGACGCCGACGAACATCGGAGCGATCGCCCTCGGCGACATCATCGCCTGGTGGCGTCCGGGATCGAGTTCGAACGACCACGCCGGCATCGTGGCCGCGATCTACTTCGCGGCCGGTCGGCCCTACCCGGTCGGTCATGCTCAGAGCAATCCACTCCTCGTCGGGTGCGTGCTCTACCCGGTGCTGATCGTCGACAGCTCCTCGAGCACTCACACGAGCGACAGCCGCAAGGTCCCGATCGACGGCGCGACGGTGCACATCCCGGGCATCGGCCGCGGTTGGATCGGCCTGATGGTGGATGCCCAAGGCGGGATCGTCGGCTGCACCTGGAGCGTCCCGAGCGCGGATCCCGCGGTGAACCCGACGTCGTTCCTCAATTACGTCAACCCGAATCTCAAGTGGCTGGGCGGCTCGACTCCGTACGAGGTCGTCGTCGGGCGTCTCGCTATCCCCTGACCTCGCGGCTCATGACCGGCCGATGATGCTGCTGATCTCGACGAGATAGACTTGTCGACCTCCCGCGTGGGGGGAGTCGAAGACGACGGTCCTTCCGTCGCGCGACGCGCAGGGATGCGTGTCGCAGCGCCATTCCCCGCGATACGCGGGGGGCGAGGCGAACTCGCCGAGCGAGACGCGGCGATTGCTCGGGAGATGGTAGAGATAGGGGTTTTGGTTGCCGCGCGGGTCGGGATAGGTGTCGTTCAGCACCCATTCGAGATTGGTGTTGGGAACATAGGTGTTGTGTCCGTTGCGAGTCATGACGTCCTTTCCCACCACTTCGACGTCACGGCTTCGGTCGCGGTAGAGGTAGAAGCGTTCGCCGTGCGACGGGTGCCAGGCCCAGGCGAAGATTCGTTCGGGGTCGCGCCAAACGAAGTGCGAGGTTCCGCCGTGGGGGTCGATCACGAACGGTCGGGAGCCGTCGAGGTCGACGGTGATCGCACGAGTGAAGAACGCCGCGCGTGCGCCGGGATTCTTCCATCGATGGAGAAAGAAGAGACGCGACCCGTCGGGATTGACGAGCAAGTGGTTGAACCAGTGTTTGGAATCGGGATGAAACGCGGTTTCGGGACGTCCTTCGTAGGGGATCTTGGCCGCGTCGGCGAGTGAGAAGATCAAGCGACTCTCTCCCGATCGCATGTCGATTCGTTCGATTCCGGAGTCGCGCGGAGCGAGCTGATCTCGATGGGGGTCGACGACCCCGCCGTAGCCGTAGCCGGGGCGCGTGTCGTTGAGGCGGCGAAAATCGGGTGCGAAGGCGGTCTTGCCGTCGGGAGCGAGGCAGTAGAACGGACGAGGCAGGGTCCGGGTCGTCTTGGCGACGACGTCGTGGATCCGCGTGACGAATTGCTCGCCGTCGCGATCGTTCCATGCAACCCGGCTCGCGCTCCCGGGGATCCATTGGAGCATGCAGCCCTGTTGCCAATTCCATGCGACGGTTCGAGCGAGCTCGGTCCAAGAATTCTCCCCGCAGAGGTCGATCATCCCGACGGCGATCGAGTCGTCGGGACGAGGGGATCGACCCTCGAACTCGACCTCATTGGCGAGGATGTACCGATCGGATGGGTCGAAGAGGAGCTTGTCGTAGTAGCCGCGCCAGTGGAATCTCGGACCGCGGGTGAGCGCTCGCGCCGGAGGGGCTTCGATGGTCGCCGAGCGCGACGTGCGTCGCCAGGCGGAGGTGAGGGAGCAAGCGGCGAGGGCTTTGAGGAAGCGACGGCGGGCGTGGTCCATGGCGGGTCCTCGGGTTCGCGAAGCGTTCGGCGAACCGCGATTCTCGTCGACGAGCACGGCGTCGCCAAGGCGCCTGGTCGCAAGACTCGGCGCCGGGCGACGCTGGGCTCGTTCCGGCTCAGGCCGTCTCGCCTTGCTTCTCGAGGGATCGCCCCGTGCCGAGCCCGAAGAGGAAGAGCACGAGCACGAGTTCGCCTGCGGCGAAGAGCGTGTCGCCGGGAACGCGGAGCCAGCGAAGCGTCTGGAGCAGCTCGCTCGAGAGGAATTCGGAGCTTCGGGCGTACCAGTATCCCTCGGCGACGGAGGCCCAGGTCTGGAGCAGGCCGACCGGCAGCAAGCTGAGCACGCACATCGCCATCAAGCCGATGTTCATCGACCAGAAAGCGAATCGGATCGGTCCGTCCTTCCAGACCCGTCCCGGCGACATCGCACGCAAGCACATGAGCATGAGTCCGATGCCGAGCATGCCGTAGACGCCGAAGAGCGCGGCGTGTCCGTGGACGGGCGTGGTGTTGAGCCCTTGCATGAAGTAGAGAGCGATCGGCGGGTTGATCATGAAGCCGAAGAGCCCCGCGCCGACCATGTTCCAGAAGGCGACGGCGACGAAGAAGTAGATCGGCCACTTGTACTGCCGCGACCAAGCGGTCGCTCCCGACATGCGCAGGTCCTCGAGCGCCGAGTAGGCGACGAGCGTGAGCGGCACGACCTCGAGCGCGCTGAACACCGCGCCGAGGGCGAGGGCGACGGTCGGCGTGCCGGAGAAGTACAAGTGGTGGCAGGTACCGATGATTCCGCCCGCGAGATAGAGCGATGCCGAGAGCACGGCCGACTTGGCGGCGAGGGACATGCTCACCAGACCGAGACGGGCGAAGAAGAAGGCGATCACCGCGGTCGCGAAGACCTCGAAGAAGCCCTCGACCCAGAGATGGACGACCCACCAACGCCAGTATTCGACCATCGAAAGGTGCGACTTCCGGCCGTACATCAAGCCGAAGCCGTAGAAGAGACCGATCGCGACGGTCGAGAGGAGGAGGACCGAGAGCAGCGATCGCTCGCCCGGCGAGCTGGGGCGGAAGAGCGCGGGGACGACCGATCGCGCGACCAGGAAGAGCCAGAGTATCAAGCCCCCGAAGAGCGCGATCTGCCAGACGCGTCCAAGATCGATGTATTCGTATCCTTGGTGTCCGAGATAGAACGACGCGCGGTCGGACATCTGATTGGCGATGCTGAGATACTGTCCGGTCATCGATCCCGCGACGACGAGCACGAGCGCGCCGAGCAGCAGGTAGACGAGCGGACGTTGCCTCTTCGGCTCGGAACCGCCGATCAACGGGCCGATGAAGAGGCCGGCGCCGAGCCAGGAAGTGGCGATCCAGAGCACGCCGAGTTGGACGTGCCACGTCCGGGTCACGCTGTACGGGAGCCACTTCGAGAGCGGGATGCCGTAGAAGCCGTCGCCCTCGACGCCGTAGTGCGCGGTGATGACTCCGAGGATCATCTGAACCAGGATCATCGCGGCGACGACGAAGAAGTAAATGCGCGTCGCGCGTTGGGACGGCGTCGCCTCCCAAGACTGCAGCGGGTCGACCTCGGGGTGCGGACGCTCGAGACCTTCGTTGGTCTGCGAGGCGTACCACCAGAGCATCCCGCCGATGCCCGCCAGGAGCATGATCACGCTCACACCCGTCCAAGCGACCGACTCGCCCGTGGGTCGATTGCCGACGAGCGGCTCATGCGGCCAGTTGTTGGTGTAGGAGATCGACTGATCGGGCCGATTGGTACAGGCCGACCAGGCGGTCCAGAAGAAGAAGGCCGTGAGCTTGCGCGCTCGATCGGAGTCGCTCACGGCGCCTCGGGGGATCGCGTAGTTTGGGCGGCCTTGCATGAAGACTTCTTGATAGTGCTCGACGTTGTCTTGAAACGCCTCGGCGCGGATCGCGGGGATCGTGAGCGTCCGGGTCGCCGGGTCGTATCCGTTGGGGCGGAGCATCGCCTCGAGCCGCCCTCGGAGTTGCGCCTGCCTCTCGATGGAGAGGGCGTCGTAGTCTTGCCCGAAGTCGGCCCAAGCCCAACGCCCGAGGAGGAAGACGCATTCGCGGTGGAGCGCATCGGCGGTCCAGTCGGGGGCGACGTAGCTCCCGTGGCCCCAAACCGAGCCGACCTCCATCCCGCCCAGCGACTGCCAGACGTTCTGTCCGTCGGAGATCTCGCCCGGCCCGATGACCTCGACACCGTCGCTCGTCACGACTCGGTCCGGGATCGGCGGCATCTCTTGATAGATCCGCGTGCCCACCCAACCGAGCACCGCGAACGAGGCCGTCAGCACGAACGCAAGCGTCGCCCAAAGCCGTTTCATCGCTCTCCCTCCCGCGTCCCGAGCCCGCGTCGATGCAACGCTCGGCCCGGAGTCCGCCAAATTGGATCTCTGAATCCAATTTAGCGAGTTTCGCTCTCGGGTCAATCCACTCGGGGAGAGTCGACCGCGGGAATCGCATGAGGACGAGAGAATCCGACCCGGGGACGAATCGCGTGGTATCTTCGAACATCAACGCGTCCAGACATCCCTCGAGTGCCCGTCATGTTTCTCCGCGCCCGCCCATCCGACCTCGATCGTCGCCGACGGATGATTCGCCGTTTCGCTCCCGTCGTCTCCGGTTGCGAGACGCGCGTGATGCTCGCGACGCATGCGACGGTCGATCGGCTCGAGGCGTCGCCCCTGACTGCGGATTTCGTCGAAACGGTTCCTCTTCCCGATCTGGTCGGAGAGTATCGAGGGCAAGACGGCGGCCTCTATGGGGGTTGGAGCAACACTCCTCCCGAGGCTCACGCCGAACTCGCTCGCCAGGCGACCTCGCGGATCGTGCCGCGCGATGCGCGGGGGCGCCCGTCGGCTCAGGGACGAATCGGGTTCTTGACGATCGGACAGTCGACGACGCGTCTCTTCTACCGTCCGTTCGCTTCCTGGACCTCGGTGCGGCCGGACCGAAATCCTCGGCTGAGACTGGTGGGAGCAGCTCAGGACGGCGTCGTCTTGGGTCAGTGGGCGTTCCGAGAGGAGCCCTGGGCCGAGGCTCGGGAACGGGTCGCCGCGTCCGGGTTGACTCCCGCACAGGTTCAGGTGCTCTGGATCGAGGTGGCCGAGATCCGCACATGGCGATTCGGCGATCTCCCGTCGCGGATGGCTCGGATCTCCGACGAGATCGGGCAGGTGATGCGTCGGGCATCTCGAGTCTTCCCGAATCTCGAGGTCGCGTTTCTGACCTCGAGGCCGTACGGCGGCTACTCGAATCCTCGGCTCGATCCTGAGCCGTATGCCTACGAGAGCGGGTTCGCGGTGCGGACCGCGATCCGCCGGCAGATCTCCGGAGAGCCGGGCTTCGCGGCGAGCGGAGCCCCAGGCTCCACCGGAGGTCTCCCGGTGATGCTCTGGGGACCGTACTACTGGGCCGACGGCCCCAAGCCTTCGACCAACGGATTATCGTGGTTGCCGCAGGACTTCTACGACGGGCTCCATCCGAGCCGCACGGGCGCCGAGAAGGGCGCGCGGGTGATGAGCGACTTCTTCGCGAACGATCCCTTCGCGCGCCCCTGGTTCCTGGCGCCTGAGTTCAGTGCTCGACCATCCTGACGCGGAGTCGCTCCCCCGATAGACTCGGCTCGGGTTCGACCAAGGAGGGGACGAAGGCTCGCGCGGGGCGGACGATGGGTCGCGGACCGACGACCACCGCGGTCCGCGGCCGCTCCTGCTTTGGTCGATCCACCCGACGCAACATCTCGAGACGGAGGTTGCGGATCGGGAGCCGGAGAACTGGGACCGACCTCTCCACATCGGGAGATCCGAAGATGCGATCGATCGCTTGGCTCGCGCCGGCGCTTCTCGTTCTCGCCTACCCTGCCCTTGCGGACGACATTCCGAAACGCCCTCCGAATGTGATCTTCATCCTCGCCGACGACTTGGGATGGGCCGACATCTCACCGCAAGGCAGTAGCTTCCACGAGACGCCGAATCTCGAGCGGTTGGCACGAAGGTCGGCGCGATTCACGAACTACTACGCCGCGAGCCCGCTCTGCTCGCCGACGCGTTCGAGCATCCTGACCGGCCTGTATCCCGCTCGCACGGGCATCACGGCTCCGGCTTGCCACCTGCCCGCGGTCCAGCTCGAGAAGCGGCTCGCAAAGGGAAATCGAAATCAACGCGTGCTCAATGCCGACAGCCTGACGCGTCTGAAGGGCGAGTACACGACGACCGCCGAGATCCTGCGCGACGCCGGGTACGCGACCGCGCATTTCGGCAAGTGGCATCTCGGACACGGAGCGGGCTACGAGCCGCGGGACCAGGGGTTCGAGCTCGACATCCCCCATACCCCGAACGCCCCGGGCCCTGGAGGCGGATATCTCGCCCCCTGGCGTTTCGTGCGAGACGCCGTCCAACCGGCGCCTCGCCCCGGTGAGCATATCGACACGTGGATGGCGAGCCGCGCGGCCGAGTACATCGTGTCGCACAAGGATCGACCGTTCTTCATGGACTTCTGGCTCTATTCCGTGCACAGTCCTTGGAACGCCCGCGCCGATCTCATCGAGCGTTTTCGAAGCAAGGCCGACCCCGCATCACCGCAGCGGAACCCGCTGTATGCGGCGATGGTCGCGAGCCTCGACGACGCCGTGGGCATCCTGCTCGACGCCGTCGAGCGAGCGGGAGTCGCCGACGACACGATCATCGTGTTCACCTCGGACAACGGGGGCTGGGCCTATCCTCCTCGAGCAACCGATCCCCCGGGCTTCGACTCGATCCCGGCGACGAGCAACGCGCCGTTGAGGAGCGGGAAGGCCTCGAACTACGAAGGCGGCACCCGAGTGCCTTGCCTGGTCTCATGGCCGGGACGGATCGAGGCCTCGGTCCGCGAGCCGCTTTTCAGCAGCGTCGACTGGCTTCCGACGCTCCTCACCCTTGCCGGATTGGGGGCGAAGCGTCCCTCGAAGCTCGACGGAATCGACCAGACGCCGGCGATCCTCGAGGGCAAGGAGTGCCGCCGCGAGATCTACGTCCACTTCCCCCATGGAAGCGACGCACAGAGCCGGAACATCCCGGGGTTCCTGCCCGCCACGTGGGTGCGTGTGGGCGATTGGAAGTTGATCCGCTTCCATGCGGACAACCCGGACGGCAGCGATCGCCTGGAACTCTTCGACCTGCGGCGAGACGTCGGGGAGACCATGAATCGGGCGACCGAAGCGCCTGAGGTCTTGGCCGACCTGTCGAAACGGATCGAGCAATTCCTCGTCGACACAGAAGCGGTCGTACCGAAGAGGAACCCGCAGGCGAATGCGACCGAGGAATGACTCGAGCCGGCGCGAATCGACGCTCCGGCCCGATGCGCAATCGAAATCTCATGCAGCGATCGATCGGTCAGATCCGCGGAGAGCGCCCTCTCGGCGCTCTCCGCGTTCATGCACACCGCCGAGAGATCACTTCGATCCCGAGTTCTCGAGCAACTTCTCGAAGACCTGGCCGACGTTGAACTGGGCGGCCTTCTGTCGGGGCGGGAAATCCTTGAATGTCGCCACGAATCGGCCGACGTAGTCCTGTGCGGGGACGAGCAGGAATGCGTGGTCGAGCAACCAGTCGTAATAGGTGTTCGACGTGATGTCGGCGCGTTCGTAGGGGTCGTTTCGGAGGTTGAAGATCTTTGGAACGCGAAGCGTGACGAACGGCTCGGCCCAGACCTGGAGCTGCCCGGGTGCGCGCTGCTCCATGAAGACGAGCTTCCAGTTGTCGAATCTCAGGCCGGTGAGTTCTTGATCGTCGTTGGCGTAGAAGAACGACTCGCGCGGGCCCTTGGTCGCGGCCCCCGTGAGGTAGGGAACGAGGTCGAAACCATCCAGGTGGACTTTGTAGGTCGAACCTCCCAAGTCGAGTCCTCCTGCGAGTTCTTGGCCGATCTTCGGTGCGCCCGCCATGGATGCGAAGGTGGGCAGCCAATCGAGATGGCTGACGATCTCGTTCGAGACCGACCCGGGCTTGATCTTTCCGGGCCAGCGGATCATCGAGGGAACGCGGTATGCTCCCTCCCAGTTGGTGTTCTTCTCGCTGCGGAACGGGGTCATCGCCGCGTCGGGCCAGCTGTTCATATGCGGACCGTTGTCGGTGCTGTACATCACGAACGTGTCGTCGGCGAGCCCGAGTCGGTCGAGAGCGTCGAGGACGGTACCGACGTTGCGGTCGTGGTCGATCATGGCGTCGGCGTAGTCCCCGAGCCATCGTCCGGCCTGGCCGCGGCTCTCGGGCTTGACGTGGGTTCGGAAGTGCATGTGGGTGAAGTTGACCCACACGAAGAAGGGCGCGTCGTCCTTTGATTTCCGCTCGATGAAGTCGACCGCGCGACGGGCCACGTCGTCGTCGATCGTCTCCATGCGCTTGCGGGTGAGCGGACCGGTATCGACGATCACCTGCTTCCCGACCTTTCCGAACCGCGGATCGTCCGTCGGATCATCGGTCGTCGAGGCCTTGCAGTCGAGCACGCCCCGCGGGCCGTACTTCGCGCGGAAGGCGGGATCTTTCGGGTAATCGGGGTGTTCGGGCTCTTCCTCGGCGTTGAGGTGGTAGAGGTTTCCGTAGAACTCGTCGAAGCCGTGGACGGTCGGCAGGAACTCGTTGCGGTCGCCCAAGTGGTTCTTGCCGAACTGTCCGGTGGCGTAGCCGCGGGCCTTCAAGACCTCCGCGATCGTGGGATCCTGGCGTTGGAGCCCGAGAGGTGCGCCGGGAAGGCCGACCTTGGTCAGCCCGGTGCGGAGCCCGTGTTGGCCCGTGAGGAACGAAGCTCGGCCGGCGGTGCACGACTGCTCGCCGTAGTAGTCGGTGAAGATCATCCCTTCCTTGGCGATGCGATCGATGTTCGGCGTCCGGTACCCTACGAGTCCCATCGTGTAGGCGCTGATGTTCGCGCGACCGATGTCGTCGCCCCAGATCACGACGATGTTCGGCCGGCCGGACTTGGCCTGCGCGGGAGCGGGGGTGTTGGTCGTCGCGACGACGCTCGAGGTCACTGCCGAGGCCAGGACGCCTCGCGAGATCGGTTCCGAGGAGCATGATGCGGCGTCCGCGGCGTCGACGGCCGCCGAGCAGTGCGGCGGCTCGACGGACTCCTCACGAGCGGGTCGGGATCCGGCGACGACGCCGAGACCTCCCGCAAAGAGAATCGCGAACACCATGGTCGGCAAACTGCGCATCATCGGCGCTCCTCTGGTGGATGGGTTCGAAATGGGGATCTTGGGATGTGGGAACGCGGATTCTAGTCGATCGAGTCGGCCGTTTCATCCACGATGCGAACCGAATTCGTCGTCGAACGACCCGCGGCTCAACCTCGGGACTCGGGCTTGACCGCGATGACGGAGCAACCGACGCGAGGGAACGTCTCTTCGGCCGTGTTTCCCATCAAGAGGCCGACGACGCCGGACCGCGCCACGGTACCCATCACGAGGATGTCGGCCTCGTGCTTCGAGGTGAAATCCGCGATCACGTCGGCGGGATCGCCCTTGATGAGGTGAGCGACCGCGGGCACTCCCTCGGTGGGAACTTCGTGGAGCAGTCGGTCGAGTGCGTGTCGCGCGGCGGCCTCGACGTCCTGGGCATAGAGATCGACCTGTTCGGGAGAGAGCATCGCCTCGGCTCGAACGAGCGCCTCGCCCGGCGCGGTCCATGCATGGACGATGTCGACCGAGCCGCCCTCGCGTTTGGCGAGAGTGAGGGCGAGTTCCAGGATGCGAACGTCGAGTCGTGCGTCCTTGGTCGCGACGTCTCCGTGAAGGTGGAGCACGTCGCCCTCCTCGGGACTCGGGGCGGGATCGACCGCCGCGACGACTTCGAGGAACGGCCGATCGCCGCGGCCCGGTTCGATCAACCAGACCGGGCAGGCGCAGCCGCGGAGCAAGTGCATATCCGTCGATCCGAACGGAACGTCGCCGTTCGGCTCGGCCTGCTTCATCAAGAGATCATGTCCGTGTTCTTTGACGATTCGACAGATCTCGACATGAGCACGCCCTCGAGCCAAGACGGTCGAGGTCTCGATCCCCTGCTCTCGGAGCTTGGCGGCCTGTTCGTCGAGAAGGCGGGTACGATCCCGCACGATGATCGCGTCGAGTTCCTGCGCCGAGGGAAGGACGAGCCTGGCGTACCAGGCGAGCGGCTCGATCACGGAGACGAGTTCGACGGCCGCCTGATTGCGCGCGGCGACCCGAGCCGCGTGCCGGAGGAGATCGGCTGGGTCGGCTTCACCGAGGAGCGGCACGAGGATCTTTCGGATCGGTTTCATGGCGGGTTCGTCTCGAACGGAGAGAAGATCGACCCGGCGGTCGAGAGGATCGATCCGCCGGGCCGGGAACTGGATTCAGGCGACTGTCGCCGACATCGGACCTTGGAAGCGGGCTCGAATCAGCTTCACGATCTCGACGACTGTGACGGGCGCCAAGGCGAGCGGGAGGATCAAGAGCCAATCGCCCGCCGGCGAGGTCGGGACGTCGAACACGGCTCGAACTCCGGGCAGCGAGACGACGGCGAACTGAAGCAGGCCCGACACCAAGATCGCCCCGAGCAACTTGGGGTTCGAGAACGGCCCCAGCTCGAAGAGCGTCTGCGACCGGCTGCGGCACGCGAACGAGAAGAACAACTGGGTGAACGCGACCGTGCAGAAGGTGGCGGTGTGGGCGCGGTCGATGTTGGCGCCGTTCTCGTAGGTCAAGAGGAATGCGACCAGCCCCACGAACGCGATCAAGGTGCCGTGGATGAGGATCAGCCGGGCGCGACTCTTGGTGAGAACCGACTCGCGGGGCGGCCGAGGCGGTCGACGCATCACGTTCTTCTCGATCGGCTCGACGCCGAGCGCCAGCGCGGGCAGTCCGTCGGTCACCAAGTTGATCCAGAGAAGCTGCACCGCGGTCAGAGGCGCCGGCCACCCGAAGAGCGCGGCCAGGAACATGATCAGGACCTCGCTCGTGTTGCTCGCGAGGAGGTAGTGGATGAACTTCTGGATGTTGTCGAAGATCCCGCGACCCTGCTCGATCGCGTTGACGATCGAGTTGAAGTTGTCGTCGGTGAGAACCATATCCGACGATTCCTTCGTCACGTCGGTTCCTGCGATTCCCATTGCGATGCCGATATCGGCCGCGCGCATCGCGGGGGCGTCGTTGACTCCGTCGCCGGTCATCGCGACGACCTGCCCGCGCGCCTTGAACGCCGCGACGATGCGGAGCTTGTGCTCGGCGGAGACCCGAGCGAAGACGGCGACGTCGCCGACGGCCTCCTTCAACTCCTCGGGGGTCGTTCGGTCGAGGTCGAGACCGGTCATCAGCCGATCGCCCTCTCGGGCCAGTCCGAGTTCGCGAGCGATCGCCCAGGCGGTCGCGGGGTGGTCGCCCGTGATCATCACCGGACGGATCCCGGCGGTCCGACACTCGAGCACGGCCGCGCGAGCTTCGGATCGCGGCGGATCGATCATGCCGACCAGGCCGATGAAGACGAGATCCTCTTCGCGCGTGACCGACTCGTGCCCCGCATCCTCATGTCTACGCTCGGCGAGCGCGAGCACCCGCAGCGCACGACCGGCCATCTCCCGCGCGACGGCCCGGATCTCCTCGGCGCGCTCCTCGGTCATCGGTACGACCGAGCCGTCGCGAAATTCACTCGAGCAGAGCCCGAGGATCACCTCGGGAGCGCCCTTCGTGAACATGGCCGCGCCCGTGCCCTCGAGGCGGATCACGACCGACATCGCCTTCCGATCCGAGTCGAAGGGGATCTCGTGGATCACGCGCTCGTCGCGATCCTGCGCCGAGACCTGTGCCTTGCGGGCGGCGACGACGAGAGCGCCCTCGGTCGGGTCGCCGACGACCTGCCAGACGCCCGCCTCCTCGGGATGGGGCTCCACCTTCGCGGTGTTGCACCAGACCGCGACCTCGAGGGCGCGGATCAGGTCGGAACGGCCGGGCGCGTGGATCGGTTCGCCCGAGGCGTGCTCGCCGTCGTCGACGCGAATGTGAAACGCTCCCTCGGGGGCGTAGCCGCTTCCGCTCACATGATAGTGCGCGGAGGCCGTGACGACCTCTCGAACGGTCATCTCGTTCCGGGTGAGCGTGCCCGTCTTGTCGGAGCAGATGACGGTGACCGAGCCGAGGGTCTCGACGCTCGGCAAACGCCTCACGAGGGCGTTGCATCGCACCAGCCGCTGGAGCCCGAGCGCCAGGACGAGCGTGACGACCGCGGGCAACCCCTCGGGAACCGCGGCGACGGCGAGCGATACCGAGAGCAGGAACGACTCGAGCCAAGGCGTGCCGCGATACGTGTTGATCGCGAAGATGAGCGCGGCGATCCCGAGAACCACGTAGATCAGTACCTTGCCGAGTTCGGCGAGGCGTTGCTGCAGCGGGGTCGGCTCGCGCTCGGTGCTCTCGAGCAACCCGGCGACCTTGCCGAGTTCGGTCGCACCTCCGGTGGCGACCACGACGGCATCGCCCCGACCGGCGGCGACGGTCGTCCCGAGGTAGACCATGTTGATCCGGTCGCCGAGCGGGGCCGCGGCGTCGAGAGCCGGAGCCGCGTCCTTGGTGACCGGCACCGACTCGCCCGTCAGCGCGGCTTCCTGCACCGCGAGACCGAAGCTGCGGATCAGGCGTGCGTCGGCCGGTACGTTGTCGCCGCCCTCGACGACGATTCGATCACCCGGAACGAGTTCGCTCGCCGGGATCAACTGGAGACGGCCGTCCCGCATCGCCTTGGCCATCGGAGCCGACATCTTCTGCAGGGCCGCGAGCGCCTTCTCGGCGCGAGATTCCTGGACGAAGCCGATGACCCCGTTGATCAAGACGATCGCCAGGATCGCGATCGTATCGACGATGTCGCCCGTGATCCCCGAGATCAGGGCGGCCGCGAGGAGGATCCCGATGACGGGCTCCATGAACTGGCTCAGGAACCGCTTCCAGAGCGGGACGGCCGGCGCCTGGGGGAGGAGATTCGGCCCGAATCTCGCTCTGCGCGCCGCAGCCTCGGCGGAGGACAGCCCCGCGTCGCTCGAGGATTCCACGAATTCCAGAGCCGCCTCGACGGCGAGCGCATGAGCCGGAACGACGCCGCCGCTTGCGGTCGTCGAAGAGCCTTCCACCGATCCGGAAGTCGTCGCCATGATGAGGTCGTCCCGCGTGAACCACTGTCCGGGAGAGGACCACGTCGGTCCTCCTCCCCGGAAGATCCCCGGTCGTTCGAGGTGACGAGACCCGACTCGCGAACGGCTCGCGAACGGTTCGTCAGGATCTGGGCTGATCGGATCCGCGATCGCGTCGTCCGCTTCGCCCACCCCTCCGCCGTCTCGACGCGAGCAATCGGTCCCTCGTGATCCCCGAACTGCTCATCGTCGATCATCGTACCCCAGGTCCCGGCTCGTGTCGAATACGCGACAACAATGTCGTTTGTTCACCGCAACCGTCGATGAGATCGAATTTTCCGACGGTTCACCAATCCCGACGTCGCCCGAATCCGCGGCGCGGCGATTGACGAGGAGCCCTGGAGGGGTATGATAACCAAGAGGTTTCGCAACCGATTGGTTACACGCCATGATCTCTCTCGATGCGACCTTCTCCGCACTCGCCGATCCGACGCGCCGGGCGATCCTCGCTCGGCTCGCGCGGGGCGAGGCCACCGCAGGCGAGCTCGCCGCCCCGTTCGCGATGAGCCGCCCCGCCGTCTCGAAGCATCTCCGAGTGCTCGAAGAAGCGGGCCTGATCACCCGCGGCCGCGACGCCCAGCGCAGGCCCTGCCGGCTCGCGGCCGCGCCGCTCCAGGCCGCCGACGCTTGGCTCGACGGTTTTCGAGCCGCCTGGGAAGCCAACTTCGCTCGTCTCGACCAACTCCTCGCCGAGACCGAGCCGACTCCGATCATCGACTCGCCGAGAAACTCCAATCACGAGGACCCCCAATGACTCCTGAATCCGCCCCCGTCTCCGCTGCTCACTCCGGCCTTCGAGTCTCGACGCCGGACGACCTCACGATTCTGATCGAGCGTCGATTCGCCGCGCCCCGCGAACGGGTCTGGGACGCAATGACCCGGCCGGAGCTCGTCCGCGCCTGGCTGAGCGGCCCGCCGGGTTGGTCGATGACCGAATGCACCGATCCGCTCGAGGTCGGCGGGCGCTTCCGATGCGTTTGGACCTCGACCGCAGGCGCCTCGATGGCGATGACGGGCGTCTATCGGGAACTCTCCCGCCCCGAACGGATCGTGAGGACCGAGTCGTTCGAGTTCGGATGCGACGCACAAACGGGAGAACAACTCTGTACTCTCGAACTCGTCGAACGCGATCGCGGAACCGACTTGCGACTGACGATCCGCTACGACTCGCGCGAGGCCCGTGACGGGTCGCTCGCCTCGGGGATGGAAAAGGGGATCGGCTTCGCGTATGAACAGCTCGACGACCTCCTCGCAAGGAGCGTCGAAGCGCTGGTTTGACCGCCGGAGACCGTGCCATGCCGTCGAGCACTTCGAGCGTCGAGGAGTATCTCGCGCAGGCTCCGCCCGATCGCCGCGCGGTGCTCGATTCGATCCGTCGCGAGCTGCTGTCGATCGTGCCCGACGCCGAGGAGCGAATCAGCTACGGCGTCCCCGCGCTTCGGCGCGGGCGGATGATCGTGGGCTACGGCATGAACAAACAAGGCTATGCGCTCTACCTCATGAGCCCGAGCGTCGCCGCGGAGTTCGCCGAGGAACTCGCGGCGTTCGACACCTCGCCCGGCACGATCCGCTTCTCGGAGGAGCATCGCATCCCCCCTGCTCTTCTGCGTCGGCTGGTCGAGGCCCGCCTCGCCGAGAATCAGGCTCTCGACGCCGCCGTCGCGCTCGCGAAGTCGGCGAGAGCCCGCGAGCGGCGCCGATCGACTTGAACCGTCGCCGAGCGGGGCGTCGCCTCAATCCGCGAGTTCTCGTTCGAGGAACTCGCGAACGTCTCGGACCACCGCCTCGACGACGGCGAGGTCGGCCGCCTTTCCCCAGCGATCGCCTCCGCCGCCGAAGCAGAAGCCGTGCCCGAACCCTGGCTACTCGCGATCCTGAACGTCGACGCCCGCCTCCTTCATGACCGGGACGACGAGCGGGCGGTTGAGCTTGTGGAGGTCGTGACGGTCGCTGTGCAGGATCAGCACCGGTGCTCGCAGTTTCGAGAACTTCTCCTTCGCGAACGCGGTCGGTGAAGTAGCGCTCGGGCGACGCCATCATCTCGAGAGGGTTCGACGGGTCGACCGGTGGATCGAACACGCCGGCCTCGAAGAAGTCTCGCGAGCCGTTCGATTGGTCGATCGAGCCGAGTCCGTCAGCCGCCCGCGATCGAGCCGATCACCAGGAAGGGCTCAGCGCCCGAGGCGACCGAGTCGGGGAGCGGTTTGTCGGGGTCGTCGAGCGAGAGGTCGGTCTCACACGCGTAGAACCGCAGGAAGGCTCGTCGACGTTGAGTCACGATGTCGCGAATCGTGCCTCGGAGCACAGGGTAGAGCGATTCGAGGGCGTCGAGCACGGTGCGCTGAGTGACGACCGGGCCGACGTCGAGCAGGACCTCGCCGGAGACTCCGGCGAGGTTGCGAAGGTGGAACGGCAGCTCGACGCGGATCATGAGAGCGTCTGAGCCTCGACCGAGAGCACGGCGGGGAGGTCGCGAACGATCGCGGTCCAGGAGTCGCCGCCGTCGGCCGAGCCGTAAACCTGGCCGCCGGTGGTGCCGAAGTAGATGCCGCACGAGTCGCACGAGTCGACCGACATCGCCTCGCGGAGCACGTTCACGTAACAGTCGGACTGTGGCAGGCCGTTGGTGAGCGGCTCCCATTGATTGCCGCCGGTCTTGCTCCGATAGACGCGGAGCTTGCCGTCGGGTGGGAAGTGTTCGGAGTCGCTCTTGATCGGGACGACGTAGACGGTCTCGGGGTCGTGGGCGTGGACGGCGATCGGGAATCCGAAGTCGGTCGGGAGATCGCCCGAGACCTCGTGCCAGTTCTCTCCGCCGTCGTCGGTCCGCATCACGTCCCAGTGTTTCTGCATGAAGAGCGTGTTGGGACGCGAAGGGTGCATGTCGATCCGATGGACGCAGTGACCCACGGGGGCGTCGGGATCGGGGATGTATTGCGACTTCAGGCCGCGATTGACCGGTCTCCAGGTGAGTCCGGCATCGTCGGAGCGAAATACGCCGGCGGCGGAGATGGCGATGTAGATCCGGCCGGGATTCGCCTTGTCGAGGAGGATCGTGTGGACGCCCATGCCGCCGGCTCCGGGCATCCATTGCGTGCCGGTCTCGTGGTTGCGAAGGCCGGAGAGCTCGTGCCACGACTTGCCGCCGTCGGTCGTGCGGAAGAGAGCCGCGTCCTCGGCGCCCGCGTAGACGGTGTCGGGGTCGTCGAGCGACGGTTCGAGGTGCCATATCCGCTTGAATTCCCAAGGGTGCTGCGTGGCGTCGTACCAGAGGTGCGTGCCGGTCGGTCCTTCGTAGACGAAGGCGTGATCGACGGGATTCCAGGTCTTCCCGCCGTCGTCCGAGCGCTGGATCATCTGCCCGAACCAGCCCGAACTCTGCGAGGCGTAGAGCCGGTTCGGATCGACCGGCGAACCCTTGATGTGATAGATCTCCCAGCCCGCGAAATGCGGTCCGCTGATCTCCCACGACTTGCGAGCTTCGTCGGAAGTCAAGATGAACCCGCCTTTACGGGTTCCCACGAGCAATCTCACCTGAGCCATTGTTCAATCCTGGGCTGAGGACGTGCTCCGAACCGGCAGTGGAACGGAGCCCTGGGCGGATCCTCGGAACGACTTCGACGCGACCGAACCTGTCGGTCGAGTCGGCGGAGAGTGATCGAATCGCGCATTCCGATCAAGCCGATTCCACGCATGACGATCCGAACGGCTCGAGGGAATCGCGAATTCGAGAACGTAAAGGTAGGCGGTTTCGAGCGTCCCGCCGGCCCAACAAGAAGCCCGCGTCGGCATCCGTCGGAGACGGTGCCGCGCGGGCTTTCGGGAGAATCGGGGAAAAATCGAGATCGATACGGATCAGGAGCCGGTCGAGGTCGCGACTGCGGCGACCGCGAGCGACGCGGGAGGACCGACGATCTCGGAGTCGGCAGGATCCAGCGTCGGGTTCGACAGCGGGCAGACCGCCTTGCACTCGCCGCCGACGGGCGAGGTCAGCCCCGCGGCGAGAGCGTTCTCGGCCGAGCAGGCTTCCATGTTGTCCATCGTGCCGCACGACGACTCCGACGCACAGGCGGCGGATGCGGCGCAGGAGGATCCGCTCGCGGCGGAGTAGCCGCCGTCGCTGAACATCGAAAACGACGGGTCGAGCCCCGCCTGAACCGAAACGACACCCAGGACGATCGCGCCGAGGACGGCCGGAACTTCGAACTTGCGAGGAATCTTCATCAGTCGAGAGCTCCCGTCGAGACGTGAAGGCGGGTCGGGAATCGACCCGGAGCCGGGTCGATCGAGTCGAGATCAGTTTCTAGACGTGCTTCTCATCGCTCGAATTCGATCACGAGTCGAGCGACGAGAGATCGCGACTGAAAGGGTTGTAGCCGAGCGGCCGGCCCCGCGTCGAGCCCATATCCAAGAACTCTTCGACGAGACGCACGAAGGACGCCCCGGCAGGGCCGACGCGTCGAGAGCGCATGTCGCCTGCGTCTTCGCATCATCGCGGAGATCGCTTACGTGACGAGATGGTCCGCTCCAACGCAACTCCATGGAGATTCACGCCTTCCATGACGAGGGCTCCCCCGTGCGGTCGCGTCCTGGACTCTCGTCCCCGAATTCCTTCGACTTTTTGAAAGAATGTGCGGCGCATTGGTAACGAATCAGTGACCAGAGGGATGAGGCAATCGACGATCCGGCCGGCTCCAGATTGAAGCGTCCGGGCCGAACCGAACGCGAACATGCCGGCTCAGAACGACTCGGCGATTCGCCACCCATCTCTCCTGTCCGCCCCAGGCTTCGCAGAGATCCCATGAACCGCCACTCCCCAAACGAAAGGGGGCTGTCGATGCAGTCACCGCAGACCGAGCAGTGCACCGTCGAAGAACGGATCGAACGACTCGAGGCGGCGAGCCGTCGCCTTCGAGCATGGACGGGCATCTTGTCGCTCACGGTGGTACTCCTCGGCGGTGAGGCGCTCCGAGCGGGCGGTCGAGCGAAGCAGGTGGTCGCGGAGGAGTTCCTCGTCAAGGATGGTTCGGGAGTGGTCCGCGGCCGGTTCGGACTTCGTCCCGACGGGCTCCCCGAGATGGCGATCCACGATGAGAAGGGACAACTCCGCGCCGCCTTGCACATGTATTGCGATCGAGGGGCCGCCTTGACGTTCAACGACCACGGAGACACGCCGTTGAACCTGGAGTCGCCCGGCGACGGTTCGGTCGCGATTCGGATGCGCGACGGCGGCGGACGGACCAGTTCGACGCTCTTCATGTCGTCCACGGGCACCGCGGGGTTGTCGTTCGACCACGAGAAGTCCTCCGTGCTCCTCGGCGTGAACCCGAATCTCCACGAGGGTGTCGTCGTGACTGACGACGAGGGTCGCGAACGTGGTAGGCTCGGATCCAACGGCCTCGACGCGCGGTCGATGGGAGTGCGGTCGATCGCTCCGCAGGAGGAAGTCGGAATCGAGCCGATCTCCGTGACCCAAGAGTCGCTCGACGGCCGGGTCGAAGCGGTTCCCTCCTGCGAACCAACTCTCGGACTGACCGGCTCGATGGGAGCGAGCGTCCGCGGCCCCAGCCCGAGAGCCGCGGCAGGCTGATCGCCTCGAATCTCCCGGCGAAGACGAGAAGAGACATCGATTCGAACCGGAGTCGGGGCTCGATCGCGGAACGCGGGTCAGCCTCGATCGCCGGTTCGGGAAGGACCGACGGCATGGAGCGAAGATTCTCGGGGTTCATCCCTACTCTCCAGATCTTTCGAGTCCGAGCCGCCGCGGCTCCGATCCCGGGGTCGGGCCCGGACGGGTCGACGTCGGGTTCCTTCGAGGATCGCCGGCAAGGGGACGATCGGACCGCGGAGAGCGCGACGCCCGAACACCTACTCGCCCTCGCCAAGCAGGGCGACGGGTCGGCCTTGGGACGATTGCTCGCACTCTATGACAATTATCTGATGTTGCTCGCTCGGCTCCAGGTCGGCAAACGGCTCCAGGTGAAGGTGGAACCTCGCGATCTCATTCAGGAGACCTTTCTGGAGGCCACGCGAGGCTTCGCACACTTCCAGGGTGAGACCGAGCGGGAATTCATCGCATGGCTGCGGCGAATCTTCGCGGCGGTGATCTCGAATCAAGTGCGCAAGTACTTCGGCACACGTCGGCGCGACGTCCGACTCGAGCGCGGTCTCGCGGACGACCTCGATCGCAGCTCGATGGCGCTCGACCGACGATTGATCGCCCAGGGGAGTTCTCCCAGCCGTCAAGTCGCGCGGCGCGAGGAAGCCGTGAGGCTGGCGAACGCGCTCGAGGCGCTCCCCGAGGACTATCGCGAAGTGATCATCCTGCGCCATCTCGAGGATCTCAGCTTTGCGGAAGTCGCTCAGCGGATGGGCCGTTCCGAACACAGCGTGAAGAACCTCTGGGCTCGGGCGCTCGCCCGACTTCGCCGAAGAATGGACGACCCGAGATGAAGACCAACGCCGCCCGCTTGGGATTCGCCGAGACATCGAAGACTTCGGCGTCGAGCGTCGACGACCCTCGCGTGGTCGAAGCGCTCGAGGAGTATCTCGCACTCCTGAAGACCGGACGACGTCCCTCGCGCGAGGCGTTTCTTGCGAGTCGGCCCGCCATCGCAGCCGAGTTGGCGGAATGCCTCGACGGCCTCGAATTCGTTCAGTCCGCCGCGACGAGCCTGCCGACTTCCGAGGTGCCGCACGTCCCCGAAGAGACATTGGGCCCCGCGACGCGACTCGGCGACTTCCGGATCATCCGTGAAGTCGGGCGCGGCGGCATGGGCATCGTCTACGAAGCCGAGCAGCTCTCGCTGGGCCGCCGCGTCGCGCTCAAGGTCCTGCCGTTCGCTTCGGCGATCGATCGCCGCCAGCGCCAACGATTTCGCGTCGAGGCCGAGGCTGCCGCGCAGTTGCAGCACCCTCACATCGTCTCGATCTACGGCGTGGGTACCGATCGCGGGATCCATTACTACGCCATGCAGTTCATCGAGGGTCGCACAGTCGCGTTGCTGATCAATGAGCTGCGGCGACCGGGATCGGATATCGCGAGCGCGCTCGCGTCGTCCGCTCCCGATCCGTCGACCGAACCGACGACCGTCTACCCGCCGCCGCGAGCGATTCCGATGCACTCGCGAGCGTCGAATCCCGGCTCGCGCGACCGGTCGTTCTACCGGACGGTGGCCGAATTGGGACGTCAGGCCGCCGACGCACTCGAACACGCCCACACCCTCGGCATCCTCCATCGCGACATCAAGCCCGCGAATCTCATGGTCGACCTGAACGGTCGGCTCTGGGTCACCGACTTCGGGCTGGCGCGGATCGCCGACGACGGGGGCGTGACCAGGACCGGCGACATCCTCGGGACTCTGCGATACATGAGCCCTGAGCAGGCTCTCGGTCGCACGGTCGTCATCGACGAACGGACCGACGTCTATTCGCTCGGGGTGACGCTCTACGAACTGTTGACGCTCGAACCCGCGTTCAGCGCGGCGGATCGGCATCTGTTGCTCCATCAAGTCGCCGCTTGCGAGCCGATCCCGCCGAGTCGGATCGATCGCTCCATCCCTCGCGATCTGGAGACGATCGTCCTGAAGGCGATGGCGAAGGACCCGATCGCGCGGTACCCCACGGCCGCGGCGCTCGCGGCGGATCTTCAGCGATTCCTGGAGGACAAGCCGATCCAGGCGCGCCGGCCGCATCTGTTCGAGCAAGCGCTCAAGTGGTCGCGCCGGCATCGCCCCGTGGTCGTCACGGCGCTGTTGATCTGCATGTTCGGCCTACCCATCGCCACGACTCTGATCTGGCTCGAAAAGGGGCAGACCGAAAAGGCTCTCGAGGAGGTGCGCCGGACCCGGGAGCGCGAACGCGAGATCCTCCGGCTCTCGTTCCTGATGTCCGACGGCATGACCATGAGCGCGATCGATCGCATGGCGGCGCTCGACGCGGCGAACGCCTACGACTTCTACGACAAGGCGCTCACCTATTACGAGAAACTCGCCGAGCAGACGAGGGACGACCCTTCGATGGTCTCGATGCGGGCTCAGATGCTCCACCGCATCGGGCTGACGCGGCTGATGCTGGGGAGCGGACGAGCGTACCCCGCGTTCGCGGAATCGCTCGAGCTGTTCGAAGGGCTTCTCGAGTCCGAACCGAGCGACCCCAATCTTCTCGAACAGACCGCCGCACTCCTTCATGATTATGCAGTGATGCTGGACCGCCTCGATCGCCCCTCGACGGCGAATCGAATGATCGAGACGGCTGCCGAGCGTTACCGAGCGGCGGCCGCCGCCGTCCCCGACGACCCGCGGCTGCTGGTCGGCTTGGCACGAACACGGATGCGATGGGCTGCGTTTCTGGCGAGAGAACGACGCCCCAAAGAGGCGGAGCAACTTCGTTCGGTCGTGATCGAGGAGCATCGCAAACTCGTCTCGGCCTGTGCGCTCCCCGTCGAAGCTCGGGGCCCTTTTGCAACTCGCTTCTTCGAGCTCACGCTGCAGTCCCAGAACATCGGAAACCGTGTGGACACGATCGTCTACGGCAAGCTCGGGTTGGAGATCGCCCCCGACCATTCGGCGCTGCTCAACAACGTCGCTTGGGCTCTCGTCTCGAACGCCAGGCCATCGAACGAGGAGGCCGAGGAGGCTCTCTCGCTGGTCGAACGCGCGCTCGGCACGATGCCCGACGACTGGAGATTCCTTCACACCCGAGGCGTCGCGCTCTTCCGACTCGACCGCATCGACGAAGCGATCACGTCGCTCCGCCGGTCGATGACGCTCCGCGACGGCGGCGATCCCAACGAGTGGTTCTTCATGGCGATGGCCGAGTATCGCAAGGGGAACTGCGTCGAAGCCGACGAATGGTATCGAAAGGCGGTCGATTGGCTGGGCAATGCCGGATCCCCGATCCGTGAATTCGCCTGGATGCGTCGCGAGGCCGAACAAGTCTTGGGGATTCCGTCGCGGCGCGAGTCGACGCGTGCCGACCTCGATCCCGAGATTCCCATCGATTCGGACGCCTCGTGATTCATGAGCCCGGATTCGGTATGATCGACGACGGCTTCGAGCCCGGAACTCCGTGAGCGAACGTCGACCGAGATCGAGACGCGGTCGATTCGCCTCGCGGACTCCGTCGCGACTCTCGCCCGGTCGGTCGAGGGCTCGAGCACGTCGGAGCGTCCTCATCATGGCCGTGAACCTAGACTCTTACCGCTCCTATCGCGACCTACCGCCGCTCGCAGGCATTGCGGACTTCGTCGACGCCGCACGGCCCGGGCTCTCCGTGGGCGAGTGTGTCGATCGACTCAAGCGGTTCCATTACGCATTCGTCCGACTGCATGAGATTTTCACCGCGAGGATCACCTCCGAACCGATCTACGAGTTGAAGTGCGGTTTCTCGCACCATGCCTATCTCTGCGCGGAACACGTTGCGGCGCTTCGCGACCGAGTGGGCGAGATGCGTGAGCCGCCGCTGGGGCTGGAAGTCGTTCCCCATGCCGGGCTCGAGCGATTCTTCGATGAAGTCCTCGGCGCGGTGAATACGGCGGAATTGCTCCTCGGGGTCTACGATCGGGCGTTGCCGCGGCTCGACGAGGCTTTGGCGGCCTACGAGTCGGCGACGAATCCCCTGACCGATGCGCCTTCGCGCCGCGTGATTCGGTTCGCGCGGCTCGAGGTCGGCGACATGATCGAATACGGTCGACGTTGCCTCGACGCCCTGGTCGATTCGGCGTCACGCGATGCCTCCGCCCCCCTGCTCCAATTGCTCGACTCCGCGCTGGCGGCTGCCGGCGGGCTTGATGGATCCGCGGAGACATCGGAACAGGTTCCGGCACCGATGCGTTCGGCGACGCCGTATCGCTTCGACCCGATCCCGAGACGCGACGAGCGGTTCGTCGACCTCCACAATCAAGGGGTCAACGCCGAGTCGTTCCTCTACAATCCGACGTATCCCGCCAAGGCGAAGAGCCTGATGATGCTCTTCAAACGTCTGCGGGAGATCGACGTCCCCGAGATGATGGCCGGGATCATCCACGAGACCAAGGGCAAGCCCTGGGGCTATTATCGCGAGATGTCCCGCCAGCTCTGGGACGAAGCGCGTCACGCGATGATGGGCGAGGTCGGCTTCGTCGCTCTCGGGGTCGATTGGACGCAAGCGCGGATCACGTACAACTGGTCGCTCCGCCTCAACACCGAATGCACGCCCATCGAGCGTCACGCCGTGCTCTACTACATCGAGCAGGGCCTGATGAACAAGACCGGCAAGAAGTACGAGTGGGAAGTCGGGCTGGCTTCGGGTCTGCCGCTGATGTCGACGATCCAGGACTTCGACTGGGCCGACGAAGTGCTCCACGCCTCGATCGGGCGCGACTGGTACATCCCTCAGATCGGCCATTGGAAAGAGGCCCTGGAATACGGCGACAAGTGCTGGTCGAAGATCCTCTCGAACTGGAACACCGTGCTGGATCAAGGGTTGACGGCTCATGAGAATTGGTGGCCGGCGATCTACACCCAGGCGTGTGCCCATTGGGGGGAAACTCCCGATCCTGCCGTGCTCGCGTTCTCGGAGACCTATGAAGGTCGGCGCGCCGATCTGGAGACCGTTTCCGTAAGCGCTCGAGGCTAGCCCGACCGTCGTCCGCTCCCCACCCACTCCGGCCCTGAGAACGACCACTCCGCCATGCCCGCGATCTTCGACGGCCATCTCGACCTGGCCTGGAACGCTCTCTCTTGGGGTCGCGATCAGACTCTCCCGCTCGATGAGCTCAATCGCATCGATGCACAGCTCCAGGATCACCCCGCGCGGGGCCGGGCGACGACCTCGCTGCCCGAGATGCGCGCGGCCGGGATCCGCGTGTGCCAGGCGACGATCCTCTGCCGCGCCAAGCCGAACCTCATCGCGCCGTCCGGACATTCGCGAATGAGTCTCGACTTCGCGACGCAGTCGATCGCCTACGCCGCGGGTCGGGGCCAGCTCGCTTATTACGAGTTGTTGGAAACGCAAGGCGAGATCCGATTCATTCGGACCCGCGGCGATCTCGACGCCCATCTCGCGTCCCTCGGCGAGGCTCCCGGCGACGGATATCCGATCGGCCTGATCCTCGCGATGGAGGGCGCGGACCCGATCGTCGAGCCCGAGCAGGCCGAGCATTGGTGGAACCTCGGACTGAGGTCGGTCAATCTCGCTCACTACGGCGCGAGTCGATACGCCGTCGGCACGGGCGACGACGGGCCGGTCACTCCCGAGGGATTCCGACTCCTCGCCGAGTTCGAGAGACTCGGCATGATCCTCGACGCGACCCACCTCTCCGATACCAGCTTCGATCAGGCCCTCGACGCGTTCGGCGGTCCCGTTCTCGCCAGCCACAACAACGTTCGCGCACTCGTGCCCGACCAACGTCAGTTCAGTGATGACCAGATTCGCAAGCTCTTCGCCCGGCGCGCGGTGATCGGCGTCGCGCTCGACGCCTGGATGCTCGCACCCGGTTGGATCCGCGGCACGACCAACCGCGAAGTCGTCGCACTCGATGCCCTGGCCGATCATATCGACTACTATCGAAACATCGCCGGACACGTCGACTTCATCGCGATCGGGAGCGACCTCGACGGCGGCTTCGGAACCGAGCAGACCCCGACGGGGCTCGATCGGATCCGCGACCTCCAATCGCTCGCGGGCATCCTCTCGAGTCGCGGCTACTCCGACGACGAGATCGAGGCGATCTTCCACGGCAACTGGACCCGCTTCTTCCGCGAGCACCTTCCCCAGTGAACCGCCCCCTGGGCCTCCCTTGGGTTCGGACGTTCGCCCCCCTGCTCCAAGCCCCTCTCGACGGTCGACGAAAGTGAGTGGATGACGATGGCGGTGATGCGACAGACGTTCGGAATCCCCGCGCTCGACGAAGCGCTCGGCGGCGGACTGCTGCCGGGAACCTTGACCGTGCTCGCCGGGGCGACCGGAGTCGGCAAGACCCAACTCGGCCTCCGTTGGGCGAACCAAGGGCTCGAAGCGGAGAAGAGGCGAGGGGTGATCTGCGACCTCACCAGTCGCGGCGACGCCCAGAATCATACGGGATATGCGCTCGAACAGTTCGCCTGGAATCTCGCGGAGTACGCGGCCGACCTCCCGCTCGATCTCGAGGCGATCTGGGATTTCTCGGCTCCCTTCGGCGACTATTTCCATCCCTTCACTCGAACCGGCCGCCGCGTCACCCGGCGCGATCTCGAGGAGGACGCCTGGCACGACTGGAAGATGGATCTCGCCCGCGTGCTGCGCAAGTCGGTCGAGTTCTTCTACGGTCACTTCGTCCGAGGCAACCGGCGCGTGGTCGTCGATGGAATCGAGCCGAGCGAGCGATTCGCCGAGTCGATCCAGTTCGAGTTCTTCGAGTACCTCTATCATCACGTACTCCGCAAGGAGGACGAGTGGGCCGCGCGCGAGTTGTTCCGCGAGCACTATCGCGCGAACGAGCCGAAGGTGCGCGAGCATCGATACGACCATAGATCAGTCGGATGCCTTTATCTCTATACGACGCCTCAAGTGATGCTCGATGAGCTGGTGGAGAACCCGATCGGCGAGGGCGACATCTTCGCAAACGCCAATACGATCATCCTGATGGGACGCACCAAGGAGCCCGGAAAGCTCGGGCGTGCTCTCTACGTCGCCAAGCACCGCGGCTCGGCCTGTTCGGACTCGGTCCACCCCTACCGACTCACCGACGAGGGGCTCCGCCTCGAAGCCTGAGTCTCGGTGTACGAGACTGCAGGACGTTCGTCGGCGACTTGGCCTTCCCCGTCCGAACCGATCCGGGTAGATTTCTCGCGCAGTCAGTTCCGCTCTTCGCGGCTCCGCATGCGAACCGGGCGGAATCGGTCCACGATCGGGGGGCGGGATCTCTCGCGTCCGACGTGTTCGGCGGCTTCGCGATCGGATCGCGATCCGCGCACGGCCGACGAATCCCGCTGCACTTGACGCTTCCAGACCCGGGGCTGAATCGACATGGATGTCGTCCTCCGCGATCTTCGACCCGCGTATCGATCCGTCGCGATCGGCGCGACGGTGCTCGCTCTGATGTCGGGGTGCTCCTCCTTTCCGGGTACCACGGCCGCGAGTTTTCTTCGCAAGGTCGAACAGAGCCGCGACCCGAACGAGCGTTATCAGGCCTACCAGAATCTCGGGACCTCTCGTGCCTACCGCGACGAGGCGGAGAAGATCCGAGCGGTCGAGCTCCTCTCGAAGCGGCTGTCACGCCCGAACGACTCGGACCAAGCGGCGGCGGAACCGACGGCGTCGCGTGCGATGATCTGCCGGACGCTCGGCAAGATCGGTCATCCCTCGGCGCGGCCCGCGATGCTCACGGCCGTGAACGATCCCGATCCGCTGGTTCGCGCCGAGGCCTGCCTGGCCTTGGGAAGGGTCGGGAAATCGGAGGATGCGACCGTGCTCGCGCGGGTGATGACGGCGGACGTCTCTCCGGATTGTCGCATCGCGGCGATCGACGGCCTCGGAGCGCTCAAGTCGAACGACCCTCGGATCACGGGCTTCCTGGCGAACGCGATGGAGGGCGACGAAGACCCGGCCGTCCGGCTCGCCTCGCTCGAGTCGCTCCGCAAGATCACCGGCAAGGACTTCGGAGTCGAGCCGAAACCGTGGCACGACTACCTCGCCGCCACCAATCCGGTGAATCGCGACGTCATGACGGCCCAAGCGCCCGCAGCCTCGCCCTCTCGACCGGCTCCGACGATCGATCCCGGAGTCGCCGCCGCATCTTCACCGCGCTGAATGATGCCTGGACTCTCGGGCGGTTCGGATTGTTCGATCGTCGCTTCGGCGACCATAATGCCCTGGGTCGACGCCGCGAACCGGCGAGACCCGCGGCTTGTCGGATCTCCGTCCGCCGTCGACCGCAACCGATACCGATTTCCCGAGGCGATCTCCCGCAGTCGCGTGCGTGGGGCCGCGGAGAGCCATGGATAGTCACACGCTCGAGCTGCTCGAATTCGAGAAGATCCGCCGACTCGTCGCGGGTTACGCCGCCTGCTCGCTTGGAAAGTCGTCCGCCGCGGCGATGGAGCCGTCGCTCGACGTCGCGTGGATTCGCCGCGCCCAGGCCCTGACCTCGGAGATGGCCGACGCGCTCTCCGCGGGGCTATCCCCACCCTTCGGCGGACTCCACGACATCCGCCCTCAGGTTCGAAGGGCACAAACCGGGGCGACTCTGACGATCGAGGAACTGTCCGAGACCGTCGAATCGCTCCTGGCGATCGACAATCTCGAGAGTTGGCTCGATCGCGTCGCGTTTCAATTCCCTAGGCTCGGCGGCCTCAAGTCGGGCGTCGGACGGTTCACCGACGTCGTCAACTCGATTCAGTCGTGTCTCGACAGCCGGGGTGCGATCCTGGACACCGCGAGCCGCAAGCTCTCCAACATTCGCGGAGAGATCGGCCAGGTCGAGTCGCGCATCCAGGAGACCCTCAAGCGGATGCTGCGGTCGCCCGAGATCAAGCGGATCCTCAGATATCCGAACTTCACGATGGTCGGGCATCACTATGTGCTTCCCATCGCCAAGGACCACCGAGGAGAGATCCAAGGGTCGGTGCATCGCACGAGTTCGAGCAACGAGACCGTGTTCGTCGAACCGCAGGCGATCGCCGAGCAGTCCGCGCAGCTCTCGTACCTCCGAGCCAAGGAGGCGAAGGAGATCAAGAGGATCCTGCGATGGCTGAGCGCTCAGATCGGCCAGGTCGCCGGGAGTCTCTTGACCACGCTCGAGGTGCTCGCCGAGCTTGACCTGGTCTTCGCGCGTGGGCGTTACAGCCTGGATTTTCGGATGTCGCCGCCCGACCTGAATGAAGAAGGCAGGATCTCGCTCCGCGGCGCGAGGCATCCGCTGCTCGAGTCGCTCTTTCGGATCGAGGCTCGAACCTCGTCGGAATCGAAGCCTTCGGCGGAAACCGAACCGGCGGAAGGGTCCGTCGAGCCGACGACTCGCGGGCCCGCACCGGCTCCTCGCTCAGTGACGCCGATCGACATCCATCTCGGATTCCGATTCTCGATGCTGATCGTCACCGGCCCGAACACCGGCGGCAAGACGGTGGCCTTGAAGACGGTGGGGTTGCTCGTCGCGATGGCGCAATCCGGTCTCCACATCCCAGCACATCAAGGCTCGCAACTCCCGATCTGCGACGACGTCCTCGCCGATATCGGCGACGAACAGAGCCTCGAGCAGTCGCTCTCGACCTTCTCGTCGCACATTCGCCGGATCTCGACGATCCTCTCCAAGGCGAAGGAATCGTCGTTGGTCCTCCTCGACGAACTCGGCGCCGGCACCGACCCGGCCGAAGGTGCGGCGCTGGGGCGTTCGATCCTCGATGAGCTCGATTCGATCGGCTGCCGCGCGATCGTCACGACTCATATCGGTGATCTCAAGACATACGCGTTCAGCAATCCCAGGGCGGAGAACGCAGCGGTCGAGTTCGATCTCGAGTCGATGCGGCCGATGTATCATGTGCACATCGGCGACATCGGTCAGTCGAACGCCCTGCAGATCGCGCGAAGGCTCGCGCTTCCCGAACATCTGGTCGAGCGAGGGTTTCGGTATTTGAAGGAGACGCGCGGAGCCGAAACGCCGGAGCTCGAGATCATCCAAAAGCTCCGCAAGGAGGCCGAGGATGCCCGAAAGGCCGCGCTCGAGTCCCAAGCCGAGGCCGAACGACTCCGTGAACTCTACGGTCAGAAACTCGCCGATCTCCAGGTCGAGACCGAGAACGAGGCCAAGATCGCGGAAGCTCGGGAGAGGCTCCAGCCGGGCGATCGCGTCGTGATCCCGAAGATGGGCTACGACCGCCCGGGGCGGGTCGTGAAGCTCGACCCGCGCAAGAAAACGGCCGTCGTCGCGATCGGTGCGATGCAGTGGAACGTCAACATCTCGGAACTGATTCCCCAGGTCAGCCGCATGCCCGAAGCCCCGAAGAGCGGGGGAAAGTCGGCGTTGCCTCGGTTGGACCAATTCCGCGATGTCGATTGAGCCCGACGATTCTGCTCATTCCGGTTCGAGGATCACGACTCCCAGCGGCGGAACTCTCAGAGAGAGATGGTAGGGTCGCCCCGCCCATTCGTGATGGTGCGCCCAGGTTCCCCCGTAGTTGCCGAAGTTCGAGCCGCCGTAGTGGTCGGCATCGGTGTTCATGATCTCACGATAGAATCCAGCTTTGGGAACGCCGACGCGATAACCTTCGCGCGGAATCGGCGTGAAGTTGCAGACGACGACCACGAAGTCGTCGGGATCCTGTCCGCGCCGGAGGAAAGCCACGACGCTGTTCTCCCAGTCGTGCAGCTCGAGCCACTCGAATCCTCGCCAATCGAAGTCGACTTGGTGGAGCGGTTTCTTGTCGCGATAGAGCCGATTGAGGTCGGACACGAGCCGCTGGACGCCCTGGTGATCTCGCCACTGGAGCAGGTGCCAATCCAGGCTGTGCTCATGCGTCCACTCTCGCCACTGAGCGAACTCGTCGCCCATGAAGAGCAATTTCTTGCCCGGATGAGCATACATGTAACCGTAGAGGAGGCGGAGGTTGGCGAATTTCCGCCAGAGGTCGCCCGGCATCTTGTCGAGCAGCGAACCCTTGCCGTGGACGACTTCGTCATGCGAGAGCGGGAGCATGAAGTTCTCGGTGAACGCGTAGATCATCGAGAACGTCAACGATCCATGATGATATTTCCGGTGGATCGGATCCTTCGAGAAGTAGACGAGAGTGTCGTTCATCCAGCCCATGTTCCACTTCAGGCTGAAGCCGAGGCCGCCGAGGTAGGTCGGGCGGGAGACGCCGCCGTAGGAGGTCGATTCCTCGGCGATGGTGAGAACGCCGGGATGCTCGGAGTGGCAGAGTTCGTTGAGCCGCTTCAGGAAGTCGATCGCTTCGAGGTTCTCGTTGCCGCCGTGGATGTTGGGCACCCACTCCCCCGGCTTCCGGGAATAGTCGAGATAGAGCATCGAGGCGACGGCATCGACCCGAAGCCCGTCGATGTGGTACTGCTCGAGCCAGAAGAGGGCGTTGCCGAAGAGGAAGTTTCGGACCTCGGCTCGACCGTAATTGAAGATCTTGGTTCCCCAGTCGCGATGCTCGCCGAGCCGCGGGTCGGAGTGTTCGTAGAGGTGGGTGCCGTCGAAGAAACCGAGCCCGTGCAGGTCGCGAGGGAAGTGCGCGGGCACCCAATCGAGGAGGACGCCGTAGCCGGCGCGGTGCAGCCGGTCGACGAATGCGGCGAAGTCGTCGGGAGTCCCGAATCGAGAGGTCGGCGCGAAGTAGCCGACCGGCTGATAGCCCCAACTCCCGTCGAACGGAAACTCGCTGACCGGCAGGAGTTCGACGTGGGTGAAGTGGGTCTGATCCAGATACTCGACGAGTTGCTCGGCGAGTTCGCGCCAGCTGAGCAACCGCTCGGGATCGGCCGGATCGCGGCGCCACGAGCCGGGGTGCACCTCATAGACTGCGATCGGTTGGTCGAGAGCCTGCTTCTCGCGCCTGGCGTTCATCCACTCGTCGTCGGACCACTCGAACCGCTCGACGTCCCAGACGATCGAGGCGGTCTTCGGTCGGAGTTCGGCCGCGAAGCCGTAGGGGTCGGCCTTGGCGACGAGGTAGTCGTTGATGCGACTCTTGATCTCGTACTTGTAGACTTCGCCCTGGACGAGATCGGGGATGAAGAGCTCCCAGATCCCCGTGGTGCCTCGCGACCGCATCGGATGGCGACGTCCATCCCAGTGATTGAAATCGCCGACGACGCTCACCCGCGCGGCGTTGGGCGCCCAGACTGCGAAGTTGACTCCCTTGACTCCTTCATGAGTGATCAAGTGAGCACCCAACTTGCGGAAGTTCCGGAAGTGGGTCCCTTCGCCGAGGAGATGGAGGTCGAAGTCGGTCAGGACGGGCGAGAAGGAGTATGGGTCGACGAACTCCCAGGAGTGCCCCTCCGCGTTGCGCACGGCGAGTCTGTAGGGAATACTCCCGGTGCGCTTGGGGAAGACGGACTCAAAGAATCCATGTTCATGAACGCGTTGCATCGAGACTCGAAGGCCCGGCTCGCCGTTCGTCAGGTCGACGACCCACGCTTCGGCCGCCTCGGGAAGGAACGCGCGAATCACCTGGCCGGATTCGACCGGATGCACACCGAGCACACGAAATGGATCCCAATGCGACGAGTGCACGATGCGGGCGAGATCGTCGGGCGCGGCGGTGGCGGAGACGTGGGTCGACATCAGGGCGTTCTCGAGCGGGGCGAGGGGAAGGTCGCCGATGGACGCCGGAAGGCGCGGTCGACCCTCTCACTGCAGGTTATCACGTCGGGGGCGATTCGCAACCAAATGGCGTCCCGAGCCGGTTCGATCGAGGCGACGATCACGGATTCACCGGAGGAAGTTCGAACTCGGCGACGATCGATCGGTGGTCCGAACCAAAGCTGGGACCGATCCAGCAGCGCCGGACTTCCCACTCTCGGCTCGAGAGCACGTGGTCGATTCGAGCCCAGCCGAAGTCCGGAGGCTTCGTGTATCCGTAGCCCCAGGCACGCTCCTCGAACGCGAAACGGAACACTTCCGTGCTGCGAAGTTCGCGGAGCAGCGGGTGATCCGCGGGCATGTTCAGGTCGCCCGCGACGATCAACGGGTGATCTTGGTGTTCGCTCAACGACTCGACGAGCCGGCCGAACTCCTTCGACCACCAGTCGAGGTGCGCTTGGAATCGGCTGGGCCGAAATCCGACGCCGAGCCCGCCTGAGAGACCGCGCGAGAGAGTCGGCATGTGGACCGAGGCGACTTGGAACCGAAGCCCGTCGGCACGCTTCAATTCGAGCCGACGGAGACTCATCGTGTAGCGTTCTTGGTCGGCATTCTGCTCGGGAGGCGGCGGGATCTCGGAGACGATCTCGTGGCGGGTGGCGATGTAGCCGTCTTTCTCGCGATTCCATCCCTTTGAGAGATACTCGTCGAGCAGCGGGTCGTCACCGAATTCCTGAAAGCAGAGGACATCGATTCGGTATCTCTCGATATATTTGATCAATCGAGCGGCGTCGATCGCAACGCCTCCGCGATTCAAGGAGAGCACGCGCACCACCGACGGTCCGCCTTCACCCGCGGGAAGTAGGCCGCCCCAAGGGATATTGAAGCCCATCAACGGGCCGAGCACGATGAGGCTGCCCAGCACCGTGACCGAGGCCGTCAATCGCGATCGGCGAGCGATCGCCGCGACGCCGATCGGAAGAGCCGGCAGGAGCCAGATCGCTCTCGGCATGAGCAGAAGGAGTCCCGTCGGCCAGGGGACCGACGCGAGTCCTCGGGTTGCGACGAGAACGACCAGGACCGCAAGGAGCCATGCGACCGCAGCGGCGAGACCGAACCCGAGTCTTCCGCGCTGCGCGGATCGGCGCCGCGGCTCGCGAGGAGATCGGCTCGAGTCGGACCGAGACCGCGCCTCTTGGGGAGGGTCCTCGACGACCCGTTGGGCCACGAGCCCTCGATCCGCGCCGCAGGCGACGCAATTGCGGACGTAATTCGCGGCGGGATTGGGAGTTCCACACCGGCCGCAACGCCAGAAGCCGGACCCGGGGGGCGTAGTCATGAATCGCGTTCCTCGGTCCTCGGAAACGAGCGAGTCGCCGTCATGGAGAGGAACGACGGCGATCTCGTTCGGACATTCTCACCGAGGCCGACTGACCTCGAGCATTCGCTCGAGAGCCACGCGAGCCCATTCGGCGGTCTCGGCCGGAACCGCGACTCGGTTGACCACACGGCCTTCGACGAGATTGTCGAGAACCCAGGCGAGGTGCGGCAAGTCGATGCGATACATCGTCGCGCACATGCAGACCATCGGGGAGAGGAACTTGATCAGCTTGTCGGGATTCTCGGTCGCGAGGCGGTTGACGAGGTGGAGTTCCGTGCCGACGGCCCATTTCGATCCGGGAGGGGCCTTCCGGACGGTTTCGATGATGTACTCGGTCGACCCCACCAGGTCCGCCTGATCGACGACCTGCATCATGCACTCGGGGTGGACGAGAATGGTGACGCCCGGCTCCCGCTCACGGAATTCCTTGATGTGAGCCGGTTTGAACATCTGGTGGACCGAGCAGTGCCCCTTCCAGAGCATCACGCGCGTCCGCTTCCAGGTGGACTCGTCTTGTCCGCCCAGCGGTAGTCTCGGATCCCAAACGGCCATCTCGTCGAGCGGGATGCCCATCGCCTTGGCGGTGTTCCGTCCGAGGTGCTGGTCGGGGAAGAAGAGAACGCGGCTCCGGCGTTCGAAGGCCCAGTCGAGGATCGCGCGGGCGTTCGAGCTCGTGCAGACGATTCCGCCGTGGCGTCCGCAGAAGGCCTTGAGGTCGGCGGTGGAGTTGATGTAGGTGACCGGGGTGATGTCGTTGGTATCGATGAACTCGCCGAGGTCGGCCCACGCATTCTCGACGGAGTCGCGATCGGCCATGTCGGCCATGCTGCAGCCGGCGGCCATGTCGGGCAGGATGACCTCGACCTCGGGACGCGTGAGGATGTCGGCGGTCTCGGCCATGAAGTGGACGCCGCAGAAGACGATCCAGCGGCACGACCGGCTTTCGGCCGCGAGCTTGCTCAAGCGGAAGCTGTCGCCGCGGAGGTCGGCGAAGGCGATGACGTCGTCCTGCTGATAGTGATGACCCAAGATCTGGAGTTTCTCGCCCAACGCCGACTTCGCCGCACGGATCCGGGACTCGAGTTCCGAGGTCGGGAGATCGCGATACGGCTCGAACGCCCGAGTCGAGTCGAGCGGCGATTCCGCGGGAGTCAGAAGAGCCGTCGTTTCCATGGAATACTCGATCGGTGGGCCGGCGGGGTCGTGCGAGTTCGGCGACGGGCCGGGGTTCGCGTGTCGTCACACGGTACGCTTCTCCGGTATTATACTCATGAGGTCGACTCTGCGCGAGTGATCGGGCGTCGAGACGCGCGATTCTCGGGCGAATCGGTCGTCCGCCTCGATTGGGTCCCCCCCGGCCCCCATCGACCATGATCGGCACTCCGGTCCAAGTCGATCGCGGGTTGCTCCTGCGGCTGGGATTCGTCGGGTTGCGTGGACCTCGATCGCTCGGAGAGCGTGGAATGAGCTCGATCCTGCTCGTGGACGACAACCCCGCGGATCGCGCGATGTTTCGCGTGATCCTGGGTCGAGCGGGGTTCCTGGTTCAGGAGCTCGCCTCGGGATCCGAGACGATCGCCCAGGCGAAACTGACGCGACCGCACCTCATCGTCCTCGACATCAACCTCCCCGACACGGACGGACGAGTCGTCTGCAAGGGTCTCAAGACCGATCCGGACACTTCGGGGATTCCGGTCCTGATCCTGACCGTTCGCCACAACGAGAACGACGTCATCACCGGCCTCGAGTCGGGCGCGGACGACTACGTCGCGAAGGACGAGCCTCCGCCCGTGATCCTGGCTCGGATCCAGCGGCTCCTGCGCTATCGGCAGATGGCGGTCTCGGCCATGCTGAACGAACAGCTCGCCCAGGTGGGTCGTCTCCTGGCGGGAATCGTCCATGAGATTCGCGGCCCGCTCTCGGTCCTCCGAGGGCACGCCGAGCTGCTCGATCTCCTGACCCGCGAGGATCCCGAGCTCCAGGAATGGGTGGAGCCGATCCTCCGAAATGCCAAGCTCCTCCAGGTGCGGCTGACGCACCTGATGGCGGCGGTCCGAACGAGGCCGAATCGCGACGAGTCGTCGGACCTCGTCGCGCTCGCTCACGAGGCGGTCGACCTCTTCTTGAAGGGGTCGGATCCGCAGCGTCCGCCCACCAGAGTCGAGATCCGCAGCGAAGTCGACCGCGGCGCGATGGTTCCACTCGACCCGGGTCGACTCCTCCTCGTCCTGCTCAATCTCCTCAACAATGCCGACGACGCCATCCGAGAGTCGGGGCGACTCGACGGGGCCATCCTGGTGCGGATCGTCGAGAGAGAACCGGAGATCGGCGGTCGAGGCGAACTTCGACTCGAACTCAGCGACAACGGACCGGGGATCCCCGTCCACGCGCTCGAACGGATCATGGAACCGTTCTACACGACGAAGGCCGAGGGCTCCGGCTACGGCCTGTACCTCTCTTCCGAACTCGTCGCGGAGATGGGCGGACGACTCGAAGCGGAGAATCTCCCCGAGGGCGGGGCGCGTTTCAGCATCGTCTTCCCCGCCGCAAGCGAACCCTCGACGCTCTCCCTCGACCTAGAGACGAGCCGACCGCCGGGATCCGAGTCCGCCGCCGGTTGATGGGATCGACTCTCTCCGCGTCGCCGCACCGCGAGAACCGGGGCCATGAATCTCAGAAACAGTTCGTCGTCTCAGGAATCGAGGCGTCGGTGGACCGTTCTCTGGGTCGCGACGGGAGCCCACGCCGTCGCCTGGATCACCGCCGCGGGATTCGCCTTCGTCTTCGTGAATCGCGAGACCGGCATCGCGATCAGCTTCCTCGGCGCTCTCTCCATCATCACGATCTATCTCGCCTTGCGATCCTCGGCGCAACGACGTTGGATCGAACCTCTGACGACGCTCGCGCGCGACCTCGAGCGCGGTTCTTCGGAGTCGACGGCGGGTTTCGACGAAGCGGCTCCCGAGATCGCCGGGATCGCCCGCTCGATCCGAGACTTCCAGGCGCGGCTCCAGGAGGCGGTTCGCCAGGGAGTGGACGATCGCCCCCAGGACTCGGGCGCGGGCGATACGGGAAGCGCCGAGATCGATGCGATCCCCGTCGCACCCGACCCCGCCCTGACCGCAAGCGGGCTCTACGCCGGGTGGTCGGTCTCCGACTCCGAGTCGCCCGATCGCGACGGCGGCGAGATGATCTCCAAACTCCATCCCCGGTCGCTCGTCTGGATCGACTCGAGCCCGAGCGAGCGCGTCTGGCTCGGGCTCTCCGCGGCGGCCCTCGCAAACCAGTGCTATCTCGACTTCATCCATCCGGAGGACCGCGGAGAGGCCGAGCGGTCGATCCGACTCGGCATCAGCCGACGTGAGTCGCATGGGCTGAGGTATCGAATCCGCAACGCCCGGGGCGAGGATCGCGATGTCGAGGTCGATCTGTCGATGCGGTTCAATCGAGACGGCTCGCCGCGTTACGTCCGGTTGCGAACCAACGACGTCACCGAGAGAGTCAAGGCCGACCGCGAACTCCGCAGAAAGACGGGCGAACTCTCGAACCTCAATGCACACCTCATGAGGATGAACCGCGACCTCGAACTCTTGAGTTCGAGATATGCGGATCTGTACCACAACGTCCCGGTGATGTACTTCAGCCTCGACAAGAAGGCTCGAATCACCCAGTGCAACACCACGATGGCCCGCGTGCTCGGTTACCCTCGCGAGCAACTGATCGGGAGCGAGTTCCGAGCCGTCGTCGATCCCGACCAGCGAGGCGAACTCGTCGCCTGGTCGGAGCGGCTCAGGTCGGAGGGGTCGGCCGAGGCGTCGATGCGGTGGCGAAAGGCAAACGGCGAGACGCTGGATGTCCGGCTCGCCTCGAGGCTGATGACCCGCGCCGACGGGTGCTTCGACTCGGCGCGGAACGTGGCTCTCGACGAGACCGAACGGCTCCGACTCGAGGGCGACCTCAGGATCAACAACGCTCGACTCGAGCAGGCGAACGCCGAACTCCTCGCGAAGAATCGAGAACTCGATGAATTCAGCTACGTCGTCTCCCACGACCTCCAGGAACCGGTGCGTACGCTGATCAACTTCGCCGGCTTCCTCCTCGAGGATCACGCCGAGGCCCTCGATGAAACCGGCCGCGAGCATCTCGGGTATATCGTCGAGGCGTCGCGTCGGCTCCGCGCCATGATCCAGGACCTCCTGTCGCTCTCCCGAGCGGGGCGGGCGGTCGGGGAATTGCGGGTCCTGGATCCGACTCGGATCGTCGATTCGGCGCGTCGCGACCTCGACGGCCTGATCCGGTCGAAGCATGGGCGGGTCGTCGTACGCAACGATCTCCCGACGATCGCGGGGGACGAAGTCCGGATTCGACAGTTGTTCGTGAACCTGATCGGCAATGCACTGAAGTACAATCGTTCGGCCGAACCCCTCGTCGAGATCGATGCCGGACGCGTCGAGGGCGGCTTCGTGGAGATCTCCGTGAGCGACAACGGAATCGGCATCGCCCCGGAGTTTCGCGGAAAGATCTTCGAGCTCTTCCGTCGACTTCATCCCCGCGACGAATTCGAGGGAACGGGCGCGGGGCTGGCCATCTGCCGGAAGATCGTCGAGGCACACGGCGGCCGGATCGGCGTCGAAGGCCGCGAATCCGGCGGATCGCGGTTCTCGTTCACCCTTCCCACCGCGGATGGAGCGCCGATCGAGGGCCCGGACGGACCCCATGATGCTTGAGCCATTTGATCTGGTGCTCGTCGACGACTCGATCTCCGACGCCCGCATCATCCAACGCGCGCTCGACGAGGTGGGGATCGCCCATCGCCTCACGCACTATCTCGACGGCGCCTCGGCGCTGGAGGGACTCGTCGCCGAGTTGCAGACCCGATCCGGACGGTCGGGACGTCCGCATCTGACGCTCCTCGACCTCAATCTACCGGGGCTGGACGGGCTGCAGATCCTCGCCGCGATCAAGTCGGACCCACTTCTCCGCGTGATGCCGGTCGTGATCCTCACCACCTCGGGGCGAGACGAGGACGTGTCGAGGGCCTACGCGCTCGGCGCGAACTCCTACCTCCTCAAACCCGAGGAGTTCGCGAGATACCGCGAGTTGATCCTCGCCCTCAAGGGCTTCTGGTTCGAGTTCGCCGTCCAACCGGCTCGTTCCCGGTCCGCCGAGCCCCCGATTCCCGATCCCTCCGAGCGACGGTCGGGAGCTGGGGATCAATACGGCGAAGCGTTCGAAAAGAGGAGAGGCCGCGAATGATCGCGGCCTCTCGCAAGTACCCCCACGGGGACTCGAACCCCGGTCCCTAGGCTGAGAACCTAGTATCCTAGGCCACTAGACGATGGGGGCCTGTAGAAGTAGTTATAACGCGGACACTTTGGAAGTCAAGCGACCGATGACGGTAGGAACCGACGAGGAACGTCGGATTCGTTCGCCATCTCCATGGAGCCGATACGAGCCGATGCCCTTCATCTCGACCACAGCGGGCGAACTCTACTTCGACGATCTAGGTGCCGGTGCACCGGTCGTCTTCATTCCGGGTCTGGGGGGCGATGCCCGCGCCTTCGCCGTGATCGCACGTGCTTTGTCGAGCGATCACCGGACGATCGTGTTCGACCCCCGAGATGCGGGGCGGAGCTTTCGCGCGACGTCTCCCTACAGCACTGCGGATGCCGCTCTCGACATCGCCGAGGCTCTCGAACGACTCGAGCTCGGGCGCGTGGTCCTCGTCGGACACTCCTTGGGCGGTCTGATCGCGCAGGAACTCACGCTGAGCCGCCCCGACCTCGTCGGTCGCCTCGTCCTCGCGTCATCCCACGCGGGATCGAACACCTGGCGACGCGCGGTCATCGCTTCCTGGATCGCCCTGCGGTCGCGTGTCGAACCCGAGGCGTTCACGCGCATGACGCTTCCCTGGCTCGTCGCGCCCGACTTCTACCATCACACCACTCAGATCGAGGGTCTGATCCGATTCGCCGCGAGAAACGAGTGGCCCCAGACGCCCGACGCCTTCGAGCGTCAAGCGACTTCGGCGATGCGTCACGACGCACGCGGGCGGCTCGCCGCGATTCGGGTTCCCACGCTGGTGCTGAGCGGCGGCTTCGACCTCGTCAATCCGGTTCCCATCGCGCGAGCTCTCGCCGACGAGATCCCGGGGGCGCGGCTCGAGGTGATCGAGGCGGCGGGTCATATGCCGCACATCGAGACGGGCCCGGAGTTCAAGAATCGACTCGCCGCCTTCCTCGCAGAGCGCCCTTGAGCACCGCACCGTGCAGAGGTAACGTGAACTCTGGGCGGCGATCGATCCGCCGACGGATCGAGGGATCAAGATCATGGCAACCGAAGAAGATCTCAAGAAAGCCTACAAGGCGTTCAAGAAGCGGCTCAAGCTCGCGCGTCTCGACGACGCATCGGGATTGAGCCGGGGGAGCAAGACCACTCGGATCGGCGGAATCACCCCGCCGGCAGGTCATCCGCCGGGGATCTGGGACGAGCTCGTCGCCCAGGGGAAACTCAAGCGGGAAGGCGGCGGGGTCTACTCCCTCGCCGGCGAGCTTTGACCGGCCCGACAATCGAGTCCGTCAGCTCCGATCCCAGCCGCCTGCTCGCCCGCTTCACTCGGGTGATCTCGGCTGGAACCGCCTTGATGGTCGCCCTCTCGTTTCCACTCTGGACGGGAAGCCAGGCCTTTCCCAGAGTTCCGACATTTCCCGAACTCCCGGATCTCGAGGGGCCACCCGCAGTTGCCTGGTTCCGGGCGCTCGCTCTTCTGGGATCCCTCGTGACGGCGGCGGCGGCACGTCGCGGCTTTCTGCGCCAATCGGCGTCATTGGTCGGGTTCGGGCTCTTGGCCTGGTCGTTCGTTGCCGACATCGAGCGATTGCAGCCCTGGGCGCAACACGCTGCGCTCGCCTTGCTCGCCTCGGCCGCGCTTCCGGCCGACTTGGCCCTGGTCGCCGTTCGAGCGGGAATCATCTCGATCTACCTCTACTCCGGCGCCTCGAAGCTCGACCATTCCTTCGCGACCGAGATCGGCCCCCTGCTGCTCGGCGGGTTGCTCGAGCCCTTGGGAATCGACCCGATGCGTCTCGGCTGGTTCGCGAGTCGCCTCGCCGTCCTCTCGATGCCGCTCGGGGAGTTGCTCGTCGGGATACTCCTGATGCGTCGGCGCACTCGGGCGATCGGCGTCGTCGGATCGGTGATCATGCACGCGACCTTGATCGCGATCCTGAATCCCTGGAATCTCGGCCATAGCGGGCTCGTCTCGATCTGGAACGCCCTCTTGGCGATCGAAGTCCTCGTGGTCTTCGGGGCCCCGTGGACGATTGCCGAGAGCCTCCCGCCGCTCTCCTCGATTCCATTCCGGAGCCTCGGTGCGGCCGCCTTGCTGTCGGTATCGCTCATCGCCCCGGCGTTCGAGCCGCTGGGATGGGTCGATCCCTGGCCCGCTCACGCGCTCTATGCAGGACATGTGGGCAGGGTTCGCGTGCTCTTCGGCGATCGTGCGGACGATCTCCCGGAAGCGATGCGGTCGGGGATCCGCCGTGTGGACGAGTCGACGTTCATTCTCGATCTCACGGCGTGGAGTCGCTCGATCCGCGGAGTACCGGTTTATCCGGGGATTCGCGCGAATCTTCGACTCGCTTCGCAAGTCGCGCCGATCCTCGCTCGAAACGGATGGGTGAGGATCGAGGTCGACTCGCGAGCGGCGCGATTGAGCGGCCGACGAAGTCGTCTGGCTTTTCATGGCCTCGACGAAATCGCACGCGCCCGTCACGATGGGCGATGAACGCGATTCGGCGGACGAGCTCCGGCCCCGTGCCCGACTGCGTGTGATTCCGTACCCAGGGTGGAGAGAACCATGTCGGCGAGGCGATCCTCCGGTATCCTCCTGCATCCGACGTCGCTCGACAGTCGATTCGGCATCGGCGACCTCGGCCCCGCGGCAGACGCCTTCCTTCAATTCCTCTCCGAGAGCGGCCAGCGCTGGTGGCAGATGCTGCCGCTCGGTCCGACGGGTGCAGGGAACTCTCCTTATCAGTCGCCCTCGTCGTTCGCCGGCAATCCGCTCCTGATCTCGCCCGAAGTGATGGCGGAGGAGGGCTTCGTGGATTGGGCGGCGATCGACCCGGTCAGGCGCGAACCGAGTTCGCGAGCCGACTTCGGCGACGTCGCCGCGGCGAAGAATCGGCTCTTCCGGATCGCATTCGAGCGATTCGATCGAGCCGGCGCCGACTTCCGTCGCTACCTCGAGCGCGAGGCCCACTGGCTCGACGACTTCGCGCTCTATTTGGCCCTCGAACAAGAGAATGCCGGCGCCGAGTGGAACAAGTGGCCGGTCGAGCTCGCGACTCGGAATCCCGAGGCTCTCGCCCAGGCTCGCGCGCGACTCGGCAACGAGATCCAGTTCCACCAGTTCGTTCAGTATCTCTTCACTCGCCAGTGGGAGCGATTGCGAGCCCGCGCGGGGAAGCTCGGGATCGCCCTGATCGGCGACCTGCCGATCTACGTCGCGGGCAACAGCGCGGATGTTTGGGCTCGCCCCGATCTCTTCGAGCTCGACGAGTTGGGTCAACCCCGGGTCGTTGCGGGCGTTCCCCCCGACGTCTTCAATCCGACCGACGGTCAGCGGTGGGGGAACCCGCTCTACAAGTGGCCCGCCCACAAGGCCGAGGGCTTCGCCTGGTGGATCGCACGGCTCCGGTCATGCCTCGAGAAGGTCGACCTGCTGCGTCTCGACCACTTCCGTGGATTCGAGGCGTATTGGGAGATTCCCGCGGAGAGCCCGACCGCGGCGGTAGGTCGGTGGGTGCTCGGCCCAGGCGCCGACTTGCTCCAAGCGGTTCACGACGCCCTCGGCGGCCTGCCGTTGATCGCCGAGGATCTGGGGATCATCACTCCCGAGGTCGAGAAGCTCCGCGACGCATTCGACCTGCCCGGAATGAAGGTCCTGCAGTTCGCATTCTCGGGCGGCCCGGGATCGAGCTATCTTCCGCATCACCATGTGAAGAAATGCGTGGTCTACACCGGGACGCACGACAACGACACGACGGTCGGCTGGTTGACCGCGACCCCCGAGCAGGCGGGGCAGTCGCCCGAGCATCTGCGAAACGAGCGTGACTTCGCGGCGCGTTACGTCGGCCCGACGCGCGAACCGATGCACTGGGCCATCAATCGTCTGGCGCTCCAGTCGGTCGGGGAGATCGCGATCCTCCCGATCCAAGACGTGCTCGGTTTGGGCGGCGATGCGCGGATGAACAAGCCCGGGGAGGCCGAGGGGCACTGGGCTTGGCGACTGATGCCGGGTCAGCTCGACTCGGAGTCGCTTTCGCGATTGGCGGAGGCGACGTTCGTCTCGGACCGTTGGAACGGCTGGGTTCCCGAGCGGCTCTGGACGGCGGAGCCGAGAGATCGCTGAGGATCGCAGATCCTCGGCATCGATCGCGTTCGGTCGAGGCCGAAGATCCGACGAGAGACGACAGGCCCGGCGCGGAAGGACGTCCGCACCGGGCCGATCCGATCATTCCGCGGCGTTCTTGGCGGCCTTCGCGGCCTGCTTCTCAGCCCGCTTGGCGACGCGGGCGGCCCGCTTCTCGTCCTTCGCGGCCTGAGCGACGGCCTGGTTCTTGTTGGTCGGGAAGCGTTCCTTGAGGCGAACGGCCTTGCCCGAGCGATCTCGGAGGTAGTAGAGCTTGGCCCGACGGACCTTGCCCGAGCGCTTGACGACGATGTCGGCGATGCGCGGCGAGTGCAGCGGGAACTTCCGCTCGACGCCCTCGCCCTGCACGATGCGTCGAACGACGAACATCTCGCGGGTCTTGGTGCCGGAGCGTGCGATCACGACGCCGTTGAAGATCTGGATGCGCTCTTTCTCGCCTTCCAGGATCCGGACGTGCACGTCGACGGTATCGCCGATCTCGAAGCTCGGCACGGTGGCCTTCATGCTCGACTGTTCGACCAATTCCATGAAGCGATTCTGCATGACTCGATCCTCTCATCCGCCGGTTTTCGGCGGTTCGGCCGCCGGCGCTGGGACGGGGCCGCGGCGGGTCGGGGTGTTTGGGTTGGGTTGGGATCTCGGGTCGTCGCACGGCAGCAGGTCGGCTCGACGCTCCCGGGTCCGGCGGATCGATTCGTTCCGCCGCCATCTGGCGATCTCGGCGTGATTGCCGCCGAGCAGGAGATCGGGGACGACGCGGCCGCGAAACTCGCGGGGGCGGGTGTAGTGGGGATACTCGAGGCCGCCTTCGACGCCGAACGACTCATCGGTCGGGCTCTCTTCGTCGCCGAGAGCCCCGGGTATGAGTCGCATCACCGCGTCGATCACGACCATCGCGGGCACTTCACCACCGGACAGGACGTAGTCGCCGATCGAGATCTGTTCGGGAGCGAGTTCTTCGAGGATCCGTTCGTCGAAGCCTTCGTATCTTCCGCAGAGCAGGACCAGTCGGCGTTCTCTGGACAGTTCACGAACGAGCTCTTGGTCGAGTCGTCGTCCTTGGGGCGTCAGGGCGATCAGTCGGCCCGGGGCGTCGCCGCGAGCCTGAACCGATTCGACCGCGGAGACCACGGGAGGCGCCATGAGGACCATGCCGGGACCACCGCCGAAGGGACGATCGTCGACCTGCTTGTGCTTGCCCTCGGCCCAATCTCGGAGATTCGCCAGCCTGACCTCGAGCAGTCCCGCGGCGATGGCGCGCTTGACGATGCTCTCGTCGAGGAAACCGGTGAACAGTCCGGGAAAGAGGGTGAGGACGTCGATCGCGATCGAGGGCATGTTCGGAGACTCTTCGTCGACGCTCATGGTCCTTCGATGCGCGGCACGGGGTCGAGCAATGAGCCCGCGAGCGTGCGGTTGGGTCGATCAGGCCGAGGCCGGGGGTGTCGGGGCCTGAGCCGGGGCCGCGGCCGCGGGAGCCGGTTCGGGAAGCTGCCAGGGCTCACCCGGCTTGGGCTTCTCGATCTTCTTGCTGTTCAGAAGCGCCTGGACCTTCTCGCTCGGCTGAGCGCCGACCGAGAGCCAGTAGCGGATGCGCGAGGCGTTGAGCACCGTCCGAGCCTCGGCGTCGCGGACCATCGGGTCGTAGTGCCCGACTTCCTCGATCGCTCGGCCGTCACGGCCGGTGCGCGAGTCCATGATGCAGATCCGGAAGAAGGGACGATGACGGCGACCGAACGACTTCATGCGAATGCGGACCACTCGAGGCACTCCTGAAAAACGGACACGGCTCGGACGCATGGCGAAACCGTCGGGTTTTGGTGCGTCGCTCGAACCCCCGAAACGGGGGGACGGGGTCGGTCCCGAGCCTACGGCGACCCCGCATCCAGCCCAAAGAGCGGCCGGATAACCCTTGTCGAACAGGACGATCGAAGAATCGGCGTCGCCGCCGATCAAGGAGAAGGTGGACGGTTGTTGCGTTCCTCCCGCCGGCGTTTGCGCTCTTCCTTCTCGCGTTGCTTGCGGGCCTTCTCTCGCTCCTTGGGAGTGAGGCGCTTGCCCGTGTCTTTCTTCGGAGCCGCGAGCCGGGCGCCGGGATTGAACGCTCCGGACTGGCCGAGACCGGTGAGAGTCCGCAGCTTCTCGAGCATCGTCATCTTCGACATCTCCTTGACCATTGCGGCCATGGCGTCGAACTGCTTGACGAGGCTCGAGACGTCGGACGGCTCGACGCCGGCGCCCTTCGCGATTCGCCGACGCCGCGCGATGTCGATGAGGTTCGGATTTGCGCGCTCGGCGGGGGTCATGCTGTCGATGATCCCCTGGATGCGCTTGACCTCGCCGTCGGCGTCGACCCCTTCCGAGTCGAGGTCGCCGGCGAGTCCGCTCATCCCTGGGATCTTGCCCATGAGTTCCTTCACGGAACCCATCTTCTTCATCTGAACGATTTGCTTGCGGAAGTCGGTGAGGTCGAACTTGCCCTTCTGGAGGCGTTCCTGCTGGCGACGCGCCTCTTCCTCGTCGACGGCCGACTGGGCCGCCTCGACGAGGCCGACGATGTCGCCCATCCCGAGGATCTGGTTGACGATGCGTTCAGGATCGAAGACCTCGAGCTTGTCGAGCTTCTCACCCTTTCCGACGAACTTGACCGGGACGCTCGTCACCGTGCGGACCGAGATCGCCGCGCCTCCGCGAGCATCGCCGTCGAGCTTGGTGAGGATGACGCCGTCGAGCTCCAGCGCCTTGTTGAAGATCTCGGCCGAGTTGACGGCATCCTGACCGGTGAGCGCGTCGCAGACGAAGTAGACCTGGTGCGGTTTGACCTTCTTCTCGATCTGCTGGAGCTCGAGCATCAGGTCGTCGTCGACGTGGAGTCGACCGGCCGTATCGAGGAGGATCGTGTCGCGATCGAGGCGATTGGCCTCGACGAGCGCCTCGCGGCAGAGGTCGACCGGATTCGTTCCGGTCCGACTGAAGACCGGAACCTCGAGCTGTCGGCCGATCACGTGGAGCTGTTCGACGGCGGCCGGTCGCTGGAGGTCGGCCGCGACGAGGAGCGGCTTGCGGTTCTGAGCGAGCAGGAGCTTTGCGAGCTTACCGCAGGTGGTCGTCTTGCCCGCGCCCTGGAGGCCGCAGAGCATGATGACGGTCGGCCCCGACTTCTCGAAGCGGATCACGGGATCGGCGGGTCCCATGAGCTCGACGAGTTCGTCGTGGACGATCTTGACGATCTGCTGCTCGGGGCGGACGTTCTTGACCTGCTGGATGCCGACGGCCTTCTCGCCGACACGGGCCATGAACTCCTGGACGACGTTGTAGTTGACGTCGGCCTCGAGCAGGGCCGTCCGGATCTCGGCGAGGCCGTCGCGGATGTTGGCCTCGGTGAGGACCCCGCGCGGACGGAAGCCCGCGAAGGCCGAGGAGAGGCGTTTTTGCAGATCGTCGAACATGGTCCACCTGGGGATTCCGACCGCCGTGAGAATCTCCCATGATACCGTGCAGGGGCGGCCGGTTCAAGACCACGCGAATCGGTTCATGCGAGCAGTCTGCGTCGGAAGTCGGCCAGCCAGGCGGCGAGTTGCTTCGGTCGCGTGGAGTCGTGATGGAGGCCCGAGAAGGGGTAGAGATGGGGGTGGTCGTCGGTGAGCGTCGACCAAGTGACGGAGCGGACGAACGGCTTGGCCACCGCGAGCGAGACCCAAGCCGAAGCGATCTGGAGTTGAGACGCCTCGCCGGGAGGCTCGGGCCACTCGGCCGCCTCGACGACGATCCCGGGCGCGGCTTGCGGGTCGGAGCCGCTGTTCGAGGGGATCGCGAGGTTGACCGCGATCGGCAGGTTCACGAGGGCAAAGAGGTCGAGGAGCTTCGAGAAGTCGAAGAGGTCGCGATACAGGCTCCCGGGTCGACCGAACCCCGGAGCGATCTCGAGTTCGATGCCGGAGAGCCCCAAGTCGGATCTCGCGAGGTAGTCGGCCAGATGCAGCGGGCCGAGCTGGAATCTCCCGGAGGTCATCCATTCGGCCCAAGGGCGGTCGAAGCCGACCAGGAATTGGGCTCCCGGGTCGGTCTGTCGGGCAACCTGGAGGAGCCGAGCGGTGAGGCGGATCTGATCCTCCTCGGAGAGACCCATGGCGTCGGAGGAGCCGGCTCGGTGCACGAGAGTCCAGACCGGGATCCGTCCGCGATAGTGCATGAGGACCGACTTCACGAAGTCGACCGACATCGCGAGGATCGTATCGAAGTCGTCTCGCCAAAGGGTGAGCCAATCGGGCAGCATCTCCTCGCGGAGGTCGATGAGCGGCCCGGCGTGAATCGTCATGCCGTTTCGCCTCGCCGTCGCGAGTTGAGAATCGACCCGTTCCCAGAGGGGATTCCCCTCATCGGGTTCGAGGAACTTCCAGTGGCACCGGATTCGAGCGGCGTTGAATGCCTCGAGCGAAACCGGCACGCGTCCCTTCGGATCGCAGTCGAGAACGCACGCGAGGGAAGTCGGAAGCTTCGACGGACCGCCCGCGAGCCTCGTCTGAAGCACCTGTCCGACGTAGAGGTCGATCAATCGGCGGCCCGCCTGGAGCGTCGCGGCGAGGCATTCCGAAGCGGCGGCGTTCATCTCGTCCCGCCGGTCGCGACGAGTCGCGGCGCGTGAGAACGCCGATTGAGCACGGGCGAGGAGTTCCTGGAGATCGCCGGTGACGACGAGTCCGAGTTGGCTCCAGTCTCCCAACTGATCGCGAACCTCGCACAGCCGCCCGCGAGCCAACTCCAGGGCGAGGTCGTAGGGCTCCGGTCGCTCGGCGAGGGTCGACGTCCCGAGGACGGGCTCGCCGTGCCCCGCGACCGCCCAAGGGACATGCAATCTCCCCGACTCGGTCGCCTCACGCTTGCAAACCAGGAGATCGCCCCGGAATTCCACCTGCATGGGGAACGGGGAGCGATCCGGCCCGACGACGTACGCACGCTTCAGACGTTCCAGTCGCCGAGCGTCGAGCGGTGGCAAGCGAAACTTGAGCAGGCCCATTCCACCTCACAGAAAGAGCGATCCCAACTCGATTCCCGCCGGCCCGCTCGGACTGAACGGCTGCGCTTGCGGAAGGAGATATGTCCCGGTTCGGCGATTCAGTCGCTCCAGCTCTCGGGATTGACGAGATTCGGCGGTCGACGGCCCTCGAACGCGGCGACGAGATTCTCGGCCGCGATCCGCGCCATCGCCGATCGGGTCCCGTGAGTTGCACTGCCGAGATGCGGCAATAGTACCGTATTCGGGCAATCCGCCAGCCCCTCAGCCATTCGCGGCTCATCTTCGTAGACGTCGAGCCCCGCCCCGGCGATCGTCCCGGAGCGCAGGGCGGCGACGAGTGCGGCCTCGTCGACCACCGGGCCACGGGAGGTATTCACGAGGTAGGCGGACGGCTTCATCCTCGCGAGCTCCGAGGCTCCGATCAGGTGCGTCGTCTCCGCGGACAGCGGGACGTGCAGGCTGACGAAGTCGCTCGTCGTCAGGAGTTCATCGAGGCCGACCGAGCGAGCGCCCAGCGCCTCGAGCTCCGGAGAGGGCCGCCGACCGTGATAGAGCAGCGGCATGCTGAACCCGAGTGCACGCCGGGCCACGGCGGTCGCGATCCTGCCCGGCCCGATCAGACCGAGGGTCTTCCCGGAGACGTCGCCTCCGAGATGGTAGAACGGCCCCCAGCCCGGAAAGCGGCCGGCACGCATCTCCGCATCGCCGTCGACGACCCGGCGCGCGATTCCGAGGATCAACGCCCAGGTCAGGTCGGCCGTCGCTTCGGTGAGGACACCGGGTGTATTCGTCACCATGATCCCGCGACGAGTGGCGGCCGCGACGTCGATGTTGTTGAAGCCCACCGCCATGTTCGCGATCACTCGACAACCCGAGGCCGCCTCCAGGATCGACTCGTCGATTCGATCGGTCAGCAGGCAGAGGATTCCATCCTGCCCGCGGACCGCCTCGGCCAGAGCGTCCGGTTCGAGCCCCCGATCCTCGTCGAGGTAAGAGAGCTCGAGTCCCTCGAGACGACGGACGATCTCGACGCCGGGATCCGGGATCCGACGAGTGATGCGAACACGAACTGCCACGTCCAAGCTCCGAACGGATGGAGACTCCCAACCTCACGGAGAGTCATTGGAATGAACTCGACGGATGATCGCAAGTCCCGCTCGAAGAATCGATTCGGGGTCGATACCGCGCGACCGGTGGATCGACTCTGCCGCGAAGGGAGGTCCTCGAGTACATTGGACTGAGCGTGCGATTTCGCCTCATCATTAAATCGAACGATTCTCGACCATCACCATGCCCATCGCCCTGGTCTCTCCGGAACCGATACGCCGACGTCCCGGACGCTGGTCCGAACTGCTCGAAGCGGCCGACTTCGAGGTGGTCTATCCGGAGGGCGATGCGACCGTCGATGCGGCGCAACTCCGTCGCCTCCTTCCCCTCGCGGACGTCATCATGGCGGGCGGCGAGACATACTCGGCCGAGCTGATCGGCATCGCCCGGCGTGCGAAGATCATCGCTCGCACCGGCGTCGGCTACGACGCCGTCGATCTCGCCGCCGCGACTTCTCACGGGATCCCGGTCACCATCACACCGGGAACCAATCACGAGAGCGTCGCGGAACAGGCGCTCGCGTTGCTTCTCGCCGTGATGCGCCGGATCGCACTGAACGACCGCATCATCCGTGCGGGCGGATGGGATCGAACTCTTCCGAAACCGTTGCGAGGCAAGACGATCGGCCTCGTTGGATTCGGTCGGATCGGGCGTGCGATGGTCCCGCGCGCGGTGGCCTTCGGACTCCACGTCCTGGCTCACGACCCCGCGATCCCGCCGGATCGGCGAGACGACTCGTCCGTGGAGTTCGTCGAACTCGACGAGCTCCTCGCCCGCGCGGATATCGTCAGCCTGCACCTCCCGGTCCTCGATTCGACACGCAAGTCGTTCCACCGAGGGACCTTCGAGAAGATGAAGCCGGGCGCGGTACTGATCAACACCTCACGGGGAGGGCTGGTCGTCGAGTCGGACCTGATCGACGCGCTCGAGAGCGGGCGGCTCTCGGGTGCCGGGCTCGACGTCTTCGACCCGGAGCCTCCTTCGCCGGGAAATCCGCTGCTTCAGCTCCCGACGGTGGTCGGCAGCCCGCATGTCGCCGGGATCGACGAGCGTTCGATGCTGGACATGGCCGAACTCGCGGCGCGCTGCATGATCGAGGCGTTTCGAGGAGCTCCGCCGCGAGATTGCGTCGTGAATCCCGAGGTGTTCGATCGGCCTCGATAAAAAAAACGACCCGCCGATCGAACGAGTCGACGGCGGGTCGTGGGTTTTCGGACGCGTCGCGAACGAGGCTGAGATCAGACCTGGAACGAAGTTCCGCAGCCGCAGCTCTTCACGACGTTCGGGTTGTTGAAGACGAAGCCGCGCTTCTCGAGGCCGTCGTAGTAGTCGACGACGGTCCCGTCGAGATAGGGGTCGAACTTCTTGTCGACGGCGAGCTTCACGCCGTGGCAGTCGACGACGCGATCGCGCTCGGAGGTCGCGGTTTCCCAGCCGAGGCTGTAGGAGAAACCACTGCAACCACCGCCCTGCACACCCACGCGAAGGAGGGTACCGTCGGGCATATTGTTCTCTGCGATGATCCGCTTGACTTCACGAGCCGCGGATTCGGTCAGCATCACACCCATCGGACGAGTCTCCAGGGTCCAAGACCGGCAAGTGTCGGCGGGTTCCCGGACGGAAGCTGAAGGAACCTCTCGTAACATTCTTATCATACGACGCGGTCAAATGGCCATGCCTCACTTCCGACTCGACCAAGTGGAGGGAAGCGATGTGAGCCGGCGGACCGCCGCCGCGACGGCTTGTGCGGCGTAGTCGACTTCCTCGGCGGTGGTCCATCGCCCGAGTCCGAATCGCAGACTGGCCCGGGCCAGGTCCTCATCGAGTCCGATCGCGAGGAGGACGTGGCTCGGCTCGGGCTCGGCCGACGAGCAGGCCGCGCCCGAACTGACCGCGACCTCGCGCATGGCCATCATGAGCGCCTCGCCGTCGACTCCCGGAAAGCTCAGGTTGAGATTCGCGGCCAGCCGGGCGGTGGGATGACCATTGAGCCGGACGTTGGGGACTCCGCGAACGATCGCCGCGTGGAGCCGCTCCCGGAGTTCGAGGACCCGCGTCGACTCGCTCTGCCACTCCGCGCGTGCGATCTCGCAGGCCGCCCCGAGCCCGACGATCAAGGGGACTGCGGGGGTACCGCTTCGCACCCCGGATTCGTGGCCGCCGCCGTCGAAGAGAGGTGTGAGGCGGACGGGTCGCTCGCGCCGACGGACGTAGAGCGCGCCGATTCCCTTGGGTCCGTACATCTTGTGGGCGGAGAGGCTGAGGAGACCGATGCCGTCGGCCGCGACGTCGATCGCGATCTTGCCAACGGCCTGGGTGGCGTCGGTGTGGAAGACGACGCCGCGTTCGCTGCAGATTCGGCCGATCTCCGCGATCGGATTGATGGTTCCGACCTCATTGTTCGCGGCCATGACCGACACGAGCACGGTATCGTCTCGGATCGCCTCGGCGACCGCCGCGGCGTGGATCATTCCATACTCATCCGGTTCGACGAGCGTCAGCCCCCAGCCCGCGCGTTCGAGGCGCCTCAGCGGGTCGAGCACTGCTCGGTGTTCCGTCGTCGCCGACACCAGATGCCTGCCCTTTTTCTCGAGCGCCCAAGCCGCTCCCTTGATGGCGAGATTGTTCGATTCGGTAGCACCGGATGTGAAGACGATCTCACGAGACTCGGCACCGATGACATCGGCGACTCGTCCGCGTGCCAGGTCGACCGCGTCCGACGCTTCCCATCCGAAGCGGTGGGAGAGGCTGGCCGCATTCCCGAATTTCTCCGTGAAGTAGGGCCAAATGGCGTCGAGGACGCGCGGATCGGGCTTCGTCGTCGCGTGGTGATCGAGATAGATGGGCGTGTTCAGCACGTCGACCTCGGCAAACGGATGCGTGGACGCGAATCCGATCTGGACGGAGGCGTTTCCAGCATCGATTCTAACCGACGACGCTCCTCGCCGGATATCACGGTCGCGGGTCGTCCGCGCGGCCGGTTGAATTCGGCCGCGCAATCGGTTACGGTTCGTCCCCAACCACCCGCAATCCGCACCACTCCAAGGAATCTGCAATGGGCGCCGACGCGCGGATCGAAGAGCTTGGACTGACCCTCCCGCCCGCCCCCAAACCGGTGGCGACCTATCTCACCGCCGTTCGGCACGGGAACCTGCTCTACGTCTCGGGTCACGGCCCACTCCGTCCCGACGGAACGATGCACACCGGTCGGCTCGGCGACAACCTCGACATCGAGGGTGGTCAAGCCGCCGCGCGGCAGACCGGTCTGGCGATCCTCGCGACGCTCCGGAGTCACCTGGGCACCCTCGACAAGGTCGTCCGACTCATCAAGGTGCTCGGAATGGTCAACAGCGCGCCCGACTTCGGCGACCAACCGAAGGTGATCAACGGCTTCTCCGACTTGATGGTCGAGGTCTTCGGCGAGTCGGGCCGGGCCGCCCGGAGCGCAGTCGGCATGGGAGCCCTTCCCGGCGGGATCGCCGTCGAGATCGAGGCGATCTTCGAGATCCGGGACTGATCGCCTTGGGCCGGCTCGAAGGCCGCAACTGCCTCGTCGTCGGCGGGACCGGAGGAATCGGGCGCGCGATCGTCGCCCGATTCCTCGGCGAGGGCGGACGCGTGATCGCCACGGGTCGCGACTCGGCCGAGATCCAGGCGTTCCACGCCGATCTGCCGGGTTCCACAGCCCTCGTGCTCGATGCCCGCGATGAGCAAGGCGTCGAGAGCGTCTTCCGACATTGCGAGCGTGCCTTTGGCGGCCGTCTCGACGTCCTCGTTCACGTGGCGGGCATCAGCGGCCGAGCGTTCGGCGACGCACCGCTCGACTCGTGCACGCTCGACGGCTGGAGAACCGTGTTCGACGTCAATGCGCAGGGCCCCTTTTTGACGAATCGCGCTGCGGTTCGACGGATGCTCGGGCAGCCGCTCGACGATTCGGGGGTTCGCGGTGCAGTCGTGAACGTCGGGTCGGTTCTCGCTTGGTCGCCTTCGCCCGAGCGGTTCGGCACGATCGCCTACGCCGCTTCCAAGGCCGCCGTTCAGGCTCTCACGCTCGCCTCGGCCTCTCGATATGCCCGCGACCGAATCCGGTTCAACCTCCTCGCGCCGGGGTTGATCGACACTCCCATGGCCCGTCGCGCCGTCGGCGACCCAGCGATCCTTTCCTACCTCGCGGTCAAGCAACCGATGGCCTCGGGACCCGGCTCGCCCCAGGACTGCGCCGAGGCTGCGCTGTTTCTCTGTGAACCCGCCAATCGCCTCCTCACGGGAGTCGTTCTCGAGGTCTCAGGCGGCTGGAGCATCACGGAAGGACTTCGATGATCGACCCCTCGGCGCAGTACTTCGCCGCCGTCCGCTCCGCGATCGATGCGGTCGAGCGCGACAGCCTGCCCGCGATCCGGGCGGCCGCGGATCGCTTTGCGTCATCGATCCTCCAAGACCGTCTCGTCCATGTTTTCGGAACCGGTCACAGCCGGATGGCGGTCGAGGAGATGTTTCCTCGCTACGGGTCGTTTCCGGGTTTTCACCCGATCGTCGAACTCTCGATGACCTTTCACAACCCCGTGGTCGGGGCGAATGGCCAACGCCAGGCGATGTTCCTGGAAAACGTCCAGGGGTTTGGACCGGTCCTCTGGCGGAACTTCGTCACGTCGCCGGCCGACACCCTGCTCGCGATCTCGACGAGCGGCTGCAACGCAGTCACGATCGACGTCGCCCTCGAGGCTCGACGACTCGGGATGTTCGTGGTCGCACTCACCGCCCTGGCCCACTCGAATTCCTCGACCTCGAAGCACGAGTCGGGGAGAAAACTCTCGGAGGTCGCCGACCTCGTGATCGACACCCATGCCCCGGCGGGAGACGCCGCGGTCACGATCGATCAACTGAGTACGCCCGTCGCTCCGATCTCGAGCGTCACCGGCTGCCTGATCATCAATCTTCTGAAGGCGGAAGTCGCGCGTCGGCTCACTGAGGCGGGACGGCCTCCGCTGGTTCTCACGGCCGCTTGCCACATCGGTCGAGAGGCGGCCAGCCGGTTGTTCGAGGAAACCTACGACGACTACAGAAGACGGATAGGCGTCCTCTATCAATGATCCGGAAAAATCCACGCATGCACGCAGTCACTTCTCGGCGAGTCGGGCCTATAGTTCTATGGGAGCGTGACTCGGACGAGTCGGGAGCCGAGCACTTTTCGATACGAGTCGCCAGGAGGCTGGAGAGGCTTTCGCGTCGCTCTCTACGTTCAGGTTCCCTGTCGTGTCGACGCGGGAATTCCGCCGTGTTCCAGGATGAACTGAAGGCGGATCATCGATAGCGAGGCCCTCGAGGAATTCCTCGAGGGCCTCGTCCCGTTTCGAAGGGTCGACTCCGAGGCGGCGATCAGGGGGCGGGTCGAAACACGCGCACCGCCGGGTGCATCGTGTAGAGTCGGGGGCCCGCCGGAGTCGAGACGAGGATGCCGCTGGAGCAGTTCTCGGCGACGATGGGATTCCCCGAGAACTTCTCCCAGTGGATGAGATCTTTCGATCGCGCGATGCAGGTCGTCCAGTCCTTCCAGGGTCGCTGGGCGTTGGCATGGTAGATGACGTAGTACCAACCGTCGCGCTTGAAGATCTGATTGACCGCGACCGCCTCGCGATCATAGGCCGCGGGCCCCATCGGAATCACGGGGTCGTCTTGAACGTTGGTCCAAACTCGCAGGTCGGTCGAGCGAGCGAGCCAGACACCGCGGTCGCCGCGCTCGTAGAGGAGGTGCCACGCGCCGTTCTCGAACCAGGCGGTCGGGGTGCCGTACGGTCCTTCGCTGATGGGCGAGCCGTCGACCTTCCGAATGTCGAGCGGCCCGCGTTCGGTCCATTGACTCCCATCGCTGGAGGTGAGCAGATGGGCGCGATCCTTCTCGCCTTCGGCAAACATGTACAGAACGCCTTCATGGGCGACGACGCACATGTCCTCGACCCACGAGCCGCGACGCAGGGGATTGTTCGGGTCGCGGGTCCAGGTTCGACCATCGCGCGAGACGGCGTGACCGAGAAAGCGGTTGCCCGAGATCGCGTCGTTGTAGCCCGTGTACCAGAGGTGGTAGACGCCCCCCAGTTCCATGATCCAACCTCGCTCGCGGATCTTTGCGTCCCAGGTGCCCGTGCCGGTGCCCGCGAAGACGGGAGTCTCGCCGTCGGGGATCCACCGAGTGAGGTCGCTGGGAAACGGCTCGCTCGTCGGAACCAAGAGCGCCGTCGCGAGGAGAAAGGTGATCATCGAGGTGCCTCGGTTTCCGGTCGGGAGAGAAGACGAATCGAACGCTTTCTCAGACGGCAGTGAGACCGGACTCCAGATCCGACCAGATGTCGTCGACCGCCTCGAGCCCCACCGAGAGCCGGATCAATCCGGGGCCGATCCCCTGCCGCTCGCGCTGGTCGGCTGCGAGATAGCGGTGGCTCGTGGTCGTCGGGTGGCTGAGGGTGGTCGAGACGTCGCCGAAGCTGGGAGCGTAGGGGATGTGCTCGAGACCGCGGATGAATCGGTCGGCCGATTCACGGGATCCAAGATCGAAGCTCATCATGGCGCCGAAGCGTCCGCCGAAGACCGTGCTCGCGCGGCCGTGATCGGGGTGCGACGCGAGACCGGGATAATTCACGACCCGCACGGCGGGGGCGGCCTCGAGCCGACGGGCGATCTCCAGGGCCGATGTCGACGTGCGCTCGACCCGCAGGGCGAGCGTCGAGACTCCACGCAGGGCGAGCCAACTGTCGAAGGGATTCCCCGTCAGGCCGAATGTCGAAGCGAGGTTCGAGAGTCGAGCGATCACGTCCATGCGTCCGGCGACGCATCCGAGAGTGACGTCGCAATGTCCGCCGATCAGTTTCGTGCAGGAGTGGATCACCAGGTCGACGCCGAGTTCGATCGGTCGACAGAGGAGAGGCGCGAAGGTGTGGTCGAGCGCGACGGTTGCACCCGTCTCCTTGGCCGCGTCGACGATACCCGTGAGGTCGGCGACTCGACAGAGCGGATTCGTGATCGTCTCGAGGAAGACCAGCCCCGTGCCGTCGTCGAGCAGTGGTCGCAAGGTCTCGGGCCTCGTCGGGTCGAATGCCGCGCACGCGACTCCGAAACGGCTGAGCTCCTTCTCCACGAGCGTCCCGGTTCGACCGTACAGCCCTTCGGAGAGTGCGACGCGCCGACCTTGCCCTGTGAAACTGAGGAAGACCGCCGCTTCCGCCGCCATGCCCGAGCCGCAGATCAAGGCCGCCTCGGCCCCCTCGAGTGCGGCGAGCTTGCTCGCGAGTTGGGTCGCATTCGGGTGGGCGTCGCGAGCATAGATGTATCCCGCTTCGCGACGTTCATAGATTGCGTCGACGAGCGCGAGATCGGCCACTTCATAGACCGAACTGAGCTGGAGCGGGGGGCTGAGGGGAGGGGTCGCCGACGCGGGCAGCTCCGTGGGCCGTGCACACATGGTGTCGGGATGCGGCCGAGGACGATCGCGATCGGGCATCTCAGTGCGTTCCGTTCCCGGCCTTCGCCTTCTTGTGCTGGCGTCCCGCGGTTCCCAAGATCACCATCGACTCGCCGAGCGAGCGCAAGGCTCGATGCGGCTTCGATTGTTCGAGGGCTTCCTTGGTCTGTCGGCGTAGGCCTGTGAGGCTCGGCCAGTCGAGATGCCAGGCTTGCTCGACCGCGACGTTCTGGGAATGCGCCACGAGATCGTTGACCCTTCCGAGGAGCTCGTTGGAGAACCCGCACTCGGCGGTCTGATAGCGGTGCTCTTCGACCGGGGCGGGCTCGGCTTTTCGCTTGCCGCCGAAGAGACCCGCCAGAGCGCGACCGATTCCGCCGCCGGATCGGGCATCTCCCGCCGCCGTGGGGTCGACCCTGGGGAGTTCCTGGTTGCTGTCCGGATCGACCCAGGCGCCGATCCGTGCGACCACGACCGTGATATTGTCGAGTCCGCCGCGAAGGTTGGCGAAGTGAACGAGGTAGCGGGCGGCGTCCTTGGGCGGGAGATTCCCGGCGAAGAGACCGATCTCGGGATCCGTCACGGGACCGGAGAGTCCGTCGGAGCAGAGGAGGAATACGTCGCCGGGGGCGACCGGCAGCGGCCCTTCGATATCGACCTCGAGGTGCGGATCGGGGCCGAGACTGCGCGTGATGACGTTGCGCGGAACCGCTTTCTGCGCCTGCTCGGGAGTCAGATGCTTGCGCCGGACGAGTTCCCAGGCGAGACTATGATCGAACGAGAGCTGATCGATCCGGTTCTCTCGGACTCGATAGACGCGCGAATCGCCGATATGGGCGATCAGCGCTCCCTCGGGTCGGAGGATCAGGGTCGAACAGGTAGTTCCCATCCCTTGGAAGTCGCGATTCGCGGACGCCTTCGAGTGGATCATCATGCCTACATCTTTGTAGGCTTTGGTGATGGCCTCGGCGGGGGGTGCGGTCTTGTTCTTCAAGTAGTGGTGGGGAATGTTGTCGCACGCCATCTTGCTGGCGAGTTCCCCCACGGCGTGGGCGCCCATTCCGTCGGCAACGACGAACAGGTGGCCGCGTTGTTTCCACGACTCGGCACCCGAGGCGCGAACGATCGCGTGGCAATCCTGGTTGTTCGATCGCCGCATGCCCGTATCGGTCGCAGCGGCGTCTTCGATGATGTCGTCCCAGTTCACGGCCCGGCCTTGCCTCGCGGATAGACGTTCGACCGGCGGCGGTCGATCGATGGGCGACCCGGACGGGCCCGAGTCGAGGAGAGCCCCTTCGCTTCGGGTCGAGACGGAGCGTTGAGAGTGACCACTCGCCCATCCACCCGCCCATGTCGCTTGCTTGGGCATTCTACCCGCTCCCCTCGCGCCGCATAGAGAAAAAAGTCGACCGGAAGCGATCGATCACTCGACGTTGCTCCGGAGCCGCATGACTGCATGGCATGTTGTCGACATGATCGAACACGTCGCAACCGTCCCGGCGTCGACATGTCGACGGCGACACTCTGTGCTCGTGGAGCCTCGAGCTCCTTCGATCGCATCGCGGCGGTGGTCGATCGACGGCTATGCGCGGTATTGTATTTCCTCTCGCCGACTCATCCGTCCAGGCTCACGCGAAACGAAACCATGGCGACCCCGATGCGCATTCCCGAGATCTCGTTCACCAAGCGCACTCTCGCCAACGGCCTCGACGTGATCGCTCGCAGGCAGGGCTCTCTCCCGATCACCGCGGTGAATCTCTGGTATCACGTGGGGTCGAAGAACGAGGCCGCGCGGCAGAGCGGTTTCGCGCACCTCTTCGAACACCTGATGTTCGAGGGATCGGAGCACTACCCCGACGACTTCTTCTCACCGCTCCTGCCCTTGGGCGCGCGGATCAACGGCTCGACCTCGAGCGATCGCACCAACTACTTCGTCGACCTGCCCACAGCCCACGTCGAGAAAGCGTTGGCGATGGAGTCGGACCGGATGGGTCATTTCCTCCCGGCGCTCACCGCGGAGAAATTGAGGATTCAGAAGGACGTCGTCAAGAACGAGTACCGTCAAAACTACGCGAACCGCCCCGGGGGAAAGACCTGGCAGATCCTCTCCGAACTGCTCTACCCCGAACACCACCCCTACCGCCACCTCACCATCGGGGCGATGGAGGATGTCGAGGCGGCAGGTCTCGACGACGTCGAGAGCTTCTTTCGGCGCTTCTACGTCCCGACGAATGCCTCCTTGAGCATCGTCGGAGATCTCGACGAGGAACGCGCCCTCGACCTCGCCGAGCGCTGGTTCGGCTCGATCGATGGGGGAGCGGCGGCTGTTGGTCCCTCCTGTCCGTCCGTGGCTCTCACATCCACCAAGCGTGCCGAACTCCGCGACCGCGTCGGCCTCGACAAGCTCTACCTGGCCTGGCACACGGTTCCGCAGTTCACCGACGGCGACCATGCGCTCGACGCGCTCGCCGACGTCCTCGCGCGGGGGAAGTCGAGCCGCCTGTACCGCAAGCTCGTGATGGAGAACGAGTTGCTCCAGGACGTCTCGGCCTGGCAGTCGGGCAAGGAACTCGCGGGAACGTTCATGATCCACGGGACGCTCCGACCGGGAAGCAGTCTCGACGCGGTCCGCGAGGCGTTCGACTCCGAGATCGCAGACCTCGCCGACCGCGGCCCGAACCCCGAGGAGATGAGCCGGATCCAGGCCCAAAGAGCGGCGAATTTCATCTACGCCCTCGACCGAACCGGGGGCTTCGGAGGAATGGCCGACCGACTCAACGCGTTCAACGTCTACCTCCGCGATCCGGGACGGCTCGGCCTCGAACTCGAGCGCTCGCTCGCAGTGACTCCCGAGCAGGTGCGCGAGGTCGCGATCCGGTACGTCGTGGGCCGTCCGCGGGTCGAGTTCTCGGTACGCGACGGCGACCCCGGCAAGCGCATCGTCGCCCCCGATCGGTCCGTCCCGCCCGCCTCCGCCGTCTCCACGGCTTATGAGCCGCCCACCCCCAAGGCTGCGCGGCTCTCCAACGGCACGACGCTCTGCGTGATCGAACGCCCGGAACTCCCGATCGTCGCGGCGACTCTCATGCTCCCCGGCGGGGCGGCCAGCCACTCGGCGGAGCTGGGCGGTCTCGCTCAACTCACGGTCGACCTGCTCGACGAGGGAACCGAGCGACGCGACGCTCACGCTATCGCGACCGCCCTCGAGTCCCTGGGAACCCAACTCTCGATCGACTGCGGCTGGGATGGCGTCTACCTCGGTCTGCAATGCCTCTCCACGCACTTCGCGCAGAGCCTCGAGGTCGTGACCGAGATCGCGATCGAACCGAGTTTTCCCGAGACCGATTTCCAGCGCATCAAGGGTCGAACCCTCGCCGCCTTCCAAGCAGCGCGCAACCGCGCGGAGAAGAGAGTCGCTCGCGTATTCGCACAAGAGATCTTTGGTCCTTCACATCCGTTCGGCATTCCGATCGAGGGAACCGAATCGACGGTCTCCGCACTCTCGCGCGACATGCTGAGGATGCACCACGAGTCGTCGCTCCGCGCCGAGAGCGCGGTCTGCGTCGTGGCGGGCGATGTGCGATTCGATGACGCGGCGGGGATCCTCGAACTCCTGCTCGACCATCCCCGCTTCCACTCCGGCCAGGCTTCTCGCCCCGCGCCGACCTCGCCGGATCTTGCCGCTGCGCCGAGAATCGTCCTCCTGGACGACCCGGGAGCACGTCAAGCGGTCGTGAAGATCGGTCACCTCGGTACCGATCGGCTCGCCCCCGACCATGACGCTCTCTCCGTGGCGAACCTGATCCTGGGCGGACAATTCAACTCGCGTCTCAACACCAAGATCCGCGAGGAAAAAGGCCTGACCTACGGGATTCGCTCGACCTTCGATTTTCGACGATCGACGGGCCCGTTCCTGATCTCCTCGAGCCTCCAAGCCGACAAGATCCACGAGGCGCTCGCGGAGATCCGCCACGAGATCCGTGCGTTCCTCGACCATCGGCCCCCGACTCCGACGGAGGTCGAGGAGGCGAAGCGATCGATCATCGAGGGACAGGCGCGGTTGTTCGAGACGCCCGCCGCTCTCGTCTCGAGATTCGCTCATCTCTTCGTGCACGACCTGCCGCTCGACGAGTATCGGCGACTACCGGCTCGGATCGCCCAAGTCGATCCTGCCTCGGCGATCGCCGCCGCTCGGCGCGCGATCCGGCCCGATTCCCTGATCTTCGTCGTCGCGGCCGACGCGGCCCAGGCTCGCCCCCTTCTCGAGTCGCTCGACTGGGCCGAGGTCGAAGTTCGCGGCCGAGAAGCTGGGACGGACTGACGCGAGAGAGAGTCGACGACTCTTCCGGCACGACGTTTTCCAGAACGAAGAACGACATTTCGATCGACGTCGGTCGGTGTGATCGAATAAGATCGGACTCCGCTGCGTCGGACGATCGCGGCGTCACGCGCATCGACCCGGCGTCGTTGTTCACCTCGCTCGTCCCCCTGCTTCGGGGAACAATCCGATGATCGCCTCACGATCTCGTGCACGTCGACGGCTGCGCATCGCGATGCACCGCATCGGTAGGCGACTCGAGGGCACCTCGTCCGGCCTGCTGCGAAACGCTCCGAGCTGGGGAATCAGCCTCGCGCTCCATCTCTCGGCTCTCGTCGTCATGGCGATGATCTACTTCGTCCAACCCGTCGAGGAACGGGCGGCGGGATTCGAGAGCGGAATCGACGGATCGGCCCCGTTGGGGGAGGACGTCACCTCGCTCGTCCCTGGTGAACGGGCCGGGGATCCCTTCACGACCGCCGTCGGCTCGGATTTTCCGTCGTTGGGATTTCCCTCGAACGACCCGAATCTCACGGTCACCGCCACGCCGAGGATGCCGGCGTCGATCGCGTTCAACGAGCGGATCGAGCTCTCGACGAGCGCTCTCGCGGGTCCGAGTCTCCGACTGACCGACATCGTCGTCGGCGAGTCGAATCGGATGGGTGTCCACATCGAGGATCTGTCCGCTCCCTTCTCGGGCCGCGACGATCTGATGAAGGCGCGACTCATCCGGCGACAGGGAGGCACGGTCGAGTCCGAGAAATCTGTCACGGCCGGTCTGGAATGGCTCGCACGGCACCAAAAGGCCGACGGTTCCTGGTCTCTCGACTGTCATCCCCAGTGCAGAGGCGAGGGATGCCCCTCCGAACCCTCGATGCGCTCGGACGTGGCCGCCACCGGACTGGCGCTGCTTCCGATGCTCGGCGCAGGGCACTCCCACATGAAGGAAGGCCGATATCAGGAGCCGATCCGTCGTGGGCTCGCGTGGTTGCTCAAGCAGCAATCCCGGGACGGCGAACTCTTCCTCGGAGGGAGCGGCAACACTCGCTACTACACCCATGCCATCGGATGCATGACCATCTGCGAGGCGTACGGCTTGACCAAGGATCCCAAGCTCCGCGTCCCGGCGCAGAGGGCCCTCGCCTTTATCGCGAAGACCCAGAACACCGCCGACGGCGGCTGGCGCTATTATCTCGGGCAGCCCGGGGATACCTCGGTGTTCGGCTGGCAGATCTTCGCGTTGCGCAGCGGGAGACTCGCGGGCCTGGGAACCCCGAAGAACGTGACCACCGGGTGTCGCCGCTATCTCGACCTCGCGGCGACCGACGATCGAGGCATCACCTACGGGTACCTGCCGGGAAGTCCAATCTCGATGGTGATGACGGCCGAGGCCCTCCTCTGTCGCCAGTATCTCGGCTGGCCGAAGGATCACCCGGCCCTCCGGGAAGGCAGCCGACTCGTCGCGAGCGACCTTCGTGAATCGACCGAGCGAAACATCTACTACTGGTACTACGCCACGCAGATGCTCCACAACATGCAGGACAAGGACTGGAAGGACTGGAATACCCGCCTGCGGGAAGGCCTGATCTCGATGCAGACCGCGGGTGAGGGGTGCGATCGCGGGAGTTGGGACCCCAACCGCCCTCAGCCCGACGTCCAGGGTCGCCGAGTTGGGCGACACTACACGACGGCCCTGTCGATCTTGACCCTGGAGGTCTACTATCGATTCCTGCCGCTCTATCGGGTCGTCGGAGAAGATCCCGTCGGCCCGGATGCCGAGCACGCGGCCGCGGAATCCGAGGCCGCTGCAACGAAGTGAGCTTCAGCGACCGAGACGAAACGGCGTATTCTTGTAGAGAACGAGCTGGCTGACGGTGAGCGTCTTGGGCTCGGCCGACTCGGCGACGAAGTAGACGCGGTCGCCGACCTTCGGGATCGAGGGGTTTCCGACGGTGACCTGGGTCACCGAAACGCCCGTCGGCGCGGGGTAGACGGTGACGGCGTTGTTGCCCTCGATCGCAAGCTGGAGCGGCGAACGAGCGAGGATCGGTCCCACGACGTGCAGGCGTCGAGGAATCGCGTACTCGGCGGGGGTCATCGGGAAGTAGATCCCGTAGTTCGACTCCTGGACGACGTCGATCGCCGAATAAACGCGATTGAAGCCGACGAGACGGAGAAAGGTCGGGGAAACGAGCGTCCGGGCGGCTTCCTCGTAGATGTCGATGTGGTCGGTGCGAAGCCCGTTGCTGCCGATGTCCACGCCGGTCACTTCGACGAGTGCGTCCGCCGCGGCGTCGTCGATCGAGCCCGGCCATCTCACGAAGAACTGACGAACGTTTTCATATGAGATTGGAAACTGCTGGCCCGAGCCGTTCTGGATGACCAGCCAGCGATTGTCGGCCTTGATGACCTCGGCCCAATCGCCCTGGGGCGGCAGCGTGGGACGAGCCGTGCCGCCCAAGCCGGCGAACGTGAGCGTCGCGTCGCCTCCGAACGGCGGCGGAGTCGCGACGTCGCGACCGGCCTGGCCGACCTGCCCCAATTGCTGGAAAGCCAGACACGCGGCCGAGATCGAAGAAAAACCGACGATCGCCGCGAGGATCGAGCGTGTCGAACGGAGGTCCATCGCTGCGGCTCCCTGGAAGACGCTCTCGGGACGGGCTCGATCGAGTCGGCCGAGCTTCCCGAGATCCCTCATTTCAATTTAGCATCCACTCTCGCTAGAATCGAGTTCCTTCCGCGACGAATCCCTGGAGGCAGGCTACGGGTACGATCGCTCCGGACGATTCGTTCTGCTCGAGCTCTCCTCCGACGTAGAGTTCGAGGGACGGACGTTCGCGAGAGGTCGAGGGGGAACCCACCCCGGATCCACTGAGCGCTTCCCTTCCTCCGAGAGATGAGCCCAACTCGATGCCCCGCAATCCGTTGCCGAACGAATCGAGCAACCACGAAACGCTCGCTTGGGAAGCCGGGCGAACGGCGGAGGCGCGCGACCTCACCGGGACGACCCTCGGCGACTTCGAGATCGAACGCCGTCTCGGTCGCGGTGGAATGGGCGAAGTGTACCTGGCCCGGCAGAAGAGCTTGAATCGCGAAGTCGCGATCAAGGTCATCCGGCCCGACCTCGTCTCGAGCACCACGGCTTTGGCTCGATTTCGCAAGGAAGTCCTCGCCGCGGCGAAACTCAGCGATCCGAACATCGTCCATATCCATATGGTCGACTCGATCGACGACCTGCATTTCTTCGTGATGGAATACGTCCCGGGCACCACCCTCAAGGATTACCTCGATCGAAAGGGACCGCCCGAGCTTCCCCTAGCGCTGTCGATCATGAAGCAGGCGGGAAATGCACTCCGCGCCGCGGCCGAGGGCGGCTTGATTCATCGCGACATCAAGCCCGAGAACATCCTGGTCACCCGCCGCGGCCTGGTGAAGGTCGCCGATTTCGGTCTCTGCCGCGACTCGAACGACGCGGGCGGACCGTCGATCACCCAGCCCGAGGTCGCCATGGGAACTCCGCTCTACATGAGCCCGGAGCAGGCCCAGGGCTTCCCGCTCGATCACCGGAGCGACCTCTACTCGCTCGGCGTGACGTTCTTCCACCTGCTGTCGGGGCGACCGCCTTTCCAGTCGGATTCGCCGATCGCGTTGGCGGTCAAGCACGTCAAGGATGCCCCGCCCGACCTCGCCGCGATTCGGTCGGACCTCCCGCCCGAGCTTTGCCGACTCGTGATGCGACTGATGGAGAAAGACCCTGCGGCGCGCTACCAGTCCGCCGCCGAGATGTTGCGCGACCTCGCTCGGATCAAGGAGAACTCGCAGGCGAATTCGCTCTCGGGACAAAACGTCTCGATCGGCATCCCGACCGCCGCAATCCCGCCCTCCCCCCCGATCTCGAACCCCTCGGGAGCCCAGGCCGGCCCGACTCCGTCTTCGGCTCGTGCATCCACGGTCGCCGCCACAGCCCTCAACGACGAAGTCGAGCCGTCGCGACATCGACTGCGTCACTGGCCGAAGGTCGCCGCCGTAATGCTCCTGCTCCTTGGAGCGCTCGGAGGTTGGCAGTCGCGTCCGCGCGACCTGCTCTCCCCCGCCGCGGCCGCAGCCCCGCAGCCGACGCCCGCATTGTGGATGTTCCCCGATTGGAGCAAGATCCCCAAGCGACCGACGCCGCAAGCCCAGTACCGTTACGCACTCATCGAGGCCGATGTCCATTCGCGCGAGGCCGCTTGGGTCGCCGTCGCAGGGCATCACCCTCTCGACAAGGAATGGACCTCGAAAGCGTATACTCAACTCGGGCGCGAACTGTTCCAGGCGCGAGACGTATCCAAGCTGAGGGTGTTCGCCGACGAACTCGAGAGGACCAGCCGCGGCCACGATGATCGACTCGCCGAGATCCTCCGTGTCGGCATCGGAGTCCTCGACCGCGACGCAGATAGAGTCCTGAACATCTTCGGACGCCGCGAGGACTTCATCGGAACCTTGGCGGATCCCGCGCTCGCCGAACTCTGCCTCGAGATCACCAACGACGCCCTCATCGATCTCGAGACCGCGTCGCTCAGCCCCTCGACCCGCAATCGTCTCGTCGAGATCCAACGGAATCTGATCTTTCGGATGATGGAGATCACGCTCCGAGACACATTCGGCCGCGCTCCGTTCTGACCTCCTCGTCCCCTCGATCACCACCCCCGCACAAGATGCCTGGTGTCCTTTCGTTCGCCGATCCGACACGATCGACCGATTCCGAACTGCCTGCTAGGAGCCTTCTCAGATGGCCGTGCTGAAGAGAGTGACCGGCGACGCCGCGGGCCAACTGATCGAGCTCGAGGTCGACCACGTAGTGATCGGACGTTCGGTTGATTGCCAGATCGTCCTCGATTCGACCGCCGTCAGCCGCAACCATGCCGAGATCCGCCGGCAAGGCGAGGCGCACGTTCTCGTCGACCTCAACTCGCGCAACAAGACCTACCTCAACGGCAATCTGCTCGACCCGCACAAGCCCTACCCGATTCGCCCTCAGGATCGAATCAGCATCTGTGAAACGGAATTCATCTACTACACCAAACCCCCTGCTCCGGGCCAGGCTCCCCCCGACCCCGAGGTTCCGATCATCGAGGCGGCCGACGGACCGATGCACACGCTCGACGCCTCGAGATCGAGCGCGATGGCCTCGGCGGTCCGCCCCGAGGCGAAGCTCGCCGCCATCCTCGAGATCGCTCGGGATCTCGCGAGCGACCTCGAGATCGATACCGTCGCGCCCAAGATCCTCGCCTCTCTGATGAAGCTCTTCCCTCAGGCCGAGCGAGGATTCCTGATCCTCCAGGAACCCGAGACCAAGAAGCTGATCCGCAAGGCGTTCGACTATCGCCCGAACAAGCGCATCGGGCTCGGGTCGTCGGTGCCCTCGGACGAAGCGCCGATGGGAATCAGTCGCTCGATCGTGAACCGTGTCCTGAACCAGAAGCGCGCCGTGCTGAGCCAGGATGCGTCGAACGACACGAATCTCCCGATGGGGGCCTCGATCGCCGATCTCAAGATCCGCTCGGTGATGTGCGTTCCGCTGCTGCCGCCCGACGGCGAAGTGCTCGGCATCATCCAGCTCGACACGCGCGATTCCAAGCAGTTCCACCAGGACGACCTCGACGTCCTCGCCGCGGTCGCCGGTCAGGCCGCGATCGCGCTGCAGAACGCGACCCTGCATGAACGCATGATCGAGCGTGATCGCATCGATCGTGACATGAACCTGGCCCGCCAGGTGCAGAAACGGTTCCTGCCGCAGTCGATGCCGAAGTATGAAGGCTACGAGTTCTTCGCACACTACGAACCCGCCTACGAGGTCGGCGGCGACTATTACGACTTCGTTCCACTCGGAGAGAATCGACTCGGGATCGCTCTCGCCGACGTCTCCGGCAAGGGAGTCGCCGCTGCGCTGATGATGGCGAAATTCTCGGGCGATACGCGATTCTCGATGCTGACGAAGCCGAATCCCGCCGAAGCGGCCAACGACCTCAACCAGATCCTCTGCGATGCCGGGATCGACGAGAAGTTCATCACGATGAGTCTCAACATGCTCGATCCGCTCGAGCATCGACTGACCCTCGCCTCGGCGGGACACCTCCCCGTGATCGTTCGGCGTTCCACCGGCGTCATCGAGGAGGTCGGCGAAGAGATCGCCGGATTCCCGCTCGGGATCATGCCCGGCGTCGAGTACGCCCAGACCGAGATCAAGCTGACTCGCGGCGACGTCGTGGTGATCTTCTCCGACGGCGTGACCGACTCCCGCAACGTCCGCGAGGAACTCTACGACACCAAGGACAACCGTCGTCTCATCCGCCGAATCCAAGAGTCTTCGGGCTCGCCTTCGGAAGTGGGGCGGTCGATCCTCCAAGCGATCCGTGAATTCTCGGTCGATCACGCACAAGCGGACGACATCACCTTGATCTGTTTCGGTCCCGTCGTGGGGTCGGAGTCGATGCTCCGCACCTCGACGGTCTGACCCACACCACCAAAGCCCCCGCGTTCGAGGTCGCTCGAGGTCGCCGCCGCGACCTCCGGCCTCGTTCTCCGGCCCCTCGGTCGTACGCCATGGCTCTGAAACTCTCGAATCTCCGCCTCGAACTGGGCGAACCCGAATCGGCGATCCCCGAGCGTGCCGCCGCGCGCCTCGGCATCCCGGTCTCGGATCTCGCTCGCTGGCGGATTCTCCGCAAGAGCCTCGACGCTCGCCGCCACGACGATCTCCACTTCGTCTACTCGCTCGAACTCGAGCTCCCCGACCTCGAAGACAAGCTCGTCGGTTCGCCGACGTCGCCGCGCGACCTCGAACGCTTCGAGGATGAACGCTTCGACTGGCCCGAACCGGGAACGCGTCCCCTCGAACGCCGCCCCGTCATCGTCGGCGCCGGCCCCGCGGGGCTCTTCGCCGGCTACTTCCTCGCACTCGAGGGGTATCGGCCCATCATTCTCGAGCGTGGACGCGAAGTGAAGGACCGCGTCGCCGACGTCCGACGCTTCGACTCCGGCGGTCCGCTCGATCCCGAGAGCAATTACCTCTTCGGAGAAGGCGGGGCGGGCACGTTCAGCGACGGCAAGCTGACCAGCCGCAATACCGGTCCCGACGTCCGGAAGGTCCTCGAGGTTCTCGCCGATTGTCACGGAAAACCGTCGATCCTCTACGAGAGTCGGCCGCATCTCGGATCGAATCGACTTCCGCTCATCGTCCGCACCTTGCGCCGCAAACACGAGAGTCTGGGCGGCGAGGTTCGGTTCTCGACGCGACTCGAGGATCTCGACTTCGCAGATGGACGAATGCGCGGCATCTCCACCAGCTCGGGGCATCTCGAGGCGGAGGTGGTCGTGCTCGCCGTCGGCCATAGTGCGAGAGACACTTACGGCATGCTCCTGCGCCGGGGAGTTCCGCTCGAGGCGAAGCCCTTTCAGATGGGCGTGCGCATCGAACAACCTCAGTCGCAGGTGAACCTCGCGCGTTACGGTCCCCATTCCGATCGAGCCGACCTCGGTGCCGCGGACTACAGTCTCGTCGTCCGGGCCGGATCGCGCGAGCTCTTCACCTTCTGTATGTGTGCCGGCGGATACGTCATGCCGAGCGTGAGCGAGCCCGGCTATTTCTGCACCAACGGAATGAGCGAGAGTCGCCACGATTCGCCCTTCGCCAACAGCGGTCTGGTGCTCACGATCGACCCGGCCGAGACCGGCAGCCGGCATCCTCTCGCCGGAGTCCACTTCCAGCAGCGAGCCGAGCGCTTGGCCTATCTCGCCGGAGATCGCAGCTACGCCGCTCCGATTCAATGGGCACGCGACTTCCTCGCCGATCGCAAGAGCAAGGGGCGGCTCCCGTCGAGCTACCCCCGAGGCACGAAATCCAGCGATCTCGGCCTCTTGCTCCATCCCCTCGTGATGGAAGGCCTCCTTCGGGGACTGCCCGCGATGGATCGGAGATTCGGCGGCAAGTTCCTCGCCGACGCCACACTCACCGGCCCCGAGTCGCGCGGGAGTTCTCCCGTCCGGATCCCACGCGAGGATCACACCCGTCGCAGTCCCAGCATCGAGGGTCTTTACCCTTGCGGCGAAGGCGCCGGTTACGCGGGGGGCATCGTCTCCGCGGCGGTCGACGGCCTTCGGACCGCTCGAGCCGTCGTCGCCCTCTATTCTCGACCGCGTGAGGGTTGAATCGAATCTCGGTTCGCCGACGTTCGTACAATCCTCATGCCGACTCGATCGAGATCGTCGTTCAGTCGGCCGTCTCGAGGCTTCGCGAACCCGTTCACCGAGGATCCGATGCAGCGCTCCGATGCTGAATGGCGAGAACTCCTCACGCCCGAACAGTACTACGTCCTCCGCCAGAAAGGTACCGAGCGTGCCTTCACCGGCGCCTACTGGAATACCAAAGAACCGGGCACCTATCTCTGCGCGGGGTGCGGTGAAGAACTCTTCACGTCCGATTCCAAGTTCGACTCCGGCTGCGGTTGGCCGTCGTTCTCATCCCCCGCGCACGACGAGCGCATCACGGAAACGCTCGACCTCAGCCACGGTATGCGTCGAATCGAGGTGACCTGCTCCCGTTGCGGATCGCACCTCGGGCATGTCTTCGACGACGGCCCCGCACCGACCGGACTGCGCTACTGCATCAATTCCGTTTCGATCGCCCATCGCCCCAAGACCTGAATCGGCCCCGGCCGATTCGATCCACACCATCGACCGGGCCGTCTCAGGCTCGGTCGGTGCGTTCCCAAGGATCAACATCTTTCCGCATCGCATTCCTGTCGCCCATCCTGACGCATCCCTGCCCGAGCGACCCTTCCTCAGCCCCATTCGAGTCGGTCGAATCGCGCCGCGCGACTCCGTCGGCCGACATCATCCACGCACGACATCACGCTCTGGACCGTCCCGAAGCGCTTGCATCCGACACCGCACTTTGTGATCATCGCCACGAATCCGGTCCGAATCGAAAGCTCGGGGTCTTCTCCGTGTGATTCCGGCGCGATCTGTGCAGATCGAGAGCCGTTGCGCCTGCTCTCGCTTCATGGATCCTCGGATTCCCATCCTCTTGATATCGCCATCCATCGACCGCGCAACGGCGTTGATGCCGACATGATCAATCTATCGAGCCATGAGGTGTTCTCGATCTGAGCCGAGTCGAGCTCTCGGGGATCTCCACGAACATAGCCGTCAGCGAACCACCTCGAATAGGCACCCCAGGATGTCCACGATGCGACGCTCCCTTCGTCCCACGAACTCCGTCTTCAGCCGACGTCGAGCAAGCGCGAACCGCACGAGTCGAGTGGGCCGCTTCATCGAGCTCGAGACGCTCGAACCAAGACAGCTCCTCACCAACGTCCCACCGCGGATCCTCGGCATCGAACCCGGCACCGCGACCGCCACCGAGCCTTCCTCGATCCGTTTGCTGTTGTCGGAGCCCGTCGTCGGCGCAGACGCACGCAATGCGTCCACATATCAGCTATTGAACCTAGGGCCGAACCGCGCAGTCGGCGGCGGGGATGACTCGGTGATCTCCGTCTCGCCGGGATACGCCGACGGCTCGAACGCCATCGATCTCCTCGTGCTCCAAGGCAATCAGGTCAACCTCGCCGCCTGGTCCGAGCGCGACTACGCAACCCTCGGGGCGGGCGACTGGCGGATCGAGACCGGCGGGTCGAGCGTCAAGCAGTACATCAACGGCGACCCAACATTCTATGTGAGCGATTTCGACTTCATCGATCAGTCGTTCACCGGCCGCATGAAGGTCGAAACCGCCGGCGACGACGACTACATCGGCCTCGTCTTCGGTTTCCAGACCCAGCCCAGCGGCATCTATCAAAAGCCCGACGACTACTATTACTTCAGTTGGAAGCAGGGGAACCAGTCTCCCGGCGAGTCCGGAATGAAGTTGCTGAAGGTCCAGAACTCCGCGACTCAGACCCAGTCGACGATGAGCGATCGGCTCTGGGACGGTGAGAACTGGGTGAGCGGGTCCGCGCGCATCGACGTCCTCGCCCGCAACGTCAATACCTCGAACAACTCCCTCGGCTGGCTCGACAATGTCGAATACGACTTCACGGTGGGCTACCAATCGAGCGGTCGAATCGACTTGACCATTCGCAGAACCTCGAACGGCGCGATCATCTGGCAGACGTCCGTGAACGACCCGACGCCGCTCGGAGTCGGCAAGGTCGGCTTCCTCAACCACAGCCAGTCGCTCGTTCGCTACTCCGGCCTCCAGCAGTCGAACACGCTCGCCGAAGGGCTCTATCAGCTCACCGTGACGTCCGGGAATCCCGGACTCCGCGACCTGGAGAACTGCCTCCTCGACGGCGACGACAACGGAACCGAAGGCGGAAATTACGTCACCTCGATCCTCGTCGACAAGACCGCGCCGACGGTCTCGGATGTGACGCTCGGGTCGTCTCAGATCGTGGTCGACTTCCTTGATGCGGGCGGGCTCGACCCGGCCACCGTGGTCGACCCGGCCAACTACACCCTGGTCTCGACCGGCGGCGACGGCCTCTTCGACAACGGCAACGACGCCGACCGCTCGCCGCGCATCGCCTCGATCACGTACGACGCCGCGACCCGGCGAGCCGTGCTGACGCTCTCCCCGGTACTCGAGGACGAGCGCTATCGGCTTCGCATCAACGGCACCGCGAGCATCCGCGACCTCGCCGGCAACCGACTGAACGGCGGATCCGACCACGTCGAGGAGTTCGTGCTCTCGACCGCCCCCACCAGCCTTCTCGTCGACATGAACGCCTCATCCGACACCGGCGTCTCGAACTCCGACAACATCACTAGAATCAACACACCAACATTCGACGTGACGATCAACAAGCCGGGGGTGCTCTCGGTCGACGTCGACGGCAACGGAACCTCGGATGCTCAGTTGCTCCTGCCGGCTGCGGGTGTCTATCCGATCGTCGCCCCGCCGCTTGCCGACGGCACCTACAGCATCTTGGTCTCGTTCACCCCCGCCGTGGGAACCGCCGCGAACTCGCAGTTGAGCTTCACGATCGACACGCGATCGCCGCGCCTCGTTCCTGCGGGCGGGTCGATGCAGGCTCCAATCTCGTCTCGGTCGTTCGGTTTCGATGAGGTGATGGCCGCTGCCACACTCACAACGACGAGCGTCTCGCTCACTGGACCATCGGGCTCTGCAGCACTCGACGCGATCGTCGGCGGCCCCAGCTCCTTCGTCGCGCAGTTTGATCCACTCGTACGAGCTGGGACTTACTCCCTCGCAGTTGCTCTATCCGCGACCGACCTCGCGGGCAACCCGCTTGAACAACCCGCAACCGATACGTTCAACCTCCTTCCTGATACCGATGCGCCGTCCGTCGTCGCCGTCGATCCTCTTGGGACCACGAATCAAGATGTGAGTCGGATCCGCGTCACCTTCAACGAAGCAATCCTGGGATCCTCGATCAACACCGCCGATTTCCGGATCTCCGGTCCCAGCGGCATCCTCGACACGAACGCGTTCACGCTCACGCCGGTCGACGACCGCACCTTCGACCTCACGATCCCCACGCAATCGGCGGACGGAGCCTATGAGGTCATCGTCGGTCCGAACATCTACGACCTCTCCGGGAACGCGATGGCGCAACGAGCGTCGCTCGCGCAGGGTCTGCTCGCCTTCTACACCTTTGACGACGGCCTCGGAACCGACTCGAGCGGCAACGACCGACACGCCTCCTCGAGTTCGCCGTCACCCGCGATCGCCGGCGGCTACCAAGGATCGGCCGGATCGTTCGGAGCCGGCGACGCCAATACGTTCCTGACGGCGCCGGTGAACATCAATCCATCTGCGACTCCGAGCTTGACCATGGGAGCCTGGGTCAACGCCGCGAGCGCGGGATCGGCGATTCGCGGCATCATTTCTCACGACGACGGAGGCTTCGACCGGACCCTCGACGTCGATGTACGCGGAGGTGCACTGTCCTACTCCGCATTCACCGGAAGCGGAGTCCTCGGAGGCCCTCCACTCCTGACGGGCGCGTGGATCTTCATCTCAGCGAGATATGATCACGTCGCCGGCACGGTCCGGCTCGACGTCGGCGACTCGACCTTCACCGCCTTCGGTAGGCCGGGCGGCGGACGCGGCAACACCACCATCGGTCGAAATCCGAACTTCGACAACCCGTTCATCGGCTCGATCGACAACGTCTTCTTCTTCGATCGGATCCTCTCCGACGCCGAGATCGATCAGTTGCGAGGCTTGGGGGCCGGCATCCTCGACACGGTCTCAGGCGACGCTTTCCGTTCCGCATTCACCATCGACAAGACGGCGCCGGGGGTGGTGGGGGTGAGTCCGGGGGGGGTGGTGGCGGGGACGGTGGATCGGGTCGATGTGGTGTTCAGCGAGCCGATCGACGAGACGACGCTCCAAGCGGTCGACCTCGGAATCGTCGGACCCGGGGGGGCGATTGCGCCGGGGGTTCCGACGCGCATTGCCGCGAACACTTATCGATTCCCGATTCCGTCGCAACGCGCGCTTGGGACCTACGACGTCGTCGTCGGGCCGAACGTCGCCGATCGCGCGGGGAACCTGATGAGCGGCGGGCATGCTCATCAGTTCACCATCTCGCTTCCGAATCTCGTACCCCAATCGATCGCTCCGCCCGCGGGCGGCGTCCTCTTCGGGCAGGAGCATCTCCTCGGGTATCGCGTCGCCAACCTCGGCACCGCGGCGGCCTCGGCGCCCTGGACCGAGCGCATCTATCTCTCGAGCGACGGCGTGCTCGACGGCGGCGACCTCCTGCTCGCGAGCGTCGCGGCGACCGATTCGCTCGCCGCGGGGGCCGACGTCCAGCGGTCGGTACCGGTCGTCGCGCCCTTGTCGGCGCGACTCGTGGAGGGCGGGTATCGGTATCTCGTCGTCGTCGACACAGGGGCCCAGGTCGTCGAGTCGAACGAGGGCGACAACACCGCCGCGTCGGATCCGGCGACGTCGTTCACCTACCCCTCGCTCGCCGACCTCACCGCGGCCGGGGTCACCGCTCCGACGCATGCGAATCCGGGCACGTCGGTGCTCGTCGATTGGACGACGATCAACATCGGCGGGGCCGAAGTCTCGGGGGCGAGCTGGACCGAGTCGGTCTTCCTCTCGAGCGACATGCTGCCCGGGTCGGACATCCTGCTCGGCCGGTACGTCTTCAGCGACGTGATCGCGCCGGGGGGCGGGTCGGTCGCTCGGACGGGTCGGAGCGTGAATATTCCGGCGAACGTTGCACCAGGGACTTATCATCTCTTGATCACCGTCGATTCGTTCGATGTGTTGGTCGAGGAGTCGGAGACGAACAACGCCGCGGCGTCGAGCCGGACGGTGGTGGTGCCGGTGCGGCTCACGATCAGTCCGGCGACCGCGACGGTGAGCGAGGAGGGATCGCCCGTGCGGTTCCGCGTGACGCGGAGCGGAAATACCTCGCAGGCGCTCGTGGTGACGCTGGGCGGCGACGCGACCGAACTGACCATCCCGGCGACGGTGACGATCCCCGCACTCCAGCTCTGGGCCGAGTTCGACGCGGTTCCGGTGCAGGACGGCTTGCCCGACGGCAATCAGGCCGTAGTCCTCTCGGCGCGGGTGGTCGAGGGCGACGGTTCGATCGATCCCGACTTCCTCGAGGGCTTGGCGACGGTGACGGTGACCGACGTCTCGAGCCCGCGGCTCACGCTCGTGCTGAGCGAGTCGTCCGCGGTCGAGGGCGGTTCGGTGCTCGCCACGGTCACGCGCGACCTCTCGCGAAACAATCAAGTCATGCTCGTGTCGCTCAGCACGAGTGATGAGGATCAGGTGGGGATCCCGGGGTCGGTGACGATTCCGGCGGGCGTCGCGTCGGTGAGCTTCGCGGTCTCGGCGATCGACGACGCGGTCCCCGAGCGCGACCGGACGTTCTCGATCACGGCGTTCGCCAACGGCACGGCGACCGCCGAATTCCGCGTGCTCGACGATGATCCGCACGAGTTGACGGTGACCGTCGACACGCCCGAGTTCTCCGAGTTCCTCTTCGGCGTCCTGCCGACGGCTACGGTGACTCGTCCCGCGGCGACGAGCCGGTCGCAGGTCGTGAATCTGATCAGCAGCTCACCGGGTCGCGTGCAGGTGCCGTCGCGGGTGACGATCCCGGCGGGTCAGAGTTCAGTGCGATTCCCGTTGACGCCGATCGACAACGCGATCGACGGCGACACCCTGAACGTGACGATCTCGGCGTTCCCGGCCGATCCGATCGATGCAACGTCGATCGAGCCGGGCGGATCGACGACCGTGACCGTGCTCGACAACGACGCGCCGACGTTGACCTTGTCGTTCGACCTGGCGCTCTTGGCCGAGGGCTCGGGCGTGCAGGCGACGGGCACGCTGCGGCGGAATACGCTGGACAACACGGATGCGTTGGTGGTGACGATCGGACTGAGCCCCGACGGCGAACTGACCGCTCCGGCGACGGTGACGATCCCCGCGGGCGCCGCTTCGGTGGTGTTCGGCGGGGTATTCGCGATCGCCGACGGGGTGCCCGACGGCAATCAGGTGGCGACGGTGACGGCGTCGGCCCTCGGCTTCAATCCGGGCACGGCGCGGATCGTGGTGACCGACATCGACAAGCCCGACCTGCGAGCCAAGGACGCGGTCCTGCCCGCGACCGGCCGCACCGGCGCGACGACGACCTTGAGCTACACGCTCGCGAACGAAGGGCCGCGGCCCGCGCTCGCCGCCTGGACGCAGCGGATCTACCTCTCGAGCGACGCGATCCTCGACGCGGGCGACGCGGTGGTGTCGACCGAGAGCTTCGGGTTCGATCTCCCGAGCGGCACCGGGGCCCTGCGGAGCGTGCCGATCACGCTGCCCGGCACGACGGGGAACCGCTTCCTGATCATCTCGAGCGACGCGTCGAACCAGATCGACGAGGTGGTCGAGAGCAACAACGTCCTGGTCGTCGGGCCGATCCTGGTCGAAGCGGCGTACACGGCGACGGTGTCGGTGGTCGACGCCGACAAGGTCGCGACGATGGGCACGCCGATGGTCTTGACCGGCACGGCGATCGACGCGACGACCGGTCTGCCCGCGGCGCACGTTCCGGTGCGGGTCGCGGTGATCCACGAGGACGGCTTCCGCCGCGTGCTGAACGCGACGACGGGCGCCGACGGCACCTATGAGACGACGTTCACGCCGCTCGCGACCGAGGCGGGCGACTACCAGGTCGGCGCGACGCATCCGGGAGTGCCGACCGACTCGCTCCAAGATGCGTTCACATTGATCGGCATGCGTGTGACGCCCGGTTCGGCGTCGCACCGGATCACCGAAGGATCGTCGGTCGCTCAGACCTGGACGGTGACGAACGCGACGCGGATCCCGCTGACGAACCTGCGTTTCGAGGTGGTGGGGGCTCCGGCGAATCTCGAGGTGGTGGTCGATCCGACGAGCTTCGCCGACCTGGCGGGCGACGCGACGCGGACCTTCGCCTACGAGATCCGCGCGCTCGACACGTCGACGCCGAGCGCGGATTTGATCTTGCGGCTCTCGAGCGACGAAGGACCGTCGATCGATGTTCCGGTTCATATCGATGTGATCGCGCTTCGCGCGGTGTTGACGGCGCCCGCGTCGGTGGCGAGCGGGATGCCTCGGGGTCAGTTGACGACGGTCGACTTCACGTTGACGAACAACGGCGGCGCGGCGACGGGCGCGATCCGGATCGTGCTGCCGAGCACTCCGTTCCTGAGCGTGGCGAGCGGGGTCGACGTGCCGAGCCTGGCTCCGGGCGCATCGACGGTGGTGAGCCTGCTCTTGAATCCGGGCGAGACGTTGCCGCTGGGCCCGTACACCGGTTCGCTGGTGGTGGAGGCGGAGAACGCGTCGCCGATCGCGGTGGCCTTCGCGTTCCGCGCGGTGTCGACGGCGACGGGCGACTTGCGGGTGACGACGGTGAACGAGTCGAGCTACCTCACGTCCGAGGCGCCGAATCTCGCAGGGGTGTTCGTGCGGCTGATCGACCCGTTCAGCGGGGCTCAGGTCGCGTCGGGGACGACGGGCCCCGACGGCACGCTCGTGCTGGCCGACGTGCCCGAGGGATCGTACGACGTCGAGGCTCTCGCCGAGGCCCATGACGCGACGCGCGGGTCGGTGACGATCAAGGGCGGGACGATCACCGAGCAACGGATCTTCCTGCGATCACGCGTGGTGACGTACAACTGGACGGTGGTTCCGGTTCCGTTCGAGGACCGATACGAGGTGGTGATCGAGTCGGTGTTCACGACGAACGTTCCGGCTCCGGTGATCACGGTCGACCCGGGGGTGATCGACCTGGTGAACGCCCCACGCGACGGGAGCCCGATCCAGATCGACATGAAAGTGACGAATCACGGCTTGATCCAAGCCGAGGACGTGAAGCTCGAGATCCCGACGCACCCGCTCTGGGAATTCACGGCGTTGATCAGCGAGATCGGGATCATGCCGGCGAAGACCGAACTGATCGTGCCGCTGATCATTCGCTACAAGGGGACGGGCGGCGAGGCGCTCCATGACGGCTTCGGATCCGGCGGCGACCTCTTTGGGGCGGAGTCTCACCTCGGCCCGTGCTCGCTGACGCTCGGCGTGTCGGGTCGATATATCTGCGGACCCTTCGGGATCCCGATCTGGGTGCCCGTGCCGGTGCTCAACCTCCACGGCGACTGCGGCAACGCCTACGTGGGCGGAGGCGGATTCGGCGGCGGAGGTGGAGGCGGAGGAGGCGGCGGCGGAGGCGGCGGACTGTCCCCGAGCTTCACGTCGCCGTCGTACAACTTCACTCCGCCGCCGGGTTGCGACTGCACTCCGTTCGAGTACACGGTCGACATCTCGGGCCCGGCGGGGATCGTGCTCGGACCGCTCGAATCGATCATTCAAAGCGTGAGCATCGGCCCGATCAACATGAAGGACGTCTCGCTCGACGCCACCGGCGAGGTCACGTTCGAGCATTGCTGCGACGACGAGGGGAACCACGCCGGCTGGGGCATCAGCGGCTCGGGAAGCATCGACGCGTCGTTCGAGATGGAGTACTTCTTCCCCGGGCTCGGCGGGAGCCTGCCCGAGCTGAAGTGGAACGCGGGCGGCTTCGAGTTCGAGCTCGAGATCTCCGGCGGCCTCGGCGTCGCGCTCGAGGCGAGCCTCGGCGGCTTCGTGTCGGTCTCCAAGGAATGCGATTCCGACGACTTGAAGGCATGCGCGGGCGTTCAAGGGTCGGCCGAGATCTTCGCGGGGTTGATCGTCGACGGCGAGATCGACATCGAGAGCCTCACCACCGACTTCGAGTACGAGAACCTCGGCGTCCAGGTGCGTCTCGGCTTCCAGTCGGGCCTCAGCGGCAACGCCTCGGTCTGCTATGAGGCCGGAGAGCTGACGACCGAATGGTGCTTCGAGTTCGGCGGGCTCGAGCTGGTCGCGAGCATCTCGGGGACCTTCCCGTTCGTGAACTCCGAGGGCGAGACCGAGGAGATCGAGATCGGCCACTCGTTCAGCTACACGTTGCTCGACCCGATCCAGTTCGGCGACTGCGCCGAGGGATCGAGCGAGGCGATCGAGGCGTCGCTGATGTCGGCGATCGAGGGGGTCCTGGCGAGCTTCGACCCGCAGGCGATGCTCGACGAGGCCGATGCGCTCTACGCCGAGCGGATGCAGGCCGGGGGCGATGCGCTCTACGCCGGGTTGATCTCGGCCGAGGGCGACGAGGACGACGACTGCGGCTGCGGATGCGGCGGCGGGTGCGGATGCGGCGGAGGAGTCGACATCGCCGCGCTCATGCCGACCGACGTGAACATGTTCGGAGCCGACAGCCTGGGCCGGGTCGTCGTTCCCCACGGGTTCGACGCAGCGGCCTACCGCGAGAGCGTGCTCTCGGGCACGTCGTTCGCCCAGGCCGCGGGCGATCCCGACGTCGTCGTGCTCGACGAAGGCGTCTGCGCCACCGTCCGACTCCAGATCGCGCAGGAGGTGGTGCTGACGCGGACGGCGTTCGACGCCACGCTCCAGATCAACAACGGCGCCGCGGTCGAACTCGACCAGCTTCAGATGTTCATCAGCGTGATCGACGTCGCGACCGGGCGGGTCGTCGACGACCGATTCGCGATCAGCCCGCCGAGCCTCTCGAACGTCGCGAACGACGTCGACGGCGAACTCAACGGTTCGCCGACCTGGCAGATCGCCGCCGGAGCGACCGGCGAGATCCGCTGGACGCTCCTGCCGACCGAGCTCGCCGCGCCCACCGGACCGGTCGACTACCAGATCGGCGGCGTGATGAGCTACCGCGTCGGCGACCAGAACTTCACGATCGCGCTCGTGCCCGCCACGATCACGGTCCACCCCGACGCCGCGCTCCATCTCGACTACTTCCACCAACGCGACGTCTACAGCGACGACCCGTTCACCGAGGTCGTCGAGCCCGCCGTGCCCTACGACCTCGCCGTCATGATCCGGAACCGAGGCGCGGGCGCGGCCGACAACCTCCGGATCACCTCGAGCCAACCCAAGATCGTCGAGAACGAGAAGGGCCTGCTGATCGACTTCCAGATCGTCGGCGCCCAGGTCGGCAACGCCCCCGTCGCCAAGACGCTCACGACCGACTTCGGCCGCGTCGATCCGGGCGAGACGACCGTCGGCCGCTGGCAGCTCACCTCGACCCTCCAAGGCCACTTCACCGACTACTCGGCGACCTTCGAGCACAAGACCGGCTTCGGCGACCCGCGGACCTCGCTCATCAAGTCGCTCGAGATCCATGAACTGATCCACACGGTTCGCGACGTCCGCCCGGGCTCCGACGACCTCTACGACTTCCTCGTCAACGACATCGCCGACGAGTTCGACCTGCCCGACACGGTCCACCTGACCGACGGCACCGAGCATCCGGTCGGCCTCGGCTCGACCACGTCGCTCGTTCAGATCGACACGCTCGGGCTTCGTTATCGGGTCGATGTGAACATGCCGGTCGACTTCGGCTACCTCCGCTTCGACAGTCCCCGAGGCGCAGGCTTCCGGCTCGCCGAGGTCCTCCGCGCCGACGGCTCGAGCGTGCCGCTCGGATGGAACGCCTGGATGACCGACCGCACCTTCGCCAAGGCGGGCGAACGGCCGATCTACGAAGACCTCGTCCACCTGTTCGACCACGGCGGGACCTCGAGCTACACGCTCGTCTTCGCGTCGACCGACGTCGACGGGCCGACCGTCGTCGCTCCGCCGACCGTCGCGCCCGACCCGACCGAGTCGGCCGTCGCGAGCCTGACCGTCGTCTTCTCCGAGCCGCTCGCCCCCGGGTCGTTCGGCGTCGACGACCTCGAACTCTCGCTCGACGGCGGAGCGAACCTGATCGGCCCCGGCGTCTCGATCGCCTCGCTCGGCGGCAACGCCTATCGGATCGACGGACTCGAACCGCTCACCGGCATGAACGGCGAGTACCAGTTCACCATCGCACTCGACGGCATCACCGACGTCTGGGGCAACGCCGGCGTCGGCTCGTCGGTCGAGACCTGGGTCAAGGCCTCGAACGCCCCCGCGGTCGTGTCGCTCGACGGCCTGCCCGAAGGCCCGACCAACGTCGTGCCCGCCTCGGTCGAGGTCGTCTTCTCGCGGCCCGTGCTCGCCGCCTCGTTCGGAATCGACGACCTCGCACTCGCTCTCGGAGCCGGCGCCAATCTCATCGACACGTCGGTGACGATCACGCAACTCGATGCGACCCGATTCCGCGTCGACGGCCTCGCCCCGCTCGCGGGCACCGACGGCGCGTACGCCTTCAGGGTCGACGCCGCTGGCGTCGTCGGCACCGACGGCGCGACCGGCGTCGGCTCGGTCGTCCGGACCTGGACGCTCGACACCGTCCAGCCCACCATCGACCCGATCCCGCCGCTCGCCACGCCGATCCGCAACATCGCCGTCGCCGCGATCGACGTCGTCTTCAGCGAGCCGATCGACATCGCCTCGCTCACCGCGGCCGACCTCGTGCTCACCCGCGACGGCGGGTCGAATCTCATCGCTCCGACCGACACGCGAGTCACCGTCACGAAGATCGATACGTCGACCTACCGGATCGCCGGCATCAACTGGCCCCAGGCGCTCGAGGGCTCGTACCTGCTCACGGTCGTGGGTGCGGGGATCGTCGACCCGGCGGGCAACGCCGTCGACGGCTCGGCCTCCGTCGCCTGGATCATCGACCTCGGCGACCCCGCCGCCGTCGCCGACCTCGCCATCTCGCCCGACACCGGCGCGTCGAACGCCGACCTCCGCACCAACGCCCGAACCGTCAGCGTCACCGGGCGCGTCTTCGAGACCGGCGTCCGCGTCGGCGTCGTCGACCTCGACAGCGACGAGGACCTCGGCTTCGCCATCGTCACCGGCACCGACTTCGCGTTCACCCAGGAATTCGCCGCCGGCCGCCGACGCCTCGGCATCCGCGTCGTCGACGTCGCCGGCAACGTCTCGCCCGAGACGGCCTTCGAATTCTTCATCGACGTCACCGCGCCCGCGATCAGCTCGCTCGGCGCCGTCGCCCCCGACCCGACCAACGCGGGCGTGCCTCATCTCGACGTCGTCTTCACCGAACCGGTCGACCCCGCGAGCTTCACCCTCGCCGACCTCGGTCTCACCCGCAACGGCTCCGGCGTCGACCTCGCCGCCGCGACGATCACCCCGCTCGGCACCGCCGGCACGACCTTCCGGATCGGCGGCCTCGCATCGCTCACCGATCCCGCGGGCGCTTATGTCCTCACGGTTCGGGCCGCCGACGTCGCCGACATCGCCGGCAACCTCGGCGTCGGCTCGGCCTCCGAGTCGTGGACCCGCGTCGATCCCGACTCGACCCCGCCCATCAGTTCGGTCGAACCGCTCGCACCGCTTCAACTCAGCGCGGCGTTCGACGTCGCCTGGACCGCGAGCGACCCCGCCCCCGGATCGGGACTCGCTCGCGTCGACATCTACGTGCGCATCAACGGCGGCGACTGGACGCTCTGGTTCACCGACGCATCGGGAGCCGCCTCGGGCTCGGCCTCGTACGTCGGGTCGGCCGGGTCGACCTACGAATTCTACTCGATCGCCATCGACCTCCTCGGCTTCACGGAGACCGCGCCCGTCACGCCCGACGCCTCGACGACCGTCTCGTCCGACCTCTCCCCGCCCGTCTTCACCGGCCTCGTCGTCCAGAACGGCATGACCCAGCGCTCGTATGTCGATACGCTGCAGTGGGTCTTCAGCGAGCACGTCGCCGGGTCGCTCTCCGCCGCTCAACTCGGCGCGAGGATCACGCTCGCCAACCTCGGCATCGACGCCCCCGCCGAGGCCGACACCCCGGTCGACCTCGCCGCGCTCGGATCGTTCGCCTACGCCGTCGATTCGCTCGGACGCGGCGTGCTCACTTGGACCCATGCCGGCGTGAAGACGACCTTGCCCCAAGGTCTCTACGCCTGGAGCTTCGATCCGTCGGGCCTCGCCGATGCCGTCGGCCACCCGCTCGCCGGACCGATCGCGGGCGACTTCCACGTCCTCACCGGCGACGTCGACGGCGACGCCGACACCGACGCCGACGACGCCGCGATCGTCCTCGCCGCCATGAACGGCCGCCCCGGCCTGCCGCAGTGGAACCCCAACGCCGACCTCGACCGCGACGGCCGAATCACGATCCGCGACCCGCGCGTGGTCCAGCCCTACGGCCGCCGGATCATCCGCGGCTCGGCCGTCGTCGCCGGCGGGTCGCTCGTCGTCGGCCCCCGCAACCCCGGATCCGGCGCGATCCCCGCCGAATCGAACGGCGACCTCCCCGACGCCCCGGCCCAGGCCTTCACCCTCGACCCCGTCGTCTCGGGCCGGACCCTGCAAACCTGGTCCACCCAGGTCGGCGCCTCGCTCGGCTCGGATCTCGACCGCGACTGGTTCCACCTGATCGCCCCCGCGAGCGGCGAACTCCGCCTCGGACTCGACCGCGCCGCCGAACTCCGACTCCACGAGAAGCGCGGCGCCGAGCTCGAACTGCTCGCGCAGTCGTTCGGAGCCGCCTCGGCCGTGCTCGTCGCCGGACGCGAGTACTACTTCGAGGTCATCGCCGCACCCGACGCCGGCCCCGACGGCTCGGGCGACTACCGACTCCGTCTCGACCTCCTCGCCCACGACGCCTACGCCGGCCTGATCGGCCTCGACCGCGTCGCCGCCGACTACGAACTCCGAGGCGCGGGGCAGACCGTCGTCGTCATCGACACCGGCATCGACTACCTCCACCCCGACCTCGCCGGCCGCGTCATCCTCGGCCCCGACTTCGGCGACGGCGACCTCGACCCGATCGACGTCGTCGGACACGGAACCCACGTCGCCGGACTCATCGCCGGACGCTCGGCTCACGCCCCCGGCGTCGCCCCCGACGCCCGGCTCGTCGCCCTCAAGATCACCAAGGGACGCTCCTCGAACGCGAGCCTCGCCTCGATCGAGGCCGCCCTCCAGTGGACCCTCGACCACCTCGAGACCCACGACATCACCGCCGTCAACCTCTCGTTCGGCGGCGGCAACGTCCCCTCCGGAACCGAGCTCGCGTCGATCGAACGGCTCTACCGCGAACTCGAGGCCCGCGGCGTCTTCATCGCCGTCTCCTCGGGCAACTCGAACGCCCCGACCTCGAGCCCCGGCGTCAACCAACTCGCCGCAAGCCATTCGGTCGCCGCCGTCGGCGCGGTCTGGACCCGCGAGAGCGGCTCCGGCCGCTGGTCGAGCGGCGCGTCCGACACCGCGAGCGCGGCGGACCGCATCGCCGCCTTCACCCAACGCGACGCCGGCCTCGACCTCCTCGCGCCGGGCGTCGGCATCGTGAACCTCCAAGCCGGCGGCGGGCTCACGATCAAGAGCGGCACCTCGATGGCCGCGCCGCTCGTCGCAGGTGCCGCCTTGCTCGTCCGCGAAGCCGCCCGCGACCTCGGCCGCGAGCTCACTCCCTCCGAGATCCTCCAGATCCTTCAGTCGACCGGCACGGCGGTCATCGACGGCGACGACGAGCAGGACAACGTCAGGAACACCGGGCGAACCTTCGCTCGACTCGACGTCGCCGCGGCGATCTCGACGCTCGCAACCCCGACGGTCCGCGTCGCGCGACCCTTCGACACGACCTCGACGACAACCGCCCCGACACTCGCCGAGCCGATCCTCGTCGCCCCGACCCCGACCGCGCCGATCTCTCGTCCGACCGACCTCGGCCGACCCGAGCCGATCGCACTCGACCCCGCGACGCCGCCGCCGGCTCCCCGCGAGGAACCGCGCACCGCCGCCCTCGAAGACACCCCGACTCCGATCGCGGTCGCCTCGATCCCGTCCTACGAGATCGCCCCCTCACTGCCGCAGCCGGTCGCCCCCAAGCTGATCGCCTCCCCCCCGCGCCGCTCCACTTCCCACCCCCAAACACCCCGCCGTCCCCCCCACCCCCGCCAATCCTTCCCCCTCACTCCCCCCACCCACTCCGACTCCGACTCCGATTCCGATTCCAACGCCAACCTGAACCAAACCACCGACCAAGACCTCGACCTCCTCGCGGAAATGCTGATGGAGTCGTCGGGAGTGGACCGTGGATGATGCGGGAGGAATGTTGAAGCAAAACAACGTGGACGCAGTGCGAAAACGAGCGAGCTACCCCTCCGGGGAACGACGCTCCGAACGTGGAGCAGCCGGAAACTCCGTGCAGCACGGTCTTTTCGTCACATGCTGATCGACTGGACCGCGATTCACCTGCCGCTCGTTGGCTTCGGGGAAGCACGAACCACTCGATGATCATTGACATCCATGCGTTCCGCGTCGAAGATGCGATTCTTCGCCGCTATGCAACTCGAATCTGCAGAGCGCAGCGACCACTTGCGAACCGTTCGTATCACCCCGCCGAGGTTATGCAACCATGCTACGTCGAACGCTGTTGGGCATCCTTCTCGGCTTGGTCGCGGCTGTTCCCGCCGAAGCCGTCCCTGTGGTTTCGATCGTGGGGCTCCAGCCAACCTACGGCCCGGGCGAGACGATCCGCTTCAGCCTGACGCTCCGCGACTTCACCCAGTTGACCGGCTACAATTTTGCGGTCGGTGTGACCCCGCTGGATCAGGGAACACTCGTCGCGGGAGTCGACTATTCACTGGCCGTGACGAGCTTCGCGACCGGTCTGGATTATGTGTTCCAGGACGAGACCGAGATCCTCGAGCAATCGCTCTCTTACGTCGAGGACCTCAGCGGGGACATGATTCCCGAGACGGCGATCGCCTCGGCGTCGGCGCTGATCGACTTCACTGCTACTCCCTACGACTTCGATCCAATGATCCCGAACGAGCAGGTCGTCGAGATGGAGTTGACGGTCGCAGCTGGACTGGTCGATCGCGAGTTCGCCATCTTTTTTCCTCGAGAATTCGGCATCAATGAACTCGAGATCGAATTCTTCGATTATCTGTCGCTGGAACTCGGAGACTTCGACGCGCAGGGCGAGGCCATCATCCGGGTGACCACCGCTACCGCCATCGTCCCTGAGCCCGGTTCGCTCGTCGGTCTTGTCGCGGTCGCCGGGTCTGCAGCCTTCGCGGCGATTCGTCGAAGAGCGCGAGCCGCTTGATCCCTCGGTCCTGCAACGATTCGAACGAAAAGACGGCGGCGAGGATGAGTTCCTCGTCGCCGTCTTCGTTTTGACAGCCCAATGATAAAAGGCACCCGAGGGTGCCTTTTATGGAACGAGTGGGCGATAAAGGACTTGAACCTTTGACCCCCAGCGTGTCGAGCTGGTGCTCTAGCCAACTGAGCTAATCGCCCTCGTGAGTTATCTACTATATCGGAAAAACGAGCGCCGGGTCAAGACATCGGCGGCCGATTTTCAGGGCCATTTCATTGTCGTCCGGGTTTTTCCAGAAGTGCCAGCGCCTTCTTGGGATGCAGGCACAGATGGCGCATGACCCCGGCTCGACTCCGATTCTTCACCTTCGGCAGCGCCGCCAACGCCACGTTGCGGAGC
>JANRKW010000064.1:0-208849 GCA_033763215.1 Isosphaeraceae bacterium | reverse complement strand
GGGGCTTGTCTCGCCCGGCGAAACGATGATCTTGCGAAATCCATGTTTCGTCGCGTTCTCACGCGATCGCAACTTGCCTTGTTCGCTCGTCGGTCCGGTCGACCGCTCGGCATTCTCGCGATTCTTCCGGATTTGCCACTCGGAGGCTTCCCTGCGCGCAGCTTCGCTCGGGACTCGCTTGTCGACGTTCATGATTCGCTCCAGATCCAAGTGTGTTCGTGTTCGCTTTTGGAAAGATCACCAAGTCGTTCGGATCCAACTTCACTGCTTCGTACCTTGCGCCGATGCGCACTCACCTCTGGTCATCGACCACCGTCGACCTCGATCTTTGGGGAATCCGCGCGGATTGCGGAATCCGGAGAGACGGCGGGGAGTTGTCCGTCGTGAGGCGTGCAGTTTCGTGCACTCTCATTCCTAGATTACTATGGAACTTGAGGTTCTGACGTTGTGGTCCTGCGTCTCAGGCTCTGCGAAGTGCAATCCGCCGTCGGAGCAGCCGCGCGATGTCACGGCAATCCTCTATGTTTGTGCTGACTCCCAAGCGATCATGATCAGGCTGTTCATGAAGGCCCTGGAGAGGACCACATGGCGAGCGAACCGGGCGGTCGGGCCGACAAGCTGGGAAACGAGTTCGAGCGGCTCTGGGCCGTCCGGCACCTCATCGAGTTGGTTGCCGGCTTGGCGACGACGTTCCAACTGGAGGCACTCGGCGACGACGAGAAGGGGACGGAATTCTGGGTGGGCCGCCCGAACGGTACTCGAGAAGCCCACCAATGCAAGCGAGAGAACGGGACGGTCGGGAAATGGTCCGTGGCCGATCTGACAGCGAAGAAAGTCATCAGGACCGCCAGATTCCAGCTCGATCGGGCACCATCTCACTGCTTCATCTTCGCGTCGGCGGACAAGGCTGGCCACCTGTCGGACCTTTGCGTACGGGCAGGAATGTGCGACGATCCGGCCGAGTTCGTCGCCCACCAGACCACGACCTCGGCCGGCCTGAAGAACGAGTTCGATGCCCTATGCCGCCACCTGGGCCTCGACCCCGACTCGCCGGAGGGCGCGGGGAAGGTCGTCGACTTCCTCAGGCGATTCCGTCCCGAGATCGTCGACAAGTTTCGGGCTCAGCGTGAGGTCGAAGACCTCGCCAGCCGGTGGATCTACGGCGAGCCCTGGGAAGTGGTGGCCGCCCTGAAGGCCCTTCTGGACAGTTCGATCGGGAGGACCTTGCGCGAATCGGATGTCATCGCCGGCCTCCCCGCCGGCGCGCGACCTCTAGACCTCGCCAAGGATCCAACGCTCCCATCCGCGCTCGACGAATTGCGGGACAGGTTCGATCGCTCCTACCGCTGCCTGCTGATCGACCACCGGTCCCTCGGCCGGAAGGAGTCCGCGGAACTCGCCACGATGTTGACCGCCGATGATGGCCCCCGCCTCGTGCTCATCCACGGCGCGGGAGGAAACGGGAAGAGCGGAGTCGTGTTCGAGGTCGTCGAGCGACTTCGCTTAGAAAGAATCCCCTGCTTGCCGCTCCGCCTGGACCGCGACCGGCCAGAACACTCACCCCTGGAATTCGGGAAGTCGCTGGGCCTACCGGGCTCCCCCGCCGGCTGCCTGGCGGCGGTCGCCGGGGGCGGTCCCGGCGTCCTGGTCCTCGACCAAGTCGACGCCATCCGCTGGACGGCGGCCCATTCGGCCCACGCTTGGGACACCTGCGAGCGTACCGTCGAGGAGGTGCTCAGACATTCGAATCTCCGAGTTGTCGTTGTTTGCCGCTCCTTCGACCTGAATGACGACCCGCGGATCAAGGCCTGGAAGGAGCAGAGCAAGGCCCACGTGTTCGAGGTTGGGCCGCTCGACAACGAGACCGTCGAGACCGTGGTCACCTCCAGCGGCGTTGCTCCCTCCACCCTCGACGCCGCACAGCGGGCGGTGCTCCGGTCCCCCCAGGGGCTCTATCTTTGGCTCGCCCTTCGCGAGGGTGATAGCCCCCCGCCCGCGTTCCGCACCATGACCGACCTGATGCGGCGGTTCTGGAAGGCGACCCGCCGGAGGCTGGTGGAACTCGAGATCGGCCAGTCCGAAACGGTCCTAGATGCGCTGGTCGAGCACATGGACCGCCTCGGCGTGATGTCCGCCCCCCGCTCGGTAGTGGACCGCTGGCCGGAGGATGCGGCCGCCTTACTGTCCCTGAACGTGCTCGTCGAGGGTCCCAGAGGCCGGTTGCTCTTTAACCACCAGTCGTCCCTTGACTACCTTACGGCCAGTCGCATTCTCCGGCAGGTTCACGCTGGCACAGGGACCGTCCTGGGCTGGCTTGCGGAAGACGACCAGTCTCTGTTCCGTCGAGGTCAATTGCGACAGCTCCTCACCCTGCTGCGGGACGATGATCCACACGGGTTCCTCGTCACCATGAAGGAGCTTCTGAACGGGGAACAGGTGCGGTTCCACCTTCAGCATCTCGCGGCGCAGTTACTGGGTCACTTCGAGGATCCGGCCGACGGAGAGGTCGATCTCGTGCTCGGCCTGCTCGAGCGTCGCGATTGGGTCGTTCACGTTTTCTCTCGGATTCTTGCCGATAGCGAATCATGGTTCGACGCTCTGGATCGGCGCGGCGACCTCCAGAGCTGGCTCGAAGGCGAGGACGTTCAACGCGTCAATCTTGCTATCAATATGCTCAAGCGCGTCGTCGAGACGCGAGGCTCGCGAGTGGAGGCACTCCTCCTCGACCGGGGCCGAGAACGGTGGCCAGGACGGCTCGTCATCGCGGTCCGGAGGACTCCCCTGGAGAAGCTCACGGATGGATTATTCGACGCCGCGATCGACATATGGAGGCGGGGGGAGTGGAACGCACATGATCTTGTGAACTGGAAGTCACTTGCCCAGGCGTCCCCGGTGCGCTGCCGGCGCATGCTGAAGACCAGGATCGAGCGACAGCTCGACGAACTCGAGTCGTCGATCCCGGAAGCGGCCAACCTGAAAGGCGACGACAACCAGTTGCTCGTCGATCTACCTTCACTCGCCAACTCGGCGGCGGTCTTCCCGGTCGAGTGGTGGGACAGTCTGTTGCCTTGTTATCTCAGAGTATCGAGGCTGCTGCGTCGGTCTCGCGGACCAACTCTCGACTTCCGCGCTCACGAGACGGCTCGCTCGATCCGGAGCGTTCTTCGTACCGTCCTCCGCGCGGCAGGGAAGGCGATGGTGCGAGCCGAACCGCAATCTTTTTGGGAACGCGCCGACTCGGAGTTCGATCAAGCCGGAGTGGTCAAGCGCCTGATCGACCGCTGCACTGCACACGGGACGGACGACGCCGCCGACCGCGTGATTCGCCGCCTCCTCCGCGATCCCGCGCGGTTTCGGGCGGGCAGGGGCGACCGGGGCGCGGCCTATCGTACTTCCTGGAAGGTCCTCCGACGCTACTCGGGACTCTGCTCCGACGAGGTGTTCGCCGACCTACAATCGGCCGTCCTGGCCTATTGGCCGGCCGAAGAACGGGACGTCTATCGGTTGTATCACGCCCGCGGGCGCCGTGAAGAAATCTGGGGGCAGAGCAGCTTCGACGTCCTCCTGTGCAACGACCTCGGCCTCGGCCAATACCTTCTGCTGTCCGCGATGCCTTCGAGGCGACTGTCGCCGGACGCCAGGGATCGGCTCGGGGTCTTCCGGCGGAAGTTCGGGGCGCTGAAACCCCTGTTGAGTCGCCGGCCGAGGGTTGGGGGCGGATGGGGCTGCTCGACGATCCCGGCCGACCGGCTGCCCAGGCTCTCGGATCGGAACTGGCTCGCAGTCATTCGTGGTGACTGGTCGAATCGATCGCGCACCTCGAAGCAGATGGGGCCGGACCGCTTCGGGGAAGTGAACGTCGAGATGTTCGCCCGCGACCTTGGCCGAATGGCCTCTCTCCAGCCGGCTCGGTTCGCACAGCTCGCGCTGCGAATACCCGTCGAATCTGACCCGAGATATCCGATCGCGGTCCTGAACGCCCTCGTCAGCCGCAAGCCGCCGAACGAGACGTCCGACGACTCAACTCGCGAAGAGGCGACCATCGCGCAGATCGAGTCGATCATTCGGCGGTTTGCGTTTCTCGAGGAGACTCGCGAGTTCGCCATGTCGGTCTGCCGGGTGATCAGGGAGCGGCACGACTGCGACTGGCGCGACGACATCGTGCAGCTCCTTTCCAGGCTCGCGACCGACCACGCGGATCCCCTGTCCGGACCGGATGCCGTCACAAGGGCGAGGAACCTGGACCCTGAAGGCGAGAGCGGAGTCTGGTCGGACGTCGAGCTGACTTCGATCAACTGCGTTCGAGGTGCCGCAGCCGGGGCGATCAAGGCGTTGCTGTTCGACCAACCGAACCGATTGGGCATGCTCCAAGCCGCCGTCGATTCGCTCGTCGACGACCCTCACGCGGCCGTCAGAGCGGCAGCTGTGGGACTCGCCTTGCCGATCTACAACATCGATCGAGCGAAAGCGGTCGATGTCTTCCTCCGAGCGTGTGAGCACCCGGACGATCAGGTTCTAACGGCCTACGATCTGCGCCGATTTCTCGGGTACACGATCCTCGAATTCGCGGAGACTCTCAGGCCGCTCATCGACCGGATGGTGAACTCAAAGCTCGGCAACGTCGCGAAGCTTGGGGCTGCATGGGCCGCCCTCGGCTGGGTCCATCGCGGCCACTTCGACGACATCATGAGCGACCGTGCCGAGCGGACCCGATGGCAGCGGGTGGGCGTCGCCGAGGCCCTGGCGAACGCCGTATCCGAAGGACATGACTCTTCCGACGTCCTCGAACGGCTCCAGGCGCTGTTCGACGATTCTGAGAAAGAAGTGAGGGACGCGGCCTCCGGGGTCTTCCGGGTGGCCAGCTTCTTCGACCGGGTATCGTCGGCGCCATCGGTTGCCGATGCGTTTCTCGGAAGTGAGGCGCTCGATGACAACGTGGACGACCTGCTGCACGGCCTGGAGGAATTCTCCGGGTCCCTGAAGCCTTACTCGTCGGTAATCTGCGGCCTCGCCGACCGCTTCGCCGGCCCGCTGGCGTCCGAGGCCAGGGACTACCGGACCCGCCGCCCGCTCGACGCCGGCCAGCTCGCGAAGGTGCTGCTCCGTCTGTACGAGCAGTCCGAAGATGACCGAAAATTGCGTAGGCGATGCCTCGACGCCTGGGATGTCCTGCTCCGACAGGGCATCGGCCACGATGTACTCCAAAACGTCGATGCCTGACGTGCGCGAAGTCCGAAGGCGATTCCGCCAAGTCGATCTAGCGGGTCATCGCTCTCCCGGGTGGACAAGATCGATCAATTCGGCAGCTTGGGCAGCTTCTTGCCGAGGTGGCGCCGGACGAGGTTGTAGTCGTCGATGTCGACGAATCCGTCGCCGTCGAGGTCGAGGAATTCCAGGGGGATCAAGACGGGGCCGAGGCCGGTGAAGGCGTTTCGGACCGCCACCATGTCGACGCCGTTGGTGATGCCGTCGTCGTTGACGTCGCCGGGGAGGACGTCGAGCCGTCTGGTGAAGGCGGCGGTCGCGGGGTCGCCGACGGTGATCGTGACGCGGTCGGCGGCGTCGATCGGCCTTGCGAGCGAGATGACGTAGGTCGAGTCGACGGCGGTGACCGTGACCGGTCCGTAGTCGGCGACGTTGATGCCGGTCACGTGGAAGTCGTCGGCGGAGAGTCCGACGACTCCGTCGAGGGTGATGGTGATGGTGTGGAGTCCGGCCCAGGGGAGGGTCAGGGAGCGACCCTCGGGGAGGAGCCGGATGCCGTCGTCGTCGGTGTCGAGCGTGGCCGAGCCGACCGTGCCCCATCCGACGGATGCCGACGTGAAGCCCTGACTCTCGAACGCGCCGCTGTCGGGAGCGCCGAAGCGTCCCAGGCCGCGCTGGTCGAACTCGGAAGCGAGCGCCTCGAGCGCCGCGTCGATGGCGGGGCTGCCGGGCAGGAGCGGCATGGTCTGCGTCGGCCCGCCGTAGAAGCCGAGCGGGGCGAGCATCGGGTCGGCCACGCCGACGATGTTGCCGTCGACGCCGTCGATCAGCCCGCCCGAGCCGCCGGTGCCGATCAGGTTGTTGCTCCCGATGGCCGAGCCCGACCCGCCGACGTCGCTCGCGACCGATCCGCTGGTATTGCCGGCCATGAGCGTGTTGATGAAGGCCGCCTCATTGTTCAGGAGAACGCCTCCCACGCCTTCTGCGGACCTGGCCCGGTTCTCGCTGACCGTAACATTCCTCAAGGTCAGCGACCCGACATTGAAGCTGACGCCGCCCCCGGTGTCGGCTTCGTTACCGGCGATGGTCGAATCGACGATTACGACCACCGAATCGTAGACATGGATGCCGCCGCCGGCGAATCCTCCCCTGTTGCTGGAGATCGTGCAGTCGGTCAAGGTCGCTTCACCGTAGGCCAGATAAAGCCCGCCCGCGGCTGAAAAGGTTGTCGTGTTGCCGCTGATGGTGCAACGTGTCAGAGAAATCGAACCCGCATTGTAGGCGCCTCCACCGCCGAACGAACCGAGGGAGGAATTGCCGGTGATCTCGCAGTCGATGAACGTCGCCGAGCCCGAACCATCGTTCTGCAGACCAGCGCCCTGACCTGCGGAGTTGCCCGAGATCGTCGACCCGGTGACCCGCAGCATCCCAGCGTTTCTCAGCCCCCCTCCATTGCCCGACGCCGTGTTGGCGGTGACATTCGTGCCGTAGAGCGTGAGAACGCCCTCGTTGAAGACGCCGCCTCCCGAGTCTGAGTTGCCTCCCGTAACAGTCACTCCAGAGATCGTGGCGACGGCGAGCGAGTCCACCCTCAAGACTCGACTCGCGTTGTTGCCGCTGATCGAGAGAAGCGCCGCGCCCGGGCCCTCGATGGTTGTCGTCGCCGAGTCGGTCAGCTCGAGCTGTGTGCCGTTCAGGAGGATCGTCCGGGCCGTCGAGAAGACGGCCGGGTCGAAGGTGATCGTGTCCGGACCGCCGTTCGCGTTCGCGAAGGCGATCGCCTCGCGGAGGCTGGTCAGCCCGTCGCTTGCGTCCACCGCGTCATTGGTCGTGCTGACCACGAGTGGAGATGCCGGCTTCAACACCGCCAGAGTCACACCGTCGCTGGTGACGCCGCCCAGGCTCGCCGTGATCACGCTCGATCCGAAGCCCACGCCCGTCGCCAGACCGAATGCGTCGATGGTGGCGACCGAGGGAGTGGCCGACGCCCAGGCGACCATGCCTGTGAGGTCCGCCGTCGAGCCGTCGGTGTAGCTGCCGATGGCGGTGAACTGCTGCGTCTCGCCCTGTTCGATCGAGGGATTGTCGGGCGAGACGGAGATCGACACCAGCTCGGCGGGCGTGACGGTCAGGGTCGTGCCGGGGCTGGTGAGTCCGCCAAGGGAAGCCGTGATGATGGTCGATCCCTCCGCAAGGGTGGCGGCCAGGCCGGCGCCGTCGATCGTCGCCGTCGAGGTCGTCGACGATGCCCAGATCACCAGGCTCGTGAGGTCGGCGGTCGAACCGTCGCTGTAACCGCCTGTTGCGGTCAACTGTTGTGTCGAGCCCTTGGCGAGGCTCAGGTCGCCCGGGGAGACCATGATCGATTGCAGGAGGGGCAGGACGGTCAGCAGCGCATCGTCGCTCTCGACGCCGCCCAGGCTCGCGGTGATCACGCTCGATCCGACGCCCACGCCCGTCGCCAGACCGAATGCGTCGATGGTGGCGACCGAGGGAGTGGCCGACGCCCAGGCGACCATGCCTGTGAGGTCCGCCGTCGAGCCGTCGGTGTAGCTGCCGGTGGCGGTGAACTGCTGCGTGGTGCCTTGGTCGATCGCGGGGTTGCCGGGCGAGACGGAGATCGACACCAGCTCGGCGGGCGTGACGTTCAATGTCACCCCGGAGCTCGTGACGCCTTGAATCGAGGCCGTGATCACGGTCGTCCCCTGGGCGAGGGCCGAGGCGAGGCCCGCGCCGCTGATCGTGGCAATGGCCGGATCGGTCGATGCCCAGGTCGCGAAGCGGGTGACGTCGAGGGTCGAGCCGTCGCTGAGCGTGGCGGTCGCGGTGAACTGGGCCGTCAATCCGCCGGCGACGGTTGCGTCGTCGGTGTAGACCGCGATCGACGTGACGGTCAGGTCCGACTCGAGTTCGAAGGCGCCGATGTCGAACCCCAGGCCCTGGGGCCGGGCGACGCCGCGCTGGTCGGTCGCGGTGGCGAAAGCGGGATCGGCGGCGTCGATCGCCGGGCTGCCGGGAAGGAGCGCATGGGTGAGGGTCGGTCCGCCGTTGTCGGTGAGCGGGCCCAGGAGCGGGTCGACGTTGATGACGTTCGCCCCGGTGAGGCTGCCGTCGGCAACCAGGTTCGCTCCGGGCAAGTTGGGCGTCCCACCCCGGTAGTCTCCGTTGTTGCCCGCAAGGATCGAGTTGGCCAGGGTCACCTGGCCGCCGCCGGAATTCTGCACCCCGCTGCCGCCGTTGCGGGCCACGGTCGACCCGGTGATGGTCACGCTGCCCCGATTGAACAGACCGCCGCCGATGCTGGAGTAGCCGTTGGCGGTGTTGCCGGAGACGGTCGAGCTGGTGATCGTCAGGGTGCCCCGATTGTTCAAGCCGCCACCGTAGCCGTAGTAGCCGTTGGCGGTGTTGCCGGAGACGGTCGAGTCGGTCATCTCCAGGATGCCCCGATTGTACAAACCGCCGCCACCGCCCTGGTTCCGGCCACCAGACGTGTTGCCGGTCACGGTCGATCGCACCAGGGTCAGGTTCTCGGCGTTGAAGATGCCGCCACCGTTCCCGGCGGTCGATCCGCCGGCGACGGTCAGCCCGTCGATCCGCACCACCTGGGTGGTGCCGTTGCTCCCGTCATCGACGTTGAACACGCGGCCGCGGCCGTTTCCGTTCACCGTCAGCAGTTTCGCCCCAGGCCCGACGACGTCGACACCGCCACGGATCGCCAGCTCGCCGGTCGTCAGGGTGATGGTCTGCGGGACCGAGAAAACGGTCGGGTGGAACACGACCACCTGTGGACCGGGGATGGCGTCGGCCGTCCGGAGGGCTGCCCGAAGCGACCCCGCCCCGTCGTCGGCGGTGGTCGTGACCGTCACCGTCATGTCGGCGTCGGGCACGATCAGCCCGATCGCCGTATCGGCCGAAAAGTCGGCCCCCGGGCCGATGGTCAGGAACACCGTCTCCGGCGACTCGGCCTCCCGCTCTTCGACGATGGTCAGGGTGACCGTCATTTCGTTCGACCCGGGGGCGAACCGGAATCCGCTTGGCGTCGCCACACCGCCGGCCACCCCGACCACGTAGTCGGATGCGTCGGCGGTCCCGGCGAAGGCGGCCTCCACGTCGAGCGCCTCCACCGGTTCGCCGGTTCGCCGGATCGCGAACACCAGCGCGGGGGCCGGGACGCCGGACTCCCCGGCCACGGGCACGACGGCGTCAACGGTCACCGGCTGGGCTTCGATCTCGCCTTCCACCGCCCCCAGGTCGACGGCCGCGCCGCGGATCCGGGGGAACCCCGGCCCACGCTGGTCGGTGAGTCGATCATCGGTGACGAAGAGGTTGTTCCCGGCGTCGCGGGCCGGACTGCCGGGCAGCAGCGCGTGGGTGAGGGTCGGTCCGCCGTTGTCCTGGAGCGGCCCAAGGAGCGGGTCGGCGTTGATCACGGACGGCCCGGTCACGCTGCCGTCCTGGACGAGGTTCACACCGGACAGGGTGGGAGCGCTCCCTTTGTAGTCCGCGCCGCCGTTCCCCGCGAGGATCGTGTTGGCAAGGGACACGTTGCCGCCGGAGTTCACCAACCCGCCCTGGGAGGCGTAGAAGCTTCTGACCACGCTCGATCCGATCAACGTCAGATTGCCGAGGTTGTAGAGGCCGCCTCCGTCGTAGGTGGCCTTGTTGCCGGACAAAGTCGAGTCGGTGATCGTGGTCGTTCCGAACCGTGAGGTATAAACCCCACCTCCGTAGCCGAAATCGGCTCGGTTGTCGGAGAGGGTCGAGTCGAGGATGGCCAGTTGACCGAAGTTCCACACCCCGCCGCCGCCATCGCTGCCGCTCACTCCCGATTCGGTGTAATTCTGTGAGATGGTCGAGGCGTTCAGGGTGGCGCGACCGAAGTTGAACAAGCCGCCGCCCTGATCGAAGTCGTGGTTTCCGGAGATGATCGTCCGGGTCGCAGTCAGCTCACCGTCGTTAAGGATCCCGCCGCCCCCGGTGGGGAAGGGCCCTGGGATTGCGCCGGGTACGACACCGACGGAGTTCTCCGAGATCATCGAGTCGATCAGGGTCAGTGCGCCGCTGTTGTAGATCCCCCCGCCGCCGTATGAGGCACGATTGGCGGTCACGGTCGAGTGGACCAGGGTCAATGCCCCTGTATTGTGGATTCCGCCGCCCTGGCCCTGGTACTCGGTCAGCCCGCCGGTGACCGTCAGCCCTTCCATGCGGACGTTCGAGTTCGTACGGAAGACTCTGCTTGTTTGGTCCGCGTCCACGGTCAGTCGGTCGGCCCCCGGACCGGAGATCGACAGGTCGTCGGTCACCGCCAATTCGCCGCCCGTCAGCGTGATTGTTTGCGGCGTCGCGAAGACGGCGGCGTCGAAGTCGATCGTGTCGGCTCCGGTGGCGGAGTTGGCCTGGCCGATGGCCCAGCGGAGGCTGCCGGCGCTGCCGTCGTCGAGGGTGTTGCTGACCGTGAAGGTCGACAGCAGCGTGCGTTCTTCCAGGGCGAACAGGGCGGGCTGGAAGGAACGACGATGACCGAGAAGGGTCGATGCTCGGGCGGCGCGAGGGCGCCTCGCAGGGGTGCGGTTCATGGAGTGCGTATCCGGGGCTCGAGGATGTGGAGAATCAGTCGGAACGGTGGGCGGACGGTGAGATCAAGCGCGGCCGTTGATCGAGGCGTGAGCAGGTGATTTCAGGACGTCGGGCACGTCGACGAGCGCGGCGTCGGGGATGACGAACGAGTTCTGGATCAGCGTCTCGTCGTCGTTGATCAGGTCGGGGTAGCGAAGTCCCGGAAGGATCGCCGCGGCGAAGACCTCCTGCACGGCGGTCTCGAATCGGAGCAGAGCGACGACGCGGCCGGTCGTCAGATCGACGACGCAGACGCCGCAGGACCGCTCGTCGGCGGTGAGTCGCTCGGTGATCGGGATCCCGCTGAACACGGCGCTCTCACGGACCTGCGAGAGCCCGACGAAGGCGAAATCTCCCGCGAAATCGACGCCGCGGGTGAAGCCGGGCATCTCGGCAATCGGCTGGTACTTGCCCGAGTCGAGATCGATGAATCCGAGCGTGCCCGCGCCCGACTCGCAGACCCAGAGCCGGCCGCGATGCCAACGGGGTGAGTGCGGCATCGACAGCCCGCGAGCGATCACCTCCCCCGAGTCGACGTCCATGACGATCCCGCCGCGGGCCTTCCCCTCACGCCAGCCGGCCGGGGAGTCGGTCTCGCCCAGCGCGGTGACGTAGCGCGGGCGACCGTCGACCATCGCCAGCCCGTTCAGGTGACAGCGATCGGTCGGCTCGAGCGCCGAGACGAATGGAGGCCGCCACCGAGGCGTGAAACTCGACGAACGGTCGAGGGTGCAGAGGCACGAGAATCGCGTGTTGACCACCCACAACTCGCCGCCGAGGCCCCAGGCCATCTCGTGTATCTGGATGTTCCCGGTGATGTGTGAAGATCGCGGGAGGAAGCAGCCGTCGTGCGGCTTTCCCGGGTCGAGCTTGGCGGTGACGGCCGGCACGTTCACGTAGTCCCAGACCTGGATCCGCGTGCCGATCGCCAGGCGATCTCCGTCGAGCGCCATGCCCATCGGGGCCTGGAAGACGCGGAAGTGGGTGTTGAGCCGGCCGCCCTCGTCTCGAACGATCACCAGCTTTCCCGCCTGGTAGGTCGTCACCAGCAGCGATGCGCCCAGGCGTCGCAAGATCTCCGGGAAGTTGGTCGTGTGGACGGCCCGCAGCGCCGGGGTGTCCGTCGCGGGCATGGGGTCGGTTTCCGACTTGGTAGTGATGGCGAGGTGCTCTCTCGAGAGGACGGGTCGCGACCGGCTCGGGGACGAGCCGACGCGCGATCTGCGACCAGCGGCGGCCGAGAGGGAATGCCGGCCGGAGCCGCCGATCGAATCCACTCTCTAGTTCTCCGGAGCGCAACACGACTTTGCTCGACGACGATCTGGACCTTGCGGTTGTCCAAGCAACTCGAGAGAATCCTTAGACGCCCTGTCGGATCAGAACGAGATCAAACGAGATGAAGCAGCCACGCGTTCATGAGACTTCGGTGGGACTTCTCTGTCGAATCCGAGAAGGCGAATCGCGGGCTTGGCCCAGCCTCGCCAAGCTCTACGCGCCGCTGCTGAGATACTGGTTTCGACGATTCGGCGTTCGCGACTCGGATGTCGACGACCTCATCCAGGAGGTTTGGATCGCCACCGGTCCGGTGCTCTGCGGTTACGTCGCGGGGCCGGGACGCTCGTTTCGCGGGTGGCTTCGAGGCATCGCTCGACACAAGGCGCTCAACTACCGTCGCGGCCAGGTTCGTCGACCCTCTCCGTTTGGTCTGAACGGCGAGTTTCTCGACCACGCCGGACGCATCGAGGTCCTTCCCGATGCGGACGATGAGGCGCTCGATCCCGAGGAGCGGGTCGAGAATCGGGCACTCGATCGCCGAGTCTTGGAGCATGTTCGATCGCGAGTCGAAGCGCGCACCTGGGAGGTGTTCGCGGCGGTGGCGATCGATGGGACCTCCACGGCGAAGGTGGCGGGGCGATTCGACATGACCTCGGCGGCGGTCCGGATGGTGAAGAGTCGAGTGCTCAGCATGATCCGCCGGCATCTGGGCGAAACGCTCGAGCGAGATGCGCCGCTCGATTCCGAGGCGTTGTCCAGGTGTGCGCGGATCGAATGCACGGCGGATCGATCGCCCGAATGATCTCCCGGCCGACCTGCGCGGGGAGGTCCGGCCCAGGTCGCACCGCCGGGCCGATCGTCGGTCTGGTTCGAGATGCGCGAGGGGTGGTAATCGGATCCAAGAGTGGTAGTCTGTGCGATTCTTGTCGTGATGTCGTCGCGGGCTGCGTCCGTGTCGGTTGAGGGTCGATCGTCCGTCCAGCCGTTTTTTTCGTTGCAACTGATCTTTTCCGCGAAATCGGTCGATACCTGAGGATGAGCGAGACTCTCGCGGCTGGGGGGCTGTCGGGCGCGGGTCGCCCGCGGCTCCAATTCGTGTGGCAGGGGAATGACCCGGGATGTTTCGATCGAGCGGGACTTGGTCGAGCTATGTCTCGCGAGCGACGCTGGCCGCATGCCTCGTGCCGGCGGCGGGGAGCGCCGCATCCGAGGATCCCCCTGGACCGAGCCCCGCACCAGTGCGAGTCGCCGGCTCCGAGAACGACGCACGGATCGAGCGGCTCGAGCGTTTGGTCACGACGGTGGTCGAAGAGAATCGCCGACTCGCCGAGGAAGTTCGTACGCTGAAGGACCAGCTCGGGAAGGCGACGCCGCCGTTGCCGTCGCCGAGCCCGCCGGATCCCGCGGTCGGAGCTCCCGCCGAGATCGAGCCGGCGATCGAGGTCGAATCGCCGGCGACGATTCCGTCGCCCGAGCCGAGCGAGTCGGCTGGGAGCGTGTTGGGAATCGAGTCGAGCCGGTTCCGCGTCGACTACGACAACGGCTTCTCGATCATTCCCGAGGATCTCGAGAAGACGCCGTTCTCACTGCGCGTTCGCAATCAGAATATGTTCCGATACAACGGATTCGATCGGAGCGAGCGATTCTGGACCGACAGCGCGGGGAATCGCGTTCCGATCGACAGCAGCAATTACTTCGGGATCCCGCGCGGTCGCTTGATCTTCTCCGGAGCGATGCTCGACCCCGATATCCGCTACTTGCTGAGCATCGACTACAACACGGTGACGAGCAACCCGATCGGGTTTCGCGCCTATGAGTTCGGGTATCGATTCGATCGCGCGTTCGAGCTGTACGTGGGGCAGGCGAAGGTTCTCGGCTCGCGCGAGTGGCTCGAGAGCGCCTTTGCGCCGTTGCAGGGTCCGGATCGGTCGATGGCGACGACGTTCTTCCGCCCGAGCTTGAGTCAGGGCGTCTGGATCCTCGGCCAACCGACGGATCATTTGTATTATCGCGCGATGATGTCGAACGGTTTCAACACGTTGAACCTCCAGCCTCAGTCGCTCAACAATCGGTTCGCGTGGTCGGGTTCGGTTTGGTGGGAGCCGTGGGGGTCGTACGGCCGAGGTTATGCGGACGTTCAGAATCGCGAGGAGGCGGCGATTCGCCTGGGGGCGAGCTACGTCTTTGCGCGAGGCCGCGGCAGCCAGAACGACAGCGACGCGGTCGAGAACTCTCCGGTTCGACTCTCCGACGGCACGATCATCACGGTGCCCGGCGCGATCGCGCCGGGGGTGACGCTTCAAACGTATGATATCTCGCTTGCTAGTATCGACCTATCATACAAGTATCGCGGATTGGGACTTTCGACGGAGTTCTATTTCCAGGATCTTCTCGCCTTCGCGGGTACGGGGCCGCTGCCGATTCGTTCGACGCGGGCGCTCGGCGGGTTCCTTCAAGGCGGGTACTTCGTGATCCCCGAGAAAGCGGAGCTCTACCTGCGCGGTTCGTTCGTGACGGGGGCCTTCGGCTCGGGCGACGAGCTCGGAGGCGGCTTCAATTGGTATCCGCTCACGGGGCGCGAGAATCTGCGCTTCACGTTCGACGCCGCGCGGCTCGAGACTTCGCCCGCCGGCCAGAATCGAACCGGCTACGTCGCCGGGCAGACCGGATTGTTGATTCGGACGCAGGTCAGCGTCTTCTTCTGATCGGATCGAACCGGAGGGGTCTTCGGTCCCTCGATCGATGTCGGGCGGTTCGGAGCGGTCGTGCGGTCGGGACGATATCGATCGGAGGATCGGTCGCGTATACTCGCGCGGATGTCTCGACGGTGCGCGGCATCGATCCTTCGAGGAGAGCGCCCATGGGCGAGTTGCTCGGCGAGGAGTTCGGCAAGATCCACCCCAAGCTCCGAATGTTCGCGGATGGGTCGACGGATGTGAATTCAGTTCGAGCCGAGTTGTGTTCATCCGTTGCAGTGGCGAGTTCGATTCACGACGAGTCTCGCCCGATCCTTCGCGGCGAGGAGCCGCGATCTGCGACGAGAGCCGAGTTTCCGACGAAGCCCGCGACGCCGCCGCTCGAGGAGCTGCCTCGCGGAGTCTTGGTCGACGTCTTCGTGGAGACGCTCTCGGAGGCGAGCCCGTTGCCTCGATTTGCGCGCGGAGCGGCGCGCCGGGGGAGCTTGCTGGCTTTGACGGTCCCGATCGATCGCTTGCCCGAGCTCGCGGCGGATCCGAGCGTGACCCGCGTCGAGCTGGGGGAGCCGATCGCGGCGCCGACGCCCGACGTGGGCGACCCGTGCGGCGTCGCGTCGCCCGATGCGTCGATGCGGCGATTCGGATCGGTTCGCGAGCATCGAGACGGTGAAGGGATCCTGATCGGCATCATCGATGTTCAGGGCTTCGATTTCTCACATGCCGACTTCCTGGACGACGGGAGAACGAGATTCGTTCGGATCTGGGACCAGGGCGGCGATCGGCGACCCACTCCGCGAGCGGCGAATCCCGAACGGTTCTCGAGCGCGTTCGACTTCGGCGCGGAGTTTCGCAAGGAGCATCTCGACGAGGCGATCGAGGCGGCCTCGGACCTGGGGCTGCCCGCGACGGAGATCGAGGAGCAGTCGACGAGGATTCCGGGCTCGCACGGCACGCACGTCGCGAGCATCGCCGCGGGAAATCGAGGCGTCTGCCGACGCGCGATGATCGCGGGAGTGACCATCGCGCTGCCGACCGAGGAGTCCGATCGTCGAACATCACTCTATGATTCGACGCGTCTCGCGCTCGCCGTGGAGTATCTGCTCGGGGTCGCCGACGAACTCTCCGAGGAACTCGGCAGGAAGGTACCGATTTCGATCAACATCAGTCTGGGTACGAATGGGCATGCGCATGACGGCTCGACCTCGCTCAGTCGCTGGATCGACTCGGTGCTCGCGGTGCCGGGTCGCTGCGTGACCGTCGCGGCCGGGAATGCGGGTCAGGAGCGCGCGACCTCGCCGAGCGACGTGGGATTCGTCATGGGTCGGATCCATACGTCGGGCCGAGTTCCGGGACGATTCCACCAGGTCGACCTGGAATGGTCGGTCGTGGGCAACGGCATCGTCGACGTCTCGGAGAACGAGTTCGAGCTCTGGTACAGCGAGCAAGATCGGTTCGCGATCTCGCTTCGGCCCCCGGGCGTCGACGCCTCGGGCCGGCGACACGACTGGATCGGCCCGATCGAGCCGCGCGAGTTTCTCCAGAATCATCAGCTCCCCGACGGCAGTCTGGTCAGCATCTACAACGAACTCTACCATCCCGCGAATGGATCGAATTATGCAGCGATCTATCTGAGCCCGTTCTTCGGTCGCGAGGCGATCATCGGCACTGCCTCGGGCGAGTGGACCGTGAGGATCCACGGGCGGGATGTGAGGGACGGCCGATTCCACGCCTGGCTGGAGCGGGATGATCCGAGGCGCGTCGGACGCGTGGGTGCTCGAGAGGCCTGGCGCTTTCCGTCGTTCTTCGGTGAGTCGACGCATGTGGATGAGTGCTCTGTTGGTTCGCTCGCGTGCGGTCGGCGGGTGATCGCGGTGGCGAATCTTCATGAAAGCGATCGACGCGTCCACATCACCAGCAGTCAAGGCCCGACGCGCGACGGCAGAGCGAAGCCCGATATCGCCGCGCCCGGGACCGACATCGTCGCCGCAAACGGGTTCAGCATGTCGGATTCGGAGTGGATCGCGATGACGGGAACGAGCATGGCGGCTCCGTTCGTCGCCGGGGTGATCGGTTTGATGCTCGCGATCGAGCCGAGGCTCACCGCCGCCCAGATCGAGGGGATCCTCCATCGGACCTCGCAACCGTTGCCCGGCGCACCTTATCAGTGGACCAACGATGCGGGTTTCGGACGGATCGACCCCGAGGCTGCATTCGCCGAGGCGCGGACGGTGAACGATCGGACCGAGAGGAGGATCTCGTGAAGCTGACCGTCTTCCAGGCGGACAAGGGGGATTGCCTCCTCCTCGAGAGCCGCGACTCGAAGCGCCGCATCCTCATCGACGGCGGCATGCGCGAATCCTACCGACGGTTCGTCGCGCCCGCGCTCGGCGAGCTCGCCCGCGGAGGGCATGCGCTCGATCTCGTTTATGTGTCGCACGTGGACCAGGACCACATCGCCGGCGTGCTCCAACTCTTCGACGATCATGCGGCCTGGAAGATCCACGAATTCCAGCGATCGCGAGGAAACACGGCGCACAAGCCGCCCGCGTCGCCTCGGCCGCCGGCGGTGAAGGAAGTCTGGCACAACGCGTTCGGGGAACAGGTCGGCGACGACGCACCCGCGATCCGCGACGCGCTCGCCGCCACGGCCGCGATCGCGGGCGGGTCGAGCATTCCCGAGGTCGTCGAGGCGGCGAGCCGCAACGCCGATCTCGCCTCGAGCATTCCCGAGGCGATCCGGCTCTCTCGTCGCCTATCCAAGGAACAGCTCGGGATTCCGCTCAATCAACGATTCGGAAACCGATTGGCATTCGTTCGCGTGGATGAAAAGCCGAGGACGATTCGTCTCGATCCTCTGAGAATCGCGGTCATCGGACCGTTCGAGTCGGAGCTCGAAGAGCTCAGAGAGGAGTGGCGCGTGTGGCTCGCCAAGAACCGCGCGGCGCTCGAGAAGATCCGACGCGCGGGCGTCGAGGATTCCGAGAGCATGGGCCGGAACGATGCTCGCTCGTTGATCGAACTCCAGCTCGCGCAAGCCGCCTTGCTCGGCGACCGCGACGCCGTCACGACGCCGAATCTCGCCTCGCTGATGTTGCTGGTGCGGGAGGGAACGAAGTCGCTCCTGCTCACCGGCGACGGCCACTCGGAGGATATCCTGAAGGGCTTGGCCTTCCAGAAGGCGCTGGACCGTTCGGGGCGGATCCACGTCGACGTCCTGAAGTTCCAGCACCACGGATCCGAGCACAACACCGATCGAGAGTTCTTCTCGCGAGTTTCTGCGGATCACTACATCTTTTGCGGCAACGGCGAGCACGCGAATCCCGATCTCCGGGTCGTGGAGTCGCTGCTCGACTCGAGGCTGGAAGCGGTCGCTCACCGAGCGACGCATCCCCGCGCGGGGCGTCCGTTCCGGCTCTGGTTCAACACGAGCGAATCGGCGACCGAGCGGAGACCGGCCAAGGAGCACGTTCGGGAAGTCCGGCGGCTGGTCGAGTCGCGGGCGGCGCGATCGCCGGGTCGCTTCGAGGCGTCGTTCCTCGAGGGTGCGAGTCCGTCCTTCGAGATCGAGATCTAGCGAGCCCGAAATGCGAGCAGGGCGATCGCGGCCGCGATCGCCCTGCTCGGGGGATTCGGAACATCGAATCGAGACGCGCGTCAGTCGATGCGGATCGAGCGGCGGTCGACGTGCACGGCGCCGAAGAGGTCGGTCGTGCGGACGTGGATCACCTGAGTTCCCTTGGCGGGATTCTTGGGGAGCATGCCCTTCCAGATGTGCGACGACTTGACGGTCTCGGGCAGCGGGATGAACGGGAGGGTGGCGACGCGGCGTCGCGCGGCCTTGCCGGCGGGCTTGGTCGCGTCGGCGGGAGCGGCCTTCGCCTCCGCCTGACGGCGCTCTTCCTCCTTCTCCATCGCGGCGGCGAGGAGTGCGTCCTCGGCGGCCTTGGTGGCGACGTAGGCGGGGTCCTCGATGTCGACGCGTTCGAGAGCGACCCAATCGCCGTCTTCGCCGAATCGCATCTCGACCTTGGATCGCTCGGAGCCCGCGAAGACGTTGACGAGGATCTCGGTCGACTCGGCCTTGCTCGCGGGGATCACCTCGGGAGCGTAGATGTTCATTTGATAGGTCTTGGGCCGCGAGGCGGGCCGGAACTCGATCGAGTAGTCGTGTCCGTCGAACGAGAAGATCGAGTAACCGTTCGGGGCGCCGTCGCGCATCGTGGTGTGGGGGATGCCGCGCTCGTCGGGCGCTCCGCGCCACCAGCTTCCGCAGACGGTGACGTTGATGACGTGGTGGTGCGGCTTCGAGCCCTTGAAGCCGTCCTTCTCATCGATGAAGACGTGTTGCTGATAGTGCGTGTGCGCCGAGACCGACATCGCGAACGGGCGCTGGGAGATCAGGTCGTAGAGTTCCTTGCGATCCTCGACCTCGGTGAGCGGGATGTGCATCATGATCACGACGAGCTGATCCTTGGGGATCAAGGCGAGGTCGTTGCGGATGAACTCCATCTGCGTGGGGCCGAAGCCGCCGACGTATCGTCCGCGACCCTCGCCGCGCACTTCCCAGCGGATGTCGTCGAGAGCGAGGAAGTGAACCGGGCCGTGGTCGAACGAGTAGTAGGCGGGGCCGTAGTGGCGTTCCCAGGTCTCGTCGGATTCCTCGTCGTTCTTGGCGTCGAGGTTGATGTCGTGGTTGCCGATGACGTTGTACCAGGGGATGCCCAAGAGCGCGACGGCGCGATTGAGCGGCTCGAAGACCGCGAGATCGTCGAAGACGACGTCGCCGAGCGTGACGCCGAACGAAGCCCCGATCGCCTTGTTGTCGGCGATCAGCGGTTCGATGACGTCGTGGGCGATGTACTCGACTTCCTTGACGTCGCGCGGCTGGGTGTCGCCGAAGAAGAGGGCCTTGAAGGTCTTCGGCTCCCATCGACGATAGAGCGGGAAGTCGACCGAGGCGGGCAGGGGGCCCGTGGGGTCGACGCCGGCGAATCGGAGCGACTTCGGCGAGCCGGCGGGCTTGTGGATGTAGTAGAACTTCGGGAGTTGGTTCGCATCGACGGGCGTCATCCAATCGCGCGGCTTGATGACGAAGAGGATCGTGTCGTCGTCGACCGGGAGTTCGTAGCGTCCCTCGGCATTGGTGCGAACGATCGCTCGGCCGTTCGAGACGCGGACGTCGGCGATGCCCGACTCGCCCTCTTCCCGCTTGCCGTTGCGGTTCTCGTCGTGGAAGACGAATCCGGTCGCCTTGCGGGATTCGGCGGCTGCGGGAGCGTTCTGCTCCTTCTTCTCATGGTCGTCATGACCGAACGACGAGGCCGCGAGCCCGAACGAGAGCACGAGAAGACCGAGGATGCGCATCATGAGAAGAGGTCTCGAGGTTCAACGGGGCATCGCCGAGCCGGAACGAGAGCAGGGCGAAGAGGGATCATCCGAGATGGTTCGCGTCGGAGTCCAGTGAAATTCTCGTGACACCGAGAGTTGGTCGCGCGGAGCGGCGACTCGGGGATGTTCGACGGTCGAGCACGAGGGAGTCGATCGCGAGAGGGGGGGGATCATCGCGGCGTCCCGGGAGCGGGCTTCGGGAACGAGCCGGCGTCGGCGGGAAGTTCGCCGTCGTGGATCACGATGCGATAGTTCAGCTTCAGGGGCGATCCGGGCCCGAGAACGACGGCGCTGGGGGATCCCTTTCCAAAGGAGTGCCGGCCGAAGGGGTTGGCGACGAGCAGGCCGTAGTCGCGCGCGTGAAACCAAGGTCTGCGAAAGTTCGATGGGTCGGAGAAGAGAGCGACTCCGAGGAGTTGGGGCCCTTCGCCCTCTTGGTAGGAGCACCAATCGGCCGGCTTGCCCCAGACGCCGCGTTCGTCGCGATCGCCCTCGGAATTCCTGATCGATCCGCCTCTTGCGACCGTCATCGAGGTCGCGACCCGAATCCCCAAGCCCATCTCTTCCTGGTCGCCGAATCGGACGGCGCTCTCGGACCGGAACGTGGAGCTCCAGTCGATGGTGGTCGACTTCTCGGTACAACGAATGATGATGCGGCAGGTCTCTTCGCAGATCGGCTTCGATCCCGCGAGGTATCGATGTCGGACGGTGAAACGGCCTCCGCCCGGGAAGGCCGTCGGCGGTTCCTCGAAGCCCGCGTGCACGACCTCCGCGCGGTTCCTCCAGAAGTCGTGTCCGTCGACGTCGCCGAACGCGAGCCAGAGCCCGGGGTGCATGGTCGGATGGTCGGCGGGGTCGAGGTTGGGTCGCGGCGGGCAGGGGCGGGTCACCATCCGGCCCGAGGGGGCGTGGAGGTCCTGAAAGTGCGGTCGCTTGACCTCGGGGTGCTTCATCACCCAGCGCCCGAGCGGCTTGCCGTCGACACGGATCACGAGTTCCGACCCGCGGTCTTCGAACGCGACCACGGGGGCCGGCTCTTCCAGCCCCGCGACCGCCACGACGAACAAGAGCGAGAGATTCATCGAGAGCCTCCTTGGCGGAGCCGATCGAGCCGGGGCACCCTTCGCGCGGATCCTCGGGTCGGCCGGCCTGGGCGGCTCCGACTCGAGGTCAGACGCCTCGCGCGTTCGGAGCCCAGAGGAATTTGTGGAGTTGGAGTTGGAGGCGGAGGGGGAGACCCGACTCGAGAACCCATTCCGCGAGAGCGCGAGGGTCGACCTGTCCAAAGGCCGGGCTGACGAGGACGGGACACTTCTCGAGAAGTCGATGCGTGCGGATGTGATCGAGCGTCCAATCGAAGTCGGCTCGGTTGCAGATGACGACCTTGAGCTCGTCGCGATCGTCGAGGTGCCGGTAGTTCTCGACGATGCCGGCGCGCTCCTCGCCCGAGCCAGGAGTCTTGATGTCGAGGATGATCCGGACGCGCGGGTCGACGTCGTCGATCGGCGAGGCGCCGCTGGTCTCGAGCAGGACGGTGGAGCCGAGGTCGGCGAGGCCCGAGAGCAGGGGGTGGACCTCCGGCTGGAGCAGGGGTTCGCCGCCGGTGACTTCGATCAGCGTCCGGCCCGAGGCTCGCGCTTCCTCGAGAACGTCGGACACCGTGCGTTCCCTTCCAACCAGGAAGGCGTGCGGGGTGTCGCAATATCCGCAGCGGAGATGGCACGCGGTCAGGCGGATGAAGAGGCAGGGCAATCCGGCGTGGAGCCCCTCTCCCTGGATGCTCGTGTAGATCTCATGAACCAGGAGGGTCCCCTGGGACTTGTTCTCGAGCGGTTTGAGCCGTCGAGAGCGAGCGTCGGCATGGGCTCCGGACTTCGAGAGTTCGCGATCGAGCATGGGAGTCGGGCCGGTGTCCGGTGGAGAAAAGGCGATCCGCGGACCCTTCGAGCGGGGTCCGCGGATCGATGGACGACTCCGGGGAGTCGAGGAGCGAGCGAGGATCCGGAAATCCTCAGCGGTTGATGCGATTGACGCGAGCGGCCTCGGTCTTGATGAACTCGATGTCGAGGAACGGCTCGGCGGAGAGCTTCTGGAAGCGGACGAATCCCTTGGCGTCGATGAGGAATGTCCCGTGGATCGGGGTGTCCTCGAATTCATCGAAGGAGCGATACTTCTTGAAGACGTCGAGGTTCGGGTCGGCGAGGATCGGCATCGGGAACTTGACGCCTTCCTCGTTGTTCTTGAGCTGCTTCGCGACCTCGGCGGTGTCGGTGCTGACGGCGACGAGGTCGGTCCCCAGCGCCTTCAGGGCCTCGATCTCCTTGCCGAAGACCTGGAGCTGCTGGAGGCAGTGGGCGCACTTGTTGCCGAGGAAGAAGAGGACGACGACGTTTCGGCCCTTGTGTTCGGAGAGCACGTAGGGCTTGCCCTCGGTGTCGACGAGACGGAAGTCGATCGCGGGGTTCGGCATCCAACCGAGCGGACCGAGTTGGTCGAAGTCGTGGCGATAGAGCGGGGTGACGTCGGCGTCGATCGTTTCTGGCTCGAGTCTCCAGCCGTCCTTGGTCTTCCATTCTTCGGTGATCTTCGCGAGTCGGATCATGATCGGGGTGTCGCGATCGGCGTCGCGTCCGATCGCCTCGGCCTTGCGCATGATCTTGCGCGCCTCTTCGGTCTTGCCGACGCGGTGGAGCACTTCGACGAGTTGCGCGAGAGGCGGGAACTGGTCGGGCTGGCTGTCGACGGCCTTCCGAGCGGCGGCCTCGGCCTTTGCGTTGTCTCCGGCCGCGAGGTAGTAGCGAGCGGCGACGTCGTCGCGGATCGACGGGGTCTTGGCGATGCTCTCGATCGCGGCCTTCTTGTCGCCTCGGAGCAGCAACTCGAGTACGCGGAGCTCGGCAATGGCCGGCGAGCTCGCGCCCGGTTGAGGGCCGTTCGAGGGTCGAGCGGCGGGGGGCGACGCGGGTTTGGCGGCTTCAGCCGGCTTCGCGGGCGTCTGGGCGTCGGGCTTGGCCGCGGAGGGCGACGTCTCCGCCTTCGGCTTGGGAGCTTCTCCGGCGGCATCCTTGGGCTTGGGCGCGTCCTTGGCGGCGACTTCGACGGGTGGCTTGGCCTGGGCTTCGGGCTTGACCGGTGCCTCGGGCTTGACCTGGGCTTCGGGCTTGACCGTTGCCTCGGGCTTGACCGTTGCCTCGGGCTTGGCCTTAGCGTCGGGCTTGACCTGGGCGTCGGGCTTGGCCTGAGCTTCGGGCTTGGCCTGAGCGTTGGGCTTCGAGGCGGCTTCGGCGGGCTTGGTCTCGGGGCGACGCGGCGGGGTCTTGAGCGCTTCGAGGGCCTTGATCTGTTCGGCCAGTTTGGCGGCATCGCCCTTGCCGGCGTAGGCCAGGCCCAGGGTGTGGTGCTTCATCACCTTTTCCTGGCTCGAGGTCCCGTAGTCGAGCGCTTCGGACTCGATGGCCTGGATGGCTTCGTCCCAGAGTTCGTAGCGTTTGAGGACCTCGGTCCAGCGGGCGCGACCGGAGCGTTGCGAGGAACCGCCGTTGTTGGGACCGTTCTTGTTGGGGTCGCGCGGTTGCTCGACGAGGTTTCGCGCGACGTAGATCGCGTCGCGGGCGCGGCCGACGTTGCTGAGGCTCGTCGCGAGCCACTGATTGTTGTGCGTGTAGTTGTGGATCTCGCACGGCATGATCCGATCGCGGAACATGGCGGCGTGGTCGACGCGGGCGGAGCCTTCCTGCTGGTAGGCGGCGTCGTTGTAGCGTCGGAGCTCGGTGTAGGTATGGCCGGGCATGTGCCAGGCGTGCGCGATCCCGGTGGCCGCCTTTGCGTAGACGGCCGCGGCTCGTTCGGCCCGGGCGGCCTTCACGTGATCCCAGAGGTGGATCCGGTAGTGATTGGCGCCGGGGTGGAGCGGTTCCTTGTCGAGGATCGACTCGATCAGGGTGTCCACCGCTTGGCGGCTGCCGATTCCGTCGGTCGCGGCGTTCTGCCAGGTGACCATGGCGAGCCAGGCTCTGGCGTCGAGGTCGGCCGGAAACTCCTGAACGATCGCCTCGAGTCCGAGGAGATGGTCGGCTTTCTGCTGCTTGGTGGTCTTCCCTTCGCGATAGAGTGCCTCGATCGAGTCGAGGTAGAGCTGTTCGCGGCGACTCACCTGCCGCTTCTTCTGGGCAGCCCGTGCTTCCTTGACGAACGCCTTGGCGCGCTTGGCGTTGTTGACGTTCGACATCGCCATGCCCCAGTAGGCCATGGCGCAGTCGGGGTCGAGCTTGGCGGCTTGGCGGAAGGAGCGCTCGGCCTCGAAGTAGTAGAAGGTGTGGAGCTGCGCGACACCCTGTTCGATGAAGCGTCGGCACTCGGCGTTGGGCGAGCTCGAGGGGAAGTCGACCTTCCCTTGGTCGGGAAGGAGGACGGCGTGCGAGCGCGGTCCATCATCGAACGCCTCGCCGTGGATCGAATGGCCCGCCGCGGGCTGCGCGGGATTGGTTTCGCTGGCGGGAGAGGTCGGCTTCGTGGGTTCGTCGGCCCGGCTCGTCTCGCAGAGAGCGAGGATCGCCGCCAGGGCGAATGCGAGGTTTCCGCGGCGAGAGACGATGAGCATCGGTGGGCTCCAGGCGGCGTGGAGATGGTGAGCAGCGGGCGGGACGAGCCGATCGAGAGGTACTCGATGATAACCCAATCAGCCGAGCATCAGAACAGGGCGGCAGAATGAACCGGAGTGGAATCTCAGGTGGATCGGGAGGCAGAGGAAGGTCGAGGGCCGCGGGGCGGCGAGGGCATCCGGGGGGAACAGCAGCTCCTCGACGACCCAGAGACCGGAGCCGAGGAGGATCGTGTGGGTGTCGGAATTGACCGGTTCTCGGCTGCCGCCGATCGAGTAGTGATCGATGCCGACGGCGCGGGCGCCTCGGTCGACGAGCCAGCGGGCGCCTTCGGGGCTGAGAGAGGGCGAGTCGTAGAGCCAGGTGTCGGTTCGATCGCGGATCTCGCCCCAGCCCGTGCAGAGCAGAGCGATCTCTCCCGGCTGGAGATCGGCGAGCGTGCGATCGAGTTCGGCGGGGCCGATCGACGAGCGCGGGGCCAGAGGTCGAAGGTCGGCGATCCGGGCCGGGCCGACGAAGCTCTCGAGGGGCATCTCGGAGATGCTCGCACCCCCCGCGATCTTGTGGAGCGGCGCATCGACGTGGCTGCCGGTGTGGCTCGCCATGGTGATCACTTCCATTCGCCACCCATCGGTAGGATGATCGGCGACCTGAAGGGATCGAGGAGCCGGGTGCGCAGGGCAATTCGGCGCACCGTCGTAGAGGGGTTGCGAGAGATCGATCAGTTTCATCGTCGGGTCCGCGCACGTGCCGAGAGGTCGAATCACGGAGTTCCGATCATCGCACCGCGGGGATCGGTCGTCGAGCGTCGGGCCGTTCTTTCTCCTGAACCCGGTCGGGAAGCCGGTTGTCCTTCGGGGCGTGAGATCCGGCCCGCGTCTTCGAGATCCAAGAAAGGGTGGACACCTTTGGGAAGAGTCGAGGCGATCTACATCGGCGAGAAGAGCGGAACGAGCCTCGCCTCGGTCGCGAGCGTCGACGCGCGTAGAGGGCGGGGACTCCTGGGTGATCGGCACTGTCTCCCGGACGACCCGTCGCCGAGCGAGCATCGACCCGAGAGAGAGCTGACGCTCATCGAGTCGGAGACCTTCGAAGCGATCGAGCGCGATCTCGGTCTCTCCGTCGAGCCCGCGGATGCGCGGAGGAACGTGCTGACGAGCGGCGTGCCCCTCAATCATCTGGTCGGAATCGAATTCACGGTGGGAGAAGTTCGCGTCCGAGGGCTTGAACTTTGCGAGCCTTGCGGTCACCTTCGAAAACTCACGAGCAATGAGTTCCGTCGCGCACTGGTGCATCGAGGCGGGCTCCGGGCGGCGATCCTGTCGGACGGAACGATCCACGTCGGCGACCCGGTGAGGATCCCGGCGAGCGAGAAATGAGAGAGTCGATGACCGATTCCGCCAACGTCGACGCGCCCTTGGTCGGCATCGTGATGGGCAGCCGCTCCGACTGGGACACGATGATCGAGGCTCGGAAGATCCTCGAGCGACTGGGCGTGCCGCACGAGGCTCGGGTCGTCTCCGCGCACCGAACTCCCGATCGCCTCTACGATTACGCGCGGACGGCCGAGTCTCGCGGGCTGCGAGTCATCATCGCGGGGGCCGGCGGGGCGGCGCATCTCCCGGGCATGCTGGCGGCGATGACGCTCGTGCCCGTGCTCGGGGTTCCGGTGATGAGTCGCGCGTTGAACGGGATCGATTCGCTGCTGTCGATCGTCCAGATGCCGAAGGGTGTTCCCGTGGGGACGTTGGCGATCGGGCCGGCGGGCGCAGCGAACGCCGCGCTCCTGGCATCGGCGATCATCGCCGCAACCCACCCGACGGTTCGAGACGCGCTCGCCGCGTTTCGAGAGGAACAAACCGAGTCCGTCGGCGAGCGACCCGAATGAACCGCCTCGAACCGCTCCATCCGCCCGCCAAGATCGGTGTGATCGGGGGAGGGCAACTCGGCCGCATGTTCCTCTCGGCCGCGCATTCGCTCGGCTACGATGCCGGCGTGCTCTGCGAGACCGACGATTGCCCCGCTGCACAGGTGGCGTCGTGGAAGGTCGTGGGTGCGTCGGACGATCTCGATTCGGTTCGTCGATTCGCCGAGCAGGCCCAGGCGGTCACGGTCGAGTTCGAGAACGTCTCGGCCGCGGCGCTGCGGCGACTCGCGCGCTCCATGCCGGTTCGACCGGGTTGGCGAACGGTGCGGGTCAGCCAGAATCGGATTCGGGAAAAGCGATTCCTGGAGTCGCACGGCTTTCCGGTCGCTCCCTGGGCGGAGGTGCGCAGCGAGGCCGATCTCGCGGGCGCGATCGCGCGGATCGGGTCTCAGATCGTGCTCAAGACCGCGGAGACGGGCTACGACGGCAAGGGCCAGGTCCGCGTGCATTCCGAGCGGGAGGCGATCGAGGCCTGGAGATCGCTCGGCTCGGTCGCCTGCGTCGCCGAGGGCTGGGTCGAGTTCGCCCATGAGGTCTCCGTCGTCTCGGTCCGAGGCGCGGATTCCCAGGCCGCGACGTATCCCGTCGGACTCAACCGGCATTCTCGCCACATTCTCGATACGACGGTCATGCCCGCTCCGGTGGGCCCGGTGATCGCTTTGGAGGCGAGCAGCCTCGCCCTCGCCATCTCGGCCGCGCTCGAGACGGTGGGGGTGCTGACGGTCGAGTTCTTCCTGACGAAGGAGGGACGCTTGATCGTGAACGAGCTGGCGCCTCGTCCGCACAACTCGGGGCATCTCACGATCGAAGCGGCGGCGACGAGCCAGTTCGAGCAGCAGGTCCGCGCACTCTGCGGCCTTCCGCTCGGGTCGACCTCGCTCGGCAAGCCCGCGGCGATGGCGAATCTCCTGGGCGATCTCTGGGTGAACGGCCCGCCCGACTGGTCGGCCGCGCTGCGGGGCGATCCCGCGTTGAAGATCCATCTCTACGGCAAGCGATCGGCCTCGCCGGGGCGGAAGATGGGACACATGACGGTGATCGACGACGACCCCGAGACCGCGCTGGCGCGCGTTCTCGAGGCCCGGCGGCGGCTCAATTCTTCGGCGTGAGCCGGCGTTCGAGGAAGATCGACTCGCGTCCCCACCAGAATCCGAGGAATCCCCCCATCGAGATCATGAAGAGCGTCATCGGCTTCAGATCGCCGAGATGCGAGACGAAGAAGCCCAGACCCGGGTCGGCCTTGAAGGGGAAGTTCCGCCACTCGGCGAGGACTCCGACGAAGAGAGCGAGGGCCCCGTTGAGGACTCCGCGAATTCTCGAGGCGACGGGAGAGGCCAACCCGCAGCCGAGACCCACCAGGGCGCCGGGGATCACGAGCCCGTAGAGACCCTGGCTCACGATCCATTCGAACAGGAGGATCCCGAGCACTCCTCCGACGGCGCCCCCGGTCAGACCGGGGATGAACTCGATCACTCTCCGGAACATGAGTCGATCCTCGAGGAGTGCGGTGGTCAGTCGTCGATCCGGCCGGATATCCTAGGGGATGATCGATCCGGCCGCCACGAGGGTGTTCGAGCCGGGCTCGCCGGGTCGAGATCTCGCAGGCCTTCGGTGAGGGACCCAGCATCATGGGATGGGAACAACCGGCGTGGTTCCTCCTCGTACCGGTGATCGCCTCGCGATGGCTCTTCGGACGCCGAGCGTCGATCTCCTGGCCGTGCGTCGCGACGATTCCGAAGGGGCGTTGGTCCTCGTCGATGCCGCTCCGAGCCCGCGGATCGCTCGAGTTCCTGGTCTCGATCTGTCTGATCGTCGCACTCGCGGGCCCGAGAACGGTGGCCGGTACGACCCGGATCTCGACGGAGGGCGTGGCGATCGCACTCGTGGTCGACCGCAGTTCGAGCATGAACGCGCCCGATTTTCGTCGGTCCGACGGCACCGTCGGGACGCGATGGGAGTCGGCGATCGAGACGGCGAAGTCCTTCATCGCGGGGCGACCCAACGATCGGATCGCGGTCACGGCCTTCGCGAACCTCCCCGAGCTCGTCGTTCCACCCACGCTTGATCATTCGTTTGCGATCGACGTACTCCAATCGTTGCGCACCGCGAACGCGGGCGACGACGGTACGAATCTCGGCGATGCGATCGTCTGGGCGGTCGAATCCCTTCGCGAGACGAAGGCGATCCGCAAGCGGATCGTCCTGCTCAGCGACGGCCGCGACTCGCCGCAGCGTTTCGGCGATCATCGACCGGTCGATCCTGAGACGGCCGCGCGACTCGCGCGGTCGCTCGGCATCGTTCTCGACACCATCGCCGTCGGAGGGCCGGGCGGGGTGATCCGAAGTCGCGCCGAGCAGGATCTTCTCGGCGAGGTGGGCGGGCCCGACCGCGAGCTGCTGTCGCGGATCGCGGTCGCGACGGGCGGGAGGATGCGGGTCGCCGGGGATGCGGGCGAACTCGAGCGGGCATTTCGAGAGATCGACGCCCTCGAGCGGTCGTCGATGGAGCAAGTGGTCGCCACCCGATATCGCGAGTACCGATCGATTTGGGTCGTCGCCGCTCTCTTGGGCGTGGTCGGCTTCCTGAGTCTCGATCGCGGTCGTGGAAGGATCCTGCCATGACCTTCGAATATCCCGAGCGGCTCGCTCTGCTCGGCCTGGCGCTCGCGGCCGCGGTTGCCTGGATCCGCGAGCCGTCCCGTCTCGCGATCCTCAGGCGCAGGTTGGGAGTCGGTCTCGTCGAGATGCCGGGGAGGCGTCTTGGGGGATTGATGAACATCCTGGCAATCGCTTGCCTCGCGATCGCCGCGGCGGTCCCGCGTTGGGGGAGATCCGCGATCGAACTGCCGCCGGGCCGCGACTTGATCTTCCTGATCGATGCGAGTCTGAGCATGGCTGCAAGCGACGCCGTTCCGAGTCGCGGTGCGGTGGCGGTCGAGTGTGCGTCTTCGATCATCGATGCGCTCGCCGATCAGCCGGGCGACCGTGTCGGCGTCGTCGCGTTCGCGGGGGTGCCGTCGGTGCGATGCGGGCTCACCGAGAATCTCGGCGCGGCGCGCGAGACGCTCCGGACGATCGAGCCGGGATCGATCCGTCCCGGCGGGTCCGACCTGGCGGCGGCGCTCGAGACGGCCTTGGACGGCTTCGACGATCGAGAGCGCTCCGAAGGACGCGTGATCGTGCTGCTGAGCGACGGCGAGGACCTCGCCGGCTCGAGCGCCGCGTCGTTCGAGCGGGCGGCCGATCGAGGCGTCGTCGTGCACACCGTTTCCATCGGCGACGATCTCCAGGGGAGCACGGTCGCGACGGCCCGCGACGAACTCCTGCTCCATCAAGGAAAACCGGTGGTCACGCGAAGACGCGATGATCTGTTGAAACGCATCTCCGAGTCGACGGGCGGCGTCTTCATTCCGCTGGGGACCTCTCACGCCGATCTCGCAGCGCTCTACCGAGAGCGGCTCCTGCCTCGCGAGCGAGCCAGGCGGGCGTCCGACCGCGGTCTCGCGAGTCGGCCGGCGGATCGGTCGTCGTGGTTCGTTCTGCTCGCTCTGGGGGCCTGGCTCGGATCGATTCCGCTCTCCACGAAAGGCCCGCGCCTGGGATCGATCGCGATCCCGGGCCTCTGCATCCTCATGATCGGAGCCGGTCGAGGCGAGGACCGTTCGCCGACGGCGTCGATCGAAGCGGGGATTCGAGCCTACGAAGCGTCGGAGTTCGAGATCTCCGCTCGGGCGTTTCAGGAAGCCTTCGAGATGAATCCCTCCGACCCGGTCGCGGCCTTCGACCTGGGGGCTGCGCTCTATCGACTCGGCCGAGTGCGGGATGCGGAGGCCCGCTATCGAACGGCGTCCGAGTCGGCGAGAGGTCGTCTCACCGTGCTGACCTCGTTCGCGATCGGCAACTGCCGCGTGCTCCTCGAGGATCCCGCGTCGGCGATTCGCTTCTACGACGAGGCGCTTGCCGCCGTCGACGGGCTCGAAGACTCCGGTCGACTTCGAGCCGAGATCGAGCTGAACCGAGAGTTCGCCCGGAAGATGCTCGAGCCGCCCGAGCCCGAAGCTCCGGAGGGGGGCCCGCCTCGCTCCGACCCCAATGCGCGCGACTCGAACGAGCCGGCACCGGGGAATCGCAAGCGAGAGGCGACCGGCGATCCGTCGAACCGCGGTGATGAGCCGCAAGGCGAGCCGGCGGGCGGAGATTCGGGCGCGAAGGCGGGAGGAGGCGGAGGCGACTCGGTCTCTGGTCGTGGGACCGAGTCGCCCGAGAGTCGTCTGGCGGCTGCGGTGGACGCGATTCGCCGCGTCAAGGCCGCCGCCGAGTCTCGATCCCGCCCGCAGAATGACGGACCGAGAGATCCGCAGGGGCGTGACTGGTGAGGCGTCATCTCGCGGCTCTCGTGGTCGTCGCCCTGGCGACCGGCTTCGATGGAGCCTTTGCAGCCGAGGATCCGCTGGAGGTCCGCGTCGACCTTCCCCGCAAGCGGGTCTACGTCGGCCAGGCGCTCGAGATCCGCGTCGGCGTGGCCGCCGAGGGGATGCGTCCCACGGTGAGCTTCGTCCGGAGCGACGCGTTCGACCCCGTGAGGGTTCGCGAGGAATTCGTACCGTTGGGCGAGTCGAAGATCGGTGACGATCTGAATCAGAAGAATCTCTTCATCACTCGATATCGGTTGATTCCGCGATCTCCCGGCAGAATCACGGTCCCCTCGTTCTCGGCCCGCTTGGGGGGACGCGCCGGCGCGAGCGCCGAGCAGGTGGTCACCGTGTCGCCCTTGCCGCCGGGGCGGCCGATCGGCTTTCTCGGGGGCGTGGGCAGGATCACGATCGAGACCGAGGTGGATCCGGCGGTCGTCCGAGTCGGAACGCCCTTCGAGGTCCGGTTGAGGCTGACGGGACCGGGGGCACGCAACTCGGTCGAGCCGCTCGACATTTCGCCGCTCGAGTCGCTCGAGTGCCGACCCACGGTCCGGCCATTGCCGCCGGTCGCGACCGACGACCCGCCCGTGCGCGTCGTCCGGTATCGACTGACCCCGTCGCGGGCCGCACGCGAACGGATCCCGCCGTTTCCGGCGGCCTGGTTCGACCCCGACTCGGCGCGTTACTTCACGGCTCGCAGCGAGTCGGTGCCGATCCGGGTCGAGGAGGTTCCTCGGTTCGACGACTCCCAGCTCGGGGCGGTCGAGGCCGTCCCGGACTCGGCTCCCGAAGCGCCCGCCGTCGATCGATCCTGGGTCGCGATCATCCTGGCGGCGGGTGCGATCGTCGCGTGCATCGTCCTCATCCGGATGCGAGCCCGGGGGCGGCCGGAGAGGGGCGGCCACGATGTCGAGGCATTTCGGACGAGGGTCGCCGCGTCGGGCGATCGTGTCGCCTGGGTGGTCTCGAGAGCGATGGTCGAGCTCGTGGGAGCCGAGGGGGAGCCGGAGACTTCCGAGATCGTCGAGCGCGGACGTCGAGCGGGGTGGAGCGACGAGACGATCGCCCTCGGTCGGAGCCTCTATGAGCGTTGTCTCGAAGCGCGCTTCTCCGGGAGACCCGCGGAGACGGCGAGCCTGACGGCTCGGGCGCTCGAATACGCCGACGCACTCCAGGAGGACCCGGCGAACGTCGGCGCGGCGAGGCGGGGGAACTCAGCGAACCGAGCCCGCCACCGATCGTGATCGGCTGGTGCTGAAGAGTTCCTTGAACGCGGGAGGCGGAGCCGAGATCTGTCGACTCGACTCGAAGCCCTCGACCCGATGCACCGGGATCGGCTTGTTGATCAGGTTCTCGATCGTGGTCAGCGGTTCGCCTTGGTCGGGGCAGACGAAGAGATAGGCGACGCCGTCCTTGCCCATGCGGCCCGTTCGGCCGATGCGGTGAACGTAGTTCTCGGCATCGTCGGGGATGTCGAAATTCACGACATGGCTGATCCCTTCGACGTCGATTCCGCGTCCGACGACGTCGGTGGCGACGAGCACGGGGATCGTCTTGTCGCGGAAGCCCTGCATCACGCGGTTTCGAGCCGACTGGGTGAGGTCGCCGTGGATGGTCGCCACGCCCTTGATGCGACGGCCGAGTTTCTCGGCGAGCTTGTCGGCTCCGCGCTTGGTTCGCGTGAAGACGATGCACTGGCGAGGTTGGTCGCGCTCGAGCAGGTGGACGAGGAGGTCGAACTTCCTGTCCTGCTCGACCGTGACGTAGTACTGCCGGATCGTCTCGACCGAGGGCTCATCCTTCGAGAGGTTGAGCTCGAGGGGTTTGTACATGTAGCGCTGAGCGAGTTTCCGGATCTCCGGGCTGATCGTGGCGGAGAGCAGGAGCGTCTGCCGCGGCTGCGGGACTTTTCTGAGGATGCGCTCGATGTCGGGTCGGAATCCGATGTCGAGCATGCGGTCGGCCTCGTCGAGCACGACGTGCACGATGTCGCCGAGGTAGAGGGTTGCACGTTCGATGTGGTCGATGACGCGACCGGGAGTTCCCACGACGATGTCGACGCCGCGGCTGAGCGACTTGAGCTGGCGCTCGATCGGCTCTCCGCCGTAGATTCCCCGGATCTCGACATCGAGACCCCCCGCGAGGCGCTGCGCCTCGACGACGATCTGCTGGACCAACTCGCGGGTCGGTGCGAGGACGATCGCCTGCGGGCCGCGGCCTCGAGACTCGAGCATCTCGATCAGCGGGATCATGAACGCCGCCGTCTTGCCCGTGCCGGTCTTGGCCTGCCCGATGATGTCGAAACCATCGAGCGCCTCCGGGATGAAGGCGGCCTGGATCGGGGAAGGGGTGACGTATCGGATCTTCTGAAGGGTCTGCAGCATGCTTCGGCTGAGACCCATCCCGAGGAATCCGGGAGGAGCATCCTCCGCCGGACTATGATTCAAACAAGCCTCCGAATGATCATCGAGAACGAACGAATCGAGAGTGATTGGTCGATCGACCTTATCCATCGTGCACATCTTACACGACGAGGTTCGACTTCGTCAAAGCCGAAAATCGCGCATCGACCACTTGGAACCCGCAGCGCACGCCTTTGGACCGCTCGACCGAGCGACGGATTCGGAGTCGGTCGGGGTCCGGGATCGCGGCGCCGTGGTTCCGAGACGTGCCGCGTGATGATTGAAGCCGGGGCCGGCTTGGGGCATCCTTTGGCTCTCGTTTCTTGGAACGCGGTTCCGGAGCGAGGAGGGATCTCGAATCGGGGAGGCCGCGAGTTGCGTATCGAGAGCGTCGAAGCGATCCCCGTGCGGATTCCTCTGCTGCCCGAGCGCAGGATGGTCTCGGCGATCGGGAGGCAGGACGTCTCCGAGTTCGCGCTCGTCCGGATCCGGACCGAGGACGGGCTCGAAGGAGTCGGAGAAGCGACCGTGACGCCGCGGTGGAGCGGCGAGACGGTCTGGGGCGCCGCGGCGATCGTGGATCGGCTGTTCGCGCCGCGACTGATCGGTCGCGACCCGCGCGACGTCGACGGGCTCGAACGGCTCCTCGATTCGCTCACGGTCGGCAATCCCTTCGCCAAGTCGGCGATCGAGACGGCCTGTTGGGATCTTGCAGGCCGGGCCGCGGGTGTGCCGGTTCACGTCCTGCTCGGCGGCCCCTGTCGTCCGCCCACCATCCGGAACCGCTTCTCGCTCGGCGCTTATCCGGCGGACGTCGCCGCCGAGCGGGCCGCGGATCTGGTGAGTCGAGGATTCGACACGATCAAGGTGAAGGTCGGAACCGATCCGGAGCGGGACATCGCCCGCGTCCGCGCCGTGCGCGAGGCGATCGGCGACTCCGTGAGTCTGACCATCGACGCCAACGGCGGGTGGTCCGAACCGGAGGCGATGAGGTGCCTGCGAGCCTTGGAATCGTGCGAGATCGCCTGGGTCGAGCAACCGCTGCCTCGCGGGCGATATTCCGCGGCTCGACGCCTGCGGGATGCGTTGGGCGTGCGGATCCTGGCCGACGAGGACTGCTTCGAGGAATCCGACGCCTGTGAATTGATCGAGCAATGTTGCTGCGATGCGCTGAGCATCTATCCGGGGAAGAACGGCGGGATCGCCCGGGCGCGCCGGATCGCCGAGCTCGCCGCTTCCGCGGGGATTCCCTGCACGATCGGGTCGAATCTCGAGTGGGACGTCGGAGCGGCGGCGATGCTGCAGCTCATCGCGGCGACGCCGAATCTCCGGATCGAGGAGATCCCCGGAGACTGCCTGGGCCCGATCTATCATGAACTGAGGATCGTCCGTCGACCGATCGAGATCGCGGGTCCGTTGGCGACCCTTCCCGAAGGGCCGGGCCTCGGGGTCGAGGTCGACTGGGATCTCGTCGAACGCTGCCGACTCCGATTCTGATCGCGAGCACGGGAGTCGCTCCCGAGAATCGATCCTTGCTTCCTTCGCACTCGAGCCTTGGGTACGATCGCACGAAACCCGATGTCCGAGACTTGGCGGAGGAACCATGACGACTCACCGAGGATCGCTGCGAGCCGCGCTCGTCGCATTCGCTCTGGCCCATGGGATCGCGGCGGCCCAGACGACCGGATTCAAGGCGGGATTCGCCGAGCGGGACATCACGCCGAAGATCGGGATGGAAGCGCCCGGCGGCTACGGCAAGGCGTATCACCAGACGGTCCACGACCCCTGCAAGGTCCGCGCGTCGGTATTCGACGACGGCAAGAACCGGGTCGCGTTGGTGGGGATCGATGCGCTGGGGATCCGCGGCGATACCGTGGCGGAGGTCCGAGCCGAGATCGAGAAGCGCACCGGGATCCCGGGCGGCTCGATCCTGATCGGCGCCTCGCATTCGCATTCCTCGGGGCCTTGCTGCTGGATCCTGCCGGGCGAGTTCGACCACGCCTCGGAGCTGGTGCGCGACCTGGTCTACAAGCAGTCGACGATCGTCGATCTCGAATACTTGAAGACGTTCAAGCGAGCGATCATCGATGCCGTCGTCGCGGCGGACACGGCTCGAACCGAGGCTCTGGGAGCGGTCGGATCGGGGAAGCAGGAGGGGGTGGCGTTCAATCGACGCTTCAAGATGAAGAACGGGATCACATACACTCATCCGGGTCTGGGCAACCCCGAGATCGTCGAGCCCGCGGGCCCGGTCGATCCCGAGGTCGGCGTCATCGGAGTCTGGGATGCCGCGCACCCGGACGAGTTGCTCGGGTGCGTCGTGAACTTCTCCTGCCATGCGACGACCAATCCGGGCGGGATCTCGGCCAATTACATCTACTACCTCGAGAAGGTGATCCAGGGCTTCTACGGCAAGGAGGCCGTCGTGGTGTTCCTGAACGGTGCTTCGGGCGACGTCACCCAGGTCGACAATCAGAGCCCGCACGTCTATCCCAGCGGCGATCGCTGGGCGCGGATCGTCGGCGGCAAGGTCGGCGCCGAGGCTCTCGAGGTCCTGATCTCGATGGAACCCGGCAAGCTCTCTCCGATGAACGCGAGCCGACATGTCTGGACGATTCCGCGACGTCGGCCCTCGGCGGCGACGCTCGAGAAGAGTCGCAAGCTGATCGCGGAGGACCGGGCGAAGGTCGACTCGACCGACTGGACCTTCGCGAAGGAGACGCTGATCCTGGAGTCGCTCCTCGAGAAGGAACCGGCGGCGACGGTCGAGGTTCAAGCGGTGCAGGTCGGTCCCGCCGTCTTCGTGACGACGCCGGCCGAGTATTTCTGTCGTCTCGGGCTCGACATCAAGGCCGGGTCGGGCTTCCCGTTCACCTTCCCCGTGTCGCTCGCGAACGGGTGCGTGGGCTACGTTCCGGATGAAGACGCCTTCTCGCCGACGGGCGGGGGCTACGAGACGAGGCTCACGAGCTACAGCAACCTCGAGATCACCGCGGGGACCGCGATGCGCGACATGGGGATCTCGCTGGCGCGGAAGTTGACGCCGGGAGCGAATCCCGGCCCGAAGCCGCGACCGAAGTTCCAAGGGAAACCCTGGCCCTACGGCAGCCTTCCTCCTCAGCGGGATTGACCGAAGCGGCTCGAGTCGAGGATCCGAAGGATGCCGCCGCGATGACGCAACCGTCACTTCCGCGTCTGAGGCTCTGCACGAGGGAAGTCGTCTGGAGCCTCGCCTCGGGGTTCTGCCTCGTCGCGGCGGAATTCGCGACCGGCCCTCGCGAGACCGGGCCGATCTGGCGAAGCGCCTGGCTCTTGCTCGCGTATGGATTCGGCGGACTCGACCTGATCCTCCACGTCGCGGGATCGCTCCGCAAGGGGCACTTCCACCTGGACGTGGATCTCTTGATGCTCGTCGCCGCGCTCGGGGCCGCGTCGCTCGGTCGAGCCGGCGAAGGCGCGTTTCTGCTGTTCCTCTTCTCGCTCGCCCATGCGCTCGAGCATGCCGCGCTCGATCACGCCAAGGAGACGATCCGCTCGATGTCGGACCTGGCGCCGGCGACCGCATCCGTCTCCAGGAGCGGCGAGGAACGCGTCGTCCCGATCGACGAGGTCGTCGTCGGCGAGGAAGTGGTCGTTCGCCCCGGCGATCGGGTCCCGGTCGACGGGGTGGTCTCGAGAGGGAGGTCGAGCGTCGACCAATCGCCGGTGACCGGGGAGTCGATGCCGGTCTCGAAGGAGGTCGACTCGGAGGTCTTCGCCGGCACGATCAACGGAGACGGCTTGCTGAGGATCCGCGCGACCCGCGTCCTGGGGGATCGCACTCTCGACCGCGTCGTCGAACTCGTCACCGAGTCGCGCAAGCGGAAGTCGCAGACGCAGCAACGCGTGGTGAATTTCGAGCGACGATTCGTTCCCGCGGTGCTGGCGGTCGATCTGTTGGTGCTGACGGTTCCGGCGGCTCTCGGCTACTGGGACTGGTCGACGGGGTTCTATCGCGCGATGGCGTTGCTCGTCGCCGCATCGCCGTGCGCGTTGGCGTTGAGCACTCCCGCGGCGGTGCTCGCCGCCGTGGGCCGCGCCGCGCGGCTGGGAGTCTTGATCAAGGGCGGGCGAGCGCTCGAGGATCTCGGGCGGATCCGCGCGGCGGCCTTCGACAAGACCGGGACGCTGACGCTCGGAAGGCCGGATGTCGAGCGGATCGTCGCCCTCGAGGGTGAGGACGAGGCCCGGATCCTGGCGATCGCGGCCGCGGTCGAACGCTCGAGCAGCCATCCGCTGGCGCGGGCCATTCTCCGAGCGGCGGACTCTCGCGGAGTCTCGTCGATCGCGGTCGATTCGATCGAGAACATCCCAGGTCTCGGAGTTCGCGGCGAGATCGACGGCCGGCGAGTCGATGTCGGCGACGGGCGGCTGGGCGGGTTCGACGCCGGCGAGCCCGAGGTCGAGGCGGTGCAGCTCGAACTCGCCGGCGCCGGGATGAGCGTGGTCTGGGTTCGCATCGACGGTCGGAGGGTCGGCGCCATCGGACTGATCGACCAGATCCGGCCGGAGGCCGTCGCGACCCTCGAGGCACTCCGAGAGCTCGGGATCGACGAACTCGTCATTCTCACCGGCGATCACGAACACGCCGCGCGGAGGGTCGCGAGCTCGGTCGGCATCGGGCGTTTCGAGGCGGGGCTGATGCCTGCCGACAAGGTCGCCGCGATCGAGCGTCTGCGCACGCAGACGGGGCCCACGGCGATGGTGGGAGACGGAATCAACGACGCCCCGGCCCTCGCCGAGGCGACCGTGGGGATCGCGATGGCCGCCGGAGGGGGCGCGGTTGCCCTCGAGTCGGCGGACGTCGCCCTGCTCGGCGACGAACTCACGCGCCTGCCGTTCGCCTTCGCGCTGGGACGTGCGGCGACCCGGGTGATTCGATGGAATCTGATCATCTCGATCGGCTCGGTCGGGATCCTGATGTCCAGTTCTCTGCTGGGCATCACGGGGATCGGGGTCACCGTGGCCGCGCATGAGGGCAGCACGCTGCTGGTTCTCGCAAATGCCTTGACGCTCTTGCGTTATGGAGGGAAGTCGGTCGAGTGTGCCGGGCGGTCCGTCTGAGGGTCGTTCGCGAGATTCCGACTTTGCGACACTGGGTCGACCCGGGAGACAATCCCGCGTCGATCAACGTGATCCCGGCTTGCCCGCAGTGCCGACAGAAGATAAAACCGTTGAGCCGATGGGAAGAATCGGATCCCGAGTGTCAAGGATCGGTCCCCCGCCATGTCCAACTCCGGCGCGTCGCGACTGCTCGTCTCCATCCATGCTCGCGCCGTTCAGATTCACCACAGCGCCCGCGAGATTCGATCGAAGACCAAGCGGATCTACGATCGGATGCTTCGCGAGTCGCGATACCTCGACTCGAACAACTTCGAGATCATCCACACGGAGGATCTCGGAAGGCTCTACTCGCTCTACGATTCCGAGTTCTTCTCCGGAATGCTGACGAGTCTGATTCGCGACGTGCACCAGACCGAGCTCCGCTTCCGTCTCTCCCACCGGATGACGGCGGCGGCGGGGAAGACGATCCGGACGCGTCGGATCGTGCCGGGACCGCGCGGGCCGGTGGCTCGAACCGATTACGAGATCGCGGTTTCCACCCTGCTGCTCTTCCAGACGTTCTCGGATCCGGGCCAAACGGCGATCGTCTGCGGCATCGAGTGCCGTGATCGGCTCGACGCCCTCCTGCGGATCTTCGAACACGAGGCGATCCATCTGCTCGAGATGCTCCTCTGGGGAGATTCGAGCTGCGACGCTCCCAACTACCAGACGCTGGCGTCGCGGATCTTCGGGCACCAAGGCGTGCGGCACGAACTGATCACCCCGCACGCTCGCGCGGCGAGCGAATTCACCTTGCGGGTCGGGGATCATGTGCGATTCGAGTTCGAGGGGAAGATCCTCCGAGGCATCCTGAATCGGATCACGCGGCGAGCCTCGGTGTTGGTTCCCAGTCCCAAGGGCGAGGTCTACTCGAACGGCGGCTGCTACCTGAAGTACTACGTGCCTCTCGAGGCTCTGACCCGCGAGGATGCGGGCGATCCCGCGGTTCACTCTTCGGCGGATTGAGCCCGCGTCGCGTCGCCGACCGTCCTGCGCGGCTGGGCGGCGATTCGGACTTCATGCCAGGCACGCCAGGCACGGTCGAGTTCCTTGACGTTGGCGAGCCCGTAATGGTCGCGCACCGCGAGATCCCATCCGTTCCCCGCGCCCTGCTTCACGAACGCCAGGAATCGCGGTCGTCCGCCCATTTCGACGAGGAATCGGGCGACGGAGTAGCCCTGTCCATAGAAACCCAGGAGGTCGCCGGGATACTCCTCGAGCGAGAAGAGCCTGCCGAGCGCCAGGCTCGAGCCACGCTCGAGGCCGACGCGAACGATTCGCTCCTGACGCTGGAGTTCGCGTCCGTCCTCGCTGAGCATCGAAGCCCCTTCGTCCGCCCATCGGGGCATCGGTCCCCCGAAGAAGTCGGCGAAGACGGTATGGGTGACTTCGTGGGGCACGGCGGCCGCGAGCAGTCGATCGAGGCTGCCCTCGACCGACATCACGCGGTCGACGACGCCGGTCTCGCCGAACTCGAACGAGGTCATGCCGCCGGCTTCGCCGCCTGTGAGCTTCACCTTGATCGGACAGGGTCGAGCCCAGGGACGCAGCTCGCGTCCCAGCCAGGATCGCGCGGTGAGGGAGCGGCATTCCTCGGCGCGTTCCGCGACCTTGCGGGCGATTTCGGCAGTCGGCGCCTCGACCAGGAAGTTGGTCGTGCGATGCGTCGGACCCGCTCCCAGGGCGAGCGGCAGCAGCGAGACGACGAAGAGGCGTCGAAGACGAGCGTCCATGCTCATGGTTCTCCCGCGGCGAAGCGGTAGCCGACCGACCGAGATTCGCCCCCTCCTTGGAGACGCCTCGGTCGAGATCGAGTCGGACTCTAGCAGATTCGGCGTAGGCCGTCCGCTGATTGTTTGATCACCCGGTCGCGGGTCCCGATCATGCTCGGGCCGGGTCGGACTGGGGGTGACAGATCCGGATGGGGACGAGCGAGTCGGGATCGGCGGAAGGATCCGCGAACAAGCGGACCCGCTGCCGGCCGAGGTCGATCCTCGTCTCGACGGCAAAGGTCGTTCCGTCGATCGAGGCGGGGAATCTGCCGATCACCTCGCCGTCGTCGGCGGCCAGGGGCACCGCGCGGTCGTTCGCGACGAGCACCATCGGCGGGATCGGGGAGGCGGGGGGATCGGTGCGCAGCCCCAGTTTCCACGATTTCGAGGGGAATCCCTGCTTCTTGAGCGAGTAGCTCAACGTGACCTCGGGGTTGGGCCCGGGGACGATGGTTCGAGCCGAGGCCTCGGTTCCCGCCGAATAGAGCGGGCCGTCGGGCGATCCGGCGACCGTGAAGACGGCGACGTGCCACGGGCCGGAGGGCGTCTTCGGCAGCATCAACGCCGCGAAACCGAGCCGACTGTACTCGGCATCCTGAACGTCCTGCACGATCGCGAGCGGGTCGGTCGGGCTGGTCGGCGGAGCCCCCGCGCGGGCCGCGATCACGGAGGTTCCCGCCCTCGGGCTCCACTTCCAACGGAGGTGGACCTTGCCGCCGTTGCCCACGCGCACGGCGCGAAGCTCGGTCGGGTCGGGCACGCTCGAGTAGGAGACCGAATGACCGATCGTGAGCCCGTCGGGCCCAAAGGTCACGGGGGTGTAGTAGCAGACCCCGAGTGAAGGGGGATTGGGGTCCTCCGTCGCGTCGGGCCGCGTCGAGTCGAGCCATTCGACTCCCGAGGCGTCGAGCTTGCCGCTCGGCGGCGTCGCCCCGGGCGCCCAGGCGAGCGGGCGAGGGGTTCGCGCAATCCGCACCCTTCCCAGCGGCGGCGACGTCCATCGAATCGAGACGGCGCCGTTCTCGAGCGACAACGACGGCGGAGGAAGCGGTTCGATCGGGCGGTGCGGTCGCGCGATCACCTCCTTGCCGCTCGATTCCACGAGCCCCGCATCATTTCGTCGATAGAGCGCCGCGACCCTGTAGCGGTAGGCCCGATCGTCCTCGAGGCCGCGATCGAGGATCTCGTCGCCGATCGGCTCGAGAGCGACGTCCGAACCGCCGCCGCCGACTTCTCGACGAGTCACCCGAGCGCCGATCGCCTTCGCGGGGAGTTTCCAGGTGAGGAGGACCTCGCGGCTCCTCGTCTCCGCACGCAGGTCGGAGACCTCCGGAACGATCGTGAGCGGTCCGAAGGCGGCGCCCTGTCGAGAGACGACCGCCCCCCGAACCGAGAAGACGGCATAGAAGACGCTCTCGCCTTCCGGCGGCTCGCGGTCCTCGAACTCCGCCGAGGCGACCTGCGCCAGGCGCCGGCCGTCGTCGACATGCTTCGGAGCCTCGCCGATGCGGCGGACGACCACGTAGGAGAGCGGACCGAGATCGTCGGCGGCGGGAGGTGTCCAGCGAAGAACGGCCTGGGAACCGTCGAAGGCGGCGAGCAGTCGCACGGGCGCGTCGGGAGGGCACCGCAAGAGCCCTTCGCGGGCGATGTTCAGGTCGGCGGCCGTCGTGAGTGCGCGTGCAAACAGAGCCCTGGCGGCCGCCGGATCTTCGGCTTCCACGGCGCTCGCACGCGTGCAGAGATCGAGAGCTTCGCGGAGGATCTCATTGACCTCGAGGACCGCCGCCTCGACTTCCGGGTCGCCGGGAGCGGCGAGCTTCGCCCATGCCGCGGCGGCCGCACGCGCCGCGAGGATCCGACGTCGGGCCCGCGCTCGCTCGAACGCGGCGCGCGCCTCGGCGAGCTCCGCGCGGCGCGCCTGCACCAATCCCACGCCCTTTCGCGCCCCGGCGTGGCCCGGAGCGTACTCGAGGACACGCTCGAGATGGGTGATCGCATCATCGTATCTGCGATCTTTGTGTGCCTTCTGTGCGGCGGAGAAGTGGCGGATCAGCGGCTCGACCGACTCGATCGTCAGCTTGCAGCGACAGCGCGGCTCATCGATCCAGTTCACGTTGCGGCAATTCGGGCAGTCCCATCGCAGCGGGTGCCGACAGTATCGGCAGACCGGATCCTTCGACCGGCCGACGGCGGCGAACTCGTTGAGCCCGCCGCAACCTCGGCATCTCAGTCGACGACCGACCCCTGGAGCCGAAGCGCTCGTCTGAGGCGCATCGCCGAGGGCGACCCCGCGGGTTCGGCAGATCTTGCGGATCAACCGATCCGCACGCTCTCGATCGATGCCCATCGAGGCGGCGCGATCGAGCAGAACCGTTCGCGTCGCGGGATCGAGAGCGGTCGTCGCCTCGAGGCCGAACTCGACGATCCCGAGGTAGCTCTCCTCGGCCTCGGCCGCGAGCGTTCGATCGTAGCGGGCTCGCTCGGCGTCGCCTCCGAGATTCGACTGCGCGTAGGAGATGACGTCGAGCCACGCCGTCTTCTCGGCAGTGACCTGCGTCTTCTTCATCCATTTCTCTCTGGCTCGCGTCGCGCGGTCCTGGATCTCGCGCGCCGGGGCGTCGCGCTCCAATTCGAGAGCCTCGTAGAGATCTCTGCATCCGACGTGCGCCAGAGCCGTTCGGATCTGGCGCCGCATCACCGAGTCGAGGGTGTCGCCCGAGGGCGGCTCCGGATCGTCCTCGACCGGCGTCTCGGGACGCGGGGGGATCGCCTCGATCAACGGGGTGAGATCGGACGCCGAGAGACCGAGCGCCGTCGCGCGTTCGCGGAGCAGGGCATGGTCGGTGACCGTCAACCCGCCCTTCGCCGATCGGAGCTCGACGAGGCCCTGGAGTTCGTCGAGGCGTCGACGGCGATCGGCCATCGCCGCCGAGAGCCGCTCGGCGTCGTACGCGGCACGCGCCGCGGGATCGCCGAGGAGACAACGACGAATCTCGGGGATCTGATCGAGATAGGACTGATGAGTATGCTTGTACTTGGGATTTCTGGTTCCGGAAGACCAGACGCGTCGCTTCGACTCGAGCGCGGTCTCGATCACATCGCGGTCGGCCCGTTCATCGACTTCGAGCAACGCGTAGAAGTCGGGGACCATGCGCACATCCATCTTCGACGGGAAGTTCGAGGGATCGCCGTCCGAGACGTCGATCGCGGTCGGCTGGTTCGTGCGACGAATCTCGACATCGACTCACGAGGAGAGCAGGGCACGCTCCGTCACCAAGTCGGCGACCTCCTCGTCGGAGAATCGGTCGGCCGCCAAGGCGACCGCGAAGACCGCGGCGAGTCGCCCCGAGTCGTCGAGGATCGGGACCGCGATCGAGCGATCGGCATCGAAGGCTTCGAGCCATCGCCCCGACCCTGGTGATCCCGAATGCGACCTCCGAGAGACGACGGGGAGCAGTTCGACGGCGGCTTTCACGACTCCGAATTCCACGTCGGAGAGTCGAAACCTCTCCGACGCGGAACAGAAGGACGAGACGACGTCTTCCGGCATGTCGGTCGCGTGGGAGAAGGCGGTTCGGACCAGCGAGTCGTCCGAGAGCCGCCACGCTCCGGCGGCTCGGGCTCCCAGGCGGACGCGGATGTCGGCGACACGAGTCGCGTCGGAGTCCTGCATGGAACGTCTCAGTTCACGCCCAAGAGTTCGACGTCGAACACGAGAGTGGCATTCGGCGGGATGACTCCGCCGGCACCGCGCGAGCCGTAGCCCTCTTCGGGGGGGATCGTCAGCTTTCGCTTGCCGCCGATCTTCATCCCCGCGACGCCGAGATCCCAACCCTTGATCACGCGGCCCTGGCCGAGCACGAACGAGAACGGTTGACCACGATCGACCGAGCTGTCGAACTTCGTCCCGTTGGTCAACCAGCCGGTGTAATGAACTCGAACACTGTCGCCCGATTTCGCTTCGGTACCGGTGCCGACCGTCAGCTCGGTGATCTGCGTCTGCATTTCGGACACGTTCGAATCCCCAGGTGGCCTCGAGAGGTGGTCTCCCGCGCATCGATGCGCGGGCGCACGACCCTTGATCATACGACCCGGATTTCGACGAGGCCACCCCAGGCCGTCGATCGCGGCGATCGCCCGCCTGCCGAGGATCACTCGGAAGCTCGAAGCTCGGGGGGAACCGGCCGGCGCGCCAGGAAGTAGACGTAGGCGGCCACGGCCCGCTGTTCCGACGGAGAATAGACCGACTCCCAACCGGGCATCTTGCCGTCCGGAGTCCCCTTTCGGATCACTCCGAGCACGTGCGAGGGCGCATCGCCGTAGCGCCATTCCGCATCGGTCAGGTTGCCCGCGCGTCCGCCCGGGAGAACCCGCGCGGACGGCCCGTCGCCCAGGCCGCCTTCGCCGTGGCAGGACGCACACCGATTGAAGTACAACTCGCGGCCCTGCACGAGCAGCGGATCGTGGGCGATCTCGGGCAGCGGGGGCACGGTCGGCTTCAAGAGGATCGTTGCGCAAAGGGCAACCGACAAGATCGCGATGAAGCCGCACACCACGGCGAACTGTGCTCGATTGATCGGTCGACCGACGCGAGGTGCGGTCGAGTCGAGATCATCGAAGGAGTCTCGGTTTTCAGACATTCGAGTCAACAACCGAGACGTATGGAGCGGATGGGAGTCGAACCCACGACCTTCGCATTGCGAACGCGACGCTCTACCAACTGAGCTACCGCCCCGGGGCTGCCGGAACTCGTACGAGCATACTCAGGGATCCCCCGGTCCTTCAAGATGAAACCGAGATGAAACCGAAGGAACCGCGCGAGCGAACCGCTTGCGGTTCTCGAGGGGGCGAGGATACCGTGTACGCGTCGCCGCCGCCCGAAAGTCGCGACGCTCCGGACTCGATCCACTGTACGAGACCCGCCCCGCCGCTCGAGCCGAACGAATCTCGAGCCGAACCCGAGAACGAGGAATCGCAATGTCCGCAGAACGCACCGGCGAAGTCACGATGAAAGGCAACCCGGTCACCCTGGCCGGTCCCAAGCTGAGCGCGGGCGATGCCGCCCCCGATTTCACCTGCGTCAACGACTCGCTCGCGGCGGTCGGGCTGAAGGATTCCGCGGGAAAGGTCCGTCTTTTCAGCGTCGTGCCCTCGCTCGACACCCCGGTCTGCAACATCCAGACCAATCGCTTCGCCAAGGAACTCAACGAATTCGGCGACAAGGTCGTCGCCTTCACGGTGAGCCTCGATCTCCCGTTCGCCATGAAGCGGTTCTGCGCCGCGCATGAGATCAAGAATCTCGTCAACCTCTCCGATGCTCACGATCACAGCTTTGGAAAGAACTTCGGGGTGCTCATCACGAGTCTCCCGGTGCCGCTGCTCGCCCGAGCGATCTTCGTCGTGAACGCGAGCGACGAGATCACCTACGTCGAGCTCGTTCCCGAGATCGCTCAGGAACCGAACTACGACGCCGCACTCGCCGCGATCAAGGCGGCCGTCTGAGAGCGGTCGAACCATGGGTCGCGCGGGCGAGCTCCGCGCGGCCCTCGACTCGACGAACGTCTCGACCGCGGGGCGCGCTCAGACTTCGATGCGCAGCTCGTGGCCCGAGAGAGTCTCAAATCCATCTTCGGTGATCAGGTAATTGCGCTCGAATCTCATCCCGCCCTCGCCGGCGATGTAGAGCCCGGGTTCGAGCGTGACGACGTCGCCGCGACGGAGCGTCTCTTCGCTCTCGCGAACGATGAACGGGGCTTCGGGATGGCTCAGGCCGAGACCGTGGCCCGTATGCGAGCGATGCGTCGAGAGGCGAGCATGTTCGCCCAGTGCGGCACGGACGGCCTCGTCGATCGCCCGGCATCGGCTTCCCGGTCGCAGCATCGCCTCGCCCGCCGCGATCGCGTCGAGACACGCGTTGAAGCGCTCGAGTTGCCAGGGCGTCGGCGGCGCCCCGACGCAGAAGGTGTTTGCGGCGTCGCCTCGATACCCGTGGATCACGGCCGACATATCGAGGAGGAACAGGTCTCCGCGTGCGATCGTCCGCTCCGAGGCGGGGCCGCCGACGGCCTCGGTTCGTCGACCCGAGACGAAGTCGCCGTAGACCCGGACCGGTTCTCCGGCCCGCGCGATCACCGCCTCCTGGATGAGACGGAACGCCTCTTGCTCCGTCATTCCCGGGCGGACGACCTCCATCGCTCGAGCGAATCCGGCGTCGCCGGCGCGGATGGCTCGCCTCGTGACCTCGACCTCGTCGGGGTCTTTCGACCGCCGAAGCGGGGCGATCACGGGGTCGAGATCGACGAGTTCCAGGCCCGATTTTCGATGACGCAGCCCCTCGGTCAAGCCGACCGGCGCCGCGCCGTATTCGATGCCGATCCTGCGGGCCGACGCGGCGTCGAGAACGAACTCGAGGACGGTCGCCGCAAGTTGGGCGCGGCGAGAGCCCGCCGACCGTTTCCCCTCGTACCAGACGGGGGCGATCGCCTCGTCGACGAACGACCGATCGAGAAACGGCTGGAGGAGATTGTCGGCGATCAGAGTCGCACGATCGCGGGCCAGGACGGCGGCGGCGGTCGCGTCGTTGGAGCGAAACTCGAAGATCGACGTCGAGAAATTGGTGAAGTAGGTGAGATGGACGGGATCGGAGATCACGACGAGATCGCACTCGTCGCCGATCGTTTCCCAGAGTCTCTCGCGACGCCTCCTGCAACCATCCGCGGTGAGCATCGGTCGTCTCCTCGTCTTGCGGTGTGCATCGCCGAGGTTCGCTCGGCGAACGACGGAACAGGTCGACGTCGGGCGAGAGACTCGGAATCGAGTTCGATCAAGGCAGGCGTTCGATCCAGATATTTCGGAATCGGACTTCGTTTCCGTGATCCTGGAGCAGGATCGGCCCCGGCTCTCCGAGCTCGATCCCCGCGATTCCGCCGGGGGTGGGCGAGATCTCGCGATCATCGATGATCTTCAATCCGTTCTGGAGCACCGTGAGTCGCGCCTTCTCGGTGACCTTGCCGTTCTCGGAACGTGCGGCGCGGAAGGTGATGTCGTAGGTCTGCCACTCGCGGGGCGGCTTGCAGGCGTTGATCGCGGGGACGATCTGCTTGTAGATCGCGCCGCAATCGTTGTCCTGGGGGACGAGTCCGTAGGAATCGAGGATCTGGAGCTCGTGGATCCCTTGGAGGTACACGCCGCTGTTGCCCCGCGCCTGGCCCTTCGCCTCGGGCATCAGCGGGACGGCGAACTCCAGGTGGAGTCGAAAGTCGCGGAATCGCTCGCGCGTCATGATGTCGCCCGATCCCGGGACGACCACGAAGGACCCGTCTTCGACCTTCCAACCCGCGGCAGCGCGTCCATCGCGCTTGGTCCAGGGGCTGAGGGAGTCTTTGAAGAGCACGACCGCGCCCGGCGGAGGAGCGGCGCCGAGCGAGTCGTCCTTCGGCTTGGGAGAGTCGTCCGCGCGTGCGGCGGAACTCGCCGAGGCGGCAACGATGAGGAGCGAGACGAGCCGAGATCGATGGAACGGGCTGTGCATTCGAGGCCTCCGATCGGAGGAGAGAACGTCTGACCGGCGAGCGGCAACGACGTTCAGTCTAGTGAGCCCGGCGCGATTCTCAAGCATCACCCGATCGGGAGAGGACGGCGGAGCGGTCGATCGCCACCGCGCTTTGCGAGAGATTCGTCGATGATCGAAACTCTGGAGAGGCGGCGACCTTGGGGCGAATCGAAAGAATGATCCAACGGAGAGGTTCTGGGTGATTCAGCGTTCGATCATCCGGGTTGACAGCCTGGGCAGGTGTATTATAATTCGCGGTGTTGGCAATCCTGGCAATTCTGCTAGAATCCGCAAAGATTGCCGTCGCAAGTCGAGCTCAGGTGTCGACTTTCGGCGGAGCGGAGGCCGGGAGCGGTCGAGTCGCGGCGTCCGAGGGGATCCCATCCTTCGTCGGCGTCTCGCCTGTGATCGTTACGGAGGATGACCGGGCGTCCGGTATGCGGCCTTGATGACGAGGCCTGCCGGGTTGTCGTGGGATGGAGCGGCCTTTGCCCAGGCGCTCGCGAGAGGGGCGTTCGCGACCATGAAGACCGTGTATACGACAGGGGAAGCGGCCAAGATCTGCAAGGTCAGCCAGCAGACCATCATCCGCTGTTTCGACTCCGGTCAGCTTCGCGGTTTCCGTGTTCCCGGGTCCCGATTTCGACGCATTCCGCGCGAAGCTCTCTACCGGTTCATGAAAGAGAACAACATCCCGACCGACGCCCTCGAGAGCGGGCGGCGCCGGATCCTCATCGTCGACGACGATCAAGCCGTCGTCGATCTCATCGCCGACGTGCTCAGCAACGACGCACGTTTCGAGACACGCGTCGTCAACAACGGGTTCGGCGCAGGGATGCAGGCCAAGGAGTATCATCCCGACCTGATCGTCCTCGACGTCATGCTGCCCGACATCAACGGACAGGCCGTCTGCGAGCTGATCCGCAACGACCCGACCATGTCGGACATCAAGATCATCTGCATCTCGGGGATGATCGAGGAAGACAAGATCGAGGAACTCAAATCGTCCGGAGCGGATGATTTCCTCAACAAGCCGCTCGACATCGATGAACTCCTTCGCCGAATCTGCCGACTCTTGGATATAGAGTCGACGGCGACTCCCTGATTCGGGGGAGCAGCGGCCGACTCGGCACGCGACGGTTTCCCGGGTGAATCGCCCGGTCGGCCTCCGTGCCGCGAACGCTCGGCGGAATGCCGATCGTCGTCGGGAAGGAGCCCGGCTCGGTGCGATCCCACTCATCATCGCAACTCACGATCTCCGAGATCCGTCGCAGCCTCGATCGGCTGGACAGGCTCCCGATCCGTCCCACGACCGCCTTGCTCCTGCTCGAGAGAGCCGAGCACGAGTTCGAGGAGGGATCCGCGCGTCCGGCTCCGGCGGAGTCGCCTCGGCGTCCCGATCCTCGGCGCCTCGATCCCGTCGCGCTCGATCCGGGCTGGGTGCTCGCTCGCGCTTCGATCGAGGAACGAGATCGGCGGGCGGATCTCCGGCTCGTGTCGGAGCTCAAGTGGTGGAAGTCGGTCGGAGCGCGGGAGACCGCCGCCCTCGAGCAGCTTCGTCGGCACGCGATCGCCTACGCCTCCGCCGTCCGTCGGGTCGCCTCGGAGTCCAACGACCCCGATCCCGATGCTCTCGCGACCTCCGCGTTGTTGGCCGACCTCGGACTCTGGGCCTGGGCCGCCGTCGATCCCTGCGGGTTCGCGGATTGGATCGAAGAGCCTCTGCCCGCACGCAGGGCCGAGATCGAGCGTGCACGACTCGGCTCCGACCATCTGATGCTCTCGATCCGGCTGATGGAGCGCTGGGGCTGCCCGCGGACCGTTTCCGACGCCCATTGGGCACTCCACTGCGCGAAATCGGTCGATCCCGGTCCGCTCGACTCGGTGGACGGCTCCGCTTCCGAGAGGCATCGATTCGCGATCCTCGCGAACGCCGCCGAGCTCGCCGAGACGACCCCTTGGAGGATCGACGGGCGAGGGAGACGTGCCTCGACCGGCTCACCGCAGAGCAGACTGCTGATCGCCGAGGTCCAGGCTCGAACCGCTGGGCCGTTCGTCGACCCCCAGATCACTCCGCGCGAGGAGCGGCTCGTCCGCCGAAACGCCGCGCTCCTCCTGGAGCTGGAGGAGGCCGAGCGGACGCGCGCGTCGGCGGCTCGGTTCCTCGAGGCATTCAATTCGTCGGCACCGCTCCAGCGTCCCGAGGTCTGGACCGAGCAATCGGGCAGGGCCTGGTGCGACGAGCCGGGCGTGTCCGCCGCTCGGGTCGTCTGGGCCGGGTCGGCATCCGACGGCCCGGCGGACTCCCCCAGGGCGCCGCACTCCGTCATCCCGCTGCGGCGCCACGGTCGGACGCTCGCGGAGATCCAACTCTGGACCGAGTCGAACGCGTCGATCGTTCCGGACGCCATGGTCACGGCGGCCTGGAGCCGATGGGCCGAGGAGGTCGCCGCCGGGCAGCGATTGGGCCTGCGGCTGTCGTCGGCGCTCGAACTCCGACACGAAGCCGCGGGACGCGAGGATCGAGCTCCGGAGTTGAGCGCGCTCGCCGAGTTCGCGGCGGGAGCCGGCCACGAATTGAACAACCCGCTCGCGGTCATCGTCGGCCGGGCTCAGTTGCTGCTCACGAAGCAGACCGACCCGGGCGACTCGCGATCGCTACGGACGATCATCTCGCAGGCCCAGCGGACGAGTCGGATCCTACGGGATCTGATGTTCGTCTCCCGCCCGCCGATGCCGCGCCCGAAGCTCTGCCAACCCGACGCCATCCTCGAGAACTCGATCCGCGATCTCCAGAGCGAGGCCGAGGCTCGATCGGTTCGGATCAGCCTGGAACTCGAAGAGGAATCCGCTGCGCGCGCCTGGGTCGATCCCGACTCGTTGCGCCATATCGCCGACAGCCTGCTCCGCAATGCGATCGAGGCGACTCCCGGCGGCGGACGCGTCGTCGTGAAGAGCCGCGGCACGGCGGAACGGCTCGACTGGACGATCGAGGATGAAGGTCGCGGACTCGACGAGCGGGAGGCGACCCACCTCTTCGATCCGTTCTTCTGCGGGAGACAGGCGGGTCGCGGTCTGGGTCTGGGATTGCCGCGCGTCGCTCGGATCATCGAACGCTCGCGTGGCGATCTGACGTGGCATTCGGACGCGGGCCGCGGCTCGACGTTTCGCGTGACGCTGCCGCTCGACGAACCTCCCCCGGCGCCCTCGACGACGAAGCCGGAGGAGGCGACGCGATCGGGCTGGAATCCCGAGTCGCGGAGCGGGGAAGAAATCGACATCAAGTCGCGGGCGTGCGGATGACGCCCGCGCGTGCCGATTCGATCAAAGCATGAAGTTCTCGGGGATCGACGATCGATCGCTCAGCCGCAAGCCTGAGCCTCGGCTTCGGCGTAGACCATGTCGTCGGCGATCTCGTGACAATCGCCGCACAAGAAGATGACGTTGAGTGGATCGTCGTAGTCCCAGTGGTGGCGTTCGAGCTTCCGGCGCCGTCGACACCACGTGCAGACGTGCGGTCGATCGATGATGCGAAGTTGTTCGGCGAGAGCCGCGGCATATCGAGCCGAGCGTGTCCGGATGCGGCGAGGACGGCCTTGGTCCAAGGCGATCTCGAGGTGGCGTTGCAGGCGTGAGTGCTTGGAGAACGGACGCTTGCGCCGGACTTTCTTCATGATTGGGTGACCCGCGCTGGACCCGGAGGATCCGCCCGGCTCGACGATCGAGCGGAGCGACAGCGTTTTCCCATCTCGAAGCGAGAGGCGGCCGAGGGGGCGGCCCCCTCTCATGGTCACACGAACGTGCGTGAATCTACGATATTCGCTCGCCTTTGGGAATGGTCATCCCCGGAAAAAATCTCCGACTCGCGCGTCGATCGCGGAATCTGTTCGGCCCATCGAATGTGTGGATCTCATGTGTGGTGTGAGATCATGGGAATCAGGGATCAGCGAACATCGATCGGGTCGATCGCATGGTGATCGAATCAGATGCCGAACTGTTCGCGTGCGAGCAAAGACGCTCCGAGCAGCCCCGAATCGTCGCCCAATGAGGAGGCTTCGATCTTGATCGAGCCCAGGGGATCGACCAGGATCTGCCGGCGGGCGCTGGTGCGGATCAATTCGATCCAGGGGGCGCCGAGCGCCGAGGTGACGCCGCCGCCGATGATCACGATCTCAGGTCCGAGAACGTTGACGAGACTTCCCAGGCCCAGCCCCAGGTAGTGCGCGGCGCGATGGACCTCGCGAAGCGTCACGGGGTCCCGCTCGAGAAACGCGGCCGCGAGATCCTTGCTCTTGAGCCGCCCCGACTTCTTCTCGACCTTCCCGAGCAGGACCGACGGCATCCCTCGCTTGGCCGCCTTGGCGATGCGTCGAGCGATCGCCGTGCGGCTCGCGAGAGACTCCATGCAACCCCGGTTCCCGCAACCGCACTTCGGTCCGCCGGCGCGAACGATCATGTGACCGAGCTCTCCCGCGTTCCCTGTCGAGCCCTGCACGATCCGGCCGTCGACGATCACGCATCCTCCGATGCCGGTCCCGACGAACGCCGCGAGCAAGTTGCGGTATCCTCGGCCGGCGCCGAGGCGGTATTCGCCGTAGCCGCCGACTCGGACATCGTTCTGGAGCAGCACCGGCTTGCCGCCGAGCGCGGCGGAGAGATCGGGACCCAACGCGAAATTGCGCACATTCATGTTCGCGCTGAAGGCGATGACGCCGGTGACCGGGTCGAGCGGTCCCGGAGAGCCGATCCCGACGGCTCCCACGGCGTCTCGATCGAGGCCCGCGGCGGCGAGTGCGTCGTCGATCGAGCCGACGATCGCCGAGAGGATCGCCGCCCCGCCTTCCTTCGCCGGAGTGTCGCGCTTCGCTCGACCAAGGATGCGGTTCTCGCCGTCGACGATCCCGGTGAGGATCTTCGTTCCCCCGAGGTCGACTCCGACCACCGTCCGCTTCGAGTTGACGCCCGACATGGATGAATGCTCCACTTTGGATCCATCGCTCGGCGATCGAGCGAGCTGCGGCAGCGGAATCACGACTCAGGGTCCGACGGTTCCGTGCGTGACGTCGGGGTCATCAATCTACCCGATCGGTGTTCACGAGCGAAACGGCCGGGATCGAATCGCCGCGCGTTCGTCGTCCTCCGATCGAATACGTTTCAATTCCTGGATGAGCGACGACGTGAGTTCGTCGCGCGAGGCGACGGCTCGGTGTGGGAGGTCGGTCGAGTCGGTGATCGCCTGCCACGACTTCAAACGATCGGGGTTTCGGAATCCCGAGTCGTCGATCCACTTGGCGATCGGCGCGAGCTGGAGGTCGTCGACTCCATCGACCGCGCGGATGAGCCAGGCGATGAAGGTCGTGCGATCTTCCTCGTCGAGCTTGCCCAGGGGGACGCCGCCGCGCATGTTGAAGATCGCCCAGCCGCGACCCTTCGAATCGAGCCCTTGCCGAAAGAGCTTGCTGAGCGACTCGATGCAGATGCGTCGGTCCTGCGCGATCGAGGAGAGAACGACCGCGTCGGCCTCGGCTCCGGTTCGTCCATCGCCTTGGAACGACCCGCGCGAAGTGGAACTGCCGCGCGGGGGTTGAAGCCAATTCTGGACTCCCGCCAGCCGATCCTCGAGGAGGGGACGCATCGGGGCTGTCCGGGCAAAGGCTTCCCTGTAGTCGGCGTTCGCGAGTCCGTGGTCGGGTGCCGACCACCAGTCGATCCTCCCGATCGTCCGGAGCTCGTCCGCATATCTCTCGACGACGAGCGACGCGCGAATCGGGTCGCACGCGTTGAGCACGAACTCCCAGAACCTCGCGATCTGCGCACCCTTGTCGATCCATCGATCCCAGGCGGCGACGATGGCGATCGTTTCCTGCGGAGGGGCTTCGGCGAGGACTCGCGCCAGATCGGAGCGAAGGCAACGATGGAGTTCTCGGTCCTCGAAGATCAGGCGGCGAAGTCTCCAGGCCGCGGCGGGGTCGGCAACGACCTGATTCGTCGCCGCGAGGATCTCTCCGATCAAACCTCGGCCGCCGGTCTCGTCGCGAGGAGACAACCGCTCGACGACCCAGCAGGCGCGCTGAACCCAGCGAGTCGGGGAGCCGACCAACTCCCGCAAGCCCTTCCATCGAGCGAGATGGTAGCCGAGCTCGCCTCGATAGCTCGAGTCGACGGCGTGCATCTCGGGCCAGATCCTTCCCGCGGTCTCGAGGATGATCCCGGGATCGTCGCGAGTTCGGCCGAGGATCAGGCCGAGCATCTTGGGCTGATCGACGAGCGGGACCTCCTCCAGCGAGCAGGCGAGGATCTCGGATGCGCGACCGCTCTCCAATGATCTCACCAATCGATGCAGCCGATCGATTCGTCGTCGATCACTCTCGGGGACCTCGTCGAGCTCGATCGCTCGGCGGATCCATCTTCGGATGGCTTTGCGTCGACCGTCGGATCGGAACACGGCATCGATGAGGAGCAGGTCGCTCTTGGTTCGCCGCAGGAAGGTCGTGAGGTACCGGGGATCTCGAGGGCGCTCGGCTTCGGGGAGAGTGAGGAGCAGGTGTTCGATTCCCCATGCGAACACATCTTCACCGAGAACCGGATCGGAGGCCAGTTCGAGGAAGACTCTCGCGAAGGCCGGGCGGTCGCTCGCTTCCACGCGATCGCTGAGATGGTTCCATGCCTCGCGGTTGCCCGAGACGGCGAGCACGGGGCGAAGCGCGGGGGCGAGCCAGAGCACAGCGTCCTTTCCGCGACGAATCGCCCAGGTCCGGGATTCGTCGTGATTCAGGAAGAGTTGAGCCAGGTCGGCGGCGAGTCGATCGATCGCGCCCGGGATGGTCTCGCAGGTCTGGGCCAAGGCATCCAGAACGGGAGCCGTCGCGCCTTCGATTCTCCTCGTCTGCTTGAGGATGCCGACGAGATTCTCGGAACGCCCGGTTGCGAGGTAATCCCGAGTCGCCGTCGCCGCTCGAATCGGCAAGAGGCTCGAGGCGTTGGTCGGATCGACCTGGAGCCCTTGAATCAAGGAGTCGGCTGAGGACTGGTCGAGGAGAGACGTCACCGCCCGGAGGTATGAGCCGCGGACCGAGATCGGACAGTCGCGGATGATCCTCGTCAATGCCGAGACGCGCGTGGATATGTCGGTGTTGGACCAGACTCGACACGTGGTGGATGCCCAGTCGCGGACTCGCTCCGAGGTGATCCACGCCTCGGGCATCCGAAGCACCGCGAGCAACGCCTCCCGCGCCGGTTCCGAGTCGAGCTCGTGCGGCCACCAGTGCGGACCGATCGCCGCGCACCACTGCTCGGCGCGGCCGTGTTCGCCGAACCATGCGGCGCGCTCCGCGAGTCGAATCCATCCGGAATCGTCGCGCGGAGACGGGAGTCGGCCCTCGACCGTGGTCGGAAAGGAGAACAGAGCGTCCAGCGAGGTGTCCGACCAGTCGATCGCGACCCGATCGGAGAGTTCCTGAGCGAGTTCCCAAGCTCGTCGATGCTCCGGGCCTCGCTCGATGAACCAGGATGCCAAGAGCGTCGCCCATTCGGGTATTTCGATCCGAGGTTCGATGCGGCCCGTGGCGAGGTCGACGATGATCCCTTGAGCGAGCAGCGCGGCGCGATTCTGAACGCAACGCGAAGTCGTCCCCTGGATGCGGTAGCCCGGAAGTTCCTCGGGGCGATCGTGAAACGTGGAAAAGGTCAGACGTCGCCGCATCGAACGGGGAAACGCGAACGTGATCAGCCCGACTCGATCCGCGAGATGTTCTTGTTGATCGATGAGATAGACCGTTCGATTCTCACGAACGGCGATCGCCGTCGCCGCGAGGGCCGCTGCGACCGCGTCTGGTTGCAAGCCGACGCTTCGGGGTGCGATCGACTCGAATCGAGGCGGAACGACCAGGTCGTCGGGACCGATCTGCAGGGGTTCGGGCTCGCGTCCGCGAGTCGGCGTCGGGTCGGATCGCACCCAGGATCTCGAATCTTGGAGCCCGGCCACCCAGTTCTCGAGCGAGTCCAAGAGCGAGGTCTCGAGACGAACGGCGTGCGCGAAGATCCCGCCGGGGCGGCCCCAGAGGCCTCGTTCGGTCTCGTATTCAAAGGTTCGAGGCGTCAGCATGGCGATCTCGGCGGCATCCTCGACGAGGCGATATCGGAGAGTCGCCGGGGCCAATTGCCGACCCCCGGAGGGATAGGCACGCATGCCGAGATATCGAAAGTCCGATCGAAGCGGAAAGCCCGGGCTGATGCGCTTGATCTGGAAGCCGCTGCTCGCACCCAATCCGTAGCCGGTCGGACACTGGGTATAGTAGAGCTGTTCCATCAGGGGGCACTCAACAGTTCAAGGGGGACGCCGATCCGCCGTCGAGCGGGGTCGCGTTCCATATCGGCTCGAATTCGCATGAGTCGATCGCGACGATTGGACCCGTCGGTCGACGCGCGAGAGATCGGGAGCGATGACGCCAGGCGGCGACGGGCGGCGAACGCGGCCGAATCTCCCTCGGCGCGGTCGACAGCGAGGAAATCCAACTCGCCGGCGATCAGGGCGTCTCGGAGTTGCTCGAGCGATTCGCGATCGGCGACGGTCTCGTCGACCGCGAGCAGCGCATCGAGTTCGACGCGACTCAACGCCGCTCGGAACTCGATCAGCTCGGCTCCACCCTTGCGGGACGAGATCCAACCCGATCGGCGATCATCGCGCCGGGGTTCGCCGACGGCGCTCTTCGCGCGCGCGGATGCGTCGGTCTCGGACGCATTGCGAATCGATCCTTCGATCAGCTCGGCGATCTCGTTGGTCAGATCCTCCGGGCGATCGACCTCGACGGCGAGCCGACGCGACGAACCTGGAAACGGGCGATAGGATTCCTCGGAGAGCGTCGACCATTGCGCACGTCGACGATTCGATTCGGCGGCGGTGATGAGGGACGATCGAATCGATACCGTTGCGATGCTGATCCTCTCTCGCGCGGCCAGTGCGGCGATCGAACCGACTCGGTAGAGCCGCTCGTCGTGATCGGGGGCGTCGCCGACGAGGAGGAGGATCCTCGTTCTCGATCCCGGCGACCACGAAAACGCTTCCGATCCCTGGGGCAGCGCGGAAGCGACTGCATCGGCGACCGCCTCTGCGACCGATCCGTCGGGGCGATCCGCCGCGCGGAGTTGTGCGAACATCGACGCCTCGGGCGAGCCGAGATCGCCGATCCGTTTCGACGCGTATTCCAGATGACTCGCCCGATCCCGGAACGAGATGAGTCCGAAGCGGAGATTCACGTCGGGATGAGTTGCGCGAATCGCCGCGAGCCGGGCGGGAAGCTGGTCGCGGAGCAGTTCGACCGGGCGCTTCATCGACTCGGTGGAGTCGACGACGAAACCGATCTCGATGGTCGCCGGTCCCGCCCTCCGATTCTCGCGTTCGGATTCGTTCGCGCCGAGAAAGGGGGCGATTCGGAGCAGGAGGGCCGACTCGCCGGTGGGGTTGGACAATTGCGCCGAGTCGAGGATCGGCCAGCCGATCGATGCCGCGGTCGGGAAGGCGGAGTGGTCGTTCTCGCTCGCCAAGGTCGGGCAGGTCGCTGCGTGCAACTCGCATCCGCGTGCGAGAATGCTCGCCTCGAGGCATTGTCGCTCACCAAAGATCTGGATCAATGGACGACCGAATGACGGGGTCGGAAACGCGGTGAGCCGCGAGTTCCATTCGAGCAGCGCGTTCGGATCGACTCGGCCTTCGGGGTCTCGCGACCGACCGACGAGGACGCCTCGCGCATCCTCTCCGAAGCGGAACAAGATCGCGTTGGGTTCGAGCGTCGTCGAGTCGCCGGCGTCGGAGTCGAGCCGAGCACCTTGCGGACCGAGCATCACCTTTCGCCTGAGACCCGACTCGAGCACTTCGGGGACGGCCTTCCGGTCGATCCTCGGCGATTCGGCCGGACTCGAGGGGGAGGGGGGCGGGGGATCGATCGCTCGAACCGGATCGGTGCGGGGACGGAGAACGAGCCAGGCGCACAGTGTCGCGAAGGCGAGCACGATGTAGAAGATCGGCATCCGATGAAGTGCCGGCATCGATGGTCGCCCCCGTGCCACGAGGCGTTCGACTCTGCGTCGGTCGAACCTCGGCGGTCCGACACGAGAGGAGAATCACCCAACATTCATCGTAGGATCGATGGTACAGGAACGGCAATCATGCGTACGGTCAAAGCCTGGAGAAGCCGAGCCGAGCGCGATGGTAGGCGAGCCGCTGCGACGGGGACATCTTGGCGAAGTCGGGGAAACCGTTGGATTGCCGCGGGTAGGACACGGCGTCGGGCGACGACGGGTCCTGCGACGGGTATCCGCGTTGCAGCGACGACGTCGTGATCTGCAACGGTTTCGATTCTTCGTGTGCAGTGCAGCCGCAGCCCTCATGCGCGGGTTCTCGGTCGGACGGCTTCGACTTGCAGGCGCAACTCGAATCGGAGGACTTCGGTGGATCGGCGGGGACTGCGACGGACGTGCTCGATCCGCCGTAGCTCATCGAGCCCGACGTGAGGCGCAGGTCTTCTTCGAGAGTTCGATGCGGGCGGAGTCCCAGGCGGCCGAGAACCGCGTGATAGGCCTTGACCGCCTCGACGGGCGGGATGACGCCCTCGACGATCAGACGCAGGAAATGCACGAACGCCAGTTGATTCTCGGCGTTGTTGATCTTTCGACCGAAGAGGGCGACCTTGGCGCCGTACTTCTGCGCGTCGTGGAGGAGCTGGAACGCGTCGAGCGTCGTTCCCGCGCTGCCGCCGAGGATGCCGATGACGAGATGCGGGTCGTAGCGGAAGAGCTCCTCCATCGCGCGCGGGCCGTGATAGACCATCTTGAGGAAGAGCGGTCGACCCGGTCCCGCGACGCCGGCCAACATCCGCGCGATCATGTCGTTGATGAAGCCGGGGAGCTTCTCGGGCGCTACGGCGTGCGGCACGTTGGGATCGAAGACCTCGAGGAAGTAGCGGAATCGTTTCCTCTCGGCTTCTTCGCGGAACTCGTGGAATCTCTCGAGGGTGGCGATGTCGTGAGCGAGGTCGTTGTTGAAGGTGACGCTGTAGAGACCGAGATTCGCGCCCAGCGACCGCTCTTCGGGGCCGCAATCGAGGTGACCGCACTGGATGTGATCGATGCTCGCGCTTCGGAAGGGGCGCGCCGGCTCCTGGGCGTAGGACGAGCCGCGGGCCAGGTGGACATCGGTCGTGTCGTTGGCTCGAACGGCGGGCGTGACGGCCGAACCCTCGAAGAGTCGTTCGCGGATCGTGAGCTGCCAGCTGGTGGAGGCCGACATCAGCATGATGTCGACCATCCCCTGTCGAGCGATCGCGCGGATCTGCTCGCGATACTGCTCGAGCGTCTTGTAGCGCAGCTCGGTCGAGTGCGCCTCGGGCGAGAGACCGGGCGCGCCGATGCCGAACGCCATGTCGGCGTCTTTGGCATCGGCCAAGATGAATTCACGCGAGTTGGGATTTGCGTGAATCGCGGCCAGTTTGCGATCGAGCGACTTTTCCATGGGGATCAGTTTCCGCGCGATTGGCCGGAGATCGTGACGCGAACGTTGCCGGTCGGGGCCTTGCCGAAGGTAACCGCGGGGCTCGGAGACGGGAGCCCGGCGCCGGTCGAGGCCTTGGGATTCGACTTCAGGACGAGGTCGATCGTCTCGCGGAGGACCTGCGCCGAGCGTTGGAGCGCGGAGAGTTCCTTGGGCCAGAGCTCGATCTCGAGGTGCGACTCGGCCCCTTTGCGGCCGACGACGGTGGGGACGGAGATGCAGACGTCGCGAATGCCGTAGGGGCCGTTGACCAGCGATGCGACGGGCAGGATCCGCCGCGAATCGAGGGCGATCGCATGAACGACCTCGCGAATGGCGATCCCCACCGCAAAGCCCGCCCCTTGCTTCAGCTTGATCACCTCGGCGCCGCTGCCTCGGGTCTTGGTGAAGAGGGCGTCGGCGGTGTTCGGGCTCCAGCCGGGGAACTTGTCGAGCGGCAGGCCCGCGGCTTGCGCGGCCGACCAGATGGGGACCATGCTGTCGCCGTGTTCGCCGAGGATCGTGGCGGTCACCTGCGTCGGCGGCAAGCCGAGAGCGTCGGCGATCAACGAGCGGAACCGCGCGGTGTCGAGCTGCGTCCCGAGACCGATCACCTGCTTGGACGGCAGGCCGAGATGAGTCATCGCGAGATAGGTGAGCACGTCGACAGGGTTGGAAACGACGAGAACGATCGCTTCCTTTTTCAGTCCGGCACTCTTGACTTGCGAGAGGATGTTCAAGAAGAGTTCGACGTTGCGGTTGATGAGATCGAGCCGGCTCTCGTCGGGCTTGCGCCGCAGGCCGGCGGTGATGCAGATGAGGTCGCTCTCGGGGATCGCCGCGTAGTCGACCGCGCGGATGCGCTGGTCGGCGGTGAGCGACGCACCGTGGAGGAGGTCGAGCGCCTGGCCGCGGCAGAGGTCGGCGTTCACATCGAGGAGATCGATGCCGCTGACCACTCCTCCGCATTGCAGCGCGAAGGCGGTGCACGAACCGACCAAGCCGCCGGCGCCGATGATGCTCACTCGCATGATGGATCTCCTCAGTTCTTGCCGCCGAGGGCGGACATGACTTGATTCGTGATCAACTGAACGAGTGCTTCCATGTCGGTCGGAGCGGGCGCGGGGGCCGATTGCTCGAGCAGTCGCGGGTGGACGAACGCCTTCGACTCGGGCACGAAGTCGGAATAGCCCTCGCGGAAGAGCGAGTTGGCGCAGAGGTCGCAATTCTCGAGTCCAAGCGCGAGCCGAGGGTCGGGGATATTCAGATTCGGCTTGATCTTGATCAGCTCGGCCGCCTTGGCGTCGGAGTAGTAGTTGATCGTGCCGAGCTGCTTGGCGAGCATCAAGATGCGGCAATATGCGTCGATGATCTCGGTCTTGAAGTAGGCATCCTCGAGGTCGTTGCCGTAGGTGATCGTGCCGTGGTTGGCGAGGAGGATCGTCTCGGTGTCCTTGACGTAGGGGAGGACGGTGTCGGCGAAGGCCTGGGTGCCGGGGGTCTCGTACTTGGCGATCGCGACTTCGCCGAGGAAGACCTCGAACTCGGGCAGGATGCACTTGGGGATCGGCTCGTGTGCGACGGCGAAGGCTGTGGCGTGGGGCGGGTGGCAATGGACGCACGAACGAACGTCGGGCCGCGCCTTCATGACGGTGAGATGGAGGAAGATCTCGCTGGACCGCTTGCGGCTTCCGGCGAGTTGCTTGCCGTCGAGGTCGACGATGCAGAGGTCGTCGGGCTTCATGAACCCTTTGGAGACGCGCGTCGGCGTGCAGAGCACGCGGTTTTCGTCGAGCCTGTAGCTGATGTTGCCGTCGTTGGCCGCGGCGAAGCCCTTGGCGTAGACGCGCCGGCCGATCTCGCACATCAGCTCGCGCAACTTCCATTCGCTCATCAGACTGCCTTGGGCCATGGCCGGGTCCCCGAAATGATCAAGAGGATGGTCGTTGAGTCTATGACGATCAGAAGTCGAGCCGGTCGATCAAGCACGCGCAGTAGGCGTCGACCGGGGTCTTTGTCTTGCCGTAGGGATTGGCCGCCTCGCGTCCCTCGCTGAGTCCGACGAGGTCGCCGACGGCGACGCCGAAGGGGTCGATCGCGATCACGTCCTCCCCGCGCTCGGATCCGCCCTCGAGCAGGGCGGTCGCGGGCATCGGCAGGACGATGACGTGGCGCAGGCCGACGAGGCTGGGATGCACTCGGGAGAACGTCACGCGACCGACGACTTCAGCGATCCGCACGGCGGGTCTCCTTCGATTCGCTTCAATCGGGCAGACCCAGGACGCTCCAGCGTCCGGGCGTCGTTCGACCGAGGAGTTCCTGGAGCAGCGCTCCGTCGTTGGTCAAGAGGACCGAATCTCCTCGACGGGCGCCGAGGCGGTCGAAGACGAGGACGGGTTCGCCGTCGGGCTTGCCCGATGCGGTCTCGAGCTGAACGACGAGCAGGCGCTCTCCCGCAAAGCTGGGATGCTTCACTGTACTCGTCGCGGTGCCGAGCACCCTGCCGAGCTGCATCGTTGCGGCCTCCCCTCGAGAGATCAGACGAATCGGAAACCGCCGGCGAGCGTGGTCCTGCGCTGGCGACAGAAGGTGAGCGGTGTGGTGACGCCCTCGCCGGTCGGCCCGGCGATCGAGAACGAGAGCGTTCCCTCGCCGCCGAGCCCCAAGCCCGCGACGCTGGGACCGTTGACGACGAAGATCGTGCAGTCCATCACCTTGCCCATCTTCGACATCACCGACGTGTCGCGCGAGTGGAGGATCGCCGTGTGGCCGAATCCGTGCTCGCTCGACTTGGCGAGCTCGATCGCGAGGTCGACGGAGCCGACTCGGACGAAGGGAATGAACGGCATCATCTGTTCATGTTCGACGAACGGGTGGTCGGCGCCCGTCTCGCCGAAGAGGATCTGCGTCCCTTCGGGAATCGCGATCCCCGCGTGTCGACCGAGGACCGCCGGATCCTGTCCGACGAGATCCTTGTTGACGTGGAGGTGTCCGTCCTTGCCCATCACGAAGGCCTTGGCGGTCAGGGCGTCGATCTGTGCGGGCTGGAGCCGGAATCCGCCGTGCCGCGCGACGGTCTCCATCAGTTTGTCGAAGATCTCGGCGACGGCGAAGACCTGCTTCTCGCCGATGCAGAGGAGGTTGTTGTCGAACGCGGCGCCTTCGATGATCGACTTCGCGGCATTCGTGAGACATGCCGTGGCGTCGACGACCACCGGGGGATTGCCCGGCCCGGCGACCACGGCGCGTCGCTTGCTCTCGAGCGCCGCGCGGGCGACGGCGGGTCCGCCGGTGACGACGAGCAGCTTCACCGCGCGGTTTTCGAAGAGGGCCGCGGCCGATTCCAAGGTGGGCGGGTCGATGATCGTCAGGAGGTTCTCGAGACCGATCACCTGGGCGATCGCTCGATTGAACCGACGCACTCCTTCGGCCGCGACCTTGGCGCCCGAAGGATGGGCGTTGAAGACGACGGTGTTGCCCGCGGCGAGCATGTTGATCGCGTTGCCCGCGAGCGTCGGCAGGCTGTGGGTCACGGGGGTGATGGCGCCGATGACGCCGAACGGCGTGTAGTCGGTCATCGTGAGGCCGTTGTCGCCCGACCAGTTGTCGGTCTTCAGCCCTTCGACTCCGAGGGCGCGGGGGATGGCGTCGCGGAGCTTGGCGATCTTGTGGTCGAGGCGGCCGATCTTGGTCTCGTCGAGTTCCATGCGGCCGAGTTCCTCGGCCTGATCGACGCAGATCGACTTGATCACTTCAACAGCCTTCGCCCGATCGGCGAGGGGCCGGGTCTTGAATCGGTGGAATGCGTCGTCGGCGGCGGCGACGGCGTCGGCCGCGTTCGAGAACACTCCGAGACTCCCCGACGACGTCGCGCGGCGTGCGTCGGCCGCGGAAGCCGCCCCGGGCGTTCCCATTTGGGCCAGGATCTCCTGGACCACGCTGCGAATGAGGTCTTCGGTCATTTGCATGGCGGATACGAATCCCGGGGCAGGAGGTGAAAGGGGGCTCAGCCGGCGTCGTTCGCGGCCGAGAAGACGATCTTGCCCGAGAGGTCGACGGTGTCGACGAGCCCGATGATGACGGCGTCGATCGGGAGCTTCTCGGTCTCCGGCGTCAGTCGGGCGCTCGACCCCTGGCAGATCAGGACCATTTGATCCATGCCCGCGCCGAGTGCATCGACGACGACGAAGGTCCGGCCGGTCGGGATCAGCCGATCACGCGCCTTGTCGTCGACGCGATAGGGCTCGACGATCAGGAGCTTGTGCCCCGTCATCGAGGCCACCTTTTGGGTGGCGACCAGGCTTCCGACGACTCGAGCCAGGAACATGGCGATCGATCATCCTCTATGGGTCAGGAGGTCGCGGGCCTGGCGGGCGACGACGATCTCCTCGTTGGTCGGCACGGTCCAGACCTGAACTCGGGAGTCGTCGGTCGAGACGACGGCCTCTCCCTTTGCGGTTGCGTTCCGTTGGGGGTCGAGCGCGATGCCGAACCATCCGAGGTCGCGACAGACTCCCGAGCGGATTCGGACGGAGTTCTCGCCGATTCCGCCGGTGAAGACGATCGCGTCGGCTCCGTCGAGTTCGAGGAGGTAGGCCCCGAGGTATTGACGGACCGAGTTGATGAAGACGTCGAGTGCGAGCGATGCGCGGGCGTCGCCGGCATCGGCGGCCGCTTCGATGTCGCGGAGATCGCGGCCCGCGCCGCTGAGTCCTTCGAGCCCCGATCGGTTCGCGAGCGTGTCGAGCAACTCGGAGAGATCGAGGCCGGTGGACTTCATGAGAGCGGGGAGTGCGAAGACGTCGAAGTCGCCGACGCGATTGTTGTGGGGCAAGCCCGACTGGGGGCTCATGCCCAAGCTGCATCCGATCGACTTCCCGTCGCGCACTGCGCAGAGCGAGGAGCTGCCGCCGAGATGGCAGGAGATGATCCGGAGATCGGATCGACCGAGGAGTTCGGCCATGCGGCCGGAGATGTAGCGATGGCTCGCGCCGTGGAATCCCCAGCGGCGGATGCCGTGGACCGTCGCCCAGTCGTCGGGCACGGCGTAGCGCTGCGAGGCCTCGGGGATCGAGCGATGGAACCCGGTCTCGAAGGCGGCAACGAGAGGCAGCTCGGGGAATCGCTTGCCGAGCATCCTCATCGCGGCGATGTAGGGGGGATTGTGTGCGGGGGCGACGTCGGCGAATGCCTCCATCGCCTCCAGGACGTTGTCGTCGACGAGTTGGACGCCCGTCATATCCTTCGCGTGAACGGCCTTGAAGCCGATCGCCGCGACGTCGCTCGCCTTCTCGATCACGCCGGCCGAGGGGTCGGTGAGTTGGTCGAGACAGATCTGCACGGCTTCGCCGTGATCGGCGATCGGCTCGACCATCTCGAATTCGCCCTTGTCGGAACGGATCAAGACCTTGGCGTTCTTGGAGCCGATCCGCTCGACGGCTCCGCGGGCGAGCAGGGTCTCGACCCCACCCTCCGCGAGGTCGTAGAGCCGATACTTGAAGCTCGTGGAGCCGAGGTTGGCGACGAGGATCTTCATCAGCGACCTCCGCCCGAGAATGCGGCGACGATCGTCTCGGTGGGTCGGGGGATGATGTGGGCGGCCTGGAGTTTTCCGACCCGTGCGGCGGCCTCCGCGCCGGCTTCGACCGCCGCTCGGACGCTGCTGACGTCGCCTCGGACCATGACGCTCACGAGACCGCCGTCGAGGCGGATGATGCCGCTCGCCGGTTGGACGTTCGCCGCCTTGAGCATCGCGTCGATCGCGTTGATCAAGGGAACGAGCCCGAGGGTTTCGATCAAGCCGAGTGCCGTGCCGTTCATGAGGAAATCGACTCGCTTTCTCGCGTTGTGGGATCCCGGGGATCAGCCGATGAAGGTGCGGATCACGGCCGAGTCGGGACGCGGGATCACATGAGCGCTCACGAGTTCACCGACGCGGCTCGCCGCCTCGGCGCCGGCCTCGACCGCAGCTCGGACCGACCCGACGTCGCCGCGGACCATGGTCGTGACGTAAGCCGCGCCGATGCCGACTCGGCCCGCGAGCGTGATGTTCGCGGCCTTCAGCATCGCATCGGTCGCCTCGATGGCGCCGACCAGACCCTTGGTCTCGACCAGCCCGAGCGCCTCGGCGGCGGAGGCGCCTCCGCGATTGATGCTCGACATGGTTCAGGCTCCCTGGCTCGGGGTGGACGCGGCCTTCTTGGCGAAGCTCAGGACGCCGCCGAGATCCTCATGGGGACGGGGGATGACCTGGACGCTGACGACTTCGCCGATCCGTCCGGCCGCGGCGGCACCCGCATCGACGGCCGCCTTGACGGCCGCGACGTCGCCGACGACGAAGGCCGTCACGAGCCCGCTGCCGACCTTGTCCCAGCCCGCCAACTCGACGTTCGCGGCCTTGAGCATCGCGTCGCAGGCTTCGACCAGCGCCACGAACCCCTTGCATTCGATCATGCCCAACGCTTCAAGCGACGCAGAGGCCATGAGGCCCTCCTTCTCGGGTGTCGGATCGTGAGCCGCGGCCCACGCTTCGGGGATCAAGCCTTGATCAGTTCCACCTTCGTCGCACGAGTCAAATCGGCGGCGTTGGCTTCATCGGTATCGATGTGGACTTCGAGTTTCCAATCCGGATGAGTGCGGACGAGCAGACCCTCGAGGGTCGTCGGGCACGCGCCGTGGATGCGGAGATTCATGCGATCCTTCGCCTTGACGCCGTAGTACTCGGCGTCGCGGGGACCCATGTGGACATGTCGCTCCGCGCGAATGACTCCCTTTTCGAGCACGAGGCTGCCCTTGGGCCCGATCAAGAGGCAACCGGGCGTTCCCTCGATGTCGCCCGAGAGCCGCACCGGAATGTCGAGACCCAGGCTGATCGCGTCGGTGAGGGCGAGTTCGACCTGGCTGAACGCCCGGCAAGGCCCCAGGATCCGAACCTCGGGGAGCATGCGGCGCCGAGGTCCGACGACGGCGATCGTCTCGTTCGACGCGAAGTCGGTCGCCTGATAGAGGCGTCTCATCTCGGTGAGTTGGTAGCCCTTGCCGAAGAGCACGTCGACGTGCTCCTGCGTGAGGTGGGCGTGTCTCGCCGAGATGTTGACGACGAGGTTCGGGCGATGGCCCTCGGCGGAGGGCGCGGGGCTCGGCACTCGCTGTTGAAGGATCGACCGTACGAGGCTCTCGATGCGGGCACGGTCGAGGGAAGCGGCGCTGCTCACGATTCGGTCCTCGCGGGTCGTTGAGTCGTGGGAACCGTCGAGCCGATGCCGGGATCGGCGACTTCGGAGGATTCGACGGCGACCGGCGCTTCGGTCAGAGCAATGCCCGCTCGCGCCAGCATTTCTCGGTCTTGATCGGACAATCCGGAATCGACCACCATCCGGTCGACCTCATCGAGCCCGCAGAGCCAGGAGAGCGCGAGCCGGCCGAACTTCGAGTGGTCGGCGACGATCACCACTTCCTGTCCGCAATTCATCATCTGTCGTTGGGTATCGACCAAGAGCAGGTTCGAGTTGTAGATTCCGTCGGCGACGATCCCGCCCGCTCCGAGGATCGCCTTGCGCACCCGGATGTCGCGCATCGCGGCGATCGACAAGGGGCCCATGGCGACTCCGGTTCGGGGCGAGACGTATCCTCCGATCAGGATCAGGTCGTTCTCCTTGCTCGAGGTCAGCAGGCCCGCGATCGGCAGGCTGTTGGTCACGACTTGGACGGGTCGACCGAGCAGTGCCCGGGCGACTTCGAGCGTCGTGGTTCCGCCGTCGAGGAGAACCGCGTCGCCGTCGTCGATGGAGGCGGCCGCCGCGCGGCCGATCGCCCGCTTTTCCGCCGCCTGCGCGGAGACTCGATCATCCAGGGCCGGCATCGCCCGAACCTCCGGCGAGATCACCGCTCCGCCATGGGTACGGCGAATCGACCCGGCCTGATCGAGGACGTCGAGATCTCGGCGAACCGTGCTCTCCGACACTCCCAAAGCGTTCATCAACTCGTCGAGGGTTGCGAAGCCTCGACGACCGACGAGTTCCAGGAGTTGTCTGCGACGCGGTTCGGCCGACATGTCGATCCTGGTGACGGAAATCAGTCACGACCCTCAGTCAATATCCACGATGAACGCCGAACAGTCAACAGGCCGGCGGATTTCGTGCACGATCTCGGTCAAATGGGGAGGAGTCGCCGGCGGCCTCGCGAATCGCACGGTCGACGCCCACGTTCGCCGGACATCGATTACACTGGGAGTCGCTTCGGAGGAGTTCGATTCCGTGGAACCGAGACGATGCCCGAGTTGCCCGAAGTCGAGACGATGGTTCGAGGGTTGCGACCGGCGCTCGTCGGCAAGCGACTTCGAGCGATCGAGATCCTCGACCCCTTTCTGCTTCAAGGTGTGACCGCGGAGGAGTTGGCCGGGCGATCGGCGGGTGCCTTGGTGCTCGACGTGTCTCGCCGGGGCAAGTGGGTCATGATCTCGCTCGATCGCGACGCAGGCTTGATCGTCATCCAGCCTCGAATGACTGGAGGCTTTTGGCTCGTTCCTCCCGAACGCCCCGACCATGTGCGCCTGTCGTTACATGTCGCGAAGCCGAGAAAGACGGTCTGGTTCTGCGACACGCGCAGGCTGGGCAAGATCGCCTGGTATCCCGATCTCGCCGCGGCTTCCGCGGCCTCGAGTCGTTCCCAAGGGCCCGAGGCTCTCGAGATCGGTTTGGAGGCTCTCGCCGCCGCTCTCGCGAGGACGTCGCGTCCGATCAAACCCACGTTGATGGATCAGAAGGTCCTCGCCGGGATCGGCAACATCTACGCCGACGAGATCCTCTTCCGATCGGGGATTCATCCCTCAACCCCCGCGCGATCGCTCTCTCCGTCTCGGATCGGAAGGATCCACGCGGCGATCTCTCAGGTTCTTCTCGCCGCCATCGAGGCCGAGGGCTCGAGCTTCGACGCCGGGTATCGCACGGTGCTCGGTCTCGAGGGGGGCTTCCTGGCCGTCAATGCGATGTACGGGCACGGCGGCCGGCCTTGCCCAGTTTGTGCGACTCCCGTGGTCAAGACTCGGATCGAGGGCCTGATCGGACGACCGACGCATTTCTGTCCGCGCTGTCAACCCGAGGATCCACCCGGACCCGCGGCCGCTCAGTGACCTATGCCCGTTCGTTGCGTTCGGTTAATGTGACGGAGCGGTTGGAGGATTGCTCGCGGCGGAGCGCGCCTGCGTCGAGGAGATCGTCCCGTGTCGTATCGCACCTTCAAGCATCTGCTCGGCGAGACCAGCCTCGAGCGGAAGTGCCGGTTCATCTTCACGGGCGGCATCCTGATCCTCGTCACCTTCAGCTTCTGGTGGTACGGTCAGAAGACCGAGAGCCTGGTCATCGGGCAGACGACCTACCAGGCCGCGCGTCGACTCGTGCCGTCGATCGTGATGGACATCCACTCGAAGGCGGCGACCGTCGTCAACAAGGATGCGGTCAAGATCCTCGACGACGTCTCGAAGTCGCTCAAGCGTCAGGACGACCTCACCCACTTCGAGAGCCGGATCCTCGATCCCTACCCCAAGCCCGCGGGCAAGTCCGAAGGCATGCCCGCCGACCCGTTCGAGGAGCAGGCTCTCGCCCGTTTCCTTCGAGCCGCCTCCTCGGGCGGGGGAGTTCCCGCGCCCGGGAAGCCGGCGGCGAGTCGCAAGCCCTACACCTTCAACGACGGCAGCTCGATGGAGGAGTGGCAGACGATCGCGTCCAAGAACGAATATCAATATGTTCAGGCGATTCTCTTCAAGCCCGACTGTCTCTATGCGTGCCACAAGTTCCGCGAGGAGCGCGACGGTCGATTCGTCGAGGTGAAGCCGTACGACCTGGCGTGCGCGGCGGTCGTGCATCTGTCGATGACGCAGACCAATCGCGACATTCACAAGAATCGGGCGATCTTGATCGCCGCCGCGTTGGTGACCGCGATCCTCGCGATGGTGGCGGCGTACGTGATCGTTCGCTACGTGATCGTCAAGCCGGTGAAGCACCTGCGCGACGTCTCCGACGCGATCGCCGCGGGCAAGCTCACGATCCGCAGCCAGATCCAGACCGGGGACGAGTTCGAGGAGCTCTCGCACGCCTTCAACCGCATGCTCCACAACCTCGTCGCCATGCAGCAGGAGCTGCGGGACGTCAACCGCGACCTCGACCGCAAGGTCGACGAGCTCGCCCAGGCCAACATGGCTCTCTTCGAGATGAACCGGCTCAAGAGCGACTTCCTCGCGACGATGAGCCATGAACTCCGGACGCCGTTGAACTCGATCATCGGTTTCTCGGAGGTGCTCTCGACGAGCGAGACCCTCACCGAGAAGCACAGGCGGTACGCTTCGAACATCCAGTCGTCGGGCAAGATGCTCCTGACGATGATCAACGACATCCTCGACCTCGCCAAGATCGAGAGCGGCAAGATGGAGGTTCGGGCCGAGGACTTCTCGATCCGCGACGTCTGCGAGTCGCTGACGAGCCTGACCCGTCCGTTGGCCGATCGCAAGAACATCTCGCTCGAGTGTCGGATCGCCGAAGCGATCCCGCTGGTCCGGCAAGATCCCGGCAAGCTCCGCCAGATCCTCTACAACCTCCTCTCGAATGCGATCAAGTTCACGCCCGACGGCGGCCGCGTGCAACTCTCCGCGCGGGCCGAGGGGCGAAACGTGATCATCTCGGTGTGCGATACCGGGATCGGGATCGCCGAGGAGGACCGCGAGAAGATCTTCGAGAAGTTCCGCCAGGTCGGTCGTCCCGACAAAGCCGACAGCGTCCTGACGCGCGAACATCAAGGAACCGGGCTCGGCCTCTCGATCGTACGCGAGCTGACCAAGTTGCTCGGAGGCGACATCGAGCTCGAGAGTCGTCTGGGGCAGGGGAGCACGTTCACGATCCGCCTGCCGATGCAGCTCCACGGCAGCCGCAAGTTCGACGTTCCCCTCGTCGACGAGAAGATCGACATCACCAAGGCGCGTCGCATCGAAGCCCGCGCGGCGATGACCCACCTCGGTCTCGTCTCGCCCGACTTCTCCTTTCCCGCCAAGAGAGTCGGAGAAGTCGGCACGCGACGCGACGGAGGGTGAGCTCAGTAGACGATCAGGACCAGCTCCGGCTCACTTCGCCCCGATCGGGGTTTCGACCCAGACCTTGCGTTCGTAGGAGTCGAGGACGGCGTCGGCGATGATCTGGGCGTTCCAACCGTCGTGGAAGCTGGGGACTGCGTCGCGGCGCTCGACGATCGCGGAGATGAGTTCCCACATGAGGTCGTAGCGGAAGACGGTGGCGGGCTTGCCCTGCGAGGGGTCGCGCGGGCTGTCGGCGGGCTTGAGGAACTCGGCGGGGACGTCGACGGGGGCGAGGTCGCTGCCGGTCTTGCCGAGGAGGATCGTGTTCGGTTCGTGGAGTCGATAGACCGCCGACCCTTCGGAGCCGTTGATCTCGGCCCACTCGTGGCCGAATCCGTCGCGGTGGTAGCCCTTGGCGAGCGTGGTCCCTTCCCAGACTCCGGTCGCGCCCGACTCGAATTCGCCGAGGATGCACGACCAATCGTCGACGTCGGACGGCGGGCAGGAGCGTCCGTCGGGGGTCGTGGTCCGAGGTGCGAATCGAGCGACGGCGCCGCAGAGTCGTTTCAGGGGGCCGAGCAGGTCGAGGGCGAAGTCGATCCGGTGGATCGTCATGTCGAAGAGGTCGCCCGCGCCCGCCTTGTCCTTGTACTGCCGCCATCCCCAGCTCGTCTCCGGCCAGTCGAGGAAGCGTTGCGAGCGGAAGTGGCGAGGTTCGCCGAGCGAGCCCGACTTCAAGAGATGTCGGAGGTAGCGCATCGACGGTGCGAAACGATATGTGAACGCGGTCATATGGACGACGCCGGCGTCGCGCGCGGCTTCGTACATCTGCCGAACCTCGTCGGCGTTGAGTCCGAGCGGCTTCTCGCACATCATGTGCTTGCCCGCGCGGGCGGCGGCGAGGGCGATCTCCTTGTGCGTGAAGTTGGGCGTGGCGATGACCACGGCGTCGACCTCGGGCGACGTCGCCGCGGCGATCGGGTCGGTCGTGCCGTGCGCGACGCCCCATTCCGACTTGCGCTTCTCGACGAGTCCCGCGTCGACGTCGCAGACGAGCGTCAACTCGGCGCGGGGGTCGAGCTTCGTTCCGGGAACGTGGTGATAATCGCTCACGGCCCCGGCGCCGATGATGCCGACGCGGACCTTGCCGCCGGAAGGATTCGTCATGGCGAGATTGCCTCGGTCTTGGTCGGACGGCGGTGCCGCTCGACGATCGTACGTGTTGCGATCGGGGGACGCTTCCGTGCCGCCGATCGCTTGCCAACTGGGTCGAACCATACTATCCTGCTCCGATCTTCGCAATCGCCCCCTCGGGGGCTCATCTCCCTCGTCGACGGCGGCCGGTCGTGCGGCCCAAGAGGATCATCATGGCGTCGGATCAGCCGATTCGTGTCGCGATCATCGGGCTCGGTTTCGGAGCCGAGTTCATCCCGATCTACCAGGCCTACCCCGGCGCGGAGATGTACGCCATCTGCCGCCGCAATCGCGCCGAGCTCGACGCCTGCGGCGATCGCTGGAAGATCGAGAAGCGCTACACCGATTTCGAGGACGTTCTGAAGGATCCGAACGTCGACGCGGTGCACATCAACTCGCCGATCCAGGACCACGCCCGGCAGTCGATCGCCGCGCTCGAGGCCGGGAAGCACGTCGCCTGCACCGTGCCGATGGCCACCTCGATCGAGGATTGCGGCAAGATCGTCGCCGCCCAGCGGAAGTCGGGCAAGGTTTATATGATGATGGAGACCGTGGTCTACAGCCGCGAGTACCTCTTCGTCAAGGAGCTCTACGAGACCGGCAAGCTGGGACGGATCCAGTTCCTCCGCGGCAGCCACCAGCAGGACATGGCGGGCTGGCCCGGCTACTGGGAGGGTCTGCCGCCGATGCACTACGCGACCCATTGCGTGAGCCCGTGCCTCGCGATCCTCGGCAAGCATGCCGAGCATGTCGTCTGCCACGGATCGGGCCGGATCGATGAGAACCTGATCCCCAAGTACGGCAGCCCCTTCGCGATCGAGACCGCCACGTTCAAGTTCAAGGACAGCGACGTGTGCGCCGAGGTCACGCGGAGCCTCTTCAATACGGCTCGCCAGTACCGCGAGAGCTTCGACGCCTACGGAAGCCTGCAGAGCTTCGAATGGCAGCAAGTCGAGGGTGAGGAGCCGGTGATCCACACCATCGGCAAGCCCGAGCCCGAGATCCCCCAGCGCGTGCCGGTTCCCGATTTCGCCAAGCTGCTCCCCGAGCCGATTCGCCGGTTCACGACCAAGGGCGTCTACGACAACGACGACGAGCAGCATCTCTCGTTCACTCAGGGCGGCGGACACGGCGGATCGCATCCGCACCTGGTCCACGCCTGGCTGAGCGCGATCCGCGGCGAGCGCGCGGCGCTCCCGGATGCCGAGACCTCGGCGAACTGGACCATGGTCGGCATCTGCGCCCACGAGTCGGCCATGAAGAACGGCGAGAAGATCGTCATCCCGACCTTCTGACGTCGGCCGCAGCTCGGAGATCACCACGAGAGCCCGGGGAATCCCTCGGGCTCCCTTGCTTTCGAAGCACGCATCGGCCGCCCTCGTCGCGGCGTCCTCGGCGAAGCGGCCGAGTTCCGGAATCGATCCTCGAGAAATCTCCGGCCGGGAGGACGACCCGCCCGGCAGTGTCGCCTATTTCCTTCAGTGCCGATTCGCAGCGTCGAATCACGGCACCTTCCGAACCTCCCTCTCGCACACGTTGCGGCGTCGACCCTCCTCTCGATCGACGTCCGGCGTTCGTCATTGAACAGCACCCCTTCGGAGATCCGCGTCCGCCCGGACGCGGGCGGGCAGCGCGCTGCGCGAGAGGAACTCACATGTCGTCACATCTCAGCAAGCAGAGAATCTCCTGGATCGTGCTCGGCGTCGCCCTGGTCGCAACCCTCGGTTGGGGCGCCGCTCATGTTTGGTCGTCCTGGATCGAGGTCGACGGCTCTCGGAAGGTCCCGAATGTCGAGGGAGTCGAGTTCCTGCGGAGCGGCTTCCGCCTCACGAACGCGTTGAGCTGTTCGGAAGAGGTCTCCGCCCTCCAGGTGACGGACGCGACCGAATCGAATGCGAATTCCTACATCTACGTCGGCACCGCTCCTCGAGGAACGGTTCTCCGCTTCTCCCCTGCGGGAGATACACGATCTTCTCAGACGATTGCCGAATCGATGGGCGATTCGGTCCACGCCGGGACGTGCAACGTCAATGCGCTGGCCATCGTGGATGTCGATCGGGACGGAGCTCCCGAGCTGCTCGCCTCGACGAGCCAGGTCACCCCGCGCGGGCGGCCGAGGCTCTACATGTGGACGCTCGGCTTCCCCGTCTCGCTCCGGGAAGTGGTCCGCCCCGAGATCCGCAGCAGTTGGAGCCACGGACTGGGATGGATGCCGGGGCAGGGCGGTGCGAATTCGAGCCTCTTGATCACGTATTGCGGTTTCGGCGAGATCGTGGAGTTCCAATTCGATCGTCGCGCGGACGACGGATTTCGCGCGGAGTCGCTGCGTTGGAAGCAGGTCGACCAGCTTCCGGCCAGCGGCGAATGGCTGCAGACGAGCGACGTCGACAACGACGGCGAGACCGATCTCTGCGTCGCGACGGGATACGCCGAGAAAAAGGCCGCGATCTCGATCCACGAACGCCGACCCGACGGCACGTTTCGCCGAAAGCTGACGATCGATGAGGACGGACGGTTCGGAAATGTTCACTTCATCGTCGGCGACCTCGCGGGTGAGGGTGAGAACGAACTGATCGCTTGGTGGTGTTCCGAGATCGACGGAGGAGCCGTCGAGATGATTCGGTACCGCGTGGAGAGCGGCGGGGTGGTGGAACGCGAGGTGGTCGAACGAGGTCGCGCCGAGGAGATCCTTCCGCGCGACGGCCAGATGACGTTGTTCGACGAGGATCGCGACGGCCGGGCCGAACTCTGGTTCGCCGCCCGCAGCGGGAGCGTCTACCGATGGACGCGAGTCGAGGGAACGCGACCCGAACTCATGGTGCGCATCAAGGCGGGAGTCGGTCCGATCTGTGCGTTCGATCGGGAGACGATCAAGCTCGGGCGAGGACTCTACTTCGGCGCCGGCACCGAGGTGATCCGTCTCGAGCGAGAAGGCGAGAAGTGACGGAGAGCGGATCCGCATCGCAGTCGCGCGGGGGCGTCGATCTTCCCCCCGATGCACCCGTTCCCCCGTGCGACGCGCGACTGCAGCGATTTGTCCCCCCTGCTCTTTACCGCATCTTGCCCATCGTCTTTAATCATAGTTGTCCCGTTTCCAACGACGAGCGTCGGATTCCATCGCTTTCGCCCAGGTCCGACCGTCGGCCCGGGAGGCGTTGTTCCCGTGCCGCGTCATCGGCGGGGGGCACTCTCAGATGTCCGGCTCGCTTCGCGACGACCTCGCTTCTCTCAAGATCGACCGCTCCGGCAAGAGCGAAGTCCGTTCCGGCTCCCGCAAGCCGAAGCCCCGCCCCGAACCGCTCGAGTCGGGCTTCGAGCTCGCCGCACGGCCCAGACGAGTCGGGCCGTCGATCGGCGGGATCCTCCTCACCCTGCTCCTCTGGCTGATCCCGCTCTCGCTCCTGGCCGTCGGCGGCTACTACGGCTGGACCCAGTACGAGACGATCCGGTCGCGCCCGGTGGTCTCGACCACCGTGGTCCAGGCGATGACGTCCGGGGAGGCTTCCAAGCTCCTCACGGCCAAGGGTTACCTCAAGTCGCGCAACCAAGCGATGATCGGCGCGAAGGTTCCCGGCCGCGTCGAACAACTCTTCATCGAAGAAGGGATGAAGGTGAAGCGGGGACAGGTTCTCGCGATCCTCGAGCACAATGATCTCGACGCCCAACTCGCGACTCGGAACTCGATGATCGAACGCGCACGCGCGGAGCTCCTCGAGGCCGAGGCCGACTATGATGAGAAACGCCGGAAGGCGGCAAGAGCCGAGCGCCTCGCCGTGAGGGGGACGGTGTCGTCGGAGGAATCCGAGGACGCACGAGCCGCACTCCTGAAGACCGAAGCGAGAAAGGCGGCGCTCGAGGCCTCGATCAAGTATCAGCAGGCGATGGTTCGAGAGACGCACGAGGCCCTCAAGAACATGGAGATCGTCGCCCCGTTCGACGGGACGATCGTTCGAAAGGACTCGGAGATCGGCGAGATGATCACCGGCGGCGGCATGGGTTCCGGGCTCTCGATCGGTCGCTCGGCCGTCGCCACGCTCGCGAATCTCGATCGGATGGACGTCGAGACCGACATCTCCGAGAACATGCTCGCACGGATCGGGATCGGTCAGCCTGCCGAGATCTCCGTCAGCGCGGTCCCCGAGAAGCGTTATCGCGGTCGCTTGCGGCAGATCATTCCCATCAGCGACCGCGCCCGCGGGACCGTGAAGGTGATGGTCGAGTTCCTCGAACCCGACGAACATCTCTTCCCCGAGCTCGTGGCGACCGTCCACTTCCTGCCCGACAAGGACGTGAAGTCGCTCGACAACGGCGCGATCCAGCGATTCGTGCTCGAGTCCGCGCTCTTCGAGGAGAACGGCCGCACTTGCGTCTGGGTCGTCGACGCCAAGGATCGGATTCACAAGCGCGAGGTCGAAGTCGTCGTCACCACCGACGACAAGGCGCGGGTCGAGGCCGGCCTCGACGCCGGGGAACTCGTCGTCGACAAGCCCACTCCGAACCTCCGCGAGAACGAGATCGTCAAGAAGGCCGAGTGACCTCGGGATTTCCGAGCGCCGACGCCGGTCCCCCCTTGGCGAGCCGAATCCGATTTCGGTACTCTCTCCGGATACAGATGATCACTGCCGCTCGTCCGAGAGTCGGGTCCGAGCCCCCTTGGGAGTCCTTCATGTCTCAGGTGAACTCGATCGTCCTCGAGAACGTCTCGAAGCAATACCGACGCGACGACTTCGTCATCCCGGTCCTCGCGGGGCTCGACCTCCGGATCGCGGAAGGCGAATTCCTCGCACTCATGGGGCCCTCCGGCTCGGGCAAGACCACTCTCCTCAACTTGATCGCCGGGCTCGACTACGCGACCGACGGACAAGTCATCGTGCATGGGCAGGATCTCGGGGAACTCTCGGACTCGGAGATCACCCGCTGGCGGTCCGAGAACGTCGGCTTCATCTTCCAGCTCTACAACTTGATCCCGGTGCTCACCGCCTTCGAGAACGTCGAGCTCCCGCTCCTCCTGACGAATCTCACGCGCAAGCGACGGCGTCAGAACGTCATGACCGCGCTGAAGGCCGTGGGGCTCGAGGGCCGCGAGGATCACTACCCCCGGCAGCTCTCGGGTGGACAAGAACAGCGGGTCGCCATCGCGCGGGCGATCGTGACCGACCCCTACCTGCTCGTCGCCGACGAACCGACGGGCGACCTCGACCGGAACAGCGCCGAGGAGATCCTCGACCTCCTCCAGCAACTCAATCGCGACTTCAACAAGACGATCGTGATGGTGACTCACGACCCGCTCGCGGCGAAGCGTGCAGGTCGCGAACTCCACCTCGACAAGGGTAAGCTCGTCAAGAACATCGAGTTGCGACCCGAATACGACGCCGATTCCGTTTCCGCCGCGAGATCGGCCGATCATCAATCGATCCAGGAGACCGCGTCGTGAAATTCCTCGGCTACATCCTCAGAAATGCCCGTCGGAGCCCGGTTCGGACCTTCTTGACGATGGCCTCCACGACGGTGAGCCTCTTCTTGACGATGGTCCTCCTCTCCTACTTCACGGTCAACGACGCCGTCGCCGACTCGATCAAGCTCCTCAACCGCATCGTCACCATGAGTTCGCAAGGTCTCGCCCAACCTGTGCCGATTGCGCGCGTCCGCGAGATCGCCGCACTCGAGGGCGTGAAGGCGGCCACGCCTTTCTCATGGTACGGCGGCAAGTTCAACGAAGAAGTCATGCCCTTCGCCCAGTTCGGCGTCGATCCGTCGACGATCTGGGAAGTCTACGACGAGCTCAGCGTTCCCGAAGAGCAAAAGAAGGCATTCGTCGAGAAGCGCGACGGCGCGGTGATCGGCAGGCGGCTGGCGCAGGACCGGAACCTGAAGGTCGGCGACCCGCTGCCCTTGAAGCAGGATCTCTACCCGGTCGACATGAATCTCACGGTCGTCGGCATCTACGACGGAACTCCCGACCGCGACCTGCGGATGTGCTTCTTCAACTGGGACTTCCTCAACGAAGAGCTGAAGTCCCGAGCGAACGGCCAGATGGCCGACAATGCCGGCGTGGTCATCGCCAAGGTCGCCTCGGCCGACCTGATGCCGACCCTCTCGAAGGCGATCGACGCCTCCTACGCCAACAGCGATACCCCGACGCGGACCCAGACCGAGGAAGCGTTCGCGAAGATGTTCTCGGAGATGTTCGGCGACCTGAAGGGGATGATCCGCTGGATCTCGCTCGCGGTCCTCGTGTCGCTGCTCTTCGTCGCGGGCAACGCGATGGCGATGGCGATGCGTGAACGAACGACCGAGATGGCGGTGCTCAAGGCGATCGGATTTCGGCGCGGGCTCGTCGTGACGCTCGTCTTGGCCGAAGCGGTCCTCGTCGCCGGACTCGGCGGCGCGATCGGAACGCTCGGGGCGAAGGTCTTCTTCGACCTGGTCGATCTCGGCAAGTACACCGCGGGAATGCTCCCCTTCTTCTTCGTTCCCTGGTCGACGGCGCTCATCGGCCTGGGGGCTTCGCTGTTCATCGGATTCGCCAGCGGCTTGCTCCCCGCCATTCAGTCCGCGCGTCTCTCCGTGATCGACGGCTTGAGAAAGGTGGTCTGACCCCGCCATGATCCCGCTCAAGTACAACGTCAGGAACCTGCGCGTGCGGTGGGTGAACACCGTGCTCTCGATCCTTGCGACCGGCCTGGTGGTCTGGTCGTCGTGCATCCTCTTCGGATTCGTCGAGGGCCTGCAGTACAGTCTCAACGTCTCGGGCGACCCGCTCGACATGATCGTGCTCCGCAAGGGATCGACCAATGAGACCAACGGAGGCTACGACGAGTCGAAGGCCGACTCGATCCTGACGCTCGACGGAATCGCTCGCGATCCCCAGGGTCGTCCGTTGGCCTCGATCGAGCTGCTGAACATCCCGGTCGTCGAGCGTCGGGGCGGAGGCCGGGCGAACATCATCGTCCGAGGGATCGACCCCGTTGCTCGTGAGCTTCGTCCTTCCTTCCAGATCATCGCGGGCCGCGACTTCGAGCCAGGGAAGGCGGAGTGCATCGTCTCGAAGAACCTGTCGAAGCGGTTCGCCGGCGCGGGCCTCGGCGAACTCCTCGTCTGCGGCGACAAGGAGCAGTATCGGGTCGTCGGGATCTTCACCGCCGGCGGAAGTGCCGCGGAGAGCGAGGTCTGGGTCGATCGACAAGACCTCGAGCAACGCACCGGACGAGAAGGGTCGGTCTCGAGCGTTCAGCTTCGAGCCGCTTCCGCCGCCGACTACGATCGAATCAAGTCGACGATCGAGAACGACAACCGCTTCAAGCTCGCCCCCTTGAGCGAGGTCGACTACTTCGCCGCGCAGTCGCGTTCGAGTCTGTTCCTCAAGGTCGGCGGTACGATCATCGCGATCCTGCTCACCGCGGGCGCCATGTTCGCCGCCGCCAACACGATGTATGCCGCCGTTCGCACGCGGACCCGCGAGATCGGCACGATGAGGGCGCTCGGCTTCTCCCGGATGGATGTGCTCTTCTGCTTCCTCGGCGAGTCGATGCTGCTCTGTCTCTTGGGCGGAGCGCTCGGGCTGCTCGCGACCTTGCCTCTCCAGGTCATCACCTACGGCACGAGCAACTTCGACACCTTCTCGGAGGTGACCTTCAATTTCCGATTCGGTCCGCTCGTCATGGGCGTCGCCGTCGGCATGACGCTCGCCATGGGCCTCGTCGGAGGTCTCTTCCCCGCGCTCCGGGCGGTTCGCATGGACGTGATCAAGGCGCTTCGCGAGGTTTGATCACCCGGCCGCGATCTCGAAGGCCGTGGGGCACGAGATCGCGGCTCCGGTTCCCTCACCTCGCGTGCTGGAGCGAGAGGATGACTCCCCTCGGCGGGAGATCGTCGGCACTGAGTTCGACGGTGGAACTCGAGAGTCGCTCGACCCGCCACTGCGGCAAGACCTCGAAGAAGTCCTCGACCGGCTGGATCGGGAGATTGATCTTCGGCGTCTTGTAGTGCATCGGAATGATGATCCGGGGCTCGAGCTGAGCGACGAGCGCCGGGATGAGCGGGAGAGCGATCGTGGGCGGTCCTCCGGCCGAGGCGAGGAGGATGTCGGCCCCACGCAGTCGATTTGCTTCATCGACGCTCAACGCGTGACCGAGATCTCCCAGGAACACGATTCGCATCCCATCGACGCTGAGGTCGAGGATCGACACCTCATCCTCGGGCAGCTTCGAGTCGTTCTCGAAGACGTGGATGGATCTGATCGAGACTCCTCGATACTCCACGCCCTCGGCCGGGATCTGCAACCCGTTGAGCAGCTCGAACGGAGGGCGGATCTGCCCCGTGTGGCTGTGATATCGATCGTTGACGTGACTGATCAGGACGAGGTCGGCCGAGTCGTCGATCGGAAGGTATCCCCCGGCATCGGGATACTTGTATGGGTCGATGATGATGTCGACGTCGGCCGCCTCGATGCGAAACGCTGCGTGGCCGTACCAGGTGAGTCGCATTTCGGAGTCTCGCGGAAAGGACGATCTTCGACCCTGTTCGATCGTGCCGGAATTCGGCCTCAAGGCTGCTTGTCGTCCGCGATCTCCACGGTCTGTCCTCGATTGGTCGTGATCTGGATCTTGCCCTCGAGACCTTTGACGAACTCTCGAAAGCGTTGAGGAGAATCCAGGCGTTTCCCCGAGACCATGGTGATGACCTGACCCGGCTGAAGCCCGGCGTCCGCCGCCGGCGATCCGGGGTCGACCTCCCTGACGGCGACGCCGCCGTACTTCATCATGTCGAAGAGCACGCCGCCGAATTCGGCATTCGGGAGGATGCTCAGGTAATCGACATGGATTCCTCGCCAGGAAGGTGGGCGATTCGTGGCGATGACCTCTCCGCGCACGGGGAACTTTGCGAGGATCACCGATTTCGTGAGCGGGGCTTCGTTGCGTCGGAGTCCGACTTCGATCGCCTTCCCCGGCTCGAAGGAGTTGACCGCCGCGACGAGAGATGCGCCGTCGTCGACCGGAATCCCATCGATGGTGACGATCTCGTCGTTGACGACGAGTCCGCCGAGTGCGGCGGGCGAATTCGGACTCGACCCGGCCACTCGACTCGAACCGTCGGGCGAGAGCTGGATGCCGAGGAAGCCGTATTCGGCCTCTCGGCCTTCAAGCAGCGTTCGGACGATTCGAAGCCCCAAGCGATCCAAGGGAATCGCGTACCCCGCCTGCGAATCGAATCCGCCCGCGTTCGCCGCGGTCGTGGTCAACCCGACCAATTCGCCTCGGATGTCGACGACCGCGCCGCCGGACATTCCCAGGTTCAGTTTCGTGTCGAGTTGGAGAAGCGTCGGATAGTGTCGAAGCTGGGGCTCGGAGGGGAATGGTTCGATCTTTCGAGCGAAGTTCGACAGGATGCCCCAACTCGCGGACGCCTTGCCGTCTCGAGCGGCGTTGTATGGGTTGCCGAGGGCGATCAGGAGCGAGCCCTTCCTGAGCTTCGTCGCATCTCCCATCCGAATCGGCTTCAACCCCAATTCGGCCGGCGACAACCCCTCGCGCGGCGCGATCACCGCGAGATCGCTTCGGGGGTCGGCCGCGACCACCTCCGCCTCGAAGCTCCGACGGTTGGGCGACTTGACGCGAAGCCTGCTCGCTCCCTGCACGACGCTGAAGGCGGTGAGGATCTCGCCCCGCTCTCCGATCACCACCCCCGAGCCGTAGTCGAACGAGATGGCGGTGTCTCGCGGATCGGTCAGGCGGAGGTCGATCATCCCCGGAGGGAGGTGGGGATCGATGAAGCCTCGCGGACCCGCCCCAGCCGGATTGCGGCCTCGGACCGCGAGTGTCCGCTCCGAATTCTCTCCGAGAGTGCGGTCGATCGCGACCACCGACGCCTCGGCCTTGGCGATGGCGTCGATCATCACCGATTCGATGGCCTCCACGACCGACATCGCCGAGGGCGCGTCGGGCTTCGGATCGTCGGGAGCGGGTGCAGTGAGAATCAGGGCCGCGAGCAACGGCAGCATGGAGTAGACCTCTCGATCGATGGTCGCACGTATTTCACGGGCGGTTCACACTCACGATCTTAACAGATCGAGCGCCGGACCCGCGAGCATGGTGGACTCGCGGTTCCGGCGAAGTTCGCACGGGCCGTCGCGCCGTCCGACCGATGAGACTGGGCGGCGCGGAGTTTTCGAGTGGATCGCGACCGACCGGCTGATACCATGAGCCGAGCCCGATTCGCCGAGAGGACCCGCCGGCCATGCGTTCCGCTCTTGCGTTCTCGATACTCGCGGCAGCCTCCGCCACAGCCGCCGCTCAGGGATTCCCGCCTGCGGAGGCGGCCGCGAGGATGCGGGTCGCCGACGGGCTGGAGTCGCGCCTGGTCGCGTCCGAGCCGCTGATCCGTCAACCGGTCGCCGTCGATTTCGACGATCGTGGGCGACTCTGGGTGATCCAGTATCTCCAATATCCAAATCCGAAGGGGCTCGAACGCGTCGAGGTCGACCGATTCTCTCGGACGAAGTACGACCGGATCCCCGATCCTCCCCCGAAAGGGCCGCGCGGGTCCGATCGAATCACGATCCTGCTCGACGACGACGGCGACGGCGTCGCCGACCGCACCCGCGACTTCGTCGACGGCCTGAATCTCGCGAGCGGGTTCGCGTTCGGTCGGGGAGGGGTCTACGTCCTCCAGGCGCCCTACCTGCTCTTCTACGCCGATCGCGATCGAGACGACCGACCCGACGGTGATCCGGAGGTGCTCCTCTCCGGATTCGGCATGGAAGACGCGCACTCCGTCGCGAACTCTCTGACCTGGGGGCCCGACGGGCGGCTCTACGGTCTGCAAGGCAGCACCGTCACCGCACGCATCAACGGCATCGAGTTTCAACAAGGAGTTTGGCGCTTCGACCCGGAGACTCGCGAGTTCGAGCTCTTCGCCGAGGGCGGCGGGAACATGTGGGGGCTCGACTTCGACCGCGACGGCGAGTGCTTCGCGTCGACGAACGTCGGCGGGAACATCCTCCTCCATTTCGTCCGAGGGGCATACTACTGGAAGCAATTCGCAAAGCACGGAAATCTCCACAATTCGTATGCTTATGGATTCTTCGATCATGTGCCGCATGAGTCGATTCGCGGCGGACACGTCTCGGTGGGAGGGCTCTTCTACGAGGCCGACGCCTTCCCTTCCGAGTGGCGAGGCGCCTACTTGGCGGCCGACCTGCTCGAGCATGCCGTGCGAAGACACTCGATCACCTCCGATCGCTCGAGCTATCGAGGCGGACAACGCGGAGACCTCCTCGAGGCGCGCGACTCGTGGTTCGCTCCCAGCGATCTCACGCTCGGCCCCGACGGTTGTCTCTACGTCGCCGACTGGCACGACGCTCGGACGGCCCACCCGGATCCGGACGCCGACTGGGATCGCCGCAACGGCCGGATCTATCGGATCCAACCGACCGGATTTCGCCCACGGGAGATCGCGGATCTCGACGCCTCGTCGACCGAGCAACTCGTCGAGATGCTCTCGCATTCGAATCAGTGGTTCGTCCGGAGAGCGCGTCGGCTCCTGATCGAGCGCCGGGACCCTCGGTTGATTCCGCGGCTCTCGGGCATCGTCGACGACTGCGGCGGGCGGATTCCTTGCGTCGAAGCGCTTTGGGTCCTCGCCGGGATCGGCGGTCTCGATGCGGGCAGGGCGGCCGCCTGGATCGACCACCCCGATCCGGCGACTCGAAGCGCGTTGATTCGGCTGACTGCGGATCGGCCGGAGATCGCATCCAAGATCTCCAGCCGTTTCGAGGCCCGTGCGCGTTCGGAATCGGTTCCTCGAGTGAGGTCGCACCTCGCACATCTCGCGGGGGTGATCTCCGACGCCGAGCGTTCGATCGGCCTGATTCGAGCCCTAGCGGCGAGGTCGGAAGATGCCGACGACCCGATGATCCCGTTGCGGCTCTGGTGGAGTCTCGAAAAGACGATCTCGCGTGCGTTGATCGATGATCCGGGGGACTCGGCCGCTCGGCTCGCCCCGTTCCGCGCGTTCATCAGCCCGGGTCGCGGAAGCGAGCGCTCGAAGATCGTCGACGAGTTCCTGGCGCCTCGGGTCGCTCGACGGATCCTCGCCGAAGCCACCCCCGCGCGAATGTCGTGGTTCCTCGAGAGAATCGCGGAGGAGGCCGACCCGCTCCACCGCGAGCGGCTCGCGACGGCCGCCGATCAGGCGACCCGGGGGCGAACGCTCGAGGCCTCGCCGGAAGCGGTCGCCCGTCTCGTCGCGCTCGAACCGGCACCCTGGGAATCGACCTCGCTCACTTCGCTGCTCGCGAGAGCGGGATCGACGACGGCACGCGAGGTCGTCGTTCGCGATCTCCTCGACTCGCGCGTTTCGGAGACGCGACGCGCTGCGTTTGCGAGAGTCCTCGCCGAGATCGACCCGACGCGAGCCGTCCGCGAATTGACCCGTTTCGCCCTCGACGACTCGCATCCCGTGCTCCGAGATGCGGCGTTCTCGGAACTCGGTCGATTCGATTCGACCGAAACGACACGATCGCTGCTCTCGACATATGATTCGAGACCCGAGAGTGTTCGCCGCTCGATTCGCGCCTCGCTCTCGAGTCGGGCGAGCTCGGCGTCGAAGCTGCTCCTGGAAGTCGAGGCCGGCCGCATCGCCTCGAGCGACTTTGGATTGGACGAGGTCCGTCGACTGGTCCTGCTTCGCGAAGGAGCCGACGCGATCGAAGTCGGGAAGTTGGTCTCGAAGCATTGGGGACGGCTCCAGCCGGCGACACCCGAGGAGAAGTTGGCGGAGGTGAGGCGCCTCAACAACGATCTTCGGGCCGGTTCGGGCGACCGAGCGAGCGGCAAGCGTCTCTTTCGCGAGAATTGCAGCGGCTGCCACATCCTCTTCGGCGAGGGTACGGGCGTCGGCCCGGAGTTGACCCATGCGAATCGCAAGGATCGCGACTTCCTGCTGACGAGCCTGGTTGCGCCGAGCGACGTGATCCGTAGGGAATACCGATCGATCGACGTGGCATTGGACGATGGACGCGTGCTCTCCGGGCTGCCGGTTGCCGGATCCAACGACCCGTTGATTCTGATCCAAGGCGTCGATCGAAGAATCTCGATCGAGAAGTCGCGGATCGAGGAGATCAAGGAATCTTCGAGTTCGTTGATGCCGGAAGATCTCCATCGTCGTTTCTCGCCCAGCCAACTTCGCGACCTCTTCGCCTATCTCCAATCCGAAACTCCGACGCCCGCGGAAAGGGGTTCTCGATGACTCGATTGCGGATCGTGCTCGCAGCGACGATATCGATCGGCACGGTCGCCGCGGCGCTCGCCGACGAACCGGGGAACTCGCGCATCTATGAGAATCGGATCGCGCCGGTCCGCGATCCGCGGCCGATCCTGGCGGATCATCCGCGATTCGTCGCGCCGATTCGCGAGACCGCGCGGTTCGAGTCGCCGGTCCTCGTCGACGACCCGGGAGCCGATCTCGAGGTCCGGACCTGGCGGTTCTCCTACAACGCACGCGGGATCATCGAGATCCCTCAGCGTCTCGACTCACGACGCACCGCGATCATCGTGGTCCACCCTTGGGGGATCGACGATGGATCGGGATGGCGCACTCCCGAGCCCGCAGGCGCGGCCTTCCAGTGCACCCCCGACAAGAACGCCGTCGTTCTCGAACATGCGTCGACCGTGATCGATCCCTTTCTCCGGAAGTGGAGGCCTCGGGTCGGGCTGGTCGGCTACAGCTTGCCGGGGAAGGAGGATCCAATCCGAAAGTCGATCTATCGATCGGTGAGATCGGAACCCGACGAACTGTCGTTCCTTCACGGCGGCAAGCTTCTCGCCGACCGCCTCGCTCGGTTCGATTACCGAGGATCCCCGCTCCCCGCCGCGATCGACGTCCGATCGGAGACTCCCACGATCGACTATCTCTCGGCATTTCCCGGGCTCGATGCAGGTCCGAAGTACGACCCGCCCGGCTTCTGGGAACTCCCGGTGCCGGTCATGAAACCGATCGAGGTCTTCCCGACCGACTACGTCTTCTACGACGCCGAGGGCTACGAGGCGATTCGCGACCTCTTGAGGTCGAAGGGGATCCGCCACGTCCTGCTCGCGGGTTACAATACGGATATGTGCGTATGTTCGACGACCGCCGGCTATCGCAATCTCCAGAAGGACTTCGACGTCTTCCTGGTCGGCGACGCCACGATCGCCACGTTCCCCGCGCAGCCGACGCCGGCAAACGCCACTAACGCGGCCGTCGCATTCGCGTCGTTGAACCTCTTCATCACTCAGGTCTCTTGGGTCGTGCCGATCGAGAGGAACGGAGCCGGAGACGATGAGAAGTGATGCGATGTTCGATCGTCGAAGTTTCTTGCGAGCTTCGTTCGACGCGGCCGCGATTCCGCTCGCGTTCGGTTCGGCCTTTGCCGAACCCGTCGAACATCCCGCCCCCGCGCGCGTCGCGATCACGCTCGATCTCGAGATGAGCCGGGAGTATCCCCGTCCGGAGGATACGCACTGGGATTACGAGAAGGGCAATCTCGACGCAGCGACCAAGGCCTACGCCGTGGAGGCGGCGAGGTTGGTCGAGTCGGCGGGAGGGCGGATCCATTTCTTCGCCCTCGGCCGCACCATGGAACAACCCGACGTCGAATGGCTGCGGGGGATCGCGGCGGCGGGACATCCAATCGGGAACCACTCGTATGACCATGTCAACGTGCACGCAACTCGAGCCGAGGATCTCCAGCATCGATTCCGGCGCTCGCCCTGGCTGATCGAGGGCAAGTCCTGCGAGACCGTGATCCGGGAGAACATCGCCTTGTCCAAGAAGGCGCTGGAATCCCGGCTGGGGATCCGAGTCTCCGGTTTTCGGACTCCCGGGGGCTCGTATGAAGGTCTGCGAGCGCGGCCGGATCTGCAGAGGCTGATCCTCGAGCTCGGCTATCGATGGGTCAGCAGTCTCTATCCCCCCCATGCTTCGCTGAAGCGGGGAGAGCCGATCACGGACACGGTCCTCGACGCGATCGCGGCCGTACAGACGAAGGCTCAACCGTTCGTCTACGATTCGGGGCTGGTCGAGGTACCGATGTCGCCGATCAGCGACGTCACGGCCTTCCGGGCCCAGGGTTGGAAACTCGACGCGTTTCTGGAAGCGGTGAGGAGATCGATGCGCCGCGTGATCGCCGATCGAGCGGTCTTCGATTTCCTGGCGCATCCCTCTTGCCTGGTCCATACCGATCCCGAATTCCGCACGATTCGCGCGATCTGCGAGATCGTCCGCCAGTCCGAGGGGCGGCCGTCTTCTCGAATCTCGATGAGATCGCTCGAGGGTCGATCCCTCGAGGCTGAGGTTCGACCGCCTGGCGGCGGCATCTTCGGCCCCGAGACGCTCGCGCGATCTCAATCATCCAACTGGACCGGGAGCTGAGGAATCGGTTCTGCATCGAGCCGACCGCGGCGATTCGCGGCGTCCGGCGGCGTTCTGCGCCTCGCTTCCGCGACCTCCATGTTGATTTCTCGTCGGGGTTTCCCCGATCGTTGCGAATCGTGGACGGAAAATTGGCGTGAATCGAGCGTCATCGTCGCATTGAGTCTTGACTTGTGCGGAATTTCGCCCGCTGCAGGGATCGGCGGTAGCCGAATTCCTTCGTCGCGGGCTCGATTTGCCTCGCGAGCAGGGGCTGCGAATCGCCCCATGTTCCGAAGACGAGGAAGTCACACGAGTCGCGTCTCCCCGGCGCCGACCGTTTTTTCATGCGCGGGTGCGGTGTCCGATTTCCGATCGCTCTAGTTCTCTCCCCCCCGACTCTCGTCAGATCGCCACCATCGACCCCTCGTCGATCATCGAATCCCCGACTCAGCTCAACATCGCGAAGAGGCCACTCGATGTCGAAATCCCATCACCGGCGCGGTCGTGCTCTGCCTCCCCAGACCGAACGCGGGCGCGATCGCCGGCGCCGATTGACCCTCGATCAACTCGAGTCGCGTCTGCTGATGGCCGAGGACTTCACGTTCGACGCCCGCGCGGTCTTGCCGCCCGGTGCCGATCTCCGCTTCGGACGTTCCGGAGACTCGCTCGAGCTCCGCGACGGCTCTGGGCTCCTCCTGAAGTCGCAACGACTCGTCGACAATTCGGGGCTCGTCCGGATCCTCGGAACCGAGGCGGCGGACACGCTCTCCCTCGGCGAGGCCTTGCCCAGTTTGTCGATCGAGTTCGACGGGCGCGGGGGACGCGACACCCTCGTGGGAACAACGGCCGACAGCCTCTGGCGGGTGGAAGGGGCGAACCGAGGAACGGTCAACGAGAAGACGCGATTCGAGTCGGTCGAAGTGCTGCAAGGTGCAGGCGGCAATCGAGATACGTTCGAATTCGGCAAGGGCGCGAGCCTCTCCGGACTCGTTCACGGCGGTGCCGGCGGGTACGACACGCTCTCGTTCGTCGAGGGCGCGTATCAGTCGATCGAGTATCGGCCGACCTCCCCCGACGCGGGCACGGTGGTGCTCGACGGCACGAACTCGGTGGAATTCGCGGGGCTCGAGCCGGTGACGTCGACCGTCACGATCGACCATGTCCGCGTCGTCTTCTCGAACGACGACGACACGATCACGCTCGCTCGAAGCGCGACCGACCCGAACATCCTCGTGCTCGATGCCCAGTTCGCCGAGGACTTCATCTTTGCGAAACCCCTCAAGAGCCTGACGATCGCGGTCGGCGGCGGCGACATCATCATCGGCGACGTCGACCTGGGGCAGGCTTCGCTCCACGTCTCGGGAGCGGAGGACGCGTCGATCGTCGGCTCGGTTCGCGGCTCGACGATCGACGTCGTTGCGATCGAAGATCTCGTCGTCGAAGACGGCGCATCGATCGAGGCGAAGAGCCGCGGAGCCTGGGGAGAGCTCGCGCTGGGCACCGAACTCCGATTCTCCGGCTTCACGATCACGCGCTCGCCGGGACGCACCTGGGCCGAGGACGGATTCTTCCCCGGACAGGTGATCCGCGTCTCGAACACGAAGAGCGCCGACCTCAACGGCGACGACAAGGCCGACAACGACGGCGAATATGTCGTGGCGTCGGTCGACGGCCTCGTGCTGAAGGTCCAGCCCGACGTCGTCTTCGTTCCCCAGAGGCATGTCGAGGGAGTCACGATCCGCGGCTTCGACGGCAACGTCGTCCTGCGCGTGGATGCGTCGGTCGACCTGAAGTGGACCGCGAAGACCCCGTTCTTCCGCGACAAGTCGTCCGAGGGCGAGCTTCGGATCGGCAACGCTTCGATCAAGGGGGACGAGGTCCGAATCCTCTCGAACTCGACGACCTCCAAGTTCGCCGAGTTCGCGATGAACCACCAGGCGCTCGGCGACTCGCCGGGTTTCGCGGACGGCCTGATGTCCGACGGGACCTTCCCCGAATTCGTCGACGGCGGAGTCGATCCGGTCAGCGGGGTCGCCCGACCCGACGTGATCACGCGCGACTCCGGGAGTTGGATCGCGGATGGATTCACCCCCGGCCAGACGATCCTCGTCGAGAACACGACGCTGAACGACGGGTTCCACGTGATCCTCGCCGTCAGCGACACCGTGCTCACGCTGGGCCCGACTTCCAACCTCCGGTCCGAACTCGGAAACTCCGAGATGCGGATCGAGACCGTCAACATGCTCCAGGGAGATCCCGCGCTCGACTTCATCGGCGACGACGCGGGTAATCGGATCACCCGCCTCGACGGCGTGAACTGGGCCGACCAAGGATTCGAGAAGGGTCAGTCGATCACCGTCTCCGGCACGACCGACGGCGCGGATGAGGATGCCCTGGGCGACAACGACGGCATCTTCACGATCGTCGACATCCAAGGCACGACCTTGGTCATCGAGGAAGCGGCCGGTTTCGTCACCCAGCGCGGGCTCCGCGGGGTCCATCTCTACACGCAGGGATCTCCCGGCAAGATCGCCATGGTCATGGTCGATCCCGACGTCAAGCTCCGGCTGCTCGAGATCCTCCTGACCTTCCAGGACAACGGCGGGGCGGGCGATTCGATCACGCGCTCCGAGGGGAGCTGGAGGGCCGATCTCTTCGCGCCCGGGCAGTCGGTGCTGGTGCAGGGCACGAGGCTCAACGACGGCGACTATCCGATCGCATCGATCAGCGCGGACGGCCGGACGCTCATCCTCGGGCCGGGCGTCGAGCTTCGCAACGAGCAGGCGCTCACCGGCCCGCGGACCGATGTCATCGGGGTCGCCGAGGTCGCCCCTTCGGACGAGGGCGTCGAGGTCGGGCTCGTCTTCTCGCGCCTCGCCTCGACGATTCGTCGGACCGACGGCGTCGCCTGGTCGGCGGCCGGATTCATTCCGGGTTTGACGATCATCGTGACGGGAACCCAGCTCAACGACGGGGCCTATCGCATCGAGTCGATCAGCCCCGACGGCTCGACCCTCACGGTCTGGTCGACGACGCCTCTGGCGGATGAGGACACGACCGCGTATCCCGAGGGCACGGACCCGGGGCTCGACAACGAGATCTTCTCCGCGATCTCGCTCGCGAATCCGACGATCCGCTTCTCCGGCGACCGAATCGAGCGTTCGAGCGGGAGCTGGACCGAGGACGGCTTCGTCGTCGGCGGGCGATTCCTGGTCGAGGGTTCGTCGTCCAACGACGACCAGTACGAGATCGCCGCGATCGAGAACGAAGGACGGACGCTCCGGATCCGTACAAATTCATATGCCGACGGGACTCCGAATCTGCTCGCCGAGGAGACCGGCACGGCCATCGAGTTCAAGGGGATCCTCGAACTCCGCAAGCCCGAGGACGAAGGCGGCGCTCTGATCAATGCGGGTGAGATCGGCGAGTCGTTGCTCCTGAAGATCGTGAGCCCGCTGTCGATCCTCTCGAAATTCCTGGTGCAAGGCGTCGTCCAGGAGTCGGAGAGCTCGATCCGCGTCGATCGAGGCGCATCGATCGACTCGGTCGGCGGCGTCGAGATCGTGTCGACGTCGAAGTCGCACCTCGTGCAGAAGACCGAGAGCCTCTGGCTCGGGATCACGTACGGCAAGTCCGAGGCGAGCGCGGAGACCATCGTCGCCGACGGCGTCGAGATCGTCGCGGGCGGCAACGTCAAGATCGGGTCGTTCGTCGACAATAAGGTCAACGTCGCGACCAAGGTGGTGACCGGGCTCAACAAGAAGGCGCTCTTCTTGATGCGCGTGAGCCAGGTGATCAAGCCGGCTCTGATCCCCGGGCCGGCGTTCGCCGCGACGATGGGCGAGGGGTCGTCCGACGCGCGTACGATCGTGGGCGGTCCGAACACGGTGATCGAGGCGAACGGTCTCGAGGTCCTCGCGGAGAACCAAAACGACTTCATCGTCTTGACCAAGGCCAAAGTGAACGGCCTGGTCGTGGCGAATACGGGTTTCTCGGCCACCGCCTCGATCAGCGACTTCTCCTCGAACGCCCTCGCGGAGTTCGGCGGCACCGCGCGGCTTCGCGCGGATGCACGAATCCATGCGGAGTCGATCGCGCTGCACAACGACACCGACTCGCGCTCGGTCGTGAAGAGAGATCCGTACGCCGGCTCGAACCAGTACGCCATGAAGGCGAATGCGGAGATGAACAAGGCTCTCTTCGGCCGGAACTTCCACTTCCCGATCGAGTCGGGATCGTTCTCGGCCGCGGCGGCCTTCACCATCGCGGACAGCGAGAACGAAGCCGTCGCCCGGTTGACGAGAGATGCTCGGATCTTTGCGCGCAACTCGATCGACGTCACCGCCTTCGCCGAGGACAATCACAAGTCGATCGCGATCGGCAAGTCGAAGACGCTCGCGACCAACTCGCTCGGCGGAGCGCTCGTCATCAGCGACTACGAGAACATCGCCCGCGCGGATGTCGCCGACGGCGCGACCGTCACGGCGGGCGGACAGTTCCTCGTCGACGCCGAATCAGTGGTCCCGAATCAGATTCGTCTCGACGAACTGTTTCGGCAATTGATCACGCCTCCGAAGCTCTACGCCCCCAGAACGCAGCCGGTCGACGCCTCCGATCCGTTGGCCGCATCGACGACTTCCGTCGACGCCGCGACCGCCATTCAGGCCGAACTGCAGGAGAACTCGACCGACCTTCTCGCCTGGGGCTTTCCGCTCGCCAAGGCCGGGGTAAAGCTCCTGAAGGTCATCCCGAACTACATCGCCACGACCCTGACCTTTGCGGGGGCGGGCGAGACGATGAAGCAGGAATTCAAGTACACCGAAAAAGACAAGGAAGGGAAGCCGGTCGAGAAGAAGAAGGAAGTCGAGGTCCGTCGCAGCGGCAACAGCGTCAGCGGGGCGCTGAGGCTCCTCGACATCGACAACCTGGCCTACGCGACCATCGGCGAGGGCGTTCGCGTCAACGCCGTGATGTCCGACACGACGGCGACGCCCGCATTCGTCGTGATCGCCAAGCCCGAGCAGGATGTTCGGGTGCTCGCGAATACGAGCTATCAATCGATCGACATCTCTGGTTTGATTAAACCGCAGGACATCTTCCAACCACACAGCAAGACGGGGACGAAGGGCAACAACGCTGTCGGCGGGAACCTCTCGCTGATCGACGTCGACAATCGCAGCATCGCGACGATCGACGACGGAGCGGACATTCGCGCGGCGCGCGACGTCGTGGTCGCCGCCGAGAACGACGTGCTCCAGATCTCGCTCGCGCAGCAAGGCGGCAGCGCCAAGACGTTCGGACTCTCGGGCTCCTTCATCTACGTCGACTTCGAGAATGAGGCGGTCGCGCAGATCGAGGACCAAGCGCGGATCGACGCGGGCCGCGACCTCCGCATCGACGCCGAGAACGACGTGATCTCGGTCGGCTACTCGCACGTCTTGCAGAAGGGCGGCAACGTCGCCGTCGGAGTCGGGATCTCGGTCAATCGATTCCGCAACACGACTCAGGCGCTGGTCGGCAATCTCTCGCCCTCGAGCACGGGAGTTCAGGGAGCGGGAGCGATTCGCGCGGGGGGCGACCTCTTCGTCAACGCCGATTCGTTCGGGATCCTCGTCTCGATCGGGACGGCGATGGCCGCCCCCGAAGGATCCAAGGAGAAGCCGGAACCGATCAAGCAGATGAAGCCCGCCGTTCAGGAGCTGCTAGGATACGGCGACGATCCCGACGCGCCGCAGTTCGGGTTCGGCGTCTCCGGCAGCATCTCGACGAACTTCTTCCACGACGACACTCAGGCAGGGATTCGCGGGGCCGAATACCTCGACTCGACCGGTGTTCCGCGAGGTCACACGGTCGACGTCGGCGACGATCTCACGGTCCAGGCGGAGACGAGCAGCGTCGCCGTCGCCGTGACGGGTTCGCTGCTCCACGGCAAGGAGTCCTCGACCGGGGCCGGCCTCGCGGGCGCCTTTTCTTGGAACGAGTTCGGCGGCGACGCTCCCTCCGAGGACGAAGCCGACGAGGGAGCGCGGATCACGCGCGCCTATATCGACGACACCACGGTCACGGCCGACGCCGTGTCGGTCACCGCCGACAGTTCCGACGTCGTCGTGACCGCCACGCTCGGCGTGGGCTTCGTCGTGCCCGAATACGTCGCCAATCTCGCGGGCTCGGTGACGCTCAACACGTTCGACACGGTGACCGAGGCGTTCATCGGGTCGGACGATCCGATCGCGACCTCGGCGAAGACGATGCTCACCGCGCGGGGCGATGTCCGCGTGCGGGCGGAGAATGAGCAGGATGTCGTCACGATCACCGGAGCGATGGTGATCCAAGGCGAAGTCGCGGCCGGAGCGGCGATCGACCTCGGGATCTACGACACCCGCGTCCGGAGCTTCATCGGTCCCGACGCGGTCGTTCGATCGGCGATCGTCGGATCACAGGGCAAGACGCTCGCCGTCGGGGCGGTCGACGTCGATGCGATCGCCGACCTCCAGGTCACCTCGATCGCGGCGGCACTGGCGCTGCTGGCCGACACGCTGGCGCTGCCGTTCTCGCTGACGTCGCAAGACTTCGATACGGACGTTCATGCCTTCATCGGTGAACGCGCCGAGGTCGTGGGTCGACGCGTCGGCGTCACCGCCGACGAGAACCTCGAGCTCGTCTCCGTCGCGGGCAGCGGCGCATTCGGTGCCGGCTACGCAGGCGTCGGCCTCGCGTTCGGTCTGGTCGACATCGATCGAAACGTCGAAGCACGGATTCGACCGGGGGCGCGGGTCGACGCGACCCGTCCGGTCCCGATGGTCGGCGGCGTCGCCGACCAAGGGCTTCGCGTCATTGCCGATGCACGTGAAGAGATCAACAACATCGCCGCCTCGGGGTCGGGAGGTCAGCAACTCGCGGCGGCGATCTCTCCCGCCGTCACGAAGATCTCGGGAGGCGTTCTGGCGATCATCGAGAATTCGACGATCACGGCCACGCATCTCGAGATCAGCGCCAACTCCAATCCCAGCATCTTCAACCTCGCGATCGCGGGCGCGGTCGCGAATTCGGCGCCGCCCAAGGAAGACGGCAGCGGCGGCACCGGTGGATCGGGCGGGACGGGCGGATCGGGCGGGACGGGTGGATCGGGCGGCACCGGCGGCACCGGCGGGCCGGACGACAAGAAAAAGGACGGCCAGCCGAAGCGTCAACTCCCGATCACATTCGCGGGAGCGGGAGCGGGGTCGGGTGCTCATATCCGCAACCGCGTGGAAGCCGCGGTCCTCGGCGGATCGGTCACGACCAGCTTCCAAGGGATCACCCTCCGCGCGGTCGACGACGCCGACATCCTCGCCGACGCGGGCGGAATCGCATTGAGCCTCCGCCGCAGCAAGCAAGGCTCGCCCGGCGGAGCCAATGCGACGATCGGCGTCTCCGCGGCGATCAACGACATCGCAACCGCCACGCTCGCCAGGATCGTCGACGCCGACGTGCGTTCCGCGGGCCCGATCCTGCTCGACGCCCAGTCGAAGCCGAGCATCACCACGCTCACGATCGGAGGCGCGGGTACGGCGAGCCATGGTGGGGGAGGCGGATTCAGCCTGAATTTCGCCGGAGCGGGCGCGGGTTCGGGCAACGCGATCGCAAACTCTTCCGAGAGCCTCATCGTCGGCGGGCGAGTCTCGACGACGATCGGCAAGATCGAGCTCAAGGCGAACGACTCCGCGAAGATCTACGCCGACGCGGGCGCGGTCGCGGTCTCGCTCTCCCTCGCATCCGAGTCGAACTCGAATGTGAATCTCTCGTTCGGTGCTTCGGCGGCGGTCAATCAGGTCACGAACACGACCCGCGCGGCGATCCTACCCGACGCCAAGGGGGTCGGTTCGGTCGTCAGTTCCGGCGGTCCGGCGGCCTCGAGCGGAATCTCGTTGATCGCCTCGTCGAACACGGTGATCGACGCCCTCACGATCGCGGGCGCGGCGGCGGCCACGCTGGGCGGCAAGGGCACCGGCGTCGGCCTCAATCTCGCCGGGGCGGGAGCCGGCTCGGCGAATGCGGTCAACAGCATCGTCGACGCGCGGGCCGTCGGGGCGATCCTCGAGAGCTCCCAGGGCGCTCTCACCGTCAAGGCGACCGACCACTCGCACATCCACGCCGACGCGGGCGCCGTGGCCGTCGCGCTGGCGCTGTCGAACAAGAGCATCGTCGGAGTCACGGGAAGCATCGGCGCATCGATCGGTCTGAATTCGATCGCCGACAAGACGAGTGCGGTTCTCGACGGGGTCACCGTCCAGGTCGGCGGGGGCGTGACCGTGGAGGCCGAGACAAAGGCCTCGATCGACGTCCTCACCATCGCCGGATCGGCCGGAGTGGCGACGGGCACGACCGGAAGCATCGGCGTGAGCTTCGCCGGCGCGGGTACGGGGTCGGGGAATGCGATCGGCGGTTCGACCGAGGCGCTCGTCCGCAACGGATCCACGATCGCCTCGACGTTCGGCGGACTCCGCGTCACGGCGACCGATACCTCCAAGATCGATGCCCAGGCCGTCGGGGTCGCGCTGGCGATCTCGGCGGGGTCTCAGGCCGGGGCTTCGCTCACGGTCGGAGTCTCGGTCGCGATCAACGAATTGAAGAACAGCGTGACGGCATCGATCGACAACGCTCGATCGGTGCTGGTGCCGGGCGACGTGGTGGTCAAGTCGAGCGTGTCCGGTTCGATCGACGCGACGGCCGCCGCGGCATCGGTCGCCGTGACGGGCGCGAGAGGAATCGGCGTCTCCGTCGCGGGCGGCGGCGCGGCGGCGAAGAACGTGATCCTCACGACTTCGCGGGCCTCGATCGTCGACAGCTCGATCGGCACCGCGGCGAAGCCGGTGGCCGCGGTCGACGTCGACTCGTCCAACGACGCATCGATCGACGCTCTCGTCATCGCGATCGCCGCGGCGGCCGCTTATGGACCGTCCACGGGTGTGGGCGTCGCGATCGGGATCTCGGTCGCCAAGAACGTCATCGGATATGCTCAAAAGACCGACGTTGCACACGACCGCCTGTCTACCGACAAGTCCGCGACCATCTCGAAGGGAACGAAGGTGCGGATCGCCTCGGGGCCGCATACGGGCGACGTCTACGAGTTCGTGGGCAACACCCTCGCGCCGATCACCGGCGTCGATCTCACGACGCAGAACTACAGCGACCGATCGGCGTGGAAGCTCATCAGCCTCGGCGAGGCCTCCGCCGGTCTCTCGGCCTTGCTCTCGAATTCCAGCGTCTTCGCGACCGGCGACCTCACGATCGACGCGGTCGGCAGGCAAGCGATCGACGCGACGGTCGTCGCGGCTTCGGTCGGCGTCGCGGGCGGCGGCAACACCGGCCTCGCGGCGAGCGGCGCAGGCGTGTATACCGAGAATCTCATTCGATCTCATGTGCGAGCCTCGATCAACGGCGACGGGTCGTCGGGGATCCAAGCGGCGGGCGTGCGCGTGATCGCCGACGACGCGTCGAGCATTCGAGCGGTTGCCGCCGCGGCATCGGTCGCCGTCGCCCTCAGCGGTACGCTCGGGGCCTCGCTCTCGGTCGGACTGGGGCTGGCCTTCAACCAGATCGACGTCGACGTCGAAGCGTCGATACTGGATGCCGATCAGGGGCTGACCACGACGCGCGGGGATATCGCCCTGGCCGCGACTTCTCAGGGGCGGCCGCTCTTCTCGCTCACGGCGGCTGAGCTGACCGCCGCCGGCCTGAGCTTCGACGCTCTCGACGACGCCGCGAAGGCCGACGAAGACGACCCCGCGACGCCCGCCGTCGACGAGGCCGCGGTCGACCGCGCGAGCGACCTCCAGATCCTCGAGAAGCTGAAGGCGATGTTCGCGGCAAAGAGTCACGCGTTGTCGACGCGAGGCATCGTTTCGAGCGAGACCACGCCGCGGATCGTTTCGCTCGACCAGGGACGCGGTTGGTCGATCCTGGCGCCCGACGGGTCGACATACGTCCTGAAGAAGAAGGACACGGGACTGGCCGTGTCGCGGGGCTCGATCGAGTCGGTCGCCGCCGCAGCGTCGATCGCGGCCGGATTCGGCTCCACGGGCGGCTTGGCGATGAGCGGCGGCGGAGCGGTGGCCGAGAACGTCGTCGACTCGAGTGCGAAGGCGTTCATTCGTGGAAGCAGGATCCGGAGCGCCGAGGATCTCACGATCACCGCAACGTCGAACTCGGAGATCCAAGCGACGGTCGTCACGGCATCGATCGCAGCGGCGGGCGGCTCGGGAGCCGGCGTCGGAGCATCGATCGGCATTTCGGTGGCCCGAAACTTCGTCGGCCGCGGACGCGACGACGTCGACACCTCGGCGGAGGTCGTCGCGGAGATCCTCGACTCGTCGATCGACGTCGCGGGCGACGTCGCTCAGGTCGCTCAGACTCATCAATCGATCCACGCGTTCGTGTTCGCCGGCTCGGTGGCGATCGGAATCGGAGGCGCCGTGGGGCTCGCGGCGAGCGGTTCCGGCGTCTACGCGGAGAACGCCATTGCGGTGACCACGCGTGCGGCGATCGATGGGGATCGAGTGATTCCCGTCGCATCCGAGGGGATTCGCGCACGATCGATCGACATCAAAGCGCTCGATACATCGTCGATCTCGGCGTTTGCGGGTGCCGTGTCGATCGCCGCGTCGTTCGGCGGTTTCGCCGGCGGAAGCGTTTCGATCGGTCTGTCGCTGGCACGGAACAAGATCGGCGGGGCGGCGTCGGCGTTCATCCGGAACGTCGACGACGGGTTGCGGACGACCTCGGGCAAGCTCTCCCTCGAGGCGTTGCAGACCGCGTCGATCGAGGCTGTGTCGGCGGCGGCGTCGCTCGCCGCGGGAATCAGCACGGGTGCGGGCATCGCGGTCAGCGGGGCAGGGGCCGAGTCGACGAACATCATCGATACCGACGCGATCGCTCATGTCTCCGATAGCGAGCTCGAGGTTGCCGGAGCCGTCTCCGTCACCGCGAAGAGCGCGGCGGAGATCGATGCGTTGGTGTTGACGACGAGCTTCGCGGTCGGCGGCGGGGCGTTCGCGGGCGTCGGAGCCTCGCTCGGCGTCTCTCTCGCCCGCAACCTCATCGGTTGGGATCCGGGCAAGGCACCGAAGGCGGAAGTCCTCGCCCACCTCACGAACACGAGCCTCGACGCCGGTGGATCGCTCGACCTATCCGCGAAGTCGGAGGGTTCGATCGACGCCCTCGTCGTCGCCGGTTCGGGAGCGGTGGTCGGTACCGGCGGAGTCGGCGTCGGGGTGAGCGGAGCCGGCGCGAGTGCATTGAACCAGATCGGCACATCGACGCGCGCATACATCTCCGGAGATGGAGCCGAGGGGATCTCCGCGGGGGCGACCAAGCTCGTCGCCGTCGATTCGTCGAACATCTCCGTCGACGTCGGCTCGGTCTCGCTTGCCGCGGCGTTCGCGGGCGTCGGCGCGGTGACGGTGTCGATCGGCGTCGCTCTCGCCAAGAACGAGTTGGCGAACACGGTCGAGGCCTCGATCGCCAACGTCGACCAAGGGCTCGACGTCGCCTCGCTCGAACTCCTCGCCGAGGAGAAGGGCGAGATTCGCTCGAAGACGGTCGCCGCTTCGCTCGCGGCGGGAGGGGCGGGCCTCTTCGGAATCGCGATCGCGGGCGCCGGCTCCCGCGCCGAGAACTTGATCGGAACGGATACTCGCGCGTTCATTCAAAACGGCAAGGTGAAGAGCCGAGGCAAGGTCGACCTCGACGCGAAGAATTCGTCGACGATCGACGCTGTGATCGCCGCCCTCGCCGCTTCGGTCGGGGTCGGCGGCGCGGCCGGAATCGCGGGAGCGATCGGCGCGGCTCTGGCACGCAACGAGATCGGTGCGAACACCGAGAATGTCCGCAACGCCGCGGAGATTCGCGCGTACGTCAAGGACGCGAGCATCGATGCGACCGGCTCGCTGACGATCGACGCCGAGAGCTCTCAGAAGATCAAGGCAACCGTGCTGGCGGGGTCGATCGCGCTCTCCGCCTCGCTGGGAGTCGGCGTCGCGGTCGCTGGAGCCGGCGTCCGTACCGAGAACACGATTCGAGCCGACGTTCAGGCATTCATCGACGGCGACGGCTCGACCGGGATCAAGGCGAGCGCGATCTCGGTGAAGGCGAGCGACGTTTCGACGATCGAGGCGCAAACGGCGTCGGTCAGCGTAGCGGCATCGGCCGCGCCGCTGCTCGCGATCTCGGCGTCGATGGGATATGCCGAAGCGGTGAACCTCTTGCAGAATGAGGTTCATGCGTTCATTCGAGATGCCTCCGCTCTCTCGGCGTCCTCCGGCGCGATCAACGTCTCCGCATCGGCCACCGGTTCGATCACATCCAAGGCCACCGCCTCGAGCGCGGCCGAGGCCGTTGCGGGCAAGGTGAGCGCATCGATCAGCGTCGGCGCAGTGCTCTCCGAAAACGTTCTCGACAGCGAAGTCTCGGCATATCTCGAAGAGTCGGCCGGCGTCTTCGCCTCGAAGGGGCTTTCGATCAGCGCGACCGACGCCTCTCGCGTCGCCTCCGAGATCGGCGTCGTCTCGTTTGCTTCCGGTTTGGTCGGCATCGCAATCGGGTTGACGAAGGCCTCGAGCGTGATCAAGAACGAGGTGACGAGCGACTTGATCGATGCCGCCGTGACCGTCGAGACCGGCGGGGTCTCGGTGACGGCGTCGTCGAACCCGTCGATCACGACGTCGTCGACGGTCTCGGCGTTCGCCGCGAGCATCTTCTCCGGGGCAGGGGCGGGAGCCACCGCGAAGACGTCGATCGAGGGAGTCACCGCCGCGCGGATCCAAGGCGGCAAAGTCCTCGTTCAGGCGGGAGATCTCGAGGTCGAGTCGCGATCGATCTCGGTCTCGAAGCCGACGCTCTCGGGCAACTCCTTCGGTGCCGTGGCGGTCAACTCGTTGACGATCGATTCGTTGATCAGTCAAGTCACCGAGGCGTCGGTCGACGCCGGGGCCGTTCTCGCGGCGCCTGGAGGAAAGGTTGCGGTGCGTTCGATCTCGCAGAGTTCGGCCGACGCCCGCACGAAGTCGGTCTCCGCGGGAGTCCTGCTGACGGTCGACTCGAGTCGGCCGACGACGGAGATCTTGTCGAGGACCATCGCCCGCATGGACGGTTCGGTCGTGGGCGATGCGGGTGCGCCTGGGGCGGGCTCGCTGCAAGTCCTCGCCGATGCGACCGACTTCGCCTCGGCCGGAGCCGAGGCCGCGGGGGGAGCGATCGTCCGCGTCTCCACATCGAACGTCAAGGCCGAGGCATCGCCGACCGTCGAGGCGCGAGTCTCGGGCAAGGTCGTCACGACGGGCGACGTCTCGATCTCGGCGATCTCTTCGACGGATGCCGACGCGTCGTCCCGCAGCAGCGGCGGCGGCGTCGTGTCGATCAGCAAGCTCCAAGCCGTCGCGACCAGCGGGGCGATCGTCAAGGCCGACATCGCTGCGGATGCCGCAATCTCCGCGGGCGATGAGCTGATCCTGAAGGCGCTCCACGGCAAGAAGCCGGAGGCCTACTCGGACGGTACGTTCGACGCAGCCTCGGGAGTCGATCCGACGACCGATACCATCACGCTCGCGAATCGGCACGGTCTGCTCTCGGGCGACGTCGTGACGTACAAGACCGAAGGGCTGCCGATCGTCGGAGGATTGACCGCCGGCCGAAGCTACGGCGTCATCGCATCGGGCGACAAGACGCTCCAATTCGGAGTCGAGTTCTCGACCACCGCGCAGGAAGTCGTCGACATCCGACGCGACGAGATCCGCTTCCCGTTCGCGCACTTCCTCGAGACGGGCGATCGGGTCATCTATCGCCCCGATACGGACGCGGCGGTGATCGGCGGGTTGACCACCGGCTCGACCTACACCGTTCGGAAGATCGACGCGAACACGATCAAGCTCGTGCCCGTCGGCCTCTCGCTCCCCGCCTCGCAGTCGTTCACGGGCGCGGCGATCACCGACTCGGTCGTCACGATCCCCGGACACGGATTCACGAACGGGCAAGCGGTCACCTATCGCTCGGCACCCTCGCGCGGCTTCGTCACCGGGGACGTCGACAATGATGCCGATGCGATCACGTTGGGTGAAGGGCATGGGTTCGTCTCGGGCGACGAGGTCGTCTACCGCAGCAGCGCGACGAGTCTGACGGGACTCACCAACGATCGCCGATATTTCGTGATCTTCGATCCGGCGAAGCCGAAGGTCGTGAAGCTCGCACTCACTCGAGCCGAGGCCCTGGGCGACCCGGGTAATCCGAGCGCGACGCCGCCGGTTCCCGCGACGCCGCCCAAGGCGATCGACCTCACTCGCTCGACGCTGGTCGCACGGCAGTTGGATCGACATGCGTTGACGTTGGTCAAGGATTTGCCGATCGGGGGGCTCGAAGACGGTGTGACCTACTACGTCACGCAGGCGACGGCCGCGAGCTTCCGGCTGGCGACCGATCCAAGCGGGCAGCATCCCGTGACGCTCGATCCGGTCGATCGGGTGAGCGGCGCGGTGCTCTCGGGGTCGAGCCGGATCGGCTCGGAGGGGATCGACTTCACCGTCGCGGGCACCGGGCGTCAGCGGCTCGTCATCGACATCGTCGCCGATGGTTCGGGCACGCAGAAGCTCGAGGGCGTCGGCGGGACCCAGGCGCTCTCGGCCGCCCCCTCGGGCGATGGAATCGTCAGCGCGGCGGCGAGCGGGTCGGGCGGCGGTCTGGTGAGCGCGGGCGAAGCCTCGACGAAGGCGGTGCTCTCCGCCCAGGTGACGACCACGGTGGGAGCCCGCGCCCAGGTCGACGGCATCGACGTCGTCATCGCGGCCGAGAACATCGGCCAGGCTTTCGCATCCTCGTCGAACAGCACCGCGGGTCTGGTCTCCGTCGGAACGGCCAAGGCCGAGACCTCGCACGACGTCGCCTCGACGACGAAGATCGGCGCGGGGGCTCGGATCACCGCGGGCGACGAACTCCGAGTGACGGCCGACGTCGATCCGCTCGCCATCGTCATCGCCGACGGCAACGGCGGCGGCCTGGTCGACATCGCCGAGGCGAACGCCAAGAGCACCGTCGGATTCCTGGCATCGCTCGAGGTCGGCGACGGAGCCGGTCTCATCGCAAAGGAACTGCTTCGAGTCGCCGCCGACGCGACGCTCACCGTCGACGCCGAAGCCGAGGCCGATGCATCGGGCTTCGGAGCTGGGGCGAGCGGAAACGCCGAGATCCGCGCGGGCGGCGAGAACGCCGGGGCTCGAACGACCCTGGGCGCGAACTCTCTGCTCGACGGTCGCAAGGTCGAGGTCGTCGCCAACGTCACCGCGGATCTCGATGCGAATGCCGACATCGAGGCCAACGCCGTGGGGGCGGGAGTCGATGCCGACGCGGTCGTCGAACTGACCGACACCTCGAAGATCAGCCTTGCCGCCGGGGCTCGGATCCTTGGGAATACGGTCGACATCACCGCTTCGCATCAGAACATGAAGTTCGAGGCGAAAGCCGAGTCCGACGCCGACGCCGCCTTCGGCAGCGCTTCCGCCGATGCGACGATCAACGATCGGACCTCGTCCCGCGTCGATGTCGCGAAGGGAGCGTCGGTCGCCGCGACCGACCTCACCGTGCAGGCGACGCAGGATATCGACCTCTACGATCGCGACGCCTCGGCCGACGTCGCGGGCATCGGCTCGGAAGACGACGATGTCGACGGCGTCCTCGACGCGAATCGCAAGATCGACTGGAACGGCGACGTCATCGTGCTCTCGGGCGGAAGCCCCTTCCTGCTCGTCGACGCGAACGGAACGATCGTTCGGAAAGAGAACGTGGATGTGATCGTCGGGCCCGATCACGTCGAGGTCGCCCCGATTGGAAACAACTCCGCCGCGGGTCGGATTCGGTTCCATGTCGACACGGTGGGCAAGCTCGACGAGGTCGAGGCCCCCATCGGCGTGATCTCCGGCACGGGCGGACATTTCAACGTCGGCGCGGTCTTCAAGAATATCGAGCTGAGGAATCAGTCGAATCGCGAATTCGTGATCCACGGCATCGACGTCGCCAATCCGAACGCGCGACCCACGGTGACTCTCGATGCGCAGTCGGTCACGATCGGGTTCTTGGTCGGCAGCACGGCGGGCCCCACCGACGTCTTGATCGTCAACGAGGGCGAGTCGGCGGTGACGCTCGACGGAACGATCAACAACCCGATCGGCAAGGTGACGATCCGCAATACCGGCGGCTCGATCGAGACCGCCTCGGGCGTCGTGCGGGCCAACGACGTCGTGCTCGCGGCTCGCGACGCCGTGGGCAATCCCGGGGCGAGGGTCGGCGTCGACCTCGTTCGCTCCTCGGGAATGCCGACCGATCTCGAGGTCGCGGCGGGTCTCGGAGTCGCACTCGACCTCACGGGTCGGCTGCGTGCGCTCGACCCGGCCGAGTCTCGGTTCGATTCGAGCTCGATCGCAGCGGGCGGCAACGTCGACGTCTTGCTCCGCGGCACGCGCCACGAGACCACGCCCGTGGGCACCGTGGGGGCCTTGAACGTCGTCGTCCCGCAACAGCCCGCTCTCAGCGGGGACTACCTCGAGAAGTTCCAACCCGACAGCGCGTCGCCGCAGCCGCGGATCAACGATTATCGACTCTTCGCCGATCTCACCAAGTCGAACCTGATCGACGGCACCTACGACTTCGCCCGCATCGTCGGGGCGGACATCACTCTCCAAGGGACGTTGCTCGCGCCCTTCGATCCCAAGATCCATATCGAGGCCGATACCAACGTCGGCGCAACGAAACGGATTCATGCGGAAACGAATGGCGACATCACGATTCGCGAGTTCGACGGCGACCTCCGCTTCAGCGACATCGTCTCGCATGCGGGCAACGTCTCCCTCTTCGCCTTGAATACGCCGACTCCGCAAGGGGTGAGCGAGACGACCCCCTATGGACTGAACGTTCCGGGGCAGGGCGCGACGATCCTCTCGCTCGCCCCCGCGTCCGATCGCACCGCTCGAGTCGTCGGCAACAGCATCCGGCTGGTCTCCTCGGCGGGGTTGGGATCGGCGTCCGACACGTTCGAGATCGACTCTTCGAACCAAGCACCGGGCACGGTCTACGTCGCGGCCCGCAGGAGCGTCTTCCTCTCGGAGACGCGGGGCGACCTGGCTCTCGATGCGGTTGCGTCGGATCATGAGGATGTTTCGATCGATACGTTCGGAGGATCGATCCTCGACGGTCGCGCCTCGACCGACTCCGCGGGCGATGGACTCCTCGCCGACGTCCAGGGGCGGAAGATCGATCTCGTGACCCGAGGCGGCGGCATCGGCCTGCCGGCGAATCCGGTCGAGATCTTCGGAGCCGGCGTCGGCCAGACCGAGAACTCGCTCTGGATCACCTCGGGCGTGCCCCAGGCGGGCCGGCTCGTGCTCCGATCCGACGCATCGGCGGCGGTCCGAGGCATCAACGGCACGCTCGAGGCTCTGCTGGCCGAGGTCGTCGCGGGCGACCTCTACCTCGGAGTCCACGACACGATCGTGGGCGAGTACACCCTGCCGGGACAGACGGTGACCAACGCCTCGAACTTCCGCGTGTCGAACTCGGCGGGGGCGCTTCTCGACGGTACGATCGTGCCGTCGGGACGAGTTCAGGCGTTCAACGGGTCGGTCGTCGTCGATGCGGGCGACGATATCGACATCCCCACGAATGCTCGGATCGAAGCGTCGGCGAACATCTTCCTCAAGGGCGACAACTCCGGCGCGTTCGACATCGCCGCCGAGCGCGACCCGAACGTCGGGTCCGTGATCACCATCCGCGGCGACGTCGTCGCTCCCAACGTCGAGATCCACGGCGGCGGAGATCTCGATCAGATCGAGATCCTCGGTCTCGACGGGATCAACCCCGCCGGCGCGACCTCGCTCTTCGGTCATGGCGCCGACGATCGCTTCTATGTCCAAGCGGCCGATGCGAGCATGTCGATCTTCGGCGGAGCGGGGGCCGACCGCTACTACATCGGCGACAAGGCCGAGCGGTCGGTGTTCATGAGCGGGGGATTCTTCGACGACGACATTCTCGTCGCCGACCCCGCCGTCGACGCCTCGGGTCGACTCAATCCCCACGCCTTGCTCCAGAGCACGCTCGACGAGATCCGCGCGGTGATCACGATCAACACCGGACCGATCGGCAACGGCGGTACGCGGGACATCGTCTTCGCGGGCGTCGCCGGGCGCTCGACTCCGGTCGAGGGCCGGCTCGATCGCGACCCGGTTCGGGGAATCGATCGGCTCACCGGCCTGGGAATGACGGGTCGGATCGACATCCTCGTCCCCGACGCCGCCTCGAGCAATGCGCCGGACGGCAACTCGGCCTTCCTGAACGTCGGTCTCGGTCGCGGAGACGATCGCTTCCATGTCGATGGAATCGGTCCGAAGCTCGTCGTCGAAGTGTTTGGGCTCGAGGGTGCCGACACGCTCGAGGTCGGAGGTCGAACCGGCCGACTCGACACGATCTCGGGGATCGTCGCATTCCACGGCGGCGGAGGCATCGACACCTTGGAGATCCAGGGCGACGCGACGGCCGGTCCCGATGCGGTCGGAGCCGACCCCGACCAGCTCACCGCGGTCGCTCTCACCGGGCTCGGCATGGGTCGCAACGCTCTATTCAGCACGCACGAAGCCTTCGGCGCTCGGTACGACTCGCCCGCGGGGAGTACGCCCAACGACTTCCGATATCCAGGCGCGATCTACTACGCTCGGCGGAGAACGGTCGACGGGGTCGATCACTTCGACGGCACCGTCGAGAAGGTCGAGATCCAGCTCGGCTCGGGCGACGACTCGCTCTCGATCGACAGCTCGAGCCCGACGGCGACGGTCGAGATCCGCGGAGGTCTCGGCGACGATACCTTCCATGTTCATGCGTCGCCGACCGGCCTCTACCCTGCGTCCACGCGTCGGGTCGACTTCCTCCGCGGCACGGTCCGACTCTTCGGCGAAGCCGGGATGAACACCGCGATCGCCGACGACTCGGGCGATGACGTCGCCAACACCGGGCAATACCGAGACCGCACCCTCTCCGGCCTCGGTATGCCGACCACCGGGGCTCTCGAGATCCACGGCGTCTCGACGCTCGAGGTCCGCCTCGGCGCGGCGGGCGACGCGTTCTCGATTCCCTCGACCTCACCCGGTCGCACTCTCGAACTCTTCACCGGCGGCGGATTCGACCGTGTCCACGTCGGCTCCGCGTCGGGATCGGAAGGACTCGGCGACCTCTCGCGGATCCAAGGACCGATCGAGATCCACGGCGAGGGGCCGGATGCGGGCGACGAATTGTTCTTCAACGATCAGAGCAACACGCTCGGTCGGACGATCCGGGTCCACAACTCGCCTCTCGGCGGCGGCGGACCGGTGACGAACGACGCCGCAGTGGTTTCGCCGGCGGGCGCGGCGGATGTGACCTTCTTCTCGATGGAGACGGTCGTGTTGAACGGCGGCTCGGGCCCCGACAACTTCGAGGTCGAGGGCACCCACCGCGAGCAGAGCGCTTCGGGCGGCAAGGCATCGACGCTCACGATCAACGCCGGGGCGGGCGACGACGTGATCTCCATCGGCCGACCGGTGACGGGAGGCCATACGCTCGACGGCTTCGGAATCGACCTCTCCGCGCCGACGGTGGGCGGGCAGGGGATCCCGATCCTCGTCAACGGTCAGAGCGGCGTCGATACCGTGAGGTTCCTCGACGACGCCGCGACGGAGGATACGAACCTCGGCTTCACCTCGCGGACGTTCGCGGGGATCTTCCCCGAAGACCCGACCGAGGTTCCTCCCCAGGCCTCCGCGGCCGCACTCGCGCTCTTTCAGCGAATCTTCGGCGAGGATCCGGAGAGCACGCGGTTCGCTGCGATCGCACTCTCTCGCCAGGGGACGGATCGACCGGTCAACGCGTTCTCGAGGCGGGTCGAGAACGTGTCGGTCGCCCTGGGCTCGGGCGACGACGTGGTCCAGTTCACTCCCGGCTCCTACGACTACGACGCGGTCGTGTATGCAGGGGCGGGTGATGACGTGTTCAACCTCGAGTCGGGGGCGAACAACGTCGGACACGACTTGACGCTGCACGGAGAAGAGGGCGACGACCTGCTCTTCGCGTGGCACTACCCGACCGATCTCATCGAAGTTCCTCGCGGAACGCAGAACGTCGCCTTCAACGGCGGCCCGCACATGATCGGCGATCGCGTGCGGATCGCGGGCGACGGCAAGACCGTCGGCGGCGTCTATCGCCCCAGCGCGACGGTCGACGGCGCGGGGGTGATAGAGATCGCGGGCAACATGATCGAATTCAGCGCGGTCGAACCGCTGATCGTTCACGGCCTGCCCGACTTCCGCGTCGACGCTCCCGATGCCCCTGCCAAGCTCGAACTCGACAGTCTTCGCGTCGCCGATCTCGGCTTGCCCAGCATCAAGTTGCACGCGGTGACGGTCGACGGCGTCGTCACCTGGACTCAGGGCGGCAAGTTCTCGATCCCGGGGCTCACGAGCCCCGTCGAGCTCGGCAGCGCGATTGCGATGAGCGGCGACACGCTCGTCGTCGGCGGCAAGCTCCGCGAGTCGTCGAGCGGCGTCGTGCTCGTCTACGTCTGGGAAGGAAACGGCTGGAAGGAGCAGGCGAAGCTGACCGCGGCCGACGCACTCTCGGCCGGTCAGGGATTCGGAAGCTCGCTCGCGATCGACGGCAATCGCCTCGTCGTGGGCGCCCCGGCCGACAACACCCGCGGAGAGAACGCGGGCGCGGCCTACATCTTCGAACGATCGAACGGCGTCTGGACCCAGAAGGCCAAGCTCAAGGCGAGCAACGGCGCATCGGGTCGGCTGTTCGGCGAGTCGGTCGCCGTCGATGGTGATCGCATCGCCATCGGCTCGCCGGGCACGAATGACGACGTGAACGCTGTTTATGTCTTCACTCTCGAGTCGGCCCAGTGGAGCGAGTCGCGGATCATCACCAACTCGAATGACGGAACCACTCCGGGCTTCGGTCGCGCGGTGTCGCTCTCGGGCAACAGGCTCGCCGTCGGTGCTCCGAAGGCCGATGTTGCCGGACGCCACGTCGGCGCGGTGCTCCTCTACACCGCGCAAGGCGCCGACTGGAATCTCGAGGCGACGCTCTCGCCCTCGGATCCCAACGCCGGGGCCGACTCGCCGATGAATCGCAACGAAGCCTTCGGCGCCGTGGTTCAGCTCGAAGGCGCGCGACTCGTCGTCGGTGCACCGGGTTGGGATCGCATCGAGAACGGCCTCACTCGCGTCGACGTCGGACGCGCGTTCGTCTTCTCGTACGACAACTTCCGTTGGGTTCGCACGGCTCGCCTCACCGCCGACGGCGGCCTCAACGAGGTCGATCGCAGCGCGACGAGCCGCGCGGGCGATCGATTCGGATCGTCGGTCTCGATCGACGGCGGATACGTCGTCGTGGGCGCTCCGGGTTACGACGGCAGCGGGCTCGACCAGGGTGCGGCGTTCGTGTTCCAGGAGATCTCCGACCAGGGGGTCGGTCACGGTTCGACCTGGGTGCGGAGCACGGGCGAGAGCGGCTCGGGTCGGCTCCAGGCGGCGTCGCCCGCTTCGAGCGATGCCGACGCACTCGTCCCCGATCGATTCGGTTCGAGCGTCGGCGTTGCATCGGGTCGAGTCGTCGTGGGGATCCCCGGCTTCAACGACACGGTCGGCGGCCAGATCGTCCGCGCCGACCTGGGAGCGTTCCGCACATTCCTCACCGACGGCGTCGCGCCGACGCCCACGAATGAGAATATGCGGGCGGAACTGATCGAGACCACGAACAAGGACGCATTCGGCCGGAAGACGCATTACGACGCCGCGAGCCGAATGCTCTTCGTCACCGAGCATCTCTCGAATCGCGTCCACGTCTACATCAACGAAGGCCTTTATTGGCGGCCCTCGCAGGTGATCTCCGGTCCTTCGGGAGCGGCCGAATTCGGCTGGGACATCGATGTCGACGGCACGATGCTCGCCGTCGGAGCTCCTGCGTCGAACATGGTCTACGTCTATCGTCGAGCGGCGGGCGGCGAGATCTGGTCGCTCGCCTCGGCCGACTCGATCAGCGGCGCGGCGCACGGCGACGGTCGATTCGGCTCGTCGGTCGCGGTCTCGGGCGACAAGCTCGTCGTCGGGGCCGAGACCGCGAAGCTTTCGTACTACTCGACCGACCAGGCCGATCCGAGCCACCGCGTCCAGCTGGGCGCGTCGGGCGTCGTCCATCAATTCACCTTCCGCGACGCGGCCTGGCATCGCGACCGCCTGCTGACGCCCTACCAGTCCGACATGCCGCAGGTCACGTCGACGACTCGAGTGCTCACGCAAGCGAAGTTCAACGGGTCGAATTACGGAATCGGCCTCCACGAAGTCCTCGATTCGCCGACCCGGTCGATCACCCTCGGTCCCAAGACCTCGGTGCTCGTGGTCGACATCGACTACGAAGGGGCCGGCAGCGACGACATCGAGGACACGCTCCTCTTCGAGTACTTCGAGAACACTTCGACCGTTGATCGCACGTTCAACATCTCGTCCAAGCATGCTTCCGACACGATCGACTACCTGATCGTCGGGTCGGTCGAGGATGCGTCGGCCAAGCTGTTGCTCGACGACAACGTCTCCGTGACGTTCCAGAAGGGGTTGACCACTCGAGGCGAAGGGGGCGACTGGGGTTGGAGGAGCGAGAATTCGCTGACTCAGGCGGTCTACGTCGACTGGAACCCGAGTGGGGGAGAAGGCGACGCCTGGTTCGTGTACAGCGGGTGGCACAACGGCGGCAACCAGGTCGCGCCCGGTCGATACCAGGGCTACCAGGGGCGGAATCTCGATCCGAAGTCGATCTTCGACGCCTACATCCCCGCCGACACGCTGGGGCGTTCGTTCCCCTTCATGAACAATGAACTCGAGCGGGACGACGTCGACCGAGTCGTGGTCCTGAGCGCCAAGCCCGCGACGACGATCGATCGGCATGAATATGCCGGGATCACCGACGCCAAGTGGGGCGCCGAGCTCGACATCGTGGGCAATCGGGTGTATGTCGGCGCTCCCGGCAAGAGCATGACCGGGATCTACGACCTGACCTGGAGCGATCATTCGACCTGGAAGACGAGCGTCCTCGACTCTTCCGGTCAGCCGCTGTTCACGGTCTCTCCGCTTCGACCTTCCTCGAATCGGGGGCATGGACGCTACGGGGCCGACGTCGCGGCGGTGGGGCCCGAGGATGTGGTGTTCGGCGCTCCCGAGACCGACATCTCGCCGGAATTCCGAGTCGATCGCCCGGAGATCAACGCGAGCGGCTCGATCGCTCTCGGCTCGGGCGCCTCGCTCGACGTGCGGGTCGATCCCTTGTTCGGACCGAGGGGAGCGTCGGGCAACGCGATCGACGTCGAGATCCGAAACGTACCCTCGAGCTTCGCTCAGGCCTACTTCGATCAGATCGAACGGCGCGTCGTGATCAGCGCAGACTTCGCCGTTCACAGAATCTCCGACGTGATCACGACGGTCAATCAGCAGACATTGATCGGCTTCCGACTCGACTCGAACAATTCGACCGCATTCTTCGACGCCGGGGACACTGCGTCGAGGGGTGTGCCGAGGGATCGCGGCAGCCTCGACCTCTTCTCGGGAGCTCGACTCAACCTGAGAGCCAAGCCCGCGAGCGGCATTCCGAGCGGCGGATTCCTCTTCGTTCGGACCGCGAGAACGTCGGGTGCGGCGTCGGCCACCTACGGTTCCGACTCGTCGGGAGCGACCCTGGATCTCTATCTGCCCGAGGGCGCGACCACTCAGCAGGTCGTCGATCTGATCAATTCCCAGCTCGGCTCGTTCCTCGAAGCCTCGACGCCCGCGAACGTCGAGATCATCTCGGCCGGCATGTCCCGATCGATGCAATTCGATTCGGGCGAGCTGCGCCTCACCTCGGGCGACGTCATCTCGATCACGTCATTCAACGAGGTGGGCAACATCCGATTCGCCGACGCTCGAGGCGGTTCGGAGTTCCTTCGGAACCTGGGCGGCGGGCTCATCGAGGTCGTGATCGACTTCAACAAGACGAGCGCGGAAGCGGCGGCCTTGCTGTCGTCTCACCCGAGCCTCGACGCGACCTCCACCGGGACCGCCAAGCTCTCCACGGGTGATGCGAAGCTCTATGTCGACGTGACTCGCGGTGGATATGACGCCGCGACGCTGTCGCTCTCGTATCAAGGTCTCGCCCCCGATCGATACTTCCTCGAACTCGTCGAGGATGGAACGCTGCCGCTCGACTCCGTCAGTGCGTCGCTCAGTCCCGACCGAACGGTCGTCGTTCGTGTGAACGGGTCCGTCACGATGGATGCGATCGCTCAGGCCGCGAACGGCATCCTCCAGGCCGCGATCCCGGATCCCACCGGTATTCGCGTCTACGCCGACCAGCCGACCGCACTCTACGTCACCTCGGTCGACTCGCCGCCGTCGAAGATCCTGCTGCTGCGGACCTTCGGCTCGGGGTCGGCAGTTCTCGATCATTGGTCGCCGCGGTCGTGGGAGTCGCTCTCCTCGATCGGGGCCGACAACCAGGGGCGGTTCGGCGACGTCGGCACGATCGATGCGGCGGGCAACCGCATCCTCATCGGCGCTCCCGGCGAGGCGGGGGGAACCGGCGCGGCGTATCTCTTCGACTCGGGCGGGACGTACCAAGGGCTCCAACTCTTCCCCTACCGCCTCGACTCGGTCACGAACCGGATGGCGAACGACCCGACCGATCACCGCGGATTCGGCGTGGGCGCGTCGATCATCACGGATGGGCACCTGATCGTCGGATCCAACCCCGCCGATCCGAATCTGGTCCCCAAGATCTACGACTTCCGACGCCGAGGACCGGCCTGGACGCCCTCGACGCAGGATACGACCTTCCCGCTCGCGCCCCCGAAGGCGAAGGTCGGCAGCAGCATCTCGGTCGACGGCCACACGGCGATCGTCGGCGCAACCGACTTCGACGGCCGAGGCGCGGCGTTCGTGTTCGTCAACACCCCGGGAACCGATACCTGGACATATCAGGCGACCCTGCAAACGGCGGGACTGCCCGCCGGGGCCGAGTTCGGCAAGAGCGTCTCGATCAGCGGCGACTTGGCCGTCGTCGGGGCGCCGAAGGTCGGCAACGGCCAGGGCGGCGCCTACGTCTTCCAGCGGACCGGCACGGTCTGGACTCAGGTGGCCGTGCTCGAACCCGGCGCGGATCCGCAGTTCGGGATCTCTGTCGATATCGACGTCGCGACGATCGTCGTCGGCTCCCGAGGCTCGATTCGGATCTTCGAGCTCGTCGCGGGGCTCTGGACGCAGCGGGCGAGCTTCGCCTTGGGCGAGGAATTCGGCGCATCGGTGGCGGTCGACGACGACACCGTGGTCGCGGGCGATCCGGGACGGTCGAACGCGACTGGGCATGCCGCGGTCTTCGTCAAGAGTTCGCAGGGCTGGGCTCAGCAAGCGTCGCTCTTTGGGACCGCGGCGATGGCCGGGGACCGAGTCGGTCACTCGGTCGACATCCACGGCGACACCGTGATCCTGGGAGCACCCGGGGCCTCGAGTTCGGCGGGCGTCGCTCATGTGTTCACTCGCTCCGGATCGAGCTGGACGGAGCAGCAGAAGCTCTCGCTGAGCACGAGCCTCCCGGGCGACGGCTTCGGCGCCTCGGTGGCGATCAGCGGCGACTCGGCGATCGTGGGAGCGCCGGGGCGAGATATGAATACGGCTCCGCCCGATGATTCGGAGGGTGCGGCCTACACCTTCGGCCGCAAGAACGGCGTCTGGTCGCTCGAGTCGGCCTCCGAGCCGCTCAGCGGTTCCGATGCCGAGGCAGGGGACAACTTCGGACACGCGGTCGCGATCCATGGCCGCACGGCGATGGTCGGCGCGCCTCAACTCAATGGTCGCCCCGGCTCTCTCATCGATACCGACGGCACCGGTTACTTCTACGTGCGGACCAACTCGTCGCCGATCACCGTGCTCCGTCCCGAGCGCGAGATCGTGTTGCTCGAGGGAGCACGGGCGGGCGAGATCTCGGGGACGCTCGGTTCCACCAGGACGTCCGACTTCGTCTTCTTCGACATCCGCGACCTCCGCGTCGAAACGGGAGCGAGCGACGACCGCTTCACCGTGCTGCCGCCCGGCCTCACGGCGTTCGGGCTCGCGAACTTCGTCGTCGACCTCGGCGCCGGCGACGACACCCTGACCACGCACTCGACCAACCTCGAGCCGCCCGACGCGGGCAAGTTCTCGACGGTCGGCGACTTCGGCGACGCCGAGAACGGTTCCGATCTCCCCGAGGGAGCCGGTTACCAGAAACTCCAGGGCGCCTTCCGATACGACGGCGGCGCGGGCACCAACTCGGTCGTCGCCGATGCCGACGCCGACTGGCGGCTCACTCCGACGACCCTCGGCAGCGGTCCCGCCGGCCCCCTCCAACTCGCCAACGTCAAGAACGCCCTGCTTCGCGGCGGAGCGTCGAGCAATCTGCTCGTCGTCGAGGGCTGGGCGGGCACGGTGAAGGTCGAGGGCGGCGACGAGTCCGACCAGATCACGGTACGCATGCCCAAGATCACCGACGCCGAGGTCGACGGCGGTTCGGGCGACGGCGACGAACTCACGGTCCTCGGCAGCGAGTTGGGCGACCGCTTCTCGATCTCGGCCCTCGCCCTGAGGCTCGAGCGATCGATGCTCGCCTACGCCGAGGTCGAGTCGATCCGAGTCGCCGGTTTGGAAGGCGACGACACCTTCCTGGTCGAAGACGTCGGCGCGTCGGTGCTCCGGCCCGACGGCGGGCTCGGCTCCGACACCTACAACATCCAGGCGGGCGCCTCGAGTCGCTCGGTCGTGCTCCACGACTCGGGCCCGAGCCCCGCGGAGAACGGCGACATCGACACCCTCGTCGTTCCGACGGGAGTGAGCCACGCCTACGACACGCCGTTCCAGGTCGGCAACCTCACGACGACATATGACCGGACGATCGAGGTGCCGTTCGCGGCCGCGATCTTCGCTCCGACGGCCGTGATCACGAACACGAGCACGAGCACCTGGGAAGGCTCGAAGCAGACGTTCGACGGCTCGGCCTCGACCGGCATGCCGGGGGCGACGCTGACCCATCTCTGGCAGGTCTTCCGCGACGGCCGACTGCTCCAGGAGGCGTTCGGGGTCGGATTCGAGTTCACTCCGAACGACAACGGCGTCTACCAGGTCGCCCTCACGGTGACCGACTCGCTCGGTTCGAACGCGACCGCCACCGAGAACGTCACGATTCGCAACGTGGCTCCCATCGCGACGATCGGCTCGCCGCGCCGGGTCGAGTACGGACAGGCGGTCGTGATCGCCTTCTCCGACTTGTTCGACCCATCGACCGCCGACACGGCCGCGGGGCTCCGCTTCGCCTACGGTTTCGACCCCGACGACGTTCGGATCGCCACCTACCACGGCGAGAGTTCGACCGAGTCGAGCCGCACCTACGGTCGCCTCTCGGTGGGCACCTATACGATCTTCGCGAAGATCGTCGACAAGGATGAGGACTACTCGATCTACTCCGTCGACGTCGAGGTCGTGCCCAAGGCCCTCACCGCGTCGATCACCGTCGCCGACAAGGTCTACGACGGCACGACGTCGGCGACCATCACGGCGAGCACGCTCTCGGGCGTGCTTCCGGGGCAGAACGTCCAACTCTCCGGCGGGACGGCTGCGTTCTTCGACCCGTTCGCGGGCGTCGACAAGCCCGTCGGGATCTCGGGGCTCGAGCTCGTCGGGCCCGACGCCTCGAACTATGTTCTCCTGCCCGCGACGTCGACCGCCGACATCCAGAGGCGCTCCGTGAACGTGGTCGTGATCGTCGACGACAAGGTCTACGACGGTACCGACACCGCGGAACTCGGCGGGACGCAGGTCACAGGCCTGATCCCGGGAGACGTCGTCGAGGCATTCGCCACCTCGGCCAACTTCGTCGATGAGAACGTCGGGATCGACAAGCAGGTGATCGTCGACGGGCTCGAACTCGTCGGTCCGGCCGCGGCGAACTACTCGTTCGAGTCGGTCGCGATCGCAACGGCCGACATCACGCCGCGCCTGCTCGGCGTGGGGATCGAGATCGCCGACAAGGCGTACGACGGCACCACCAAGGCGACGGTCTCGGGTACGCACCTCTTCGAGTTGATCCCCGGCGACGACGTCACGCTCGACCTCGGCGGGGCCGACTTCGAGGATCGATTCGTCGGAGTCGACAAGCGCGTGGATATCGTGATCCGAGGGATCACCGGTCCCGACGCCGGCAACTACACCGTGCCCGCTCGGGCTTCCTCGACGGCCGACATCACCGCTCGCCGGATCCTCGTCCGAGGCGTGGCGGCCGACAAGGTCTACGACGGCACGGTCTTCGCCGAACTCGTCGAACTCGAGTTGATCGGTCGAATCGACGGCGACGACATCGGCCTGGTCGGCGGCGTCGCCTCCTTTGCCGACAAGCACGTCGGCGTCGACAAGCCCGTGACGCTCGAAGGCTGGTTCCTGCTGGGTGAGCACGCGGCGAACTACGTGGTCAACGGCTCGAGCGTCACCACGGCCGACATCACGCCGCGCTTCGTCGGCGTGAGGGCGCGGGCGCTCGATCGCGAGTACGACGGCACGGTCGACGTCGTCATCGACGACATCGACCTGATCGACCACGTGTTCGGCGACGACGTGTCGGTGCAATTCGGCACCGCGCGGTTCGACACGCGTCACGCCGGATTCGACAAGACCGTGACCCTCGACGGCGTCGTCCTCCTGGGATCCGACGCGCACAACTATGTCGTCGAGTCCCAACAGACCAGCGTCGCGACGATCCACCGCAAGGCGATCGCACCCGCGATCGGCGCGGCCGACAAGAACTACGACGGCAACACCATCGCCATGATCACATCTCGATCGCTCCTCGGAGCGATCGACGGCGACGACGTCCAACTCATCGGCGGAAGCGCGGCCTTCGAGAACGAACGCGTCGGACGCGACAAGCTGGTGACCGGCGACGGCTTCGACCTCGCGGGAGCCGATGCGGGGAACTACGTCGTCGTCGGGGCGGCGAGCACCACCGCGAGCATCCACTCGACGCTTCGAGTCGTCGGCCTCAAGGTCAACAACGGAGCGGTTCAACGGTCGAACGTGGAGACGATCGCGATCGAGTTCAGCGGCAAGGTCGAACTCGCCGCGGCGATCGCCGATGGGTCGATCACGCGGATCATCGAGGTCCATCGCGGTCAGACTCGAGTCGAACTCTCGGCGGCTCGGTTCCGGCTCGAGTCGAACGGGACGACCTTGACCATCGACCTCACGATCGACGGCTTCGGCGGCTCGCGCAAGTCCATGCTCTCCGACGGACGATACGAGGTCCGCATCTTCGCCGCGTCGGTCTCCGCGCTCGGGCACCCGGGGCACACCCTGCGTGACGACGATGGAACCCTCGACGGGATCCATCGACTCGGATTCCACCGGCTCGAGGGCGACTTCGACGGCAACGGGATTGTCGAGCTCGCCGACCGCACGCTGCTCTACGCCCGAATGAACGGCAAGGTCGGTACCCCGCGCTACGACTTCGCCTTCGACCTCAACGGCGACGGCTTGATCAGCATGGAGGACTACCTGCTCTGGACCCGGATGCTCAACCGTCGGGTCTGACCGGATTCCTCGACACCATTTTCACGACCAACCGGATTCCCACTTCTCTTGGAGATGGCCATGATTCGCTCCCGCATTCGGCTCGCCGCGGCCCTCGGTTTCCTGCTCTCGGCGGCGACGCAGGTCGAGGCCGGCGTGCTGACCTTCTGGCTCGACGCTCCCGTCGTCTCGGGCTCGACCGCGAAGCTGGATGTTCGCGTCCAGCTCGACGGGCTCGCCGGCGATCAGGTCGAGGCGATCCAGCTCAACGTCGAGGCCTCGAGCGCCGGACTCACCGAGGGCGCAACCGACTACTCGCGATTCGCGTTCGACCTCGATGCGACGAACTTCCCGACATGGTCGGCGATCGTCGACATTGCCGCCGAGGGGACGACCTTCTTCGTGCCCGATGATCCGATCGCAGGACCGTTCTTGCTCCCCGACCCCACTCCGATCCGGCTCGGGACGATCGTCGTCGACCTCACGGGGCTGTCCGCCGGCGGCTTCGAGGTGAACATCGAAGGCGGCTCGCCCTTCTTCACGGACGGCGGCGGCTTGTTCGGCGGCGAGCTGGTCACGTCGATGAGATCCTCCGAGACTCACGCCGTCCGATTCGGGCGCGGGAGCGCGACGATTCAAGTCACCTCCGCCGTGCCCGAGCCGGCGACCTTCTCGATGTTGGCGGGCGCGGGGCTGGCCGCCGCACTCATCCGGCGACGACGGGCTTCCTGACGCGGCGCTCGACCGGACACGATTTCCACCAGAGACCCATCATCCCCTTCCGCGGGATCGATGGGTCTTTCGCTTTCGTCGGCATTCGAAAGCGAAAGACCTCCGTCGAGCGGAGGTCGTCGTGCCGAAGGCGGCGAATCAGCGGAGGAGGTGGGATTCGAACCCACGGTACCCCGGAGGGGTACACCGGTTTTCGAGACCGGCCCTTTCAACCACTCAGGCACCCCTCCCAGGGTTGGAGATCGAATCGGTCCGAGTCGGTCTCCGACTGAAGAAGAATCGGGAGAGCAGGTCGGCGGATTCCGCCGCGAGCACTCCGCCGAGATGAGACGAACGGTGATTGAGTCGAGTGTCGGAAGTCAGACGAAAGAGGCTGTCGACGGCGCCGGCTTTGGGGTCGCGTGCTCCGTAGACGAATCGGGGGACGCGGGACTGGATGATCGCACCGGCACACATCGGACAAGGCTCGAGGGTCACGTACAGAGTGCAGTCGTCGAGTCGCCACGAGCCGAGCGACTGACCGGCCAGGGTCAGCACGAGTCGTTCCGCGTGAGCCGTCGGATCTCCGAGAGTCTCTCGAAGATTGAACGCTCGGGCGACGATTCGTCCGGACCGAACGAGCACCGCCCCCACCGGAACCTCACCGAGTCGAGCAGCCTCCTCGGCGGAACGCAGTGCTTCGCCCATGAAGGCGAGATCGTCCGCAGAAGGGAGTGCGATCGACCGCGGCATGCAACTCCATACGAGCCAGAGGAATACACCCGATAGGATTCGAACCTATAACCTTCGGTTCCGTAGACCGATGCTCTATCCAGTTGAGCTACGGGTGCATGTTCGACGGAGCGACCCGCGGCCGGGCCGTCGCTCGATCGGAATATCCTACCTGCCGAGACACGCGAAGGGAACCCCAAGTTCAGGAAAATCGCTCAGTAGCCCGAGTCGCTCGACGTCGTCGCCAGGCGATGTCTCACCTCGCGGAGCATCTCCTCGATCGCCCGCTCGGCTCGTTCGATGGAGTCGAGGACTCCATCGAACGAGCGAAGTCGGCCCGACTCTTCGACCACGCGGATCAGGTCGCAGCAACACGTCTCGTCGAAGTTCGAGACCGCGCCTCTCAGGCTGTGTCCGACTCGCTCGAGTTCCGTTCCGTTTCGCATTCGCGCGGCGGAGCGCAGTTCGATGATCTGAATCCGGAATTCGGGTTCGAAGAGGTCGACGATCTCGCGGATCAAGTCGAGGTCGCCGTCGAAGCGGGCGCGAAAGCGATCCCAGTCGAAGCTCGGGCTCGACTGCTCGGAATCCGGACCTTGCGTAGCTCCCGAACTCAAGACTCCATCCTCCGCCGCCGGAATCGATTGGAACGTGGTCGCTCCGAGGACTCGCAACGGAGTGCGGAACAGGCGAGCACGAACGAGACGCTTTCTATAGCTATAGCGTGTTTCTCGACGGCGTCAACGGACCGTTGCCGGAATTGAACGACGTTTGTCGAGAATCCTCGAGACACGCGGAGGCGAGGTCGACTCGATCCGATCGGTTCAACGAAGGAATGCGTACTGGCTTGCGATCGTGTCGGGTTTGCAACGAAACCGGTCGGTATCGGGTCATCGGAAGTCCGAACGCGGTGTTGGGTTCGTTCCCGTTCTCGATCGTTCGCCCGCAGCTCCCGTTCGCCTCGGAGGCTGGGCGTGCTCGACGACGCGTCTCGAGAGGCGGTTCATCGAAACGCCGTCGACGGTTCTCGACGATGTCCGCATCCGTCGATGCGTGATGGCTTTCCGATCTATAAATCTTGATCGAACGCAAAGATAAGCCGGTCGACGAGAGGTTCGCAGCCGGTACGCCGGCGTTGAGCGATTGCGTTCGACTTCGCCGAACCGGTCGATTCTCTGGTCGCCGCTCGTGCGCACCGAAGGATCGATCCGGACGCTCGGCGCGGGTGCTCGCGTCTCGAGCGAAGGTTGAAATCCTTAGGAGCTCGAGCTTATCATGCGACGGAGTGAATTGGATGACACACCCGAGCCGGTTCGGGTGGCTGGACACCATGAGGTATCGATTCAGGCATGCCCACGCCCGCGATGATCGAGGCCCAGGGCCTCTGCAAGCAGTTCGGATCGTTCTTGGCGGTTCGCGACGTGTCGTTCACGATCGGTCGGGGCGAGGTCGTGGCCTTCCTCGGGCCCAACGGCGCAGGGAAGACGACGACGATGCGGCTCTTGACCGGATTCGTCGCCCCGACGCACGGAGCCGCGCGAATCGCCGGACTCGACGTCCAAGCGAATCGGATCGAGGTGGCGACTCGCCTCGGATATCTGCCGGAGAATGGACCGCTCTATCCCGACATGACTCCGGACGAGCTCCTGGGTTTCTTCGGCGCGGCTCGGGGTCTCTCGAGCGGTCGACTCCAGAATCGCAAGGACGCCGTGATCGAGCTCTGCTCGCTCTCGAGCGTCGCCTACAAGCCGATTCGGAAGCTGTCGAAGGGTTATCGGCAGCGAGTCTCGATGGCGCAGGCGCTCCTGCACGATCCGGAGGTCCTGATCCTCGACGAGCCGACTAGCGGTCTCGACCCGAATCAGATCCGCGGGGTTCGCAACCTGATCCGCGAACTCGGCAAGACGAAGACGATCCTGGTGTCGACCCACATTCTCCAAGAGGTCGATCCGATCGCTTCCCGCGTCCTGTTCATCCACGACGGGCGACTCGTCTTCGACGGCTCTCCAGTCGAGATGCGCACCGCGGGCGGCACCCTCGAGGATCAGTTCTACGCGTTGACGGCACAGCCCGTGTGATCCGCTTGAAGGTGATCGGGGGATCGGCTCGGTTCGATCGAGTCGTCGAGGCGCCCGCGACCTCGGCCCGGCTCTCGAATCGACGACCGATCTCGTCGATGGATCATCGAATTCGACCGAGGTGAGAAAATGGCCACGATCTCGAGTGATACGACCACCCTCTCGGCGACTGCACCGAGGGTCGGTGTGCCTCCGCTGCGACTGCATGTGATCAAGGCGATCTTCGAGCGGAACTTCCTTGCCTATTACAGCAGTCCGCTCGGTTACGTGTTCATCACGCTCTTCATCCTGGTGAGTGCGGCGGCGGCCTTCTGGCAACCTGCGTTCTTCTCGAACAATCTCGCCGGCCTCGCCACCCTCAACTCGTGGATGCCCTACATCCTGCTCGTCTTCGTGCCCGCGATCACGATGAACGTCTGGGCGGAGGAGAGGCGACAGGGGACCGACGAACTGCTGCTCACCCTTCCCGCGGGCGATCTCGAGATCGTGCTCGGCAAGTATCTCGCCGCTCTCGGGATCTACACGGCGGCGTTGGTGTTCTCGACGAGTCTGGTGGGGATCCTGAGTTGGCTCGGCCGGCCCGACCTCGGCGTCGTGCTCGCGACCTATCTGGGTTACTGGTTGATGGGCGCGTTGATGATCGCGATCGGAATGGTCGCATCGATCCTCTCGTCGAACGTGACGATCGCCTTCATCCTCGGTGCGGCCTTCTCCGCGATCCCGGTCTTCTTCGGGCTCTTCGGCTCGCCTTTCGCCCCGGGGACGCGGCGAGCGATCGAGGATCTCTCGCTCCCCTCGCAGTTCGCCGACTTCGGCAACGGCGTGGTTCCTCTCGTGGGCATCTTCTACTTCGTGACCCTCGCCGCCGCGATGCTCTACCTGAACGTGGTACTGCTCGGTCGTCGGCATTGGGCGGGCGGCGAGCGGAGCCGAGGACTCGGCCTGCATGCGGTCGTCCGAGCGATCTCGCTCATTGCGGCGCTCGTCTCGGTCGACATCCTGCTCTCTCGTTATGTGAATGCGCGTTGGGACTGGAGCAGCGAGGGACTGCATCGACTCTCGGAGGAGTCGGCTCGACTGATCTCGGAGATCCCCTCCGACCGACCGGTCTTCATCCAGGCCTACTACAGCGAAGAGGTGCCTCGCGACTACGTCCAGACGAAGATCGACCTCCTGAACAAGCTCCGCGAGTTCGCAGCGCTTGGCGGAGATCGAATCCGTTTGAACCTGGTGCCGACGGAGATCTACTCCGAGGCCGCGCGCGAGGCGGAGACGCGCTTCGGGATCCAACCGCGGCGCGTCGTGGGGATGGAGTCGGCAAGGCAGACCGCGAGCGAGATCTATCTGGCGGTCGCCTTCAATTCCGGGCTCGAAGAAGTCGTCATCCCCTTCTTCGACCGTGGTCTGTCGGTCGAGTACGAGTTGACGCGAGCGATCCGCGTCGTCTCTCGAAGCGCCCGCAAGAAGGTGGGGATCCTCAACACCGACGCCCGATTGATCGGCGGTCTCGACTTCCGTTCGATGAATCAGGACGCCGATTGGCCGATCGTGACCGAGCTCCGACGCCAATTCGAGGTCTCCCAGGTCTCCCCCGACTCTCCGATTCCGTCGGATATCGACGTCCTCCTCGTGGCGCAGCCTTCGTCGTTGACGACGCCGCAGATCGCGAACCTGACCGAGCACGTCCGCGCGGGTAAGCCGACGCTGATCTTCGTCGACCCCTTGCCGCTCGTCGATCCCGGGATCTCGCCCGAACTCCCGAAGACTCCCCCGGGCGGCATGTTCGGCGGAGGACAGCAACCCGAACCGAAGGGTTCGCTCGAGCCGCTCACGACGCTCTTGGGGATCGACTGGCCCGCCTCTCAGATCGTCTTCAATCCGTACAGCCCCCATCCGATGTTGGGCGACCTGCCTCCGGAGGTGGTGTTCATCAGCCGCGGCGGTGCGGGGGAGGACGCCTTCAACGAGTCGCAGTCGGCGACCTCCGGGCTCCAGGAGATCGTGATGATGTTCCCGGGTCTGCTGCGGATGCGCGGCGGAACCGAGTTCATCCCGCTCCTGCGCACCGGCGATCAGGGCGGAACGGTCGAGTGGCGCGACACGGTGCAGCAGTCGTTCATGGGCATCGGCGGAATGAATCCCCGTCGTCGCCACTTCGCGACGGGTCTGGAGTACACGCTCGCCGCACGGATCCGCGGCAAGGCGGCCGCGGCGCCGACGCCTCCCGCTTCGAGCGATCCCGCCGCTCCCAAGCCCGCGGCGACCGCTCCCGGCGAGCTCAACGTCATCGTCGTCGCCGACCTCGACGTGATCTCGGAGCAATTCTTCCAGCTTCGCGCCCGCAAGGTCGAGGGGCTCGACTTCGACAACGTGACATTCGTGCTCAACTGCGTCGACGTCCTCGCGGGCGACGAGTCGTATGTCGATCTTCGCAAGCGTCGGCTGCGACATCGGACCCTGGAGCGGATCGAAGCCGAGTCGACCCGCTTCGTGCTCGAGGGGCAGAAGGAAGAGAAGCTCGCGGAGTCGGAGGCCGATGCTCAACTCGCGGCCGCACAGAAGCGACTCGACGACAAGGTCGACGCGCTCCGCAAGCGAACCGACCTCGACGAGCGCACGAAGGAGAGCATGCTGCTCAACGTGCAGGAAGTCGAGAATCGCCGGTTGACCGTCGAGAAGACGAATATCGAGGATCAGAAACAGCGCCGGGTCTTGGCGGCCAAGGGCGAGCGTGAACGCGAGATCCGCAAGATCGAGAATCGAGTGCGGATCGTTGCGATGCTCGTGCCGCCGTTGCCCGCTCTCGCGCTCGCCGTGGTCGTCTTCCTCTCGCGTCGCGGACGCGAGAATCGAGGCGCGAATCCGAATCGGATCGCCTGACCTCGTCTCACGACCCCTCATTCCACCCACGCGAATCGGATCGACACCATGAACCGAGAGACCCGGAAGACTGCGATCTTCGTCGGCGTCGCGCTCCTGCTGACGGGCGCGGCGTTCGTGACGATCCCCGACCGAACCGGCTTGAATACCGCCTTCGACGACCAAGGAAAGAAGTTCTTCCCGGAGGCTTCGGATCCCAACGCCTGCACGTCGCTCGAAGTGATCGACTACGACCCCGCCACCGCCTCCGCGCTGCCGTTCAAGGTCGAGTTCAAGAACGGCAAGTGGACGATCCCCTCGCACCACGACTACCCGGCCGACGCACGCGAGCGACTCTCCAAGACCGCCGGAGCCGTTTTCGACCTCGCCAAGGACATCGTGCGCTCCGACCGCGTCGAGGATCACGAGAAGTTCGGCGTCGTCGACCCGCTCGACACCAAGGCCGCGAGCCTCAAGGGCCAAGGCAAGCGGATCACGCTCAAGGACGCGTCGGACAAGGTGCTCGCCGACTTCATCATCGGCAGCGAGGTCAAGGATCGACCGGGATATCGATATGTGAGAGACCCGCGATACAACCGGACCTACGGGGTCAAGGTGGGCGCGGATCTGTCCTCGAAGTTCGGCGATTGGATCGAGAAGAATCTGCTGAAGGTCGACGCGACCAAGATCCGCCGGATCGTCTGGGATCCGACCAAGGTCGATCCCGAGCGCGGCGTCCTGATCCGCGGCGATCGCGTGGTGCTCGAGCGGAAGGATGCCTCGAGCCCTTGGAATGTTCCCGGACTCGTCATTCCCCCGGGTCGCGAGCTCGACACGACGAAGATCAATGCGATGATCTCGGCGTTGAGCGACTTGCAGATCGTCGGCGTTCGGACCAAGCCGGCCGGGCTCACCCGCGACCTCCAGGTCGGCGGCGAGTCGGGCATCAAGCTCACGCAGTCGGCGGTCGTCTCCTTGCAGAACAAGGGCTTCTATCCGACAAAGGACGGATCGATCTACTCGAACCAAGGCGACATGAAGATCGAGACCGACGACGGCGCGGTCTACACGATTCGGTTCGGCGAGGTCTCCTTCGCCACCGGGGAGACTCTGACCTCCGGCGAAGGCGAGGATGAATCGGCCGAGGCCAAGGCGAAGGCCGCGGGGAAGACCGAGCCCGCCGCCAAGCCCGCGGGCACCGAGGAGAATCGGTACGTCATGGTGACCGTCGGCTTCCAGCCCGACCTCGTTCCGGCCCCTCCCGAACCGATCGGGCCGCCGACCACGCTGCCCTCCGACGTCTTCCTCCGCAAGCCCGGCACTCCCGAGTACGAAGCGCAGCAGAAGTAGATCGAGGCCGAGCGAGCGCGAAAGGCGAAGATCCGCAGCGATCAGCTCGCCGGCAAGGAGAAGGAGGTCAAGGCGCTCTCCGACCGGTTCGCCGATTGGTACTACGTCACTCCCGGTTCGAGCTATCGGAGCCTTGCCCTCACCCAGGCCGACCTCGTGCACGACAAGCCGGCGACGCCTCCGCCGGGCGGACCTCCGGGCGGGTCGCCGTTTGGTGCGGGGGGGATGCCGCCCGACCTTCGCGAGATCCCGGGCCTGCAGGGTCTGCCTCCCGGGCACCCGTGAACCTCGACGTCGCGACCGTGTCCTGAGCAAGGGATCCCCGGGTGAGATCACGGCGGCGCCTCTCGCTCGCCGGGCTCGGGAGAATCGCTCCCTTGTCTCGACCGCTCGGGGATCGTAGACTCGTTCCCTTACTCCGGGATCACTCCCCTCGTCTCGCCGTGCCCTCGAACGGTGGGACGAGGGGGCATCGAAAGGGTCGTTGTTCCATGTCCTCAGCAGGTTCGGGATCGGACGCCAAGCTTCGTGAGACCGGTCGTTTTCGCCACGTTCTCTCGGCGCTCGTCCAGAATCAGCCGGGAGTGCTCGCCCACGTCTCGGGGATGTTCGCCTCGCGCGGGTTCAACATCGACAGTCTCGCGGTCGGCGAGACCGAAGATCCGCATCTCTCGAGGATCACCATCGTCGTCCTGGGCGACGATCGCGTGTTGGAACAGATCCGCAAGCAGCTCGAGAAGATCGTGACGGTGGTGAAGGTCGTCGACATCTCCCGCGAGAACTTCGTCGAGCGCGACCTGATGCTCCTGCGCATCGACGCTCCTCCCGAGCGGCGCGCCGAACTGCTCGCGTTGGTGACGATCTTCCGCGGCCGCGTGGTCGACGTCGGCCCCGAGCAACTCATGATCGAACTCTCGGGGCAAGAGCGCAAGCTCGAGGCGTTCATCGATGCGATGCGGCCGTTCGGCATCCGCGAACTCGCTCGCACGGGTCGGATCGCCCTGGTGCGTTCGGGGCTCTCGGCCGACGGCGTCGAGGCCGAGGCCGAAGAAGAGGCGATGGTCGTCGGCCACTCGAACCTCTGATCCCGCTCGAATCATCCCGACCCTTTGGAGCCGACGCGAGGCGAAGTCCTTCGTCGGCCGTTTCGCTTCCATCCCGCTCCCGTTCACCCTCCGCAACACTCTCTCCAGCCAAGAGACCGCCATGCCCGCCACGATCTACTACGACCAAGACGCCGACCTCGGACTGCTCAAGGGCAAGAAGGTCGCCATCATCGGCTACGGCAGCCAGGGGCACGCCCAAGCCCAGAATCTCCGCGACTCGGGGTGCGAGGTCGTCGTCGGACAGCGGCCGGGCTCGGCGAACTACGACCAGGCCGTGAAGGACGGCTTCACCCCGGTCTCCGCGGCCGAGGCGGCGAAGGCGGGCGACCTCGTCAACATCCTCCTGCCGGATGAGGTCCAGGGCGAGATCTACGCACGCGACATCAAGCCGAACCTCGAGCCTGGAAATCTCCTCCTCTGCTCGCACGGATTCAACATCCACTTCGGCCAGGTCGTTCCGCCCGAAGGCGTCGACAGCGCTCTCGTCGCCCCCAAGGGACCGGGGCACCTCGTCCGGGCCGAGTTCGTCAAGGGCGGCGGCGTCCCCTGCTTGATCGCCGTCGGCGACCATTGCTCCCCCGCGGGCAAGGCTCTCGCGCTCGCCTACGCCAAGGGGATCGGCGGCACGCGCGGCGGCGTGCTCCAGACGACCTTCGCGGAGGAGACCGAGACCGACCTCTTCGGCGAACAGGTCGTGCTCTGCGGCGGCGTGAGCGCTCTGGTGAAGATGGGCTTCGAGACACTCGTCGAAGCCGGCTACCAGCCCGAATCGGCCTACTTCGAGTGCCTCCACGAGCTCAAGCTGATCGTCGACCTCCTCTACCAGGGCGGTCTCAGCTACATGCGCTACAGCATCTCGAACACGGCGGAATACGGCGACTACACGCGCGGTCCTCGGATCATCAACGAGCAGACCCGCACCGAGATGCGCAAGATCCTCTCCGAGATCCAGTCGGGCCAGTTCGCCCGCGAGTGGATCCTCGAGAACAAGGCGAATCGCCCGGGCTTCAATGCCGTCAAGCGCCGCGAGAAGGATCACCCGGTCGAGGTGGTCGGTCGCAAGCTCCGCAAGCTCATGCCCTGGATCAACGCCAAGGAAGTTTGATCTCCGTCCCTCGTCGTCGAGCGTCCCAGACAAGATGAGCGCCCGGACTCCTCGCGAGTTCGGGCAGTTTCATTTATGATGGCATCATGGCGGAACCCAGTCGGAAAGTCGCCGAGAACGTTCCCGGTCGTTGGTACGTCGATGTGACCTGCATCGATTGCGACCTCTGTCGCGAGACCGCGCCCGCGAACTTCTCTCGCATCGACAAGCGCAAGGCCAGCTACGTCGCACGACAACCGGTCGGAGTCGCGGAGGAAGCGGCGTGTCGCGCGGCGATGGAGGAGTGCCCCGTCGAGGCGATCGGGAACGACGGCTGATTCCTGCAACGGAGGGCTTGCGGATGTCGACCGCCGGAACGGGAACCGGTATGACGCTTCCGGCGTCGTGCTACGTCGACTCCGCCTGGTTCGAGCGTGAGCTCGAGCGGATCTTCGGGCGGATGTGGGTCTACGTCGGCCGAGCCGAGGAGCTTCCGACGGCGGGCGCGCGCGTCGTCCGCGAGGTCGCGGGCGAGAGCCTTCTCCTCGTGGCCGACGGCATGGGGCGACCTCGAGCCTTCTTCAACGTCTGCCGCCACCGCGGGACCCGCCTCTGCGCCGGCGACGCGACCGCTCCGACGGCTTCTCGGTCGATCCAGTGCCCCTACCACGCCTGGACCTGGGATCTCGACGGCCGCCTCGTCTCGGCTCCGGGCATCGAGGGCGCCGCGGGCTTCTCGGAGTCGGACTACCCGCTCCACGAAGTCCGACTCGAGCAGTGGGACGGGCTCCTCTTCGCCTGCCTCGACCCCGCCGCCGGATCGCTCGCCCGACAGCTCGGCGAGCTTCCCGACCGGTTCCGCGCGTGGGGCCTCGAACGGCTCCGATCGGTTCGCTCGATCACCTACGACGTCCAAGCGAACTGGAAGTTGATCATCCAAAACTATTCCGAATGTCTGCATTGCCCGATCATCCACCCCGCGCTCCAGCAACTCTCCCACTACCTCAGCGGCGTCAACGAGGCTTGCGGAGTCGGAGATGCCTATCTCGGCGGCAAGATGGATCTCCGCCCCGGAGTGGAGACGATGTCGCTCGGCGGCCGGCTCGCGGGGAATCGTCTGCCCGGGCTCGACGAGGATCAGTGCCGCCTCGTCCAGTACTACGCCGTCCTGCCCAACCTGCTGCTGAGTCTCCACCCCGACTACGCGATGATCCACGAGCTTCGACCTCTGACTCAGAGTCGGACCGAAGTCGTCTGTTCCTGGCACTTCGACCCCGAGTCGATCGCCCGCGCCGGCTTCGATCCCGAGCCGGTCGTCGCGTTCTGGGACCTCACGAATCGTCAGGATTGGCACGTCTCCGAGCTCTCGCAGCTCGGCATCGCATCCCGCGCGTATCGCCCCGGCCCTTACTCGCCGCGCGAGGAGCTGCTCCACGCCTTCGACCTCCGAATCCTCGAACTCATGGGTGAACCTCGACCCGTTCGTTGATCCGTCGCGCAGTACCGTTCCGGGGGAGGCACGACCATGAGCTGGGAACGCCGTGTCGCGTCGGTGTTGCTCGCGGGCATGGGCGTCGCACTCGGCTCGGCGCTGATGTTCATGTTGATCCATGATCGACTCTCCGCGTGGAGTCGCGTCGACCCGAGATCTACGCCTGCGGCCGATGTCGCCGTCTTCTTCATCGAGAGATCTGGCTGGAAGCGGTTTCTCGACGGGCTCGCGGTCGCGACGTCCCCGGAACGGAGCGCCGGGAGCATCGTCCTCGCGTCCGACGACGTCGTGATCGCGGAGACCTCGCCGAACCGAAGACGAGTGCGTTTCAGTTGGGAGAACGCGCGGGGGCGAGCCGAGACGATCGAGTCGGTCCGCCGACTGCTCTCCAGTCCGACTCCCCCGATCGCGATCATCGGGTCCTCGAATACGCTCCTCACCAACGCCCTCGCCGAGACGACCGCCGTCGCCTCGCCTCGCCGCGCGCCGATGCTCCTCGTCCCCTGGGCGACCTCGATGCCGCTGCTCGAACGGCATCGGGGCGGGGTGGTGCGTTTCTGCGCGAACAACCAGACGGTCGCCGACGACCTCGTCGCCGGCCTTGCAACGCATCGGCCATTGCCTCAGCGAGTGGTGATCGTGGTCGATCCCCGCGACCCCTACTCGCTCGACCTCGCCGACTGCTTCGAGCGAGCCGTCGCCGCGGCGGCCCCCTCCGCTCGGGTCGAGCGAAGGGGCGACCTGCTCGCTCGTCCCTCGTCCGGACGGAGCGACCTCGGCGCCTCGGCTCCGTCCATCGAAGAGCAGGAGTTCGCCCGAGAGGTGAGGATCACCGCCGCGACCACGCCCACCTGGCTCTTTCTCCCGATCCAAGGTGAGCCGATCCGCCGACTCTTCGCCGCACTCAACGGCGCGGCTCCGCCACGCAGCGAGCGACGCGGCTTGATCGTCGTTTGCGGCGACGGCATCGGGCCGGCCGCGTTCGAGTCGTTCGTGAACGCCCTCACGTTTCCGATCTGGGCACCGGCGGGCCTCTCGGTGACCGACCGTCGCGGAGATCTCGGGACGAGCGGCGACAGCCAGGTCCTCGCCGAGATCGCCGCCGCGGTGCTCGCGGTGGTCGACGATCTCGATCCCATCGATCATGAAGCATTTCGTGAACGACTGAGCTCGTTGAAGATCTCCGCTTCCGACCCTCGCTCGATGGGACGCCCGATCGCGTTCACTTCGGCGGGCGAAAGGGCTCGGGAGTCGAGCGAGGATCTGATCGTCCTCGAGCCCGGATCCTCCGAGGTCTCCTACCTCGCTCGCGACGGCCTCGGAATCTGGGGCGAGCCGCGGCCGATCCCCGGCCGCGCCGCGATCGGTGATCGGAGGACGCCGTGAAGATCGCTCGCGGCATCATCGATGGATTCGATCATCTGCGTCGCATGCTCGGTTGGCAGGGCGTGATGATCGCCCTCATCACCCTGGCGTCGTTTCTCTTCGGCACTTCGATGCTGATCTCGGAGGCGACTCGCCCGAGGCGCACGCGGGGGCAGGTCGTGCAATCCCTGCTCGCGGGTTGGATCCGTTCGCCCGACTACCTGGGGTTGAACCTCCGCGACTACACGCTCGAGTTCGCTCGTTCGCCCGGGGAGGAGGAACACGCGAGGTTGCGCTCGGCGCTCGAGAGGCTCGGTGAAGACCTCGAGCGACGCGAGTCGGAATTCCCCCTGATCGCGGTCGAGCGCCTCGAACTCGTCGACCCGAGCGGCAGGACCGTCGCCCGTCGACCCGAGCGCCGAGAGTTCGCTCAGAGAGATCGACTGGAGAGAGTGTCGTTGCCGCTCGTCGCCGAGTCCGGCACTCCCGGCTTCGCACTTCTGGTCGATTGCCGCGTGGTTCCGGAGATCGACGCCGTCTTCCGAGCGGGCGAAGAATACGACGTCCGCGTGCTCCGCGCGCTCTTCGGCCTCTCCGGATTCTCGTTGCTCTGTTTTGGTCATATGGTTCTCTATGTTCGCGATCTCCGCGAACGGGTCGCGCGGGAGTCGGCCCGGGAAGCGGTGCTCGACCTCGCCGACACGACCTGCCACGAGCTCGGGAACGTGGCGTTCGTGTTCTCGAATGAGCGTCGCAACCTCACGGGGCACATCGATCTGATCGACAGATTCATCGGCCTCGAGCGAGGAGTTCGGCGAACCGCCGCGCGGCGCGTGGGCCTCGACGAACCGACGATCGAGCGTCTCGAGACCGCGATCGACCGCGAGTACGAGCGAAACGGCATCGCGCCCGATTTCGAGATCGCACGCAGCGTCCGATCGGCCGGCGAGGTCTGCCGCCAACTCGCCCTCTGCTCCGACTACATCACGATGACCGTCCGCGAACTCGATGCGCACCTGGCGCGAACTCCCGACGCCGGCACGGCTCGCACCTCGTCGAGAATTGCACCGATCGAGCTCTTCCAGGAAGCTGCGACCCTGATGGCGCCTCGCGTCGCGCGAGCATCGGCGACGCTCGAGATCGCCCCCGACGCCGAGCGTGCGCCGCCGATCCTCGTGGTTCGACACTTGATGGTGCACGCACTCGTCAACCTGATCAAGAACGCACTCGAGGCCTCGAACGCCGACGGTTCGCCGATTCGGATCACGCTCTCGGCGGAAGCGAATCCCAAGATCGGCGAGGTCGTTCTGATCGTTGCCGACGACGGCCCCGGAATCGCACCCGAGATCCTGCCTCGACTGTTCCAGGAGGGCGTCTCGACGAAGGGTCCGCGGCGGGGCAGGGGCCTCGCGATCGTCAAGGAGAGCGTACGCGCTCAGGGGGGATCGATCCTCGCGGAGAACGCCCCCGATCATGGTTGCGCGTTTCGAATCACGATGTATGAGTCCGTCGAGAACTCGAACCAGGAGAGCTGAGCCATGGCCCGCGATGAAGACCCCCTCGAGGGAGAAGGTTCGAACGACCCGACCTCCCCGGCCGACGCCGAGCTCGGTCTCGAGACCGACGACCGCTTCCCTTCGGGAGAATGGACCGGGTTCTTCCTGCAACCGGTCCTTCCCGGAAAGCACTGGATGGAGCTTCACCTCCGCTTTCGCGACGGCAAGATCGAAGGCGACGGACGCGATTTCGTCGGGGAGTTCCTCTTCAAGGGACGCTACGATCTCGAGGACGGTCGATGCTGGTGGACGAAGTCTTATCTGCTCAAGCACTCGATCGCCTATCAGGGATACAACGAAGGGAAGGGCATCTGGGGCACCTGGGAATGGGAAGCGGGTTGGAAGGGGGGCTTTCGAATCTGGCCGCTGTCGATGGGCGACCCCACGCTGGCTCGCCTGAGCGCCGAGGTCGAAGTGCCGGTGGAGGCCGAGGCGGGTGAACTCGTGACGGTGTTGACGGGCTCAGTCGCCGAGGAGTCCTGAGTCGCTCGAAGGCTGCGTCTTGGCCTCGCGATCTCCGATCCACTGCCTCAGCGTGTTGGCCGGGATGCCGAGAACCCGCTCCGCGGGAATCGGCCCCCCGAGCCGCGCGACGGCATAACAACGCCAGAGATCTTCCCAGATCGGCCAGGGGATGGGGGACGAGGCGCCCGCGTTCTCCCGTGCCCGTTCCGAGCGGTCCCAGATCTCGGGGAGGCGTTGATCGAAGAGTTCGTCGATGAGCGTGCGTGCCCGGTCCTCATCGATTCTCGTCGACTTCGCGAGGATCCGCCGAGCAAGCGTCCTCACGCGGATCGACCACTCGTTTGCGTGGCGCGGGGAGGGTGAGGCGACCGGAGAATCGAGCCGTCGTTCGGCGAAGGGGCGTGATCTCGGGGAGGTGAACGGTTCGATGTGACGCGCCTCGAGGAGATCGACCTCGCGCATGTGTCGCACCACGGCGCGCTCGATCACGTTTCGAAGTTCGCGGCTGTTGCTCTCCTCGAAGGGACAGCCGCGCAACAACTCGATCGCATCGCCGCTCAACCCGATCTCGATGCCGAATTCCCGGGCGACGCGTCGCGTGATCGCCACGGCCTGGGCCTCGATGTCCTCCGGACGGTCGCGGAGCGGAGGAATCGACAGCGGCAGCCGCTCGACTCGGGCCAGAAAAGACAGCGGGAGTTCGCGCGACCGCCGCTTCTCCGACCAAGGGCCCGACTCGACGGTGAGGATCGCGGCCGCGTCGCACCGCCTGCGGATCTCTTCTTCGCCGAGGCGGCTGTACTCCCCGTCCTCGAGGAAGGAGTGGAGGATCGCGGATCCTCCCGCGGGCAACCGATGGAAATCGTCGAGGAGAATCGATCCGCGGCGCGCGGAGGCGACGAGTCCGGGGCGATCGTCGCGAGCATCGGTGAACGCGCCTCGCTTGTGTCCGAAGAGCGTCGATCGCAGGAGGGTCTCATTCGTGAGGTCGCTGCACGAAGCGACGACCAGAGGTTCGCTCCTGCGCTCCGAGGCCGAGTGGAAGAGCTCCGCCAGCGCTCGCTTGCCGGTTCCGCTCTCGCCGTCGAGCAGGACGCAGGGCAAGGGACGTCGGAGGCGGGGCGACGCTCGCCGGTCCTCGATCGCCGCCGGATCGGGGCTGAACAAGCGAGCGAGGTCGAAGAGCCGGGCCAGCACCGTCCCGAACGACTCCGACTCGTAGTCGATCCCGAGTTCGCCGATGGTTCGCGCGAACGCGGAGACCGCCGGGTGCGCCAGGTACCGCGACAATCCATCGGCGATCGCCAGTGCAAGAGCGGGAGGATCGCTCGATGTCGAGGGCTTCCGCAAGAATCGCTCCGCGGGAAACCCTTCGGGCTTGGGGTAAGCCGAGTAGAGGATCCCTTCGGTGTCGGGGTGGACCCGATTCACCTCGTCCACGAAGAGCCGACCCGCCTGTCGCCCTCCCGCTTCGTCGGAGAATCGAAGATCGGAGACGACCACGCCGAAGAGTTGCTCGTTGAGCAGACGGCGGGCCAGGTCGAAGCGTCCGCCGACCTCTCGGACGAGGTGGATCCGGAGATGATGCGGTCGGCGATGCCGGAAATCTGCGAGACGAGCCGACGAGAATCCGTGTGCGGAGACAGCGATGCTCCAGCCGCGGTCGGGGTCCGTTCCGAGCCGCAAGGCCCGCGCGAGGGGGCCGCGTGCGTCGAGGGCTCGGGTCAGGTCGTCGACCAGGCTGGGGACGAGCGATTCGAGAACCCTCGTCTCGTCGTCGAGGATCATCACATGAGGGATCCAAGGCATCGGACGCGTCTCGGGAGTGCGGTCGAGTCGGAGGATGCTTGCCGAGCGAACATCCGAGCGGCAGGGATGAGTGTATCCCGTTTCCCGGGGATCGATCCATCGGCGTTTCGCGGCGACCACACGCGCGACACGATTCCGCGCGGGCCGTATTGCGGGATTCCGAGAAGGAGGCTAGAGTTCATCCCCATCGGCAGGGCGGCCGATCTCGGCCGGCTCCGTCGACGAAGCTCGCAACGGATGATCGAGGAGCACCAGGGATGTTGCAACGGACGGCACGATCGGTCTGCGCGCTCGCCGCGCTCATGGGGTTCTCGGCATTCGCCGGCCCCGCCTTCGCCGGTTACGGCGATCTCTTCGTCAGTCAACGCAACGGCGGATCGGGCGTCGTCCGGGTCGAGGTGTCGACCGGCACGGTCCTGGGGACGTTTGCGGGTTCCAACGCCTCGCAGGGGGTCCAATTCGGCCCCAACGGAAACCTCTTCGTCGCCTCTTTCGGACCGGATGCCGTCTTCCAGTACGACCGCGGCTCGGGAGCCCAGGTCGGTTCGGGGGCGTTCTCCAGCGGGTCCGCCCTCGGAGGCGCATCGGGGATCACCTTCGGGCCCGACGGCGGTCTCTACACCGCGAGCTTCTTCGGGAATTCGATCCTGAAGTTCAACGGCACGACCGGCGCCTTCGATCGCGTCTTCGCGACCGGGGTCTCGAGCCCGTACGGCATCACCTTCGGGCCCGACGGAAACCTCTACGTCGGCGATACGGACAACGATCGCATCGAACGATACAACGGAACCACGGGCGCAAAGATCGACACGTTCTTCAGCTCCCCGATGCTCGACTACCCGGGACAGTTCGCGTTCGGACCAGACGGCAATCTCTACATCGCCAGCTTCGGCACCGATCGCGTGATTCAAGTCGATGCGATGAGCGGGGCGGTCCTCAACGCGAGCTTCGTCTCCCTCGCCGGTGCGACCGGGCTCGCTTTCGGCAGCGACGGGTCGCTCTACGTCGGCAGCTTCACCAACGGCACGGTCGGCCGCTACAACGCCGTGACGGGCGCATTCGTGGGGCTCGTGGCCTCGGGGTTGACCGACGGTCCGACCTTCATGACCCTCGCGCCGGTCCCCGAACCGGCTTCGATCGTCCTCACGGTGCTCGGCAGCGCGACTCTCTTGATCGCGTCTCGCCGTCGCTCGCTCGCGAGGAGATTCTTCGGGAGCCGCGCCTGAAGCCGCGCGACCCCGGGTTCACCGATCTCTCGTCGGCTCGACTACAATGAGGCGAAGCGGACATTCCGTGTCCGACTTCGCCTCGTTCCTTTTTCGAGAGGTTCCCCGGTGGAAGGTCAACCCGCACCCGATTTCACGCTGAAGGATCAAGACGGCCAGGACGTCTCGCTCTCCTCGCTCCGCGGCACTCCCGTCGTCCTCTACTTCTATCCCAAGGACGATACCCCGGGGTGCACGAAGGAAGCGTGCGCCTTCCAGGATGCGCGGGCTGCCTATGCGGCCGCGGGTGCTCGCGTGATCGGAGTCAGCCCCGACAGCTCCGCGTCTCACGCCAAGTTCGCGAAGAAGTACGACCTCGGCTTCACGCTCCTGGCCGACACCGAGAAGACGGTTTGCGAAGCTTACGGTGTCTGGAAGGAGAAGAACATGTACGGCAAGAAGTCGATGGGCGTGGAGCGAACCACGTTCGTCATCGACCGCGACGGGATGATCTCGAAGGTCTTCGCGAAGGTCAAGGTCGACGGGCACTCGGATGCGGTGCTCGCTGCGCTCGCCTCGATCGGTTGAGCTGCAAACGCGGCACGCATCGAAAAAAGGACGACGCGTACCTCAGTTGAGGTGGGCGCGTCGTCCTTGGGCGTCTCGATCGCTCAGCCGACTTGTCGGACGGAAGTCATCTCGAATTCCGACGGCTCTTCGAGTCGAGGGCTTCCGGGCGCGAGGTCGTCGCGATGCGCGGCGAGATGACGTTCCAACTTTCGGAGCGCCTTGTACTTCTCATCGCTGACGCGAGCGACGGGGAGTCCGAGATTCCCGGCGATCTCGGGAACAGTCCATCCCCGAGTCCAGAGTTCGACGATCCGATCTTGTCGCGGGCTCAACACCGCAGCGCGAGCCGCCATGAGGATCTCGCCGAGCTCCTGCCGCTCGCGTGCTCGTTCATGGAGGTCGGGACCGGCGGTGCCGCGCTCGTCGAGCGGTGTGAAACGCCGAGTGCGCTGGACGCGCTTACGGACCATGTCGATCGCACGGACGAGCTCGCGTCTCTCGGGCGTATCGTCGGCGAGGACGAGGTTGAGATCGAGCAGTCCGGCTCGGGCCTTGGTCAGGAGTCTGCAGCAGACTTCCTGCGTGCAGTCATCCCAGAGTCCCGGGTCGAGATGAGCGTTGCGCCAGCAAACGGCGCAGTATTTCTGGATGTTGTGGACCAACTCGAGTTCGGTGGCCTGAGCCGTGAGGGCGGCCAAGCCGACGACGAGCGCGATGGTGGTCCCCGCCCGGAGCTTCCTTGGCCCTGGCGGAGGGTCGATCTTGGGTGCGGACATCAGTGCGGCTCTCCGAATGACGCGGTGACCGCGATGGACGTGGTCGGGCGTTGCTGCGTGTCGTCAGGGTCGCCGACCTCGTCCCTCGACTCTTCTCGAGAGAATAGGACGGCGGACAGGGGAAATCCAGCGACTCGAATCTTGGTCACTTCTTCGAAACCGGCGGTCGAACGCGTCGCGCCGGGACGATCGTCCAACCCCGGGATCGAGCCAGGTTGAGCAGCTTCCGGTGCGGACGAACCGCAACGGCTCGGCCGACGCGTTCGAGAAGCAATCGATCGGACCAATTATCCGCATACGCCGCGGCTTCGTCCATCGAGATTTTCCGGTCCTCGGCCCATCGCGTCGCCCAATGGAGCTTACCGGCTCCGTAGCAGGGCGGTCCGTCGCCGATGCCGGCGAGTCGACCGCGCTCGAATCTCACCGGCGTGGTGATCGTGTCGGCGCATCCGAGATAGAGCGCCAACGGCGCGATCACGATCCCGGGGGAGGACGAGACGAGAACGATCGGAGTCCCCGATTTCCGGAGTCCGTCGATGTGCCCGACGACCCCTTCGTAGAGACGCGGCTTCACATTCTCCGCGAAGTTGTCGTAAGCGATGCGTTCGAGCTCGACGACCGGGACGTTCCGGATCCGGCGCAGCCCGAAGTCGACGAGTGCGCTGTAGTCGAGTCTGCCGAGCTTGTGTTGGAGGCCGTGGTAGGCCGCGCGGAGCATGAACGATCGATCGATCATGCCCCGGCGATGGAGGATCTTTGCGAAGAGATAGGTCGTCGTCTCCGCGAGCAACGTGCCGTCGACGTCGAAGAAGGCGACCGAGGGGGGGCGATCGTAGGCCGGCCAGTGCGTCACTTGGGTCTCCCGCCGGTGGTCACCCAGCGGCCGATTTCATCGGCCAGCGCGCGGGCGGCGGAGGCGTCGGGTGCTTCGGCGATCACGCGGACGATCGGCTCGGTGTTGCTCGAGCGGACGTGGACCCAACGATCGGCCCAGTCGAGCCGCAGACCGTCGCGACGGTCCGCACGGGCATCCGGTCGCCCGGCCGCGATCTGGTCGAAGAGGGCCGATGCGTCCCCCTCGCCGCGCGGGAACTGATCCTTGACCATCGCGAACTTCGGCAGCTCGGCGACGATCGTGGAGAGCGGTACATCCCGCTTCGCCAGTAAGTCTAGCACCAAGGCCATGCCGACGAAACTATCCCGAACGAAACCGACTCGCGGATCGATCACTCCGCCGTTGCCCTCGCCGCCGAGGACCGCCTTCTCGGCGAGCATCTTCTCGACGACGTGGATCTCGCCCACGGGGGTGCGATGCACGTCGCACCCGAGGCGACGAGCGAGGACCTCCGTCATGCTCGAGGTCGAGAGGTTCAGGACCACCGGTCCCTTTACCTGCGAGAGCCGATGCGTCGCGGCGAGCGCGAGCGTGCACTCCTCGCCGATGTATCGGCCGGTCTCGTCGATCAGCGCGAGCCGGTCGGCATCGGGATCCTGCGCGAACCCGACGACCGCCCCCGACGCCGGGACCATCCGGGCGAAGTCGCGAAGATTCGTCTCGGTCGGTTCCGGCGTGTGGTCGTAGAGACCGTCGGGGACGGGTCCCAGTACGAGCGCCTTGCAGCCCAACGCCCGCAGCAGCGCATCGCCCATGCGTCCGCCGCCGCCGTGGCAGCCGTCGAGGAGCACGGTGAATCGGCACGCGCGGATGGCCTCGACGTCCACGCACGACAGGACCGCTTCGAGATGCTCGGAGTCGGGATCGAGAATCGGTCGAATGCGACCCAGCCGGTCGAATGCGACCCAGCCGAATTCGCGGCGATCGATCCGGGCCAGCACCTCGCGACCCGACTGCGGACTGAGGACCATTCCCGCCGCCTGGAAGAACTTCAAGCCGTTGTAGGTCGGGGGATTGTGCGACGCCGAGATCTGGATGCCTCCCGCCGCTCCCAGCTTGCTCACCAGACGACCGAGAGTCGGCGTCGCCACGGGGCCCGCGAGCAGGGCGTCCCGACCGGTCGCACGCACGGCGGAGAGCACCGCGTCGAGGAACACGGGCGCAGAGATCCGGCCGTCGTGGCCGACCACGATCGCACCATCCGCGCAGGACGAAGCATAAGCCGCAGCGAATTCGACCACGCCGATCGGGTCGAGCCCGTCACCGACGATCCCACGCAGCCCCGATACGCTCGCGATCCGAGTTGGCATTCCCGTCTCCCGCTCCGACTGGTGTCCGCGATCCCTTTTGGGGGGAGCCTTACTCTAGAGAATCGCGGGCGGGGACGACAAGACGATCGAGGTCCGGCCGAGCGGGATCGCGTCGCATGGTTGCGGGACTCAGTTCCAGAACCAGTTGGGGAGCCGGTAGACGAAGTCCCAAGGCGAGCCGTCGTGGTCCGAGGCGTCCTCGACCTTGGTCTCCTTGACCCCTCGGGTGTAGCCGCTCGCCTCGACGACGGTGCCTTCACCGGTCGCGATCGCGATATGCTTCGTTCCCTTGAGCAGGAGGTCGCCCGCTCGCACGTCGGACAGGGCGATCAACTTCCCCTCCGACGCTTGATCCGCTTTTTTCTTCTGAATCTGTTCGATTCCGTAGTGAACCTTGCGAGCCGTCAAGGAGAGGCACCAGTTGACGAACCCGATGCAGTCGAAGTGGCGAACCCCTTCGCAACTCTCTCCGTAGATCGTCTTCGATCCGTGGATGTACTTGTCGGGTCGCGGCCACTTGCAGTTGTCGAAGATGACGATCTCCTCGTCGAGGTTGCCGACTGGAAGAGCTTTGACGGAAGAGAGCGCGCTTCGACCGCCGCAGATACAGAATCCGTTGATCTTGCAGTACGCCGACTGGACGATCGGTGAGACTCGCCCGTCGGCGGCCCCCTTGCCGCCCGGCAAGGGTTCATTCTTGTACATCTTCACAGCATCGGGGCGGTACCAGGCCCCGTCGTGCTCGCCGGGTCGATTCCCCGCGGCGCCATTCACGTAGTGCGCGCCGATCTGGGAGCGAGCGAGTTCCACCGCGAGTCTACGCTTGGCGTACGATTTCGAGTCGCTGTCGGCCACGGTCCCCTCCGATCACTTCGTCGTCGATCGACCCCGAATCCAATCGCATAACATCTACGCTCGCGTGGATGCAATGTGACGACGGGATCGACGGCGATCCGCGTTCCGCTTCGGTCTCGACCCCGAGAATCAGAATAGATCGCGGAGCGAGCATCGACGCGCGACGCCCCCGCGAGTTCGGATTCGTTCGACCGACGAGCCGCGCTCGACTCAGGGGACCGTGACCAGCGGGATCGCCGACGGACTCGGCGGCTCGGGAGCCTTCGTGCTCGGGGTCTCGCCACCCGGAGGTCGAGGCGTCGCGGGGCGACTGACTCCCGACCGCTGTACGAGCAGCGGCGTCTCGCGGGAGAGCTTGGGCACCGTCAAGTCGGCGTACCACCGCAGCTCTTCGGCGGTCACGACCTTGTTGCGATCGCGATCAGCCGTCGGATACCTCTCGAAGACGTCGGTGAACGACACTTCCGAGAGGTTCGGCGCTCCCATGCCCTTCAGCAGCGCATAGGTCAGCAATCCGTGGCCCAGGACCGCCGATTCGCCCGCGACCTCGCCCTTGCGGGCCGCGAGGATGTAGGAGGTCTTCCCCTTGTGTGCATCGCTGTCGAATTCGCGACGCACGTACTGCACCCGGGGATCGTTGAAGATCTCGCCGGAGCGGCAGGCGTCGACGATCATCAGTCGATTCTGACATCCCAGGAAAGCGACATATCGATAGATCGTGCTGAACTCGAGGAAGGTCCCTCGCGGATTCAAGGTCCCGGCCACCTCCGAGAAGGCGAACTCGGGGAGCAGGAGCGAGAATCGATTGCCGACCATGTCGGTGTGGCCCGCGAGGAAAACCGCGACCGTATCCTGAGGACGGTCGCGCACCCGATTCCGCAGCATCCGCAATTTCTCGGTGACGCTCGCCTCGTTGACCTCGTCGTCGCGGAGGACGTAGGTCAGACCTTCGCTCGCTCGGACACCCTTGGAATGGAGGAATTCCGCGATGTCGATCGCGTCGGTCTTCGCGAACTCGAGCTTGCGGTTCTCCTTGTCGTAGTCGCCGACGCCGAGGGCGAGGACATGGAGCTCTCCAGGCGGGTCGGGTTCGTCGAACCTGAGCTCGACGACGTTCGATCGGCCGTCGATCGTGCCCGGTCGTCCCGCCATCGCGTAGAACCGATTCGTCCCGTTGTGGAGCTTGACCTTCACTCTGCCCGCGCGGCGATCGGCGACGAGTTGGATGTCGTCGGAATCGCGAATCGGAATGCCGTCCTGATAGACGCGAAGATCCTGGAGGTCCGGGCCGCTGAGGTGGATCGTGAGTTCGGCCTCGCCGTTCTCGGCCTTGATGCCGGCGGGCGGGTCGATCGCGAGACGCGGTCGCTCCGCAATCGCGACGACGGGCGGATCGACGGGCGTCCCCTTGCCGACCGCGGACGCGAGTCCGGGGAGGCGGAGTCGCTCGCCGAACTGCTCGATCGGGAGGATCTCGTCGTTCTGGAGCCAGGTCAGCCGTCGCTCGGCGCCGACGGCGCAGTCGAAGCGACCATTGGGCACGTGCACGATCCAGTCGCTCGATCCCTCTCCCGCTGAAAAGGTGCCGTCGAGTCGTCGACTCTCGAGGTTCCAAACGCGGAACGTCGTGTCGTCGCTCGCGCTCGCGATCGCGGGACGGCCCGGCCAGGCGACGAGAGCGTTGATCTGTTCGTCGTGATTCGGATTCGGTTCGAGGAAGGGTTGTTGGACGGGGCGCGCCGCGAGTCGCCAATGCCTCAGGGTCTTGTCGCGGAACCCGGCGGCGAGCCGGGTGCGATCCTCGGTGAGGGCGAGGCACGAGACCTCGGGGCCGTTGGGGATCATGACGAGCGCGGGCGTCGCGCGGCCCTCTTCCCAGACCGCGATCTCTCCATTGCGGGCTCCCGAGACCACGCGCGGCGGCTGTTCGGGCGAGAGGGGAGGGAGGAAGAGCGCGGCCGTCGCCGCGTTGCCTTCTGCCGCGAGCACGAATCGCGTCAGCCTTCGGGGTTCACTCGGTGCGGCCGGGTTGGGATTCGCGAGATCCCAGATCTGGATCGCCCCGCCCTCGTCGGTCGTCAACAACCTCAGCGCATCCGGGCTGAGGTCGAACGACGTGACCCGATCGTCGCAACGCGCCGTGTAGAGAAGAGCACCCGTCAAGAGATCCCAGATGCAGACGAGATCACCCTTGTATGCCGACGCGGCGACGAGCTTTCGCCCCGGTCCCTCGACGATCCGCACCCGATCGAACTCACCCGCGAAGCTCTCGTCGGGAGCGTCGGGATCCTTCGGTCGGGCGAACGGAGCGATCGCAGCCGCCGGGGCCGCCTCGGGTCGCTTCGGCCGAACCGTCTCGCGGTCGAGCAAGACGACGTCCCCCGACGGATAGGTCGTCATCACCAGAGCCGATCCGTCGCGGGTGATCGCGCCGGAGAGCCAGCCCTCGGGCACCACGACTCCGGGGGTCTCCGGAGGAGGCAGGACCGTCAGCTCGCGTGCCTCGTCGAGATCCCAGAGTTGCGCATTGTGGTCGAAGTCGACATGGAGCACGCGGCGACCATCGCCCGAGACCGAGAGCGCGGCAATCTGACCTCGACGCGCGGGGACGGGGGCGCGGGGCTCTCGGCTCGCGAGGTCCCAGAACCTCACGCCGCCGTCTTGGTCGCCCACGACGAGCGTTCGCTCATCGGACGAGATCGCGAACGCCGTCGCCAACCCCGACTCGCCTCTCAGACCGAGCGCCTCGGCCTTGCCGCCGTCGCCGAGCGCCCAGCCCTCGATCTTGGAGTTCCGAGTGCGTACGACCACGTATCGACCGGTCGCGGACAGCGCCAGGTCGGTCGCCTCGTCGGAGAGAGCCGGGGAGGCCGTCTTCGAGAGTTTGCCCTCGGCGAAATCGAAGAGGAGCAGCGTCGACCCCGAGGTCGCCGCGAGCCGATTTCCTCGGACGGCCACGGAGTCGAGTCGGTCGGCCACGACCTCCTGCAGGACGACGCGGCCGGCGGACTCATCCCAGAGCGTGAGCTTGCCGGAGCGATCGGCGATGACCGCTCGCGAACCGTCGGTCGCGATGCGGGCGCTGTCGACCCGCGTGCCGACCTCCTCGACCGCTCCCGGCTTGGCGAGCCCGTCTCGACCGTATCGGACCATCCTGCCCTTGGAATCGACGATCACGAATGCTATGGGGCCGAAAGCCGAGGCGGTCGCCAGCCCCGCGACTTGCTCGGAGATCAGCGATCGACTCTCGTCGAACTCGGAGAGGCCGGTCAGCCTTGCGACGCCCTTGGAGTCGCGAGAGACGAGTCGATTCGACTCGGGGATGAAGGCGAGGTCGATGATCCCGGCGGTGTGCTTGGGCAATTCGCCCGGCGGGACGAACGCTCGGCGCCGAAAATCCCAGACGTGGAGCCCGCCCTGTGAATCACCCGACGCCGCGAACGCGCCGGAGTCGGAGAGGGCGAGCCCGGTGACTCCGTGGAGATTTCGATCGAGAACGCGAGTGAGCGTTGCGTCATCCGAGCGCCAGATGCGGACCGTGGAGTCGTCGGATCCCGTGAGATGACGACCGCCGTCGGAAGCGATCGCCACACGCCGGACCGCACGTGCGTGGCCTCGTTGGGCGAGCAGTTCGGGGGGCTTGGCCGCGGGGCGACGGAGGTCGGACGACCAGAGGGTGAGGTCGACCGCGAGGTTGCCGGAGGGCCGGAATCCTTGGCCGCTCGACCTGGGGTCGCGTTGGAGTCGACTGAGGGCGGCGAGGAGATTGTATTGTTCGTCGCGCGTGCCCATCGCTTCGAGGAGCACCGTGGTGAAGGGGCTGAGCTCGTTCGCGCCGGAGGGTTGACGCGCGGGGCGGCTGTCCGAAGCGATCCACGCGCTCACGCCCGGCCAACGCGTCAAGGTGTGAAGATAGCCCGAGGTGTCGGGAGGCGACTGTGCGAGCTTCGTCTCCACGGGGGCGCCGCGGCCGTAGAGCGACGTGTCGAGGAAGCAGACGATCGAGTTTCGACCGGCCTTGGCGACGTCGTCGATCGCATCCTCGAGGGCGAATCCGGTGATGTCGGCCGAGGCCGCCGCGGAGTCGATCGCGAGGAGGCGTCCGCGGCCGGCCGCTCCGACGGGCGACCCGGGGACGGGCGGCAGCCCGACCGCCTGGCCCGCGAAATAGAAGACGACGACATCGCCGACTCGAATCCGCGCGGGCAGCCACTTGTTGAACGCCCAATCGAGATTGGCTCGCGAGGGATAGAGCGGCGGGCTGATCTCTCCCGGATCGGCGGGCGAGCGCTCGCCGCGATCGACCAGGAGCAGGATTCCATCGTCTTCCCAGGCGGCTTCGCGCTTCAGCCAACCTGCAAACGTCCGCGCCGAGTTCTCACCGCCGCGACCTGCGGGGATTCTCGAGAGGTCGTTGTAGGCGTCGATGCCGACGACGATCGACCAGACGCGTTGGAGGCCGTCGTCGGGAGGTCGAGCGTCGCGTCTTCCGCCCGAGGGCTTCGCGAGATCGGTCGGGGCGGCGACGGGAGGCTTCGCGGTGTCCGCAGGCGCCGCGACCTTCGGCTCCGCCGCGGTCTTCACCTCCACGGCGGGCAATGGATCGGGCTTCGCGATCCCGGCGGCACCGGCATCGACAGGTTGCTCCCGCTTGGCCGGCGGCATGAGCAACACGATCGCCGCCACGGCGATCAGCAGAAACAACGCCGCGCCGGCGAGGAGAACCGCGCTGAGTGTCGGTCGCGAACCACGCATCGTCGTCCCTCGTTACGGAGGAGGGGCCTGGGAGCGACGGAGCATCGGTCGGCCTGACGGTCCCCAACTCATCGAGCCGCGGCATCGGCCTGCGGTTCGGGAAGCGGGAGCACGACTCGGAACCCGATGTCGTCGGCGCAGCCGTTCTCCTTCAATTGGCTCAGAGTCGCACTATCGTTCTCTTCCATCAAACGGCGCGGCCAGGTGGTCTGACAGCGATCGGCGAAGGACCGATAGGACGCGCCTCGGATGACGGAGCGTGGAACACCGAAAGGCGTCTCGTTGACCGGATCACGCTGGGGCAGGAGCTTGTTCGCGGCGTCGTCGGCCGGGTAGGGGGCCCAGACGTCGAGGCACCACTCGCGAACATTCCCCATCATGCCGATCACGCCGTCCTCGGTCTGGTCATGGCGGCTCTCGTTCGGGCCCCGAATGGCATCGATCGGCCGCCCGGAGACGAGAGCCACTTCGATGTTGAGGTCATCGCGAACCAGTGCGGGGATGTGATTCGCCTTTCTCCAAACATAGGGCCGATATCGCGAATCGGCTGATCGGGCTGCGAATTCCCATTGGAGTTCGCTGGGAAGGTCGCCTCCGACCGACTTGGCATACGCCCGAGCGATCTCTTTCGAGACGTTCACCGCGGGCTTTCCCTCGAGAGCGCGGGGATTCGCGTTGAAGCCTCGCTCCCAGAGATCGCGCTCGCGGCGGCCCTGCTTCCTCATGAACGCGGCGATCTCGCCGTTCGTGACTTCGGTTTCCTGGATGTAGAAGTGCGTGACCATGACGTCGCGCTGGGGGATGTCGTCGCGCCGATCGTCCTTCTCGACGTCGAAAGGACGATTGGGGTCGTCACCCGCGACGCGCGAGGCGAACGCTTCGTGATCGCGATCGGCGCCGAGCTTGAACGAGCGAGTCGGCAGGTAGATGAAGCGGATATTCGTTCCGCGGCGCTGGATCACCTGCGGATAGCCGTCGACTCGTGCCTTGTTCTCGGCGACTTCCTCGTAGCCCTCGGGGAGCAGAGTCGATGGAGCGGAGGTCTTGCCGGCGGGAGGATCGGGAACGAGCGGCGGGGTGCCGCCGCCCTGCTTGGACGTGTCCTTGCCGGGGAGGCTGAAGATCCAGAATGCGACGGCGATCATCAGGACGGCGATCGCGCCGAGGATGATCCCGATCGGGGGCGACGATGGACCCGCTGCTCGGCTCTCTCGGGGCGTCTTGCTCGACTTGACGGGTCGTTGCGGTTCGGTCTTCCAAGAGGGCCGCGACGACGTGCCGACCTCGGTGCGTTCGGCCGAGCCCGCGGCTTCGCTCACGCGCTGAGTCTGGAGGCTCGCGGCGCGAAGGTCGGACGTACTCGGCCCGCGCGAGGTGCCGGGCACGCGCATCCGGCTGGTGCTCGAACGACCGGTCGCCGCCTGAGGAATGGCGAGGTCGGGCGGGAGGACGGCGAAGAACTCCTCGACGAGCCCCCGCGCCGAGGGGCGGCGGGTCGGGTCCTTGTCGAGGCAGCGCATCACGAGCGATTCGATCGCGGGCATCGCGGGGACGCGCGGATTGCGCTCCTGGAAGCTGGGCGGCGGGCTGCTGATCTGCTTGTAGATCAGGCCGGGCTCCTCGAACGGGCGATAGCCGGTGAGGAATTCGTAGAGCATGACGCCGACCGAGTAGACGTCGGCCTTCTCGGTGATGTCGCGTCGGCCGCCGATCTGCTCGGGGCTGGCGTACGGCAGCGTGAAGAGCGCGCCGCCGGTGCCGGTGCGGAACTCCGCGCCGTCGGTCGAGGCTTGGAGTTCGACCTTCTTGGCGATACCGAAGTCGAGGACCTTGAGGAAATAGGGCCCCTTGGTCGCGTCGTCGAGGATCATCAGGTTCGACGGCTTCAAGTCGCGGTGGACGATCTTGATCGGTCTGCCTTGATTATCCTTCACATGCTCATGGGCATATTCGAGAACCGAACAGAGCTGGTCGACGATCCGCGCGATCCAGGGGAGATCCTGGGGCCGACCGCGTTCGAGGAGTCGGTCGATGCTGCGGCCCTTGAGGAACTCCATCTCGATGAAGGCGAAGTCGGGCTGGACCTTCGATCGGTAGACGTGAACCGCGTTCTCGTGGCGCACCAACGCCATGAGCTGAGCCTCGCGGCGGAATCGCTCGCGGGCGTCGCTCGTGAAGTTGGTGTCGACGATCAACTTGAGTGCGGTGGAGGTTCCGAGATCCTTGTTGAACACCTTCCAGACCGAACCCATGCCGCCTTCGCCGAGCTTCGACTCGACGACATAGTCGCCGAAGAGCTCGGTTCCCGGCGAGATCGCGCCGTGAGGGATGGCGAACTGGGAGGAGACGCCGCCGGAAGGAGTCTTCGACCCCGAAGGAGTGGGGGCGAAGCGATCGGTCGGCGAGACGTAAGGCGTCGGCTCGGCGGTCGGATGCGTTCCCGGCGGAGTCTTCTCGGCGATCGCCCCCGAGTCGCGTCCCGCCTCGCCCGGCGGCATCACGTACGTCCGGAATTCGTCGGGATTCGGCGGTTGCTTCGATGGGTCGGGCATGGGCGTGGGGTCCAGTCGCGACTTCGCGGAGGGGGAGGCGGGGGCGGACAGCGTTCGCCTCGGGAGCTCAACCGAGAGCGGACACGGCCGACCATTCCATCCGAAACCGCACCGGTTCGACCGTAACTTCGATCCCACAGTCTAACATGCGGAGCCCTGCGCCTGCATCCACCGTTCCCGGAATCGCCCGCGCAAAGATTCGACCGGCCGGCGCCCTCGTCTACTTGGAGACCATGTCGAGGTCGAGCTTTGCGGTCTCTCCTGCCTTGATCAGTACTTTTTCGAGCGCCTGCGAGTTGTTCTCGAGGCGCGTCACATAGACGTAGTAGGTCCCCGGCTCGATCCCCTCGACGCGGTAGAGTCCCTTTGCGTCGGTCTTTCCCTTGCCGACCGGTTCGGACTTCTGGTTGTAGACGGTGACGTCGAGGTTGGGCTGTTCGATGCCGGCAAAGACGACCTTTCCGGCCACTGCACCCGTCTTCGGTTTCTCCTCGAGGCCTCCTGGGCCCGTCATCGCCCCCGCGGCGGGAGCGACTTCGTGCACGAGCCGCGCGAAGCGCAGCTTTCCGAGTTCGTTCTTGAACTCGACCCCCACGTCGAGTTTGCCCTTGGCATCCTTCGGGATCGGGAGCACGGCGGAGTAGGATCCATCCGGCAGGACCGAGCCCGGCACCGCCTCCTTCTCGTTGGGGATCTTGTCGTCGAGCGGGACGCCGAAGAAGAATCGGACCGAGGCGATTCCGCTCTGAGAACCGCCCGCCGCCCGAAGTTGGATCGCCGCGGCCGTCGCCTTCGACAGCTCGAACATCTTGATCTCCGGTCGACCGTCGAGGATCAGCTCGAGAGTTCGAGGTGGTCCCTCGACGCGGGCGCGGCTGTTCAACAACGTGGCCTGGATGTTCGTCGGTCCGCTCAACCCGCGCGTCTCGAGGTCGACGCGTTGATCGGCGATCGAGCCGCGGAAACCAAGCGTGCCCTTGGGGTCGATCGACAGCGTGATCAGCTTCTTTCTCGCGGGCACGGTCTGATCGAAGCGGAGCGCGGGCTTGCCGTCGGGGCTGGGAAGCAGGAACCCGACGACCACCGTCGACTGGTCGTCGGGCGGGTTGTCGACTTGGATCGCGACCGGATAGGGGCGGTCGATCTCCGCCAAATGCTCTCCGGAGATCCGAAGCGCGGGCCTCGTGTCGAGTTGAGGCGTACGAGGCACGAGCCCCTGGCGGTCGAACGTCGTCCGATACTTCAACGCGCGGCCGTCGCCGTCGACGGAGAGGTAGAAGATCGCCGAGGTGTCGGCCGTGTCGTCGAGAGGGAGCCCGGTCGCGGAGAGCGTGACCTCATCGCCCTGGGCCTTCAAGGTCCCGCTGAGCTGTTCGATCACGGCCGGCCCGCGGAGCCCCGGGATCCCCTCCTTCGGCAAGACCAGGCTCACCGCGCACGGTCCGTTCTGGAGTGCGGTCTTGGCTCGGACCTTGGCGCTGAGGAGATTGCGAAAGCCGTTGTTCTCATTGGCGGGCGTGTACTTGATCTCGACGACCTGGATCAGTTCGCTCGCGGGACTGAGGTCGACCGCGGGGATCAACTCATCGATCGGCGGATCGGTCGCGTCGACGGCCACCCGGTCGGAGTCGTAGAGACGGATCTGAAGAGGTCGATCGATCGGGGTCGGCGGCGGGTTCGCCGCGGCGGGCTGCCCCGCGGGCGCGGGCGGCGGCGACGGCAGCGTGAACGCCGGGATCGCCGCGGTCGCCCCCGCGGCGACGCGAAGCCGCGCCGTCGCCAGCGGCGTGTCGTCGCCCTGGAGCGAAACCCGGACCTCGACGTTGCGAGGTTTCCCGGTCGGGTTGCGGACCCAGAGATAGTGATTCTGGGGCGAGTCGATGGCGCGGAGGGCGACGCGATCGAGCGGATCGGCGGACGACTTGGGATCATCCGTCAACACGAGCCGCAGCGGCTCGAGTGCGGAGCCGAAGTCGACGTCCGCGCGATGGAAGAACGGACGTCCCCCTGCGATCATCTCGACCAGGAGGCCCTTGGGAGCCGGCGAGGTCTCCCGAGATCCGGGCGCAGCTCCGGGAGCGGCGGGCTCGGTCTTCGGATCGTCGAGCGACACCTCGATTCCGAGCTTCGTCGGTCGGCGCGGTTCCAGTTCGGGAATCGTCGGCTCCGTCACTCGGAGCTTTGCATCGGGCGGAGTGAGGATCCGCAGCTTCGCGTCGCGGCTCGCGGCCGCGTCGCTCGGCGTCACGAGCAGGGAGACCGTTCCCCGCGGCTCGAGCGGTTGGAGGACCGGGATCGGAGCCGAGGGGTCGCGCTCGATCTTGATCGTCGGGATCTTGGAGCTCGACTTCGCAAACGCATCGAATGCCGCCGCTGCGTCGATGATCACCGACCCGGAGTCGACTTCGTCGCGGAGATAGCCGTAGAACTCGGCCGCCCAGGTCCAGAGCAGCGCCTCGCGCGACGAGCGGAGTTGGGTCGTCGGCGGTGCGGTCGACTCGTTGTCGATCGACGGAGAGATCCAGGAGCCCGGGACGATCCAAGCCTTCCGAGCGCGTCGCGTCGGATCGGTCTCGGCTTCGATCGCGTTGGGGACGCCCTTCCATGCAAGCCGGATCGCCTTGCCGGCCGCCGCGAGAGTCGACGCGGTCGGCTTCTGCGCGAATGCGTCGCGTGGAGCGCGCAATCCGTCGACCTCGATTCCACCCAGCGCCAGCGAACCGATCGCGCGGTCGGCCCGCGCGACGGCTCGTCGAGACTCCTCGGCGCGGCCTCGATCGATCTCGCCGTCGGGACTGACCATCGCCGTGGTTTCGAAGTGTCGCTTGTGCAACTGTCGATCCAACGCGTCGGCGACCTCGATCAGTTCCTTTCGCAGGTCGGGCGGGACCAAGGGCTTGGCGAGCAGCGCATCGAGATCGTGCCAGGCTTCGGGCGGAGCCGAGGGACCTCGCGCCGCCAGAAGGGCGGCCTGGATCCGCTCGACCGTGAATCCACGCGCGAGCCGCGCCGCGCCCGACTCGACCGCGGCGATCTCGTCGCGCATCGCTTGGGCTTCCGCGAGCGCCGATTCGGGCCGGCTCCAGCGCTCGAGCGCGGGGCCGGCGGCGGGTGGTTCGAGGAGATCGGCCAGACGGGCCGCGGCGGCCGCGGTCTCGAGCCATTCGCGAGCCTCATCCGCATCGTCGCCCGAATCGATCGAGGGCAACACTCGAGGAAGGAGATCGTTCGCTTCCTCGAGGGCACGATGCGCGGAGGCCAGGATCGATTCGATCTCGGCCAACTGATCATCGAATCCATCCGACTTCCCGACGGCTTCATCGACCTCGGCCGGAAGCACGTATCCCGGGGAACGCATCAGCACTTGAGCGATGTGTCGACTCATCGCGGCTCGATCGACGAGCGCACGAGTCCAAGGGAAGCCGATCGCGTCGGCACTCAGGAGCTCGCCGCGCCGCATGGAGGCGACCGCCTCCGCCAGCAGCTCGTTCGGCCAGACCGAGGCGGCCCTCGCCGGAGCGCCCGCTCCGGGAGGCATCGGGGTGGAACCAGCCGCCGGAGCCGGCGGCGCGGGCGGGGTCAGGCCGGCGAGTTGCTGCAGGAACAGCGTCTCGAGGTGGGTGGCTTCGGGAGCCAGGCTCTTGCTCGCTCGGTAGTCTCGAAGCACGAGGTCGGCGAACCGGATCATCTCGGCGTACATCCGCCGCTGAGGAGGATCCGGCCGACTCAGTACGTCGAGGATCGCGCCGGCGAGTTCGACCTCATCGCGGATCGGCGTCTTATCGAGGAAGACCTTGACGTCGGGGCGGAGTTTTTCCTCGGTGAGACCGGGTTCGGTCTTTCGCGCGCGTGCGGCGAGCAGGTCGGCAACCGCCTTCGCGGTCGCGGGATCGCTCGGCGGGGCGTCGATCGAGGCGAGTGCGATGCTCGGAAGCGGGGAGGGGCGGGCGATCTTCGACGATTCGGCGAACTGTCTGTCGATCGCCGCGGCGGCCGTCGTGAACTCGCCGCGAACCTCGGCCTCGGGGCGGCCGTAGCGCCAGGCGAGCTCGGATCGAAGGAGCAGCGTCTCGAGTCGAGCCAACGGTCGGGGCGCGAGCGCGGTCGCTCGAGCCGCTCGGCGGTCGCGGGAGCTCTTCCAGCCCGCCGCGAGGAAGTCGGGGTAGACGCGTCGCGGAGTCGCGCCTGCGCGCGCGGCCGGCGGCTCCGCCTCGGCCTTCTTCGCTTCGTCTTTCTTCGCCTCGGGCTTCTCGCCGGAGTCGGCAACGGCGGCGGTCGGATCGAGGCGTGCTTTCAGATCGGGTTCCTCGATCCGTCGTGGTTTGTTGCCGGAGGTCGGCAGTATCACCAACTTGAAGTCGGTCTCCGCCGCTCCCAGGAGAACCGGCGTCTGGTCGACGTTGCGGACGCGCTTGGCCCAATCCTCGACGCGCGAGGCGACGAATCGTCCGAGTTCCCGCGCGGTCACGACGCCGTCGGGCTCCTTCTCGTCCGCCCATCCACGCAGACCTTCATCGACATAGTAATTGAAGATCGAGCGTCCCAGGAGTTCCGAACGATGCGCGAGTTGACCAGGGCCGCATGCCAGGAGGACGAGACGAGCGGGGTCGGCGATCGCTTCGATCTGTTCGACGGCGCGCCCGGCGACGTCGTTGCTCAATTGGCCGAGAGACCCGTCGGCCACCGGCCGGCCGATGTCGAGGATCACCAATTTGCTCTTCGACTTGCATTCGCGCACGGCGGCGAGCACGTCGGCCAAGGGCAGACGCCCTTGATCGCCGTCGGGCACCGCGTCGGCGGGAAGGATCGAGACGTCGCCCGCATCATCCAGGAATGCAAGAGCCGAGACATAAAGGACCACCGAGTCGTTCTCGCGGCGCGAGGCGAGATGCGCGGCGGCCTTCGACCAACTCTCGCCGAATGCGTCGGCGGACGTCTCGATCATCGCCGATTCGAGGAACGCCGCTCGGTCGGCGGCCGACGTCGGGTCGTCGGGCAGGCGCGGGTCGCTCGACCTCGTGATCCAGAAGCCCGCGGCCGTGGGTTTCGGCGTCGGGATCGCGAAGACGACGAGGCCGATGATCGCTCCCGCGATCGCCGTGATCGTGAAGATCAGCAGCCCGATCGCCTGACGGATCGAAGCCGCCGTCTTCTTCGATCGGCCGCGAGCGTTCTTGCCTCGCCAACCTGTCGAGCGCTGTTTGTCCGCCATCGAATCCTTCTCCCCGTGGAGCCCTGGGCGAACGCCCGCGTCGGCCCGATGCTTCAACGGTTGCTGGTGGGGTCGCGTCTTCGTGCTTGGAGGCGTTTCGCGGCCGACCCGGGAGCGGGTCGATCAACGATCGAGCGGGATCGGAGCGGGCCGGCTCTCGTTCGGAGCCGGCGGGTCGTTCGGGACGATCGCGGCGTGGTCGTTCCGCTTGCCGGCGTCTCGCGTGAGGCGATCGATCGACGTGAACTCCAGCCGCGTCAAGAGCGACTGGATCTCGTCGCGGTTCGTCGCGGAGAAGAGCGCCGTGTACTTCCCGGCCGCGCGGTACCAGCGATGCTCGGAGCGAGCGGGGCTGATCCCGATCGGGCGGATCCGCACCGGATGATCGACGGCGTGTCGGATCCGAATCACGAGACGCGACTCCTCGACCGTGATCGACTCGATCTCGACGTTGCGACCGTCGACCGCGAGCGATCGCCCGGTCAGCCCGCGCGGGCCTTCCTCGAGCGGAGTGTCGAAATCCTTCGTCTTCTCGAGTGCGGCGTCGGGTGCGGTCGCTCGCTCCGACGACCACCAGGCGTCGATGATCGGCTTCACCGGAACGCGCTTCGCGTCGAGCGGCCAGGTTTGGGTATCGACGGCCCAGGTCGGGGCGGGATATCCGTCGATGGTGCGCCAGACGAGTCCCGCGGGCCGAGCTTCGCGCGGGCCGCGAACGTCGAGCCAGAAGTCGAACGGTTCGGGCTGTGAGATCGGAGTCTTGGAGACGTCGGTCGTTCGCTCGAGTGCGAGCAGCAGCGAGAGACCTCCCTCGCGTTGATGTCGACTCTGCGCCAGGGTCATTCGGCGGCCGTTGCCCTGGTCGGGAGGACTGCTCGCCCTGCCGTCGAGATCTTCCCGCCAGAGCCCGCGGCGCAGAGCGAGCCCGCCTTGCGGACCCGCGCCGAGTCGGAGCAGGAGACGGTCGCCGCTGTCGAGACTGAAGGTCCCGCGGATCGTGCGATCCGATTCCACCTCGACGATGTAGACGCCGGGATCGAGCGCCGGGACGTGCCACTGATCGCCGTCCGGAGTCGCACTCACGAGCGTGCGTGCGTCGGCTCGTTCCTTGACCGGTCGGCCGTCCTCTCGAAGCACGCGGTACGTCAGCTTCTGCTCGATCCCGCGCTTCAAGGAATCGATCAACGCACCCAAGTCCTTGGCTTCGGCGATGAATCCCGGCGGGTCGAACCGCTTGATCACCCCGAAGTTGCCGCGAACGCGCTCGAGCTCGGTCTCGATCGTTTGGAAGAAGACCATGTTGATCCGAATCCGCGTCTGGTTGAACGCCAGAGGCAGATACTGCTCGATCGGGAGAGCCTGCGGGTTGATCTCGGCGTCCTGCTCGAACGTCAGGTCGCGTTCGGGTTGATCGGCGCCGTCGGAGAGAACCAGCAGCGTGCGCAACGATCGGCCCGAGGTATAGAGATCGTCCCGCGCCTTGATCATCGTGCGGACGAGCGGAGTGTAATACTGGGGCTCGAGCGATTCGGCCCGCGCCGTGACCGCCGGGGTCATCGACGGATCCCAGGTCGTCATCGGCATCAGTTGCTGAATCGACTCGCGGGAATTCATGAAGGCGCGACCGTCGAGTTGCTTCTCGCCGAAGACCCAGATGCTGACCTTCGTTCCGGCCGGAATCGAATTCAGGACCTCGCGCAGCGCCTTGGTGGCCTTGCGATAGCGCGAGTCGGCCAACTCGACGCCCTTCTCCCACATACTGCCGGAGCAGTCCAGGACGATGGCGATCGCCCCGGTGCCCTCGCCGTATTGCTGGAGCACCCCCTCATCGGCGCGAACGGCGATCGTTCCCAGCCGCGGCGGGGCCTCCGAGATCTCGGTCACGTCGGCCACCGGGTAGATCCCCACCGGTGTGCGTCGCTCGAGCATCTGGCCCCGATAGAACCCGCGGACCGTCACCGACGACGGTTCCACCACCGGAGTCCGCGAGCCCGGGCCGAACAGCTTCGGAATCAGCGGACTTCCGATCGTGAGCGACACCGGCTTGGGCTCATCGCCAAACTCGATCACTCGGCGGAATTGCGGATCGGTCGAGACCGGCACCACCTGGAGATTCTTGCCCGGCTCGATCCAAGCCACCGGAAATCCGGGCGGAACCTCGGCGCCTTCGTCGGGCTTGACGACGTAGCGGAGCGGGAGCGAGGCCTCGCTCGTGAGGGAGACCAGCGGCGGTTCGTCGAAAACGAGCGCACCCGACTTCTCGATCCGCTTCTTGGCCGCGGCGACCTCGGGCGAGTTCTTGACGAGCTTGGCGGCATCTCCCAGGAACGCGAGCCCGGCGGCCAGGTAGGACGGCCGATCCGTCGGGGACTCCGCGTACCAGTGGTCGGTCCAGGTCCGAATCGCTTGAGCGACGAGGTAATCGTGGATCGCGCGCTTGCGATTCTCCGACGTCGGCGACCGCGTTGGACCGAGTCCGGGCGGAACCAGCCGCTCCATGCGTTCGGCGAGCGCCACATCCGCACGCCCCGCGTCGGTATCGAGGCGATTGATCCCGTCGGCGAGAGCGTCGATTCGCGCGGGCATCGCGAGGAAGCGCCGGCCGATCTGGTCTCCGATCCAAGCCAGGGCGGCGCCTCGGGCCGCGGGCTCGGACTTCGAGCCGGCACCGAGGTGTTCCTCGATCTTCTCGAGCACGGCCGACGACTTCTCCCAGTTCGACTCCGAGCCCGCACTCGCCGCAGGCTCGCCGGCCGCGGGCGGCTCGATGCGATCGAACCAGGGGGCGGTGAGAGCGAGGGCGGTTCGAGCTTGGAGACGGAGCTCGGCGTTGCGCGCGGCGAGATCGAGCACGCCCGCACCCGAGCCGCCTCGAGTCGGGGACGACAAGCGCTCGCGTTCCGGCGCGAGCGAGATCGGCACGGCCAGCGCCTGTGCCAGATCCCAGTCCTTGGGGAGGCCCACGCCTCCGGTGCCCGTCAGGTCGCCGAGATCGGCGGAATAGGCCCGCTCGAGTGCGGTCAATCCCGCGGCGACGTCTTTCGCGAGCGCTTCGAGAGCGGGCGTCGGAGATGGGGCGGCGTCGAGGCGGTCGCCCAGTTCGTGGAGCCGTCGCCAGAGCCGCTCGCAACCCTCGGCGAGCTCTCGACGCGCGGGATCCGACGGCCCCAACTCGCTGAGGCGGTCGATCGCCCACTTCGACAACGCGGGAAGGTCGGCATAGGCTCGATCGCGGATCTCCAGGGCCGTGCGCACCGCCTCGGCGCGGCCGTCGGCGTCGTCGTACCGTGTATGTGCCTGCGTGAACGCCTCCGCCGCGCGGAACCAATCCTTCGATTCCGACGAGAAGAGCAAGTCCTCGCCCTGCCTGCGAGCCGCGTCGGCCTCGCCGAGCGTCGTGCGGATCCAGGGAAGGACTCGCTCGCCGTATCCGAATCGACGCTCGGGATCGCGAGCGACCGGCGCGATCCGTTCCGCCCGTGCGCGAAGTCCGAGCGCTCTCGCGAATTGGCCCGCGTAGTCCGCCGACTCGAGGGCCGAGGTCGGGACCATCTTCGCCAAGATCGCCGCGAATTCGATCTCCGCCGGGATCGGCCGAGGTCGGATCTCGGAGGTCAGCGATCGTATCTTCTCGATCGAGCCGGCGAGGTCGTCGGTCGACTTGGCGAGCCGGTCGAAGGCGTCCGAGTAGAGCTCGGCTTGAAGTGCGCGTCGATCGACGTTCGCTCGCGACTTCTCGACCGCTTCCCAGGTCTTCGAGAGGTTCGAGGTCCCCGCCGCGTTCCAGACCTTGACCGACTCGGCCGGCCAACCGGCGCCGCCGACGCGAATCGGACGCCCGGTCAGTCCGCGGATTCCCAGCGTGTAGCCCTCCGACTCCGCGAGATCGACCTCCGAGGCCGCCGTGATCCGCTTCTCGAGTTCGAGGATCGCGGCTTCGAGCCGCTCGGGGACGTCGCGATGATCGGCTCGGACCAGCGATTCGTAACGGATCATCGCCTCGCGATACGCTCGCCATTGCGCGGGTGCCGTCACGCTCGGATTCGGGACCGATTTCGAGAGATCGACGTACCGCGCCAGGTGCTTGGCGAAGCGGCCGACCAATTCCGACTCGGCCGGAGGTACGGACGCATCGGGGCGGTCGCTCGACTTCACCACCACGTTGATCTGAACTCGCGCGGCCTCGTCGAGGCCCCGACTCCCCAGGAGGACCGGGGTCTGCTTCGCTCCCCAGCTCTCGGCGGCGACTCGACCGACCTCGGTCTTCACATACTCGAAGAGATTCGCCAGGTTCACCCGGCCCGATTCGCCCGCTCCCCGGCCCTCGAGTGCGTTCTGGAACGCCTTGCCGAAGATCGAGTAGCGAAAGTCCCGGGTTCGACGCGAGACCTCGTCGGACGAGCACGACGCGATCACCCAGAGATTGGGGATCGCCGCGATCTCCGAGCGCATCGCCTCGAGCGCACGCGGGAAGTCGTTTCCGAAGATCCCCAGCGTCCAGTCGGTCTCGATCTGGGCGGCGTCGACGACGAGCACGATCTCCTTGTCCTTGGGAAGCTCCTTGACGGCGGCGAGCACGTCTCGGAACGGCAGGCGATTCGCTTCCGAAGGCGCGGCGCCCGCGAGGAAGTAGGGGCCGAGCTCGGGATCGACCGCTCCGTGGAGCGCCAGGTAGATCACCAACGTCTTTTCTCGAAACGACTTGCGGAGATCTTGCATCTCCGTCTTCCAGCCGTCTCTCCAACCGCGGTCGTCGCCGAGGTCGCAGATCTCCTTGCGGACGGTCAGCCGGCGCGAGCCCCAGAAGGTCAGGCCGGTCTCTCGGCCCGCGAGCGATTGGAGCGATCGCAAGGCGTTCAGCCCCTGCACGTTCGTCGGAATGGTCAACGACTCGACGTAGTCGTCCCCGACGAGGGCCACGTGCGCGGGGCTCGGCTGAAAGAGCTGGAGGAGGAGCCAGACGATCGCAGCGAAGCAGCCGACGAGCAGCACGCCGAACTGGAAGACGCGGATTCCCTTGGACTTGGGGCGAGCCGACGTCGGCCCCGATTCGCGATCCTTCTTCCAGGCGGGACCGCTCTTCCGCGACGGAGAGGATCCGCGATTCGAGTCCTTCCACGAGGGCTTGGATCCCCCCGACCCTGACTTGCTCATGGTGCGCGGACCTCTCGCGTTCGGCTCCCTGAATCTCTCGACGACTCCGCACCGTCGGTTATACCTCGAGCCGGGTCGCGTACCAGCTATTTGGAGATAGTACGGCGTTTCGTGACGCTCTCCGCTGGGCGAGCGATCGGAATGCTCGGAACCTTCGGCTCGACCGCTTCGACCGGTGCGACCGCGAGAACCGGAGAAATCGTCACAATTTATCAAGGCGGCATCCTCAATGCCCGATTCATGAAGGTGTGCCCAGGGGGATTCGGCATCGTCCGACCCGTTGGGGTGTCCGTCGAAGGGGCTCGTCTCGCTCCGCGCGGCGTCGCGCGGTCCCCTCTCCTCGGGCAAGAACGATGACGGGTCAACCCCCTGAGGAGGCGGTCCCATGAGATTCTGGAAGGCGTCCGTCGCCGGACTGCTGACCTTGGCCGGCATCGCGCTCTCGGCGCATGCCCAGATTCCGACGGCTCCGCCGATTCCGGGAGCCGCCGCATCGGGCGTCGGCACCTCGGCGATCTCGAGCGCGGCGGGCGCGGCCCAGCCCAAGACGCTCTGGAGCTTCTTCGGGATCACCAAGGCCAACTGCGCGATCTGCAAGGAGAAGTTCTGCGCCTCGAATCTCGGCATGATGGTCAACAACATGATGGGGCCCGTCGGCGCCATCTCCGGCGGGATGCTCGGATCCTGCTGCCCGACCGTGCCGACCGCCAAGCAACTGCAAGACATCGCGAACGGCCCGGGCGGTCCGAACGGCGCCGCCGCGGTCGCCGCGAAGATCAAGGCGAGCGAGGCCGACGCCAAGGCCCGCGTCGCCGCGGTCGAATACCTGGGAACGGTCGATTGCCGTCGATGGCCCGAGGCGAGCAAGGCTCTCGTGGCCGCCCTTCGCGGCGACCAGAATGAATGCGTTCGCTACGCCGCCGCCCGCGTTCTCAACAACGGCTGCTGCTGCACGAAGGAGACGATCGCCGCCTTGAAGGACACGATCGCCTCCGAGCCGGCGGACAAGCTCCCCGTCGAGACCTCGGATCGCGTCCGAGCCGCCGCCATGGTCGCGCTCTCGCGGTGTCAGTTCCTGAATCCCGAGACGATCGAAGTCGATCAGGAACGCGAATCCGCACCGCCGCCGCCTCCCACCCCGGGACGTGAAGGCAGCGCCATGAACGGGACCAGCGACCCCGGCGTGATGGTCGCGGGTGCGAACTCGCACGACCCGGACGTTCGCCTCTCCGCCCATATCGCCAAGATTCGTCGCAAGCCCGCTCGCGAGATCCTCGCCGAGGCTCGCCGCGAACTCGAGATCGCTCGGCGATCGGGACCTCCCGCGACCCTGACCACCGGCAATCGCTCGCTCCTCGACGTGCTCGCTCGCTCGAGACGGAACGGGAACGAGGCGCAGGCCTCGGTCGCGCCCCCGGTCTATGCGGCTCCGCCGATGGCCGTCCCTCCGCCGGCATACGCACCGACCCCGATGCCCGCGGTGCCCGCCGCGACCTATCCGCCGACGACCATCGAGGATCCGCAAGTCCGGAGCTCGGGCTATCAGATGCCGGCCGGTTCGCCCACGCCCCCTCGCCGATCCTCCGGCAGCCTCTCCGAGGTCTTCCGGCGGGCTCGGACGCCGGGACGCTGACGAATACTCGACCACGCGAGGCCGCGGCGGGGGCGGATTCCCGACCCCTGCCCCCGCCGAGACCCCAGACAGAGATACCGCGGCGATCCAGGGATGCCGAGGCTCGAACACGAGCCCGCCGCCGCGATCCATCCGAAGACACGAGGCGAATCTGAAGCGTCGCCGGGACGGCGACTCAGGGAGAAAGGAGTCCGATGATGTTCAGCAGGCTCGTACAGGAACGCCGGAGTCGGGAAAGCGGGTGGGCCTTCCGTGCCGTCCTGCTGACCGTTGCAGCCGGATGCCCGATCTCGATCGCTCACGCAGGCGATGAAACCGATCTGCCCGCTCCGTTGGCCGAGACCCTCCGCGAGGCGGGGATCATCTCCGATGCACCGCGAGTCGCGCCCCCTCGTCCGGTGAACCCGGCACGGTCCGCCGCTCCCGCACGCGTCTCTCAGCCGGTCCGCTCGATGAAGAAGGTGGAGAAGACGGCGGCACCGGCCCGCGTGCCGACCCCCGAACTCCCGGCCGCCGCCCCGGTGGCCGCTCCGGCCCCGGTCGTCGACGACCTGCCGTTGCTTCCCGAGCCGCCGGCCCCTGCCGCCGAGTCCCGCGTCGAGCCGCCGGCTCCGGCGCCGGCGCCGACCGCGTCGGTTGCGATCGACGACCTGCCGCCCCTTCCGGACCCCGCAGCATCCCCGGCCTCGGCGACGGCTCCGGCCGAGCCGCCCGCTCCCTCGATCCCCGATGCGCCGATTCAAATGCCGGCCGTGTCGCCGATTCCGGCACCGGTCGAGCCGACTCCCGCCCCGGCTGCTCCCGTCGACCTGCCGCCCGCTCCGGCCCCCGTCGAGCCGACGCCCGCTCCGGCGCCGGTCGAGCCGACTCCCGCTCCGGCTGCTCCCGTCGAGCCGACGCCCGTCGCCGAAGAGACGATGGAGCTTCCGCCGCTGCCGGAGGAGGTTCCCACGGCGGTCGATGCTCCCGCGGCCTCGCCGATGCCCGCCGCCGCCGTCCCGGCCGTCTCGCCCGAGCCGGTCGCTCCCGAGTCGGCCCCGGCTCCCGCGGTCGCTCAGGACTACTCGGCGCCGGTCGATTCGTCGGTGGCTCAGGCTTCGTGCCCGAGCTGCGGTCACAAGCTCCATACCGACGGCTACGGCGGATACGCGGGCTGCGGCTCGTGCGGTCGTGGTGGTCAGTGCGTTCCGGGCCAGAAGGGCTGCAACGGCATGGCGGGGTGTGATCAACACTTCGGATGTCGATTCTTCGGCAACCTCTACGATGCACTCGCTTGCCCCGACCCCTGCTACCAGCCCAGCTGGATCCCCGAAGCCAACGCCGCGTTCTTCCAGGACTACGCTCGTCCCCGCACGTTGACCCGCCTCCGATGGGATCACGGCTGGCAGATGCGTTATCCGGATCGCAACGAGTTCTTCTGGGCTCGTCAATCGAACGGCAACGGCGGCGCGGGGCCGAAGTTCCCGCCCTCGGGCTTCCGCACCGGTCGACCGAATTCGATCTACGGCCAGACCGGCGTGAACTTCGACCAGCTCTACTTCTACACCGAAGCCGCGAATGAGAAGGGCAGCCTCTTCTTCGAGATCCCGTACCGCTCGAACAACCCGACCTACGGGCCGAGCATGTCGGGCTTCGCCGACCTCAACTTCGGCTCGAAGTCGCTGCTCTTCGACACCGAGCTGCTCCAGGTCACCTTCCAGTTCCGTAGCTTCATGCCGAGCGGTCAGGCCTCGAAGGGCCTCGGCACCGCGCACGTCTCGCTCGAGCCGAGCCTGATGTTCTCGATGCGGCTCGCTCCCGAGGCTTACCTGCAAGGCCAGTTCGCGGAGTGGATCCCCCTCGGGGGCGACTCGACCTACGCCGGTGCACTGATGCACTATCACCTGAGCTACAACCAGGTGCTCTGGCGACCCGTGCCCGACGCCCCGATCATGGGAACCTTCGAGTTCAACGGCTGGTCGTTCCAGGACGGTGCCTACACCGATCCCTCGCGGAAGGCCCCGGTGACCTCCTCGGGCGACAGCTACCTCAATCTCGGTACCGGCTTGCGGATGTCGGTCGCCGACAAGATCGACTTCGGCGGTGCGATCGCCTGGCCTCTCAACAACGAGTACTGGGCGAATCCGCTGCTCCGCTTCGAGTTCCGAATTCTCTACTGATCGCCGGATCGGAATCGAGCTCCACGCAACGCGATGCCCGCGGCTGCCCGACGAAGGTCGAGCGGTCGCGGGCTGTTTGCGTTGGACTCCGGCCCTCTCGGATCAGGAGATCAGGACGGTGAAGCACCCCAGGACGATCGAGCCGCCGTGCGCGGTCAGATCGCCCATGCGAGCGGCGGGCATGTTCGAGATCAGGACCGTGACGCTTCCCTTGACGATGACGTCGGGCGGGCCGACGCAGACGCACATATCGGTCACGCGCGCGGCGGGGAGGCCCCCGATCAGGACGGTGGGAGCTCCAGGGCCCGAGATCGGCCCGCCGACGTGCGGGACGACGCCGGTGACCATTGGGCAGACGTGCATGTCGGTGAGACGAGCGGCGGGTTGGCCCATGATCCGTACTCCTGCTCACATGAAGGATCGAAGACAAACGATGCGGAAAGAGATGCCGATCAGTGCCCGCCCCAGCGGCTCTTGCCTGCGGCGACGTCGAACCCCTGGGTGACGAATCGCTCATGCTTCTTTGGAGCGAGTTCCGGCTTCTCGAGAACGGCCGAGAGCATCACGGCACCCGCGACGGCCTGCGGCGTGAGGGTCTCGGGCGGCGGGACGGCGGGGACGTTCGCCGGGCCCAGGCTTCCTCCGCTGAAGAACGCCGCGAGCGCGGCGGATCCCGCGGGGGTTCCGAATCCGGCGACTTCGGCGGCCGCCATTGCGGCGCGGCGGTTGTCGTCGTTGGGGGCGAGCAGCCAGGTGTCGGCCGCCTCGAGCGCCTTTGCGGCGGGTTCGGGAGGAGGCTGCGACTCGTAGGCTTGTCGAGCACAGACCAGGCCCCACCAGATCGCCTCGCGCTTCGGCAATGCGAACGCCATGAACTTCACGGCGTCGATCCAGAGCGCCTTCTCCATCAATCGGTCGATGAACTGCCTGGGCGTCGCGCCGGGCTCGAGCAGACTCTTCGCGTCGTCGCTCAAGGCGACGAGCTCGGTGATCTCCGCGGCCGTCTTGGCTCGATAGGTGCCCTGGGGACCGTCGCTCATGACGCACACCTCTTCATGTCCGACTCCGAGTCAACCGCCACGCCTGGTCCGAGAACGACCGCGACCGCCCCGCGATCAGCCGATCATCGTGATCGCGCCCTTGGCTTGGAGCATGGCCGAGCCGCTGACGTTGACCATCAGGCCCTTGACGTTGTTCTGAGTGGTGCCGTTCGTCGTCACCATCAGGCCGGTGATCTCGATTCCTTGCTGCGTGATCGAGATCTTCGAAGAACCGACGACGAGATCGATTCCCTGCATCGCCTCGATCGTGATCTTGCCGACATTGCACTTGGTCGTTTGGTTGCCGAGCTTGATCGTATGGGTGTCGTTGCCCGTGTCGACCGACACCTCGCGATTGCCGGTCTTCACGGTGTGCGTGTCGTTCCCGGTCTCGACCGTCACCACGCGATTGCCGGTCTTCACGGTGTGAGTGTCGTTGCCGGTTTCGACCGTCAGAATCCGGTTGCCGGTCTCGATCAGGTGCTCGTCGTCGCCTTGCTTCACGGTGACGAGTCGCTTGCCCTTCTCGATCGTGATGGTCTCGTCGCCTTCCTTGACGGTCTCGGTCCGGTGATTCTTGATCTCGATCGTCTGGTCGTTGCCGACCTCGAGCTTGTCGTCGTTCTCGACGACCCGGTGAAAGTCCTTCTGAGCGTGGAAGTAGATCTGCTCGCTGTCCTTCTTGTCTTCGAACCGGAGTTCGTTGAACATCTCCGTCGTGCCCTGGAGCGAACTCCTCGACTTGATGCCGCTCTGGGTGCGGTTGTCGGGCAGGGTGTATGGAGGCATGTTCGCCGAGTTGTAGACCGAGCTCACGATCACCGGCTGGTCGGGGTCGCCCTCCTCGAATGCGACGATCACTTCGTGCCCGACTCGAGGAATGTGGATCATGCCCCACTGATTGCCGGCCCACGGCGTGCCCACGCGAACCCAGCACGACGAGTTGACGTCGGTGGTTGCGGAGAGGTCCCAGTGGAAGTGGACTCTCACGCGACCATATTTATCGGTATAGATCTCGGTGCCCGACGGTCCGACGACCACCGCGGATTGGGTGCCGTGGATCACGGGCTTCGGCGTCACCCGCTTGGGCCGATAGGTCAGCGCGGCGGGGATGCACGTGAACGTGTTGGAGTAGACGAGGCCTCCGCCGGATTGCATGTCGAATCCGCCGAGCAGTCGCGCCTCGTGCTTGACCGAGGTGAGGATGTACTCTCCGTCGGCGTCGTCGTGGCCCTCCAGCGTGAACTTCCTGCCCGCCTGAAACGCCTGGACCGAGGACGAGCCGCGGATCTGGACGCTCTCCGAGAGCTCTTCCTCGATCCGGAGGGCGGCGACCCGATTCTTCTCGGTCGAGATGTTGGCGATCTCCGACGCCTGCTCGGATCCGCTGGGAGCGATGCCGTCGAAGCGCTGAGCGTACTCTCCCGGGAAGTCGTACAGATAGAGTTGGCCGACGCGCGGCGGGGGGGAGATCGCGAGCTTGTGATTCGCTTCGCCGACCGAGACGGTCGCTGGCCCGCTCTTGTAGGCCTCGAAGCTGTCGTCCGGCTTCTCGAAGTGATAGTCGCGCAGGGAGTAGCGACTCGATCGCACTTCCTGGATCTTCGACCACGAGTTGATCACCCCCGCCGCTGGGGCCGCGCCCTCGGACTGGCTGAACTGGATCGCGGATTCGCCGTCCAACGGCGGAAATGCCGCGTTGGAATCGCCCGCGTAGAGGCTGTGGTCGCCGTTCGTGTGTTTGAAGAAGTAGAAGATCCCTTCTTCCTCCATCATCCTCGACGCGAAGTTGAGATCGGTCTCGCGATACTGCACGCAGTAGTCGCGCTTCTTGTAATCGGCGCGGAGACCTGTCGCGTCGTCCCAGATCCCGTTGGTTTCGTTGATCGCTCCAAGGATGTCCTTGACCGTCATCTGATGGAAGATCCGCGACGTCGAGATCCGCGACGTGAACCATGCGCGGGGAACGAGGTCCATCCAATACTTCGTGAAATTCGTACCGCGGGCTCCCTGTCCCATCCGAGAGCAGATGCCGTTGAAGTACCGCGACGGGCCGGAGCCGTCGAGCGTCGGCGAGACGACCTCGATCGTGATCGATTGGCCAAGCAATGCACCGAAATCGATCGCTTCGTCGTTGGGGGCGACCAGCTCGACGCGGAAGAAGAAGAGCTGAGAGACGAATTCCTGCCCGGTGATGCCCGTCACGAAGAGTTTGCCCTCACCCAAGGGCGTGGTGATCTTGAGCGGGCGGCCGTCTTGAGTCAGCGCCATGAAAGTCTCCCGACTCGATCAGGTTGCAGGTCACGCCGGTACGGCCTCACTGGGCCGGGGACCCGCGTTCAGCGTCACATTGAGAAGCAAAGGCGACACTCCAACCTAGAACGGCCGGAACGACGTCCGGTGACAGCGTCGGAATGCGGCACCTTCCAGTCTCGACGATCTCGAGGAGTCTAGCCGAACCGAGAACCGCGAGATAGCGGGCTGCGGATCGTCCTCGACCGGGTCTCCTTTCGGAGGGGACGATCGACGGCTATCCTGGAGTCGAGGCGATCCTCCAACTCGAGGTCGGTCGAGCCCCCTCGGGCATTGCATCGTCGGTCGGATTCCCTCGTATTCGCCAACGGAGCCTTGGGCCATGCAACGATCGCGGTCTCCTCGCCACAGCCGGCTCTTGCTCGTCGGAATCGCGATCGCCGCCGTCTCCTCCCCGGCGCGGGCTCGGGACGAGGCCGCGGGCCCCGCTTCGGGACCGCACCCGATCCGCGTGCTCCGCGACATCGCCTACAACGACGCCCCCGACGCCGACCCCAAACAAAAGCTCGATCTCTATCTCCCGACCGACGTGAAACGCTTCCCCGTGCTCTTCTTCGTGCATGGAGGAGCCTGGACGATCGGCGATCGCCGGATGTTCGGCTCGCTCGGACCGGTCTTTGCACGCAACGGCATCGGCGTGGTCATGATCAGCTATCGCCTCTCGCCCAAGGTCAAGCATCCGGCACATATCGAGGACGTCGCCCGCGCCTTTGCTTGGACGCATGCGCACATCAATGAATACGGTGGTCGAGCCGACAGGATCTTCGTCTCCGGGCAGTCCGCGGGCGGACACCTCGCCGCGCTCCTCGCGACCAACGAGCGCTATCTCGCGGCCCACGGCAAGAGCCTGCGCGACATCCGGGCCGCGATCCCCATCAGCGGCGTTTATCGGATCCGCCCCGGATTCCTGAAGAACGCGTTCGGCGATGATCTCGAGATGTGCGTCGATGCATCACCGCTCGACCACGTCGGAGGCGACGAACCGCCCTTCTCGGTCATCTTTGCCGATCGAGACATGCCGGGATGCGACGTGATGTCTCGGCGATTCGTCGCGACCCTCGAGGCGAAGCGATCCAAGGCCGAGATCCACGAGATTCCCGGGCGCAATCATGTCTCGATCATGATGAAGATGATGGTCGACGAGACCGATCCGACGGTCCAGGCGATGTTCCGGTTCATCGCTCGCCACTCCGAGGCGGAGGTCCAGCCTCCGGCCGCCGAGCCCGCGCCCGCCTCCACCGGTCGCTGACGCCTCGTTCCACCAGTCCACAGCCGCACACCCCAGGATCTCACCGATGAACGAGCCTCGTCGTCCGTCCTCGCTTCCTCGCAATTCGCGTCCCAGCCGCCCCCGCCTCGAGCCGCTCGAGCCGCGCGAACTCCTGGCGGTCGATTTCGACTTCGCCATGGCCGACCGCTTCGGGCTCGACCTCAACCGCAACGGGATCATCGACCTCCCCAACACGGCAACATACGCTCAAGCATCGACATTCTCGGTGGCTCTCGCCGTCGTCGACGATGCCGCCCCGGGGCCGGGCGTGATCTACGACTTCACTCTCAGACGCATCGGCGCCGGCGCGACCGCTCCCTTCCGACTCACCCGTTCCGCTTCCGCATTCGTCGGCGACGGACGGACGCTGCAACTCCCCCAGGGCGACTATCGCGTCGCCTTCCAGAGATTCGACGGCGACACGCGCACCGACCTGGTGAATCGAGTGATCTCGATCCGAGACGTGCTCATCGTGGCGATGGGAGACAGCTACGCCTCAGGTGAGGGAAACCCCGAACGCGCACAGACCGGGCTGAGTTTCTTCGTCGGCTCGACGAACCGACTGTACGACACGAACCTCAACACTTCCGTCAGCGCCGCGGGATTCACCTCCGACGTCGCCGAGATCGCCCTCGCGAGCACGATCACGCCCTCGATCTGGGCCGACGCCGCGCTCGACGTCCCGGCCTACGGCCCCGGACCCTACGACGGCGTCGCCGGCTTCGAGAACATGCAGCTCGAACACGAGGACGCCCACCGAACGACGCTCAGCGCCACCGCGCAATATGCGCTCAGACTCGAACAGAGCGACCCGCGCACCTCGGTGACCTACGTCTCGGTCGCCCAGTCCGGCGCCACCGTCGCCTCGGCGCTCACCCGCGGTGTCCTGAAGGGCCGCGTCCGCACGAACTACGGCATGCCGAGCCAGGTCGACGAGCTCAGTCGGATCCTAGGATCCCGACCCGTCGACCAACTCTTCGTCTCGCTCGGCGGCAACGACGTCGGCTTCAGCACGCTCGCGGCCGAGTTCCTCGGAGCTTCGATCTTCGCCTCCGACCCGCTCGGTTCCGTGACGCAGACGACGCAGATCGCCGCCGCACAAACCGCCGCGATCAACGTCGGCCGGACGTCGAGCATCATCCAGAACCTCATCCTCCCCGACTTCAACCGCGCTGCACGTTCGCTCGTCTCCTCGTACCGTACGCTCAATCGAGCCCTCGTGTCGAGCTTGGCGATCTCGCCCTCGAACGTGTTCATCACCGAGTACCCCGATACATCACGCGTCACATCCGTGATGAACGGCGGGGCGGCGCAGGTCCCCTGGTGGGGCACTTCGCTCACCGACGTCCTTCCCGGGCTCGGCCTCTCGGCCTCGGTCTCGTTCATCACCAGCCAGTTCCTCAACGCGACCAACATCGGGCAGGTCGTCGCGAATACGCTCGTTCCGCTCACTCTCAACGGTGCCGTCCAGCGCGGCGCGGCCATCAACGGTTGGAACTATGTGGGCGGGACAACCGCGCCGTTCCTCAGCCAGGGCTACGCCGCTTCGAGCAATCTCGCCGACGAATCGGCGCTCTGGGCGACCGCGGGAAATGTGGCTCCGCCCGATCTCGGCAGCAATCGCATGGTGCGCACGGCACGCGAGTCGGTGATCCTGATCGGACCGATCTCCGCGAACGTGCTCGACCCGATCACGACCCGTACCAGCGGCACGCTCCACCCCAACGTCCGGGGTCATCAGGCGATCAGCGAGGTGATCGAGGCCGCGGTGACGCCTCAGGTGCGGATCGCGACGCGGCTCGCCTCGCGCGCTGCGCTCTTGGGGGCGATCGTCGACCGTCCGCGCGAAGCCCGGAATCGCGGGCTCATCTTCACCTGGGATTTCGAGCGGACTCCCGGCGAAGGCGCCTTCCTCCCCGAGGCGGCCGGCCCCCGCGTCCGCGTCGACCGACTCCGTCTCGCCTCGACCGGAACGCTGCGCGTGATCAATCGATTCGGCGTCAGCCGCGAGATCCCGGTCGCTCGAGTCGCCGCCGCGCTCGCTCGTCGAGTCTGAAGATCAAATGCAGAGATAGAGATGCGAGCGAGCGCCGGGTCGAGACCGTGGTCCCGGATCCGTCGCTCGCACGCCGTTCTCCTTCTCGTTGCGGTTCCTCGGCTCAGGCCGAGGCGCCGACGCTGATCGGCATCACGGCGGAGTTGCCTTCGCCGAATTGATCGGCCCAACTGAGGCTCACGTTGTATTGACCCGGATCAGCGTATCGGTGACGGATTCGGAGGCGTCGTCCGTCGGCATTTCGGAGGGTGATGTTCTGGATCGGTCCGCCGTCTCCCCAGTCGATCGAGAGTCGGAAGATCGCGCCCCGGTCGGGGTCGGAGACGCGGCCGGTCAGCAGGACGACGTTACCGTGGGTGTTCGTGATGGTTCGATCAGGGAATTGCGACGCTGTGTTCACGCGAGTGAGCGTGACGTCGTTCCCGTCGCCGCCTCGATACGAGATCCGGAATTGCTGGCCTCCGAAGACGAGCACCGCGCCTTCGGGGGCGTTCACAAAGCTGCCGCTGACGGCGTCGGTGCCGTCGTTGCGGATGATCGTGGTCACCCGTCCGACCGGAATGCTCGCGACCTGACGCATCTCCAGCCGTCCGCCGCTCGCGCCGCTGAGGCTGACGGAGCCGTTGACGTCGAGAACGTCGGATCCATTGTTCACCGGATCGATCCACTTCATGATCAACGCTCCCGACACGTGCGAGAGTCCGTTCGTGACGGCGAATCGCTGTGTGACGGGACCGAAATCGACCGAGCCTCCGTTGTTGTTGAGTTTGCCGAGGAGCCGCTTGACCGACGGACCGTTCAGGAAGATCAGGCCGCTGCCGCCGTTGAGCAGGGTTCCCGTGCCGGTCGAGTCGACCTTGATCTGAGATTCGAGTGTGCTGTTGCGAGTATTGAGCAATTCGATTCGACCGTTTTGGATCGGTGCCGAGATGAGTTGGACCGACGATTGCGGGGTGGTCACCGGCGCGTCGACCGTGAGGATCTGGCCGGCGTTCAAGCCGCCGTTGAACGTGCCGCGTCCATCGAAGAGGAAACGCGCGGTTGCGCTGGAGGCAAAAGTGCTCTTTTCGACCGTACCGTTGTTGACGCGAACGACGCCGTCGAGCGTTCCGCCGTCATATCGGAAGGTCTGTCCCGTGCCGATATTGAAACGTGCGAGCGATCCGATCTTGAGGGTTCCGCTCTGCAGCCTGACGAATCGGTTCGTGCCCGCCGAGAGATTGAAGTTCTGTCCGACATGATTGACGGTCGCGCTCGCCGAACTGATCGTCATCGACGCCACGGACACCGCTCGATCGATCGTGACCGTGTAGTTCGCGCCGGGGACCGTGATGTCGGCCGCCTCGCCGGTGCCCGGCACGCGGTTCGTACTCCAGGCGGAGGCGACGGAGAAGTTCGTCGAGATCGGCGACTTCCAAGTGGCCATCAGGATACGGCCTTCGAGCGACTCGAGCCGCGTGGCGACCGGCGGCCGATTCGCACGGCCTCCGCTCTTCTCGCAACGATGACCGAAACGCGCGCGGAATCTCCCGAGAAGCGATGCAGACATGACGGGATCCTCAATGTCGAGATGTGGTGATCGGAAGACGCTGGAAGCGACGAGAGATGCGGTGCTCGCGGATTCGCGATCGCACCCGCTCTACTCTCGATTGGCGATCACAGCGCCGACCGCACGAGACATCTCGATTTTTCGAGGATTTTCGGAGCGACCCGATCTCACCTCGCCGCGGGCGTCTCGCCCGAAGTAGACGAAGTGGTCGACTTGGGAGACGGAGGCCGGCCATCCCAAATGATGAGCCCTTGTTCGCATGCCGCCGCGAGTCTGCCGCCGTCGCGCGACCAAGCGACGGCCTCGACCGCGCCCGCATAGGGGTCGAGCGTCAGGACCGACTCGCCCGAATGAGGATCCCAGAGCCTGACGCTGCCGTCGGAACTCGCCGATGCGACGCGCGCTCCGTCGGGGCTCCAGGAGACATCGTTGATTCCATGGGTATGGCCGATCAAACGATGAACGAGTTTTCGGTGGTGATCCCAGACGAGGACCTCGGGCGTGAGACCCGAGGAGGCGACCCAGTTGCGGTCGGGATCCCAGGCGACCCCGCGCTGGAACATCGCATCGGCCGGAACGCTCGCGAGTCGCTCGATCGATTGCGCGAGGCGAGATTTCGGGAGGCTCGAGCTCGTACCCTTCGCAGGCCCGAACGCGTCGCCCGCTTCGAGGCGCTGTGCGATCCCCCGCCGATCGAGATCCCAGATCTCGAGGACGCGATTGCGTCTCCCCGACAGCAGAAATGCGCCGTCGCTCGTGAATTCGAGATAGAGAATCGCCTCACCCGGCGTGCCGAGAGCGGTGATGCGCTGCCCTTCGACCGTGTAGATTCTCAGGGTGCCGTCGGCGCCGCCGAACGCGACCACTCGGCCGTCGGCCGAGGCTGCGGTCGCCGTGACGTCGAGGCCCAGGGGAACTCGCTCCGCGGTCTTCGGACTCTCGGAGTCGAGAACGAGGAGTTCGCTCGGGTAACGCGACGCGGCGATCAGGCGACGATCACCGTCGGCCCAGACGATCGCGCGGAGAGAAGAGGTCGGCAACAGCCGCCGCGACCCGCCGGTCGCGTTCGCGTCCCAGATCCTCAGCGTCTTGTCGGTTCCTGCCGAGATCAGTTCACCCGTTGCTCGGTTCCAGGCGATTCCATAGATGCGCGCCTCGTGTCCTTGGAGCCGTCGGTGTTCACGGCCCGTGGTCGGATCCCAGATCCTCACTGTGGTGTCTTGCCCGCTCGATGCGAGGCTCGTGCCGTCGGGGCTGAACTCGACGTCGAAGACCGAGTCGGAATGGCCTTGGAACGTCAGCGCGCCCGGTACGGCCGCGGAGAGGTCCCAGATTCGAACGATCGAATCCTCGGATGCGGTGGCGAGTTTGTTGCCGTCGGGGCTGAAGGAGAGCCCGCGCACGATTCGCGAGTGTCCTAGGAGGTCTCTCTCGAGTGAGCCGGAGCGAGCGTCGAAGATCTTGACGACGGAACCGCCGGCGTAGGCGATGCGTTTTCCGTCGGCCGACCAGACGACCGTCTGATCCTGCCCCGCGGCTCCGGGAAGCGTTCGGATCACCTTGCCCGTGAGCGGCTCCCAGATTCGGATGACCGCGTCCTTTCCCGTCGAGGCGACGAGCGACCCGTCGGGGCTGAACGCGACCGACCTAGCGGCATCGGTATGGCCTCGGAATGTGTACAAAGGCTTCCACGAGGCGACTTCCCAGATGACCACGGTTCGATCCGAACTCGCCGTGGCGAGCTTCGACCCGTCAGGTGAGAAGGCGATGCCGAGACATCGCTCGCGATGCCCCAGGAGCGGGGGCAGGGGGGAGAGATCGCTCGCGTTCCAGAGACGAATCGACGCATCGCGGCAGGTGGCGGCGATGAAACGTCCGTCGGGGCTGATCGCCGGCGTATAGAGATCGGCGGGAGCTTGGAGTACCGCACCCGTCGGCTCGGTCTCGCGCACCATCTGCCGCCATTCCCAGCCGCGGAGTTGCGGTTCGCACGCCTCGAGCAGCGCGCGAGTCGCCGCCGATCGCGAAGCGCGCCACTCGTGGCTCGCCAGGAGGATGCGATGGTAGTAGTCGAGCCGGCGCATCCTCTGTTCGGCCTCCTCGGCGCGAACGCGGGCGAAGGTCTCGAGTCGCTGGGCCCGGCGGGTCTCTCGGAGCGAGTCCGACAGTCGGTTCGCGTAGGCGATTCCCACGGAGACCGCGGGTGCGGCGGCGATGAGGATTCCGACGATCGCGATCAGCGCCACGAGCGAGGGCCGACGTCGCGACCACTTCCAGACGCGCTCATACATGGGTGCGGGACGCGCCAGGATCGATCGCCCTTCGCGCGACCTCGCCAGATCCTCCGCGAGTTCCCGCGCCGATGCGTATCGATGCGACGGATCCTTCGCGAGACACTTGAGGCAGATCGTCTCGAGGTCGCGCGCCAGGCGAGGCTGGAGCCTCCCCGGAGGGATCGGATCCTCGTTGACCACCAGCATCAGCGTCTCGACCGTCGTCGCCGCGCGGAACGGCGGCCGCGCCGTCAGAAGTTCGTAGAAGATCGCTCCGAGCGCGTAGATGTCCGCTGCGGTACCGACATTCTCGGGATTTCCGGCCGCCTGTTCGGGAGCCATGTAGCTGGGGGTTCCCGCGATCAGCCCGGAATGCGTCAATTGGTTCAGGCCCGCGCCGTCGTGTGCGATGGACAGCGGCTTGGCGAGCCCGAAGTCGCTGATCTTCGGGCGGAATCGCTGGAGCAGGGGGGCGGCAGGCTCGCCGTCCTCGGCCGGAGCGCTGGAGATCGGCGATAGGAGGATATTCGCGGGCTTGAGGTCGCGATGAACGATCCCCGCGTCATGCGTGGCCTGGACGGCCCGCGCGAGAACCTCGATCAACTCCGCGGCCTCGACCGGCCGCATCGGCGAGCCGGAGAGCCACTGCTCGAGATTCCCTCCCGCGACGTACTCCAGAACGAGATAGGGCCGGCCGAGCCATTCACCGACTTCATGGATCTGAACGATGTTGGGATGTTGCAGCCGAGCGAGGACGGCCGCCTCGCGCCTCAGTCGCGAGACCATCCCCGAGCGAGCGTCGACGTCGCGGATCATCTTGAGGGCGACCGTGCGAGCCAGTCCCGGTTGGCGGGCCTTGAAGACCACTCCCATGCCTCCGCGACCGAGCTCCGACTCGATCACGAACCCCGCCACTCGTCCCGGCATGTTCGAGGCATCGCCTTCAGCCTCAGGGGCCGTGCTCGAAGGGGAGTCGACCGCCTCGCCCGGGGTCCAGCCCTCGGGCACGGTTGCCGCCCACTCCTCGAGTGCAGCGGGCAACCCGACCGACTCGCGCAGCTCGATCTCCATCCGGATGACGTCGCGCAGCTCTTCGAGACGTTCCTCGTCGCCGTCGATCGGTCCGACCTTTCGCGCGCTTCGCACCAGCGCGAGCAGGCGGAGCGCCTGGTCGGGATCGACGCCCAACTCCTCGGGAGGAGGAGGCTCGAGATCGGCGGCGGTCGCCTCGACGTCTCGGGGGTGGTCCGAGTCCCGACTCGACTCGTCGAGTCGCCACGTCGGGGATCGATCATCGATCGGGGGGTCGGCGGCCATGGGTGATGTTCCGGATCAGATCAGGAAGTGGAGTCGTGTGCGGAACTCCGCTCCAATTCCTCCTGGAGCGATTGAACCGCCCGCCAGAACAACATCCGCGCCGCGTCGGGAGTCTTCCCCAGCCGCTCGCCGATCTCCTTGAACGGGACCTCGTCCCACTCGCGCCAGATCAGGACCTGTCGATACTGCTCGGGGATGCGATCCATGGCTCGGCGAACGCGCTCGGCCTCTTCGTCGCGATGGATCAGCGTGCTCGGCGAGGGCGCGTCGTCGGCGGGCGAGATGCCCGGCGACGAGTCGGCCTCGGGGCCTCCCGAGTCGATCCGCACCTCTCGACCCAGCCGGCGCTTCGCCGAACCCTGGTAGTGACGATGGAGTTCCGACGCCTTGTTGAGGAGGATTCCGCGGAGCCAGGCGAGCAACTCGCGCTCGTTCGTGCCCTCGAAGCGCAGGAAGATCCTCTGCGCCTCGAGGAACGTCTCCTGCACCAGGTCGCTGGCTCCGGCTTTGGGGAGGAGCGACGACTCGAGTTCGCGGCCGGCGATCCCGAGCAGGTAGGCGCGGCAGAGCTCGAGGAGGTGGCCCAGGACCTCGGTCGACCCGGACTTCGCTTCCTCGATCGCGCGCGCAACGCCGGCGGGCTCGGCTCGTTCCCGGTCCATGCCGCTCCTCTCACCCTTGGCGATCTCGAGACCAACCGAACGCGACAGTTCTCGAAATCCTCGAATTCGCACCGCGAGAGATCCGCGGGAGCGACCGAGACTCCTCCTGAGAGTATCACTCGGGAGCCGCGTTCGCCTCCCCGAACCGTCGTAAGATGCCGCGCGCGACGCCTCCGGGCAACATCGTGCGGCCGATCGACCATCGATGCTCGTCATCCTTCACGGAAGATTCTCGGAATCGTCGCGCGATCCGGAGACGGAACGGTCTCGCCGCCGCGGTCGGGTGATGGACGGACGCCCGCGAGGCGTTACACTCGATGAGGTGCCGCGGGACGGCGTCGCCCCGAACGATCCCCCTCCACCTCTCTCGATATCGGCGTTCGCACCTCATGCTCGCCAAGCTCCACTCCTATGCCCTCCTCGGGATCGACGCCGCGCCTGTCGAGGTCGAGGTCGACATCTCATCGTCGACCCAGGCGCGAACCGTCCTCGTCGGCCTGGCCGAGACGGCGGTTCGCGAGAGCACGCATCGCGTCGAGCGCGCGATCGTCAACTCGGGCTTTCGCTGCTCGGACGACCGGATCGTCATCAACCTCGCGCCCGCCGACCTCAAGAAGGACGCCGGAGGCTTCGACCTCCCGATCGCGCTGGGACTCCTGATCGCGGGCGGACAGATGACGACCGAGCGCATCGGGCGCTACGCCGTGGTCGGAGAGCTCGCGCTCGACGGTCGCACCCGACCGATCAAGGGCGTCCTCGCCATGGCGCTCCAGGCGGCCGAGGCGGGCATGAACGGCTTGCTCGTCCCCGCCGAGAACGCACACGAGGCGGCCGTGGTCGACGCCTTGCCGATCTTCCCGATCGGCAACCTCGCCGAGGCCGTCGCCTTCCTCAACGGATTCCTCGACCTCGAGCCCACCTCGGTCGACCTCGACGAGGTCTTCCGTTCCTTGCCGCGGCCCGAGGAAGACTTCGTCGACGTCAAGGGGCAGGATTACGCCAAGCGAGCCTTGCTCGTCTCGGCCGCGGGCGGGCACAACGTTCTCATGATCGGCCCGCCCGGCACCGGCAAGACGCTGCTCGCTCGTCGACTCGGCACGATCATGCCCCCGCTGACTCCCGCCGAGAGTCTCGAAACGACCCGAATCTACTCCGCGATGGGGCTCCTGCGCCGCAACGAGCCGCTCCTGGCCACGCGCCCGTTTCGCGCCCCGCATCACTCCGTCAGCGACGCGGGGCTCGTCGGCGGCGGCAGCACCCCCCAACCCGGCGAGATCAGCCTCGCACACAAAGGGGTCCTCTTTCTCGACGAACTCCCCGAATTCAACCGCAAGACGCTCGAAGTCCTGCGGCAACCTCTCGAAGAGGGACAGGTCACGATCAGCCGGGCGTTGCGGAGCACGACGTTCCCGGCCGACTTCGTGCTCGTCGCCGCCATGAATCCATGCCCTTGCGGATATCGATCCGACCCGCGCAAGGCGTGCAGCTGCAGCCCGCCGCAGGTCGAGCGCTACCTGAGCAAGATCTCAGGCCCGCTGCTCGATCGGATCGACCTCCACGTCGAAGTCCCGGCCGTGCCGTTCACGCAGCTCGCAGAAGCCCCGCCGGGGCCGACTTCCGCCGCCTTTCGCGAGCAAGTCCTCGCCGCGCGGGCTCGTCAGGCCGCTCGTTTCGGCGCGAATGGTCCGCTCGTCAACGGCCGGATGACTCCGCGACAGGTGCGGACGCATTGCTCGCTCCGCCCCGAGAGCCGCTCGATCCTCAAGGCCGCGATGGAAGAGCTCGGGCTCTCGGCGCGGGCGCACGACAAGGTTCTCCGCGTCGCTCGTACCATGGCCGACCTCGACGCCGTCGACGAGATCCAACCGTTCCACATCGCCGAGGCCGTCGGCTACCGCTCGCTCGACCGCAGCGTCTGGGCCTGAGGCGGGTGCGTGGATGACGCGGTACGACTCCTCAGCCTCCCGACCCGGCGAGTCGAAGCGTCCCGATCAGATGGAGTTCGGGGTGGTGGCCGTAGGCCTCGCCCTCGATCGTCGCGCGACCAACCTCGCCGCCGATGAGGTGGAGCCGGTCGCCCTCGATGCACGCCGCGGGCAGGTTGTTGTTGAGCGGAAGCGCGGTCGCTCGGCCGAATCGCCGCGTCGACGTATCGAAGACGAAGACGTCGCTGCACATCGCGTTCTCTCGATGATGACGCGTCGGCGTGCCGTAGCTCGCGCGGATCGCCCCCTCGGGAGTCTTGATCCGACCATAATCATATCCTCCGATCAATAGAACATATCGATCGCGCCAAACGATCGCCCCGGCGGGGAAGTTGCCCGACGAGATCGGAAGGTCGGGAAGTCGGCTCCATTGCTCGTTCGCGGGGTCGAAGACCCAGTTGTCCACGACGGTGAACGTACCTTCCGCCGGCTTCGTCGCGCTCGCCGCTCCGCCGAAGACGTAGACCTTGCCCGCGACCGACGCGACCGCGTGTACGAAGCGCGGAGTTCCGGGACACGCGGGCGCCTCGATCCAACCGCGCTCGGGTTTCGATGCGTCGAACCGATGGTGCCTCGCGCCGAGCCGAGGGATCCGGCCGTTGCGGTCGGTCTCGGTGAAGAATCCGGTCGCGCCGTCGTAATCCGCGCCTCCGATCATGTGGATCGTGCGACCGATCCGACACGATCCCGCGCCCGTGATGGGGTAGGGGAATTCCGGCAGCGGATTCCAGCCCCAACCGCTCGCCTTTCGCGAGAGGCGGAAGCCGTCGCGATACGTGAACGGCGCCGAGTAGGAGAATCCGCCCCAGACATGGAACGCGTCGTCGACGACGACTCCCTCCAAACCCTGGCGCGGCGCTCCAGGGAATCGCGGCAGATCGACCCATCGCGCGGCGGGTGCCGGATCGAGCGGGAGCCCCCAAACCTCCGCGAGAAAGCCGCGAGGATAGACCCCCGGCTTCCCCGGTACCCCCGACTCTCCCGAGCAGAACCCGCCGACCGAGACGAGCGTTCGCGAGACCACCCCAACCTCTCCGTCCTGGAATCCGCGGGGGAGATTCGGTCCCCGACTCCAGGCGATCTCGATCATGTTGGGAATCGCCGTGCTCGCCGCGGCATTCGCGGGATCTTCAGCAAGCGACGGTCGAGCCGCAATGGAGATCAGCAGAATAGAACATGCGCAAACGATCGCGCGTCTCGGCTTCATGGGTGGTCGCTCCTCGAGAGGACGGGGGATCACCGGGCTGCACCCAAACCCGCGAGGGCCCGTTCGATCATCTCCCTGCGGGCGAGTCGATCGAGCCACGATGCGGGGATTCCCGACTCGCCCCAGCAGGCTCCCGCGAGCTGGCCGCAGACCGCGCCCGTGGTGTCGGCGTCGAGCCCGAGGTTCACCGCGGCGAGCACCGCGGACGCGAAGTCGTCGGCTCGGTGGAACGCCCAGAGCGCGGCTTCGAGGCTCTCGACCACCCAGCCCGACCCGCGGACCTGCGACTCCGTCTTCTCGCGAAACGACCCGAGTGCGATCGCATCGATCAAGGGATGGAGCGGCGATCGCGTCCGAATGCGTTCGAGGGGAGACCAGTCGGTCGCCAGGACCTCTTCCCGAGGCACTCCGGCGATCAATCCCGAGAGCAATAATCCGAGATATCGGCACGCGGAGATGCATTGATCGCTGGGATGCGTGGGCCGGCTCGACTCCGCGGCGACCCGCTCGAGCTCGTCGAGCCGATCGGCCCGGAGCAGCGTGTCGTGATCGCCCGCGAGCATCGCCTGATGAATCGCGACCGGAGCGAGCCGCATGATCGAGCCGTTGCCGCTCGCGTGTTCGGAGGCGTCGCCCGAGGTTCGCGCGTCGCCGGTCGACTCGAATCGCGCGAGGGCGCCTCGGACGGTCGAGCCGATGTCGAAACATCGGCCGTTCACCGAGTATTCGCCGCGCCGCCACCAAGCGACGTAGCGCGCGGCCTGGTCGTCGAGATCGTCGGGCGAGCGGGAGAGGCCGGCGGCGAGTGCGAGCGCCATGCTGGTGTCGTCGGTCCATTCGCCGGGCGCGAGGCCGTGCGGGCCGCCGTCGCGGTAGTCGACCACCGGCGCGAACGAACCCCGCGCGCGGAACTCGACCTCCGCGCCGAGCGCGTCGCCGACCGCCAAGCCGTAGAGAGCCCCTCGGCATCGGTCGAGCATCATCGGAGATTCCTCCTTCATGGATGGGGGAACGCGGAGCGGGTGACTCCGCGGTGGACGGCGATCATTCTCCCCGATCGGTCGGCCCGCGGCATCCCTCGACGATTCGAAAAACGAACACGGGCCGCGAGGGGCCCGTGTTCGGTGTCGAGGTCGACGTTGAAGGCGGCGAGACCGCGAGCGATCAGGCGCGGCGACGGCGAGCCCGGGCGATCGCGTAGGCCCCCGCGCCGATGACGGCGAGCAGGATCGTCGACGGTTCGGGGACGACGTTCAGCGGCTGGAAGTTGGTCAACGAGACCGAGTTCCCCGCGTAGACGACGTCGAACACCCCGAAGCCGGTGACGAGCTGCGCGAGTGCGTTCGCGAAGGCGCCGGTGCGGGTGCCCGCGGTGAGGATGGTGAAGACGTCGCTCGACGTCGGCACGAATCCATTGATGAGCGTGACTTGGAGCAAGCCCGCGAGCGAAGCGTTGCCGGTGATCGAGAGTCGGTCGAACGTCGTGCCGACGGTCGTGCCGCCGAGTTCGATCGCGAGCAAGGCCGTGGCGGACTCGCTGTAGTTGCCCTGCACGGTGAGGATGCCCGGCGAGAGGCCGGGGCTGATCGTGCCTTGGTTGAGCAAGCCGCCGGCGAGCGCGGAGACGTTGAGCGTCGCGTCGCCCTCGATGAGTCCCGATGCGAGGTTGGTGAAGCTCGTGGATCCGCCGGCGACGGTGAGGTTGGCGTCGAGCGTCATCTCGCCGGCGTTGGTGTGTACCGATCCGGCTCGGCCGAGCGTGGTGTTCTGCCCGATGAACACCGTGCCTCCCGCGGCATTCTCGAGGGTGACGTTCAGCGCCCGCGCACCCCCGCCGATCCCGGAGAGCACGACGAGTTCGCCTTGATTGAGGAGGCTGCCCGAGTTGACGTTGATCGTCAGGGTGCTGCCGTTCGGGCCGGTATTCGTCATCTCGATCGTACCGGCGTTGGTGAAGCCGTTCGCCGCGGTGAGCGTTGCGGCCGCGGCATTGCCGCCGATGATCGAGAGTTCCTGGCCCGCGTTGACGGTGCCGGAGAAGGTGTTGCCGATGCCTCGGATGTCGAACGCCGCCGCACCCGTGCCGGGGGCGATGGCACGAGCCGAGTTGTTGAGCGAGACCGCATTGCCGGTGATCGAGCCGCCGTTGTACTGGAAGGTACCGTTCGTGACCTGGAGCGTGCCGTCGATGTCGAGCGTGCCGCCGTTCTGCTGGAACGTCTGGCCCCCGGAGGTCAGGCTCGTGGTCGTGCCCGGCTCGACCGTGAAGTTCCCGGTATTGGTCACCGTGCTGTTTGCGAGGTTGAAGTTCGTGCTCGCGCCGAGTTGAACGGTTCCGGAGTTGCTGAGGTTGCCGCTGATGTTCCGTCCTCCCCCGCCGTTCCCCGTGAACACCCGGAGAGTGCCCTGATTGTCGAGCAGGCCGTTGACGTTGAGCGCGAGGGTACTGGGATTGGGGCCGATATTGGTCATCTCGATCGTGCCGGCGTTGGTCAATCCGGAGGCGGAGTTCAGCGTGGCGTTCGCCGCGTTTCCGCCGCGGATCGAGATCTCCTGCGCGGCCGAGACGTTGCCGGTCAGGTCGTTGTTCGTACCGGTGACGTGGAAGATCGCAGCGCCCGACCCGGCTCCGAGGTTGAGGTCGGAGTTCGAGAGCCCGACGGCGTTGCCGAGGATGGCGCCTCCGTTGTGGTTGAAGGTGCCGTTGGTGAGGTTGAACGAACCGCCGAGCCCAAAGGTCCCGCCGTTGTAGTGGAAGGTCGTGGAATTTGCGCTGAAGGAACCGTCGACCTCCAACGTGCCCGCGTTCTGGTTGAAGACCTGGTTCCCCGCAGTCATGTTCACGCCGGCACCCGATTCAACGGTGAAGTCGCCGGTGTTGGTGACGGTGCTCGACGGGCGATTGAAGTTCGTCGACGCGGCGGTGATCTGCGTCGTGCCGGTGTTCTGGAGGTTGAGCGTGAGATTTCGCACGCTGCCCCCGTTGCCCTGCAGCACCTCGAGCGTGCCGGCGTTCGTGAGAGTACCGGGGTTGGCGTTGATTCCGAGCGATACCACGCTGCCGTTGGGCCCGGTGTTGGTCAGCCGGATCAGGCCGTTGTTGGTGAAGCTCGTCGCGGCCGTGACGGTCGCGTTCGCGGCGTTGCCGCCGCGGATCTCCACCGTCTCTCCGGCGTTGACGGTGCCGGTCATCTCGTTCCCGGTGCCGTTCAGGTGGAACACGGCGTTCGAGGTGCCCGGGTTGATGTGGCCCAGGTTGAGGTCGGAGTTCGTCAGGCTGATCGCGTTGCCCGAGAGCGTGCCGCCGTTGAGGTTGAAGGTTCCGTTCGTGATGTTGAGAGCGCCGAGGTTGTCGAGCGTGCCGCCGTTCTGGTTGAAGATCTGATTCCCTGACGTCATGTTGAACTGACGACCCGCCGACGTGTTGAAGTCGCCGTTGTTGAGGATCTGTCCGTTCACGGCGGTGAACGTCGTCGTCGCGTCGATGTTCACAGTGCCGTTGTTCGTCAGGTTCAGTCCGATGTTCCGACCGCCGCCGCCCGTGCCGACCTCGGAATTGAGCGTGCCGCTGTTGACCAAGTTCGTGCCGTTGAGGCTGACGTTACTGCCGTTCGGGCCCGAGTTCGTGAGGTTGATCGTGCCCGCGTTCGTGAAGTCGTTCGCCGAGGTGAGCGTCGCATTCGCGGCGTTGCCGCCGAGGATGTTCACGACTTGATTCGCCAGGACGTTCGTCGTGAGAGACGACCCGGTGCCCCGCATGTCGAACGTCGCCGCTCCCGTGCCGGGCCCGATGGCGAGCGTCGAGTTCGTGAGGACCGGAGCGTTGCCGCTCATCGTGCCGCCGTTGAAGTTGAAGTTGCCGCTCGTCAGCGCGAACGAGCCGAGGTTGTCGAACGAGCCGGCGCTCTGGGTGAAGGTCTGATTTCCCGAGGTCATCGACAGCGAGCGGGTTGCCGCGATGTTGAAGTCGCCCGCGTTGGTGATCGTTCCCGACGCCTTGGTGTAGTTGGTGTTCGTGTCGATGTTCACGGTGCCGTTGTTTTGAACGTCGGCGCCCAGGTTCCGCGCTCCGCCGCCGATACCGACGACCGAATTCAACGTGCCGTTGTTGGTCAAGGCTCCGTTGGTCACGTTGAGAGTGACCGTGCTGCCGTTGGGCCCCTGGTTCGTGAGGTTGATCGTGCCGTCGTTCGTGAAGCCGTTCGCGGCGGTCGTCGTCGCGTTCGCCGCGTTGCCGCCGAGGATGTTCACGGTCTGCCCGGCGCTGATTCCGCCGGTGAACGTGCTCCCGGTTCCGCGGAGGTTGATCACGCCCGAGCCCGCGGCGTTGCCGATGTTGAGCAGCGAGTTCGTCAGGTCGATCGCGTTGCCGGTGAGCGCGCCGCCGGTGAAGTCGAACGTACCGCCCGTCATGTTGAACGAGCCGTTGTTGGCGAGCGTACCGCCGGTCTGCTCAAAGGTCTGGTTGCCCGAGGTCATCGAGAACGAGCGGGTCGCCGCGGTGTTGAACGATCCCGTGTTGGTGATCGTTCCCACCACCTTGGTGTAGTTGGTGTTTGCGTTGATGTTCACCGTGCCCGAATTCGCGAGATCGGCGCCAAGGTTGCGGGTGCCGCCTCCGGTGCCGACCTCGACGTTGATCGCGCCTTGATTGTCGATCACTCCGCCCGCCGCGTTGAGTGAGACGGTCGATCCGGCTGGGCCCGCGTTCGTCAGGTTGATCGTGCCGGTGTTGGTCGCGCCGTTGTTGAGGTTGAGTGTCGCGGCCTGTGAGTTTCCGCCGCGGATGTCGATCGTGCCCGCGTTGGTCACGGTCGCGCTGTTGACGCTCAGCGTCGCGCCGCTCACTTCGAGATTCGCTCCCGCCTCATTCTCGAGGGTCGCCGTGGCGATCGTACTCGCGGAGGTCGTGCGGATCTTCGCCGAGTTCCGGAGGACGCTGAAGAGGCCGCCGCTGATGTTCGTGCCGCCGCCGAGTTCGCCGTTCTTGATGTGCGCGAGACCGTTCACGGTGAGGACGTTCGCCCCGGTCGTGAGCCGAGCGAAGACGTCGTCGATCGTGAGCGCCTCGATCTGTCGACTCGCATCGAGCGTCACCACATAATTCGCCGCGCCTCCGGCGGCGATCGTCGCGGTGTCGAGGACGCTGATCTGGCCGGGTGAACCGACGGGATTCCAACGCAGCGTGTCGGACCAGTTGCCGTTGACGGCGGTGAGCCAGTTGAAGTCGGTTTGAGCCTGAGCGGACGAGCCGAACGCCAACAGGAGGGCGAGGCTCCCCCAAAGGGAGGTGCGCAACATGAGCGGGTTCCTCTCGGAGATCACGAAACCGAACGGATTGCGTTTGGGAAATCGGAACGAAGAGCCGCGAACGCGGATCCCCAGCCTCGATTGGCGATTGGAGCCCGAACCGAACCCGGGGGCAAACGGTTCTCGCCCGAATCGACCCGAAAACGCGATCGTGTTGGTTCCGGTCAACATCGAAAGGCGCGGCAACGGCCTGTCCGGTCAGGCTTTACGCGGATCCCTGCGAAGGCGCGTCGCGATCGCCGGCCCATGTGAATCTTCGATGAAGCTCGGCGGTCCGCCCCGCAACGACATCAGCGAGGAGCACCTCGAGTGGGCAATCCGCGCAAGGCACGCAAAGCATTGCGGCGTTCGGGGTTCGGCTTGCGGTCGCCGTAGTGCGCTTCGTCCTCGCCCGGGGAGGGCTCCCGCTTCGAGGTCGACTTGCCGAAGAACCACCCAACCTCGAAGACGAACCCATGGTTCCGCGGTTCGCCGTCGTTCGTGACCTTGTAGCCCGCGACGAGGATCAGATTGTCGCGATGGTAGGTGAAGCCGGGGATCAGGCCGCCGAAGTTGTGGTTGCCCGAGAACCACTCGCCCGTGAATGAGAGGTGGTCGGTGATCGGAAACTCGAGTCCCCCCAGAAAACTCGCCGCGTCCTCTCCAAACAGGTTCCGCGAGCCGCCCGCGGCTCCGGCGAGTAGGCGAAAGTCGGTCCGTGGGATGTCGAAACTCACGTGGCCGAACGTAAAGAATCCCACCGCTTGACTTTGCGGCTGGAGCGAGAAAGGCGTGAGGCTCCCGATCGTGACCTTCGGCTTCCACTCGGGGAGCCGTTCACGGAGCACGGGATAGACCGACTTGAACCCGAGCCCGAGAGCCAACTCGGGCGAACCCGCGTTGTCGATGTTGTAAATCGTTGCGGCCAATTCGGTTCGGTCGCTCATGCCGTACGTGTAGAAGTTGGTCGAGCCGAACTCCCTCCCCGACTTCCGGGGGAGGAACTGCGTCTCGTGCATCAAGAAGTGCTTTCCTTTCGGCGTGAGCACGTCGGATGGAACGTTGACGATCGTTTGTTGAGCTTCGGCCGGAACGACTCCAAGCAATGCGCAGGCTCCGACCAAGACTCCGCGGAGTCCGAGTCGGCGCGATCGGTTCGAGGGGCGCGGCATCGGAAATCGATCCTCGAGGGGCGGACCATCCTGGTACCCTTCGAAGATCGGCAATTCCGAGGTCGACCCTCGACGCCGATTCGTGGTCGGGCTCTTTCTCGGCTCGAAGTCACTCGCCGCTGAGCGGCTTGCGGCGAGTTCCCACTTTGCGGGAGATCGCAAGGCACGCGAGCGCGGTCCCCGCCGCGGAGATCGTGGCGGGCTCGGGGACCGCGACGATCTCGACGGATCCGGTTCCGAGCGCGGCGCCGAGGTCGTTGCTCGCGAGTCCGACCGCCATCGAGGGCGGGACGACGCGGATCCCCAGAACACCCGGCGCCGCGTCGAGATCGACCGTGAATTCGACGCGGGCGACCCCGCGCGTCTCGCCGGGCCCGAGCAGACGGAAGAAGGGCGCGGCGAACTCGCTGTCGCCCGCGTGGAACGTTGTCGCGGTCTGGTCGATCACGAAAGGTCCGAAGCCGGGTTGATTCACGATCGGGTCGGCGAAGATATAGCCGAGCCCCGCGGTCGACATCGTGATGCCGGCAAGCGTGAGCCCCGCGTCGACCTCAACGAAGAGGTCGACGGTGGAGACGTCGAACGATGTCGAGGCGTCGGTGTTCGTCAACACGACGTCGAACGCGCCCGCGGCGCCGGGGGCGAGACTCGAGCTCGCCGGTTCGATCGCGAAGACCAAGCCCGCCGAAGCGGGAGCCGCGCCGAGGATCGATGCGACGACGAGCGCCGAAAAGGCGACGGCGATGCCGGCCGAGCGTTGCGGAAGGCGAGGAGTCGAAGGCATGGCGGTCCGATCTCACGATGGAGGAGGGCGGGGGTCGGTCCATCCCTGCGTGACGTACGGATTCTCCTGATTCACGATCCGAGCGGCCCCGCGATCAAGGCCGCGCGGGCAGTCGTCGACCGGTCCGGCGTCGGACGAGGTCGTAGTCGGTCGCGTCGGTCACTCCGTCGCCGTCGAGGTCGGTGAAGACCGAGGGCGGCAGGATCCCGATGATGACGTTGCGGACGTCGTTGACGTCCTTTGCATCGACGACGCCGTTGCCGTCGACGTCGCCGGGCAAGACCTCGAGCTCTCGAAGGAAATCCGCGCCGCCGCCGAGCAGCAATCCGAGCGGCGTGTGAACGCCGTCGAGCGAGTCGCCGTCGAGGATCAGGCTGACGATGTCGGTGTCGAACGCCTGGGCGAGCGTCCAAGTCGCGGTGCGGGTGATCGAGTCGTAGGCGAAGCCGGAGGTTGCGTAGCTCGGGACGTCGATCCCCTCGACGGTGAGGTCGTCGGCCTCGACGATCACGTCGGTACTGAAGACGAACCGCAGCGAGTCGATTCCGAACCAGGGGAGCGTGCGAGCTGTGGAGAAGACGGAGATCCAGGTCGAGCCGACCTCGACGAGCAGGTCGACGACTTCGGGCGCGGCGGCCGGGACGACGTCGATGTTCACCGTCGCCTCGCTCGAGAGCCCGAACGCGTTGGTGACGCGATATCGGAACGAGTCGGCCCCCGTGTACCCCGCGTCGGGCTCGTAGCTCGGGTTCTCGAGCGAGCCCGAGAGCGTTCCGTGGCTCGGTCCGTCCAGAAGCGTGTAGGTCAGCGGCGAGGCGGGCGAATTGGGATCGGCGGCGTCGAGGGCGATGGGGGTGAGCGTCTCGGCGACGACGACGATCGCTTGATCGATTGCGGTCGGACGCAGGACGACGGGCCGGGCGCCGATGTCGCCGCCGTCGTGGGCGGCCCCTTGGAACGCGGGGTTGGTCGGCGAGGCGCCGAGTGCGACCCATTCGATCAGGTCGCGCGGGGTGGCTCGGCGGGTCGAGGGATCGTAGGCCGACGTTTCGCGGCGGATCGCGTCGACCGAGGCGAATTCCCAGAACGAGCGCCAGGATGCGGCTTCCCCCGGTTTGCCGAGCAGGGAGCTCGAGGCGTTGGAAGTGTGCGCGGCGATTGCTCGGAAGTTGATCTCGGCACCGGCGTAGAACCCGAGCGACTCGGCCGAGACGATGGCGCCGACCGCGTAGCTCGTGTTCGGCTGCCAATCGGGCGCGACTCGTCCGAGATAGGCGGTGTCGAAGGTCGCGAGGTTGCGGGTGAAGTCGAGGAACTCGGGCTCGGCGGTGACGTCGTGGACGCCCAGGCCGGTCGTGTTCGTGAACATCGGCACGAGTCTGTCGTTCGTGCTCGTGTCGATGTATCCGCCCTTGGGGCCGTAGACTTCCTTGACGCCGTTGATCGCTTCGGTGACGGGCGAATTCGCGCCGTTGTAATCGCCCATCGAGGGGTCGACGAGCGGGTCGCTCACGCGGCCCTGCACGTGCCGACTGAGGATCGAACCCTTGCCGACCGGCGAGTAGATCAGGTTCGATCGGACCGAGGCGTACATCCCGGGATTGCCTTCGTAGTTCTCGCCGTAGGCCGCGGCACCGCTCGAGGCGTTCGGCCCTTCCGCCGACGTCGAGGTGACGGTGTTGTGCTCGACGACCCAGGTGCCGCCCGCCTGGAGCGGAGAGACCATCTTGCCCGGCGACCGACCCGCCGCGTTGGGCAGCACGATGTTGCCCGCCACCGTGATCGTCGCCGGTCCGCCGCGCGGGCCGCCGACGATCAGGTCTCCGACCTCTCCGTAGACCATGTCGAAGATGTTGCCGGTCAGCGTGTGGTCGAGCGGTGTGCCGATGCTCATCGGATGGGGATTGAAGTCGCGGTCGTTGAAGATGTAGTTGTTCGTAGCGTTGACGACGGCCTGCTCGCCTCCGATCACGGCGTCGCTGTGCACGAGGTTCCAGCTCCAACTCGCGGGCTGGACGCCGGTGATGCTGTAGCCGCGGTCGAACTGATTGTGATCGACCGAAACATGATTCACCGAAAAGAACTGCACCCGTTGGTCGAAGCGATTGTCGTGCACCGATCGCGCCCCGATGGGCGGCGTGGTGCCCGTGCGGATCTGGAGTGAGACGGCCGATGCGGTCGACTCCCAGCGCGAGTGTGCGATCTCGATGACGCTCGCCTCCGGGGCGGCGACGGTCATGCCGACCATGCCTCCGCGGATGAACGCCGAATCGACGAGTCGGAGCACGCTCGACGCGCTGTTGGTCAACCAGGCGGAGGTGAGCGGCCTCGAGGCGTCGCCGATCTGGACGAAGTCGGTTCGATCTGCTTCGATCCGGCCGCCGCCGAACCAACTCGACCCTCCGACCACGGCCGCGTTCAGCGTCCCCGCCCCGGTCGACCGGAACGAAGCTCGGTCGCTCGGGCTGCCGGAGAACACGAGCTTCGCGCTGGTGTAGTGCTGCGCGCCCACCGTGACCTGGTGCTTCGTCCCCGAGGCCGTGCCGTCGATCACGAGATCGCCCGACGTGTGGATCTGTCCATTCGTTCCGGTGCTTCCCGATGCGAGGACGTCGCCCCGCACCGTCAGCGACGCGGTCGAATCGATCTCGAGCCGACCGTTGACGATCAACACGTTCGACCCGGTCGGCCGGCCGTCGCCGATCACGGCGTCTCGATCGATGCGGACCGACTGATTCGAGGAGATCGTCGCCGTATCGCCCGCCTTCGGAACGATGCCCGACCCCAAGACTCCGCCCCAGACCGTTTCGTCGAACCAATCGCCCGACTTCACGGAGACGAACGCCGCGAGCAGCCGGCGGCGATCGAGGATCTCGAGTGCAGGGCGAATACGAAGACGCGCGGAGGCCCAAGGCCTCGACGAGGAGTTTTCGAACATCGGGGGGGAATCCTCTCGCGGAGCCGAGGGCCCGGTGGGTCGATGAGGTGGGATGAACTCGCCAAAAAAGCGAGGTCGTTCAATTTAGCAACGAACACTACAGCATCGTTGCACGTGTGATGATAACGACGCATCGCTGCGTCGGTCAATCCCGCGCGATCACATGAGCGGAAAAATCGACGCGTGTCGGTTATCGTCGACAGACTCTGGGAAGATGTGGTGAAGCAGAGTCACGGATCGATTCGGTCGTCCGTGTCGACTCTTCGAGGCGGAGTGAGGGGAAAGGTCATGCACTCTCGTGAATCCGACTCGCCGTCCGCCACTCGCAGCCGGCTCGCGGTCCTTCCGAACGCATTGACCGGGATTCGGCTCGTGCTCGGGCTCGTCTATCCATTTCTCCCGTCGGCCGCGCGTGGTCCCGTCTTCGTGATCGCCGCGGCGACCGAGTTCCTCGACGGCTATCTCGCGCGCAGGATGGGGATCGAGAGCCTCTCCGGGCGGATTCTCGACCCGGTTGCCGACAAGGTCTTCGTCGCCGCGGTGCTCATCACGCTGATTCGCGACGGAACGATCACACCGCTCGGGGCCGCGGCCGTCGCCTCGCGCGACCTCCTCGTCTGGGCGGGGATCCTCGTCGCCTGGATTGCACGAGGTCGCTCGGCGCTCGAGCGGATGCCGCCGCGCTTGCTGGGGAAGCTCGCGACCGCGGCCCAGTTCTTCTGGATCCTGGGAGTTCTCGTCCTGGGACGCTCGGTGACCCCGCTCATGGTCGTCGCCGCCTCGCTCAGTTTCGCCGCCGGAATCGATTATCTGGCGACCGGTGCGCGGCGAATCCTTGCCGGACCGCGACCGTCTTGATTCCGTGGAATGATGTATTTGGAGCGACCGTATCTCAGGAGATCGTCCGCGTGCCTTCGAGTCATCAGGTCGGTGATCGGATCGGCGACGGCTACGAGGTCTTCGCCGTCCATCGAGGCGGAATGAGCCTCGTCTACGAGGTCGAGGATCGAAGACGCCGCTTCGGAGAGCGGTACGTTGCGGTCAAGACCCTCGCCCCCGAACTCGCGGGCGATGCGCTCCGGAGGGCGCGCTTCGAGAGCGAGTGTCGGCTCTGGGTGCGGCTCGGCCGCCATCCCCATGTCGTCGCGGCGTTCGCGGTCGAGTCGATCGCCTCGGCTCCCCACCTCATCCTCGAACGCATGACCGGAGGCGACCTCGCCGCGCGTGTCGGCGACCCGTCGGTCGACCTCCCCACCTGCCTGCGCTGGGGGATCGAATTCTGCCTCGGGATGGAACACGCCGTCCGCCAGGGCTTGCGCTGTCATCGCGACGTGAAGCCGGGCAATCTCATGATCGCCGCCGACGGTTCGCTCCGCGTCACCGACTTCGGGATCGCCGGAATTCGCGACGAGTTCGCGAACTGGGAACCCGACGATCTCGAGCGACCGATCGAACTCGACTCAACGTCTCCGCCGCAACCGATCTCCTACGACGACCCTCGCGACCGCGTCTCCAATCCGACTCCGGCGATCCCCATCGCGTCCAGGCCCGAGCCGCCTCCCGCGACGATGCCGAACCGCATCGACGACACGCTCGAATTCGAGCCGAGGCCTGGCGGCCGCACCGAGGATTCCACGGCCTGGGGTCGCGGCGGTTCGGCTTCGCTCACCAGCACCGGTGCGCTGCTCGGCACGCTCCCGTACATGGCTCCCGAGCAGTTCGTCGACGCACACCGTGTCGACATGCGCGCCGATATCTACGGATTCGGCGTCGTTCTCTATCAACTCATCACCAAACGACTGCCGTTCCAGGCCGACACGATCGCCAAGTTCGCGCGACGGCACGCCGTCGAGGCGGTGCCGTCGGTGACTCCTTCGATCGCCAAGACCCACGCTCGCGAAGCCCCCGCGATCGATGCGATCGTTCACAAGTGCCTCGCCAAGGATCCGAACGATCGGCCCGCCTCGTTCGAACAGCTCCGCCGCAAGCTCGAGGCGAGTCTCGCCCGCCTCGAGCGCTGAGTCCGACGGCGAACCGGACCTCGTCAGTCGAGCGGGGTCCAGCGGCCGTGGTCGACCAAGCGCAAGCGATCTCCAAAGCCGGCCGCCTGGATCGCGCGGGCGACGCAGGCGCGGTCCTCGGAGAAATGGGCCCAGCCGTCGTGGTGGACCGGGATCAGCAGCGCCCGGCCGAGCGCCCGGGCGGTCGCGACCACATCCTCGGCGGTCATCGTCAGGTGCGCCGGACCTGCGACCTCCAGCCGTGCCGCGCCCGCGAACAGGAGCGCGTGAGTCACCTCCGCGCGGTGCGCAACCTCGGCGACCCCCTCGTACCAGACCGTGTCGCCGGTGAGATAGAGCACCGTGGGGTCGCGATCAGGGCCGGAGTCGTCGTCTTCGAGGAGGAAGCCGATCACCTCGCCGGTCATCGGCTCGCACCCCACCGGACCATGTCGAGCCGGGGTGGCCGTCACTCGGATCCGCCCGCCGTCGCGAGTCGCGACGGTCGTCGAGCTCCAAGGCGCGAGCCCCTCCGTCGATCCTCCCAATCGCTCCGCTCCGGAGACCGTCGTGATCACGCGGCCGGCCGACGGCAGCAGCGTCCGCCCCGTGTCGTCGAGATTGTCGGCGTGCTGGTCGTGCGTCAGGAGCACCACGTCGATCGGACCCAATTCGGAGGCAGCGACCGCCGGCCCGATCGTCTTCTCGAGAACGACCGGACCATGTCGATGGATGGTGCCCGCCGGATCGAAGGTCGGGTCGATCAGGAAGCGGATCCCGCGCCATTCGATCGAGCACGTCGGTCCGCCGATGGTGAGCAGGCGAGGCGAGGGGTGCGGCACGGGGGTCTCTCTCTCGTGAGGCATCGAGGGGCGGAACGCTTGCGATTCGCGATCACCGCGGATTCACCGCAACGGGGAGCCCGGGGCTGGGAGGGATCAGGAACGGCGATCCGAGCGGTACGTTCGCCTCGTAGAATCGTCCGACCTGCCGCGAGTCGGTGAATTTGTCGACGAGCGCTTCGACCGTGTCCTTGAAGTCGCCCAGGGTCATCGGCTCGTCGGCGAGGGCACGCCGCTTCCAGTTCGCGCGGTCGACCGATCCGAGGATCGCTCGCGTGAACACGCCGTTCGGTGAAGCGTTGTCGATCGTTGCCGGGCCCGTCGTCGACGCGATCCCCACCGACACTCGCTGAGATTTCAGGGCACGGGCCCAAGCCTTGAGCGCGTCGCCCGAGCGGACTCCCGCCGGCGGGCGGTAGCGGTTCGCGTGCTGAACGTCGAGCAGCAGGATCACGCGGCAGCCGCTCTTCGCGAGCTTGCCCAACCGATCCGTGACCAGGGAAGTCGGGATCGTCGAACCGGTCCAATCCTTCTCCGATGCGTCCCTGGGCGCAAGTCCCGAACGGGTCTCATCGATCGCGATCAGATGCGTCTCGATCGCGATCACCACCGTATCGCCGGGGCCGAGCTTTCCCCCGGCGCGGTCGCTCTCGAGCGTCTCGAGCTGCGAGATCAGGCTCGAGAGGCTCGCCGACTCGCCGATCATCCTCGCTCCCACCGTCGCCTCGCGGTAGCCGTGGACTTTCGGATCGGAGAAGAATCGCCCCAGTTCCTCGAGGTCGACCACCGCCTTCGGAATCGGCGACAGTCGATCCGATCCATAGCCATCGGTTCCAAATGCAATGACATGAAGCGTCGAGGGACGCATCGGCGGCGGCGGCGCGATCTTGGGGCGATACTCGATCGGGATCACCGCCGTCCGAGGCACCTCGCGGTCGCCGTTGCTCACCAGAGCGCTCACCTGCTGCAACCCGGGCGTCAAGCGAACCCGAAACGGGAACCGCTGCTCGGCATTGGGAGCGATCGGCGGGGCGGGCTCGGGAAACTCGCTCGATGCCGCCTCCCCCGAGTCGCGCAATACCTGGATCCGCCGCAGACCCTTCACGGGCCCCGAGAATCCCTGCGTGCGCACCACCACGTCGACATCGAGCTCAGGGGCGTCCACGACGACCGATCCCGTCGGACCGCGGTCGCCCGCCACACCCTTGAGCGCCAGCTGGACCTCGGGCGGCTTGTTCTCCTGCACGAAAGTCGTGACGTCGAGCTTCGCCAAACCCGCGTACGCCGCGACCGCGTCCCCCGTCGACCAGAGCGCATCGAGCAACTTCGGCTTGCGCAACTCGTTCTCGAATCGGTCGATCGTGAAGAAGTCGGTATCCTCGTCCATCTTGAATCCGCCGGCGAGATCCGACCCGTTCGTGTGGAATCCCAGGAACGACCGGTCGCCGTCGATCGACGTGTCGTAGTAGGCCTCGGGCGTCCAGACGACCCACTCCAGATTCTCGCCGATGAAGAGCGAGAGCACGGCGTTGTCGGATCGCGACGTCAAGAATTCCCGCTCCGCCCCGGCGCGCGACACCTTGATCCGCATCGGCGAGCCCGAGGGTACTCGATCCCAGAACGAGATCATCTCGGCATTCACCGGGATCGGCGTCACTCCGTCGTATCCGGCGACCCCCGGCAAGGCCACGCGCCAACTGACGAGCACGTCGCCCTTCTCCAATCCCATGAACTCGCCGAAGCTCCGAGGCGCGACCTCGGCGACCACGAATCGTCCCCCTTCCTCAACAGCGCGGATCCCCAGCGGCGGAACCGTTCGCCAACCGCGCGTGAGCCAGAGCCGAGCGGTCTGGTCGTCCGATCCCGTTGCGACCCACCGTCCGTCGGGCGTCGGCGCGACGCACGTCACCGCCGCGCTGTGGCCTTCGAGCTTGTGCGTCGACGCATACACGAACGCCGCCTGAGCCGGGTCGGGTCGGCTCGCCGCGAACACCAAGCCGTCGCCGCTCGCGCAGCCCACGACCACCAAGGGCGGATCGTCCTCGGGCCGACCGGGCTCCGGCACGAAGCTGAAGTCCCACCAACGCGTGCTCTCGGCGGGAAGGATCACCGGGAACCGCGAGACGCCGTCGGTCACCTCGAGCTGCAACAGGTCGACCGCTCGAATCGTCCATTTTCCCAAGCTGCGGACCTGGTTCACCACTTCCGACCGAGGTACCAGCGTCGGACGGCGATTCTCGAGGTCGAACGCCTGGGTCAACGGCGGCGCGGGGTCTCCCGGTCGCGTTCTCGAGAGGGCCAACGTCTTCCCGTCGCGCGTGAAGCCGACATCCCAGAGCGTCGAACCTTGGCCCCGCGCCTCGAGCGGCGCTCGATCCTCGCCGAGCCGGTGCAGGAAGACGCTCTGCGCCGAGTCGCCCCCGAAGGCCAGTGAACGACCGTCGGGACTGAACGCCAAGGCGAGCAACCGATGCCGACCTCGATGGACGGTCCGCGTCACGGCGCCGGTCGCCGAGTCGCGAAGTTCGATCAGGCACTCGGCCCGCGGCGGCTCCTGATTCCCTGCGGTCTTGTACGCCTGTTCGATCACGCTCACCGCGATCGTGCCGTCGGGAGCGATCGCGATCGCCTCGATCGGCCCGCGCGTCCCGCTCAGAGGCAACTTCTCGACGCCGTCGAGCGCGGCGGCCCCGATGCTCAGCAGCCGCCCGTCCTCGAAGCCGACGATCAGCCGCGACTCGTCGGGCGTCGGCACCATGCCGTTGATCTCGAGGTCGCCGGGCACGTTCTTATTGCCGTCCACGCGGAGCTTCTCTCCCGAGTCGGCCAGGAACCGAGGAGCGCGAGGATCCGCGACGTCCCAGAGCACGATTCGACCCGTGCTCAAAGCCACCCAGAGTCGGCGCCCCGCGCGGTCGAACACGAGTTCGTCGACCGACGCGTCCGCCTCGACCGCCGGCAGGATCGCGATCGGCGACCCGTCTGCCGGATTCCAGAGCTGGACGATGCCGTCGCCGCCGCCGCTCGCGAGGTAGCTGCCCGCGGGGTGGAACTTCAACGCCTCCACCGTCCCGTTGTGCCCGCCCATCTCGGGCGCGGCGGCGTTGCGACCGTTGAGCCGGCGGATCTGATCGCCCGTGTCGGGGTTCGCTCGGCCCGGGTAGGAGAAGAGGCCGATGTCGCCGTTGTTCGCCTGCAACCCCTGGCCCGCCACCGCCAGGATCGCCTCGCCCACCGCATTTCGAGCGGGTGAGAGGTCCATCGCAAAGAGCGACCCCCGTTGCGCCCGCCAGATCGGCGGACGAATCGTCGCCGTCAACTCGAGCCGATCAGCGCGAGGTCGCCAGACGTTCACGACTTTATCGTAGCCCGCGGTCAGGATGTCGCCGGTCGCGGGGTCGAACACGATCGAGCTGATCGTTCCCGAATGCCCCTTGGTCTGATAGACGAGGATCGGCTGGGTCTGATTCCGGAGCGAGGCTTGCCCCTCCGCGAGCGAGACCGGCCCGCCGCCGAGCAGCCACGCCGCGACGAGCGCCGCAGCCTTCGCGACGCCGCCACGCATCGACCCCCACCGCGTTCCGGACTCCGCCCCGAGCGATCCCGACATGCCCGCTCCCCCGCGACTGAGCCTCCCTCCCGCCCTCGACCCGCGGCCGAAGACGCTCACCCATTCCATCATACGCCAACCCCCACCCCCTTGGGGACAGGGCCGGGAGGGAACCACAGCCGCCGCTTCCTTCGGGGATCATCCGGGACTCAACCCTCGCCCCAAGACCCCGGCGGCCAATCGCCGGGGGGCATCCCCAGTCGAGCGAGGATCTCCCCGAACTCGCGAACCAATTTCCGGAACGATCGGCACGCACGATGGGCTGTCGCCAAGTCGAATCGGCTGGAGAACTTGTCTTGATGGGTCGTCGGCGCGTAATTGATTCCCAGCAGTTTACTCAACTTCTCCTTGACGCCACGAATCGCTTCCGGATCGTCCGGAGCGATCGGGATCGTCGGAGTGCCGGTACCGAGCGCGAGCGAGTCGACCGCGGCGAGGAACCATGCCTCATACTCGCGATGAGCAAAGACGAACGAGCAGGGTTTCGAACCTGCAATTTCCTGTGCGATCCGAGCAATCTCCGGTCCCTTCTCGGCGGGGCAATCGTCGTCGGAGTCGACCAGGATCAGAATCGCATCGCTGCTCCGTGCGGCGAGCTGAACAGACTTACGTAACACCTCGGATCGATTGACAACAGATCTGTGGATCCGAATCGGGTTACTGATCGTCACCTTTCCGTCGGCTCCGGCCTCGCCGATGAGCCTGTAGAGCAGCTTGGGGAAGGCCATCACCTCGCCGTGACCCTCGACGATCGGCGTGATCCGCTTCAAGTTCAGAATCCAATCTCGAAGAAGTTGCGCTGGCTACCGGGACTCATTGAAAAGAACTCTGGATCGGCGTCAAGTCGTTCGGCCCGAAGGAGTTCGCCCGCACCCATCAAGCCGTCGCGAATCGAGGCGATCGCGTCCGGAGAGACCTTGCCGATATCCGTCCGTCCCTCGTTCCACGAGACGATGCGGAGATTCTCCGCGGTGACGAGACGATGGTCGAGCAGATCCGGGCTGTGAGTCGTGACGACCACCTGCATGCGCCGGCTCGCGGTCTCGAGGATTTCGAGAAGCGTATCGAGGGCCGCGGGATGGATCGACGATTCCGGCTCCTCGACGACCAAGACGCTCGGGCGTTCCCGTTGGAAGACCGCTGTGAGTAGACCGAGGATGCGCAGCGTGCCGTCGGACATGCTGAAACCTCCGAACTTCACCTTCCTCGAGTTGTCCCACTCCTGCGTGAACTCCAGGGCGATCTTGTTGCCGAAGGGCTTCGCCTCGACCGAGGACGTGTGAGGAACCGCCGCCGCAAGGAAGGCACACGCCTGTTCCCAGTCGGCCTGCGAATGCCGTTCGATCTCACGAAGCACACTCGCCGCATTTCTTCCATCGGCTCTCAAGACGCTGCCGCCGTCCGGATCCTGCATCTCACGGAGCTTCGAGGGCTCGATCGAGTAATGCCGGATCTTCCGAAGGAAGTCGGAGACGGGCTCGAAGCGAGGATGGCCCGCGATCGCCGGCAGGACGAGCGAGTTGAGGGCGATGCTCGGGTCGAGTCCCTGCTCCGATGAGTGAAACGGACGCTTGCCTCCTCGCCGTTCCGGATTCGAATCCCGATCATAATGCGAGCTCGTGCCGTCCTTGAATCTCACGACGCACTGTTCGCGGACGACTTCGAATCCGGCGTCGGGCAGGGCCTTCACCTCGAAGGCGAATCGCGCGGCGCGAATCGCATCCGAGGGCCCCTCGAGTTCGGCCGTGATGATCAGGTTGGGCGGAAAGCCTCTTCCAGGCTGACGAGTTCGCACGGCCCCGATCCCACCGCGTTGATCGAACACCGCCTGGAGCGGAATCGCCATGACGTCCGACAGGATCGAGAACGCATCGACGAAGTTGCTCTTCCCAGATCCGTTTGCGCCCACCAGGAACGTGGGGTTGTCCAGCTCGACTTTCGCGAGGCGGATGCTCCGGAAACAGCGGAGCTTGAGGCAGCTGAGGCGTCCCGGCATCGACTCTCGCTTCCATCGTGAATTGTTGAGCGACTGGAGAACTGGCCCGCTGAACCTCGAGCATCTCCGCGTCTCGTGAGGCCTCGATTCGAGAACGGAACCTCGTTCATTATCTCTCGTCTCGGTGGTTCTTGCCGGCAGCCTCTCCGCCCGCCCACCGCTCCGACCCGTCGAAAAAGTAGAATCCTCAGCCTCATTCCGGTCGATATGACTGGTGTATCCGTCTCCTCCGTCACGATCGATACCCATTCGCTCCTCGAGCTGGGGGATTCAGGGAAGACGGGAAAGGGAGATTGCCGGAGGCATGGGTCGCGGCGAGTCCGAGGGAGACGCAGTCCGATGAACACGAAATGGTGGGCGGTCGCTTTGTGCGGCCTGATCGGTTTGGCGGCGTGGGGAGTCTGCTCGGCACCGATCGCTTCGGCCGACTTCATCCCCGGGAAAGGGACCCCGCGCTGCCGGAATTGCGGCCGCGCTCTCGTCGGAGTCTCCGGCGCTACCGACCCGCTCATCTGGCTGCGGCCCTCTCGAGGTTCGGCGGCACGACCCTGCTGCGTCCCTCCGCCGCCGCCCCTCCAGTTCGATGCCGACGGCAACCCCATCATCCCCGCCCCCGGCTCCGATCCCGCCGCCGCCGCACAACCCGGCGCCGTGGGAGCCGACGGACAACCGATCGCCGCACCCGCCGCCGCCGATGCCTCCGGCCCGGCGACCTCCGGCGCGGCGCTCGGTCAACGCACGTCGAGCGCAAACTCGATCCCGTCGATCATGGCCGGCGACCTCTCCCCGATCTACGGAGCCAAACTCCGCGGGCCGGTCAACCCGCCGCCGCCGCCCGCGGGCGGTGGAGTGCGCCCCCGCGGAACCGGAGCTCTCGCTCTCGTGCGCGGCTTCAAGATCGCCGACAACCAGACGCCGCGGCCTGTCGATCGCTGCTTCTTCACCTACAACTTCTTCGACTATGTCAACCAGAGCGTCAACGAGCGCTTCGAGATCCCGATCCACCGCATCCGCGCCTACAGAGCTCTCCTCGGTTTCGAGAAGACGTTCTGGGATGATCAGGCGTCGATCGGATTCCGGCTTCCGATCAACACCCTGACGGCCGACTCGGTCGGAGAGCCCGCGACTCCGACCCGGACCGCCCTCGGAGACTTCGGCCTCTATACCAAGTTCATCATCTTCGAGGACACCGAGCGCCAGGAGCTCCTCTCCGGCGGTCTCGCGATGGTCTTCCCCACCGGTCCCCGCGTCTTCGCCGACGCCCCCTACATCGCCAGTCTCCACAACTTCGAGCTCCAGCCCTATCTCGGCTACCAGCGCAACTGGGGCCGGTTCTTCCTGATGGGCTTCGAAGCCATCAACGTGCCCACCGCCGTCCACGACGTCACCGTCCTCTACAACGACTGGGCGATCGGTTACCGAGTCTACGAGGCCCAGGATCCCCAGGCCCTCCTCCGCGCCGTGACGACCAACTTCGAGTGCCACGTCAACATCCCGCTCAACAATCGAGACGTCTTCAACCCCAACAACGTCGTGGGCACCGCCGACATCGTCAACCTCACCTACGGCGTCAACTTCCAGCTCGGCAGCCGTACTCTGGCGTCCTTCGGCCTGGTCACTCCCGTCACCGGCCCGCGGCCATTCAGCCTCGAAGCCCTGGCGATCTTGAACGTGTTCTCCTTCTGATCGCCGAGTATCTCGAATCTTCGATCGATCACCCGCGGCCGCCGGGCGAGACCTCATCTCGCCCCGCGGCCGCGTCTCATTGCGGTCGAGATCATCCTCGACTCGGTCTCGAGCCGCGTCGCGCGGGTGTTGACAAGGGGGGCAAACGCGTTAGAGTCGGTCGATCGATGGCCGGGATCATCCTCCCTCTCGCGCAAAGAGGCTGAAGACATGCACACGTCGATCATTTGCGGGATGCGGGCGACGGTCGCGGCGTCGATCTTGGTCGGGGTCGTCGCGGCGGCGTCGGAGGAGACCACGCTCAGGCAAGCCGCGAGGTCACGTTTCCTCATCGGTGCGGCGGTGGGATCGCGCGGGATCGCCAAGGCGGAGACGGCGGGGCTGCTCTCGCGAGAATTCGACAGCTTGACGGCTGAGAATGAATTCAAGCCGCAATCGGTTCAGCCCTCGCGAGGCATGTTCCGGTTCGCCGAGGCCGACAAGATCGCGGCATTCGCCGAGGCACGCGGGATGAAGCTGGTGGGGCACACGCTCTGCTGGCACAGTCAATCGCCTTCGTGGATGTTCCGGGGCGATGACGGCAAGCCGCTGCCGCGCGAGGAGGCCCTGCGGAATCTCGAGGCGCACATCAAGGCGGTCGCCGGGCATTTCCGAGGGAAGGTGGTCGGCTGGGACGTCGTGAACGAGGCGATCAGCGACCGACCCGACGAGTACCTCCGCGACACCCCCGCACTGCGGGCGATCGGCGAGGACTACATCCTCAAGGCGTTCGAGTTCGCCCGCGCGGCCGATCCCGAGGCCGAGCTCTACTACAACGACTACGGCAACGAGAGCCCGAAGAAGCTCGAGAAGACGATTCGATTGATCCGTTCGCTCAAGGCCGGAGGCGCGAAGGTCGACGCGGTCGGGATCCAGGGGCACTTCCGGCTCGATGCCGCCGACACGCCCGAACGACTCGATCGAGCGATCGCGGCCTATGCAAAGGAAGGAGTGAAGGTCGTCATCAGCGAGTTGGATGTGGATGTCTTGCCGCGAGGCACCACGGGAGCGAATGTGGGGGATCGCGAGCGATCGGGGGCCGACCCCTACACGAAGGGGCTCCCTGCGGAAGTCGCCGCGAAGCAGGCGAAGTACTATGCGCGGATCTTCGAGGTCGTGCTCCGGCATCCCGGCGTGGTGACCCGCGTCACGTTCTGGGGGACGCATGACGGAGCATCATGGTTGAACATGTGGCCGGTCTTCCGGCGCACGAATCACCCGCTGCTCTGGGATCGATCCTTCGAGCCCAAGCCGGCGTATCGGTCGGTGATCGAGGTCTTGAACAGACGTTGAACCGCGAGGGCGAAATCCGGCCTCGTCGCGGTTCCGAGCAACAGGGAAGACTCTCCAATGAATGCATGGCGAATCTTGGGATTGGCCGCGGTGGTCGCGACGTCGACGCCGTCGGTCGAGGCACGGTCCGCGGATGAGTCGCGACCGGCGTCGAGCAACATCCGAGGCGCGGAGTATCCGCGGATCCACCCCGACAATCGGGTCACGTTTCGGATCGCTGCGCCCGACGCTCAGAAGGTGGTGTTCGCGTTCTTCGACGCTCGGCGCTATCCGGCCGAGAAGAACGACAAGGGGCTCTGGACGGCGACCACCGATCCGCAAGTGCCGGGATTCCACTATTATCGTGTCTTCATCGATGGAGCGGAGGTCAACGATCCTTCGAGCGAGACCTTCTTCGGCACGGGGAAGATGACCAGCGGGATCGAGATCCCCGAGCCGGGAGTCGACTACCACCTGCCGAAGGACGTGCCCCACGGCGAGGTCCGAGAGCGGTGGTACTCGAGCAAGACGACGGGCACATGGCGTCGCGTGTATGTCTATACGCCGCCGGGATACGACTCGAGTCGGGAGACGCGCTACCCGGTCCTCTACCTCCAGCACGGAGGCGGAGAGGATGAACGGGGATGGCCGAACCAAGGGCGGATGGCGTTCATCCTCGACAATCTCATCGCCGAGGGGAAGGCGCGGCCGATGATCGTGGTCATGGAGCAGGGCTACGCTCGTCGAGCGGGCGACACGGCGCCGTTTCCGGGGCCGCCGCGACCGGCCGCTCCCGGCGGGGCCCCTCCCGCTCGGCCCGATCTCGGTCGGATGTTCTCGGCGTTCGAAGATGTGATGATCAAAGACTTGATCCCATTCATCGACTCGACCTATCGAACGATCGCGGATCGCGAACATCGGGCGATGGCGGGGCTCTCGATGGGCGGGATGCAGACGTTTCAGATCGGCCTCGCACATCTCGACACCTTCGCCCACCTCGGCGGATTCAGCGGCGGAGGCGGCGGGTTCGGCGGCGGTTCGTTCGACCCGAAGACGGCCCACGGCGGCGTGATGGCCGACCCCGAGGCGTTCAACCGACGCATGAAGCTGATCTGGCTCGGAATCGGCACGACCGAGCCGGAGCGGATGTATGCAAGCGTGAAGAACTATCACGAAGCGTTGGAAAAGGCGGGAATCCGCCACGTCTACTACGAGTCGCAAGGGACGTCGCACGAGTGGCTGACCTGGAGGCGGTGTCTTCGCGAGTTCGCGCCGTTGTTGTTCGTCGGAGCGACTTCGACCCCGCCTTCGGGACGCCAGGCCGGATCGCGTCCTCCCGGACCCCAGCGGGGGGGGCGGATCGTGCTCAATGCCGACGACGTGCCCGCGTTCCCCGATCCCCCGACCGACATCGACTCCGAGAAGGATGTTCCGCGCGGCAAGGTCGAGATGATCGAATATGAGTCGAAGTCGGTGGGATCGACGCGGAAGATGCAGGTCTACACTCCGCCCGGATACACGAAGGAGAAGCGCTATCCGGTGCTCTACCTGCTCCACGGCATCGGCGGCGACGAGACCGAATGGCAGCGATTCGCGCATCCGAATCGGATCTTGGACAATGCGATCGCCGCGGGGAAGGCGGTGCCGATGATCGTCGTGATGCCGAACGGACGGGCTCAGAAGAACGACCGCGCCGAGGGCAACGTCTTCGCCGCCGCACCCGCGTTCGCGAAGTTCGAGCGCGACCTTCTCGACGACGTCATCCCCACGATCGAGGCTCGCTACTCGGTCGCGGCCGATCGCGAGCACCGGGCTCTCGCCGGCTTGTCGATGGGCGGGGGGCAAGCCCTCAACTTCGGCCTGGGGAATCTCGATCGGTTCGCTTGGGTCGGCGGATTCTCCTCGGCCCCGAACACCAAGGCCCCGGCGGAACTCGTGCCCGACCCCGCCGCCGCTCGCGACAAGCTCAAGCTGCTCTGGGTGGCTTGCGGCAACAAGGACAACCTGCTCGGCATCAGCCAAGGAGTGCATGCCTACTTGAAGACGCACGAAGTCCCGCACGTCTGGCACGTCGACTCCCACGGCCACGACCCGACCGAGTGGAAGAAGAACCTCTCGCTGTTCGTCGAACGAATCTTCCGATGATCGGGTGAGAATCGGAAGATGTTGGAAGTCGTCGGACGCTCCCCGGGATCGATCGACTCGATCCCGAGGGAGCCGCGGCGAATGAGGATCAGCGAGGCCGGCGGGTCGGCTTGCCGAGCTTCGGATCGGCGAGGAGTCGGTCGACCGCGCGGGGGTCGATCGTCTTGGGGACGACGCGACCGGGGTTGGCGTCGATGATTCGGATCGAGGCGGTGCGTCGGCGGCCGGCGGTAGCGGTGGTCGACTCGGCGGCGAGTTCCACTCCGCGCTGAACCTGCGTCGTGAAATTCGTGCCGGGCTTCGACGCGGAGAGGCCGTCGAGGAAGTAGCTGGGGCGTCCCCGGCCCTTGATCCCGCGGGTCGGCGCTCCGACGACGGTGATGCGGAAGAGGTCGCCGAAGGTGAGCACCTCTCCGCCGGGCGGGGGCGTGGCGAGCGTGATCGTCGCGGTGCGAGTCACCTGATCATACGAGACGCTCTCGATCGCAATCGATCGGCCGGTGGCCGCTCCTCTGCGACGCAGTTCCTGGATTCGGTAGTTGCCGATCCGCTCTGCGCTCGCGGGGTCGATGTACTGGCCGAAGGAGACGGTGACGAACTGGATCGGCGTCGAGTCGTCGACGAGCGAGCCCGCGCCCGGGACGGTGTTGACGAGGTCGACGGTCGGCCCGGAGCGAGCGGGGCGGTTGACGAAGGGAGCGCGGCGGTTGGAGCCGATGGCGTTGTTGCCTTCGATCGGGTTGTTGGCCCCGTTGACGAAGATTCCGTAATCGTTGGGCAGCGGGGAGACGCGATTTCGGGTGAGACCGACGGTGTTGTTGGCGACCTGATTGATCGGATTGCGCGGGGTGCCTCGCGGCGAGCCTTCGGGGGCGTTGCCGATGTTGTTGCCCATGATCTGAAGGCCGACGTTGAGGTTGCCGGAGATCAGGTTCCCCAAGGCGCGGGAGGTGCCGCCGATGGTGTTGCCCGAGGCGTCGTTGATGAAGACTCCTTGGCCGTTGGGCACGGCCGCGGTGCCCTCGAAATTCGTGCCGATCGAGTTGGCGGTCAGGACGTTCGCGATGGTCGGGCGCGTGCCGCGGATCTCGGTGGGGTCGTCGAGGTTGAAGACGGTTGCATTGTTGAAGAGCTGAACACCCAAGACGCCGTTGCTGGAGATCAAGTTCTCGTGCACTCGAGTGAACTGCACGCTGTTGAGATAGATGCCGACGTCGGGACCGGCGGGAGCCTCGACCGAGCCGATGACGCGTCCCAGCGCGTCGGGACCGATGAAGTTCCCCTCGATGATCGTTCCGTCGGCGAATCCCGGAGTGCCGGGGATCGTCGGGTCGGCTCCGGGCTGCCCGGCGACGTTGCTGATGGTGAGCACGGAGATGGCGGTGGAGAGCTGGGCCCGAATGACCGAGGGAGCGCCCGAGATCGTGTTGCCGAGGGGGGCTCGGACGACGCCCGGGTCGGGCGAGGGGCCGCCGATGATGTTGTTGGGAGCGTTGCGGACGACGATGCCGTCGTGGTTGGGGATCGGGGTGAGCCCCGCGGCGTCGAGCCCGACGACGTTCGAGAAGACGCCGTTGAGCGAGCTGCCGCCGCCGAGGATCCAGAGCCCGACGTTCGGGTTGCCCGAGATCGTGTTCGAGCGGACGACGTTGTTGGGCGAGTCGAGGATCAGGATGCCGTCGCCGCCGATCTCGGGGTTGTTGTACTGCGCGAGCGACGCACGGGCGGCCGCGGCGGTGCCGCCCGCGTTGAGGCCGATGAGGTTGTCGACGATCGTCGTGCCCGTCGTCGAAGCGTCGGCGCCGTCGTCCTGGACGAGGATCCCGGCGTAGCCGTTGCCCGAGACGACGTTGCCGCGGATCACGACTCCGCGTGTGTCGAGCACGCGGATGCCGTTCTGTGCGAGGTTCAGGTCGGTGACGATCGCCGGTCCCAGCGGCGCGACCTCGATCGGTGTGTTGCCCGCGGCGTCGAGGCCGAGGATGTTGCCGATGATCAAGGAGTCGCTCGCTGAGGTTCCGTTCACGAAAACATTGTTGATGCGGTTGCCGGAGATCGTGTTGTTCGGCCCGACGGTGGAGTTCGCGGCCTGGACGACCACGCCCTGTTGTTCGTTGGGGATCGGGGCGGATCCGGCGGCGTTGAGTCCGATGCGGTTGCCGCGGACGGTGTTGCCCGGCGAATTGAGGAAGACGCCGTGCTGGAGGTTGCCGGAGATCGTGTTCTCGGCGCCGATGGTATTGGCGGTTGCCGATTCATCGACGACGACGCCGGATCCTTGGTTGGGTCGCGCGGAGGTCGCCGCGACGTCGACGCCGATGCGGTTGGCGGAGGCGATGTTCGCGGTCGCGCCCGTGGTGATCCGCAGGCCGTTGCCTTGGTGTCCCGAGAGGAGGTTGCCGGCGACGGTGTTCTCGGCGGCGAGCGAACCGATGAGGATCGCGTCGCCTCGCGAGCCAGCCGGGAGCACGGCGCCGTCGAGAGCGAGTCCGATCGAGTTGCCGCCGATCAGGTTGCCGCGTGCCGCCGAGCCCAGGATCAGGAGGCCGCCGTCGCGATTTCCGGCGATGGTGTTGCCGCCGACGCTGTTCGACGACGCATCGAGAAGCGTGACGCCCCAGCCTCCGTTGGGTGCGACGGTGCCGGCCGCATCGAGGCCGACGCGGTTGTCGAGAATCGCGTTCGCGGTCGCGCCGACCAGTTCGATCCCCGACGCGCCGTTGGATCCGACGCTGTTGTTCGAGATCGTGTTGGCGACGGCGTCTTGGACGAGCATGCCTCGGCCGGCATTGCCCAGCGGCGTCGTTCCGTCGGCGGCGAATCCGATGATGTTCGCGCGAATGTCGTTGCCGGTCGCGTCGGCCTGCAGCAGGCGAAGGCCGTTGGCCGCGTTGCCCGAGAAGGTGTTGCCCGAGAGCGTGTTGCCCTGAGTCGGGTTGGCGGAGGAGTTGCCGAAGATCTGGGCGCCGTCGACGCCGTTGGCGGTCGAGATGTTGCCGGTGAGCAGGTTGGCCCGTGCCCCGGTGTCGAGGAGGAAGCCGTTTCCGAACGAGCCGACCACGCGGTTCGAGTCGAAGCGGTTGGAAGAAGCACGATCGCCGGTATGAACACCATTTCCGGTGAAGAGATTCGACCCGTTGCCGATGACGGCTCCGGTCGGAGTGCGTCCGATGTCGTTCGAGGCGATGGTGTTCGAGATCGCATGGAGGCCGACGACGTCGATGCCCTGGTCGGCGTTGCCCGCGATGAAGTTGGATCGGACGACGTTCGCGGACGTCGAACGCGTCGGGGCGACCGCGGTTCCGACGATCGCAACGCCGATCGCGTTGCCGACCGCGGTCGCGTCGTCGAGACCGATGCCGATCCGGTTCCCTTCGACCAGGTTGCCTTGCGAGTCGTTCGAGAGAAGGATGCCTTGTTGAACATTGCCCGAGATGTAGTTCGGCTCACCGGTCGCCGTGCCGCCGATCGTGTTGTTGTCGCCGCCGTTCGAGCGGATGCCCGAGCCGTCGTTGCCGAGGCGGGCGCCTGTGAGTCCCAGGCCGATGGTGTTGCCGACGATCCGGTTGGCGGCGGTCCCGATGCCGAGGAAGGCGATACCCGAGGCTCCGTTGCCCGAGATCAGGTTGCCGGTCACCGTGGATCCGGTTGCGCCGGCGATCACGAGGCCGTGACCGGCGTTGCCGGAATCGAGCAGGCCGGCGAGATCGGTGCCGATCCGGTTGCCGACGACGAGGGTGCCGGTCGTGCCCAACGCGAGGATGATGCCCGATTCGGCTCCGGCCGAGACGAGGTTGAAGGTCTCGACGCCCCCGCCGCCGATCGTGGACGCCGTCGCGCCCGAGAGCATGATGCCGGGGCCGGTGTTTCGCAGGACGCGTGTCGTGCGGATGAGCGTGGCGACGACCCCCGTGCCGCTGAGGTCGATGCCGGTCGAGAGGTTGTCGTTCACCACCACGGCCTCGGCGCTCGTCGTGCCGCCGATCGTGTTGCGGGCGACGGACGTGCCGGGAGTCGCGAAGATCGCGATGCCTCGGCGATTGGCGTTGGGAGAGATGTTCGTATCCAGACCCGTGACGAACGACACGACGACGTTCTCGTTGGAGCCGTCGCCGGTGATGAGGAGGCCGTCGCCGGTGTCGTGGCCGACCGAGACGTTGCCGGAGAGCGAGTTCGACGCCGACGAGCGGATCACGATGCCGTTGGCGTCGTTGTCGAAGACGACGTTGTCGACGAGCGAGTTGCCGTTCGACTCGACGAGTTCGATGCCGTCGCCCACGTTGCCCGAGACGGTGTTGCCGAGCCCGGCGGCACCGATCGAGTTGCCGGGTGCTTGGAAGAGGAAGATCCCCTCCGTGGCGCCTCCGGAGATCGAGTTCGCGGTGATCAGGTTGGCGGTGGCCGTCGGGCCGACGAGTGCGACGCCGACGCCTGTGTTCGAGGTGATCGTCGCTCCGGTGACGGTGTTGCTGCCGCCGGTGACGGCGACGCCCTCGAACGAGTTGCCGCCGATCGAGCCGCCGGTGAGCAGGTTCCCGCTCGACTCGAGCGACACGCCGGCTCGGCCGTTGCCGGTGACGAGTACGCCGGAGATCGTATTCGCGGTTGCGGAGTTCTCGATGCGGACGCCGTCGAACGAGTTGACCGTGACCTCGCCGCCTTGGATCAAGTTCCGCTGAGCCGCAGCGCCGGAGACTCGGACGCCGTTGCCCGAGTTGCCGGTGACGGTGTTGGATGCGACCACGTTGTCGGCCGTGGCGTCGATCAAGACGCCGTCGCCGAAGTTGAGGCCGATGCTGTTCGATGCGACTCGGTTGGCGAAGGCCGAACCGGTGATCGCGACGCCGTGCTCGACGTTGCTCCGGATCGTGTTGCCCGAGATCGTGTTGGCCGATGCGTTCTGGAGGATCTCGACGCCGTCGAGCGAGTTGCCGGAGATCGAGTTGCCGGTCACGCTGTTGCCGATCGCGTCGAGTCCGGCGATCGAGAGGCCGCGGGCGAGGCCTGCGGAGATCGTGTTTCCGGGGCCGACGATGTTGGCCGGAGCGTCGAGGATCGCGACTCCGTCGCCCGTATTGCTCGAGATGGTGTTGCCGGAGATCGAGTTGCCGGTCGTGGCTGCGTCTTGGATGAGCACGCCTTGACGCGTGCTCCCGGCGATCGAGTTGGCGGAGATGGTGTTGAGCGTTGCGCCCGTCTCGATGACGAGGCCTTCGAGGTCGTTGCCGGAGATCGTGTTCGCGGCGTCGACGGTGTTGCCGCTCGCGGTCGTACCGATCCGCACACCCGCGCCGGAGTTGTCGGAGATCGCGTTCGTGAACACGCGATTTCCGGTCGATGTCGCGCCTGAGATCTCGACGCCGTCGCCCAGGTTGGCGGAGATCGTGTTGTCGGGGCCGACGACGTTGGCGGGCGCGGAGTCGATGCCGACGCCGTCGCCGCCGTTGCTCGCGATCGAGTTGCCGGTGATGGTGTTGAGCGTTGCGCCGGTCTCGATGACGACGCCTTGGAAGAAGTTGCCGGTGATCGTGTTGGCGCCGTCGACGTTCGTCGAGCTCGCTCCGTCGGAGATCCTCAGGCCGGCCTCGAGATTCCCGGAGATGAGGTTGCCGATCACGCGAGTATTCGTCGATGCGGCTCCCGAGATCTCGACGCCGTCGCCGAGGTTGTCCGAGATCGAGTTGTCGGGCCCGATGGTGTTGGCGGAAGCATCGGCGACGCGGACTCCGACGAGCGTGTTGCCGCTGATCGAGTTGCCGCTGACGAGGTTGCCGCCGGCGGTGAGGAGCACTCCCGCGCCGGTGTTGCCGGAGATGGTGTTGGGCGTCGCGCCGCCGATGGTGTTGTCGGTCGCGCCGGTGCGAACCTCGACGCCCGGGCCGGCATTCCCGCTGATCGAGTTGCCGCCGCCGATCGAGTTGTCCGACGCGCCGTTCTCGAGGACGATGCCGCCGAGGGCGTTGCTCGCGATGGTCGAACCGACGACGGTGTTGGCCGAGGCGTTGTCGATCCGGACGCCGAGTTGATTGTTCCGGAAGTCGTTGCCCGAGCCGATCGTGTTCCCGGTCGCTCCATTGCGGATGACGACGGCGGTGAGGCCGTTGACGATCGTCACCCCTTCGACGAGGTTGTTCGACGCGGCCGGCCCGTCGAACACGATGCCGTCGAGGCCCGAGGCGTTGATCGTGTTGCCGGTGCCGATCGTATTGTCGCCGTTGGTGATGTTGATCGGACCGAGGAGGTTGGGCAGGTCGCCCGCCCCGGCGGTGTTGAGGCCGATCGCGTTGTTGAAGAGGATGTTGCGGACCGAGCCGGCTCCGAGGATCTCGACGCCCCAACCGGCGTTTGCCGAGATCGTGTTGCCGTTGCCGGCGCCGAGGGCTCCGATGGTGTTGTCGCTCCCTTGGTCGACGCGGACGCCGTCGCCGTCGTTGCCTCGAGCGGCGAGTCCGGTGAGGTCGAGCCCGATCCGGTTGCGGGCGATCACGGTGAAGGCCGAGCCGCCGGTGAGGAGCACGCCGTTGCCGCGATTGCCGGAGATCGTGTTGCCGTCGGCGGCGGTCAATCCTCCGATCGTGTTGCCGGAGGCCGCCGAGCCGAGGGCCACGCCGCTGAGCAACACGCCGTCATCATTCGATCCGACGCCCAGGTCGGCACCGGTCGCGCTGAGGCCGACGACGTTGCCGGCGATCGCGTTGCGGGTCGCCCCCGCGCCTCGGAGTTCGATCCCCGCATCGGTGTTGCCCGAGACGATGTTGCCCGAGATCGTGTTGGCGTCGGACGTGCCGAGGACGAGAACTCCGACGAGATTCGCGATCGGCGCCTCGCCCGTCGTGTCGAGACCGACCCAGTTGCCCGCGACGAGCGCTCCGGCCTGTCCCGAGAGTTCGACGCCCGATCCGGTCGCGCCGGAGATGATGTTCCGCAGGGCCGCGGTCGAACCGCCGATGGTGACCCCCGCTCCCGCACCCGCGACGAGAACGCCGGTTCCGACGGGCGCCGCGGCCGTTCCGGAGAGATCGAGACCGATCCGGTTGGCGGCGACCGACGCGGCCGTCGCGCCCGGTCCTTCGATGCGTACACCGATGTTCACGAAACCAATCGAGTTGCCTTCGCCCGCTCCCGTCCGGCCGACGACCACCGCGTTCGCAACGGCGGCGCCTTGACCGAGGACGGCCACGCCGAAAGCTCCGGCGGCCGCGCCCGTCGGTGCCGATGTGCCGTTGCGGGCGAAGCCGACGACGTTGCCGGCGACGACATGGTTCGACGAACGGACGACCACTTGCCCCGTCGTGTTCCCCGCGATCGAATTCGGCGCCGTGGGATGACCGACCGTGACGACGCCGGTCGCCGCGGCGTCGATCTCGACTCCGACCGCGTTCGGGATTGCGGTGGTCGTATCGACGGGCGACTGCACCGGGTTGACGCCGATCATGTTGTTCGCGAGCCGCGTGCCGTCGGACGCCCCGGTGACCAGCACGCCCTGTGCGGTGTTGCCCGAGATCACGTTGACCGGGGCCCCGACCGAGCCGACCTCGACGTCGAGCGCGCCGTCGACGAGCACGCCGACGCCGTTCGCGATCGCCGAGGTGCCCGTCAGGTCGAGACCGATCCAGTTCCCCGCGATGATCGCGAGGTCGCCTCGAACCTCGACGCCTGCGGTGGTGTTGCCGGAGATCGTGTTCGGGGTCGTGCCGCCGATCGAGTTGCCCGAGCCCGCGGAATCCTCGACGAGCACGCCGACCGCGTTCGGCGCGGCCGCTCCGGTGAGTCCGAGTCCGATCCGATTGCCGAGGATCGAGCTGTTCGTCGTCCCCGCGCCGCGAAGCGCGACGCCCGCGTTGGTGTTGCCGCCGATCGTGTTCGCTTCGCCGGCGGTCGTGCCGCCGATGGTGACGCCGGACGCGCCCGAGATCACGATGCCGTCGAGATTCGGCTCGAGATTGCCCGCCGAATCGAAGCCGATGAGGTTGGTCTCGACCGTCGTGCCCGATCGTTGAACGAGGATGCCCGCGTCGGTGTTGCCGCCGATCGTGTTCGGCGCGGCTCCGCCGATGACGAGGCCGGCGGGAGCGGTCGAGGCGACCTGGATGCCGACGCTGTTGGGCACGGTCGCGAGACCGTCGGAGGCGAGTCCGAACCAGTTGCCGATGATCGTGGTGCCGGTGCTCGCGGCGTCGTCGACCAGGATGCCCGCGGTCGAACCGAGCGACGTGAGTTGGCCGGAGAAGATGTTGCGGGTCGCGGCCGTCGTGCCGCCGATGGTGGTATCGGCGGCGAGGAGCTCGACGCTCCGTCCGTTCGGCCGCGCCGCGGTGCCGGTGAGATCGAGCCCGAACCAGTTGCCCGCGAGCGTCTGCCCGGGAGCTTCGATTCTCGCTCCGACGTCGTTGCCCGAGATCGTGTTCGGCGTCGCGTCGCCGATGACGAGCCCCGCGACCACGCTCGAGTCGATGGAGATGCCGGTTGCGTTCGCGAGCGCAAGGCCCGCGGGCGTGAGCCCGACGACGTTGCCCGAGACGAGCGTCGCGCCCGTGCCCGCGTTTCGGAAGCGAATGCCGGCCTGGGTGTTGCCGGCGATCGTATTCGCCGAGATCGTGTTGCCGACGCTCGAGAAGAAGCCGTCGACCACGACGCCGTCGGGATTCGCCTCCGCGGCGGTGCCGGCGGCGTCGAGACCGATCAGATTTCCGGTCAAGACGTTTGCATCCGAACCGATGAGCACGCCTGTGGTGATGTTCCCCGAGATCCGGTTCGGCGTACCGCCGCCGACGGTGTTGGCGGTCGAAGAGCCGCGGAACTCGACGCCGATGGTGTTGCCGGTGATCACGTTGGCGTCGCTCGCGACGTTGCCCGTCGCACCGTTCTCGAAGAGCAGGCCGACGGTCGAGGTCGAGATCG
>JANRKW010000063.1:0-234286 GCA_033763215.1 Isosphaeraceae bacterium | reverse complement strand
TCGATAAGTTCCGACGAATTAAAGACTTCCATCAAACTGAGCCGCGCGTCCATGCGGAGATCTCCTGGTGCTCGCGTGAAAAGCGGCCTTGGAGTAACTCCTTTGCGGTCTTTCGGCTAGGTCAAAATGGAATCGCCCTGGATTTAGTGGGCGACCAAGCGCCTCCGGGATCGGGCTACGGGTCGGGGTTGATTCAGGCAGAGATTGTTTTACAATTGGTCCGCAATCGAAAAATCTGGACCGACGTCCTCCTCCCGGCGCTTTACAATGGTGCCGAGGGGTCGACGTTCGATGAGTGCGACGCCCGCCGCGATCGACGTCTCCGCTTGCCGACCGCCCGCCTTCTCCTTCAGCGCTGATCGCGCCCCGCGATCCTCGCCCTCCGACTTCCGGCCCGCCGGTCGTCAAGCTCGCCCCGAGTCCCGCCCGTAATCGAACTGGAGAAACCCATGCGTGACCGAACGCCGCGACCCCTCGGAATCCGAGGCTGGACGTTTCCGCTCGTCGCGCTGACCGCCGTATGCGGCTCGATCTGGGTGGGGTATGGACGGTGGGCGGAAGCTCGACAATCGGTCGAGATCCTGAAATCGCTCGAATCCGCCCCCGCCCGAAAAGCGGAACTCCGCTCGACGATGGTTGCGAGCGGCAAGACGGATACCGCCGAGAAGACGATCGTCGAGTGCGAGATCGAGCGCATCGAGATGCGCAGCGAGTACAAGACCTTCGTCGGCACCGGGGCCTCGACGATCCTGACCGTCGTGCCCGACGGCACCCGCGTCAAGAAGGGCGACGTCCTGTGCACGCTCGACGCCTCGGAGTACGAAGAGTTCGTCCGTCTCCAGGAGATCAAGAACGAACGCGCCCGCTCCGACCTCCTCCAGGCCAAGCTGAACTACGAAACGGCTCAGATGGCTCTGAAGGAATTCGAGAACGGACTGCTCCGTCAGACCGTCGAGACGCAGGACGGCATCATCGCACTGCGGCAAATGGACGTGACGCGCGCCAAGGATCGACTCGCCTGGTCGAAGCGGATGCTCGAGAAGGGATACGTCTCGGCCGATCAGGTCTCTTCCGCGGAATTCACCTTGCGGCAGTCGGAGTTGAGCCTGCTCCGAGCGAATTGGGACAAGCGACTCTTCGCCCAGTTCGGCGCCCCTCGTCAGATCAAGATCCTCTCGTCGCGGATCGAGTCGGCGCGAGTCAACCTGATCAACGAGACGAGCCGCTACGAGCGCTTCGAGGAGCGGCTCGCGCATTACAAGAAGATGGTCGAGTTCTGCACGATCCGGGCCCCTCAGGACGGCATGGTCATCTACGCCAACGAGGACAACCGCGCCGACAAGATCGAGCCGGGTCTCTCGGTCCGGCAGCAGCAGGACCTCTTCTACATCCCCGACATCGCCCAGACCACCATCTTGACGTATCTCCACGAGTCGGTCGCGCCTCGGGTGCTTCCGGGGATGCGGGTGCGTGCCAGGATCCCGGCCCTGCAGAATCGCGAGCTCGAGGGATCGATCGAGAAGGTCGACCCGCTTCCCACCACGCTCGACAGCATCACTCAGAACAAGTTCTTCATCGCGACGGTCAAGCTCGACTCGATTCCCGACTCGATCCGCCCCGAGATGACGGCGCAGGTCGAGATCTCTCTCCAGTCGAGCGACGACGCGCTGGCGATCCCCACCGAGGCCGTCGCCTTCGAGGACGGTCGCCCCTACTGCTACGTGCGGGTCCCGGACGGGCTCGAGCGTCGACCTCTGACCGTCGGCATCTCGAATCGCGACTTGATCGAGGTTCGCTCCGGCCTGGAAGTCGGTGAAGAGGTCATCATGGAACCGCGCGAGGCGATGCAGCTCGCGTCGATCATCCGAGATGCTCCGGAGCTCGAACCGATCGTGCGGAACGACGAGGCCGAGGAACGCCGTCGAACCGAGGAAACCTCTCCGACCGCGGTCACTGACGCCTACGCGAGCGGTGTCGTCGACACATCCCACCCTTCCGGTCTCTGATCGCTCGATCGTCCGGAATGAGCCTGGATTCGGTCGGCGTCGGCTTCCGAAATCGAGGATGCGTGAATCTCTCCGCTTCGGCCGTTGCCGGCCGATGCGGGAGATCGACCCGACTCGACGCCTCCAGGACGAGCGACCGAACATGGCGGGAAAGCGGTCCACGACGAAGAACGCCGCGGGTGCCGCGCCGAGTGCGGGCGGCTCCGCGGGGCTCTCACCCATCGCGACGGCGCTGATCATCGTGCTCGCCCTCGGCTACGGCTTGCGAAGCCTCGTGGTCAACGGCCGCGTGAACTGGCCGCCCGACCATCTGCTCGACTCGCTCGCGACGGTCGCCGGGTGCCTCGCGATCGTGGGGCCGATCCTGCTCCTGCGTCGCTCGGGTCAGTCGGGCGTGGGCGACCTCGTGTGGCTCACGGGCGGGCTGCTGATCTGGGTCTTCGACCTCGTCGGTCTCGCCGGGGGCGACTGGAGGTCGATCCAGTGGACGACCCCGCTCAGTCCCCGGATCATGGGCTTGATGATGCTCGCCTTGATGATCGCCGCCTTCCGACGCGGGTCGGGCGGGGAATCCTGGAGCTGGACGAACGTGGTCGGTTGGTCGCTCGGCCTCTTCTGGGTGGCGTCGGCCTTCATTTCGCTCGCACCGACGCGTTCCCTGCTCGTGTCGCTCCGCTGAGCGCGCGACCGCTTGACGCTCCCGCGCGCGGGGGTTAGCCTCGAATCCTGGACGAATGCCGCACGCTGGCGCGCCTTCCTCGCGGGCGAGCCTGCGGCCCTACGTCGACGTCATCATTCTCGGGCTCATCCCGCCGACCGCTCGTCCCTGGAGTCTCTCCGGTGTCCGCAGATTCGAACCCCACGCAGGCCCCTTCGACCGAGCCTCGCCCCGCCTCGACGCTCTTCGGCGATGATCAGCAGCCGCTCTTCGACGAATTGCCGACCTACAAGTCGGTCGTTCCCTCCGCGGTCGTCGCGCCGATCTGCGGTGGTTTGTCGGTCCTCAGCTTCACGAGCCTCTATTTCGTGGCGTTCAGCGTTCTCGCCGTGATCTTCGGGCTCCTTGCGCTCCGGAAGATCAAACGGTTCCCGGAACGCTCGACGGGGGAGAAGCTCGCCCAGGCCGGCATCGGGCTCGGCGTCGTCTTCATGCTCGCGAGCCTGACGATCACCGGTACGCAGTGGCTGCTCCGCGTGAAGTCGGCATCCGACTTCGCCAAGCAGTACGCTTCATTGATCGCCGCGAAGACCCCCGAGGAGATCCTCTACTTCCACGCGACGCCCGAGGGCCGCGAAGGGAAGGACGCCGCGACGGTCATGAACGAGATGAAGCAGTCGACCCCGAACCCCGACTTCTTCCTCTCGCTGACGAAGCCGCTCCAAGAGGTTCAGGACCTCGTGAAGGCGAAGGGGGTTCCCGTCGAGTTCGACGGCATCGAGGCCGACGGCCCCGACGGACTCCGCGTGTTCGCACTCGCCCGTCTGAAGTTCGAGGCCGACGGCGGTCCGAAGTACATCCTGCTTCGGATGAACGGACGCACGCACAAGGGCGGCATGGCCTGGATGGTGGACGAGTTCCGCTATCCCTACCGCTCCAACGCGGGGATCCCGGCCGATCCGGTCGTTCCTTGATCCGGATCCTCGCGGCTCGACACGGGGGGCGGAGCCGAGCGCCCGCGCCCCCCGGCGTCGATCATCGTTCGTGATACGACGCGTGGCAGTTGTCGGTTTCCCACAGCACGACCTCGACGACCGGCAGCCCCTCGCCGCGAGCATGCTCGAAGATCAGCCGCGCGATGTTCTCCGCGGTCGGGTTCGAGTCCATCACGAAGACCCGCTCGCCGCGTGCCTGGAGTTCGGGGAGGAGCGGATCGTCCTTGCAGAGCAGCATGTTGTGATCGAGGTTCTCGTCGATCCAGCGCTGGACCTTGGACTTGACCTCGCCGAAGTCGACGAGCATGCCGAGGTCGTCGAGCGAGGGGCCTTCGAGATGGATGATCGCCAGGCCGTTGTGGCCGTGCAGGTGACGGCACTTGCCTGAATAGTTGATCAGTCGGTGGCCGTAGCAGAACGAGATCTCGCGAGCGATACGGAACATGAGCTCGGGGCCCCCGGGATGCGAACGATGCGTGGACTCCGCCGGCCGCGGCCGAGAGCTGGAGAACTTCATTGTAGGTGGCCCGCAAGTCCGCGTCACGGCGGTCGACGCCTCGCCGCCCGCGGGATGAGTCTTCGAGCGCGCCGGGGCCGCTCGCATCCAGCCCTCTCGAGCGATCGATTTGCTTTGCAAGAGGGTTTCTGTTAAGATTCCGGCTTCGATCTCCGCCGCTTCGCGCGAAAGCGCGAATTCGGGGGCGATCGTCGAGCGATTGATCGGTCGATTCGAGCTGGGATCGCGGCGGCATTGCTGTTTGGGAGGTGAGGACGGATGACGGAGTTGATGACGACCGACGTGCGTGCGTTGCTCGATCGAACCCCTTTCGATGCCTCGGCCGTCGCCGATCTGCGCGAGGTCCTCGGTCGCGATCCATCTCGTTTCTCCACGCTCCGCGAGGCGATCGCCGCGATGCGCGATCGCCAAAAGGGTGAGATCAGCCCCGAGGTCCACCTTCGTCTCGGCGTGGGTGAAGTGCTGCTGGGCCATTACCACACGAGCCTCGACCACCTCTCGAAGGCGGGCGACGGCGGGATGGCTCGCTTCCACACCGGGATCGCCTACGAGAACCTCCAGCGCTGGGACGACGCGGTCGCCGCCTTCACCGAAGCCGCCGCCGCGGGCTACAACCTCAAGGCGAGCGAAGTCCACCGCGCCGGCGCTCTTCGCCGCGCCGGCCGAATCGACGAGGCTCGCGAAGCGCTTGCCAAGCTCGAAGCGGCCGGGGCGTCTTCGGCCGAGTTCTTCTACCAGAAGGGCAGTCTGCTCGCCGCCGAGGGTGAGCTCTTCCTCGCCGCGGCCGAACTCGAGAAGGCGATCGCCATCGATCGCGACCACAGCGGCGCCCTCTTCGAACTCGCCTACATCAACGACCTCAACGGCCACGACGACGCCGCGCTCGAATATTACGGACGGTGCGTCAAGCATCCGCCCGTGCCGCTGGGCGCGCTCATCAACCTGGGGATCCTCTACGAGGACCGCATGCAGTTCCGCGAGGCCGAGAACTGCTATCGCCAGGTCCTCTCCTACGACCCCAACCACGCCCGCGCCAATCTCTTCTTCAAGGATTGCGCCGCGAGCCGCGACATGTATTACGACGAGCGGATCGAAAAGGAGAATCAGCAGCGTCGCGTGATCATGGACATTCCCGTCACCGACTTCGAACTCTCCGTCCGCAGCCGCAACTGCCTCCGAAAGATGAACATCCGAACGCTCGGCGACCTCACCCGCACCACCGAGGCCGCCTTGCTCGCCTCCAAGAATTTCGGCGAGACCTCTCTCGGCGAGATCAAGGAGATGATGAGCTCCAAGAACGTCTGGCTCGGAATGGCTCTCGAAGGCGGCGGTCAGAGCGGCGACGGCCGCGTCGCCCACCTCCTCAAGGATCCCGTCGAGGATCTCTCGCCCGAGGACAAGGCCCTCCTCGCCAAGCCGATCTCCGAGCTCAACCTATCGGTCCGCGCCCGCAAGTGCATGAGCAAGCTCTCGCTCAACACCGTCGGCGACCTCGTCGCGAAGTCGGGTGATGAGTTGCTCGAATGCAAGAACTTCGGCGTCACCTCGCTCAACGAGGTCTGCGAAAAGCTCGCGACCCTCGGTCTCAAGCTCAAGAACGCCTGACCGACCTCGGCGCCTCGAGCGAATTCGGCTCCCCGACTCGGCCTTCCGCGAACCACTCCGGTCCGCGGAAGGCCGAATCCGTCTCATCCCGTCATCCGACCGGGCTGCCCCAGACGAGCTTGGGAGGCGCGAGGATCGCCTGCGGGCTGGTCAACGCCCCAACCTGCACGGGCGTCGGAACCACGTGGATCCAGAAGCGCAGGAGCCGCCGGCTCGCGTCCGTCGTCTTCGACCGCTTCGGACCGGTCGGGTACTCCCTGGAGATCACGACCTCGCCGGAACCGCCGAGCTCGAGCGAATCCTCGGCGTGCGCGGCGAAGTCGTCGACGGCGATCGCGGTGCACCGGGTGGCGTCGGCGACGTGCGCCCAGCCCTCGACCTCGCGCGTGTCCTCGGAGACGGAGATCGCAAACGCCCGACGGCGGCCGTCCTTACCGCTCTGCTCGATCGCCCAGCGCGGCTTGCGGCCCTCGGGGCCCGCGACGAAACGCGTCGTCTCATCCGCCTTCAACTGCTCGTAGACCCAGCTCGACGCGCCGAAGTCGACCAGGTTCGGCTTGCCGTCGAGCAGCAGTCGGAGGCTCGCCTCCTGCCGGCGGAGTTCGCCTCGGGGATCCTCGACCTCCCAGGTGACCTCGATCCAGCTCTTCGAGCTCACGAAGTCGAGCACGACGCGCGAGCGGAATTCGGGGCCTCCGGCGACCGAGATCGTCGACGTCTGCACCAGGCGAATCGCCAACGGGCCCTCGCGGTCGACCACGAGCCCGTCGCGGCCGGTCGAGCCGACCTTCGCCCGCTTGCCGTCGGTCGTCTCCAGCCGGAGCTCGCTCGCGGAGCCGTCGGCGTAGATCCGCTTACCGTCGGCCGAGCGCGTCAGCCAGGAAGTCAGGTCGCTGGGAAACTCCCAGTGGAGCCCCGACCGCTTGCCCACGCGCACCAGGGAGCCTTCGCGCTCGAGAACGAGCCCGGTCTTCGGTTCGGGCCCCGGCTCGACGGACGGGCCGAATTCGACCTCGTAGTCCTCTTGGCCGAGCGGGCCGACGCTGGTCGTGAAATCGAGCGCGACCGCGTCGGATCGCCCCGGTCGGTCGAGCGGGCGAAACTGAGCGGGGACGGGCTTGCCGCCGCGAGTCAGCCGGAATCGGCCGCCGTGCCCCGGGGCGTCGAACTCCGCGTGCACGGGGAATCCGAAGCGGAGCAGGCCCCCCGTTTCGAGCAGGCGAAACCGCGCACGGCTCGCCGATCCGGCCTTCGCGCTTGCGGTCGAAGCGAAGGCGGGCAGGGCACACATCGAGATCCCTCCGCGCAAGATCTCGCGGCGGGTCGGGCGATTCGGCAAGGGTCACCTCCATCATGAGGAACGGCGAAGGGAAGGGGCGGAACGCGTCGGCGGGCGACCTGGACCACTCGAAGATGAGGACCCGCCGCGAGTTCCCCTCGCGCGAGCGAAGATCCTCCCCAACGCGACGGGCCGCGTCAAGCGACTCGAAGCGACTTCTCCGCGCCGTCGGATCGCAACCGACCCGCACCGCTCGAAACCCCTCGGATCCGACCAAAATGCCCCGCCCAAACCGCACGAACGACACAACCCGACCCGAGCGCGGAATCTGGGTCGGGGGGGCCTGGAGACGACTGCGGCCGACGACCGATCTCTACGGATGATGCTCGACGAATCGCACCAAGACGAACACACCGGAGCAAGTTTCGATGGACCGCCGGATTGGGGCATCCTATTCGATCTGCGTCGCGATCTTGATCTTCTTCGCGATCGCCCTGAAGCCCGGAGACGGGAGTCGCGCGCCGGAGAATCGGAGCGCGGCGGAGCGACCGAGCGACACGGCCGACCATCCGCGTGCCGCACTCGCTCAGCGGGAGAAGCGGAATCGCGGTGAGGACGCATCGCTTCCGGCGGAGGCGACGAGAAGACCTGCGCGTCGCGACGCGGCCCCGTGATGCGGCGACGATCGAGAGCTCAGGTCTTCACGACCGTGCCGCCGTAGAGCGTGCGTCGCTCGGCGCCGTCGCAGAGGATCAAGCCTCCGAGCGGGTCGATGCCCGCGCCCATGCCTTCGACGACGCGATCGCCCTGAGCCACGGCGATCGGTTGATCGCGGAGCAGGTCGAACGCGTTCCAGAGGTCGACCAGAGCGGGATCATCGCTCGCGAGGTCGGAGAGCCGGCGCGCGAAACGGTCGAGGAATCGCTCGAGGAGCCCGTCGAGCGAGAGCGATTCCGGGTCGGCGACGAGGTCGACGAGCGCGGCCGCGCGGGTGCGGACCTCGGCGGGTGCTTCATCCATGCGCGTGAGCACATTGACACCCATGCCGATGATGAGGAATCGGCGATCCTCGACTTCGACGCGTTCGGCCAAGAAGCCGGCGACCTTGCGCCGGCCGATCTCGACGTCGTTGGGCCACTTGAGGCCGAGTCGGCCGCTCGGGCGGTGGTCGGCGATCGTCTCGATCAAGGCCAGAGCGCCGACGAGCGCGGGCCGGGCTTCGTGGGCGACGGTGAGGTGGTGATCCGCCGGGTCGATCACGATGCTGACGGTGAGACTGCCCTCGTCGGACCACCAGCGATTCGCCCCTCGTCCGCGCCCGCGCGTCTGTCGTCGAGCCCGCACGGCGAACGGCGTGGCGGGCGGGCCCTCGCTCAGCAGCGCGCGGGCGAGGTCGTTGGTCGAGTCGACCTCCTCGCGATGGATCGTCGTCCTCAGAAACGGACGTGAGCTCACGTGCGAATCTCTCCCATCTTCGATCGCCGTCTCTCGGTACCGGCTCACCGCTCGGCTTCGAGTCGGATGACCAGGTCGCCGGTCTTGATCTGACGGCCCACGCCCGCGAGCACCTCGAGGACGCGGCCCGGGCGCTCGGCGTAGAGCGTCGTCTCCATCTTCATCGCTTCGATCGTGAGGAGTTTCTGCCCCTTGCGGACCGAGTCGCCCGCGGCGACCGCCACGCCCACGACCAGGCCGGGCAGGGGGGCGGCGATCTGGTTCGGGTCGGCCGGGTCGGCCTTGGGGGTCTCGATCACCGCCGAGGCGAGCGACCGGTCGACGACCTCGACCTCGCGCGGTTGACCGTTGAGCTCGAAGAAGACGGTCCGCTTGCCGTCGGCATGCGGCTCGCCGACGGCGAGGAGTTTGACGATCAGAGTCTTGCCCGGCTCGATCTCGACGAGGTTCTCGACGCCCGCCTCGGGCCCGAAGAAGAAGAGGGGAGTGGGGAGCACCGACGTATCGGAGTAGGCCCGCTGGTGCGCGGCGAGTTCGGGGAAGACGCGGGGATACATGAGGTAGCTGAGAGCGTCGAGCGATCGGGCGGGGGTCGACATCTTGCTCTGCGCCTCGGCTCGGGCCTTTTCGAGATCGACGGGTGCGAGCCCCGCGCCCGGGCGATCGTCGAGCGGCTTGCGGCCCTTGAGGACGCGGGCCTGGAGGACGAGCGGGAAGCCGCCGGGGGGGCGGCCGAGCCGGCCTTCGAAGAACTCGACGACGCTCTCGGGGAAAGCGAGTTCGCGGGCGGGGTCGACGGTATCCTCGGGCGTCAGGTTGTTCGCGACGAGGAAGAGCGCCATGTCGCCGACGACCTTGGAGGAGGGGGTGACCTTGACGATGTCGCCGAAGAGCATGTTCACGTCGGCATAAGCCTTGCAGACGGCATTCCACTTGCTCTCGAGCCCGAGCGCCTTGGCCTGCTGGAAGAGGTTCGTGTACTGTCCGCCGGGCATCTCGTAGGCGTAGAGATCGGCCGAGGGCGACTTGAGGCCGATCTCGAACGGGGCGTAGAGGGCGCGGACCTCTTCCCAGTATCGCGAGAGTTCGATGAGGGCGGCGGGGTCGAGCCCGGTCTCGCGGTCGGAGAATCGCATCGACTCGACGATGGCGTTGAGCGACGGCTGCGAGGTCAAGCCCGACATCGACGCACAGGCGCCGTCGGCGACGTCGAGCCCGACCTCGGCGGCCATCAAGACGCTCGCGGCCTGGGCTCCGCCGACGTCGTGGGTGTGGAAGTGGATCGGCAGACCGACCTCTTGGCGAAGGGTCTCGACGAGCCGCTTGGCCGCGAACGGCTTGCAGAGCCCGGCCATGTCCTTGACGGCGATGAAGTTCGCTCCGCGCTTCTCGAGATCCTTCGCCATATCGACATAATAGCGCAGGTCGTATTTGGAGCGCTTGGGGTCGAGGATGTCGCCGGTGTAGCAGATCGTCGCTTCGCAGAGGGCGCCGGTCTCGCGGACGGCCTCGAGCGCGACGGCCATGTTCGGGACCCAGTTGAGCGAGTCGAAGACGCGGAAGAGGTCGATGCCGGCCTGAGCCGACTCATGAACGAATGCACGAACGACGTTGTCCGGGTAGCTCGTGTAGCCGACGGCGTTCGAGCCGCGAAGGAGCATCTGGAAGAGGATGTTGGGGATCTTCTCGCGGAGCTGGGCGAGACGGTCCCAGGGGTCTTCCTTGAGGAACCGCATCGAGGTGTCGAAGGTGGCTCCGCCCCACATCTCGATCGAGAAGAGTTCGGGGCAGAGCCGCGCGTAGGCGTCGGCCGCGCGGAGCATGTCGCGGGTGCGGAGCCGGGTGGCGAGGAGCGACTGGTGGGCGTCTCGGAAGGTGGTGTCGGTGAGGAGGAGCGGCCCGTGTTCGCGGATCCGCTTCGAGAACGCCTCGGCTCCCAGCTCGCGGAGCGCGTCGCGCGTGCCGGGTCGGATCGGCGCGGTGAGATCGTGAGCGGGGGGTTTCGGCTCGGCCGCGGCGACGTATCCCTTGGGCCGCGTAACCCCCGGGAAGCCGTTGACGGTCACGTCGCCCAGCCAGCTCAGGAGCTTCGTCGCACGGTCCTGAGTCACGCCGAACTTGAAGAGGTCGGGCGTTTCGTCGAGGAACCGCGTGGTGACGCGGCCGGCGATGAAGTCGGGATGCTCGATCACATTGACGAGGAACGGAATGTTGGTCTTGACGCCGCGAACACGAAACTCCATGAGCGCGCGTTCCATGCGTCGAACCGCATCGATGAACCGTCGCCCCCCCGCGCAGATCTTCACCAAGAGCGAATCATAGAACGGCGTGATGATTCCGCCCGTGATGCCCGGGCCGCCGTCGAGCCGGATGCCCAAGCCGCCGGGGGAACGATAGTGCGTGATCTTGCCGTAGTCGGGCGTGAACTTGTTCGCGGCGTCCTCGGTCGTCACTCGACACTGGAGCGCGAACCCTTGGGTGTGCACCGCGTCCTGGCTGGGGAGGTTGATCTCGGGGTCGGAGAGGGGGACTCCCTGGGTGATCAAGATCTGGCTCTTGATCAGGTCGACGCCCGTGACCATCTCGGTGACGGTGTGCTCGACCTGGATCCGCGGGTTGACCTCGATGAAATAGAAGCGGTCGGTGTCGGCGTCGAGCAGGAACTCGACGGTGCCGGCGTTGTCGTAGCCGACGTGACGTCCGATCCGCACCGCCGCCGCGCAGAGCTGTTCGCGAACCGCGGGATCGAGATTCGGCGCCGGGGCGATCTCGATCACCTTTTGGTGCCGGCGTTGGATCGAGCAGTCGCGTTCGTAGAGATGAACGAGTGATCCGTGACGATCGCCCAGGATCTGGACTTCGATGTGCCGCGCGCGGCGGATGAACTTCTCGAGGAAGACGTCGGGCACTCCGAAGGCGGTCCCGGCCTCGCGGCGAGCCTGATCGAGAGCCTGGTCGAGCCCGTCGGCCGACTCGACGACCCGCATTCCGCGACCGCCGCCGCCCATGGAGGCCTTGACGATCACCGGGTAGCCGAGCGACTCGGCGAGCGCCCGGGCTTCGGGTCCCGGCTCGACGGGCGTGGCGCTGCCGGCGAGCGTGGGCACCTCGGCTTCGGCCGCCAGCCGTCGCGCGGCGACCTTGTCTCCCAGTCGATCGAGCAGCTCGGGACGCGGCCCGACGAATGCGATCCCCGCCTCGGCGCAGGCTCGCGCAAAGTCGGCGTTCTCCGAGAGGAACCCGTACCCCGGATGGATCGCGTCGACTCCCTTCGCCTTCGCGAGGGCGATGATCCCGGGGATGTCGAGGTAGCTCCGGATCGGCTCGCCCGGCTTGCCGATCGGGTACGCCTCGTCGGCCTTGAGCCGGTGGAGCGCGAACCGATCTTCGTGCGAGTAGAGCGCGACCGTGCGGATCCCCAGTTCGTGGGCCGAGCGGAAGACGCGGATGGCGATCTCGCCTCGGTTGGCGACGAGCAGCTTGCGGATCTCGGGCATCGGAATCTACCCCGGGGGCGTCGTGGTGGGCGCGGGAGTCGGGTCGATCTCGCGGTGGATTCGAGGCGATCGGAGGGGCGCCGGCGTCAGTCGGACTCGGCGATGACGGGATTCCGCAAGACCCCGATCCCCTCGATCGAGGCCTCGACGACGTCGCCCGGCTTCAAGTAGGTGTTCGAGGCCGAGCCGACGCCCGAGGGCGTGCCCGTCGAGATGACGTCGCCCGGCTCGAGCGTCGTGAATCGCGATAGGAACGAGATGATCGCGGCGACGGGGAAGACCATCTGGGCCGTCGAACCGTCCTGCTTGGTCTCGCCGTTCACCTTCAGGGTGAGCCGAAGCGTCTGAGGGTCGGCGACCTCGTCGGCGGTGAGGATCGCCGGGCCCATCGGGCAGAAGGTGTCGTGCCACTTGCCGTGGAGCCAGTCGAAGAACTTGTCGCGCTCGCGGGGTTTGCGTCCCGGGTTGGGGGTGAACTTGCGGTCGGTGACGTCGTTGACGACGGTGTATCCCGCGACGCACTCGAGCGCATCGGCTTCGTCGACGTCCTTGCAGGCTCGACCGATCACGACCCCGAGCTCGCATTCCCAATCGATATGATCGGGAGAGACCTTGGGGATCACCACGGGGTCGCCCGGGTGGGTCAACGTCGTGCTCGGCGGTTTCATGAAGACGTAAGGGAACGTCTCCTCGCGTTCGGCGGTCGTGCCGCCGCGCTCGGCGACGTGCGCCGCGTAGTTCCCGGCGAGCAGGAGGATCTTGGGAGGCGCGGCGATCGGCACGAGCAGTTGGACCTCGTCGAGCGGCAGGGCGTGCTCGTCGAGCTCGGCGGAGTGGGCGGACATCCACTCGTGCAGCCGTTTGGCCTGTGCGAAGTCGATCCCGTCGGGAGGGAGGAGCTCGAGCAGGTCGTCGACCGCGGCGAGTTCGATCTCTTCGCCGGTCGACTCGGCGAAGACGTCGCATGCGAGATGGAGCGGGATCACCCGATCATTCTCGAGGAATCCGACCAGGACCGTCTCATCGAGCAGGAATCGACACAATCGCATGCGGGATCTCCGCTTCGAGGCGGGTGACGACGACTTCGACCGATCACTCTCCGGAGTGGAGAAGATACCGGTTCGCGTCGTCATTCTCAATCGTGAGCCGGGTTCGAGCGTGAATCGCGGGGGTCGGATCGGCGGATCGCAGGGGGTTGGCGGGATGCGCCGAGGGGGCGGGTGTCGCCGATCGACGACGGAATCCGACTCCTCTTTCGACCTCTCCGACGATCCATCACCGCGCGGACGGCGACCATGAGCCTGGCGATCTCGTTCACGAACTTCGGCCCCTATCACCTCGCCCGCCTCAGAGCCCTGGCAGCCGCCCTCGCCGCCGAGGGACGCGAGCTGATCGCGTACGAGACGGCGGGCGCCGAAGAGAAGTACGCCTGGAATCGCCGGTGCGACGCCGAGCCGTTTCGCTGGATCACGCTCTTTCCGGGCCGCTCGCTCGAGTCGATCCCCGGTACCGAGTGCCGTCGCATCATGCGCGAGCGGCTCGAACTCGATCGACCGGAGGCGATCGCCGCGGTGGGCTACGTCCGGCCCGAGGGTCTGGCGATGCTGGAATACGCCCGGCGCGGAGGACTTCCCGCCATCTTGATGTCGGAGAGCCAGGAGATCGACCATCCCCACGTCTGGTGGAAAGAACGCGTGAAGGCCGAGCGGGTCCGCAAGTTCTCGAGCGGGGTCGTCGGCGGTCCGAGGCATCGCGACTACCTCGCGAAGCTCGGCTTGCCCGCCGAGCGCGTCACGCTCGGGTACAACGCCATCGACCACGACCACTTCGCGCGCGGCGCCGAGGCCGCGCGGGGGGATCGACGCGGCTTGCCCGAGCGGCCCTACTTCGTCGCGGTGAGCCGGTTCGTTCCCGAGAAGAATCTGCTTGCGCTGATCGATGCTCATGCTTCGTATGCCTGGAACGCCGACCCCGCGACCGCCTGGGATCTCGTCGTTTGCGGCGGCGGTCCGGAGAAGGAGTCGCTCGTCGCGCGGGTCTCCGAGCTGAGGATGACCGGTCGGATCCACTTCCCCGGCTTCCTGCAGGTCGACGCGCTTCCCCGAGTTCTCGCGAACGCCTCTGCATTCGTTCATCCGAGCAGATCCGAGCCTTGGGGGCTGGTCGTGAACGAAGCGGCGGCGTGCGGATTGCCGCTGCTGGTCTCGGATCGCGCGGGTGCGGTCGAGACGTTCGTTCCGCTCGACGGGTCGACCGGTCGCCGCCTCGATCCGGAGTCGACCCGCGCCATCGCCTCCGCGCTCGCCTGGATGTCCGAGCTCTCCGACTCCGAGCGCTGGAACATGGGCCGAGCCGCGTTCGAGATCGGCCGCGCCTGGGGCCCGAGCCGATTCGCCTCGGCCACCCTCGACGCTCTCGAGATCGCGGCTTCGCACCTCGATCGGAGCAGAACCGGCCGCCGCTCCGGCGCGGCGCGGAGATCGGCCTGAGACCGCCCCGTTCGCGAAGCCTCCAAGCATCGCGCATCCATCGACATCTCCACGATCGAGACGACTCCGAGGTGATCAGGTGTTCGCCGCGCAGGTTTGCTCGGGTCGATGAGCCCGGGCGCCGGCCTCCAGGGAAGGAGCCCCAGCGATGACTCTCGCCACCAGAACCTCTCCGACGGGACGTCCCACCGGATCCGCCGCTCTCGGGTGGGTCCACCTCTGCAACGGCCTCGATCCTCGTCGCGACGGCGGCATGGTCCCCAGCATCCTCGGCTTCGCGGGTGCCCTGGCGCGGCTGGCGGGCCGGCTCGTGATCGCGACGCCGACCCCTTCCGATCGCCCGGCGCTTCGGCTGCCCCGGGGCGTCGAGCTCGAGGGGCCGGTCGACGACATCGAGAGTTGGGTACGCGACGCCGAGGTCGTCCACTTCCACGGACTCTGGCAGACCCACACTCGGCGCGGCGCGGCGGAAGCCCGTCGATCGTGCGTCCCCCACCTCATCGCCGCCCACGGCATGGCCGAACCTTGGGCGCTCGCCCACAAACGCATCAAGAAGCGCATCTATACCGCCCTGATCGAGGGCAAGAACCTCCGAGGGGCCGACTGTCTCCACGCACTCTCGCGGCCCGAAGTCGATCACCTCCGCGCGCTGGCGCCGCGGACCCCGGTCTGTCTCGTGCCCAACGGGGTCGATCTCGCACCGTTCGACGACCTCCCGGCGCGGACCGAGCTCGAGGCCGAGATCCCCGCGATTCGCGACAAGTTCGTGCTGCTCTTCTACGGCCGGCTCCACGTCAAGAAGGGGCTCGACCTCCTGGCCGACGCCCTGGGCCGGATCTCGCGCGACCGCCGCGACGTCCACCTCCTGCTCGCGGGCAACGACGATGGAGCTCTCGGCCCGTTCGAGAACGCCGCCCGCGCAGCGGGCCTCCAGAATCGATACACCGTGCTCGGTCACGTCGCCGGCGAGCGGGCCCGCAAGGTCTGGGCCGCGGCCGACGCCTTCGTGCTGCCGAGCTACAGCGAGGGCTTCAGCATGGCGATCCTCGAAGCGCTCGCCGCCGTCAAGCCGGTCGTGATCACCACGGCGTGCCACTTCCCCGAACTCGCGAAGGCCGGCGGCGGGATCGTGGTCGAGCCGACGCGCGAGGGGGTTCACTCGGGTCTCCGCGAACTCCTCGAGTGCTCCGACGCCGAACGCGCGGTGCTCGCCCGCAACGGGCGGCGGCTCGTCGAGAATCGATACACCTGGGATCGCCAGGCCGAACGTCTCGCCCAAGTCTACGATTGGATCCGGCGCGGCGGCTCGACCCCGGAGGCCGTGGTCCCGCCCGGGGAGAGAGCATGAACATGTCCACGATTTCGTACGATCGATCGACGTCGACCTCCGCACCCGAATCGATCGGCGCGGCCGCGGCTTGGCGCCCGACCGCGAAGGCCGCGATCAGCGTGATCGTTCCGGTCAAGAACGAGGCGGCGAACCTCGAGCGCTGCCTGCCCGCGCTCGCCTGGGCCGACGAGGTCTTCGTGGTCGACAGCGCCAGCACCGACGCAACCGCGCGCGTCGCCGAGGCGCACGGCGCGAAGGTGGTCCAGTTCGAGTTCAACGGCGTCTACCCCAAGAAGAAGAACTGGGCGCTCGACAATCTGCCGTTCCGCAACGAGTGGGTCCTGATCGTCGACGCCGACGAAGTCGTCGTTCCCGAGCTCGCCGACGAGATCGCGCGACGAACCGAGGCCGACGAGGCGGACGGCTTCGAGCTCAACATGAAATACTTCTTTCTCGGGCGCAGGATCCAGCATTGCGGATATGCGGAGGCGTGGAACCTTCGTCTCTTCAAGCATCGAATGGGTCGGTACGAGCGGATGCCGGTCCCACCCGGGAGCCGGACCGGCGACAACGAGGCCCACGAGCATGTCGAGCTCGAGGGGCGGGTGCTCCGGCTCGTCCACGAGCTCGACCACCACGCCTATCCCTCGATCGCCGTCTGGGTCGAGAAGCACAATCGCTACGCGGTCTGGGAAGCCGAGATGTACGAGCGATTCCTGCGCGAGCCGATCCCCGCGGGCATCGGACGCGGCAAGAGGATCAAGCGTCTGCTCAAGAAGTTGTATCTTCGATTGCCGATGCGGCCCCTGGTCCGCTTCGTCTACGCGTATGTGGTTCGCCTGGGATTCCTGGACGGCGGGCCGGGGTTGGTGTTCTGCACCTTGCTGGCCTTCTACGACTTCCTGGCGTGGGCGAACGTGTACGAGAAGCGGATCGCGGCGGCGGAGAGCCCCGCTCGAGCGGCTGCGGTCTGAGCGTCGCTCAGGCGGATGCGGGTTCGAGACAGCCGTCGATGAGGTCGAGTAGGCGCTCGATCTCGAAGTCGGGCTCGAAGTCGCGATCGATGCGGATCCGTCCGGCCTCGCCGAAACTCGCGGCGAGGACGGGATCGGCGATCAGGTCGAGGATCGCCTTCGCGAGCGCGGCGGCGTCGTCGGGCGGCACGCGCAGGCCCGTGACGCCGTGTTCCAGGAGCCCGCGGACGCCGTCGACGTCGGAGGCGATCGCGGGTACTCCCCGCGCCAGGGCGTGGCGGAGCCCTCGTCCGACGGTGGGGACGATCGACGGTTGACAGTAGATGTCGAGCACGTCCCAGAACGGTTCGTCGTCGCCGGCGTCGGCGACGAACGTGACTCGCTCGACGATCTTGGATCGCTCGGCGCGACGTCGCAGCTCGTGTTCATCTTCCCCGGATCCGGCGATGATGAACTCGGCATCGACGCCCTGATCGATCACGCGTCGCGCCGCGGCGAGGAAGACGCCGAAGCCGCCGTCGAGGCTCAGCGGGCCCGCGGCTCCGATGACCACGATCGGGCTCGGCTCGGCGGCGGGAGGCCGCGGATCGGGCGTTTCGACGCCCGGATGGATCACATGGACCAAACGCGCCGGCAGCCCGACGTTGCGGATCAGGTCGTGCGCGAGTTCGTCGTTCGCTGCGAGGATTCCGCGGCACCAACCGCGGCTGACGCGGAGCCGTTCGCCCGGTTCCAGGAAGTCGTCGACCGTGAGCAGGTAGGGGATGCGATGCCGCTCGGCGAGCGAGAGGCCGATCTCGGCGGCCCCGCGCTCGAGCACGACGAGCACGCGCGGGCCGGCATTGTGCCAATCATGGCCCAAGGTGCGGAGCGCGAAGGGATGCCTCCAGACGGAGTCGAGCCCCGGGCACTCGCGAATGACTGCGCCCGCGATCGGGTCGCCGGGGGTGGTGCGAATGAGTTCGACCTCGCGTCCGCGAGCGGCGAGCCCTTCGACGATCCGAAGCGCGGAGTCGCCCTCGCCGCGGGTGGCGGCCGCGCGCGTGAGCAGGACGATTCTCGGAGCGGCGGCGGGCATGCTTCGGCTCTCACTCGCTGGGGGTCCGGCGGCCTCGCGGGCGAAGGCGACGGGCCTCTCCCTCTGAAGATCGCCGAAAACCCGCGCCATGTCCCGTCTTTCTCGTCGAAAACCAGCGGAAAGAGGCGCAGTCGGCCGAGTCGGAGCGACGCGGCGACGGACCGCGGATCGTCCGGACGGGCCGCCCGTTGGCATGCGTGGGGCCGTTGCTTATACTGATCTCGATCTCGGCCGGGCCGGGTTCGGATCGTCCTCGCGGATTCGAACGATTCGCGTGAGGAATGCGACCGCGAACGTCGTCATTCCGATCGTCCGCGCCGGGATCGCCGCGTTCGATCTCCCCACCCGGACCGATCCCGTCGTCCGCCGTTCCGAGGTTCTCTCCACCCCCTCGGCGTCGCCTGTCGTTCGTACTCGAGGACTTTGCATGAACGCTCCCGTGACGGTGGACGCCCCGCCTCCGACGACCGCCGAACTCGCCGAGATGCTCGAGAAACTGCTCGACAACGTCGGAAAGGTGGTCCTCGGCAAGCCCGACGTCATCCGCCTCGCCGTCGTGGCTCTGCTCGCCGAGGGGCACGTGCTCATCGAGGACGTCCCCGGCGTCGGCAAGACCTTGCTCGCTCGGGCGCTCGCCGCGAGCATCGACTGCTCGTTCAAGCGGATCCAATTCACGCCCGACCTGCTGCCGTCGGACATCCTGGGCTCGAGCGTCTACAACGCCGCCACGGGCGAGTTCGTCTACAAGCCGGGGCCGATCTTCGCCAACGTGATCCTCGCCGACGAGATCAACCGTACGACCCCGCGAACGCAGTCGGCCCTGCTCGAGGCGATGAGCGACGGCCAGGTGTCGGTCGAGGGGAAGACCTACACGCTGGCGCCTCCCTTCATCGTGTTGGCGACGCAGAATCCGTACGAGTTCGAGGGAACGTACATCCTTCCCGAGAGCCAGCTCGACCGATTCATGATTCGCCTGCGGATGGGGTACCCGCTGCGATCGGAAGAGCGGCGCGTGCTCACCAGCCACCGCGAAGGCGAACCGGTCGAACGGCTCTCCTCGGTCGTCTCGGGTGAAGACATCATCCAGATGCAGCGGGCCGTGCGGCGAATCCGGGTCGACGACTCGATCGCCGATTACCTGCTCGACCTGGTCCATGCCACCCGCGAGGGCGAGGAACTCCACGTCGGCGTCAGCACCCGCGGAGCCTTGACGCTCTACCGCGCCGCGCAGAGTCTCGCCTTGGTTTCGGGACGTGATCACGTGATCCCCGACGACATCAAGGTGCTCGCCGTGCCGGTGTTGGCGCACCGCGTCGTCGGCAAGTCGTTCCTCCAGGCGGGCGAATTCGGCGCGGCCGAGGCGATCATCCGCGACATCATCGACCGTCTCCGCGTCCCGACCTGATCGGATCATCGCGCTCGCCCGGCCGCTCGTTTCCGCCTCACCCCTTGCCCCGAGAGCTGATCCGCCATGCCCGGTGAGCCGAGAATCCGTCCCAATGATCCGCGCCGAGGGAAGCCGTCGTTCCTCCGCTGGGTCGCCAAGGCGCTCTGGCCCAATGAGCGTCTGCGCTGGACGAAGGAGGGGATCTACTACCTCTTCGTGTGGTTCGGATTGCTCGGGATGGGTTTGTATCAACAGATCAACCTGATCTTGTTGACGGCCGGTCTCGCGGCGGGCCCCGTGGTCGCATCGATTCTCGTGAGCACGTCGATGCTGCGGGGACTCCAGGCCTGGCGCCGGGTGCCTGCGTACGTGTTCGCGGGCGACCCGTTGCGGATCGACTACTCGCTCGAGAACGATCGCCGATTCACCGCCGCGCTTGCGCTTCACGTCTCCGACGAGGTCGTGCCGGTCGATCGGACCTCGGCGAGCGGGATCGCGGTGACTCCCGACGTCTTCTTCGCGCGGGTTCCGGGTCGCGGGATCGCTCGGGTTCGCTGGGAAGGTCCCGCGCCCGGCCGCGGCCGCTACGAATTGCGCTCGCTCGAGATCGTGACGCGGTCTCCCTTCGGACTCCTGGAACGCCGGCTCTCGCTCGACGAGAAGGATCCGCTGCTGGTCTACCCGCGCATCGGCCAGCTCACACGTCGCTGGCACATGACGCACCGCGAAGCGACCGAGACGCGCCGGGGCATGCGTCACGATCGCGCGATGCAGCAGCAGGAATACCACGGCCTGCGCGACTATCGCCCGGGCGACAGTCCTCGCTGGATCCATTGGCGGACCTCGGCCCGCGTGGGCGTGCCGATGGTCAAGGAATTCGAACAGCAGCACGAGCAGGATCTCGCGATCCTGGTCGACCCCTGGCTGCCGCGCACGAAGGTGACGCACGAGCAGCGCGAGTCGCTCGAGACGGCGATCTCGTTCGCGGCGACGCTCTGCCTCGAGACGTGTCGACAGTCCGCTCGGCGGCTCTTGCTGGGCTGGACCGGCCCGGTCCCCGGGATCCGCCAGGGGCCGGCTTCGGTGAAGCTGCTGCACGAGACGCTCGAACAACTCGCGATCCTCCGGCCGGTCAACGAGGGGAGCCTCGCGGGTCTGCTCGACGCGCTGCCGCCCGTCACGCTCCGCGAAGCGCTGATCGTGATCGTATCGACGCGCTCGATCAACTTGAACGAAGAGGCGGAGAAGACCACGCGGCTCAGCGGCGGTGCTTCTCGCGGGCTCGTCGGACGTGTGACGCTGTTCGACGGGTCGCGGACCGACCTCTCCGAATTCATCCAGTTCGACGATGCGCGGAGCGCATCGACGCGACGCGGCCCTCGGCTCCTCGAAGACTCTCGCGAGGCCGAGACCGCGGCGGCGGCTCCAGACCAAGAAGCGCGGGCGACTCCGGCGAACGCTCACGCCGGCTCCGACGCCGAGGAGACCATCGCATGAATTTCGCCGCCGTCTACCGCCTCAGCTTCTATCTCATGCTCACGCTGGCAACTCTGAGCCTGAGCATCGACGCGACCGACCAGAATCCGATCGCGATGCTCTACCCCGTCGCGGTCGCCGTGGCGGGCGGTCTGGCGTTCGTGACCGTCGACCGCAACCCGCGACTCGGGCTCGAGAAGAGCACGGCCGACCTCCTCTCGCTCGCCTCGCTGGCGCTCGTCTATCTGGAGCTGCGATTCGACGAGAATCTGGTGATCCTCGCGTGGACGCACTGGCTGGTGTATCTCCAGATCATCATGATCTTTCTTCCGAAGACGATCCGGGGCGACTGGCGCCTCTTCGGCGTCTCGGTGCTGCAGGTCGTCGTCGGCGGCTTCATCAGCCAGTCCGACGTCGAGGGCATGGCCTTGATCTCGTGGGCGATCTGTTCGCTCTGGGTCCTGGCGCTGTTCACCCTCCATCGCGAGGCGATCCGGGCCACGCTTCCCGCGGGGGTGAAGTGGACCCCCGCGCTCGACCCGCGCGAGCCGTATCCCAAGCTCATCGACCCCGCGTTCCTCTTCTCGGCCGCCCGCATCGCCTTCACCACGCTCGCGCTCGGCGGAGTGATCTTCCTGGCGATGCCGCGACGGCCGACGCTCGGCTCGCCCGCCTTCGGCGACTCGCAAGGCAAGCACCTCACCGGCTTCGACGACGAGGTCCAGCTCGGACAACTCGGCGAGATCCTCGAGAACGACAGCGTCGTGATGACCGTCGTGCTGAGCGACAAGCAGACGGGAAAGACGGTCCAGCCCAAGGAGGAACTCCTCTTCCGCGGCGTGAGCCTGGTCCGCTACACGCGGGGACGCTGGAGACGGCTCCCCGGCCGAGCCGACGACGTTCGCTCGCTGCCGATCAAGGACCGTCCCGCGAACATCATCGTTCAGAACATCCGGCTCGAGCCGACCGACAACACGAACCTCTTCGCGCTCAAGCCGATCCTGCTCGCCGAGGCGGGGCAGTACCGCACGGGAGCGCCGAGGCCGGTCACGATCGACATGCTCGACGGTTCGATCACGCGACAGCAGCGCGGCAACAATCTCGCACTCGACTATCGCGTCGAGTCCGACGCTCGCCTCTCGGCGCCTCAACCGGGGCTCGACTACCCCGACCGACCGCTGCGGCTCGAGCTGAGCCGAATCGACAACGCCGCGCTCCGCGATCGACTCCGAGCCATCGCCCTGCCCGTGATCGAAGGCGTCCCGCCCACCGACGTCGCCTCGATCGCTCGCAAGCTCGAGAGCTTCCTGCGCGACTCGGGGAAGTTCCACTACACGCTGGCGATGGACGTCGTCGACCAGAACGTCGACCCCGTGCTCGACTTCCTCGACAATCGCAAGGAAGGGCACTGCGAGTACTTCGCGAGCGCCCTGGCCCTCATGCTCCGCTCGCTGGGCATTCCCGCGCGCGTGGTCAACGGCTTTCGCGGGGGCGATCTCAACGACCTCTCGAACGCCTGGATCGTGCGGCAAAAGCATGCTCACTCGTGGGTCGAGGCGCTCGTCAATCCTCCCCCCTTGATCCCCTACGACAAGACCTACAAGGCCGAGTGGCTCGTCCTCGACCCGACGCCGGCGCTCGAGCGGGCCGAGTCGATCAGCAAGGTCGGCGGCGTTCCCGGGTCGTTCCGACAGATCACCGATTTCGCCCGCTACGTCTGGGCGTTCTACGTCGTCGGCTTCAATGCCGAGCGGCAGCGGAAGTTCATCTACGAGCCGATCCAGGAACTCTTCCGCCAGGCACGCGTGGGATATCGCTTGATCTGGGACTTCCTGAAGAAGTCGTTCGCGTGGGTCTTCGACTTCCCCAACGTCGGCGCTCTGTTCAGCCCGCGCGGGTTCCTGGTTGCGTTTGGTCTGCTGCTCCTGGGGTTCGGGTTCTACCGGATCGGTCGTTGGTTCGTCGGGCGCGTCTGGAGGAGGTTTCGAGGAGCGGAGGTCGACGACTCGATGCTCGCGACCGGCACGCTCTTCTACCGCCGGCTCGTCGACCTGCTGCGGACCTACGGCGTCGAGCGGCCCCCGCACGAGACCCCGCGCGAGTTCGCCGCCCGCGCGGCCAAGAAGCTCTGCGAGATGGGGCCCGAGACCCAGGCCGTCGCCGACGTCCCGCCGCGCGTGGTCGACGCCTTCTATCGAATCCGCTTCGGTCGACACGACCTGACCGAGGGCGACCTCGACCAACTCGAGACGCGGCTCGACGCCCTCGAGGCGAGGATCCAACCGCGCTCGACTTGAGGGCGCGGCGGCGAGCATGACGCCCGCCGGCAGTCGATTCCGACTGATTCGAGGAGGCCGAGATCGCTGCGCGGGCGTTCCCCCGCGCGGCGGCCGGGCGCCTTCGACGATCGACACCCAAGGACGGGAGCCGCTTTCTCGATGATCACCGACAGCCCTCGCGCCGAAGTCCCCGCCGCTCCCGTCTCGACCAAGGCCCGCATCGCCCGGCTCGCTCGCAAGGTCTTGCCGAGCCGCACGATCCGTCTCGGTCACGTCGAGCCCGGCCTCACCCTCGCCGTCGACCTCCGGCGCAACATGATGTTCTGGACCCAGGGGCTCTCGGCGTTCGAGCCCGAGAGCGTCGCCGTGCTCCGCGCCCTGATCCGTCCCGGCGACACGGTGCTCGACATCGGCGCGAACGTCGGCTTCTACACGGTGCTGGCCGGCCGCTGGGTCGGGGACGACGGCCGCGTGGTCGCGTTCGAGCCCGACCCCGTCAACCTCGGCTTGCTGCGCCGCAACATCGACGAGAACGGCCTCCGAAACGTCGAACTCCGGGCCGCCGCCGCCGGCGCTCGGACCGAGAGCGCCCGCTTCAGCCTCGATCGCGCCACCGGAGCGACCGGTCGCGTGGGCGGGGGCTTGACGCAGGGCGAGAGCACCGTCGGCACCGGCCGCGTCGAGGTCGTGCCGATCGAATGCCTCGCGGTCGACGACGTCGTCGCCGAACTCGGGCTGCGGCCTCACGTGATCAAGCTCGACATCGAGGGATATGAGTGCGAAGCGATCCGAGGCGCGAGTCGCACGCTCGCGGCGGCTCGCCCCGCGGTGGTGTCCGAACTCAACGGCCCCGGCGGAACCGAGGTGCTCCAGACATTCGTCGACCTCGACTACACGATCTGGGACGTCGAGTCGGGCCGAGTCGTCGAGCCGGGCGACGAGCGTCCGTTCATGATCGCCGCCTTGCCGCGCGAGGCCGCGGGCGCCGAGCTCGGCCGTCGTCTGGTCGCCGCGCTTCCGCGTCCGCGAGCCTGAGGAACGATCGCCATGACCTCGATGCTCACGTCGGATCGGTCGGAATCGACCCGAGAATCGGCCCCGCCCGCGGCCCGCGCGGACGTGCTGGTCGCTTGTCCCGACGCTCGTCCGCCCGCCTATCAGGCGGCGGCCGCTCTGGCGGCGGCGGGTCGACTCGCGTCGTTCGTCACATCGATCTATTATGATGAGAATGGACCGATCGCCCGGCTCCTGCGACGGTTCGTCCCCCACCGGTTCGAGAGGATCCGGCGGATCCTGGAGCGGCGACGCGACCCGGCGATCCCCACCGCGCGCGTGATCCGCTCTCCGGCCTTCGACCTCTCGCTCCAGCTCGAGATCCGGATGCCTCGAGGCTGGGCCGGGCTGCGACGCATGCTCGCGCTTCGCCGCGTCGATCGATTCGACCGCCGCCTCGCGCGAATCGTCGAGCGTGTGAGGCCGAGCACGCTGCTCGTGTTCAGCGACGTCGGCTCGCGGCGAACCCTGCCGCTCTGCCGCGCGCTCGGAATTCGGACCGTGGTCAGCATGGTCACCGGCGAAGTCGGCGAGGAACGCGAGATCCTCGAGCGGCAGGAGCGGCTCGAACCCGCTTGGTTCCCGATCTATCTCGGCTCGGGCACGATCGACCGCGACGAGATCGCGATGCTCCACGAGCGCAGACGGCTCGACGCGGCGCTCGCCGATCGGATCCTCGTGCCGTCCGAACATATCAAGAATCGACTGATCGACTCGGGAACTCCCGCCGAACGGATCCGCGTGGTCCCCTATGCGGCCGATACGTCGCGGTTCCGCCCGGCCGAGCGGCCCGCGATCGCCGGCGAGTGCACCTTCCTCTTCGCGGGCGGGATCGCCCAGCGCAAGGGGATCAAGTATCTGCTCGACGCATGGGACCGCATCGCTCGCCCTGGCCTCCGGCTCCAACTCCTGGGCGGTCTACCGCTCGACCCGGGGCCGCTCGCGGGTCGGCTCGAGCGAGTCGAACTGCTCGGGCGAGTCGGCCATGAAGAGGTCGCCGCCCGTATGTCGCAGGCCGACATCTTCGTGTTTCCTTCGTTGTTCGAGGGGTCGGCGGTCGTGACCTACGAGGCGATGGCCTGCGGCTTGCCGCTGGTGACGACCCCGAATGCGGGCTCGATCGCCCGCGACGGCGTCGAGGCGCTCATCGTCCCCGCGGGCGACGTCGACCGCCTCGCCGAGGCGATGCTCCGCCTCGCCGACGACCTCCCGCTTCGACTCCGCATGGCTCGCGCAGCTCGCTCCCGAGCACTCGCCTTCGACTGGAGCCGGCATCACGACGACCTCCTCGCGCAGATTCGCGAACTCGATCCCGAAGCCGAGGCTTGATCTCCCATGGACGAATTGACGGCGGTTTACGCGACCGGCGGCGTGATCGTCGGCTACTTCCTCCTCCAAGTCGTCCGCAAACGCTTCGACCCGTTCGCACCGACTTGGATGTTCTTGTTGGGATGGGTCCAGATCTACGTGATCCAACCGATCACGCTCCATGAATATGCCTTGCGCGTTCGCGGAATCGAGGTGACGACCGAGGCGAACGTTCGGGCGCTCTGGGCGGTCGTGCTCTTCCTGGTCTGTTATCACTTCGGACCGGGGCGGTCGGCGTCGCGGATCGTTCCCGCGCCTCCGGCTCGTTGGTCGCTCGCTGCGCTCGTCGCGATCTGTCCCGTTCTGGTCGTCTGGGGCCTGGTCTGCGGCTTCTACATCGCTCGTTCGGTGACGACGACCGAACGCGTCCAGCTCGATCCCGAGGCGGTGCTGCTGCTTCAATTCCCGATCCTGACGCTCGTCGCGGCGATCCTCCTGATCGTCACGGGGCGGTCGCTCGAGCGTCCGCGCCCGCTCGTCGCCCTGATGGGACTTTCGATCTCGGCCTTCTACATCCTGCTCTGGATGTTCAACGGCAAGCGTTCGGTCTCGCTCCTCGCGGTGCTCGCCACCGTCTGCGCCTGGTATGTTCCCAAGTTCAAGCGACCGAGTTGGCCGACCCTCGCCGTCACCGCGCTCGCCGGAGCTCTCGCGGTCTCGATCTCGATCGGATGGAGAAACGACCGCAAACATGAACGTTCGATCACAGGGTTCGTCGAACACATGATGGAGTTCGACCCCGGATTGATCCTCTTGAATCTCAACATCGAGTCGGAGACCGAGGAGAACGCGCCCGACTTCGGCTACAAGAGCTACGAGACGCTCGAATACGGCGGCTATCTGTTGATGCTCTCGACCGTTCCCGAACTCTCCGACTACGACTACGGCGCCCCCTACCTCCGGATCGTCTCGACGTTCATCCCCCGCATCCTCTGGCCCGACAAGCCGCTCTACGGCCGCGACGCCTGGATCGCGGCTTGGATCGCCGGCTCCGAATTCCGCCGCAAACCCGACTTCACCGGCCCCGCCATCGGCATCCTCGGCGCCTGCCAACTCAACGGCGGCGCGGTCGCAACCGCCATCGTGATCGGCTTCCTCGGAGTCTTCCTCCGCTCGGCCTACGAATACTACCGAGCCAACGCGCACAAACCCTGGGCCCAAGCCTGGTGGGCTCTGACCTTCTACAACGCCTGGTTCATGACAGTGAACGACGATCCGTTCGTCTGGTTCTATTATGCCTACGGCTTCACGACATTCCCGCCGCTCGTCGCGCTCTGGCTCTACAACAAGCTCGCCGAAGCCGGCCGGCCGGTGGAGGTCGAGCACGACGGCTCGCTCGGGATCTCCGCCGTCGCGCCGCTCGTCTAGCCGACGCTCGACGCCCTCGGACGACCGAGTCCCTTCGATCGGCCCCATGATCGGCGGTTTGGATCGATCGACGGATGAGAACGGACTGGGGGGAGAAAACGAAGAGCCCCGGCGGGTCGAAGGAGTTCGACGGGCCGGGGCTCGGTTTTTTTCGGGGCTTCGGGATCATCCGCCCCCTCGAGAGCGAGGGGGCGGGGGGGTGAGGATCAGCGTGCGGGGACGGGGTTGGCGGCGAGGATCTTGGAGCCGAGGGTGAGGTAGTCGCCCACGATGTCCATGACCTCGTCGTTGTAGAAGTTCGACTCCCAGACGGGTCGATCGGCGAATCGCTTGGCGCGGGGCTTCTCGCCGGCGATCGCGTCCTTGTCCTTCTTCTCGACCTCTTCGGAAGCGATCTCCGCGCGGTACTTGGCCTCGTTGAGGGTGACCGAGTGCGCTGCGCGGCGGGCCTTGAACTTCTCGATGGCGGTTTCGAGCTTGCGGAACTTCTCGTTCTTGCCTCGGCGTTCCTCGGAGCGGGCGACGAGGCTCTGGATCAGGTCGGCCGGAGCACGGTTGAAGTTGTCGTGAGCGACGGCCTCGATCTTGCCGAAGGCGAGCGAGTTGTCGAGCTTGCCCTCGCCGAATTCTTCCTGGTCGAAGAGGTTCGGGAGCTTGATGTCGGGGACGACGCCGCGGATCTGGGTGCTCTCGCCGTTGGCGCGATAGAACTGCTGGATGGTGAGCTTGAGCGCACCGAAGTCGGGGACGTTGGGGGCGCGGAAGCGGAATTGTTCGTTGATGGGAACCATCTGTTGGACGGTGCCCTTGCCGAAGGTCGAGGAGTCGCCGATGACGAGTCCGCGGCCGTAGTCCTTGATGACGCCGGCGAAGATCTCGGAGGCGGAGGCGCTGTTGCGATCGATGAGGACGACCATGGGGCCCTCCCAGATGGCGCCGTTCTCTTCGTCGTCGTAGACCTTGACCTGCTGGGCGTCGCGGACCTGGACGACGGGTCCCTTGTCGATGAAGAGCCCGGAGAGGGTGATCGCCTCGTTGAGGAGACCGCCGCCGTTGCCTCGGAGGTCGACGACGACGCAGTCGACGTTCTTGCCCTCGAAGCCGCGGATGATCTTGCGGCAGTCCTCGGTGGCGGAGACGGCGTCGGGGTTGCCGCGGAGGGCGGCCGCCGAGTCTCCGTAGAAGGTGGGCAGGTGGATCACGCCGATGCGGAGGGTCTTGTCGCCGACCTTCTTCTCGACGACGTCGCCCTTGGCGCGATCTTCCTTGAGGTCGATCTTGGCGCGGGTGAGTTCGTAGACCTTGCGTTCCTGGGCGTCGGCGGGTTGAACGACGATCTTGACCTTGGTGCCGGCCTCGCCGCGGATCTTGCGGACGATGTCGGTGAGGCGCTTCTCGAGGAAGCTCTCTTCCTCGCCGTCGGGCTTGATGAGGCCGACGATCTTGTCCTCGACCTGGATGCGGCCGTCGAGATCGGCGGGGCCGCCGGGGACGAGTTCCTTGACGACGGGAACGCCGTCTTCCTGGGCGAGCTGGGCGCCGATGCCGCTGAGCGAGAGGTGGAGCGCGGAGTTGACGAAGTCTTCATACGTGTTCTTCGTCATGTAATTCGAGTGCGGGTCGAACGTCTTCATCAGGCTCGTGAGATAGAGCTCGAGAAGGTCGTCGCCGGTGAGCTGATGGACGGTGCGGTTGCGGTCGCGGTAGTAGCCGCCGAGGGTCTTGAGCGACTTGGCCTCGGGCTTGTCGGCGACCTTGTCGACGAGGAGCTGATACTTGATGCGCTTCCGGAGGCGCTCGCGGGCCTCGGCTTCGTCCTTGGGCCAGGGCATCTCGTCGAAGTCGTCGCTCATCGATTCGTCGATGGTGAAGTCGGGCTTCTCCTCGAGGAGCTTCATCGCGGCGGCGTGGCGCTCGTCGGACCGCTTGACGTAGCGTTCGAAGACGCGCTTGGCGAACGAGATGTCGCCTTGCTTGATCATGTCGTCGAGCTTGGTCGCGTCGGCGCGGAACTCATCGACGTCGGCGGCGAGGAAGACGTACTTGAGGGGGTCGAGATCTTCGAGGAAGGTGTCGCACCATTTCTTGGCCGTCGCGTCGTCGATCTTGGGGTGCGCCATGTGCACCTGCTCGAGGATCTGAACGACGACCCGGGCGGTGAGTTGCTCGGTCCGCGCCTGGTCGGGCCCCGGGGCTTGAGCCCCGACGATCGCGGCGCCGACGGCGAGCATTCCGACCACCGAGAGAACACGCAACGCGTTTCGGTGCATGAGATGGGATTCCGTGGGTAGGACGTGGGCCGAACGATCGGCGAGTTCCCTGCCGAACGCGGCGATGATAATCACGCCACCCCCTTGACACAAGGGCGGTCGGTCGATCAACACCGGTCCGTGGGAAGCCGATCCAGCATCTGTTGGACTCCGGTCACTTAGTGCATTCTACGCATTCGGCTCTTGCAAGTTCTCGGAAAATTCTCGGACTCGACCCGAGGGTCGCCGCTCGGGCTCTGCTCAGAGCGCCGCGGCGATCGCCGGGCCGAGCAGGATCGCGAGTCCGCAGATCGTCAGCACGACGCCGGCGGCCATGAAGCGACGCGGTCGATCGTGCGTCACGCCTTCGAGCAGCCGGAGCGCGACCTCGGGCAGCACGAGGTAGAGAGCCCCCTTGAAGCACTGGATCCAGCCGAAGAGCGTGACGAGCGAGAAGGGGCCCGACCAGCTCGGATGGAACGCGACGACGAGGGAGCCGACCCAGAGCGTGAACATGCCGAGCCCGAGCACCCCGGCCCGTCCCGCCGCCCTCAGCCTCACGAAGAGGTCGATCCAGACGTGGGGCCGGCGAGCGTGGGAGATGCCCACGACGATCATCTGTATCGCCAGGAGGATCTCGATCGAGCGTTCCATGGGTCGGTTCCTCGGGATCGGTCGAGGCCCGCGTCCGGGTTTCTCGAGGGGACTGGTCTCCGGCGGCGCCGGGGATTAGATTGGAGGTTTGGACTCTCGCCACCCTACCATGCGGAGCGACCTCGCGCGTGTCCGTCCCGGTCCGATTCGAGCTCTTGGCGGTCGACCCCGAGACGCGAGCCCGCCGCGGGCGACTCCACACCCCTCACGGGACCGTGGAGACTCCGATCTTCATGCCGGTCGGCACGCAGGCGACGGTGAAGGGCCTGACTCCGCACCACCTGGCGGAGACCGGGAGCTCGATGATCCTGGCGAACACGTACCACCTCGCGCTCCGGCCGGGGGAGGAGGTCGTGGCATCGCTGGGCGGGCTCCACCGATTCATGGATTGGTCGGGGCCGATCCTGACCGACTCGGGCGGCTTCCAGGCGTTCAGCCTCTCCGCGCGAACGAAGTCGAGCGAGCAGGGGGTGGCGTTTCGGTCGCATCTCGACGGTCGACTCGTCGAGCTGACGCCCGAGTCGGCGGTGGCGATCCAGGAGAAACTGGGTGCGGACGTCGCGATGTGCCTCGACGTCTGCCCCGCCTTGCCCGCGGAGAAGTCGACGATCGCGGCCGCGGTCGAGCGGACGATCCGCTGGGCCGAGCGCTGTCGCGAGGCGCACTCGCGTCCCGACCAGGCGCTCTTCGGGATCGTCCAAGGCGGCAGCCACGAAGACCTTCGCGCCCGCTGCGCGGAGGCGCTGACGGCGATCGGATTCGAGGGCTACGCCGTGGGCGGCGTGAGCGTGGGCGAGAGTCGCGAGGAGGTCCGCAAGGCGATCGACGTCTCGACTCCGCATCTGCCCGTCGACCGGGCTCGCTACCTCATGGGGGTCGGTCGGCCCGAGGACGTGCTCGACGGGATCGCCGCCGGGATCGACATGTTCGACTGCGTGCTCCCCACCCGGAACGGGCGCAACGCCACCTGCCTGACGGCTCGCGGGCCGGTGAAGCTTCGCAACGCCGCACACAAGGTCGACCCGAGGCCGATCGAAGAGGGTTGCGACTGCTACGCCTGTCGGAGATTCTCTCGGGGCTATGTGCGACACCTCTTCCTGGCCAATGAGATGATGGGCCCGATCCTGGCGTCGATCCACAACCTGGCGTACCTCCAACGGCTGACGTCGGGAGCGCGCGAGGCGATCGAGTCGGGTCGATTCGGGCGGTTCCGCCTGGAATCGCTTGAAGCACTCGGGGGATGATGGTTACATTGTCGCTTTCGCGCCGCGTCGTCCCCGGGTCGGGGATTGCTCGGACGGCTTCCCTCGGCACCTTGTCGGACGCTGCTCCATGCTCGGTCTCCTCGTGGTCTCGCTCGTGTTGACACAAGCCCCCGACGCGGCTCCGGCGGCTGCTCCGGCCGCTCAGCCCGGCGCGGCGGCCGCTCCGGCCGGTTCGCCGGCGCCCGCGGCGGGCGCTCCCGCGGCTCCGGGCGCTCCCGCGGCGGCGGCTCAGCCGAGCCCGTTCAGCACCTTGATCCCCTTGCTCCCGATCCCGATCCTCTTCTACTTCTTGATGATCCGGCCGCAGCAGCAGCAGGAGAAGAAGCGGCGGGAGATGTTGGGCGCGATGCAGCGGAACGACCGGATCGTGACCTCGGGCGGCATCCACGGCACGATCGTGGGGCTCGACGCCGAGAACGAGACCGTGACCGTGCGCATCGACGACGACCGGGGAGTCAAGGTCGTCTTCAGCAAGGCGGCGATCGTGCGGATCGTCGACCCGGCCGACCGATCGAAGCCGGAACCCGCGAAGGAAGTCTGACAGCTCGGGCCCGTCGAGGGCGAGAAACGTGCGTATCGTCGTCCCATCGCAATGTTCCCCGCCGATCGTGCCTGCCCGGCTTCGGCCCACCCCGCGATGAGTTCGGTCCACCCGTAGCCCCGCGAACTCCGAGCGGAACCGGAGTTCGTCGATCGACGCGACCGTCGGGTCGCGAGGAAGACGATGAACAAGTTCACCACGAAATTCCTGTGGATCATCGGCAGCGCCGTCGTGGGGTTCCTGGCCATTTGGCCGCCCTCCGAGAAGCTCAAGACGGGCATCGACCTGTCGGGCGGAACGATCCTGGTGTACGAGGTCAAGCAGGAGGCGAACTCCGCCGCCGTCGACATGGACGAATTGATCCAGGCGCTCAAGCGCCGGATCAACCCCGAGGGCGTGCTCGACATCCCGATCCGTCGGCTCGGCCCCAACCGGCTGGAGATCATCCTGCCCAAGGCGAGCGCCGAGGAGGTCGAGGAAGTCAAGAAGAAGATGACCAACCAGGGGTCGCTGGAATTCCGGATCCTGGCGACTCGGCACGGCAAGCGGGAAGGCTCCGACGCTCTCCGGGCGATCGATCGCGCCCTGGCGAAGGACGGCCTGATCAACCCGCCGCCCAAGCTGAAGTGGTGGAGGCTCGGCGAGACGATCAGCGGCTCGGCCCCGGTCGTGGGCGGCGATCGCAAGTCGATCACCGACCCGAACAAGCGCTGGGCGAAGAACGCGATGACCGGGCGGATGCTCACGGTCGTCGGCAAGACCGCGGCGGGGACCGATCAGACCTTCAACACCAAGATCGAATCGAGCAATGAGGGCACGCTGAAGTTCGACAAGCCCCTGCCGTTCGAGACCGCGACCTCCTACCGGATCGACTACAACCCCAGCGAGATCGTCGACGCCGACCCGTCGCGGCCCGAGTCGCCGATCATCCGCGAGGAGACGATCGCCCCCGGTCACACCGTCAAGTACATCCTCTGCGAGGTCGACCGCAACGACGTGACGGGCCAGTATCTCTCCCGCGTCTTCCCGACGCAGGACGAGCAGTTCCGCCCCGCCGTCGGCTTCCGGTTCAACCGCGTCGGAGCCCGCAAGTTCGGCACGCTCACCGGGACCCACCTCCCCGAGGACGACGGCTTCAAGTACCGCCTCGCGATCGTGCTCGACGGCGTGATCCAGTCCGCCCCGACCCTCAACGCCAAGATCACCGACTCGGGGATCATCCAATTCGGCTCGACCGGCAACACGGCCGAGGAGGTCAACACCCTCATCGCCATCCTCCAGTCGGGCAAGCTCCCCGCCACGCTCAACCCCGAGCCGCTCCAAGAAGAGAGCATCGGGCCGACCCTCGGCGAAGACACCATCGCCAAAGGCCTCCGCGCGATCTACGTGTCGATGTTCGTCGTGCCGGTGTTCATGCTGGTCTACTACCGCTTCGCCGGCCTCGTCGCCATTGTCGCGCTCCTGCTCAACATGCTCCTGCTCGTCGGCTCGATGGCGATCATCAAGGCGAGCTTCACCCTGCCCGGCCTCGCCGGCCTCGCCTTGACGATCGGTATGGCCGTCGATGCGAACGTGCTCATCTTCGAGCGCATGCGTGAAGAACAGGAACGGGGCGCCGGCCTGGCGCAGCAGATCCGCAACGGCTTCAGCCGAGCGTGGGTCACGATCTTCGACGCGAACGTCACCACCATCCTCTCGGGCTTCGTCCTCTACTTCGTCGGGACCGACGAGGTCAAGGGCTTCGCTCTGACCCTGATCATCGGTCTGATCTGGAACCTCTTCACCGCCGTCTACGTCTCTCGGGTCATCTTCGACTTCTGGCTCCACAAGGGCTGGCTCAAGCCGATCAAGATGCTCCGATTCATGAACAAGACCAACATCGACTTCATCAGCGTGCGCAAGGCATGCATGTTGGGGTCGGCGATCGTCGTCGCGGCGGGTATCGGAGCGGTCGTGCTCCGCGGTCAGACGATGTTCAACATCGACTTCACCGGCGGTACGCTCGTGACCATCCGGCTCAACGAGTCGGCCTCCGAGGTCCAGCAACTCTCCCCCTCGCAACGCGCCGGGTTCGTTCGCCAACGGGCGAGCGCTCTGCCCGACGTCACGGTCGAGAGCCTCAGCGTCGGCGGATCGCAAGCGGGCGCCCGCTACAACATCCGGACGACGATCCAGAACCGCGACCAGGTTCGCGACCAACTCGTAGCCGCCTTCGGCGACGCGCTGCAACGCGTGAACATGAGCGTCGGCGAGCCCAAGCCGATCGCCGCCGCGCCCGCCGCGGCACCGGCCGACGCCGCCAAGAAGGACGCGACGTCCGTCCCGACGACCGACCCCGCCAATCGCTTCGCCGGCGGACGCTCGTATGAACTCGCGTTCAACCTCCCCCAATCCGCGACCGCGATCGCGTCGCTCTTCCGAAACTCCCTCTCCGAAGCCGGGATCGCCAATCCCGACCTCCGCTTCGAGGTCGTCAACCCCCTGGCGGTCGAAGGCACGACCACCGTTCGCGACTCCACGACCCTCACGCTCCAGACCAACCTCGAACCCGACGTCGCCAAGGTCCAGCTCGCCAAGCTCGCCGAACTCGCCAAGCAGAACACCAACCTGATGTTCGAGCGGTCCGAGACCTTCGGCAGCACCGTCGCGGGCGAGACTCAGACCAAGGCGATCGTCGCCACGATCGCGAGCTGGGTCATCATCGCGGCATACCTCTGGTTCCGCTTCAAGTCGATCACCTTCGGCCTCGCGGCGATCATCGCGGTCATCCACGACGTGCTGATCACCCTGGGCGCCGTGGCCGCGACCTACTGGATCGCCCAGATCCCCGTGGTCGGCCCCGCGCTGCTGCTCGACCAGTTCAAGATCGACCTCTCGATGATCGCGGCGTTCCTCACGCTCATCGGCTTCTCGGTCAACGACACGATCGTGATCTTCGACCGGATCCGCGAGATCCGCGGCAAGTCGACCAATCTCACCGCCCAGATGATCAACGATGCCGTCAACCAGACGCTCAGCCGAACGATCCTCACCTCGCTGACCGCCTGGCTCGTCGTCATCATCCTCTACATCTTCGGCGGCGAAGGGCTCCACGGCTTCGCCTTCTGCCTCGTCGTCGGCTTCCTCTCAGGAACCTACTCGACGATCTACATCGCCAGCCCGATCCTGATCGACTGGATGGGCGGCAAGCCCGCGCCCGCAACCACCTCGGGCGGCAAGAAGACCGCGGCGCAAGCCGCCTGATCGATCGATCGATCCGTCTCGATCCCGACCGCGAGCGAGTCGACTCCCCGTCGACTCGCTCGCGGTTTCCATTTCGAAAGTCGTCCACGCCCCCCACGTCGCTCGCGAGCGGTTACGTCGTCGCCGCAATCTCGGGCCGAGTCGGGCAAGGAGATCGCAACGTCCTTGCCCAATTCGCGGGTCCGAGACGACTCATCATCGCTTGCGGAACTCTACGCCGTAGTCGCGGGCGCGTGCGACCGCTCGCTCGATATCGCTCGGAGTGATCTCAGGCGCCGAGCGCGAACCGGGAGGGACCGACTTTCCGACGTCGAGGAACCACTGCTCGAAGCCGCCGGGGGTGTACGACAGGAGCATCCGGGTCGGCTCGTTCGAGACATTCTTGAAGTAGTGTTCCACCCCGCGCGGCATGTGCACGAAGTCGCCCGCTGCGAGGTCATACTGCTTTCCGCCGAGCCACGCCCTCAGCCGGCCCTCGAGGACGAAGATCGTCTCGTCTTCCTTGGTGTGAGTGTGCGGAACCGGCCCCGCGCCCGGTGGAATCCAATCCTCGAAGACGGAATAGGCCCCGCCGGTGTCGGAGGCGCGGACCTTGACGGTGACCAGGACGCCCATCGCCCACACCTGCGTTCCTTCGCCGGCCTCGACGACCTTGGGCGCACCGGGCGCCGGCGGGCCGAGACTCCCGTCGCCCGATCGCGGCGCGACCGTTGCGGCGAGGATGCCTCCGGCCCCGGCTCTCAACAAACGTCTTCGCGTGTTCATGTGGAAATAGTCCTAGATGACGGCGAGCTTCTGATTCGAGAATCGAACCTGGAGTGCCAGGCAGCCGTCGTTCAGCAACCAAGGGCGAATCGAGAAGGTCCTCGCGCCCGAGCGATGGAGCGGATCGGCCTCGGCGATGCTCACGGCCTCCTCGAACGACGATGCGTTGTAGATCAAGAGACCGTCGCCCGACCATGTCTCGGGATCTTCATTGAAGAAGGGCCCCGCCATGAACAACTTCCCATCGACCTCGAGGGATTCCAAGTACGCCAAATGAGCATGGAGATGCTCCTTGATCGGCGCGAACCCTTGGCTCGCCGTCGACGTCACGACGTACAACAAGCGCCGAAGACGGCCCTCGGCGGCTGCGACCGCGTCGGTCGCGGGCTTGCTCTCACGCATCTCCGAATCCTCCCTCGACGTACCCTCGAGATCCCACGGAACAAGACGACGGACACCAGTCGCCTCGCGTTCGACCACGCATTCGACCCGAATCGGACCTTTGCCGACCGCCGAACACCCCCTACGACTCCACCCGGGTATCCGCGGCCGCGGACGACATCGCCGGCTCCGCGATCCGAGGGCGGGGCTGGGCCGTAGTCGGACCATGGCACCCGGCGTCGAGATCGAACGCGTCGGAACGCATGCGGCGAACGACACCTCCCGGCAGGGACGACTTCGAAGCCGAATCCGGCCGATGCCGCCGTCGTCTGCTCCGGAGACCGACCTACGCTCCCAACTTCTCGGCGACTTCTTCCGAGTCGACGAGTCGACTGGAGAATCGAGCCGATTCGAGCGACGTGTCGGCGGGTCGCGGAGTCTCCAGCCGTCGCCGCCCGTCGAGGCCGGGCATCGATCGCCAAGATTGTGGTTCGCGCCCCTCCTTTCGGCAAGGCGGCGTTCTCTCGGGGGCCAAGATGCCTCGGAAGCGAATCGGAACCGGCGAGAAATCGACACCACGGATCTTCCACGTCGAGACTTGATGAAAAGTACAAGGGCCGCCTCGACCTTGCGCTCGCCACGATGCGAGACGCCGATCGCGGGATAGACTCTGCCTGTCCCGTTCACGGCTGAAGCGATGCTCGGCGACCATCCTCGTCCCCGGCACGTCAGGTCCGCGCGATCCGCGATTCCTGGGGGTATCGGAAGATCGCGTCGTCGCTCACACTGGTGTCGGCAGCGGATCGGAGGCCGACCCTGCGCCGAGCGTCCGGACCGACTCTCGGCCGATTCGTGGGGTAGGCCGGCGCCGCCCTCCGCGAGAGAATCTCGATCGAGTCCCTGTCCACCTGCCCGGGAGAATGCGGCCGATGTCCTTGGAGATTCCGACGCGCGACGAGTTGTATGTGCGGTATGTGGACCAGTTGCCGTTCGAGCCCTACCCCGTGCAGGACCAGGCGCTCGCGGCCTGGTTCGAATCCGAGCAGGGAATTCTCGTCTGCGCGCCGACGGGCACCGGCAAGACCCTGATCGCCGAGGCGGCTCTCTTCGAGGCGCTGCATACCGGGAAGTCGGCCTACTACACGACGCCCCTCATCGCGCTGACCGAGCAGAAATTCCAGGAGCTGCAGGATCGCGCGGTCGAGTGGGGGTTCCGACGCGAGGACGTGGGGCTCGTCACAGGAAGTCGCAAGGTCAACCCCGAGGCCTCGATCCTCGTCGTCGTGGCCGAGATCCTCCTGAACCGGCTGCTCAACCGCGCCGACTTCTCGGAAGTGACCGCGTGCGTCATGGACGAATTCCACAACTTCGCCGAGATGGATCGCGGAATCGTCTGGGAGCTGTCGCTCGGCATGCTTCCCAAGCACGTCCGCCTGCTCCTGCTCTCGGCGACCGTCGGCAACGCGGCCGAGTTCGTCTCCTGGCTCGCGGGTCAACACGACCGCAAGCTCAGGCTCGTCGAGGGCAAGGATCGCCGGGTGCCCTTGACCTACGAGTGGGTGCCCGACAAGTTCCTCAACGAGCAACTCGTCGTCATGGCGAGCGGCGACGAGGACGGCCCTCGGACGCCCGCGCTGGTCTTCTGCTTCGACCGCGAGGAGTGCTGGAGCGTCGCCGAGAACGTCATGGGCAAGGACCTCAGCATCACCGAGGAGCGCAAGAAGGAGCTCCACGACCGGGTCAACGCGGTCGACTTCAGTCAAGGGGCCGGACCCAAGCTCAAGCGCTTGCTCCACCGAGGCGTCGGAGTCCACCACGCAGGGCTCCTGCCGAAGTATCGCCTCGTCGTGGAGGACCTCTTCCAGCGCAAGCTCCTGCCCGTCGTCGTCTGTACCGAGACCTTGGCGGCCGGCATGAACCTCCCGGCGCGCTCGGTCGTGCTCTCGTCGCTGGTCAAAGGTCCCACGGGTGCGAAGAAGCTGATCGATTCGAGCATCGCCCACCAGATCTTCGGACGCGCCGGCCGGCCGCAGTTCGACGACCGCGGCTTCGTCTACGCCCTGGCCCACCCCGACGACGTCGACATCCTGAGATGGAAGGTGAAGTACGACGCCATCCCCGAGGACACCCGCGACCCGGGCCTGATGAAGGCGAAGAAGGCACTCAAGAAGAAGAAGCCGAAGCGACGCGAGACCGAGCAATACTGGGTCGATGGGCACTTCAACCAGCTCCAGGCCGCTCCTCCCGGCAAGCTCTACAGCAAAGGGCCGCTCCCCTGGCGTCTGCTGGCCTATCTGCTCGAGGTCTCGCCCGAGATCGAAGGCATTCGCGTCGCAGTGAGAAAGCGGATGATGGACGCGCCTCGGATCGCCGCGGGCGAGAAGGCGCTCGACCGGATGCTGCTCGCACTTCAGACCGGCGGATTCGTGACGCTGAGCCCCGAGCCGCCGCCGCCGCCCGAGGACGGCCAACCCCCGACACCCTACCAGCCGACGCTCGCCCAGCCGACGCCCTCGCTCGGCAAGCTGCTGGCCTTCCGAAGCATCCATCCCCTCTACGGCGCCTTCTTGACCGAGATGCTGGCAGGGGCCGATACCAACGAGCGTCTGCAGGCGATCGAGAGCGTCCTCGAGGTTCCCGGGCCGGTTCGGAAGCGTCTGCGGGTCCCGCTCAACCTGCTCGAGTCGGGCACGCTCGCCTCCTCGATCCTCGACACCGAGCTGATCGTGCGCGGCCTCATGGTCGCGCCGGTCGCGGAAGAGGAAGAGAAGGACGACGAAGACGACTGGGAAAAGCGGTCGCCGAGCTTTGCGGAGAAGCTCCGGTCCTACTTCGACCACTGCTACCCCGAGATCACCGACGTCCGAACCCACCCGCTCTGGTGCATCGGCGAGCTGATCGACTTCGGGGGCAACTTCAACAAGTTCGTGACGTCCCTCGACCTGACCAAGCAGGAAGGGATCATCTTCCGCCACATCCAGCGCACGATCATGCTCTGCGGCGAGTTCGAGCGGGCCTGCGCCCTCGACGTCGAAGCCGCACCCGCGACCCTCGCTTGGCGGGAGGAGCTTCACGAGCTCGCCGCCAAGCTGACGGAGAGCTGCCGGGTCGTCGACCCCACCAGCACCGATCAGCTCATCGCGAAGATCGACGAGCCCGACATGATCGATTCCGCCGCGGCGAAGCTCGCGGGCACGTCGAATTGAGCGCGGACGCTCGCGGGGTCCGCGCCCAATGTTGCCGATATGCGAACACGTCTCAGTCGCGGGGGAATCGGTCGGGGTTGTCGGTGAAGATCGCGTCGACGCCGAGGTCGAGGAAGTGCTTCATCTCGGCGCGGACGTCGGGGAAGGTGCCCGTCTGGCCTTCGCGACAGGTCCAGATGGTGACGCTCATCCCAAGCGCGTGCGCATCGGCGACGATCGCGGGCGTGCGCATCACCACGGCCTTCATCGGGGCGATTCCGTCCGCGAACTCCTTGATCGCCCGGAGACGCTCGACCTTGCCGTCGTACATCCCGAACAGATGAGCAAGCGGAAGCTTGCAATCATGTTCGCGCCGAAGGATCTTCAGGCTCTCTTCGCTGAACGATTGGATGATCACGGGGGTCTTCGGGTCGGCGCCCGGCTTGTCGAGGCCGTTGGCGGCGAGGACCTTCATGACCGCCGGCTCCATCTTCAGGCCGAGCTTGCCGTAGGTCTCGGGCGACTTGGTCTCGGGGATGATGCCGGCCTTCCCCTTGACGATGTCGATCATCTCCTGGAACTCGAGGACCTTGGCCCCCTTGTACTTCGGGTCTTTCCAGGAGCCGGCGTCGAGCGTCTTGATCTCGGCCAGGGTGAAGTCGGAGACGAGCCACAGCTTGCGCCCGCGGACCTCGCTCGAACGATCGGGGAAGACCTTGGCGACGTCGGTGGTCCGCTCGAGGGTGAGGTCGTGGAGACAGACGAGCTTGCCGTCCTTGGTGAGCTGGAGGTCGGGCTCAACGAAGTCCGCCCCCGCCTCGAGAGCCAAACGATAGGCCGCTTCCGTGTGCTCGGGAGCGACCCCCGAGGCCCCGCGATGCGCGATGTTCGTGGGCCGGACGTAGGGTGGCAGCACGTTGCGCTCGCCGGCCGCCGACGCCCAGCGTCCGGCGATTGCGGCCGCTCCCGCCAGACCCGCCGCCATCCCCAAGAAACCTCGACGATTCCACCCGTGCATCTCAGCCTCCTCTCGTCCGCCGCTCGAAGTCGTACCAGTCCACACTTCATCCCACCCGCACCCGATGACGACGCCCCCCTCGTCGCGGGGAAGATTCGATGAAAATCACCGAGAGCTCGATCACTCTCGGTGGACCGCACGAGTTCGCGGAGCGACGAGTCACTCCTGCGCCGTCTGGTACGCCCGCTCGAGCTCCGCCACGTCGAGCTTCACCATCTTCAGCATCGCCTCCATCACGGCCTTGACCTTCTTGGGGTCGGCGTCGCCGATGAGCTCCATGAAGCGTCGCGGGACGATCTGCCAGGAGAGGCCGAACGGATCCTTGATCCAGCCGCATTGCGTCGGAGTCGCGCCCGCTGCGACGAGCTTGTCCCAATACTCGTCGACTTCGGCTTGGTCCGCGCAGTCGACGTAGAGCGAGACGCCCTCGGAGAAGGAGAAATATGGCCCACCATTATAAGCCATGAACACTTGACCGCCGACGACGAACTCCGCCGAGTTGATGGGACCGTCCAGACCCGTCCGGGCGACGTTCCGAATCTCCGAATCCGGGAACGTCTCGGTGTAGAACTTCATGGCCGCCTCGAGCTGGTCGTTGAACATCAGGAACGGGGTGACTTTGGACATGCGAATTCGTCCTTCTCTCTGTGTTGATGAGACTCGATACCGGGAGATTCGAGGCGAGTCGAGCCCTCGACTCGGAGGCTCGCCGATGAAGCGGTCGAGCAGCGCGGGCTCCGACCTGATGAACGCCGCCGCCCTGTGCGCAGGACACGAGGAGCCGACTCGTCGCTCGAAAATGAATGCGGGCGAGGAAGGCGCCGTGGGCGTACTCCGACCCGAACTCAACGGGTCGAAGGTCGCGGGGACCACCGTGGACGAGATTCTCGAGAACACGGCGCGACGAAGCGGCCGCTTCGAGCGAGGAATGCTCGATGCAGACGGTGTCCGAGAAGGAAGACAACCCGTCCGAGACGAGAATCCGGAGCTCGACCAAGTCGTCATCGTCGCACGATCGCACGATGAGGATCCCGGATTTCATCGGTGCCCCTCGATCCAGCGACCAAGCTCATGAGACTCTCCCGCCTCGCTCGATCTCGATCCTACCGGAAAGGTGGAGGCGGGCCGAGTCGGCAGCAGCGCAAAGTCGCCCCCCCGTTCGTCAGTTCCCGTGCGTTGCACGAAAGGGTCGGTACGACGTGTTGGTCGGACCGCAGCCGAGCCGGTGGACGTCCGTGATCCCGATCTCCCGGCGCAATGGAGATCTGGAGCCGGAGTTCAGGAAGGAGTTCGAACCGGGACGACGCCCGCAACCACCGAACGAGGGTCGCGAGCCTCGACACCATCAGCGAGCAGACGACTCGGTCGCCGGCTCCCGTCCTCGTCGGCTCGGTCCTCCGACCCACCCGCTCGACGTTTGGATCGAGCCGAGCGGCGACCCGGGATCGGCTCCGGCGATGGGCGAGGAGGTTCCCTTCACGTCACTTCCAAGGGGTATGCTCACCGCGTTCCGCCCCCAGGGCCTCCGCGACCAGATCGACCCATTGCGTGAGACGGTCCGCCTCGAACGGATTTTGCATGAGCAACGCATTCAAGTGCGTCAGATTTGCCGTTTCGATCAGTCGTTTCTCATTGCAGATCCAGAGCCCACGCTCGCAGAGGATCGCATGCGCTTCTTCCATGATCGCCGAGGCAACCTGTCCCATCGCCCCGGCGGCATTCCCGCGGGCCGCGTGCGCCCGCGCGTAGTCCAGACTGAATCTCCGGCAGAATCGCCAGACGGCGGGTGCAGCCTCGATCAGTTTCTGAGGATATGCCGCATCGGGGATGTTTCCATGGAGCGGGCGGCATGATGCGAGCTCTGCGCTGAGAAGGTAAGTCGGGACGCCTGCCAGATAGCCGAGTAGGGCGTCGCGTTCGAACTCGCCGCGCTCCGCTCGCTCCTTCCAATACTCGACCGTGTCCAAGTCGCGCAGGATGACATCGACCTTTTCGGTCCCGGAGCGCAACCAGGCCCCGCCATTCATCAATCTCCCCCAGGAGCCCGGGGGAAACACGTCTCCGTGAGCGGTCAGAGCAGTCGAGTCGATGCTGCCGCGATAGTAGAGGCCGAGATCCCAGTCGCTTCCTGCATCGGCGATCCCCAGCGCTCGTGAGCCGCCCAGCACCACCGCGACCGTCCCGGGCAGGGACGCGAGCAGATCGACCATCTCAGCAACGTATTCCGGTAGATCGATCATGGCATTCCTCGACGTGCGAATCGGCGACTGAATCCGGAGCCCACCCGACCGGTCTTCCCGAGCGCGTCGTGTCTTTCGCACGACACGTCGAGGTCGGCAAGGCCGGTTCCGCACCTGGGCCGGCGGAGTCGGCTCGGATCCGCTCAGGCAGCCCGCGGCAATCGCTCAGATCTTCCCTCGAGTCGCGGTCGAACCGCAACTCCACGAGCGGCGACCCGATCCGGTCCGACTTCGCGTCGACCGCGCAACGCCTACGGATCCACAGGTCGCTCCGCCGACGTCGCCTCTCGGCGCGCCCGACCCGGCCTCGTCGTCGCCATCGTTCTCCGTCTCGCGACCGTCGAGCGTCTCGATGAACTCCTCGCGCGAGCCCGGGACGGACTCGGGCCCGGCGACATCGGATCGACGCCGATCGCCGATCGACTCACATCGAGAGATCCGCTCAAAGCGATGCGAGTGCCCGTCGGTATCCGCCCGACACCGCGGCCGTATCGAGTTCAATCGCGATGAGCTGATCTTTGGACTAGGACGGCTCGGATCGAGAAGCGAATGATCGACGGCGAGCACGAGGCGGGCCGAGGCCCTTCTCCCAAGGGTTGACGCTGCCGCAGAGTCTGCCGCCTCGATTTCAGAATCGCCGCGGAACGTGGTACGCGGAAGGGTCGCGACCGCTTCGACGAGGTGTCGACTCCACTGAGACCAGTGCATGTCGTGCTTGGACTCGTACGGAGTTTCCCCGACCTCGAGGTCCGTCTCGACCGCATGGCCGCCGGGGTCTCCCGATCGGAGTCGAGCAACCCGCCCCGACTCCAAGAGCAGGCCCCGAGAGCGAGCGCCCCATGGGCGTCGTGAGTTGATGCGTCGGCCGTCGTGCGTCTCGTGGAGAGTCGCCAACGCGGCCGGCGGGCCGAAACCGCAGGCCAAACGATCCACGCATGCTCACCATTCCTTTATTCTCCATCTGCAAACCGCCGCAGGAGGGGAATGGGGCGGTCCTTCCGCGATCCCGAGCGTCGGTCGAGAAGGATTGCGACGAAGCAGAGCGGTCGGCGGGTTCGTCGTCAGCGATGCTCTCGAGCTGGAGTCGGAGCGCTGCGAGTCCGAATCGTCGCGGTGAACTCGACGACGCCGACGCTCGGCCCCGGACCGATCAGGAAATCCACGATCGAGCCGACGCTCACCTCGGCATCGATGGAGTAGTTCTTTCCGAGGTTGTCCATCGACGCGGAGAAGAGTTCGGCGCCGTCGACGACGATGAGCGCCCGGCAGATTCCCTGCCAGTTCTCACCCCAGGGCATGACCTTGCCCGCACGGCCGCTGATGGTGATCGGACCGTCGATGGTACTGACCCAGCGTCGAACCGCCCAGTGTTCGGCCGCTTGGTGTCGCCCCAATTTCGTCGCGCTGTTGGCGTGGCCGCCCGCGGCCCAGAGGGACGTGTAGTAGACGCCGTCCTCGAGCGTCCACAGTTCACCGGTCGAGAACTCCGAGCGGCTGCTCAGTCGATTGATCGGATCGTTCCCAAACCGAGCGAGCGGCCGAAAGTCGGTCGCCTGGCTGTATCTCGCGTCGGTTCCGGTTGATCGATCCCAGTAACCATATGACCAGCCGTTGTTCCCTTGCCGGCCGGAGAATCCCGCGACGGAATCCGCGACGACCACGGGGGACTCGGGAGCCGCCGGCCGACACCCGGCGAAGAGCATCCCGACAGCCGTCGCGAACACAACGGCCGCGGACCTCCTCGCGACATTCTTCCTGATCTCGACTGCGTTCAGCATCGTTTCCATCCTCGTGACGCATCGTCCTTGCTCGATGCTCGGGTCGAACGCTTCAACGGACTACGACCTGTCGTCGCTCGGGGATTCCGCCCCTTCCGAGTCGGCCCGCCTGCGGCCCGACGCCGTCAATACCGTTCCCAGACTCAGAAAGACGACGACGCCGAGGTGGAACTCCTCGTGGTGGAGTTCCCACCCCGAGAGTTGCACGAGGAACACGAAAAGGGCACAGCCCAGAACGACGAGGCCGCCCAGGAGTTGCCCATTCAACCGGCGATTCGTCGATATGGCCTGCTCCGTGATCGGTTGGATCGACTCGTGAACGGTTCACGATCGTGAACGGGTCGAACCGCGAGGTCCAGGGGCCGCAACGCTCCGCTCCAACTCGTCAGGCATCAGAGCGAGGATAACATCTCTGCAAGACACCCGCACTTGCATGTGGCGCTCGATGACCGGTGGGAGTACCGAGAGCCGCGCAGCGGAGCAGTCGTGGATCAGCGAGCGAAGCCTGTCGGACGCTCCGGACGGGTTTCGCGCGGCGACGCGGATGGGAAGAGAGCCCCAACGACGCATTCGATTCGTTGGGCGCCGGAAGCCCCGAACCGGAGGTGGTCCGAGCCCGCTCATCCTACTTCGTTCGGTGCGTTGACTTCGGTCAACAAGGTTGCGGGAAGTCTCGAGCGTTCCTTTGACGCTCCATCCCGGCGCGTTTACGCTGACGCGTGATTCGTGATCGGTCGACGCACGACCCCGAGAAGCAGTTCCCCGGAGTCGGCCGAATCGCTCTCTCGGGCAATCCTCGGAGGGACTCATGTCTCGGATCGCATGCCTCGTCCTTCTCGGATGCGTGGTGATGTCTGCGGCGGCAGGACCGTCTCGGGCCGGTTCCATCACCTACGACGGGAGCATCTGGCACCTGGTCGTCGCCGGGCAGTATTCGGGGGCTTCCAGCACAACTGCTTGGTATCCGGTGTTCGACGGCTCGACGGATGGAAACACCGCCTCCGTCGGCGGAACCATCTCCACGGCTACCACGACCTACGGCTACGTGAACCCCTACACCGCCTCGTTCTCCAGCACTTGGGAGTTCGAGCGCGAGGCCGGGGTCGCGGGCGGCACCCACGCCTGGTGGCACACGAGGTTCCTCTTCACCGTGAACGACCCCGCCGGGGTGGCGTACAACGTCTCCGGATTCGCCGTCAACTCCGCCGGCAATACCGAGTTTCAGGTGATGTTGAAGGACGTGTCGACCCACGAGATCCCGTTCCTCAGCCGACATGAGTACGGCCCTCCGGGGACGTACATCGTCGGCGGCGAACCGCTCGCCAACTTGACCGCCTACTACGGATCGCCGTCCGGAATACTCCTTGCCGGGCATACCTACGAGTTCGGGATTCGAGCCAACTCCCACGTGACTACAGATGACGCCCCAGCCGCCCGAGGAGGCGGCGAGGTGAAACTGACTTTGACCCAAGTCGTCGCGGCCCCCGAGCCTTCGTCGCTGGGTTTGCTCGCCGTTGGAGCCTTGGTCCACGGGATCCGCACGACGCGCCGGCGTCTCGCGTCCCCGGCATGACGCGGGCGGACTCGTGCCCGGAGTGGATCGCTCCGGGCACTGGTCGAGGCGAATCGTCGGACGGCGGGACGTGATCGGTTCCCGAGTCCGGTTGCCCGGGCGGTTTCCGAGATCGCCTCGAAGAAGAACGGCCCGTGGTCGCGGCGGCGCACCGCGCGATTCGCGAGGTACGGGACGACCCCGGCATGACCGATCTCGGAGAGGACCGCGACGGAACGCACTGCGGTCCCCCAACACTCCTCCTCCAGCGCCCAGACCAGGAATCGAATCGCCCATTCGACTTCACCGCCCAACCTCCAGGTCGCCCGCGCAGCGGCCACGCGGCGGACGAAGGCGCAGTCGATCGTCACGGGGACGACCAGGAAGCGGCGGAGGGCCGGGAGCGCGGGTGCGGCCGGCGCCTGCCGGCGACGCATCACCTCCATCGGCGATCGGGCAGGCGCCTCGACCAAGATCGCGGCCGGCCGCTCGACTTCGCGAGGCACTTCCGGGCGACGACGAAGACCGAACATCGCAATCCTCCCAACCCGGAAGCTCGGCCAACGACCCCGCCGAGAGATCCCCATCGAATTCTCCCCATGCGCCGGCTCGGGCGATTCCGCTTCATCGCGAGATCAGCACGACGCGGCCTCTTCCCCCCGATCAAGACTCCTCAGGCGCTACCTCCAGAAATGGCGGTGCGTCCCACTTCCGGCCGCATTTCGGACAGACGACCAGATCCGGGCTTTTCTCGGGAACCATCCACCCGCGTCCCCTCATCGTCATCCTTCCGGTCGGTTTTCCCTTGCGCAACCGCGGAGTCAGCCCACAGTCTGGGCACACGGGGCTGCACACCGCCTTAAGAACAAGAATGATCCCTGTGCAAACAGTGAACACCAGGAGCGAGTAGAGGAAGACCGGTAAGTGCGACCTTTCCGTCGCCGGTGGTTTGACCAGCCGAAAGAACGGTTCCATGAACATTACAATGCAACTTGCAAGCGTTCCCACAATACTGAAGATCCATGGAAGGCCCACGAGGAACTGGATTCCACCCAAAATGCCCACGTTCACGCTTCGCTTCTTCATCGTGTTTGGAACCCTCGGGAATTGAGACGAATGGGGTGATGCGCGGCCTCACGACCAGAACTCGGCGGACAGGTCCACGGGAATCGACAAATCTCGAGATCCGCATGCGTCGCGGCGGCTCGAGTCCGCCGCGACGCGAGGTGCCGCGGGATCGATCGAGACTCATCTCGGCGACGCGGAGAACACCCTGTAGAGGATCAGAATGGTCAAGGCCGACTGGATGATGAGGAGGACCACCGCGGCAACCTTGTTGCCCACTGACCAGCGCTTGAGTTGGCCATGGTCATCCACTTGATCGTAGTAAACATCGCCGGTGAGGACGACGATACAGGAGAAGAGAATCGCGGGGTTGAGTATCAAGCCGAGGAACGTGATCGCACCAAGGATGTCGGCACGTCGAAACCAGGGAACCTGGTCATAGGACGCATAAGGCTGACTCATCGTTCGTACTCCAAGGTTGAGCTGCAGAACATGGATTCAACAGACTCGAATTCGTCGAATCCCAACAAGGGGTCCGTCGAATTCACGGATCCCCTCGGCACAGGGCGGTGCCCGAAATGATCCACGATTCCGGATCGTGATCGCTCCGGGTCCGCGTCAAATGAGAAAACCCTGAGAAGGCCGCCGTGTCCGTTCCGCCGACGAGGCTCGACCCGGCCCGCGATCGGTTTCGGACGATTCACGACGTCCCGAGGGGCAAGCAAGCCGACGTCCAGCGGATCCGGCGCTTCCTTCTCTTCCACAGAGAGCAGTATTCCCGCCAGTTGGGCGGGGCCGTGGCCGAGTCGCTTCTCTCCCACTTCGCGCTCGACGGGGAACGCCGCAATCTATTACAAATAAAGGCTATGCCGACTGCTCCATTTCAAACCTCGCGGTCACGGTCCGTTCACGACCTCACCGGCGCAAGTGGCAGGGCATCGCGGACACCGACTCTCGGGACGTGTCGCCGCGACGGTCGGGAGTTCGATTCGAGATGACTGCCGACGTTCATGGGATGATCGCTGCGATGGCGAGGGAATCGCAGCGCGACTCCAAGGTCGGCGCTTGCATCGACTATGCGACGGGATCCCGATCCATGTCGGAGTAGGGGTAGTGCCCCTGGTCGCGGAGGCGCTGGAGCAACTTGGCCCCTCCGTGCTCCCGGGCGAAGTCCATCTCGGAGCGTAAGACCTCGATGACGGCGAGCGGTCCGAACTCCGCGAGCTCTTCCTCGGTGTAAGGCGGGTAGCCGTCGAAGATCAGGCACCGGCCGCCGACCGTCTTCGTGTCGGCCGGGAACTCGCACGTGTCGTTGGGATCGAGACATGCCTGCGCACTGTATGGAGCGATGCGGATGAGGATCTCGCTGATGACCGAGTGGGCCCGAGCGAACGGAGTCGTCTCATGCTCGGCGGCCTCGAGGTCGAGTACACTTGGTGAACATGACCAGCTCTTGGCACTGGAAGACGCTGTTGGACGAGCCTTCGCGGGGGAGATCCGAGAGTTCCTTGGCGGCGATGCCCGTCCCCGAGACTCCTTCCGGGTAGTAGAGGTCGCGACCACCGCCGAGCCGATAGGGGATCATCGCATTCATGACCATGCCATGCTCCTTGCCGAGCAGCGCCTCCATGATCGCGGACTTGCGGTCCTGCCATTGCTCCCAGGCTTCCTCGTCGGCATCGGCCATCGCTTCCCCCCCCTTCGACGCACACGAGATCGCCTCGGCCGCTCGATCCTCGAATCCGTCGGCCGATTCGCAAATCAATCCTCTGATGTGTTCAGATCTTGCTTTGCCCGAGCGGCCTTCCAAGCGTCGGTGAGCATCCCGGCGAATCCCCAATTCTCATCCGCGATCTCTTGGATGACGACATGCGTATGCTCGGGCTTCTTGCCGAGAACGCGAACGAGCGAGTCGGTGATGTCCTTGACGATCTCCGCCTTCTGCTCTCTCGATGCACCCTTGGTGATCTGAACATTGACGTACGGCACTGCGCGTGCTCCTCGGTCCCGCGATGTCGAATGCACCGAGTCCGGCGACCCTCGCCTCGAGGTCTGCCGGCACATGATCCTCCCGAGATCCTACCTCGCGCGCCATCGAGAATCAAAAGGATCGGCGGAAGCACTCGGAACGAGGCGTCATCGCCCGAGGTCGCGAGGCATGGCGAAGCGCGAGAGCGATATCGGCGTCGCGGAGCACTCATCGAACCGACATGGCCTGTCCCTATGATTGGAGCTCGCGTTCTTCGCCGACTTCTCGGACTCTGGGGCACGTATCCGCGTCATGGGGCGCGATCATCCACCCCATCGATTCCCAGCGTTCGACGGCTCATGGACCTAGGGGCCGGCCCTCGTTTGGAATCGAGTCACCCACGAAGATCGACTGTCGCCGTATCCACTCGCTGCGTTACCGGTTTTCCCCCCGAGGCGGCATCGTGTCTAGGTGGAATCACTCCGACCAAACAGCGAATTCATTTCCACTTGGCTCGGTGAAATGAAACCTCTTGCCACCGGGAAACGAGAAGATGGGACGGACCACGACGCCGCCGGCGCTTTGCACCTTGGAGAGTGTTTCCTCGAGGCGGGCGCTATAGAACACGAGAAGAGCGCTTCCCGTCTTCGTCGAGGCGCACTGGTCGGACTTGAAGAACCCGCCGTCCAGCCCCTGATCGCTGAACGAAGTATATTCGGGTCCGTAGTCGACGAAGGACCATCCAAACGCTTGCTCAAAGAACGACTTGGTCCGGTCGAGGTCCGAGCATGGAAACTCGACGTAGTTCAGTTTCGCGTGTTCTTTCATGGTTTTGTCTTCATTCCAAGATTGGGGCCACGCTCGACTTCGGCAGGATTGTGACGCCTGATGCCGAAGCTGGCCGGCCCCGGCAGCCCCGAGAATACGTTATGTGAACGGCATCGAGTCCACAAGGGCTGCAATTCGGCTCCTCCACTCGAGACATCGCGCGGCGTGCATGAGCCCGTGGTGTACGGGTTATCGAAGAAAACGATACGAAGGACGTGAAGCGGGCAATCGCACTCGCGGCACTCCGATGCGCCGATCGAGCCGGCCTCGCTTCGAAACGATGAACCGCCGCGAGCCGACCGGGGGGGTTGGTCGGTCGACTCGCGACGGCGCGACGGGGGGAAGTCGCAGGTTGGGCCCCAGGGGCGGGGGGGACGGATCAATAGGCGTCGGCGCTGATGACTTCGCCGCCGGCGCGGGTGGAGAGGGCTTGGTAGACGCGGGGTTGGGCCGAGCCTTGGACGTAGCCGGCGTAGGAGGGGGTCGTCGAGCAGGGGACGAGGGCGTAGCCGACGGGGTTCCCGCCCGAGTCGAGCGGCCAGGTGGCGATCGTTTCCTTGATGAAGCGGACCGAGCCGTCGACCATCGCGAAGTTCGCTCCGCCGGGGTGGTAGCTCGAGGCGGCGGTGACCGAGTGCCACTCACGCAGGAACTTGTTGATCGGCGGCGTGGTGTCGAAGAAGGCGTCTTCCATCCAGCCCGAGTGCCACCAGCGGTTCCAGGTCTGGCGCGAGGCGGAGAGCCGGCCGTGCGCGGCTTCGCTGAAGAGGAAGGTGTTGCTCGTGCCGTCGGTGATCGAGGAGAGGCGCGTGCGGCTGTCCTCGGAGATGACGCCGGTGGCCGTCGCGGTGACGGGGCCGTAGCAGGGGTGGTCGTGGTTGTAGCGGAAGTCGGTCATCCAGAAGGTGCCGCGGTTGGCGACGTAGCTCCGCGCAGCCTGGGTGAATCCGCTCGGGCGGTGGTCGTACCAGCCGTCCATCGGGCGAAGCTGCGCGGCGGCGGGGTCGCTGGGGCACCAGAGGGTCGAGACGTTCGTCGCCGCGGCGGTTGCGTTCTGGCCGTCGCGCATGCTGAAGCTGAAGTTGTAGGTCGCGAAGAGCGTGCCCTGCTCATAGAAGCTGAGCATGAATGCAAACGCGTTCACGCCGGTATACCAGTTGCCCGGCCGGCGCCAGTATTGCGGAAGGTGGCCCGGGGGAAGGGTGCCGTAGGTCGACTCGTAGTTGTTCGCGGCGAGCGCGAGCTGCTTGAGGTTGTTCGTGCACTGGGCGCGGCGGGCCGCCTCGCGCGCGGCCTGGACGGCCGGAAGCAGCAGGGCGATCAAGACGGCGATAATGGCGATGACGACGAGCAGTTCGATCAGCGTGAAGCCGCGACGCGGAGAACGGGTCACGTGTGGATCCTCCGATGGTTGAGGCGATGAGCGCGGCCGCTCGGCGCGGACCTCCAACGAGGCGGCCTACGCGCGTCGGCGATGATGGGGAAGGGAGAGTGGTCGGCGGGCGAGCCCGGGCGGAATCACTTCCGCGAAGGGTCGGGCGTGTTCTTGGGCGGGGCGGAATCCTTGGGAGCGGGGGCTTCCTTCAAGGGGTCGGACGCCGAGCCGGGCTCGGGAATCGACGTCCCGCCCTCGCCGCCGCAGCCGGCGACGGAGAGAAGCACCAGGCCGAGGGAAACCGAGCAAGCGAGGAGAAAGCGGCGGAGGAGCATCGGGAGGTCTCGTCGCGAAAAAGGGGGAGGACGACCGATCGCGCCAGGAGTCCGTGGCGCAATGCGGTCGTCCGATCTCGTCGACATCCATCGTATCTCGCGATGCGAGGAATCGTTTCCGCTCGCATGAAGAATTCAAGAAGAATGCCGTTCGATTCCACAACCACTCGAGCGACTTCAGCGCCCCGAACGTCGAGCGCGTCCGACCGATCCGAGCGCGATCCCGAGGATCGCCGCGAGACCGCCGACGAGCGTCGACGGTTCCGGCACGGACTGGACCGGCGCGAGATCACCGCGAAACTCCCAGGTCAGGATGTCGTGATCGCCGAACGCGCCTCCGGTGGCGGAGGTGAAACCGACGAATGCCGTGTCGGTCCCGAGGTGCTCCGCGAGATCGATCGAGAGCTCGAGGATCGGGTTGAACGGACGCTGAGGGATGAGGGCCCAGCGGACCTCGAGAAAGTCGTCCTCGCCGTCGTAGTCGATCCAAACATGCAAAATCCCACCATCGTTGAATCGTCGGCGTTCGGCCGAATAGTCGAGCGGAGCGAGCACTCCATCGAGATTGATGGCGGCATGATTCCCGTCGAGGTCGCCGAGCCCAAGACCCGGGCCGTTGTCGAAGGTGTCGAACTCGATGCCGACGCTGTTGGGAATCCCGAGATAGCCCATACCGCCGCCCGCTCCTCCGATCTTGTCGGGCACCGTCTGAATCACGAATACGAGACCGTCCGCGCCGATGCCGTCTCTGTCGCCGGAGCCTGCACTTCGCGAGATCTGAAACTGGAAGTACGTGCTGAAGGACTTGTCGGGGCCGAGCAAGATTGCCGATTCCGAAAATGCGCTGCCGACGACGGTCAGCTTGGAGGCGGTCAGGCGGAGCCGATTCCCTACCTGAGCCGCGTCGCCGTTCAAAGTCAGACCGGTGATGTCGGAGAAGTCGGGGTAGCTGAAACTCGCGCGGGAAACGGACGCGAACGCGAGCAAGGCGACGATCGCGCAGAGTCGTCGAGTCATGGAGAGTCTCCCGGTGTCGAAGCGGGCGGAAGGGCCCGAGCGGGCTGCGCTCATATGACGATCAGCCACCGTCGCCCTTTGGGAGATTCCGCCGTTCGACCTCCGCTTCATCGACACTTCACGACTCGATCACGCGATGCTCGAGAACGCCTGAACTCAGGATGTCTGGGCTGACTGCGAGAGGTCGCGGTAGTAGAAGGTGGTGCCGCAAGGGGCGCCGTCGGGCATGAGGGCGAAGCGGGGGATCGGCCCGACGCGGATCCAGCCGGCGCGCTCGTAGAGCAGGGCGGCGGGGCCGTCGGTCACGGCGTCGAGCACCAGCAGGGTCCGCCCGAGCGCAACCGCTTCTTCCTCGATCGCGCGGAGCAGCGCCGAGGCGACGCCCATCCGTCGCGCCCGACGGTGCACCAGCATCTTGACGAGATCCGCGCGATGCGGCTGATTCTCGGGGAGGTCGAGGACGAGCTGGACCGTGCCGACGATCGCCCCCGCGACCTCCGCCGCCAGCAAGCACCGCGACCCGCGCTCGAGGTCGCTCGCGACGCGGCTCCAAAACGACCGCGCGCGCTCGGGCGCGAGCGGATGCATGAAGCCGACCGACGCGCCGCCCTCGACGCAATCGATCAAGACATCCGCAAGCGTATCGATTGCCGATCCTTCGAGCCGATCGAGTCGGCGGATCGCGAAGTCGGGCGGACGACTCATCGCCGAGGTCTCCAGATCGATCATTGCGCCGGCTTGATCGCATATCCGAGCGCGAGGATCGCTTCGATCACCGCGCGGCTGACCTTGCGATCGTAGTCCTTCTCGGTCTCGGGCAAGGCGTCGTAGGGCACGAGGCAGGGGTGCGTCTTGGCGGCGTCGTCGCGCTTCGGGCCGAGGGTCCAGCCTTCGTCGAGCCTCGCCCGTGCCCAAACCTCGTGCGTGTTCTCGGCGAGCCTCTCGAGCAGCGGCTCGAGCTCGGCGGGCAGGACGACGCCCGACGTATCGAGCGGCTTCGGTTGATATGCCGACATGGCCAAACTCCTCGATCCGAGTGATGCCGATCAGACGATCGCTTCGATCGCGCGGCCGTGGAGGTCGGCGGGCGGTTCGATCCCGAAGAGGCGGAGCACGGTGGGGGCGACGTCCATGAGCTGCATCCCGGCGATCGGCCCGCCGGCGCGGGCTTCGGGCGAGTTGTAGATGAGCAGGCCGTCGGGGGCGTGGTTGGCGTCGTCGGGCCCGGTATCGTTCTCGAGCGTGTGGATCTCACCGGAACCCACGGTGCCGACCGAGCGTCTACGGAGGTCGGCGAAGTAGACGAACAAGTCGGGAGGAGCTGCGCCTCGGACTTCGCGATAGAGCGACTCGGGGCGGAGCACGCGGGTACCCATCGGCCGCCCCTCGGGGTCGCCCAGAGCTTCGAGCTTGGCGATCAACTCGTCGCGCATGCTCTCGTAATTCTCGGGCGGGATCAGGCCCTCGGGCTCGCGCCCGCGAACATTCAGGAAGAGCCGGCCGTAATAGCCGCCCGCGCCCCAGGCGGTCGTCTTGGCCCAGTCGATCTTGACCGCCTCGAGCCGGCTCGGACCCGGCGGCGGCTCGCGGAGCACGAGGTACCCTTCGCGGATCAGCCACTCGTTGAGCGCGACGCCCCCCTCCATGCACTGCGCTCCGTGGTCGGAGACCACGAGCAGATGAGCGTCGCGCGGGATCACGTCGAGAAGCTCGCCGATCTTATTGTCGACGTGAACATAATAATCTTCGATCACCGACTCATACGGGTTGCCCGGCTCGTAGCGATGGTGAGCGGGGTCCATGTATTGCCAGAAGGCGTGGTGGACGCGGTCGGTCCCCATCTCGACCATCATGAAGAAGTCCCAGGGCTTCGTCGTGATCAAGTGGCGAGCCAGGGCGAATCGCTTATCGGTCATGCGCACGAGTGCGTCGCGGATCTTGCCTTTGTCGGGAGTGCGAAAGTCGGAGACGTCGAACTCGTACGGGTGCACATTCGGGAGCGAGGCGATCTCGGCCTTGAGCTCTGGCGGGTGCGTATAGTTCGACTCGATCGAAGGAGTGAGAAAGTCGGTGACCATGAATCCGTTGATCGGTCGTGGCGGATAGGTCTGGGGCACGCCGAGCAGGATCGACCTCTTGCCCGCCTTTCCGAGATGATCCCAGAGCAACGGCTCCTTGACCGCGAGAGATGTCGCGGTGTTCATCTTCTCGTACGAGCGATCGGCGCGGTTTCGGAAGCCGTAGTAGCCGAGCGTGCCCGGGTCCTTGCTCGACATCATCGACATCCACGCCGGCACGGTGATCGGCGGGTCGCAACTCCGGAGCTTCCCCCAGACCCCGCGCTCGCGGAGCCGCGAGAGATTGGGCAGCCGCGAGGCATACCGCTCGAAAACGAGGCTAGGCTCGGCACAGTCGAGCCCGATCACGACGACCTTCCGATCCAACGCGGGCATGATCCATCGCTCCCCGACCAAGGCCGGCGCTCCGGGCGAGGGCCGTCACCCGTCCTCGGCAACCCACCCCACCCCGCGCCGCACCCTCGCATCCCCCTTTCCTACCACGACTCCCCCCCTCGCGAAACCCCGACACGCCGGAGGATCCTCGAGGCGCTATGCCGCGACTCTCCGCTCATCATCGATCAGCGAGGAAGTCACGACGCTTCAGACAGCACATGCACACACGGATTCTCGCGTCGCCTCGATCTCTGGATCATCCTCCGAACCCCTCGAAGAGCATCGGCGGCGCGAGGGAGAGGTCGTAGGGGCGGGTTCACGTGCCGGCGGCGCAAGGGTTCGAATTCGTCGCTGCTTCCGGATCTCCCGGGACCTCGTACGGAACTCGTCCGCCCTGCGGGTGGACTCAGCTGATTTCATAGCTCTTTTCGAGTAGCGGCCTCGCTCTCTCGAGGTCCGACATCGACGCGGCCATGAAACACGATCGCCGTCGAGGCGGGGGCCTCGACGGCGGGTGTGGGGATGAGCGGTGGGGGGCGGTGGGAAGTGGAGTTCACTTCGAGTAGCTGAGGGCGAATTTCTCGCGGCGGGCGAGTTCGAGGTCGTGTTCGAGCATCATCTCGACGAGGCCTCGGAAGCTGACTTCGGGTTCCCAGCCGAGGATTTGCTTGGCCTTGGTCGGGTCGCCCAGGAGGACGTCGACCTCGGAGGGGCGGGTGTAGCGGGCGTCGAACTCGATGAAGTCGGCCGGGTCGAGATTCAAGTGTTCGAAGCAGATGTCGATGAATTCGCGGACCGAGTGGGTCTCGCCGGTGGCGACGACGAAGTCGTCGGGGGTGTCTTGCTGGAGCATCAGCCACATGGCGCGGACGTAGTCGCCGGCGAAGCCCCAGTCTCGCTTGGCGTCGAGGTTGCCCATGACGAGCTTGCGCTGAAGGCCTTCCTTGATGCGTGCGGCGCCGAGGGTGACCTTTCGGGTCACGAACGACTCGCCGCGGCGCGGGCTCTCGTGGTTGAAGAGAATGCCCGAGCAGGCGAACATATTGTAGGCTTCGCGATAGTTGATCGTTTGCCAGTGGCCGTAGAGCTTGGCGCAGGCGTAGGGGCTGCGGGGGTGGAACGGGGTGTCGAGCCCTTGCGGCGGCGCGGCGGCTCCGAACATCTCGGAGGAGCTGGCCTGGTAGAACTTGACGGGCTTGGAGCGGCCGAGGTGTCGGGTCGCCTCGAGGATCCGGAGCGTGCCGACTCCGACGACGTCGGCGGTGTAGATCGGCTGGTCGAACGACACGCGGACGTGGCTCTGGGCGCCGAGGTTGTAGACTTCGTCGGGCTTGACCTCTTCGAGGACGGACGAGAGGCTCGAAGCGTCGGCGAGGTCGGCGTAGTGGAGGTGGAACCGTTCGCGGATCTCGGCGCCTTGGGTGAAGATGTGGTCGATCCGCTGCCGGTTCAGGGTGCTCGAGCGCCGGACCAGGCCGTGGACCTCGTAGTCGGGTTTGCCCAAGAGGAACTCGGCGAGGTAGGAGCCGTCTTGACCCGTGATACCGGTGATCAACGCTTTCTTCATGTTCGGTTCCTCGGACGGATCGAGCGGGACGTTTCCAGAGTCGGGGCCGGTGGTCGGTGGGTCGCGTGAGCGACTGGGCAATTCCGGCGGACCTTGGCGAGAATACCGAATGATCCGGCTCTCGTTTCAGGGAATGTAATACGCGGCGCGATTTTGGGGAAGGCGGGACTCGAGATCGGCGACGAGCTTCCGGGCGAAGTCTTCGAGGGCGGGCGCGCTCGACTCGGCGTCGCCGGGGCAGAAGATCTCAATTGTGAGGCTCGAGCCGCGGGTGGTGCGGCCGTGGCTGCTGCGGCTGGTGATCGGGAGCCGACGGACCCAGTTCTCGAGCGTGCCTTCCCCGAAGATGTAGTACAGGAAACCGATCTGCTGAACGGTCTCGCCTCGGGCGTAGGCGAGGCGGGTCATGGCGAGGTCGGGGTCGCCGGGCGAGCCGAGGGCGACGACCTGGGTGTCGGCCTCCTGCTTGGTCCAGCCGTTCGAGGGAAGGCAGATCTCGGGAGAGTGTCGGAGGTTGGTTCCGGTGCGCGAATAATTGAGCCAGAGGGCGAGCTTGGTGCCGGGGAAGTCGGGGCTCTCGTAGACGCGGTTGAGGCAGTCGTCGGTCTGGGCGCGTTCGCGGATCTCGGGGTCGATCGGTTCGTCTCGCCCGGTCCAGCCGCCGAGTTGGAAGGGGACGTTCTCCAGCGAGGTGAGCAACACGGGGCGTTCGGTGCGACCGGCCTGCTCGAGCGCGGCCTGGGCGACGACTCCGCAGAGCAGGATTCCAAGGCAGAGGCCGACGCGACGGGTGGAATTCATGGTCGTACCTCGGGTCACGAGGGAGTGGAGAGGGTGGCCGCGGCTCTCGGCGCCGGCGCGGACGGTTCGAGCGGGCTGGTCAAGGCGATGACCTGATCGAGCACCAGCCGAACGCCCTGGAGCAGCAGCAGCCCGAGGCCCATCATCACGAGCCCTTCGACGGTGTGAAACGCACCCGAGGCGTACTTGGCGTCGAGCCGATAGGTGATGATCCCGGTGAATGTGACGCGAATGACGTTCGCCGTCATGGCGATCGGAATCGACGCGGCGACGAGCGCTGCGCGGTACCAGATCGGCCTTCGGAGGATCCAGGCGCAAGCGGTCGTGAGCGCGAGGAAGCCGGTGAGCTGCCGCATGCCGCTGCAAGCCTCGGCGACGAACATCTTGACGTCGCCGGGCAGGGTGATGAGGTTCCCCTCGCAGAGCGCCGGGATGCCGGAGAGCGTCAAGAGCCCCGACGCGATCCGGCTGACGGCGAGCTGCAAGGGCGATGCGAACGCGGCGTACAGCGCGACGGGCAGGGGGATCATGAAGACGAGGAAGCCGACGGCGAACCCATATCGGGCGAGCGCGGATCGGCCGAAGAGCAGCGCGATCATGCCGGCGATGGTGACGAGGAACGCGAGGTCGGAGATGAAGAAGACGGGCAGTGCGACGGTGACCAGCCGCGCGAGGATGCCGAGGAGCATCAGCGCGATTCCGATCGCGACTCCCGAGCGTCGCTCGACGGGCCCGCGGCGCGCGGCTTCGTTGGCGAACCAGAGGCTGATGAGCGGCACGAGGAAGCCGTGGCTGTAGTTCTCGTCGCGCGACCAGGTGGAGACGAAGTGGACGAGGTTGGGCGCGTAGAGCAGGGCGAGCGCTGCGGTGCAGGCGACGGCACCGAGGAGAGCGGGCCGACGCTCGGGATCGAGATACGAGGCGCGGACGAGTTCGACCAGCGGCGGACGCTCCCGCGTGGGAGCGACGACGGCGATCGGACCGGCCGGTCGGGTCAGGGGCGACGAGGACATCAAGGTTCTCCCCTCGAGGGTCGGGGCGGGGCTTCGGAATAGCCCGCGGGTGCGAGTTGCGGATCGGCGAACGGGCGCGGGCCGCCCGGCGATCCGAGTTCGGGAGCGGCCGAAGCCTCGGGAGCGGGCGGGCTCTGCGCGGTCGCGTCGCTCGACGTCGTCCCAGCCGCCGCGGCGGGGATCGGTTCGAGCATTCCCGACATCGCCCGGGCGTCGATCGCGCGGCGGGACACTTCGTCGGAGGGGTCGTCGGCGGTGGCGCGGGCCAGCATCTCCGCGCGCTCGGAATCGCGGGCGGTCGGCCGGAGGATCTCGGCGAGGTTGAACGCGTGGAGTCGCGTCTCGGCGGGCTCGCGTCCGAGCTCGATCGCCTTGCGATAGGCGACGGCCGCATCGTCGGGACGACCTCGAAGCGCGAGCGCCTCGCCCTTCGCGGCCCAGTGGATCGCCGAGCCGGCGCCGTCGGAGGGATCGGCGACCGCGAGCGCGAAGTCGAGCGCGGCCTCGGCGTCGGTCGACCCGCGCTCGAGGAGCATTCGCGCGACCGTGAGCCGCGCAACGGACGACTCGGGCAAGGCCGCCGACCACTCGGCGAACGGCTTGGGATTCGGTTCGATCAGGCCGCGGGCGACCGCTCGGATCTCGAGTTCACGCGAAAGGAGATAGCGACGCACTCGCGAATCTTCATCGAACTTGGGAGCGACGCGCGGGTCGACCTCCGACTCGGCGGCGATCAGGAAGGCGCGGCGGTAAACGGCGAATGCGGCCTCGGTCTTGCCTCTCTCCAGGAGCTTGGCGGCCGTGAGGGCGAGGGGCACGGCGTCTCGAGAGAGGCCGAGGGTCACGGCGACCTCGGCGTTCGGAGCCTGCGCGGCGGCATAGCGAACGACCGGGTGGAGCGGCGAGATGTGTCGCGCGGCCTCGAGCAGACGCGCGGCCTCTTCCTGAGCGGTCGGGCCGTCGCCCGAGCGTTCGAGAGCGAGCGCCCAGGCGGCGAGTTCGAGCGCGGTCGTTCGGTACCAAGCGGTTTCCGGCCGGAGCTGCGGGTCGAGTCGCCCGCCTTCTCCCTCGCCGCGCAGCGCCGTGGCGAAGACGCGGGACGACGTCATCTCGTCGAGCGCCCAGAGCGAGGAGATCGCGAGACCGCCGCCTCCGACGCCGATCAAGAGCCCGAGCGCGGGTAAGGCCGCGAGCCAGAAGGGAGCGCGCCACTGCTCGGGCGAACGGAGCTCGGTCGGAGTCGGGCCGGACGACGTCCGGCGCTTGCGAGTCGGTTCGGGGAGTGTTCGCGTGCCTTGAGCGGCGAGGATCGCGCCCGCGGTCGGCATCGAGACGCGCGGCTCGAACGGAGCGGGATCGACGGGAGGCAGAGCGCGAACGAACGGCCCCGCAGCCGCCGGGTACGGGGCGGCCTCGGGCTCGGGCTGAGATGCGGGTGCTTCCGTGAACGGCTGATCGCGCGAGTACTCCTGAGCATGAGCGACATGAGAACGCGTCGGCTCGATCACGACCCGGATCGGCTCGACGGGCTCCTGCCACGACGGGATACCCGCGATCGAGGAATGAAACCCGGGCGCCTCGGGGGCGCAGGTCGTCACGAGAGGATCGACGTCGACCAGCGGCCCGAGGTCGGGGCCCTGCCGCCAGTCGACCTCGAAGATCGGAAACACCGGCTCGAACGCGGGAGACTCGGTCAGACTCGACACTTCGACCGCTTCCTCGACCTCGATCACGGGCTCGTCGTCGATCACTGATTCCAGCACGTCGATCGATTCGGCCTCGACCAACGGCTCGTCTTCGATCACTGCTTCCAGTACGTCGATCGATTCGGCCTCGATCGGCGGCTCATCTTCGATCACCGCTTCCATCGCGTCGATCGATTCGGCTTCGATCAACGGCTCGTCGTCAATCACTGCTTCCATCGCGTCGATCGATTCGGCCTCGATCACCGGATCCGGATCCGTCGCGATGGTCGGGACGAGTCCGAGAAAGAAGGCGTCGCGGGAACCCGGTGGTTCGAGCACGGGTTCGGGTTCCGCCACGATCGGGGCGATCGCGATCGGCTCGGGATCGGGAATCGGGGTTGCAACGATCGAGGACGGGAGGATGACGAGGCCTCGGGCTCGGTCGTCGACCGCGTCGGCCGCGGGCGGTTTGGGTTGCGCGGCGGGGCGACTCTCGCGGGATTCGGGTCGAACGGTCCGCGCGGGGGCGGCATCGACGGGACGAGCGGGCGGAATTGGACGCGGGTGGCTGCGATGAGCTTCGGGAGGACGTGGAGCGCGAAGGTCGGCTCGCGACGGGTCGACGCGTGGGATCCGAGTCGAGCCGACCGGGGGCGGAGGCGTCGCCGAGGGTGCGGGCCGGGGAACGGGCGCGGGGCGATGCGGGCCGAGCGGCGAAGACTGAGCATGAACATGAGTCGACGTCGTACCGCGTCGACGCAGGAGCTCTCCGGCGGCCCTCCACCGCGATTCCCAACGCTTCGCTTCTTCGAGCTGGGCGAGGCGGCGTTCGCGCTCGATCAGTCCCGCCTCCCAGTCCTGGAGACGGCGGACGCGGTCGGCCTCGTCCTCGGCGATGCGGCTCGCGTTGAGCAGCGGCTCGCGACGAGGGTCGATGCGAGGCGGGGGCGTCGGAGCGGCGGCCGGCCGCGCGGGCTTGGGGGGCAGGGGAGCCATCAGGTCGGGGAGAGGGGGGCGCGCTGCGACGGGTCCGTCGCGCGGCTCGGGTTCGAGGTCGTCGGCCTCGCCCGCATCGATCACGACCGGCGCGGAGTCGACGCGGCCGGGCCGCAGGTCGCGGAGCGTGAGCCAGTGGTCGCCGACGCGCAGCGGCGTGTCGAAGTCGAGCCGGCGCGCGGCGAAGATCGGCTCTCCGTAGATCGAGATCAGGCCCGGAGTGCCGAGCGGTTGGACGTACCAGCCGTCGACCTCGAGCCGCAGGACGCATTGGATGTCGGAGAGTCGAGCCCCGGGGAGCTGGACCTCGCAGCGCCTGCCTCGGCCGATGCGGATCACCGAACCCTGGAGGGCGACCACGGCCGGCGGCCCCTCGGCTCGTCCTTGAATGTGCAAGACGTTATCGGCGGGCATCGGTGATGACACTCCTTTGTCGTGCGGCCGGCCTCTGCTGACTCATCGAGATCGCGGTCGAGGGGGCGTCACGCCTCGAGCGCTTCGACGAGGAGGTCGGTGCCGCCGGCGAGCCAGCGGTTGAGAGTGCCCGCGAAGACGACCGCGGCGACCGCGACGGCGGGCAGCTCGACCGACCAGCGCATCGCGGCGAAGCCGAGAAAGCCGACCGCCGCGCCGAGGAACCCGCAGGCGAGCGCCCGATCGGCCGAGCCGACTCTCGCGAACGCCGATGGAAGGCGGACGAGAACCCAGAAGAGGGCCAGACCGAGGAGCGCGAGGCCGACGGCGCCGCCTTCCACGGCCCACTGTGCGAGCGTGCTCTCGGCGGTGCTCGACGCGGCGTCGCCGGGCTCGTAGAGCGTCGCCGCGACGGCGCGTGCTCCGAGTCCCACGCCGACGATCGGGAAGTCGCGGAGCATCGCCGGCGTCGTCGCCCAGGCTCGGCGCGCGGCGTCGAGATCGACGCGCGGCAGCGAGAGGTCGTCGCCGATCAAGGTCGGCCAGGCGTCGCCCAGCGCGATCCCGCCGCCGAGCGCGGCGGCCGTGAGCGTGGTCAGCAAGAAGCCGCGGAATCCAAGACCCGCGCCGAACAGGCACGGCAGGCCGACGATCCCGAGACCGATCGCGAAGGGAAGCGCGACGAATCGACCCGCGAGCAGGCCGACGAGCCCCGCCGCCAGAATCGTCGAAACGAACAAGAGAATGAGCAAGCTCCCCCGACTCGAGCGTCGGAGACGTGCCCAGAACGGCTCGCGCGAGCCTCGCGGGGCCATGAGCTGGAGGGTGAGCGCCAGGCTCAGCGGCAAGCCGAGCGAACCGAGAGCGAGGAAGGCGTCGGCCCCGCCGGGCATCGTGCCGAACTCGGAGCGGGGGACGGGCCGCGGAAAGACCCAGGCGCGCGGAACGTCGGCCGCGGTCGGCACGGGACGGAGCACCGAGCGACCGGGCGCGGCGAGAGCGTCGGCCGGGTTCATCGCCCAACGCGGTCCCGAGCCGGGAGTCACGAAGCCGTAGATCCCGTCGGCGAAGCCCGCGAGCTGCACCGTCGCGATCGCACCGTTGAGGAGGAAGGCGGCGACGATGCTCCCCCAGATCAACGAGAGCCGGCGCAAGCGATCGGTGAAGTGAGACACGACCCAGAAGAGCATCAGCAGGGCCGACGCGCCGACGATCCAGCGGAGCGTCGCCGAGCGGTCGAGCGTCAAGGGCGATCGCGGAGTGAACGGAGCCGGCAGTTCGGCGGCGGGGTCGTCCTCGAGCGCAGCGCGGGGCAAGGTGCCGATCGAGTGCGCGGCGCGGGCATTCGGCGAAGCGAGCGACGCAATCGCCCCCGGCCAGGGCACGAGCTGCGCGGCTCCCAGGCCGATCGCGAGAGCGCCCAGCAATCCGAGCGGGCTGAACAGGACCGGCCAGCGGCCCGTGAGGCCGCAACGCAGGAACCACGCGAGCCCGAGCGCGAACGCTGCGCCCGCCACATAGGGCCGGCCCCACCAGGCCGCCCCTCCGAACGCCGCCGCGGTCCCGAAGATCACGCCGGCCAGGCCGATCGCCGTTGCTCGGTCGAGGCGACGAACCCACCAGATCCGGATGCCGTTCATGAGGTGATCACCTTCTGGGATGTCGACCGATCAGACCGAGCCCGCCGTCAGACGAGGAGTTCGCGACGCAGGCGGCTCGAAGCCCGAAGGCGTCGGGCCGTAAGACGACCAGTTGTCGAGATCCTCGGCCAGGCCGTTGAAGACCACGCCCACAACGCGGACCCGCGATTGGTCGAGCATCGTCTTGGCTCGCTCCACCGGCCGGAGCGCCGATTCGCCGCAGCGGACGACCACGATCGCGGCGTCGACCATCGGGCCGAGCATCCGGCAATCGGCCAAACCCAGCACCGCCGGACCGTCGAGGATCACTCGGTCGTAGTGGTGCCGCGAGAGCGACTCGAGCAGCTTGCGGAGTTCGAGACTGCCGAGGATCTCGATCGGAACGTCGCGGGTGTCGCCCGTCGGCAGGAAATCGAGATTCGGGAGGTCGGTGGGAACCACCGTGCGCTGCCAGGGCATCTCGCCGCGGAGCACGTCGACCAGGCCGAGGTGGTTCTCGTCGTGAGGGAACACGGCGTTCAGGCTCGCGCGGCGGAGATCGATGTCGACGAGCAGCGTCCGCTCTCCCGCTCGGGCGCAGGTTGCGGCGAGATTCAAGGCGGTCGTGCTCTTGCCTTCGCCCGCCTTCGCGCTGGTGACGAGCAATGTGACGAACGAACCCGACGCCTGAGTGATGCCCACGAGCCCCGCGCGGAGGTTGCGGTAGGCGTCGGCCGCGGTCGACTCGGGAGCGCCGGGCGTCCAGAGGTGGCCGCCGCGGTGGTTGCGGCTGGTGCGGGGGATCCGGGGGATCACGCCCAGGAGCGGCAGCGTCAACCCCGCGCTCAGATGCTCGGGAACCTTCACCGAGTGGTCGAGGTATTCCCGGAAGCAAGCCAGACCGATCCCCAGGCCGAAGCCGAGCACGACGAAGAGCGCGATCGAGAGCGCCCGCTTGGGCCGAACCGGAGTGATCGGCTCGACCGCCGGCACCACGATCTGCACCGGCGGCTTCTGCGTCTTCATCAAGATCTCGAATTCCGAGAGCTTCTCCTGGATCGCCGCGATCTGGTTCGCCTTGCGCTCGCGCTCCTCAGTGAGCGTCATGTACTTCGCATGGTCGGGCACGGCTTCCTGGAGCTTCTGGAGCAGCTCGCGCGACTCGGTCTCGTAGACCTCGATGTCGGCCCGCGCCGAGGCGAGGATCTGCTCGCTCAGGTCGGGCGGGGCGATCTCTTCCGGACCCGAGACCACGCCCTCGCGCATCCGGGCGATCTGGGCGAGCTGCGTCATGAGGTAGCGAACGGTCGGGTCGTCGTTGTAATAGCTTCCGCGGATCGTCCGCTTGGCGTGAGCCAGTCGGTTGCGGATCATGCGCTCGTCCTCGGCGAGCTTGGCGAGCTGAGCGTTCCTCGAATCCTCCAGCGGCGACGACTCCCGGCGCGGATGCTGTGCTTCCATCCGGAGCTCGCGCTCGGTCTCGTCGAACCGCATCCTCTTCTGCAGCAGCGTCGCGGAGACCGACTCGTATCGATCCTGCAGGACGCTGCGCCCGCCGAGCGCCAGGGCGAGCTGGCCGCGGCCGAGGGCGTAGATCTGCTCGTCGAGCGTCCGCAGCTCCTTCGAGAACGACGTGAGGCTCGCCGAGGCTTGGAGCTTCGATTGCTCGAGCAGGTCGCGACTCTCGACGTCGGCCTGATCCTTGAACTTCTCGAGGAGGAGCCGAAGCGTGCGCGTGACCTTGGCCGGGTCCTCGCCTTCGAGGGTGATCTTGAAGAAGCTCGTGCCGGTGTAGTTGCGCGTGGTGAGGTTCTCGATCAACTCGGCGGCGGCCTCGTCGACCGAGGCGGGCCCGCGCGGACCGCTCACGGTCGGGTCGCGAACGATCTGCTCGACCAGGCTCTTGCTGCGGAGATAGGCCATGCGGTCGGGGACATAGGTCGCTTGCGCTTCCTTGTCCACGACCGTGAACTTGTCGCTGGTCACGAGGTGCGAAACGATGGCGTCGTATTCGGGCGCCTTGATGGTGATCTCCGACTCGGCGCGGTAGATCGCCTTCATGCGGAGCACGAAGAGCGCTCCGGCGGTCGAGATCAGAACGGCGATCGCGAGGACGAGCCAGACCTGCCGGACCACGGCGCGAACATAGTCGGCCGGCGTCTTCGCCGAGGGTCCGCCGACGCGAGCACCGCCGACGGGCCAACCCGGATGGGCATGGGTCCGAAGCGGGATCGAGCCCGGCGCGTACGCCGAGCCGAGGGGCTGTCCAGGAACGTATGCGTGGGCGTGCATCGGCACGCCGCCGGGCTCGCCCGGAAAGGCGGGGGTTCCATCCATGGAAGACGATTCTCCTCCGGTGCCGGCTGGGTTCACTCGTCTCCGTACGAGCGGACGCGGTCGAGATCGGTCTCGCGACCGCCGAGGATCGACCGCAAGCGGCCGAACGTACCTCGAACGGGTCGGACCGCGGCGAACATCAGGGCGGCGGCGGGCGTCGAAACCGGTTCGATTCGAGTACCGACCGCAAGACCGCTCGGCATTCCGTCCGAGCCCCCGGCCGAGATCTCTTCATCCTCGGGCTCGACCTCGGGTTCGGATTCGGCATGCCGCGCCGCCGCTGAAGCGACGGCGACCGCTTCGGACTCGACCATGAGCAATCGTTCGACCCGCTCCGCCGTCGCCAACGAGAGGCGTTGCATGAAGCGGAAGGCGATGTCGGCCGCGAGATCGGCGTCGGGCGGTTGATGAAGCGCAACGATCAGCGAGAGATCCTGTCCCCCATGCAGTCGGAATGTCGCACTCGGACCCGACAGGGCGGGCGTCCGTCCGTCGGGCGAAGGGGCGGGACGCTCGATTCCGCTCGACTCGCCGAAGATGTCCTGCCCGTTTCTGCGGCAGTCGAGCGTCAAGCCGTCGCAGCCGAGCTTGATCGAGGTGTCGCGAAGGATGTTCCAGATCGCCGGGATCGACTCGCAGAGCTCGATCCGCTGGATCGCCTCCCAGGCCGCCTTGGCCGCCGCCCGCTCCTGCTTCCGTCGCGCGAACCGAGCCAGGAAGTCGGCCCGCAGCGTCGCGAGTTCGTTGCGTCGGCTCGTGAGGATCAAGAGGAAGGCCAAGCAGCCCGAGATCCCCAACACCAAGGCCAGGAACTCGTTCTGGAGAACCACGCCGAGGAGGACGACGCCGCAGAGCCCCGCCGTGAAGAAATAGAGCAGGAGCGCCGATTGCCAAGGGTTGAGCCCCAGGCCCATCAGGAGATGATGCACGTGGCGTCGGTCGGCCGACGAGAGCGGCAGATTGCGGACCCAGCGGCGGAAGATCGCCATCGCCGTGTCCGAGATCGGAAGACCCATCGCCAGGATCGGGAAGAGGATCGAGATCGCCGACGACCCCTTGAGCGACCCCTGAACACCGATGACGCCGATCAGGAGTCCGATGAGCAGACTGCCGGTGTCGCCCAGGAAGATGCAGGCCGGATGCCAGTTGTACAGGAGGAAGCCCGCGAGGCCGCCCGCGAGCGCGATCGCCAGGAAGGCCACGCCGGGATTGCCGTGATGCAGGGCGACGAGCGCCAGGGTGCCGCTCACGAGCAGGCCCACGCCGCAGGCCAGTCCGTCCATGCCGTCGATCAGGTTCCAGACGTTCATACAGGCGAGGAACCAAAAAAGCGTGACGACCAGGCCGATCGGCGCGATTTCGACGCTCGTTCCCCAGAGGGGGATCGTCAACTTGGCGAAAGTCAGGTCGAACGGGATCCCCAGGACCACGAAGCGGTCGATCCGGATGCCGCCGAGGTAGAGCACGACGACCGCCGCGGCCTGACCCAAGAGCTTGAGACGCGGCCCCATGCCCTTCGTGTCGTCGACCACCCCGATCAGCACGACCAGGAGCGACGCCAGGGCCAGCGGAATGAGGTGACCCTCCCACTGGAGATAGCGATCCCAATCCCGGAGATACCCCACCCAGACGACGAGAGCCAGCCCGAGCACGATGCCGAACGCCAAGCCCAAGCCGCCCATCCGAGGGGTCGCCCCCTTGTGGACCCGGCGGAACTGGTCCGGTCGATCGATCGCGCCGAGAATATGGGCAAGTCGCGTCACGAGCGGCGTGGCGAGCACGCAGCCCATGAAGGCGACCGCGAAGACGAGCAGGTAGGCGTTCGAGATCATCATGGGATCGGACAACCCTCTCCAACCATCGCGCGGAACCGCCGGTCTCCCGGAGCGGACGTTCCTTGCGGGCTGCCGGTGTGCGTCCGGCCTCGGAACGGAGCGGATCTCGATTCGTGACGCGATGCGGCGAGAATCGCCACGCGCGGATCCGTCCGACGCTCGGCCGACGATGCGAAACTCTCGATGAAACTTCGATTTGCGTACGGCATGACAACCGGCGGGGATCCGATCCCGCTCGAGCCCGCAGCCGCGCGAGGTCGAGCCTCGAACTGCTCGGGATTCCGAGAGGACGAACCGCGGTCGCTTCGGAGTCGAGGTTGGCAGACGTCGAGACGGCGCAAAGGATCGTTCCGAACGATTCCGAAATGTGCCGGCCCGCGCCGGGGACGATTCACAGTATGAAGCTCGGAGCCGCTTCGGTCAAGCAACTTCCGCAGCGTTGTTTCCACGAAACGCCGCGCGCAGTCGCCTGTCCCCTTCGTCGGATCTCCATGATTTCTCCATACTTGCGTCATACGGCCCTCAGACCTGCCGCAATCGGATCAGTATCTCTTGGAGCGTAGCGCCTCGATCCGGGATCAGTCGCTCGATCGGAACCGAAATTCTCGATGGAGGCGCCGATCCGAAGGACGCTCAGGGATGAGTCGTAACCTGGCGGGGTGGGGCGTCACCCCGTTCGCGAGCCCGGATTCGAGCTCCGCTTCGATTGCAAGCAAACCGCTTGCCGAAACCCAAGCTGCGCGCGGTTATCGGTCGAATTCGATTCATGGCGCATCCCTGGGATCGGTTGGGAGCGGGGAAATCGGCCGCCGTTCCCCTCACCGAGCCGCCCCTCGGGTAGACTCGATCAGTGGGAACAGGCTCACTCGGGCGGATCCACTCGCATTCATGAGCACGACGCGCCATCACGTCCTCGGAACCGCCGGTCACATCGATCACGGCAAGACCGCGCTCCTGCGCGCCCTCACGGGCGTCGACACCGATCGACTCCCCGAGGAGAAGAAGCGCGGGATCACGATCGACCTCGGCTTCGCTGCCTTGGAATTGGGCAGTGACCGCCTCGCGATCGTCGACGTCCCCGGCCACGAGCGCTTTCTCCGAAACATGCTCGCCGGAGCCACCGGCCTCGACTTTGCGCTCCTGGTCGTCGCGGCCGACGACTCCGTGATGCCCCAGACTCGCGAGCATCTCGAAATCCTCCAGCTTCTCGGGCTCGAACGCGGCGTGATCGCGATCACGAAGGCCGACCTCGTCGATGAGGATTGGATCGCCCTGGTGGTCGACGAAGTTCGCCGACTCGTCGCGGGCACCTTCCTCGCCGGGGCGCCGATCGTCGTCACGTCGTCGCAGACCGGACGCGGCATCGACGACCTCCGCCGCGAGCTGGCCTCGCTCTGCGCCTCGGCCCCGGCGCGGCCCGAGACGGGGCTCTTTCGCCTGGCGATCGATCGTTCGTTCACGATCGCCGGACACGGCACGGTCGTCACCGGTACCGTGGCCTCGGGGTCGGTCGCCGTGGGCGACGCTCTCGAGATCCGCCCGGGCGGACGAGCCGTCCGCGTCCGCGCTCTGCACCGACACGACCGCGCCGTCGATCGCATCGATCGAGGCTGCCGCGCGGCGATCAATCTCGTCGGCGTCCACCACACCGAGGTCGGCCGCGGCGATCTCCTGGCGGCCCCCGGCTATCTCGGCGAGTCGACACGACTGAGCGTCGAGATCCGCCCGACGGCCGACGCCCCGCGACCCCTCCGCGAGCGGGTGCGCTACCGAATCCATCTCGGCACCGCCGAGGTCACCGGCCGGATCGTCTTCGCGCGCGGAGCGGAAGGGTCCGAAGAGCTCCTCGATCCTGGAGCACCCCGCCTTGCTCAGCTCGTGCTCCTGGAGCCGACGCCGAGCGTTTACGGTCAGCCGTTCGTGATCCGAGAAGAGAGCCCCGCGGCAACGGTCGGAGGAGGCCGCGTGCTCGAACCCGACGCGCCCCGGCTCCGCCGCAAGGACGCCGCCGCGCTCGCCCGACTCGAGCGTCTCCGTTCGCCCGACCCGCTCGAGCGACTCGCCGCCGCGCTCGAGGCGATCGGTCTCTCCGAATGGACCGAGGCCGAGCTGATTCGCCGGACCGCGATCGCCGTCGACGACCTCGCGCCGGCCCTGGCGCGGCTTCACGAACAAGGGAGGCTGATCGACGTCGCGATCGGAGCCCGCCGTGCGACGCGGGTGAGCGCGGGGGCGATCGAGGCGCTCGAACGGCGCATCCTCACGACCCTTCGAAGGCTCCACGCCGCATCGCCCCGGCTCGCGTCGATCCCCCGACCGCGCTTGATCACCGCGCTCGCCGACCTCGACCACGACGGCCTCGTCCAAGCCTTGATCGACCGACTCGCCGCCCGAGGCGCGATCGCCGGCGACGGCAAACGCATCAGCATCCGAGGACATGAACCGAAGCTCAGCAAGAGCGAGCGGAGGCTCCTGGCCGAGATCGCCGCCGCCTACAAGGGCACGCGGTTCACGCCGCCCGACATCGAGACCTGGTCCAAACGCCCCGGCACCGACGCCGCAATGGTCGGCGAGATCTTCTCGCTCCTGCGCGACGAGGACGTGCTCCGCCACTTGGGCGGCGGCCTCCACGTCGAGGCCGAGGCCGCGACCGAACTCCATGAACTCGTGATCGCGCGATTGAGCGACGGCTCGACGATGACGATGGCCGACCTCCGCGACCTCCTGGGCACCTCTCGAAAATATGCCGTGCCGATCGGAGAATACCTCGACCGCGCGGGCCTGACCGTGCGCGAGGGCGACGTCCGGCGGCTCGCCAAGCCCGCGCCCGATCCCCAGCCCGAGGGAGCCCGCTCATGAGCGAGCCCGACTCGCCGCTCCGCAGGCTCCCCGCGATCCACCAACTCCTCGACGATCCCCGACTCGCCGACGCGATCGCCCGCCGAGGCCGCGAAGCCGCGAAGTCGGCCCTGCGCTCGGTTCTCGACGATCTCCGCGCGCGGCCCGACGCGATCGACGAAGCCGCGGGCGCGATCGTCGACCGAGCGCTCGCTCGACTCGAGGCGCCGACCGACGGCCTCCGCAGGGTCATCAACGCGACCGGAGTCCTCCTCAACACCGGCCTCGGCCGGGCCCCCTTGCCGCACGCCGCGACCGACGCGATCGCCGAAGTCGCCGCCGGCTACTGCAACCTCGAGTTCGACCTCGACCGCGGCGAGCGCGGACGACGAGGCGACGCCGTGCAAGGCAGACTCCGCCGACTCGTTGCCGCGGAGGCCGCCGTCGTCGTCAACAACAACGCCGCCGCCACCATCCTCGCCCTCCGAGCTCTGGCACGCGGCCGCGAGGTGATCGTCAGCCGAGGCCAGCTCGTCGAGATCGGCGGCAGCTTCCGCCTCCCGGAGATCTTCGAGACCGCCGGCGTTCGGCTCGTCGAGGTCGGCACCACCAACCGCACACGCATCGACGACTATGCACGAGCCGTCGGGCCAAATACCGCTGCACTCCTGCGCGTTCATACCGGCAATTTCAAGATCGTTGGATTCACCGAATCCGTTGCGATCACCGATCTCGCTGCTCTCGGACGCGAACGCGGCATCCCCGTGATCGACGACATCGGCTCCGGCGCGCTCGACCCCGCCTCGACTCTCGGCATGCCCGACGAGCCCGACGTCCGCTCGAGCCTCGCCGCCGGGGCCGACGTCGTGCTCTTCTCCGCCGACAAACTCCTCGGCGGGCCGCAAGCGGGCCTGATCGTCGGGCGAAGTGAGCACGTCGCGGCGGCGGCTCGCGACCCGTTGATGCGAGCCTTTCGAGTCGACAAGCTCACTCTCGCCGCACTCGAGACCGTGCTCGATCTCCATGAACGCGCACCCGCCGACTTGCCGCTGCGTCGCCTGGCGTCGACACCGCTCGCCGAGCTCGAGATCCGCGCCCGAGAGATCGCGTGGGCGCTCGCGCATCGCTTGCCGGCGGCAGCGGGCGTCGCGCGATCGGTCGCCACGCAAGCAATGATCGGCGGCGGCAGCGTCCCCGGCGAGACGATCGATTCCTTTGCCGTCCGCATCGAGACTCCGAGCGACCCCTCGGCGCTCGCACACGCGCTGCGCCTCGGGCGGCCCGCCGTCGTCGGCCGGATCCACGCCGGCGGCCTCGTGCTCGACCTGCGCGCCGTCTTCGAGAGCGAAGACGGCGCGATCGTCGACGCCGTCGTCTCAGCGGCCGCCCGCGCCGATCGACCGGAGATAGGCGATCAAATCGGCAAATGACTCGGGTGTTTGATTCTTCTCGAGTCCCTCCGGCATCAACGACAAGCCCGACGACGCGACCGCCTCGATCCGCGCGCGGGGGACCACGTCGGTCGCCCCCTCGGCCCGGCGCAGCGTGATCGAATTGGCCGACTCGTCGACGATCAGGCCCGAGATCACCCGCCCGTCGTCGAGAGCCACGTTGTAGCTCGCCAGGTTCGGCGGAACCTCGCGATTCGGGTCGAGAATATGGATCAGCAGATCTTCAGGCGATCGCCCGACGATCGTTGCGAGATTCGGGCCGACGTCGTGCCCTTCGCCCTCGGCCTTGTGGCAGCTCGCACAGATCGCCTTGAACAGCGTCTTGCCCTTCGCGGCATCGCCCCGCCGATCGAGCGCGGGCCGAAACGCGGCGATCACTCCCGCTCGGTCCGATGCCGGCGCCTCGGCGAGCTTCTTGGCACGCTCTCGAATCTCGGCGACGGGCGACGCCAGCAGCCTCGCCCGATGCGAGGGCTCGAGAGTCGATGCACGGAACTTTCCCGCCTCGATCGCATCGAGCAGCGCACGGGCCCTCTCGGCCCGAGCCAGCAAGACCTCGAGCGCCTCGCGACGAAGCGCGGGGGAGAGCGCGTCCCACTTCGAGATCAGTCGCGGGGCGACCTCGTTCGTCGTCTGCTCCCCGAGCGCCTGAAGCGCCGCGAGTTGGAGCGGAACCGGCCGCCGCGCGTCGAGCTGAGCGGTCAGAGGCTCGATCGCGCGGTCCGAGGGGGCGAGGCCGAGCAACCGCGCGGCATCGATCCGTGCGGAGATCGGCCCATCGCCCGAGAGCGTCTCCGCCGCCGAGCGATACGCATCCTTCAATCCAGGTGCATCGATCCCGGCGAGCGATCGGCCCGATCGCGCCAGCCCCCGCGACAAGCCCAGCAAAGCCTTCGACGCACCGACGGATTTCGACGCGACCGCATATTCACGCACGAACTCGGTGATCCGTTCCGCATCGCCCTCGGCTCCGATCAACGTCCCCAACTCCTCGAGCCAGACTCCGCCGTGCGCCGCGAGAGCTTCGCGATTCCGCTTGGCAAGCGCGGCGAGGAACCGCGAAGCTCGACCGCCGATCGAGCTCAGCACCGCGGTCCGGCTCCACCGATTCGCGCCGTCGCGTTCCGCGATCGCGGCGAGTGCGTCGAGGGCTTCCTCGCGGTCGATCGCGCCGAGCGAAAAGGCGGCCTGCATGCGAACCATGGCGTCGGCATCGCTCGCGAGCCGCTCGAGCACGGCGAGCAGGACGGGAGACCTGGCGAGCAGCGGCTCGGCGAGTCGAGCGACATTCTCTCGGAGATCCGCGCTGGGGTCATCGCAGGCCGCGACCAGCAGCGCCGGGTCGAGCGAACCGAGATCGGCGAGAGTCCAGAGCGCATGCAGTCGAGCGAGCGCCGTCGGCCGGCGCCGAGCGAGTTCCTCGAGCAACGGCACCGCCGCCCGGTCGCCCCGTTCGATCAACAGGCGCTGGGCCGCGTCGCGCCACCATGAATCGGGTTCGGCGAGGTGAGCGACCAAGTCCTCGGTCGACGCCTTCGACAGCTTGGGGCTCCGCACTCGGGGAGACTCGCCCGCGACGACGAGTTCGTAGAGCCGACCTCGGTCCTTCCCGCTCGTCAGGTCGAGATGCTTCTTGATCGGTTCAGGGATCGAAGCGGGGTGTTCGATCGTTTCGCGGTACATATCCAAGATCAAGAGCGTGCCGTTCGGCGTATTCGCAATGTTCACCGGACGGAACCAGTTGTCGGTCGAGGCGAGGAACTCGACCTTCTCATCGGCGCGACGGGCGGCGAAGATCGGTCCGTTTCGCTCGAGGAGCTTGCGATGGACGAGGTTGCCGCCGACGTCGCCGATGAAGAGGTTGCCGCGGTAGGCCTCGGGATATGCCGAGCCTCGATAGACGGTGATCCCGGTCGCCGAGGTGAAGAAGCCGATCGCATAGAGTTCGGTGGGTGCGAGCCGTTTCGAGATCACCGGGTCGGCCTTGCGCTGGCGGGTGCGGACGACCCGCCAAGGTTCCGCCGAGCTGATCCGATAGACCGGCCCCGCGCCGCCTTCGACGGCGATGTCGTCGAGCACGCCCGAAGTCGCGAGCGCGGGGTTCCGCTCGAGGTAGCGCGCGGGAATGATGATCTGACGCGCATGATTGGAATTGTTGCAGACGAAGCGGCGACCCCAATCGTCGAACGAATGGCCGAACTGGCCGCCGCCGGAGGTCGCCTCGAACTCCGAGCCGTCGGGCTTGAAGCGAAAGTCGCGGCCGCGGACGGAGACGGCGGGCGAGCCGGGCTTCGAGAGGTTGCGGATCTCGCCGCCGTTCGACCCCGAGCTGCCGTGGATCCAGCCGTCGAGCCCGACGAGCAGGCCGTTGAGCAGCCCTTGGACGTTCTGCGTGCCGAAGCCCTCGAACAGGGTGCGGACCTCGTCGGCCTTGCCGTCGCCGTCGACGTCGCGGGCGAACAGGATCCGGGGGGCAACGGCGATGAACACCCCGCCGCGCGCCGCGACGACCCCGGTGGGCCAGGAGAGGCCGTCGAGAAAGACCGACCGCTTGTCGAACCGTCCGTCGCCGTCGGAATCCTCGAGCCGAACCACGCCTCCCGTGGGCAAATTCTCGGGATAGGGATATCCACGCATCTCGACGACATAGAGTCGTCCATCCTCATCATAGGACGCGGCGACCGGGTCGGTCACGATCGGCTCGACCGCCGCCGCGCGGAGCGCAAACCCCGGGCGAATCGCAAACGTCCCCATCGCCGCCTCGGGATCCTTCCCCGCGATCCTCGGCAACTCCTTCGCCAAGTCGCCGTCGTCCTCCGCGCGAGCGAGGGTCAAGAGCGGAATCGCTGCGAAACAGAGCATGATGAATGATCGACGCATGGTGAACTATCCTCCGATCGAGACGAGACGCGACGCAATCCGGGCCATCGCCTCTCAGACTTGGCCCGCCGCCAAGAGGTCGACGAGGGTGCGGACGAAGCAGCCGGTGCCTCCGGCGTCGCGGGTGGGGGAGTCGGAGTCGGCCCAGGAGGGGCCGGCGATGTCGAGGTGGAGCCAGGGGCGGTCGGCGACGAACTGCTGGAGGAACTTGGCGGCGGTGATCGCGCCGGCCCACTTGCCGCCAACGTTCTTGAAGTCGGCGACGGGGCTCTTCATCGCCTCGAAGTAGTCGTCGTCGAGCGGCATCCTCCAGACGCGTTCGCCCGCGCGAGCCGCCGCGGCGGCGAGGTCGGCGGCGAAGGCGTCGTCGTTGGCAAAGAGCCCGGCGACCTTGCTCCCGAGCGCCACGAGGCAGGCGCCGGTGAGCGTGGCGAGGTCGAGGATCCGCGCGGGCTCCGATTCGGCGGCGTACGAGAGAGCGTCGGCGAGGATCAGCCGACCTTCGGCATCGGTGTTCATGACTTCAACGGTTTTCCCGTTGCGCATCGTGAGGACGTCGCCGAGCTTCATCGCCTTGCCGCCGGTCATGTTCTCGGTGAACGCGAGGTAGCCGTGGACGTTGACGGGCAGGCCGAGGCGGGCGACGGCGAGGATCGTCGCGGCGACGACCGCCGCGCCCGTCATGTCGCTCTTCATATCTTCCATCGACGCACTCGGCTTGAGCGAGAGTCCGCCCGAGTCGAAGGTGACCCCCTTGCCGACGAGAGCGACGGTCGGCCGGTCGCCCCCCTTGCGGTAGCGGAGTTGGACGAAGGCGGGCGGCTCGTCGGACCCGGCGGCAACGCCGAGCAGGCCGCCGAACCGCGCCGATTCGATCTCGGGCCGGCCCCAGATCTCGACTTCGACCCCCGCGCCCGAGAGCCGCTCGCCGACGATCGCGGCGATCCGCGCCGGCGGCTTCTCGGCGGGCGGCGTATTGGCGAGGTCGCGTGCGAAATTGACCGCCGAGCCGACGATCTCGGCACGCTCGAGCGCTCGCGCAACCATCTGCTCACGTTCGGGAGTCGTGATCAGAACCAGCGACTCCGGGGCGACTCGGCTGGGCTCGGACTTGCGGAGATCGGGCCCTCGGGTTCCGACGAAGAGCCCTTCCAGGAAGGCACGGACGACGGGTTCGTCGACCTCGGGCACGACCACGGCGGCCGAGGGTTTGTGCGGTTTCGCGCCGAGCCGCTTGGAGAGGGCGACGCCGGCGGAGAAGGCCGCGCCCGCGTCGAAGGCGCCGGGCTTTCCGAGCCCGAAGGCGAGCACCGCGCGGGCCTGGGCGCCGACCGAGCCGAGCACCGCGGTGACCTCCCCAGGCGCGGTGTTCACGAACTGCGCCGCGACGAGCTCGGCGAGGGCCGAGGCCGCTCCCATCGCGGCGGGATCGGAACCCGCGGCGTCGAGTTCGCGCACACCGATCGCGAGCCGATCGACGTCGAGGGAGAGAGGAGCGGCGGTGGAGATCGTCGGTTTCATGTTCATGTCTTGTCGCAGTGGCGAGGGCGGCGGGACCGGAGGTCGGTTGGAGCAAGCGCCCATCATCGCGCAAGGCGGCGGTCTCGTCCAGTCGTTCGAGGATCGAAGCGGAGGTGCATTGATCGTGCCGGGGCGGTTCCGCTACGATTCGCGGGTCGACAGACGACCCGTAGCTCCCAGAACCCCAGCGAGCCCCCTCGATGCCCGACGTCGCACGCTTTCGAGCCGAGGGCTCGCCCTCGTTCGGTCGATCGAATCCCGAACGGATCGAGAGTTCGTTTCGCGATTGGGTCGTTCGCGGCGAGGGCGTCGAGAACTCGCTCCCGATCCTCGCCGCTCAGGCCGCCGCACTCCTCGCCGACCCCGAGAACGAGGGCGACCGCCAGGTGATCGACTGGGGCTACCCGCCTTACCGCGTGCGCGAGATCCTCGGCCTCGAGATGATGGAGGCCGCGCCGACCTGGACGCTCGACCGGATGGGAGCGACGCTCACTTCGCTCGACGACGGCGGGCTCGTGGTCGTTGCGGGAGAACATGAAGACTTCTACGACCCCGACTTCCATATCTACAATGATGTGATCGTCTTTCGGCCCACGGGCTCGATCGAGTTCTACGACTATCCCCGCGAGGTCTTTCCGCCGACCGACTTCCACACGGCGACCCGCGTCGGCGATCGCTTGATCCTGATCGGTTCGTTGAGCTACGCCGACGATCGCCGCCCGGGCGTGACTCAGCTCTACGCGCTCGACCTGATGAGCTTCGCGATCACGCCGCTCGAGGCGACGGGCGAGCCCCCTGGTTGGATCTCCAGACACACCGCTCGGCTCGAGGGGTCGACGATCGTCGTCGAGGGCGGCATGATCCACGAAGAGCGCGGCGACTCGGCCGTCTACCGGCCGAACTTCGACGTGCACGCGCTCGACTTCGAGACGATGAGCTGGTCGACTCGAGAGATCCGCGACTGGAAGATGTATGAGATCGTCGACGAAGGTTCGTTCTACTATATGCTTCTCCCCGAAGGATTCGATACATCCTTGCTGCGATCGGGGCTCGAACAGTTCCCCGACATCCCCAAGATGGACGTTCCGCTCTATCCGAGCGACCTCGTCCCCGAGGGGTTCGTCGATGAATCTCCCCAGCCGCATCTCCTGACGCTCCGCCTGCGGTTCGGGTCGGTCCCGGTCAAGGTCGAATGCAGTCATCCGGGGATCGAGGTGACGGTCGAGGCCGAGCTCCCCGAGTCGGAGTCGCGGGCGATCGCCGAACGGATCCGCACCCGGCTCGAAGCGCGAGCCGGACGCCCCGCGCGGCTCGAGAGCCGATTCTGAGCCGGATTCGGAACGAGTCGAAGGAGGACGGAATCGGATGTTCGAGGATGCGAGCATGTCGCCGCGTCGTATCGCACCGGGAGCGCTCTTCCTGGCACTCGGAGTGCATGTCGCCGCGAGTCTCTGGGCGAACTTCGTGCTGTTTCGGAGTCGGACACTGCTCGGCATCGCTCGAGGGACGGGAGGGCTGATCGACGGCACTCTGGTCGCGAACGCTCTCCTGCTCGCCCTGGTCGTCGGGGTCTGTCTCGTCGGGATCGGAGGTGCTCGCCTGCGCGAGCTCGGGTTCCGTCCGCGAACGCTGGGCCGGGGTCTGCTCGCGATCTTGGCGGCCTGGGTCGGCGTGGTCCTGCTCGCTCGAGGACTCGCCGCCCTGAGCGGAGCGGCCGCCGCTCCAGCGATGCGACGCGTGAATCCAGGAATGTTGCTCGGACAGGTCTTCGGCAATGTGCCTTATGAGGAGATCTTGTTTCGAGGCGTCTTGCCGGCCCAACTCGCGCTCTCCCTCCCGAAGCGAGGCGATCGGCCGCGGTGGGGGCTCGGACTCCTGGTCTCGCAGGTGGTGTTTGCTTTGATCCATGTGCCGAATCGTTTGGCGTTCGACGCTTGGACGTCGATCTCCGCCGCAGTGTCCGACCTCGGTGCCTTGTTCGTGATCGGCCTCATCCTATCGTTCGTCGCGCTCCGCACGCGAAACCTGTTCATCGCAATGGGAATTCATCTGTTCCTCAACACGGCCGAACTCTTGATCCCTGCACCCGGCTGGTCGATCTACGCGGCGATCGTCGTCGCGGCGATCGGCTTCCTCGCCTGGGGACCGATCTCGGGGGAGCCCCGCGAGCCGGAGTGATCCTCCGCCGGAACGTCGTCCGGCTCGACGAAGAGCGATCTCGACTCGCTGTCGCCTGGATTCCCCGTCGAGTCGAGAGACGAGCCGGGGCGATCTTTGTGATCGACGGATGAATCTATGTCCGATCAAGGCTGAGGGACGATCGGCGGGCGATTGCGGAGTGCCTTGCTCTCCTCGAGGATCTCTCGCGCTTCAGCGAGAGAGAGTTTCCCATCGGAGAGCGCTCGGTCGTAGGACGCTCGAAGCTCGGGCTGCCGAGCGACGGCCGCCCGGATCTTGGTGTGGATCGACTCGCTCGCCGGCTTCCCCAAGGCGCGCATGTAGACGATTCCCATGGTCAAAGCAATCGATGATAGCGCCCCGATCCACTTCCACGTCGCGGGCTTCATCGGTGCGATCCTCTCGAGCAAGGTGGGCGGGCGGACGATCGATCCTAGTTCGAGCGCCGGGCGAGAGCAACCTTCATCGGCTCCCGATCGGGCTTCATGCGGTCGGCTTTCGGGCAGCGCGGGGCGGAATGTTCAATGGTCGACGGCGTCCTCCAGAGGGAAAAACGGCATCGGACGCCCTCTGGTACGGGAGCCGACGACTTCGAGATCGCTCTTGCTCTCGGCGAGATCAAAATCGATGATATGTGTGATCGACGAATCGATTCCATCCTTTCCGGTTCTTCGATTCGACGATGAAGCGGGTCGCGCCGTCTTCGGCGGGCCAATAGGCCATCCGGGCGCGGCCGGCGGGCATGTCGGCCTCGAAGCCGATCGCTTCGGGGTGGAGGTCGGTCACGTCCGCGATCTCGCCGCGCGAGTGTTTTCCATCGGAGGTGAACGACCAGAAGACGATGCGACCGTCGAAGTCGGGCCCGATGATCGCCGTTTCCTCATAGACCCGGCTCTCCTCGCTCGGCCCGAATTCCCATCGCGCCGTGAGTTGGAGGAACCTGCCGTCGAGAATCGATTGGAATCGGCGGAAGCAGCGCATCGGGCCGCGCGGGGAGTCGGCGGCGGCTAGCCAATCGCCCAGGATCGGGTCGAACGCTCCAAGCTTTCCGCGGCCCTTCTTCCAGAGCCTCGACATCCGGGGGCTCCATGCGAACGAGGTGAGGGGACGGATGCGGAACTCGGCTAGATCGCTCGCATGCGGTTGTTCTTGGCGTTGTGTTCGACCTCGGCGAGTCCGAGAACTTCGAGCACGGGCGGCACATACATGCCGAATCGACCGCGCAAGCCTTTCTTGATGCCGTACCATCCGCCGACGGGATTGTCGGGCGATCGCCCCCAGGCCTCGACGGTGCCGTCGGCCGCGGGCTTCTGTTCGTCCGCGCTTCCGAGGAGCACCCAGTCGCCGCGGTCTCGGAGCATGGCGTGCAGGTCGGTCAGACAGCGCAGGTGGTATCGCAACTCGGTCTTGCCGACCTGGACGACCAAGACGGGAGGGTCGGCCGCTTCGTCGCGAAAGGCCGTGAACTCGGATGTGCCGGGAGGCGTCCGGAGCACCCAGGGCGATTGGCGGGTCCCCGAGCCGGCGGGCGCGGGCTCGCCGCCGATCTCGGGGTCGGGCGTGGAGGGGGGAACGGGAGAGGGAGGGGTCTCCTTCCGCGTCGACTTCTTCGCCATGATGACGGTCCTGAGAGGGGTGATCGCGTCGGGCGGCTCGGAACCGCGTTTGCGTCCGTAACGGCTGCGCCACGCAGTGGTCGGGACGAGGGCTCGGCCGGACGGTTCCGCCCCGCGACGATCGAACCCTCAGTCGTCGGTCGGTCAGGATACACGCCCTCGGAGGCATGGTCCCGCGAAATCCCGGCGGCTCGGGGCAGGGGAGCGACCGCGGTTCGGGCGCTGCGGAGTCGGTTCCGAGCGGGGTTGACGGCGCGAGCGATTCGGGCGATGATCCCGCCGCTCGCGGGTGGACGGGGATCGTTCGTCCTCCGCTTGGTTCGACACCTCGACAGGCGCACCGGGCGTTCGCGGATCCAGGTCCATCCCCACGCCTCGAGGAGTCGTCCGCCGCGCGGCGGCGTGAAAACCATGGCGACCGTTCACGCTCTCGGGAAGCCGCACGCGGGTGTTCCTCGCCTCGTCGCGACGTCGGCGCTCTTGCTGCTCTTGGTCGCGAACGGCTGCGTCGAGCGGCGGTACACGATCCGGAGCGACCCGCCGGGAGCGCTCGCGATCGTCAACGGCGAGGAAATCGGGCCGACGCCCGTCTCGCGCCCGTTCACCTATTACGGCGATCGCCGGATCCAACTCCAGCGCGAGGGGTATGAGCCGCTGAACGTGGTCCAGCCGATCGATGCTCCGTGGTATGACAACCTGTTCACCGAGTTCTTCACGGAGAACTTGATCCCGTACACGTTCCGGGATGAACGGGATTACACGTACCGGCTGCAGGAGACGCGACCGACCGACGCTGCGGACCTCTTGCGCGAGGGCGACGCGATGCGTGCGCAGGGGCAGACGATCCCGCCGCCGAGGAGCGGGGGATTGCGGGCGTTCCTGGGTCTCGAGTGAGTTCGTCGGGATCGTGTGAAGCGGGGTAGCCGGCGAAGACGATTGGAGATAGAGTTCGCGACCGCGAGCGGGCGCCCGTGCGTGCGCCGTGCGGCAACGGCCTCCTCATGGATGAGGGGTGGGCGATGAAGATCAATGCGGCGGCGATCCAGATGGCATCGGTTCTTCGCTCGCCGGCGACGAATCTCGAGCGTGCCGAGAGCTTGTTGAAGCGGGCGCGCGATCGCGGCGTGGAGTTGGCGGTTCTGCCGGAGATGTTCAACACGGGCTACGGCCTGCTCGACGACTTCCACCCCGAGGCGGAGGAGCGCGACGGCCCGACCTTGAAGCGCCTGGCCGACTTGGCCCAGGGTTGGGGGATGACGATCGCGGCCGGATTCGTGGAACGCGAGGGCCATCATCTCTATGATTCGATGGCGTTGATCCTGCCCGATCGATCGACGCATGTGTATCGCAAGCGTCATCTCGTGTTCTGGGAACGGTTTCGGTTTCGCCCCGGGCGCGAGTCGATCGTGGTGTCGACGCCCTTCGGCCGCGTCGGCCTGGCGATCTGCGCCGACATGATCTACAAGCGGATCTGGGACGGGTATCGCGACCGGATCGACCTGGCGCTTATCTCGTCGGCCTGGCCGGAGTTCGCGGACACGGCGACGGGCCGCAAGCATTGGCTGTTCGGCCATGTCGGGCCGATGTCGGGGGAGATCCCGGGCCTGGTGGCTCGCGACCTGGGGATCCCGGTGGTGTTCGCAAATCAGTGCGGCGAGACGCAGACGGTGATCCCGATCTTGACGGCTCGGATCCGCGACCGGTTCGCGGGCCGGAGTTGCTTGAGCGACGGTCGTCATGCGTCGACGGTGATCGCCGGGATCGAGGAAGCCGTGGTCGAGTCGCCCCTTACCATCCATGCACCGCGAGGACCGAAGTCGTGCCATTTTATGTCGAGCTCGGCCCCCGCGGCCTCTGCTTCCGTTTCGGAAGCTGGATGATCGGGATCTTCGGCGGCTACACCTACTGGCGTGCGTCGCGTCGTCGAAGGCGGAAGGGGCCTCATCTCGTCGTGCACGCGCACGCGAAGTCGCCCGGGCATCCGCGTCCGAAGTCGTCACGGTTCGGGCGTCGGCTGCATTCGCCGGCTTCGCACACTTCGGAACGGGCCTGATCGCTCGCCGTCGCGACCCGCTCGACCGTCAGGATCGTCGTTCTCGGCCGAATCGCCGGAAGTTCCCCCATGCGCCCGGCTTCCCGAGACGGCGGGAATGGGGCAAGATGGTGGGTCGTTTCGAGTTGGGATTCACTGAAGGAGAGCTCGACTCATGTGCGGGATCGCCGGCGCATTCGATCTGACGGGGACCCGTGACTTTCCGGTCGAGCGCCTGACGCGGATGACGCGCGCGATCGTGCACCGGGGGCCGGACGACGAGCACCACCACTTCGAGCCGGGCGTGGCGCTCGGGGCGCGTCGGCTCTCGATCGTCGACCTCGCGGGGGGACGTCAGCCGATCCCCAACGAGCGCGGCAACATCTGGGTCGCGTTCAACGGCGAGATCTTCGAGTATCCCGAGATCCGCGCGGAGCTCTTGGCGCGAGGGCACACGCTCTCGACTCGGTGCGACACCGAGGCCTGGGTCCACCTCTACGAGGACCACGGCGAGGGGATGTTCGAGCACGCGCGCGGCCAGTTCGCGGTCTCGCTCTGGGATCGCGACTCGAGGACCTTGATCCTTGGTCGCGACCGCGTCGGCATCTGCCCGCTCTACTACGTCGAGCGCGACGGCTGGCTGCTCTGGGGTTCGGAGGTGAAGTCGCTGATCGCCTCGGGGCTCTACACGCCCGAGCCCGATCCACGCGGATTCGATCATCTGTTCACATTCTTCTCGGCGGGAATGACGCGGACGTTCTTCAAGGATGTGAAGTCGATCGCGCCGGGGCACTTCCTGCGGGTGCGCGAGGGCGAGGTCTCGATCCGGCGGTACTGGGATCTCGACTTCCCCGACGCGGGCCAGGAGCGGCGGCTCGACGACCCGACGCCGCTGATCGAGGAGTTCGAGGGCTTGCTGGAACAGGCGGTCGAGCGTCGGCTCCGGGGCGACGTGCCGGTGGTGAGCTACATCTCGGGCGGGCTCGACTCGACGGTGGTGCTGGGCTTGACGACCCGCCGGCGCGGCCAGGCCGTTCCGTCGTTCTCGATCGGTCTCGACAAGGCGGGCCCCGACGAGCGGACGCAGGCGGCGGAATCGGCGGCGATCCTGGGCTCGCCGTTGACGATGGTCACGATGAACAAGCGAGCGATCGTCGATGCCGTGCCCGAACTCGTCGAGGCGGCCGAGGGGCCGATCCTCGACACGTCGTGCGCCTGCCTGATGAAGCTGGCGCGTGCGGTGCACGACAAAGGCTTCAAGGTCGCGCTCACTGGCGAGGGAGCCGACGAGGCGCTCGCGGGATACGTCTGGTTCAAGACCCAGCAGATCCGCGACGGGCTCGAGCGCAGAGGCATGGGCGGCCTGATGCGCGCGGTCCGCAAGATGGCGATCCGAAACATCGGAGGAACCTCGCGCTATCCGCTCGAGGGCGGCTTCCCGCCGATCCGCACCGCGCAGCACGACATGTACGAGATGATCAGCCTCGCCAAGACCCGGCTCTACAGCCAAGGGATGCTCGAACGCCTCGGCGATCACGAACCGTACGACGACCTCGCCCTGCCGTTCGACCGAATGAAGAAGTGGGCGCCTTTGAATCAATCGCTGTACATGGGATACAAGGTGATGCTCGCGGGGTTGTTGATGATCTCGAAGGGAGACCGGATCGCGATGCATTCGTCGGTCGAGGCGCGATACCCGTTCCTCGACGACGACGTGATCCGGTTCTGCTCGGCTCTCGACCCGTCGTACAAGCTGCGGGGCAACACCGAGAAGTGGATCCTGAGGCGCGTGGCCGCGCGGACGCTCCCCAAGAAGATCGCCAACCGGCCGAAGACGATGTTCCGCGCCAGCCGGTCGCACGCGCTCCTGGGGGCGGATCGGCCGGCATGGGTCGACCAGTTGCTCAGCCCCGAATCGCTGGCGAAGACGGGCTGGTTCGACCCGGCCGTGGTCGCGAGCGAACGCGAGCGGATGTCGGGCGCGCTCCTGACTCCCAGGCGCGGTGCCTTCGACGTCGGGATGACCTGCGTGGTGACGACTCAGCTCTTCCATCACATCTACTGCGGCGGCGGGCTCTGCGACCTGCCGACCTGGCGGGCGCCCGAGGTGGACGCCGTCGGTGCGCTCTCACATTCTCACTGATGTCGAGGCGATGATGCGAGCGGTGCTCCAGCGGGTCGACGAGGCGTCGGTCACGGTCGCGGGCGAGGTCGTCGGCCGGATCGGGCGGGGCTGGCTCGTCCTGCTCGGCGTCGCGAAGGGCGACGCGGACGACGACGCCGACAAGCTCGCCGACAAGGTCGTCGGCCTCCGCGCGTTCGAGGACGCCGAGGGCAAGATGAACCTCGCGGTGGGGGATGTCGGCGGCTCGCTCCTGGTGGTGAGCCAGTTCACGCTCCTGGGCGATTGCCGGTCGGGGAAGCGTCCCAGCTTCGTCGAGGCGGCCGCGCCCGAGGAGGCGGACCGGCTCTACCGGCGGTTCGTCGAGCGGATTCGCGGCCAGGGGCTCGAGGTCGCGACCGGCGTCTTCCGCGCGGAGATGAAGGTCTCGCTGGTCAACGACGGACCCGTCACCCTGCTGCTCGACGGCCGCAAGACGTTCTGAATCGAGACGAAAGCGGCGCCGCGAACCGATCGGCACGCGGCGCCGAGGGAGCTCACTCGATCGAGACCTTCGAGCGGGGGCCGTCGAGCGTGAGCTTCAAGTTCTTGCGCATGTTGGGGTCGCCCGCGGTGCTCCCGCCCGCGTCGGCCGAGGAGAGATCGACGACCTCGAGTCCGTTGCGCGAGATCAACGAGACCACGCTCGCCGGCGGCAGCGTGTTGGGCAGCGTGCGGACGCTGCCGTCGGCGAAGAGCAAGGGCGCGACCTTCGTCGTCGGGTTCGCTCCCGATCCGGGATAGGGGGCATCGATCCCGCCGGGCTTGCCGATTCCGGGGAAGGATGCGTCGACCTCGAAATCCTCGGGCTTGGTCCAAGGGATCTTCCGCTCGGGAGTGAGGAACCCGACGACGACGGTGTTCGAGGTGCCGTCGATGACGTCTCGAATCCGCGAGCCGCGGGGGTCGACGATCGACGGGGTCGCGTCGGGCGCGGGACGTTTGACGGTCGACGGCTGGAGGATGGTCATGAGCGGCTGATTGCCCCGCTTCCAGGATCCCACGAAGGCCGCGACGTGGGTGTTGCCCGAGCGGTCGTCGTCGCGGAGCGGGTCGCGATAGACGTCGGGCATCTTCTCGATCAGAGCGCGGTTCTTGGGGCTGTCCCAAGGCTCGTTGAAATCGTACTGCTGGAAGAGAGTGACCTGTTCGAGGTAGGGGAGAAGGAGCACGCGCCAACTGTGGCGGGGTCGTCCGTCGGGTCCGTAGAGCACCGCGGCGGGCCACTGTCCGTAAGCCGACTCGAAGTTGTGCAGCGCCAGGCCGATCTGCTTCAGCCGGTTCGTAGCCAATGTGCGTCTCGCGGCCAAGCGGGCGGCCTCGACGGGATCGGCCGAGCGGACTCCCGGGACCGGCGCGGGCAGGCCGGCGATCGGCATGGAGGCGGGCAAGCCCTCGAAGGCAGCGGTGGTCATGCCGGGCGGGCGCAGAATCGAGAGTGTCGAGCCTGTCGGGATCGACGCGATCGCCCCGGCGGCTACGCGGAGCGTGGCCGACTTCGCGGAGTCGACCGACACCACCTTCGCCGGGATCAAGGTCCGCACGGCGGAGTCGCCCGCCTTGCGGACTCCGACCAGACAGTTCCCCTCCATGAGGTTGATCCCGCCGGCGTTCGGGATCGAGAAGATGACGCGTACCTCTCCCGCCGGCGTGGTCGATTCGACGCGGTAGAAGGCGAACGAAACCGCTGCGTAAGGAACCTGGAGAACCGTACCGCTCGGGCTCTGCCGCGCGAGGCTGGGAATCGCGAGGACGAGTGAGCATACGAGCGAAGCGGGAACGAGCACTCGGAAGCGTCTGCTCATCTTGGGGGCTCCGGGGAGAGAGAGGGACACTCGGATCGGGCGGACGAGTCGCGACTCGGACGACACGATGATACCGAGCGCCGGCACAGGGGTGCTGGAGAAATCTCGAGGGCTCGGCGGCGAGATCGGGCGGGGCGACGTCGGCGGAGTGCGCGCGCGGCGGCTATCGTCAAGGCATTGGGTGGGGTAGGATCGCAGAGTCGGTATTCTCTCCACTCCCTCGTGCGATGGAGGCGTCGGATGCGCGCGGACTATCTCCTGGGTCTCGATGTGGGCACGCAGAGCCTTCGCGCGGCGGTGGTCGACCTGACCGGGCGGATCGTCGCGTTCGGCACCGCGCCGATCGAAACGGTCTATCCGCGGCCGGGCTGGGCCGAGCAGCGTCCCGAGGAATGGTGGGCCGGCGCTCGGACGGCGGTGGGCAAGGCTCTCGAAGCGGCGGGGATCACGGCGGAGCAGGTGGTGGGGATCGGTCTCGACGCAACGGCATGCACGGTGGTGCCGTCGACGCTCGAGGGAGCGGTGCTCCATCCCGCTCTGCTCTGGATGGACCAACGCGCCGCGGCCGAGGCCGACGCGATCAGCGCGACGGCGCATCCGATCCTGCGCTACGTCTCGGGCCGGGTCTCGCCCGAGTGGATGCTTCCCAAGGCGCTTTGGCTCAAGCGGCACCGTTCGCACATCTACGAATCATCGACCCGGCTGGTCGAGTGCACCGACTGGCTGATGTACAAGTTGACGGACGAGTGGACGTTGTCGCTGAATCACGTCGCGGTGAAATGGAACTACGCACGACCCGACGGCGGCTGGCCGCTCGACCTGCACGCAGCGATGGGGCTGGACGACCTCGACGCAAAGTGGCCGGGGCGGATCGTGCCGCTCGGCCGGGGCGACGGCGTGCTCTCCGGCGCCGCGGCGGAGCATCTCGGTCTCGTCGAGGGAACGCCGGTCGCACAAGGCGGCATCGATGCGTATCTCGGCATGCTCGGCATGGGTGCGACCGGCTCGGGCGACGTGGCGGTCATCATCGGTTCGAGCACGTGCCACCTCGCACAGTCCGAGCGCGGGGTGTTCGGCTCGGGGGCGGCGGGGTGTTATCCCGACGCGACAGTCGAGGGGCTCTACACTCTCGAGGCGGGCCAAACGGCGACCGGCTCGATCCTCGACTGGTACCGCAGGCACTTCGCCGGGCACGAGTCGGCCGAGGCCGAGCGGCGGGGAGTCTCGGCGTATGCCGTGCTCGACGAGAAGGCGGCGGCGGTCCCCCCGGGGGCCGAGGGCCTGACGATCCGGGACGACTGGCAAGGCAACCGCTCGCCCTTCAAGAATCCGCACGCGCGAGGCGCGATCCTCGGCCTGACGCTCGCGCACGGTCCGGGCCATCTCTTCCGCGCGCTCTACGAGGCGACGGCTTGCGGCACGCGCCACATCCTCGAGGATGCCGAGCGCTACGGGCTCCAGGTCGAGCGCGTCTTCGTCGGCGGCGGCGGTGCGAAATCGCGGCTCTGGCTCCAGATCCACGCCGACCTGCTCCGCAAGCCGATCGGGCTCACCCGCGAGACCGAGACCTGCGCGCTCGGCTCGGCGATGGCGGCGGCGGTCCGGGCGGGGATCCATCCCGATTTCGACTCGGCGAGCCGCGCGATGGTCTCGTTCGAGACCTCGGTCGAGCCGAACGACGCACACGCCGCGGTCTATGACGACGTGTTCGAGCGATACAAGCGAGCTTACGACGCGGTGGCGACGATCGCCACCGCGCCGGTGCCGAACTGAGCGCCGACGCCCGCTGTCAGCGGGGGACCAGTACGGTCCGCCCGAGCAGGTCGTTGAGGTAGCGTCCCGCGGTGAAGAAGACCGGCACGACGTTGAGCAGGGGCCAGAGGCAGGAGAAGACGACGTCCCCATAGCTCCTGAGGAAGTCGAACGCCGGATTCTTGCCGGGTGGGAGATTGGCCGAGACCAGGCTGAGCACGAGCACGGGCCAAACCACGAGCGACTCGCGCCAGGCGAATCGGAGCCGGCTGGGGATCCGTCCGCGATCGGTGACGAGCGCGACATTGAAGACGAGACCGGCCGGCCCTTCCCGGAAGAGCATCGCCAGCCCGACCCAGAGGAAGAGCTCGAAGAAGACCACTCGGTGCCAGAGTTCGCCGTTGATCACGGGGAAGGGGAGCAGGCCGAGGTTGGCGAGCGCGATCGAGAGCAGGATCACCGCGGAGGGGAGCAGCCAGATCTTGAGGAGTCCCGCGATCAGCGTGTAGGCGGCGTGGCCGAACTGCTGGAGCGGGCTCAGCGCGGTGGGACGGTCGCGGACGGCGTGGATCGCCGCGCGGAAGTCTTCGATGGTGCGGTACGAGGAGGGAACGCGGAGACCTTCCAGGATCGGGATGGCGTGTTTTGGGATCGGCGTGCCGTCGAAGCGGATACCGGGTTCGCGGTCGCGTCGGCCTGCGTGGAGCATCGTCGTGGCCACGCGCGCGAGGAGTTCGAGCCCGCGTTCCTGCGTGCCCTCGGCCTCGACCCGTTCGGCGGGGCCCGAGCTCTTCGGGTCGTGCGGGGGAACGTCGAGCAGGAGCACGCGGCCGTTCGGCTTGATCCAGACCTGGTCGACGGCGAGTTCGGCCGGCGTGGTGCCGTCGCGAGAGGCGTCGACGAGTTCGGAGGCGAGTTCTTCGAGGACGTCGCGGGTCTCGGCCCAGGCGCGGGACCTTCGGCGTCGGGCGATCACCGCGACCAGGGGCGTCCCCGTGGGCGCGACGAAGGCGTCCCATCGGAGTCCGTCGCGTGCTCCCGCCTGGAGCCAACGGAGCCGCGTGAGGCGAGCGAGGTCGGTCCGTGCGCGGGGCGCGGCGGCCTCCGTATCGGGCCGCATGGTGATCCAGACGAGTCGTCGAAGAGCCTCGTCCTCGGCCTGGAGCAGCCGGACCGAGTCGCTCCAACGGAGCGCCCCTTGGACCTTGAACGAGCCGAGCATCTCGGGAAGCCCCGCCGGCCGCGAGAGGTGGAACGCGGTCGAGTCGTCGACCTCGGCCTCGGGTCTTCGGCGACGGAATCGGCCGGGGAGCTTGACGACCGCCGTGCCGCTCGCGAACTCGTGCAGCCCGCGATAGCCGTTGCGCGGGCGGGCCGTGCAGAAGAGGATCAGCGGTCCGACGAGTTGAGCCAAACCGACCGCGAGGACGACCGAGTTCCCCCGGAATGCGAGCGCGGCGAGGACCACGGCCGTGATGCGTCGGGGAAGGACCACGCCCGCCAGAAAGATCGAGAGCCGAACGATCCGGCAGCGCAGCGAGGCGGGACCCGCCTCGGCCGATCCCACGCGGAGTCGGAAGAGGCGTTTACCCGGCGACGCCTCGCCGAGGATCTCGAAAAGCGCGTAATACAGGAGGATCACGATCCCCGAGATCAGCTCTTCGAAGAGAAAGTCGGAGAGACCGAACCGGCGCTTCGCCGACAAGCTGCCGAGCCCCGCCATCACCATGGCGATCAGCAGGAAACCGAGGAGGAAGTCGGTGGTGTACGCGGCGACGCGAAGACCGAGCGAACTGAGGGTGACGCGACCGGGAAGGAAGGGCGAGAGTGCGTGGCGCAGTTCCTCGAGGCTCGCCCAGCGCCGCTTGCGGTCGCGCTCGAGACCGCGGCTGATCACGCGGTCGAGCGGGATCCAGAGGTCGGGGCGAAAGACCCGCGCCGAGGGCAGCGGGTCGGAGACGATCTTCGCCAGCGTCGACGCCGCGTCGGCCCCCTCGAACGGAGGACGACCCGTGATCAGGTAGAAGAGCGTGGCGCAGACCGAGTAGACGTCGGAACGCTCATCGATCGCCTCGCCCTTGATCTGCTCGGCCGACGCGAAGTGCGGCGTGCCGATGAAGGTCCCCGTGCGGGTCAGACCCGAGTCGTCGACCACCGACTTCGAGAGCCCGAAATCGCCGACCTTGATCCGGCCGTCGCCGTCGAGGAAGCAGTTCGAGGGCTTGACGTCGCGATGGATCACGCCGCGGCGGTGCGCTTCCTCGAGCCCTTCGATGACGTCGAGGATCATCTCGATCGCGCGGCGGGTCGAGAGCGGGCCGGTCGACTCGACGAGATCCTTGAGCGTATCGCCCGGCATCAGCTCCATCACGATGAACGGCCAACCGTCGGCCTCGTCGGCCGCGAGCACGAACACGCAGCGCGGGTGCGAGATCGTGCTTGCGAGCCGGCCCTCCTGGAGGAACCGCTCGACCGCGCGCGGGGAACTCATGTACTCGGGCGACATCACCTTGATGGCGACCCGGCGCCCGGTCTGGAGGTCCTCGGCCTCATGGACCGCTCCCATGCCGCCTTGTCCGAGTTTTCGGAGCACGCGAAAGCCGGCGAGGATCTCGGGGATGTAGTCGATCTCGGCGTCGAAACCGCCTCCACCTCCGCCGCGACCCGAGGAACCGCCTCGCCGCCCGAGGGCCTGAAACGCGGCGGTGGCCTCGGGGTCGATGCCGGAGAGGAGCGGGTCGGCCGATCCGGCGGGCCCCGTCGTCGTCGCGAGCGAGGTCGTCTCCGGCATCAGGCTCTTGCCGCAATACGGGCAGAACCGCGGGGGATCGCCCGAGATGTCGAGCATCTTTCGGCAGTGAGGGCAGTTCAGAGACATCGGACCTCGACTCATCGGATGGGACAAGAGCAGGTCGGGGGGAGTCGTCGAGCGGCGGAGAGTCGCGAGCTCTCCGCGAAGGTCGGAGCGGTCGGGAAGGGCCGAGGAGCCCGGAGAGCGCCTCCGCCGGAGACAGGATCGAGATCGACCGCGCCGCGGCGACGACCCGACACCGTTCGGTTCCCGGAGCGGCGTGCGCAGGTGGTTCCCAACGTCCCCCGAATCGGCTAGCCTGTGCGGAGCGATCGATCGAACGAACGAACCGTCGTCGCGAATTCCCGCGCGGGGCTCGTACCCTGCGAAGGGGGATCGGAGAGGTTGAGCGGCATGTCCGTCGCGATGATCTTCTGTGCCCGGTGCGCGAGCGGCAACCACTCGTCGAGCCGATTCTGTCTCCATTGTGGCCTGCCGCTGGGTGCGGTACAACCGGATGCCGCTGCGGGAGCCGACGCGCTCGGCCCGTACGAGGCTCCTGATCCGGCCGACGCCCACACCGACCGCACGATTCGCGAACTCGTCCAACGCGCAGGGTTCGAGACCGCGCCGGCCGGCCACGGCTGGCGGGTGGTCGTGCCGCTCGAGCTCGACCGCTGCCAGGTCGTCTACGTCGGCTTCGCGGGGACCGATCCCGAAGGACGACCGATCCTCTCGCTCGTCTCCATCTGCGGACCCGCCAACGACCGCGACACGCGGATCCTCCTCAAGCTCAACGCGAGGATGGTCGAAGGGCATTTCGCGATCCGGCACCTCCGCGGCGAGGAATACTTCGTGGTGATCCACAACGTCGCGGTCGAACTCGTCGCCAATCACGACGCGCGGGCTCTGATCGCGCGGATCGCCGAAACGGCCGACGACCTCGAGGACCGACTCCTCCGCGGCCGCGACCTCTACTGAGCGGATTTCGACGACGGCGACCGAATCTTTTCCGAGGAGCCGCGAATCCCTCGACGTCTCGAGGCGGCGAACTCCTCGCTCTCGAAGGCGGAGGCAGCCATGAGCGAACAGCGCCCGCGCACCGTCCCCTGGATCGAACGGATTGCGCACTGGGTCCCCGGATACGGCGGCTATCTCGAACGCGGCAACCGACGAGCGGCCGACCAGGCCCTGCGCGAGGTCGTCTCGAAGCGGCTCGTCGACGCCAAGTCGGGGCTCGAAGCGGCGGTGCGCGACCTGGTCGATCGCGGCCGGCTCGACGCGATCGCCCCCGTCGAGCGCATCGAGCGTCGGCTGAACCTCCTCGCCGAACGCGTCCGCTCCGCGGGAGCCGGCAACAGCGACTTCTACAGCTCCGGCTGGCTCGACCCCGCCAAGGCCGAGTCGGTCCACTCGTTCGATTTCCATCTGCTCGAGCAGGCCGACGTGATCCTCGAACACACCAAGCGCGGAGAATCGGGCGGCGACTGGCTCGCCCACCTCGAACAGCACCTCGCCGAGTTCGAGCGCCGGCTCGACGAACGGACCAAGATCCTCGAGGGGATCCGCTGACCTCGACCAGGCCGCTTCGTCCGGCCCCTCGCGCGAGGGGCCGCCTCGATCGCCCCGCATCTCCACCTCACACCTCTCTCGAAAGGCCTCGCCCGATGGGTCTCCGCCTGGAAGTCCTCGAGTTCTTCGACCCGACCGGCCGCTCGCTCGTCCAACGGATCCCCGCCGAGGGCTCGGCCGACATCAAATACGGCGCCCAGCTCATCGTGCAGGAGTCGCAGAAGGCGCTCTTCGTCCGCGAGGGGCAGGTCTACGACGAATTCAGCGCGGGGCGGTACACGCTCTCGACCGCCAACATCCCCCTGATCACGCGGATCCTCACGATCCCCTGGGAGAAGTCGCCGTTCACGGCGTCGGTCTACTTCGTCGGGCTCCAGAACTTCATCGACCTGAAGTGGGGCACCAAGCAACCGATCCCGTTCCGCGACAAGGAATTGTCGATCGTGCGCCTGCGGAGCTTCGGCAAGTTCGCCATCCGAGTCGTCGAACCGCGCCTCCTGCTCTCGACGCTCGTCGGCACCAGCGGGCTCTATACGACCGACCAGGTCGAAGACTACCTCCGCGACCGGATCGTCTCTCGGCTCACCGACGTCCTCGGAACCACGCTCACCAGCCTCTTCGACCTGCCGGCGCTCTACGACGAGATCGCCTCCGCCGTCCGAGCCCGCACCGCCGACGACTTCCGCGGCTTCGGCCTCGAACTCACCGAACTCATGATCGGCGGCATCAGCCCGCCCGACGAGGTCCAGGCGATGATCGACGCCCGCTCCAGCATGAGCGCGGTCGGCGACATGAACGCCTTCCTCAAATTCCAGGCCGCCAAGGCGATGACCCAGGGCGGAGAGGGCGGCGACGATGGCTCCGGCATGATGAAGGCCGGCCTCGGCGCGGGCCTTGGAATGATGATGCCCGGACTGATTCGCGAGGCGATGAACACCCCCGGTTCGCCTGCACCCGCCGCCGTCCCGCCGACCGCCATCCCACAGTCGGCCCCGGCGCACGCCCCCGACGCCGCCGCGCCCTCCGGATCGACCGCGCCGAAGTTCTGCTCGCAGTGCGGCTCCAAGCTCGGAGCAGGCGCCAAGTTCTGCGGCGAGTGCGGCGCCCGGATCGCCTGATCAGCGGCCGTCGGCCGCCCGGTTCTCGTAGATCAGGATCGTGCCGTCGGGCGTCGAGGCGACCGGCGGCCGCTCCCTCAACGCGGCGAACATCCCGTCCGGACCCCAAGGTCCCCACACGAGCGACGTCGACACCGCCAGATATGTGGTCGACGTCGCCTCGAGCGGCGGAAGGTCGTCGTACGGTCCGATTGCGCGCACCACGTGGCTCACTCCGACCACCTCGTACCGGAACGGCTCGGTGTCGCCGAAGTAGTAGAGCGTCACGTCGCGATACCGCGGATCGCGCCGTTGCAGGGCCGCCAACGCGCGAAGTCCCTGGCCCCAGTCGAGATTCGAATCCGAGAGGATCCGACGTCCCCCTTCGATCCCCCCCGCCGCGCGATTGAAGAAGCTCAGCTCGTGCGGGTGGATCGACGCGACCGCGAGCGCCTGGCCGAGCAAGCAAGCGACCGCCGCCCACCTCCACCGCCCCGGCCTCGCCGCGAGCGTCGAGATCCAGACGATCGCGACAGGCGCAAGCGGCAAGAGATACCGCAGACCGTAATTCCGCTTCGACAACAGCATCGCGATCGCCAGGAAGAGCACGATCACGACCGTCGGGAATCGGTCGCGACCGCCTGCCGCGGCTCGAAGCGCGACCAGCACCAGGAACGCGAGCGGAGTCTTCACCGCGATCGCGACCGGGTAGTAGTACCACCAGCCCGTCGAGCGGACCTCGCCGAAGAGATAGCTCGGGCCGCCCGAGCGCTGATGATGGATCTGTCGGAGAAATCCGACGAGGTCGATCGGCCACGGCAGTTCCGCCAGTCGCGCGGCCGCGCCCCCGAATCTGGCTTCGATCCAGGGATGCGCGCCGACGCCCGCGCTGAGCGGGATTCGAGCGAAGCCGGTGACGACGAGGTCGACCGATCCCATGATCGCGAGAAATGCGATCGACTCGCCGACCACGCGCGCGAGCCGTCTCGCAACCGAGCGCGCGCTCGGATCCGGAGGAATCACGACCAAGCTCGCCGCGGCGAGGATCGGCGGAAAGAGGATCGCCGTGAACTTGCAGGAGAACGCGACCCCCGCGCATGCCGCGGCGGCCGCGAACGCTCGGCGGTCGCCGGTGCGAAGGTAGCCGTCCCAGAATGCGAAGACACCGACCGAAGCGGCGACGAGCGGCATCTCCATCGTGATCAACCCGCCGTGCGCCAAGAGGTTCGGGCTGAGGGCGAAGAGCCATGCGGCGAAGATCCGCGCGGGCGGGCCGCCGCGCGTTCCTGCCCAGGCGACGGTTGCCGCCCAGGCGACGAGCCAGATCCAGAGCGCTCCCAGGCGGGCGACGCGGAGCAACTCGATCTGGTGCTCGAGCGGATGGTCGAGCCAGTCGCCGTATCCGACCGCGTCGATCGCGGCGTTGACGGGCCCTTGCTGGATTTTCCAGAAGCTCGCCGGCGAGCCCATGCGCGCGATCTCCGCCTGGTCGCCCGTACGGTGGAATCGCGCGGCGATTCGGAGGTAGGCGACCTCGTCGTAGGTGGCCGACGAGACCCACGCGGCATGTCCCGCAAGCGCAAGACCGACCATGGCCGCGGCGGCCAGCGCGCAGGCCTCCCTCGGGCCGACGGCGGTCACGTGGCCGACTCCGCGATCTCGACGCCTTCGCCCGCTCGGCTCCGCGCCGCGGCGACGAGTCGCGCCGACTCGATCGCGTCGGTCCACGAGGGCGCGGCCGAGCGGTCGCCCTTCACGACCGCGTGGAACCCGAGGAGGAGCTGTTCTCCAATGCTCGCAGCCACCGGCAGGCGCTCGTCGCGCGTCCCCGAGGGCGTGGTCCAGACGATTCGGTCGGGCGGGTCGATCCAGGCCGAGCCGCGCTCCGCGAAGACCTGGATCCCGGGCGTGCCGAGCTTGCCCGCGGGCTCGCCCCAGGCGTCGCGATGGAAGCGAAAGATGGTATGACGCGCGACCGCGCCGTCGGAATATCGAGCCGTGATCACTTGATAATCGGGCTCGCCGCCGGGAGGAACGAGGAGGTGGGTCTGTTCGCCGGCGACACGGTCGGGCGTGCGTCCGAAGATCTGCCGCGTCCAGTCGATCAGGAACGCTCCAGGGTCGACCACCAAGGGCGCGGGGGCGACCTGCGTGGTCGGTCCCGGGGTGACGTCGCGATCGACCATCGGCACGCGGGTCTGGCAGAGCACGAGTCGCGGCGGTCCGAGTTCGTTCGCGATCAGTTCGCGGAGTCGGATCGTGGTCGGATAGAGCCGGCGGGCGAACTCGGGGACGACCGCAATCCCCGCCGCGCGGACCTCGGCATCGATCACCGCCGCGCGGGCCTCGGGCTCGAGCGCTGCGGCGGGTGCGGCGTAGACCGGTTTGCCGACTTCGCAGGCGATTCGGATCGGATGCAGGCCGAACCACGACGGCGTCGAGATCAAGAGCGCATCGACGTCGGTCCGCTCCACGAGCGCCCGCAAGCCGCCCGCCGCCGCGCAGCCGATGCGAGCCGCCTCGCGCTTCGCGCGCGCGGCGACGGCGTCGTGGATCGCCGTGATCCGGAAGCGATCGCCCAGACGCTCGAGCGCGGGTCGGTGGCGGACCTGCCAGAGTCGACCCAAGCCGATGATTCCCAGCCGGATCCGATCGGAATCGCCCTCGATCGACACTCCCGCCTCCCCCTCGCTCGCCGTCCGATCGTCGCCCGAGCACCGGAGCCGACCCCGCTCCGCCCGCTCGCGACCTCGACGATCGCGCCTCATCTTACCGACTCCGCGCGACCGCGTCGGCGCGAAGGCGAACTTGGACGCGATCGGGTCGCTCGCGGGTCGCGGCCGCCTTCCCCGCGCGGTTATGATCTCGATGAGGTCGAATCGGGAGCACCGTGCCCCGCGCCCGAAGCGTACGCCCGCCCGTCCCGACCGGGCCGGATCACCCTCGAGCCCCACGACGCACCATGAGCAACGACCAGCCCCTTCCCCAATCGACGCTGCTCGCGCCCGAAGCCCGTCCCGAGAATCCGGACGATCACGACGACGGCCCCCATGGCGACGAGCTCGGCATCGAGTCGAAGGAAGTCGCGCCCGAGAACTGGAACGACGACGAGGATGTCTTCGCCCTCCCCGCGGCCGGCATGCGCACCCGCGCCTTGCCGATCCGTCCGGGCGACCTCACGCGACTGCTCATGCAGCACCCCGACGTCGACGACTCCGAACGCAAGACCCTCGGACAGCTCGCCCGACTCCTCGGCGCCACCTTTCACCACGAGTTCTACGAACGCCTTCGCGAGCTCAAGGAAGCCTACGCGCCGCTCGACCCCGACTCCGACCACGTCCATCTCCCCGACTGCACCCTCCCCGCCCGCGAGGATCAGAGCGAGCACTTCCTCCATCTTCTCACCGCCACGCTCGACCTCGCCAATTACCACGTTCTCGACCTCGAGACGATCAAGGCGGCCGTCGAGGCGCCCAACGAACTCGGGCTGAGCTACACCCCCGACTTCGAACTCTTCCGCCACCTCCGGATCTACGTGCGCGGCTACACCCGGATCACCCGCGAGTCGCGAACCGTCCAGACCAAGTTCCTCAAGAAGAGCTTCACGCTCGACGCCTACCAGCGCATGATCGTCGCGCTCCAGTTCCAGGACGCGGGAAAGCGGCTCGGCCCGAATGTGCGCTCGGACGTGGTCTATCTCCGCATGTTCAAGGACGTGCCCCACGTCGACATGGAGATGCACCTCCCCGAGCAGGGCACGAAGGTCAAGATGCGGATGCTCGACAAGGCGCAGATCGCCTCGCCGCTCGCCGTCAGCATCCCCACGATCATCCTCAAGGGGCTCGGACTCGCGACCGTCGGCGGCGTCGGTGCGCTGATCGGCTTGGTCGTGGCGCCGATCACCGCGGGCGTGAACTCGTTCTTCGGCTTCCAGAGGGCCAAGCAGAAGCACCTCAGCCACATGATCCGCAACCTCTACTACATGACCCTCGCGAACAACACGAGCGTGCTCAACCGCCTGATCGACTCGGGCGAGGAAGAGGAATACAAGGAGACGCTCCTCGCCTACTTCTTCCTCTGGCAGTCGCTCGACCGCAAACACGAGCCCTGGGACGAGAAGCGGCTCGACGCACAGATCGAGGCCTATCTCCTCGAGAAGACCGGGCGCGAGATCGACTTCGAGATCCACGACGCGCTCGACAAGCTCTTCCGGCTCGGCCTCGCGCGGCAGCTCCCCGACGGCTCGATCCAGGCCCGGCCGATCGAGGAAGCGCTCGTCCACCTCGACCGGCTCTGGGACAACACGTTCCGTTACGCCAAGTCGTTCCGCGATCGTTCGTCGCCGAGCGCATGATTCGCGGTCTCGAGCCAAACATCCGGGGGCTCGACAACGTATTACTCGCGGACGCCGCCGTCGGGGCGAGTCGCCGACCGGACGGTGTCCGCCGCCGAGTCTAGCCCTCGACGCGATCGGCGGCTAAGATGTGAAGTGTTGGGGAATGTCTCGGCTCGGAGCCGGCTGGGTCGGCCGCGTTCCGTTCCGCTCGCTCCCGACGCCCGCCCCCGCCGCCCCGCTTCGCACCGCCCGCCTCAGGTGACCTCCCATGGCGAACGCCGTCCAGTCCGTCGCGCAGCCCAAATCCGCACCGACCGCGGCCGGTCGCCCGCCGTTCGCCGTCCGCGCGGTCCTCGCGATCTATCGCTTCCTGGCGTCGCTCCAACTCGCCGTCATCAGCATCGCCGCTCTCGCCGCCGTGCTGGCCTACGGCACCTGGTACGAACGGGAGCACGGCACGATCGCCGTGCAGCAAGACATCTACCAAGCCCCGTTCTTTGCGATCCAGCTCGCCTTCCTCGCGATCAACATCCTCTGCGCGGCGACGATCCGCATCCCCTGGAAACGCCGGCAACTCGGCTTCGTGGTCACTCACGCCGGCCTGCTCGTCCTGATCTTCGGCTCCTGGTACGGCCTCTGGTACTCCGACGAAGGTCAAGTCGGCGCCGTCGAAGGGTCGGCGATGTCGCAGCTCGTCCGAACCGACAAACCGCGGATTCGGGTCCGCGAGATCGATCCCGAGCAAGGCCGCCCGATCGACCCCGAGTACGTCCTCGCCTTCAACGGCGGCGCCTTCGACTGGGAACCGGGCCGTTACGAGGTCATCTCCAAGAAGAACGACCCGTTCAAGCTCGCCGTCAAGAAGTTCTACGCCGCCTCCGCCCCGGCCACTCGCCGCTTCGCCGACCCCTCGGGCTCGCCGATGCTTCGGATCCGCCCGATGATGAAGCCGCCGGGAGCGAGCGAAGCGACCGACGTCTTCTCCGAGCCCGAACAGTGGCTCACCATCCCCGCCGACATCCGTCTCAGCCGCACCGCGCGGGCCGTGCCGCCGGCGCGACTCGTCTTTCACTACTTCGACCGGCCCGAACTCGTCGAGGACTTCCTCGCCCCGCCCGCCGACCCCGGCGAGTTCGGCGTCGTTCGCTTCCGCTACACCGACGAATCCGGCAAGCGCGTCAAGCACGACGTCCGCCTCGACGGACTCGAGAAGGGCAAGGCCTTCCCGCTGCCAGGCTCGCGGATCACCGCGTCGTTCCTCGACCGCAAGTCTCTGCCGATCGAAGACGCCACGATGATGGAGTCGCTCGGCGAGCCGGTGCTCACCTTCGCCGAATTCGAACTCCGCGACGGCGACCGCCCCGCGATCAAGCACACGGCGTTCGCGGGACTGCCCGTGATCCCCAGCGTGATCCCCACCGCCGACCGGCCCGCCGCCGCGGCGCTCGCCGATCTCTGCTACTACCTCCCGCCCCGCGTCTCGGTCGGCGGCGGGATGTCTGGGACTTTCGGCGTCATCGAGATCGTCGGCGACGCCCAAGGCAAGCTCTACTATCGCGTCTTCGGTCGACCCAAGGACGCCGGCGCGGCGACCGCCGCGACCGACCGACCCGCCGTCCTTCGCGCCGGGCCCGCACCCTTGCCGCTCGACGAGTCGATCACCGCATTCGGCGGTGAGAACATGCCGATGACCTTGACCTTCTCGGCGCTGACCTACTTCCCCAAGGGCAAAACCGAGCGGATCTACGAACCGTTCGAGATGCCGATAGGCCAGAAGGGCAACGGCCTCGCCGCCGCCGAGCTCGAGATCACCGTCGACGGCGTCACCCGAGACTTCTGGGTCCAACGCCCGCCCAGCCTCGACCCGATCTTCCGGCCCGTCGCCGTCGGCAAGAAGATCTACGAGGTGGCCTACGACTTCGACCGCAAGGACCTCGGCTTCTCGCTCTTCCTCGACAAGTTCACCGTCGACTTCGACCCGGGAACCTCGCAGGCTTCGAGCTTCACCAGCAACGTCCGGCTCACCGACGAGGCCCGCAAGATCAAGGACCAGCCCGTCGTCATCTGGATGAACAACCCGCTCACCCATCGCGAGTACACGTTCTACCAATCCAGCTATGAACGGATCAAGGATCCCCGAACCGGCGAGGAGACGGGCGAGTTCCGCTCGATCCTCCAGGTCGGCCACGACGCGGGGCGATTCCTGAAATACTCGGGCTCGCTCCTGATCGTGCTCGGCACGTTCCTCCAATTCTACATGCGTGCGGGCGTCTTCTCGCAGGCGGGCAAGGCCGCGGTCGCCGCCGTCGCCGGATCGGCCGACCGAGCCCGCGAACGCCTCGCCAAGCTCGGCGCCAAGACCGGCTCCGGCGTCGAATCGGCCGCCGGCGCCGGCGCCGAGAAACCCGCATCGAAGCGCTCGTCCGAAGATATCCTATGACGCTCATCACTTTTGTTCCCGACCTCCGAAACCCTCCACCCAGGAGCGACGTCATGCGTCGATTCCCGCGAATCGGTCTCGCGTTCGGGCTCGCCCTCGGCCTCGCCGCGCTCGGCGGATCGGCCGCCGTCGCCGCCGAACCCGGGGCCAAGCCCGCGCCCGAGTCGCTCGGCAAGGGCCCGGCCTATTCCGAGATCGCCTTGCTCCCCGTCCTCCACGAGGGCCGAGTCAAGCCGCTCGATACCCTGGCGCGCGAAGAGCTCAAACAGATCCACGGCCGCGAGACGATCAAGCTCGCCGACGACGACGGCGAGACCGTCGCTTCCTGGACCGCCGCCGCCGCATTCGTCGATATGCTCGCGCGTCCCGAATTCTGGGATGAACAGCGCTTCATCACCGTCGAATACCTCCCGCTCAAGTCGATGGTCCTCACCGACCAGATCCAGACCGAGCTCGCCGCGCTCGTCGGCTCTCTCCCCGAAGCAGCCCGACCCGCGTTCGAACCGATCCTGAAGGCCGAGACGCTCACCGAGGCCGCCATCCGCGACGTCCTCCGCTCGGTCCAACTCGACAAGCCCCAGGCACTCGCCGTCGAACGGCTCTCGAAGCGCCTCGGCGAAGGCATGAAGTGGCTCGCTCCCGAAGAGATCGAGCACGCCCAGGTCACCGTCGAAGGCCGCAAGATCCCGTTCACCGTCTGGCTCGACTCGATCTCCCGCAAGAAGGAAGAAGCGAGCGAGATGCAGAAGCCGAAGCTCCCCGAGATCGAACGGCGAGCCTACGACCTCGGCGTCGCCTTCGCCCGCTGGCGCAACCTCCGCGACTCGGCAAAGGGCCTCCAGTCCCCCTGGAGACTCATCCCCAGACCCTCGAGCCAGGCCTACGTGCTCTACTCGGGCGAGGCGATGAAGAAGGCCCAGACCGAAGGACCGCGGTCGCTCTCGCAATTCGAGCTCGAGGTCGCCGTCATCCTCAACAAGCACCTCGAACAGATCCAGCGCAGCCAGTGGAAGACCCCGGGCGCCGACGCCGATTTCGACGCCAACTATCGCTCCTGGCTCGCGAACGACTCGGCCTGGATGCCGATCGGCGCGATCCTGACCACGCCGACCGACACGCTCGCCAAGGCCGGATTCGACGCCTCGAAGGCCGATGCGTTCAAATCCGCATATCAGAAGTTCCTCGAGGCCGAACGCGCCGAACCCGGCAAGCTCGCCGACGCCGCCCCGGCGCAGGCGCTCGTCGCCTCGGTTCGCGAGCTCACCGCCTCCGCGGGTGCGTCGAACTACCCGACCGTCGCCGCCATGAGCCGCGAAGTCCGGTTCAACGCCTTCGGGCCCTTCTTCTGGGCGCCTTGGGTCTACCTCGCCGGCACCGTGCTCCTGGTGCTCAGCCTCGCCGTACCGCTCTCCCGCAACGCCGTGCTCGTCGGACTTCGCCGCGGGCTCTATCTCCTCGGCATGACCGCATTCGTCGGCGGCATCGGCCTCGAGATCTTCGGATTCTCCCAACGCGTGCTCATCTCCGGATGGGCGCCCGTCACCAACATGTATGAGACCGTCATCTGGGTCGGCCTGGTCACCGCCGTCATCGGCCTGGTGCTCGAGCTGATGCACCGACGCGCGTTCGCGGCGATCGCCGCCTCCGGCATTGCGATGGTCTGCACCATGCTCGCCGCGACCGTGCCTCTGCTCGACCCCAAGATCGCCGGGCTCCAGCCGGTGCTGCGGAGCAATCTCTGGCTCACGATCCACGTTCTCACGATCGTGTCGAGCTACGCCGCGTTCGCCTTGGCGCTCGGCCTCGGCCTGATCGCCCTCGTCTACTACCTCACGGCGATCTATCGCCGCGAGGCGTCGCTCGGTCGCCTCTTGGTCGGCGTGGTCGCCGCACTCGTGCTGCTGCCGTTGCCGATGTACCTGGTCCGCACGACCGACGCCGGAGCGCCCTTCGGATCTTGGACGCTCACGGCCTGGTATTGCGGCTCGGCCTTGGTGCTCTGCGTCGCGGGCCTCGCGGTCGCCAACGCCACCGCGCTCTTTGGCGAGGTCGTGAGCCGGGCGCGTTTCCGTCGACTCCAGGCGATCACGGTTCGCGACTATCGTCCGATGTCGGGCGGAGCCCCCGACGCCACCGCCGAGATGGAGCCCACGGCCGCCGAGAGCGACCACCAGACCGCCTCGACCCCCGTCGGCACCGCACCCGTCGCGCTCGACGAGGCTCGCCTCCGCGAGTCGGCCATGCGTGAGACCGCCGAGAAGATCAAGTCGCTCTCGAACTACATCTACCGCAGCATGCAGGTCGGAGTGCTCCTCGTCGCCGCGGGAACGATCCTCGGCGGCGTCTGGGCCGACTACTCCTGGGGTCGCTTCTGGGGCTGGGATCCCAAGGAAGTCTGGGCGCTCATCACCTTGCTCGTTTATCTGATCCCGCTCCACGGCCGATTCGCCGGCTGGGTCAACACCTTCGGCCTCGTCTGGTCGTCGGTCGTCTGCTTCCTGTCCGTGCTCATGGCCTGGTACGGCGTGAACTTCATCCTCGGCGTCGGGCTGCACAGCTACGGCTTCGTCGAAGGGGGCTCGCAAGGCAGCGTCCTCGTCGCGACCGCGGCCGTGCTCGCCTTCGCGTCGGGCGTCTGGATCCGACGCGCGGCGTGCACCCCCAAGCCGACCGCCTGATCGGCGACCCGGACGGCGATCGATCGCCTTCGAATTCCCCGGCCCACGCCCTCGCTCGAGCATTCGATCGAGGTGGCGTGGGCCGGGTCGTCTTGACACCGCGCGCGGGCGTGCGCGAGAATCGAGTGATCTCATCTCCACGACGCCTGGCGTCGGATCCCGCGCCTGGAGCTCGAAGCGCTTGACGGGTCGTCGATCTCGAGGTCTCACTCTCGGATCCTGGACGCTCCTCGCCCTGGTCGCGATCGCGATCACCGGTGAGGGTCGGTCGGCCCGCGCCTCGACTTGCCGCCGCGACCTCCACTCCGCGCCGGGGCTCGACTACTCGATCGACGACGCGACGCGGATCGACGATTCGGTCTTCGATGCCGCCGTATCGGCACTCGACCGAAGGTTCGATCCCACCTGGAACGCCGGGTGCGACTCGCCCGAGCCCGCCCGCCGCGACTCTCGCCTCGCCCGCTCGCACGTCACGGCCGATCGAACTCTCGGCCATCATCTCGCCGCCGCGCCTCCTCGGCGCTGTCGTCGGCTCGGGGCCGCTCCGGCCCTCGCCCCGCAACCTCCGCCCACCCGTCTCGATCGCCCGCCCCGCGGCGCTTCGGCCTGATCTCGATCCACGACGCCTCCGAGCTCCTGCTCGGTCCGGTCGTGGTCCCTCGTCGTCAGCTTTCGATCTCCAGAATTCCAGGCGACGCGGAGCCGCCCTCCGAGTCGGCGTCGATGGATCCGTGCATCGACGCCGACGCCGCGTCGATTCTCCATCGCGTCGAGGTGGAAACCGATCATGTCGATCTCCGAATCCAATCCCCGCCCCACGCCGGAGCCGCGCCCGGCGCGCGACCGCAGGGGCCGAGTCTACACTCCCGCCGTGGGCGCCAAGCTCCGCCCTTGGCTCTGGGCCTGCCTGATCGGCTTCGCCGTCTTGCTCGCGAGCGGCGCCTATCTCGGCGGCATCAGCTTCATGACCTGGTGGACCGGGATCACCCAGCAAACCTACTTCTACAATTTGATGTTCATCGGCCATGTGCTGATCGGACTGATCGCTCTCGTTCCGTTCATCATCTTCGGCGTCGCGCACTGGGCGACATCGCGGAATCGCCCCAACAAGTCGGCGATCGTTTACGGCTTGGTGCTTCTCGCCATCTCGGCCGTCCTCCTGGTCTCCGGGGTGATCCTGGTGCAGGGCGTGGGCACATTCGAGATTCGCGATCCTCGGGTTCGGAGCATCTCGTACTGGATCCACGTGATCACGCCGATCGCGGCGATCGGGCTCTACGTCAAGCACCGGCTCGCCGGCCCGCGGATCCAATGGCGCTGGGCGCGACGGGGTGGGTTCGCCGTGGCGGGATTCGTCGCGGTGATGGCGGCACTCCACGCGACCGAACCGCGTCGGTTCGGCGAGCGCGGACCCGCCGAGGGAGCGAAGTACTTCTTCCCGAGCGAGGCCGTCACCACGACTGGAAAGTTCATTCCGGCCGAAACGCTCATGGCCGACAAGTACTGCCTGGAATGCCACAAAGACTCATATGAAGGCTGGTTCCACTCCGCGCACCACTTCAGCTCGTTCAACAATCCGGCCTACCTCTTCAGCGTGCGCGAGACGCGCAAGGTCTCGCTCGAACGCGACGGCTCGACGAACGCCGCACGCTGGTGCGCCGGCTGCCACGACCCGGTGCCGTTCTTCTCGGGCAAGTTCGACGACCCGAATTTCGACGACGTCAACGACCCCACGGCGCACGCCGGCATCACCTGCACGGCATGCCACTCGATCACGAACGTCAACAGCACGCGCGGAAACGCCGACTACACGATCGAGGAGCCGCAACACTATCCCTTCGCCTTCAGCACCAACCCCGTGCTCCAATGGCTCAACCGCACGATGGTCAAGGCGAAGCCGGAGATGCACAAACGCACGTTCATGAAACCGTTCATGCGCGACTCGAAGTTCTGCTCGACCTGCCACAAGGTCTCGCTCCCCTTCGCGCTCAATCACTACAAAGACTTCCTCCGCGGACAGAACTCCTACGACACGTATCTCCTGAGCGGCGTCTCCGGACACGGGGCGCGGAGCTTCTACTATCCCGAGACGGCCAAGACCGAATGCGCGCAGTGCCACATGCCGCTCGCCGCCTCGACCGACTTCGGCGCCAAGGACTTCGACGGCAAGGGAGGCCGCGAGATCCACGACCACTTCTTTCCCGCCGCGAACACCGCGCTGCCCACCTTCCGCAATCGACCCGACGTCGCCGAGCGCCACGCCGCCTATCTCCGCGACAAAAAGTTGCGCATCGATATCTTTGCGCTTCGCAAGGACGGCGGGATCGACGGTGAGCTGATCGGCCCGATCCGACCGCAAACGCCGACTCTCGAACCCGGCAAGCCCTATCTCGTCGAGGTCGTCGTGCGAACGCTCGCCGTGGGCCATCCGCTGACTCAAGGAACCGTCGACTCCAACGAGCTCTGGGTCGAGCTCATCGCCAAACAGGGCGACCGGATCATCGGACGGTCGGGAGGCATCGACGAGGGCGGAACCGTCGACCCGTTCGCGCACTTCATCAACGTCTACATGCTCGACCGCGAGGGAAAACGCATCGATCGACGCAATCCCCAAGACATCTTCGTGCCTCTCTACAACAAGCAGATCCCGCCGGGAGCGGGGCAGGTCGTCCACTTCGCGCTCGAGACCCCGCGCGAGAAGCTCGACCCGATCACTCTCGAGGCGCACGTCCACTATCGCAAGTTCGATCGCAAGTATCTCGACTACATCTTCGGACCCAAGCAGGGGCCGGTGCTGCCGATCACGACGACCGCTTCGGACCGCGTGTCCCTGCCGCTCGCCGGCGGACCGACAGCGACGAACCCGCCCTCGCCGATCGAGCCCGCATGGCAGCGCTGGAACGACTACGGCATCGGACTCTTCCTCGAGGGGACCGACAAGGGCGGATCGAAGGGCGAGCTCAAACAGGCCGAGGTCGCTTTCCAGCAGGTCGCCAAGCTCGGCATCGCCGACGGCGACGTGAACCTCGCACGAGTCTACATCCGCGAGGGTCGCATCCCCGACGCTCTCGCCGCGCTCGAGCGCGCGAGCAAGCACCCGAAGGTCTCGGCACCTTGGGTCATCAACTGGCTCGCGGGACAGATCGACGAACTCAACGGATTCCTCGATGAAGCGATCGTCAAGTACGAGTCGGTCCTCGAGACCAAGATCCCCGAACGCGGGTTCGACTTCAGCCTCGATTTCGAGGTGATCAACTCGCTCGGCAACGCCACCTATGCCCGGGCGCGCCAAGAGGAACTCGACAGTCCGGAGCGGCGGCAACTCCTCGAGAAGGCCGTCGAGATCTTCCGAAGAACCTACGCGATCGATACCGAGAATGTCCTGGCGCACTACGGCTTGGGCCTGGCATACGCCGACCTGGCCCGCGGCTCGACCGCGGCCGAAGCCGCATCCGACCCCGGATCCGCCGCGGTTCCGACCTCGGAGACGATCCTCGCGACCGCGAGGGAAGCCTCGGACCCGAAGGCGACGCCGCAGAGTCGCGCGGCGGCGGCACACCGGCTCGCGACCGGACTCTCGAGCTATCTCGAGTCGAAGCGGCCCGATGGATCATCGCGATTGATCCCGCTCCAACGCGTGATCGAGCAACTCGCCCCCGCGAGGGAGAGCGAGAGCGACGCCGCAACCCGGGCGGCGCAGGCACAGGCGCTCGCAGCGACTCACAAGGCGCTTCATCAAATGTACAAACCCGACGAAACGGCCGAGGGCCGCGCGATCGGGCTCGCGGTCAAGGACAACCCCGCCGCAGACCAGAACGCACGCTCGATCGTGATCCACCCGCTCCACCGCCCCGGCGCGCCGGGAATGACCCCGCCCAAGTCGGTCGCCTCCGCGCCGGCCGCCCCGGGAGTCGGCACTTCATCACCGATCAACGGAGGCGAAGAATGAACGCCTCCGAGAATCAGAGACTCTCCATGACTGCAAACCCTCAGCGCTGGATCTCGCGACTTCGCGGATCGGCCGCGATCACTCTCGCGCTCGCGGCCGTATCGGGATGCACGCCGCCGCCCGAACCTGCGAAAGTCGCCGCCCCCGCGGCCCCGGTCAAACCGACCGAGACGACGGCCGTCGCTTTCCCCGCGGTGAAGTTCGTCGACGTCACCAAGTCGGCGGGCATCGACTTCGTCCACGAAAACGGCGCAGAGGGCGAGAAGCTCCTGCCCGAGACGATGGGCTCGGGCGTCGCCGTACTCGACGTCGAGGGCGACGGCGACCAGGACCTCTTCTTCGTGAATTCCGACTTCTGGCCGGGCGGCAAGAAGATCGCCTCGGGCGGGCTCAGGCCGACGCAGCGGCTCTACCTCAACGACGGATCGGGGAAGTTCACCGATGCGACGAAGTCCGCCGGCTTGAACATCTCCTGCTTCGGCCAGGGCGTCGCCGTGGGCGACTACGACAACGACGGCGATCCCGACCTCTACATCACCGCTCTCGGCGGAGGAAAACTCCTGCGCAACAAGGGCGGAGTCTTCGAGGACGTCACCGCCGCCGCGAACGCGGGAGCGGGCGACGGATGGCTCACGAGTGCGGGATTCTTCGACCTCGAGAACGACGGCGATCTGGACCTGTTCGTCTGTCGTTATGTTCAATGGACCGCCGAGTTCGATCGCGGGCAGAATTTCCCGCTCCTCGGTACGGGAAAAGGAAGGGCATACGGCCCGCCCAACGCCTTCGGGGGCACGTTCTGCACGTTGCTCCGCAACGACGGCGGCCGCTTCGTCGACGTCAGCGAGAAGTCGGGGATCCAGGTGCGCACGCTCGACTTGAAGGTCCCCCAGGGAAAATCGCTCGGGATCGCACCCTTCGACGTCGACGGCGATGGATTCGTGGATGTCGCGATCGCGAACGACACCGTTCCGAACTTCCTGTTTCGGAACAAGGGCGACGGTACCTTCGAGGAACTCGCGGTGACCTCGGGGGTGGCGTTCGACAAGTCGGGCTCGGCTCGCGGGGCGATGGGAATCGACTGGGCGCACTTCCGAAACGACTCGGTGCTCGGCCTGGCGATCGGGAACTTCGCGAACGAGATGACTGCGCTCTACGTCACCGAGTCGCCTTCTTCGTTCCTCTTTTCGGACCTTGCGAATCTCTATGGGCTGGGAGCACCAACGCAGCCGCCGCTGAAGTTCGGGCTCTTCTTCTTCGACTACGACAACGACGGTCGGCTCGACCTGCTCTCGGCGAACGGCCACCTCGAGAACGAGATCTCGAAGGTACAGGCATCGCAAACCTATGAGCAATCAGCACAATTGTTCTGGAATTCGGGACGACGCGGCCGCGCACTTTACTCGCTCGTCGGTCCCGACGCGGCAGGTCCCGACCTCTTCAAACCGGTCGTGGGCCGCGGAAGCGCGTATCTCGACATGGACGGCGACGGCGATCTCGACGTGGTGATCACGGCGAACGGCGGCCCGCCGCTCGTTCTCCGCAATGACGGCGGCAACGCTTCGAAGTCGATTCGCCTGAAGTTGGTCGGTTCGAAGTCGAATCGCGACGGCATCGGTGCCCGGATCCGAGTGACCGTTGCCGGTAAGACATACGAGCGCCAGCATTTCTTGGCGAAGGGGTATCTGTCGTCGGTCGAGGAGCCGATCACGATCGGGCTGGGTGCTGCGGAGTCGGCCGATATCGAGGTCGTGTGGCCCTCGGGGGCCAAGTCGCGGATGGAAGGGGCCAAGCCGGGGTCGGTGAAGGTGGAGGAGCCGAAGGCACCTTGAAGTCGCAGATTTCGCGCCGGGGGGAGCAGGTCGCGGATGCTCCCCCCGGCGCCGATCTCGTGATCCGGGCTCAGCCCTCGGCGAGTTCGGAGAGTTTGGCGTCGAGCAGTTCGCCGACGACGGCGGGGTCGGCCTTGCCGCCGGTCTGCTTCATGACCTGGCCGCGGAGGAACCCCTTGACGGCGTCGGGCTTCTTCTTGCCGCCCTTGAGGTCTTCGAGGGCCTTGGGGTTGGCGGCGAGGGCGGCCTCGATGGCGGCAACGATCGCCGAGGTATCGCTCACGAGTTCATATCCGTCTTCACGGATGATGTCGTCGAGCGACCGGCCCGAGTCGATGAGCTTGGCGAGGATCTCCCGCCCCTGATTGGTGTTCACCTGTTTGCGCTTCACGCGTTGGAGCAGGTCGATGAGTGCGGCGGGGCGGACGGGGAAGTCGGCGAGAGCGATCTTCGACTCCTTGACGATCCGGAGCACGTCCTGCTGGATCCAGTTCGAAGCGAGCTTTGCGTCGCCGGCTCCCTTGGCGACCTCGTCGAAGTAGTCGGCGACGTCTTGCCCTTGTTCGACGAGCACGTTGGCGTCGTAGAGCGAGAGGCCGTATTCGGCGACGAATCGCTTGCGTCGGTCGGTGGGGAGTTCACAGATCTCGGTGCGAACGCGAGCGAGCCACTCGGAGTCGACGACGACGGGCACGAGGTCGGGCTCGGGGAAGTAGCGATAATCGGCCGCGGTTTCCTTCTCGCGCTGGGGTTTGGTGACGCCTTCGGGGTCGCTCCAGCCGCGGGTCTGTTTGGGGGCGTCCTTGATCGTCTTGCCGTCCTGCTTCCACTTCTCATATTGGCGCTCGGCTTCGTAGACGATCGCGCGTTCCACCGATCGGAAGCTGTTCAAATTCTTGATCTCGACGATCGGCGTGGCGACGGTCTTGCCGTCGACGTCGATATGGATGTTCACATTGGCATCGCAGCGCAGCGAGCCTTCCTGCATCTCGCAGTCGGACACGCCGAGGTAGCGGAGGGTGAGGCGAAGTTCCTCGAGGCAGGCCTTGGCGTCCTCGGCATTGCGGATGTCGGGCTCGGAGACGATCTCGAGCAGGGGGATGCCCGCTCGGTTGAGGTCGACCTCGGAAAAGCCGCCGGAGCCGTGGGTGAGCTTGCCGGTATCCTCCTCGAGGTGGACACGAGTGAGCCGGCACGACCGTTCGACCTGGCCGTCCTTGATCGCGGGGATCGGGAGCGATCCGCCTGTGGAGAAGGGGAGGTCATACTGGCTGATCTGATAATTCTTGGGTAGGTCGGGATAATAGTAGTTCTTGCGGTCCCACTTGGTGAACGGCGCGATCTCTGCGCCGAGGGCGACGGCCGTGCGGAGGGCGAGGTCGAACGCCCTGCGATTCATGACGGGCAAGGTGCCGGGCAGGCCGAGCGAGACGGGGTCGGTCTGGGTATTGGGCGGCAGGCCGAACTCGGTGCCGCAACTCGAGAACATCTTGCTCTCGGTGGTGAGTTGAACATGGACTTCCAGGCCGATGACGGTGGTGTAGGACATCGATCGGGGACCTCAGCGTGCGTTCGGTGAGACACCCGCCGGCGCAACGGGAGCGGACGGGAGCGGGGTATCGAGGGTGACTTCGCGGTATCCGGGGTGGATCGAGTAGGATCCACCTTCCTTCACCTGCTCAAACGATCGCACGAGCAGATTCGTCTCGGCGAGGTCGAGTTCAGGTTCCAAGGCGCGTTTCTCGCGTTGAATTCGCCAGAGATCGAGGAAGATCTCTCGGCTCCGGGACTCGTCGATCTCGCGAACGAGGAGGATGAAGGCAACATTCCCCCAGCGGCAGACAGGTTCGGCGAAGAGCCGATAGTCGGTACCCGGCTTCCATCCGCGCGCGGCCGCGTAATCGGCGATGAGTTCGGAGATCCAGGTGGTCGTCGATTCGATCAGAGGGTCGAGAGCCACGGCAGTACTCCTTCCGCGGGATCCTCGAGACTGAAGAAGAACTCGGTCATCTGCTCGATCGAGAAGCTGTGATTGGGTCGGTACCGAAAGTCGTTGAGTTCGCGAGCGGTTTCGACGACGCGAACCCATTGGAGCTTGATCAGTGGATGAGCGTTGATCTTTCGCGAGAGCCCGGCAACCGTCAAGAGCCCCTGGAGGTCGTGGATCTCGAACTCCTTGGGCGACCGCTCGAGATCGAGCTTTCGACAGATGATCGTCTTCAGTTTGATCTCGAGGGCGTAGATCCCGCAGGCGATGGCGAGCCCGGTCCGTCCGCGTTCCGCCAGGATTCGGGCATCGTCGCGTCGATCGACCCACGCGAGTTCGAGTTCGTCGGGATCTCCGAGGTCCTTGTTCGCGGTGCTGAATCTCACGGATCTCAGGCTCCTCGTCCCGTCATCCCGCGATCCCCGGCCGGCGGGTGTGCCAGTCGGTCTCGCGTTCGAAGACGCGCGCCGCTCTGAGGAGTTTCGATTCCGCGAAAGCCGGCGCGAGGAGTTGCAGACCGATCGGCAGGCCCTCGCCGGTGAGGCCGCAGGGGATGCTCAGGCCGGGAATGCCGGCGAGATTGGTGGTGATCGTGTAGATGTCCGAGAGGTACATCGCGAGGGGATTGGCGGTGCGCTCGCCGAGCTTGAAGGCGGGCGAGGGCGAGGTCGGACCGATCAAGACGTCGACCTTGGCGAATGCGGCGTCGAAATCGTTGCGGATCAGGCGGCGGACCTTGAGAGCCTGGTTGTAGTACTGGTCGGCGTATCCGGCCGACAGCGCGAAGGTGCCGAGCATGATCCGGCGCTTGACCTCGGGGCCGAAACCCTCTGCGCGGCTGGCCATCATCATCCGCACGAGCGGCGGCAGAGCTTCCTCGCCGGGGAACTTGGGCGCGAAGTCGTCGGAACGGTGTCCGAAGATCGTGCCGTCGTACCGCGCGAGATTGCTGGAGCATTCGGCGGGTGCGACGAGGTAGTACGCGGCGACGCCGTACTTCGAGTGCGGCAGCGAGACCTCCTCGACCACGGCGCCCGCCGATCGATAGATGTCGATCGCCGCGCGGACGGATGCTTCGATCTCGGGGTCGAGACCTTCGCCGAAGAACTCTCGGACGATGCCGATTCGGAGATTCTCGGGCGGCTTGTCGAGCTCGGCGAGATAGGGGGGAACCGGCTCGTCGACGCTCGTCGCGTCGCGGGGGTCGCGTCCCGAGATCACTTCCATCATCAGCGCGGTATCGGCGAGGTCGTGGGTGAACGGGCCGATCTGGTCGAGCGAACTGGCGAAGGCGATCAGGCCGTAGCGGCTGACGCGGCCGTAGGTCGGCTTGAGGCCGACGATTCCGCAGAGCGCCGCGGGCTGACGGATCGAACCGCCGGTGTCGGAGCCCAGCGAGACGGGCGCGAAGTCGGCGGCGACGGCCGCGGCCGAACCGCCCGACGAGCCGCCTGGGATCCGATCGGTATCCCAGGGGTTGCGCGTCGGTCCGTAGGCCGAGTTCTCGGTCGACGAGCCCATGGCGAACTCGTCCATGTTGGTCTTGCCGAAGAGCACGGCGTCGGCGGCGAGGAGCTTTTCGATGACGTGAGCGTCGTAGGGCGGGCGGAAGCCCTGGAGCATTTTGCTGCCGCACGTGGTGGGCACGCCGTTCACACAGAGGACGTCCTTGATGGCGACGGGAACGCCCGCGAGCGGTCCCATCGGAGCGCCGGATCGGCGCTTCACATCGACGGCGCGCGCTCGGTCGAGGATGGCGTCGGCATCGAGGTGGAGGAAGACGTGGAGTCGATCGTCGAGAGCCTGGGCGCGATCGAGGTAGGCGCGGCTGACGGCTTCGGCGGTGACTTCGCCCGCGCTCATCTTCCGGGCGAGGCTGACGGCGGTCTCACGCGACAGGTCCATCGTGGATGGTCTCGATACGAGGAGGCTGGGGAATCGCGTCGGGTGAGACGAGCGCGGTGTGACGATGGGAAAGAGAGGACGCCCGCCGGTCGCAGGGACGACGGGCGGGTCGTGATCCGATGTCGCGACGATCGATCGCGATCGATCAGTCGAGGACGACGGGAACGAGGAACGACTCGGAGTTGCGCTTCGGGGCGTTCGAGAGGGCGGCGTCGCGAGGGAGCGAGGGGCCGCGGACGTCGTCTCGGAAGACGTTTCGAACCTCGACGCCATGCGCCAGCGGTTCGATCCCCTCGGTTTCGAGCGACTGGAGTTGGGCGACGAAGTCGACGATCGTGTTGAGCTGGCCGGTGAAGGTCTCGAGTTCCTCGGGACTGAGCCGGAGCCTCGCGAGCAGAGCGACCTTGGCGACTTCCTCGACCGTCAACGACATGATCCCCGGCTCCCCTTCGAGGCGCTTCTCCATCGCGGCGATCGGCCGGATGCTATGACGTCATTGTGCCGGATGCCGGCCCTCGATTCAAGGTTCGCGCGTCGCGGGCGTGCGGGCCGGGCGGCCTGGACCCATGGTCGATTTGACGACCGGGTCGACCGAGCCGTATGATCGTGGCCCACGACGGGCGGGGGTCGGAGAGTCTTGGGCAGGCGGTCCCGTCGGTCGGATCATTCCTCCATCATCTCACGTGAGGTAGCCGCGCATGCAAGGCCCGGTGGCGATCATTCTGGCGGCCGGTCACGGCAAACGGATGAAGTCGGACAAGGCGAAGGTGCTCCACGAGGTCTGCGGCCGGCCGATGATCCGCTACGTCGTCGACGCGGCTCGAGGCGCCGGCGCTCAGCGCATCGTCGTGATCGTCGGCCACGGAGCGGACCAGGTGAAGGCCGCGCTCGCGGGCGAGCCCGACGTCGTCTTCGCGACGCAGCACCAGCAGCTCGGTACGGGCGACGCCGTGAAGGCGGCGAAGTCGGTGCTCGAAGGATACAGCGGCCCCGCGCTGATCGTCGTCGGCGACGAGCCCCTGATCCGGGCTCAACCCCTCGCCGACCTCTTGAAGCGGCAAGCCGAGGAGAAGGCGGCCTGCCTCCTGGGCACGGCCGTCGTCAACGACCCGACCGGATTCGGACGCATCGTCCGCGGCGAGGACGGCGAATTCCTCGGCATCGTCGAGCAGAAGGATTGTTCATCGGAACAGGTGCACATCCAAGAAGTCAACCCGAGCTGCTACGTCTTCCAGCTCCCCGGCCTCTGGGACGCGCTCGACCAGCTCGGCACCTCGAACGCCCAGGGCGAATACTACCTGACCGACGCCCCCACGCTCCTCCAGAACATGGGCCGCCGCGTGATCGCGCTGCCGGTGCTCGACGCCGACGACATCCTCGGCATCAACACGCGTCAACATCTCGCCGAAGCACATGCGATCATGCAGCGGCGGATCACCGATCAGTGGATGGCCGAGGGCGTCTCGATCGTCGACCCGCGGAATACGTTCATCGACGTGCGTGCCAAGATCGGCCGCGAGACGATCATCTACCCGTTCACGGTGATCACCGGTGCGGTCGAGATCGGCGAGCGCTGCAAGGTCGGCCCGTTCGCCCACCTGCGCGACGGTACGAAGGTGCTCGACGGCGTCGAGATCGGTGCGTTCGTCGAGGTCAACCGTTCGACGCTCGAAGAGGGGGTCGTCGCACGCCACCTCTGCTACCTCGGCGACGCGACCGTCGGACGCGAGGCGAACGTCGGCGCCGGGGCGATCACGGCGAACTTCGACGGCAAGGACAAGGCGGCGACTCAGATCGGCGCCCACGCGATGATCGGCTCGGGCTCGGTCCTGATCGCGCCGGTCTCGATCGGTGAGGGTGCGGTCGTCGGCGCCGGGGCTGTGGTTCTCAAGGGTCGCGACGTCCCCGCCGGCACGGTGGTCGCCGGCGTCCCGGCGCGACCGATCGACGGCAAGCAAGACTGATCCCGCAAGGTTTCGGCACGCTGACCAGGGCGACGAAACCCGAGCCGGCCGCTCGCTCCCGAGGATCGAATCCTCGAGGGGCGAGCGGCCGTTCGCATGCGCTCGAATCGGTGGGTTCGACTTCCGATCAACCCTGGATCGCGTTGGTGCGTCCGAGGGCGATGTCGAAGTCGCTGACCGCGGGCACGAGCATCGCCATCAGGGCGAAACCGTAGACGCCGACGCTCACGAGGAACGCGGCGAGCACGTCGCGATGCGCCAGGCTGATGATGCAGTAGAAGCTCCAGAACGGAGTCAAGAGCGCGACCAACGCGATCGCTCGCGACGGATTCTTGGCGCCCAGGCTCGCGAAGAGTGCGACGCTGCCCGCGCCGATGAAGATCACGAAGCTGAGCAACTGCCGGCCGAATTCGCGGTCCGAGATCACGATCAACCCCGCGCAGACCGCGATGCCGACCATGAGGAAGAAGATCGTTCCCAGGCTGTTGGCGACCGCGGTCCGGCTGTTCGTATAAGTGATCGCCGCGTGGATCCCCAGCTTGGCCGAGAAATGCGCCAGCAGCAGGAAGTCGATCACCAGGAAGACCGCGCCTCGGACCGTGATCGCCTGGATCAGAGCGAACCAGATCGTGAGGAGCACGGGTACGGCGACCATCTCCTTGGTGTTGTAGAGCACGCCGTAGAGCTTGCCGAAGATGAACTCGCTCGGCGAGAGCTCGGTGACGAGAAGGAGGTCGAGCGCGCCCGTGTCGCGCTCGGAGGTGATCGAGGTCACGCCTTGCGCATTGATGAGGATCAGGCTGAGGATCGACAGCGGGATCAGGACCCAGGCGGCTCGCCAGGGGTCGGCGGCGAGGTCGGGATTGCTGTAGAAGTAGGCGAGACCGACCGCCGCACAGGCGAGATAGGCGGCCTTGATCACGAGCGGCTTGGTGCCGTAGGCGCGGGTCATGAGCTCGCGCCAGATGATCGGCGTCTCCCACGGAGATCGATAGCGACCCGCCTTCTTGGTGATGCGTCGATGGGTTCGCCGAGGGACGTGCAGCCCGGTCGTCGCGTCGACGTCGAGAGCCCCGGGGTCGGTAGCCGCGTCGGCGGTGAGCGATTTCCCGGCGACCACTTCGGCCGCGAGCAGTTGCGTCGGCAGCTCGTCGACCTCGACGAGTTGCTCGCCGACCGCCTCCTCGCCGCTCTCTCGCTGTTCGCGAGGCTCGTTGCGGCCGGGATTCCAAACCCGCAGCATCACCACGCTCACGACCACGACCACCGCCGAGTACAACAGAGCGGCGATCATGAAGAGGATGCTGGGGCGGATCGCCGGCTTGGCGGTTCCGGGAGCGGGGTCGGTCACCGTGAGCACCGTCCGGAACGGGTCGAGCAGGTCGGCCAGCCCCACGCCGAAAGGCCGGAGACCGGGCAGGAGGAAGGCGACCGACTCGATGATCGTGAGGCCGAGCACGAGCACGAGAAGAGTCATCGCGAGCGACTGAAACGTGCGGTCACGCCAGAGTGCAACGAGCAGACCCGTCGCCCCGCCGGCGATTCCCGCCGCCGCCGTGATCCCCAGGACGTCGAGAACCTGCTCGCTCGACGCTCCGCCGAGGAGCATGCAAAGAAACAGGATCGGCGCACCGACGGCGAGCAGCGTCGCGATCTGCAGCAAGCTCGCCACCAGTTTGCCGAGCACGATCTCGACGTCGCGCAGGTCGGTCATCAGCAGGAGCAGAAAGGTCCGCCGGTCCTTCTCGTGCGCGATCGACGTCGCCGCGGCCAGCGGCGCGAAGAAGAGCATCATCACGAGCTGCAAGATCACGAGCAGTCGAAAGAGCGACGCGCCGTAGACCGCGATCACGCCGATATCGCGCACGTCCCGCCAGCCGATCAGCGACTGCCAGGCCGTCCACATCAAGATGAAGAAGAGTCCGGCGTAGGCCGCTCGGCTCAGATAGAATCGGGCCGGGCGGGGCGCCGTGAGCACCTCGCGAGCAATGATCGGTCCAGCGAACAAGGCAACAACCTCCCTCGAGGGCGACGCGTCGATCGAGATCCGAGACGAGTCGAGACGATCCGGCGGGATGATGACGAACCAACATCATACACCGAGACCCGACCGCGCGGGCAGTCGAGGCTCCGAGGAAAAGGCGGCGACGCCGACGATCACCAGACGCGGGGCGTTCGCTCTCGCGGGCATCCTCGGACTCACGACCGCCCGGCCCGGTCTCGCCCGATTCGAAGCACCCGCCTTTCCCATCGACCGCGCTCTCGCCCCGCTGCTCGATCGCGAAGGGTTCGCGGGGATGTATGCCGGCGTCAGCCGCGGCGCGCTCCTGGCGGCCGGCGGCGCGAACTTTCCCAAGGGTTACCCCTGGGAGGGCGGCCTCAAGGTCTGGAGCGACGCGATCTTCGTTCTCCAACGCCCCGACGCCGCCGCCTGGGTCCGACTCGACCTCGAGCTCCCCGCCCCGCGCGGCTACGGCGCCTCGTTCGCGATCGATGAGCGGGTCCTCCTCATCGGCGGCGAGATCGGCTCCGCGCCCGGCGTCTCTCGAGCGACGTCCGAGGTGCTCGCGCTCGAATGGCGATCGGGCAAGGCGTCGATCGATCGACTTCCCGACCTCCCCGAAGCCTCCATGAACCACGGCGCGGCGGTCCTGGGCGAGCGGATCCACGTCGTCGGCGGGATCTCCTCTCCGGACGCGACCTCGGCCGAACGCCGGCATTGGTCGTTCGACCCTCGCGCGGGCGTCAACTCGACTCCTCGCCTCGAGCCGCCCTTGCCGGGACCGGGGCGGATGCTCGCCGCGGTCGGTCGCTTGGGCGACGCCTTGATCGTCGCCGGCGGCGTCGCGCTCGAGCCGGGGCCCGACGGCAATCCCGTCCGCCGCTATCTGGCCGATTGCTATTCGTTCCGCCCCGGGCGAGGATGGCGGCGGGTCGCGGATCTGCCTCGGCCGCTCGCCGCAGCGCCCGCGCCGGCTCTCGAGCGGGCCGGGCGCTTGCTCCTGCTCGGCGGCGACGACGGCTCGCAGGTCGCTCGTCCCCCCCTCGAACACGCCGGCTTCTCGCGCGCGGTCCTCGCCTACGGCTCCGCGGCCGATCGCTGGGTCGAGGTCGGAACCACCGCGCTCGCCCGCGTCACCGCGCCCGTCGTCGAATGGGGCGGGGCTTGGGTCGTCGTCTCGGGCGAGGCGAAACCGGGCAGACGCTCGCCCGAGGTCCGTCAACTGCAATGAGCCGCCCGCGCCGCGGCCGTATCGAGGATGGGAGTCGAAGATGAGCGAGTCGGTCGATGTCGATGATTCCGCGATGCGCCGCGCCTGGCTGGTCGTCGCGCTCCTGGTGCCCGTCGCGCTTCTCAACTACCTCGACCGCCAGATGCTCGCGGCGATGAAGACCTCCGTCATGGCCGACCTCTCGGGCATCCAGACCGAGGCCGACTGGGGCAAGGTGCTCGCTCTCTTCAAATGGGTCTACGCCTTCCTCAGCCCGATCGGCGGCTACCTCGCCGATCGCTTCAGCAGGCGCCGGGTCATCGCGGGCAGCCTCTTCGTCTGGTCGGCCGTGACCTGGCTCACCGGGCAAGTGACCACCTATGAACAATTGCTCGCAACACGAGCCTTGATGGGCATCAGCGAAGCCTTCTACATCCCCGCCGCGCTCGCCCTCATCGCCGACCACCACCTCGGAGCCACGCGGTCGCGCGCCGTCGGCGTCCACCAGATGGGCATTTACGCCGGGGTGATCCTCGGAGGATTCAGCGGCTACATCGCCGACGACCCCGCTCTCGGCTGGCGCTGGGCGTTTCATGCGTGCGGCTTGATCGGAGTCGTCTACGCGCTCCCGCTCCTCTTCCTGCTCCGCGACCATCGGCCCGATGCCTCGGCCGCCGTCGTCAAGGCGCCGACCACCTCCCCGGGAGCGGCGATCCGTGAACTTCTCGGCAACCCTTCATTTCTCCTCCTCGTCCTCGCGTTCACCCTCCCGGCGCTCGCGGGCTGGGTCGTTCGCGACTGGATGCCCTCGATCCTCAAGGAACAATTCGGCATCGGCCAAGGTAAGGCGGGCGTCTCCGCCGCGCTCTATTGGCAGTGCGCGGCGATCATCGGCGCGATCTTCGGCGGCCGACTCGCCGACCGTTGGATGGAGCGCTCCGACCGCGGACGCATCAACATCAGCGCGATCGGCATCGCGCTCATCGTTCCCGCGATCCTCGGCGTCGGCTTCTCGCCGTTGACCGGGCAGCTCTGGGTCGCCGTCGCCTTCCTCATCGTCTTCGGCATCGGCTGGGGCTTCTTCGACTGCAACAACATGCCGATCCTCTGCCAGATCGCTCGGCCCGACCTCCGCGCCACCGGGTACGGCATCATGAACCTCGTGAGCATCAGTTGCGGCGGCCTGGCCGACTGGGGATTCGGCCTGATGCGCGACCGCAAGCTCCCGCTTGGCATGATCTTCGCCGTCTTCTCGGCCGCGGCGCTCCTCTCGGTCGTCTGCGTCCTCCTGATCCAGCCGCGCGAAGGCAAGCGGCCCGCGCTCGACCCGCTCGACTGAGAGCTCGACACCTTTCCATCGACGAGACCGGATATGTCTTCCGACCACGCTCGCCTCCTCGGCCTCACCGCCGCCGCCCACACCCCTTTCGCCGCCGACGGTTCGCTCGACCTCGCCGTCGTCGAGCGCCAGGCCGAGCATCTCGCGCGGAGCGGCGTCGCCGCGGTGTTCGTCGGCGGAACGACCGGCGAGAGCCACTCGCTCACCGCCGACGAACGGCTGCGGCTCGCGCGCCGATGGGTCGACGCGACCCGAGCGGGAGGTCCCCGCGTCGTCGTCCACGTCGGCGCGAACTGCCTCGACGACTCGCGGGCGCTCGCAGGCGACGCCGAGCAGGCCGGTGCCTCGGCGATCTCCGCGCTCGCGCCCAGCTACTTCAAGCCGCGCTCGCTCGAGGCGCTCGTCGCCTGGTGCGAGGCGATCGCCGCCGCCGCGCCGGCCTTGCCGTTCTACTTCTACGACATCCCCGCGCTCACGGGTGTTCACCTCGGCATGCCCGAGTTCCTCGATGCCGCCCGGAGCCGCATCCCCAACCTCGCGGGGATCAAGTTCACGAACTCCGACTTGATGGCTTATCAACTCTGTCTACGCGCCGACGACGCGAAGTGGGACGTGCCCTTTGGGTGCGACGAGTATCTCCTCGCCGCACTCGCCTTGGGCGCGCGCGGAGCCGTGGGCAGCAGCTACAACTTCGCCGCGCCGATCTATCTCCGGCTGATCGAGGCGTTCGAACGCGGCGACCTCGAGCAGGCTCGGGTCGAGCAGTTCCGGAGCGTCCGCCTGATCCGCCTGCTCGCGAGCTTCGGCTACATGGCCGCGGCCAAGGCGGTGATGCGTCGGATCGGCCTCGACGTCGGCCCGCCGCGCCCTCCGCACGACCGCCTCACCGCCGAGCAGGAGTCGAGGCTCTTCGCCGAACTCGATCGGCTCGAACCCGAAGCCCGGCCGACGGCGACGCTCAACTGACAGGACCGTCCGACCGCTCACCGCTCGAGCCGAAACGGGAAGACCGCGACCGCCGCGCCGTCGGGCTCGAGACCGGGCGCGGCGACGACCTCTTCGGCGACGCGCGCCGAGGCGATCAGGTGCTCGAGGTCGAGCCCGAGCACGCGGTCGCCCGCGGCCGCGCGCACGGCTCGAAACAGATCGCCCGCACGCGCGGCATGGACGCGGACGCCGTGCGGTTGTCCCTCGCGGACCTTCACCCCCGCCGCCGCCAGCTTGATCAAGCCCTTGAGCAGGTCGGCCGTCGGCCCGGTGCGGCCGTGGGCATGCCAGAGCGACTCCCAGGCCTCGTGCGCTTCCCAGTAGTAGCCCGCCTCGAAGAGCCGCTTGCCCTGGTCGAACGCGGGCGAACCGGTTCCTCCGAGCTCGTCGGCGATCGGCGGCGGCTGTTCATGCCTTCGTCCGTGCATGTGTCCGCCCGGTTCGCGGATCGGGTGCGGATGACGACCGCCGGGAATGTAGGTGTAGGGCGGGAGATCCATGGTCGCGGCTCGCTCGGGCGGACGATCGTCGACGCTTCGTCGATTCGATGTTAGCCTATCGAGGCGAAGAGGTCGCTCCCCTCCGTTTCCCGCCGAGGTTGCGCGTAGAGATGCATGAACGAGCACCGCTGATCCTCATCAATGCCGTCGGTCTGACCCCTCGCCTGCTCGCACACGCTCCGAGGCTGAAGGCGATCGCCGACGCGGGCTGGAGCCGCCCCCTGCGCGAGGTCCTGCCCGCGGTGACCTGCACTGCGCAGGCGAGCATCTTGACCGGATTGCCCGCGAGCGGTCATGGCGTGGTCGGCAACGGCCGCCTCTTTCGAGAGACGGGCGAGGTCCGCTTCTGGCAGCAGGCGAACGCCCAGATCGAGGCCGAGCCGCTCTACGTCACCGCGCGACGGCACGCTGAAGAGCAGGGGAGGGCGTTTCGCGTCGCCAAGCTCTTCTGGTGGTTCAACCAAGGTGCACATGTCGACCTGAGCGTCACGCCCAAGCCGCATTACGGGGCCGACGGCAACAAGGCGTTCGCGATCACCGGCAAGCCGCTCGAGCTGCCCGCGAAGCTCGAAGCCGAGCTCGGGCCGTTCCCGTTCCCTTCGTTCTGGGGACCGCGCGCGGGCCTGCCCTGCACGACCTGGATCGCCCGCGCGGCCGCGTCGACCCTCGCCGCCGAACGCCCCGACCTCACGCTCGTCTACCTGCCCCACCTCGACTACGACCCCCAACGATTCGGGCCTTCGGGCTGCGACATGCCGCGGCTCGTCCGAGAACTCGACGACGCCTGCGAGCCCTTGATCGACGCCGCGCGAAAGGTCGGCGCGCGCGTCTGGGTCGTCAGCGAATACGGCCATTGCGACGTGAGCCGCGTGGGATACTTGAACCGTGTGCTCCGCCGAGCCGGAACCGTCGCCGCGCGGCCCGGTCCGTTCGGCGAGACGCTCGACACCTTCGAGAGCGACGCATTCGCCGTCTGCGATCATCAACTCGCCCACATCCACGTGCGCGACCCGCGCGACGTCGCGCGGATCCGCGACCTCCTCGCCGCCGTCCCCGAGGTCGATCGCCTGCTTGTCGGCCCCGAACGCGCGGAGGTCGGCCTCGATCATCGCTACAGCGGCGAGATCGTCGCCCTCTCGCGGCCCGACGCCTGGTTCGCCTACCCCTTCTGGCTCGACGATGCCGCCGCTCCCGACTACGCGCGGACCGTCGACATCCATCGCAAGCCCGGCTACGACCCCTGCGAACTCTTCGTCGACCCCGCGATCCGTCTGCCGATGCTTCGGATCGCCGCGCGGCTGGCCGCGAAGAAGCTGGGATTCCGGACGCTCTTCGACGTCGTGCCGCTCGACGCCTCGCTCGTGAAGGGGAGCCACGGACTCGCCGCGGCCGACCCGCTCGACCGGCCGATCCTCGTCGCCGACGGCCCCGCGCCCGGCCCCGACCCGGCGCTCACCGACGTCCGCGACCTCGTGCTCGCCGCGCTCGTCTGAGATCATCGAGCGAGCGCGACCGAGCAGGAAGTGCCGCGATCAATACGTGATCAGGCGATTCATCCGCGCCACGAGGTCCTTCATCGCCTCGAGGTCGCCCATTCCGACCTCGGCGGTGATCCACCCCTTGTAGTCGACGTCGATCAAGGCTTGGCGAACCGCCGGCCAGTCGATCTCGCCCTCGCCCAGCTTGTAGTCGAACCGCTTCGGCTTGGCGTATTCCTTGATATGGATCTTCACGATCCGCTTGCCGAGCTCGTGGATCCATTCTTGCGGATATCCGAACTCGACGACGTTGCCGACGTCGAAATATGCGCCGACCCAGGGGCTCTCGAATTCGTCGATGTAGCGGGCGAATTCGAGGGGGGAGAGGAGGAACTTGTTCCAGACCTCCTCGATCGCGATCTTGACGCCCGCCTTCTCGGCGTCGGGGATCAGCGAGCGGATCGCCTTCTGCGAGCGTTCGTAGGCCTCGCGATAGCCGACCTTCTTGGTGACGACGGCGGGCACGACCAGCACGGTATCGCCGCCGTAGGCCTTCACATCGTCGAATTCGCGGCGAATCGCTTCGAGCCCCTTGGCGACGACGGCCGGATCGGGGTCGGAGAGCGGCGATCCCCAATGGACCGAGCCCGACACGCCGTGGATCACGATCCCGGTCTTGTCGCGCGCGGCGATGACCTCGTCGCGGTCGAGCTCGTTCGGGCTGATCAGCTCGACCCCTTCGAATCCGGCGGCCTTCAGGAGCTCGAACGTCGGCAGGATCGGCCCCTTCCGTTTGCCGCCGAGCATGAACGCCCGCTTCCACCGCTTCGATTCATCCGCGGCCCGCGCGACGCGGCCGGAAGCGGCCATGGCTGTGCCGATGCCGAGGACTCGAAGGAAGTCTCGCCGATCGAACGAGGGAGGATTCATGGTCTGACTCTCGAGGTCCAGGTGCGCGAAGTGATCCGAAGAGTCGAGCTTACGTTCGACACACCTCGATCGCAACAACCCGGTCGAGCCCTTCGTGCCGCGAACGACATCGAAGTTCGGCCCGTTTGTAATTCTTACGTTTTGTCGTTCTTACGAAATGGTTTAGGGCTTGCCGGGGCGTGCTATACTGATGCTGGTGGAGGGGGGTGTGGACGGTTTGGCCGTTCGGCATGCCTCTTGCCTTCGCAGAGGATCGACGGCGATTCCTCGGCGGCGCGGCGGGTCGACGGTGGTCGATCGCCGGCGTGCGCCGGATCGCTCCCGCTGTTTGAGCTTTGCATCATCGTCTACGCAACCAGGGATCGGTGCGCGGTCGAGCATGGTCGCCGCCTCGGCTCGAGGGCGACGTGCCGCGGAACCGAAGGAACGGTGAAGACGCAACGACCCGGCCCGAAACGGCCCGCGGTCGCTCGTCATTCGCCCTCTTTGCATCCGGTCCCGGCGCGACGCGACAGATCGAACCCGACAGGCTCGCGAACCCTCGCTCGACTCCGCTCCCTCCGCAGCGAGTGAGAGGATCGTCCGCGATGCAGGTCATCAACGTCACCCGAGCGAGGACGGCACTGGCGATCGCGCTGGTGTTGGGACTCGCCGCGGTTGCCAAGGGCCAAGCGCCCGATACGTCGCCCGCCGCGGAATCCACGCGGAAGGCGATCCGTCCGCTCGCCATTCCCGGCGATCCCGAGGCGACGCTCCGACAGGCCCTCGAACTCGAGCGCAAGCACGAATGGGCTCCCGCCGTTCGCTTGTATGAAGATGCGCTCGAACTCTGGCCCGACCGGACCGACTTCGCACACCGGCTCCGCCTCTGCGAGACCCATCTCAAGATCTGCCGGCGCTATCAGGACCAGAGCTTTCGCGAGGTCCTGCTCCGCCTGCCCAGAGACCGCGCGCTCGGCGTCTACGACGAACTGATCGAACGGATCCAACATCACTACGTCGACCCCGTCTCGCTCGAGCCGATGGTCCGTCGCGGATACGACAACGTCGAGGTCGCGCTTCGCGACACGGTGTTCCTCCAGCTCAACGCGGCGAACGCGACTCCCGAAGCGGTCCAGCGCCTGCGGAAGCAGCTTCGCGAGCGGCGCGAGCGGCTCGTCGCGGGCGACCTCGCCGCGGCGCGGGCCGAGATCGTCGGGGCCTGCGAGACGGCCAAGGCCGAGATCGGCCTGAATCCCGCCGCGATCGTCCTCGAATTCGTCTACGGCGCGTGCGACGTGCTCGACACCTACACGATGTACCTGACCCCCGACAAGCTCGACGACATGTTCGCCATGATCGACGGCAACTTCGTCGGCCTGGGCGTCGAACTCAAGGGCGACCCCAAGGGGCTCAAGATCGTCGGAGTGATCCGCGGCGGCCCCGCCTCGGGAGCGGGCCTGAAGGTGAACGACCGGATCACCGTGATCGACGGCAAAGCGCTCCGCGGCCTCAGCCTCGACGACGCCGCGAATCGCCTCCAAGGCGAGGAAGGCTCGACGGTCGAGGTGACGATCGAGTCGCGCGACGGTAAGGTCGCCACCAAGCGGATCATGCGTCGACATGTCGAAGTCGAGAGCGTGACGATGGCGAAACTCGTCGATCCCACCAACGGCGTCGGCTACATCCAGCTCTCGGCCTTCCAGAAGTCGTCGACCGACGAACTCGACAAGGCGATCCGTTTGCTCGAGCGCGAGGGGATGCGGTTCCTGGTGCTCGACCTTCGAGGCAACCCCGGCGGGCTCTTGAACGTCGCCGTGGAGATCGCCGATCGGTTCGTCGACCGCGGGATCATCGTCTCGACGCGCGGGCGAGCTCCCGGCCAGACTCAGGTCTATCGGGCCCGGCCCGACATGCCCTACACGATGCCCCTCGCCGTGTTGATCGATCACGACTCCGCGAGCGCCAGCGAGATCCTCGCCGGGGCGCTCAAGGATCTCCATCGGGCGACGATCATGGGCGACCGGAGCTACGGCAAGGGGTCGGTCCAGAGCATCTACGAACTCCGATCGATCCGCGCGGGCCTCAAGCTGACGACCGCACAGTTCTATTCGCCGACGAGCCGGCCGTACAGCGAGCAAGGCGTCGCGCCCGACGTGCTCGTCCGGGGCGCCGCGAGGCCGAAGGGCGACGGCGAGACCGAGGAAGCGGATGCGGATGTGTTCACGTTCGGCGATCCCGCGAACGATCCGGTTCTCGCGCTCGCGGTCGAGCGGGCCAAGCGTACGACGTCGACCGCCGCGCAGTGATCGCTTCGCGATCGTGCCCGAAATCCAATGATTCCGGCCCCGCTCGACTTCGGTCGCGCGGGGCCGGCGTCGTTTTCGAGGCGCTGAACCCGCGGCGGACTCGTCGAGTCGATCGGTTCGACTATGATGTCGAGTGACGATCCTCCGCGCGACCGGCGCGCGGCGGCCGATGCGGGGGCGAGGGCGCGATGGGCGACTTGCTCGAGGTGACCGATCGCGGGCTCTATTGCGCGGCGGGCGACTTCTTCGTCGACCCTTGGCGGGCGGTCGAGCGCGCGGTGGTGACGCACGCCCATTCCGACCATGCCTCGTCGGGTTGCGGGCGCTACCTCTCGAGCACGGCGGGCTCGAACGTGTTGCGGGCGCGGATCGGTGCGTCGGCAACGATCGACACGCTCGAATACGGCGAGGAGACGTCGGTCGGCAGCGTGCGGATCTCGCTCCATCCCGCGGGCCACATCCTCGGCTCGGCGCAGGTTCGGCTCGAGCATCGCGGCGAGGTCTGGGTCGTCTCGGGCGACTACAAGGTCGAGCCCGACCCGACCTGCGCGGCGTTCGAGGCGGTGCGGTGTCATGTGTTCATCTCGGAATCGACATTCGGCTTGCCGGTCTACCAGTGGCGGCCCGACCGCGAGACGTTCGCCGAGATCGATGCGTGGTGGCGCGCGAATCGCGATGCGGGCCGGGCGTCGCTCCTGCTTGGTTATTCGCTCGGCAAAGCGCAACGACTCCTATCGGGCGTGGATCCTTCGATCGGTCCGATCGCGGTCCACGGCGCGGTGGAGGCGATGACTCGGGCCTATCGAGAGTCGGGCGTGGCCTTGCCGGCGACGCAACCGGTGAGCGCGTCGGAACGGGGGCACGACTGGGGCGGCTCGCTCGTGATCGCTCCGCCGGGGGCGCACGGAACGCCGTGGGTCCGCCGGTTCGGCGATGCGTCGGTCGCGTTTGCCTCGGGATGGATGCGGATCCGCGGACCGCGACGGAGAAGGGCGGTCGAGCGGGGATTCGTCCTGTCGGATCATGCCGACTGGCCGGGCTTGCTCGCGGCGATCGAGGCCACGGGAGCGCAGCGCGTCTTGCTGACTCACGGCTCGGTCGGGCCGCTCTGCCGGTTCCTCCGCGAGCGCGGACTCGACGCGGGAGCCCTCGCGACACGCTACACAGGCGAGCGCGACGAGGTCGGCGACGCCGCGCCGAGCGAAGACGAGCCGGCCGTGGAGCCCGAGACATGAACAGATTCTCGGAACTCCACACACGGCTCGATGAGACCACGAAGACGAACGTGAAGATCCAAGCGCTCGTCGACTACTTCCGCACCGCGCCCGAGGCCGACGCGGCCTGGGCGGTTTGGTTCTTGATCGGCAATCGGCCGAAGCGGATCGTCGCCCGAGCCGAACTGCGGAGCTGGGCCGCGGCCGAGGCGGGGATCCCCGAGTGGTTGTTCGATGAATCCTATCTGGCGGTGGGCGACATGGCGGAAACGATCGCGCTCTTGCTCCCCGCTCCGGAATCGAGCGAGGAGATCTCGCTCCATGATTTGATCGAAGAGCGCCTCTTACCGCTGCGCGGGGCCGATCCGGCGGAGCGTCGCAGCGCGATCCGCGCGATCTGGAGCGGGTTCGACGAGCGGCGGCGGTTCGTCTGGAACAAGCTGATCACGGGAAATTTCCGCGTCGGCGTGTCGCGCTCCCTGGTGATCCGCGCGCTCGCGGAGGCGACCGGAGTCAACGCGCCGACGATCGCGCATCGATTGATGGGCGAATGGAACCCGACGCCCGAGAGCTTCGCCGCCTTGGTGTCTCCGGCCTCGGTCGAGACCGACGCGACGCGGCCCTATCCGTTCTTCCTGGCACATCCGATCGAGGGCGATCCGGCGATTCTCGGGCCCGCGGGCGACTGGCAGGCGGAATGGAAATGGGACGGAATCCGCGCGCAGCTCGTGCGGCGCGGCGGGGCGACTTCGCTCTGGACGCGCGGCGAGGAGTTGGTCACCGAGCGTTATCCCGAGATCGAGGCGCTCGGGCCGCATCTGCCCGACGGCACGGTGATCGACGGCGAGCTCCTGCCCAGAAAGGGCGATCGCGTCCTGCCGTTCCACGATCTCCAGCGGCGGATCGGTCGGAAGACGCCGGGGAGGAAGCTCTTGGCGGAGGTTCCGGTCTGGTTGATGGCGTATGACCTCCTGGAGTGGGACGGCGTCGACCACCGCGGCGAACCGCTCGAGAAGCGTCGCGCTGCGCTCGGGGCCTTGGCGGAACGACTGCCGAAGGGGTCGCGGCTCGCGGTCTCCGAGGTCTTGGAGGCCGACGATTGGCCCGCGCTCGCGGCGGCTCGGAGCGCTGCGGTCCGCGCGGGGGTGGAAGGCTTGATGCTGAAGCGGAAGGGTTCGGCGTACGGCGTGGGTCGGAAGCGGGGTGACTGGTGGAAGTGGAAGGTCGACCCCCGCACGATCGACGCCGTCCTAATCGGTGCGCAGCCGGGCTCGGGCAAGCGCGCGGGGCTCTACACCGACTACACGTTCGGGCTCTGGGCCGAGGGCGAATTGGTGACGGTCGCGAAGGCGTATTCGGGTCTGACCGACGCCGAGATCCGCGAGGTCGACGCGTTCGTCCGTGCAAATACGGTCGCGCGTTTTGGACCGGTGCGGATGGTCGAGCCTCGCTTGGTGTTCGAGCTCGGTTTCGAGGGGATCCAGGAGTCGACGCGGCATCGGTCGGGGGTCGCCGTGCGGTTTCCGCGGGTCTTGCGTCGTCGCGACGACAAGCGTGCCGACGAGGCGAACAGCGTGGCGGATCTGCGGGCGATGATCGCAGTCGGCGAGCCGATGCCGCCGCGCTCGGGGATGCAGACGTTCTTCGCATTCGCCGATGACGATGATGGAGATCGCCCCGAAGCCGATCGAGCCGGCCCCGTCTGATCGCGTCTCGAACGGACTCGCCGCTTTTCGCGGAGACGAGGTCGTGTTCTAATGGAATCGGCACAAGGGACAACTGTCGGAGCGAGAGGCGGCGGGCCGCGATGAACGAGAGTCGGCAGAGCGGTCGGCTCGATCCCGGGCCGGTATGGACGATGATCACGGGCGCCCCTCTGCGCGGGTTGGCCTTGGCGCGCGAGGCGGGTCGCGTCCTGGCCTGGGACGAGGGCGATCAGGTCTACCTCATCGACGCGCGCGGCGAGACGATCGCGGCCGAGCGAATGCCCGCGAAGATCAACGCGGCCGCGATCAGCGACGACGGCTCGCTCGTCGGCTTGATCGGAGGCGGATCCAAGCTCTGGCTCCTCGACGATCGCCTCGGCTTCATCGAGGATCGCGCGGCGATCACCGACCCCTCGGCCCTGGCGATCGACCCGCACGGTCGCTACGTGGCGGTGGCGTCGAAGCTCAATCTCGTTCAGTTCTACACGAGGTTCGGCAAGCTCTCGGGCCGGTTCGAGACTCGGCAGCCGCTCGGCGGACTCTGTTTCGTGGCCGACCGGCTCGCGATGGTGGGCATCGGGGCCTTCAGCATGTTGATGGGTTTCGAGCTCACGGCCGACGCCGAGTCGGGCAAGCTCGGGGGCGACCTCGTCTGGACGCAGAATCTCTTGTCGAGCGTGGGCCGGATGACGACGACGGGCGACGGCTCGGCGATCCTCGTCTCCTGCTGGTCGCACGGCGTCCAGCGGTTCGACGGCGAGGGCCGCGCGGAGGGAACCTATCACCTGGGCGGCTCGGCCACGCAGGCGGTACCCGACTTCTCAGGGCGGATGATCGCGGTGGGCACGATGGAGGGCGAACTCGCGATCCTCAACGGCGCGGGGCAGATCCGCCATCGGATGCAGTTGCCGCACCCGCCGATGGCGCTCGAGATGGACGGTCTGGGCCGGTACGTCGTGCATGGATTCGAGACGGGCGAGGTGACGAAGCTCGACCTCTTCGCGGGGGCCGGAGCCGCGGCCGTCGCTCCGAGGCGAGCCTCCGCTCCGGCGTCGGCGGGCCGCGACGCGGGGTCGAGCGGCGGAGTCGTGCGTTCTCCCGATTGGTCCATCGAGGTGATCAAGAAAGAGGATCAGTCGGAATACACGGTGCTCGCCGTGCTCGACGACCCGCCGCGCATCGGGGTGATCAGCCCGACGAACAAGCTCGAGGTCTTCACGCGCAAGGGGAAGTTGCTGGGTGCCGCGCCCGAGATCCAGGGAGTGGGACGCATCCTGCGGACGGCGCCGGGGTGGATCGCCGCGGCGACCGACCGGATGATCGTGCTCTGCGATTGTCGAGGCAACACGGCGCGGAAGCTCGAGATGTCGCTCGTAGAGGTCACCCACCTGGCGCTTCGCCCCGACGATTTCGGCCTGGCGATCGTGCAGGAGCGCGACCGGATCGGCCGAGCGACGACCGCCGGCCGCTGGGTCTGGAAGCGCGAGCTGCGGCAGCCGGTCGAGGAGATCGCGATCGGGCCCGACGGAATGTTCGCCCTCACCCTCGAGGACGGCACGCTCCTGATCCACGACGCGGCCGGGAATCCGCTCCCTGCGGCCTCTCCTCCGACCGGAGAACCGCTGCTGCTCCAACCCGCTCCGCCGGGCTCGCCCGAGAGGGTCTGCTGGATCACGCTGGCGCGCAGGGCCCAGATCCTGAGGGGTCACTCGGCCGACGGTCGCAAGATCTGGGAATCGCCGGTACCGTTCGAGGCCTGGCAGATGCACGGCGCGGGTTCGCAGGTGGTGGTCACGGCTCCCGACGGCCGCTCGATCGCCTACGACGGCTCCGGTCATGCTCGAGGCAAGAGCCGAGGGACGGGCACGACCGATCAATATGCCCCGGGACCGCGCGGTCCGTTGCGAATTGCGAGGCAAGGCGCGCATTTGATCTGTGCGGAAATGGACGGAACGGTCGCTTGGCGCTCGATCAGTTCGGTTCCGTATGGCCCGATGGGCGTGGGAGCGGCCGGCGTCGCCGTCATGCTGGGCAAGAACGCGGCTTTTTTCGGCATGTCTCCCGAGGATTCCCCAGTCGAACGTCGATCCGGAGAACGTTCGACGCAATCGACTTGATGGTCGCGGGAGGATTGTCGTAGAATTTCGTGAGTGCGACATCTCTCGCATGCGACGCATTTCTCGCCCACGCTCACGTTCGGTTGTGCGTATCTCTTCGTGACGGTCCTCTTTGGTTCATAGTTCCTGGGTGGTCTCGCCGATCGAACCCTCTGAAGCGCGACGCCCCATGGCGGGGTGCCGGCGGCGGGGGGCTGGAGGTAGCGATGTGTCAATGCAGCACGCCCATGCCGAATCCCGCGGGATCGGTGACCCGGCAGAGCCTGCACGACCGGAGCCGCACGGAAGCCCTGGTCCACAAGTGGATCGAGAGTGAGAAGGCGGGTTGCGACCTCGGCGAGGCCGCGATCAAGGGGTGGGTCCGCCACCACTGGAACGGCTTCCTCCGCGCCAAGTGGATCGAGCACGTCGAGGGGATCAGCTACTGGATCGAGCTGGAGCACCGCGACTTCGGGCTCTTCCGCACGATCCGGCACGACTCGGCGATCACCCCCGAGATCTTCGAACTCCTGAAGCGCGGCAAGGAAAACCTCGACATCATCGTCTGGGCGCAGAACGCCGGGCACGACATCGAAGAGGTCCTCCGCGTGCTGGAGCAATTCGACATCAACCGCATCCGCCTCGAGAGCCGGCTCCTCGGCCGGTGAGGCGTTTGCGGGCGCTTCGGGTCGTGAACTAAGCTGACGGCGAGCGACGACGGCTCGCGGAGCGCCGCGGGGGTCGCGAGGACTTTCGCGAACGCCGAGGCGACGATGAGCGAGGCGGCTGAATCGACCACGCGGTGTTGCATCGTCGGCGGAGGACCGGCGGGCTTGATCCTCACGCTCCTGCTCGCGAGGAGAGGAGTCGAGACGGTCCTGCTCGAGTCGCATGCCGACTTCGATCGCGACTATCGAGGCGATACCGTCCATCCGCCGACGCTCGACCTCTTCGATCGACTTGGGATCCTCGACCGCGTTCTCGCCTTGCCGCATGCCGAGATGCGCGAATTCACGCCGCCGGGGCAGTCGTCCGGCTTTCGGCTCGACCTCATGGATGTGCCGCATCCGTATGTGGCGATGATGCCGCAGGCTCCGTTGCTCGCGCTGTTGGCGGAAGAGATCGGCCGGATGCCGAACGCCCGGATCGAGATGGGCTCGGCGTTCCGGGAGTTGATCGTCGAAGGCGACCGCGTGGTCGGCGTGGTCTACCGCAAAGGAGTCGAGGAGCATCGCCTCCGCGCGACGTTCACGGTCGGGGCCGACGGCCGGGGCTCGAAGGTCCGCAAGGCCGCCGGGTTGCATGCGCAGGATCAATCGCCTCCGATGGACGTGCTCTGGTTCCGGCTGCCGCGTCGGCCCGACGAGCCCGAGGGCGCGCATGGCGCCGTCGCGCGCGGCCGGATCCTGATCCTGCTGAATCGCGGGCCGGAGTGGCAGATCGCCTTGCTGTTTCCCAAGGGCGACTTCCAGGCGATGAAGGAGCGCGGGATCGAGGCGTTGCGCGAGGTGTTGGTCGCGGCCGAGCCGAGCCTCGCCGATCGGGTCGACGCCCTGACCGACTGGAAGGATCTACATCTCTTGAAGGTAGCGGCCGATCGCGTCGAGCGTTGGTATCGCGACGGTCTGCTCGTGATCGGCGACGCGGCGCACGTGATGTCGCCGGTCGGCGGAGTCGGGATCAACTACGCGATCCAGGACGCGGTCGCGGCGGCGAATCGGCTCGCGGGACCGCTGTTGTCGGGAAGCGTACCGATCGAAGCGGCCGCACGGGTTCAGCGCGACCGCGAGTTCCCGACGCGCGTGATCCAGTTCGTGCAGCGCAGGATGCAGGCGACGATCGTCGAGCGGGTCTTCGACGGCGGTTCGCCGCCGAAGTTCCCGTGGTTCGTGCGGATTCCATTCGTGGCGCGGTTCTTCGTGCGCCTGATGACGTATGGGATCCGTCCCAGCGTTCTCGGTCCGGAATGGGGGCGAGAGGCGGTCGCGAAGTGATCGCGCCGCGCTCTCCGCCGGATCGACTCGGTCGAATCGGTGCTCAGTCTTTCTTGGTCATCGAGGCGAGCATGGCGTCGAAGCCGGCGCGGGCGGCGTTCATGGTCTTGTCGGGTCCGACCATCTTGAAGAAGTAGCCCGCGGAGTCGGTCTGGACGATGGCGCCGAAGAGGCGGTAGTTGGGTTCGTCGTATGTCTCGGGGCTGCCGGGGAAGATCGGCGCGACGTAGCGACCGGCGACCTCGACGCGCGTGACCTCGACGTTCTTGCCCTTGGTCTGCTTGACCTCGGCGGAGGGAGCGTCGCCGTCGGCATTCTTGAACATGCGTGCCCAGCGATCGATGTTGGCCTCGACGGTGCCGGCTCCCTTGGGGAAGACGAACACGACGAGTTCGCCGGGGGCCTTGTCGCCCGCGGCGGCGGGCGCTTCGAGCTCGGCCTTGCGCATGGCCGACTTGGTGGGCTTGGTCTTCCAGGTCGCGGGGGCCTCGAAGCGGATCTCGCCGGCTTCGTGCGACTTCATCTCGTCGGCCGCGCCGAGCGCGACGAGGACGAGCAGGGATCCGGCTGCGGCGGCGATTCGGCGATTCCAGGACATCCGTGAGACTCCTCGTATAGGTGCGGTGAAGAGAGAAGCAGATGATCGAGTCGCGGCTTGCGGCAGCGCCTCGGGTGGTCTACGATCGGCGGACCGAGTGAGTTCGGGGTGCGTGCTCGCTCGGACTCTGGTTCCAGGATCGTTCGAGGGAGGCGGTACGATGTCCCGGTGGTCTCTTCCGTCGGCACTGGTCTTGGCGGCGTCGCTGGGCGGCTTCGCGACCCCGGCCTCGGCCCAGAAGAAGGTTCCCGACGGCGCGAAGATCCTCCTGCTCTCGGGCGGAGCACGCGAACACCACGGCTACCGCGATCAGGCATTCTACCTCTCGAGCGTGCTCGAGGACACCAAGCGGTTCCAGGTGACGATCGTCGAGGACGCGGCGATCCTCGAGACGTCGGCGATGGCGAAGTACGACGGCTTGATCGTCCTGACCGATCGACGCGACCCCGAATTCAAGTTCACCCTTCCCCAGCAGGAAGCGCTCCTGGCCTTCGTGCGCGGCGGCAAGGGCTACGTCTCGATCCACGGCGCCGACAACGCGGCGCCCGACTGGGTCGACGGTTGGCGCGACATGCTCGGAGGAGTCTTCTCCCACGTCGGCCTGCCCGACTCGAAGACGCGCAAGGGTACCTTTCAGGTCAAGATCGCCCAGCGCGATCATCCCGTCACCAACGGGGTGAGCGACTTCGAGATCCAGGACGAATTGTATTATCTCCTGCAGATGCGTGGCACGATCGAACCCCTGGCGACGACCGAGCACAACGGGCAGACCTGGCCGGTCGCCTGGGTGCGCGAGTACGGCAAGGGCAAGGTGTTCCACACCGTCTTTGGCCATCGCGACTTCGGCCCGGGGAAGAACGACCCCTTGCGCAATCCCGGCCTTCAACGATTGATCATCCAAGGAACCGACTGGGTGACGCGGGACCGGGCCGCCTCTCCGAGCGCATCGCCGGCGAAGTGATTCGATTTCCGTCCGTCGACGACTCGTTCCTCCCGATCGCGCCGAGGTCGCGGTTCCTATCGCCCGGCGCGAGCCCCCTCCACGAGACGTAGCGATGAACACGACTCCGAACGATGCGGCGGAGCCGCAACCGACGACCGACCAGCCTCAGGCTCCGCCCTCGACCGAATTCGCCACGCCCGACCCCGAGAGGGGCGACTCCGCCGATGCGGAAACCAACTTCTGGGATCGATCGCCCGAGGGGATCCGATCGTTGACCGGTTGGATCACGGCCTCGACGCGGATCGACGACGGCGGAGATTCGGACGACCCGCCGGTGGTCGTCGAGAACCCCGGGCTCTCCTTCAAACTGCCCGGCCTGGTGATCCTCGAGCAAGTGGCTCGCTCGCTCGCGATCGTCTACCTCGCCTACCAGCCGAGCTTGAGGCGGCATGTCGCGCTCAAGGTCCTGCCGCCGGCGTTCGCCGACGATCCGATCCGGCTCCGTCGCTTCTATCGCGAGGCCGAGACCGCGAGTCGCTACTTCGGCAGCGGGATCCTCCCGATCTACGACCTCCTGGAGTATCAGGGGCAGCCGATCATCGTGATGCCGTACGCCGACGGCGGCACGCTCGAACGCGTGGTCTCTTCTCGATCGGCGGCGCGGCGCGGTGCGACTTCTCCCGAACTGCACCCCTGGGCGCGCCTCTCCGATCAGGAATACCTCGAGAAGGTCCTGCCGGTGTTCGATCGCGTGGTCGAATCGGTGGCCACGTTGCACGCAAACCGGACGATCCATCGCGACATCAAGCCCGCCAATCTCCTGCTCGACTCGAAGGCGAACGTCTGGCTGGCCGACTTCGGGCTGGCTCGCCTGCTCGAGGAATGCCCGATCACTCGGCAAGGGCAGGGGGTGGGAACCTCGGGATACATGCCGCCCGAGCAACAGGAAGGACGTCCGCCGACCTCTTCGGTCGACGTCTTCGCGCTCGCGGCCACGATCTATCGCGTGCTGACGCTGGACTTGCCGTTCGGGAGCGGCCGGTTCACGGAATCCGCGCCGCCGCCGATCCTGCCGAGCCGCCGTCTGGCCGCGCTCGGTCCCGACTTCGACTATGTGCTGACGAAGGGCCTCGAGCCTGCCGCCGCGAATCGCTATCCCGATGCGATCGCCTTCGCCGAGGATTGGCGTGCTGCGCGACGCAAGGAAGGCAAGCGGCTTCGCTTCCGCGATCGCGCCGCGCGGGTCGTTCGGAGACACGCGGGTGCGGCCGCGGTGGGCGGGATCCTCGCCGTCGGCCTGGCGGCCGCTGCGGTCGTCGCCTGGATGGGCAACGACCTCATGGCCGACTCTTCCTCGACCCGGCCGGTCGTCGAGATCCAGACCACTCCCCCGGGCGCCGAGATCGCCCTGATTCCCGTCGCCCAGTCGACCTTCCTCCTGCCGCACGATCCCGCGACGCAACGGCTAGACCAGACCAAGATCATCCGAGTACCCGGAGGGGGATCCGGGCCGGCACGCATTCGCGTCGCGCCGGGGTACTACTTCGTCGAGGCGGGAATTCCCGGGCGCGGGTTCCACCAGGTCTATCGATACATCCCCCATCCGGAAGAGGTGTCCCCGCCCGCGGAGCTGCCGATCCGATGGTCGCGCGGAGTCGACGGCACGGTCGCACTCGCCGCGATTCGGATCCCCGAGTCGAGCGAGATCGCAGCACGGCCGACTTCGAGGGTCGAGGGCGATACCGAATTCCTCCCGCCCTGGCCCAAGAATCTGCTCGCTGCGCGCAAGCCGCTCAAGGGTATGCCCGGATTCCTGATCGACCGCCGCGAGACGACCTTCGACGAGTACATCCACGCCGAGTTTCTCCCGCCCGCCAAGTCGAGGCCCTTCGTCGATCGGCAGCACGCTCTGCCTGCCAACGGCGTGAGCTTCATCCAGGCTCTGCTCTTCGCCGAGCGCGTGGGGATGCGCTTGCCTCACGAGGGCGAGATCCGCTACCTCCAGTCCTTCTTGAAGGACCGCGTGCTCCCGGCGTCGACGAACCTCTGGGCGCATTTTCCATTCGCGCTCGTCGATTCATCCTACGACGCGGCTCCGTTCGACCCGCCGGTCTTCGGCTTGCGCACGGGAGTCGGCGAGTGGACGATGACGCCGCCGGGCGGGTTGAACTTCGGCCTCGCGCCGTCGAACACCTTCGCGGAACGCCGACTCGTGCACGGCACGACCTTCGCTCGAATGACGAACCCCGCGGCGGCGACCTTGCCGGTCACGAGATACGAGCCCGCCGCAGTGCCGTTCTACGAGGGTTCCCTCGGAATCGGATTCCGATGCGTCCGCTCGATCGAGCCGATCCTCCTCGACCCGAGTCGAGGACCTTGGATGGAAGTCGAACGCGCCCCCGTCTCAGTGGGCGTCGATTGATGAACTCCCCCCCGCCGCGACCGACGCGGAAGGGGGCTCGAGCCGACCCGGATCGATCGACCGACTCAGCGGCCGGAGGCGATCGTGGGGATCTTCTCACCCGTCTTCGGGTCGACGACGACCAGGAAGTCGAGACCGGCGACGGCCTTGGTCTCGCCCGCCGTGACTTCGAGGTCGATCTGCTCGAGCTTCGCGGCTTCCTCGGCGGTCAGCTCCTCCGCGAGCCGGACTTCGGCCGGACCGGTCCGCCCCGCCTTCGTCTCCCGCGGCGCGATCGCGAAACGATGGACGCGGACCACACGGTCGGTCCCGGCCACCTTGGCGTACGACGCGTCGACATGCTTCATCAGACCCGCCGAGCTCGAAGCCGACGGATCGATCGTCGCGGCCGACACCGTCGGGGACACGAGCGCAAACGAGGCGCTCGGCACGTCGTCGATCGGCGGCGGCGATTCATCGAGACAAGGCGCCTGGGGCTCCGTGGGCAGCGGGTCGGGACAGCCGAGCGGCAGATCCCGCGAGCTGATCTGCGACGAGACGGCCATACCCGAGCAGTCCTGCCAGACGTAGGACCAGTGCGTCTCGGAGAACGGATAGCGATCGATGGGGCACCAATGGCCGAGCGATCCATGGGTGGAGTTGCGCATGAGAGCCTCGCGGAGCGGGGGGTCGGGGAAGGGGATGAAGCGCCGTCGACGATCCCTCGGAAGGACGTCGAGTCCTGAGGATCTTCGCCCGAGATCGCTCGAGGTTCAACGTCGCGCCGGAGATTCATCGAGGATTCATGAGTCGACTCATCCGAGCGTGATCTCGACGACGGCGATCTCGTGCGGCGTCATTTCGACCATGACCGAATCGTCCTCGACGGAGAGGTCGACGAGCACGTCGCCGGAGAGGTCGAGTTGGCGGCCCCAGACCGGGTTGCGGAAGCATTGGACCCGACAGCGCGAGCTGCGACCGGCGGTCTCGACGAGGAGCAGCCGAACACCCCAACCGCGCCCGTCGCCCGAGTCGTCGACGAACCGGAGCGAGTGCGCCTGGACCGACTTCTGATCGAGCGTGAAGAATCGCCCGACGGGCCCCGAAGGCGGCGGGCCGCTCTCGGTGGGGATCACGAACGCGGGCGCGAGCCGCTCCTGCGCGGCCTGGAACGGATACTCCAGGTCGAGCGCCAGACCAAACCGGAAGTGCCGCTCGACCTCTCGGCCCACGATCAAGCTCGTATCGAGCATCCGCGACGAGTGGCGGCGATGATGAGCCAGGCCGCCGAACAGGAGCGCGACGCGCCGGCTTCTCGTCGAGATGTCGATCGCCTCGTTGGTCTCGAGCCGCTCGGCGAAGGTCTCCCAGGGATGTCCGAACTGGAGCGACCGGATCGTCGACTCCTTGTCCGGCCAGGCCCACGCCGCGACGAACGCGTGGCGCCTCGGGTCGGCGTGCTGGAATTGGGAGAGGTGAGATTCGGAGATGTTCGAGATGTCGATATCCACATCGGCGATCGGCCGGCCGTTCCAGACGCGGTAGCGCTGCTCGAAGTCGGCGATGCGGGCGCCTGCGGAGTCGACGATCCGCCCGGTCGCCACCGACTGTGCGAGCACCGGGCCGGCATACTCGGGTTCGATCCGATCGGCGACCATCTTGGTGGTGATCGGCGAGCCTTGCGCGTCGACGAGGCCGCGAACGGCGAGCTGTTGCCCCAGCCGCGCGGTGGCCTCGCCCGCGGCGTTGAAGCCGCGGATCCCACCGGTCTGCGCATCGACCTGGAGCTCGATCGCGGCGTTGCGCAGGCGGTTGTCGCGAAGCGAGACCTCGCCCGGCTCGATCCCGCCTCCGCCCGGCTCGGGCTCGCGTGGAATCCAGGCATAACCATATGCGGGTAATTCGACGACCGCCCAGACCCCTTCGTCGGTCAACTGCGCCGCGCGGAGCGGACCCTCGGCCTTCAGGTCGGGCGCGGCCTCGGGCAGGATCACCGCGGCCCGCCGCGCCTGGCCGATCGGGTTGAACACCAGGAATCCCGGGCGAGGGATCTCCGCCGGGTCGCCGATCACCCCGCGGGCCAACGCCGCGCCCCAGGCGGGCAGGGCGGCCGCGATCTCGGCATGGACCTCCTCGAATCGCCCGCTCTCGAGGCGATCCTCGCGCTCCTCCGGCGACGTCGAGCCCGAATCGGCGTCGACCGACGTCTCGGTGAGACACGCGGCGACCGCCCGGAGCGCCTCGGCCGCGTCGAGCTCGGCGCGGGCACGCGCATGGAGAACGTGCTTCGAGATCGGACGAGGCTCGTCGGAGGCGACCGACTGGTCGAGATAGGGGCTGAGATAGTCGTCGGGCTGGGGACGAACGCCCTCGAACGGTCGGTCGGTCAGGTGGAAGTAGTCGTTCACCGTCACCCAACGCGACAAGACCGCCGCATATGACGAAATCCTCCGGAGATCGGCGAACCAGTCGGCCGATCGACTCGCCCATCGGATGATCGGCAGCGTCGCCGAGTGGTCGTCGCGCATGGTGAGGCCGATCCGCCACGGAAGGCGAACCCCTTCGGCGGCGAGGTCGGCGGCGATCGGCGGTCGAAAGAGGCACTCGAGCGTCGAGCCGTCGGGAGCCTCCCAGAGCCGCTTCACCTCGGCGCGCAGCGGGAACTTGGCCCCGTCGAAGCTCATCGGCAGGCCGAACCGCAGGCCGATCCGCTTGGCGATCTGAGGCGCCTGGACGTGCATCCCGAATCGACGCCGCGCCCAGGTCTCGACATTGCGATCGTCGAGATGCTCGCGGTACGCACGGGCGCCTCGGCGATATTGATGGAGCACAGACTCGAGCGGAAGCAGCGACTCCTCGGCTTCGGACCAAGTGCCGCCGACGACGTCGATCCAACCGTCGCGCACGCCGTCGCGGATCGCCTGGATCTTCTCGGGGTCGCGTCGCGCGAGATTCGCGATCGCCTCGCCGGTCGCCAGGAAGCTGACCGCCAGCCGGTCGCGCAGGGTCGCCTCGAGCGACGAGGGCTTGGTGCGCGCGTCGAGCAGACAGATGTCGACGAAGTAGGCGTCGACGGGATAGAAACGCTCGCGTGCTCGCGTGAGCACTTCAAACGCCGCTCGGAGTCGATTGCGCGATCCGGCGGGATCACCGGCGTTCCAGTCGGCCGCGGCGGCGAGGGTCTCTCGCGCGAACTCGTCGTGGTCGAGGCAGTCGACGTGGTTCATCGCCGCGGTCAACTCGGCGAGCCACCAATGCGCGGTGCCGAGGGCGTGGAAGTCGTCGACCAGCGTGCGGAGCTCGTCGGGATCGCCCGGTCCGGCGAGCGTGGGATCGCCGGGGAATCCGAGCTGCTCGAGCAGCATCACGGTCGTCTCGGCGCGGGTCGGCCCGGCCTCGACGAGCAAGGCCCCGCAGTCGGCCGCCTGGGTCCGCCAGCCCGAGGCCAGCCGGTCCTGCGACCCGTGTGCCAGCACGATCGTCTGGCCCGGTTCGGGCGAACCCGGCTCGAAGACGTCGATGAGACGAGGCACTTCGGTCGAGCGAGCCAGCAGCGCGGGGTGCCAGAGCGCGGAGGCGGCGACCCAACTCCCCTGGGCGTCGAGCTCCGTCAGATACGGGTCGGGCTCCTTGCCTGCGCCGACGATCAGGGCCGTCGGTCGAACGACCGAGCGCGGGTTCGACTCGGTCGGATCCGACGCATGCTCCATCGATCAATCTCCCAGCGCGTTCTTCAAGGATCGGACTTGCTCGGCGAGTTCGCGGATCTCCGCCCCCTGGCGTTCGACCTCGGCCTCGAGGCGTTCGACCTTCTCCGCAAGAGCGGAGCGGGGCGAACCCGAGGCGGCTCCCGGCGAGGCGGCGGGGGGATCGTCGGCATCGGCCGAGGCGATCGCGTGCGCGTGCTTGGCACGCTCGCGTTCGAGAGCTTCAGGCGTGAAGAATCCATGCGTCACGATCACCCCTCGGCGCACGCCCGGAGGAGTGAGATACACGACCATGCCGCGCTTCTGAAGCCCTTGCAGGATCGTTTGCAGCGTCGGCAGGTCGGCGATCGGCTCCATGCGGGCCGCTCGCGCCCGGAGATCGCCCTCGGTCTGGGCGCCTCGGAGCCAGAGCTCGGCGAGCACGGCCGCCTCGACCTTCGTGATCTTCCAGCATTCGTAGAGGTCGTGCCGCCAGCGCATCACTCGACCGCCAGCGTCGACCATCACCGTCAAACCCTTCTTGCGCAGGGCCTGAAGCGTCTCTTCGGAGTCGTCGTTGTCGTAGTTCGTCAACGGGTCGCGCGCGGTCTTCTGATTGCAGGCGACGGTCACGGCGTTGACGCTCATCGGGTAGGCGTCGGGCGTCGTCTTCGCCTTCTCGACCAGCACGCCGAGCACTCGACGCTCCGGGGCGGAGAGCGGTCCCCAGGTTCGCGGTTCGCCGGATTCGGTCATCATTCCGTCCCTCGCAGTGCGGCCCTCGCCGAGCCGATCGACCGGCCGGGCGGCCGAAGGTCACCCATCGTAGTCGGCGAGTGCGGGCCGGTTCAAGCGTCGGAACCGGCCGCTCGCGCGGCGGGCTCCCGCTCGACGCGTGCCGACATGATCATCACAACGATGCAAAGCGGTCGCGCATCCGGCGAAACGCCTGTTCGGGATCCTCGGCGGTCTCGGGCGTGACGGTCAGGAAGCCTCGGTAGCCGATCTCCTCGAGCACGGCCACGAACTCCTCCCAATCGATCGCCCCGCGCCCTCCGCCGGACGACCGCAGCGCGAAGGGCGACGCCGACCCGCGTTCCAGACGCTTCGGCTCCGACGCGCGAACGTGCGCGACGTCGGTCGCGAGGTCGCGGAGGGCGTCGATCGGGTCGAAGCCGCCTTGGAGCATGCGAGCCGGGTCGATGCTCGCGGCGAGCGCGGGCGAGCTCGCGGCTCGGAGGAACTCGGCGACCGTCTTGCCCGGCTCGGTCCCGGTCTCGATCGCGAGGCGCACGCCCTGACGATCGGCGCGGCGGCCCAGTTCGCCGAGCGCGGTGTCGAACGCCGGCCGTCGCGCGAGGTCCTCGGCCGCCGGGATCGCACCCACGCGGGCGAGGACCGTCGCGGTTCCCAGCGAGAACGCCAAGGCGAACGCCGCCTCGGCACGCTCCAGACGAAGTTCGAGCCCATCGAGACTGTCGAAACCGCGACGCGTCGGCAAGACCACGGCGATCAGCGCGAGTTCGCTCGACTGGAGCAGCCGGCGAAAGTCGCGGCGACCGGTCTCGCCCAGCCGGTCGGGAGCGAGGTCGCCGATCGCCGCCACGACGACGCCCTTCGCGCCCAGGGTCGCCGCCTGACGGATCTGTTCGCGAGTCTCTCGTTCGGGATCGAGCGCGATCCCCAGAGGTGAACGGATCATCGGTGAGTGTCGTTTCGATTCGAGCCCAAGGATGCTTCGAGACAGGTCCGCCTCGCCTCCGCTCGAGAGCGACGGCTCGCGGACCACCGTGTCGCGACATACAATGCAGTTCCACGGCTTTCCCCATTACACGCCCCCGGCCCGCGGGCGTCGAGGTCTTGACTTGGCGACGGACTCTCTGATCGAACCCTTGGACCTTCCGATCGACGCGGTGATCGAGCGCATGGTCGCGCGAGCCGACGCCCGGCTGCTCGAGAGCGACCGCCTCCACGGCGCCCAGGCGCGAACCACGATCCTCGCCGCGATGCCCCGGCTCAACTTCGCCATGCGCGGCGATGCCTGGACGCTCGAGGGGGCTCTTGGACACGAGGCGGGAGCCGACGGCGGCCTCGATCGACTCGCCCGACTCCTCGTCCAGTTGGGGCTGGCGCAGCCCGACGACCCCGCGAATCCCGACCCCGCTCTGCCGCACTTCCAGGGCGGGATGATCGGCTACGTCGGCTACGATCTCGCGCCCCGGCTCGAGCGTTTGCCGCGTCGCCGACCGATCGACAGCGCCCTGCCCGACCTCGCGTTCGGGCTGCACGACACGTTCGTGCACATCGATCTCGTCGACGACACCGCGCGTTTGATCGCGGTCGACCTGCTCGGCGAGGGTCCGCGCGCCGTCGCCGATCGCGCCTCGCGGTTTCGCGCGATCCTCGAGAGCCCGCCTCCCGCGCCTCGTCGCCCCAGGCTCTCGCCTCCCGTGAGCCGATTCACGCCCGACGAATACCGTGCGAGCGTGGCGCAGGCGCGCGAATACATCGCCGCGGGCGACATCTTCCAGGTGAACCTCTCGCAACGATTCGAGAGCGAGGCCGACGCCGCGATCGATCCCGCGTGGGTCCACGAGAGCCTCCGCCGCCGCAGCCCCGCGCCCTATTCCGCGTTCCTGCGGTTCGACGAAGGGTCGATCGTCTCGGCGAGCCCCGAACTCTTCTACCGGACCGACGGCCGCCGCGTCGTCACCCGGCCGATCAAGGGGACGCGTCCCCGAGGGGCGACCCCCGAGGCCGACGCCGCGCAGGCCGAGGCCCTGCGCGCGAGCCCCAAGGACCGCGCAGAGCTGACGATGATCGTCGATCTCGAGCGCAATGATCTCGGTCGCGTCTGCAGTTATGGATCGGTGCGGGTGACCGATCCGCTCCGGGTCGAGAGCTTTCCGCAGGTGCATCACTTGGTGGCGACCGTCGAGGGATCGCTTCGCACGGGAGCCGGTCCGATCGACCTGCTCCGCGCGGTCTTCCCCGGCGGATCGATCACGGGCGCTCCCAAGATCCGCGCCATGGAGATCATCGACGAACTCGAGCGCAATCGCCGAGGCGTCTACACCGGCGCGGTCGGCTATTTCGGACGCGGAGGCGCCTCGCAATTCAACATCGCGATCCGTACCGTGACGATCGAGGGCTCGCGCCTGCGATTCCAGGTCGGCGGCGGGATCGTGGCCGACTCGACGCCCGACGCCGAGTATCGCGAAACGCTCGACAAGGCCCGCGGGATCCAACTCGCGCTCGCCGAGGCGATCTCCGCCCGGCAGGAGGAGGGATGATGTTCGTCTGGCACCGCGGCCGCGTGCGCAACGCTTCGGAGGTGCAGATCGACCTGTCCGACTCGATCTTCGAGCACGGGCTCGGTCTCTTCGAGACCTTTCGCTCCTGGAACCGTCGGGTCCCGCTCCTCCATTCGCATCTGGCGCGCTGGATTCGATCGGGGAGGGAACTCGGCCTCGCCGACCTCCAGGCCTTCGACGTTCCCAGCGTCGACGACGTCCGAAAGCTCCTCGAGACGCTGCGGCTCGACGACGCCTTGCTCCGGCTCACCCGAACCGGAGGCGCCCGCGGACGCGAGCCGAGCGCCTGGCTCCGAGCGTCGCCCTTGCCGCCCGCGGGACCGATCGCGGGCCTCACTCTCATCGAAACCCCTTGGCGCATCGATCGCGCCGATCCCCTTGCGCGTCACAAGACCCTCAATTACTGGTCGCGCAGGCGCGCCTTCGAGCATGCCGTCGCCGCCGGCGCGCACGAAGGGCTCCTCTTCGACCACGAGGGCTCCCCTTGGGAGGGAAGCCGAACGAACCTCTTCGTCGTGCTCGACGACCGAATCCTCACGCCGACGCTCGAGGGGCCGATCGTGCCCGGGGTCATGCGGGCCGCGGTCGTCGACGTCGCCGGAGCTCTGGGCTTCGACGTCGAGGAATGCACGCTCGCCCGCGAGGATCTCCTCGACGCCCGCGAGATCTTCCTCACCAACTCGGTGCGGGGGATCATGCCGGTCGAGAGGATCCTGGGCGACTCGGCCTGGCAGGCGCCCGGCCGGCCCGTCACGAGCCGCGAACTCGCCGCGGCGATCGACTCTCATCTAGGAACCCTCGCATGATCACGACCGCCGACATCGAACGCGAACTCGAGGCGATCGCCCCTCGGCGGATCGCCGAGTCGTGGGACAACGTCGGCCTCCTCGTCGGCGACCCTCAGGCGCGCGTGACCCGCCTGATGACCTGCCTCACCGTCACGCCCGACGTCGCGCGCGAGGCGATCGCCGAGCGGGTCGAAGCGGTCGTGAGCCACCATCCCGTGCTCTTCAAGGCGGTGAAGCAACTCCGTGCCGATCGCCCCGAGACCGAGGCCGTCTGGCTGCTCGCGCGGGCGGGCGTCGCCGTGCTCAGTCGTCACACCGCGCACGACAACGCCGACGACGGCATCAACGAACTCCTCGCGCGACGGGTCGGAGTCGTCGAGACCCAGGCTCTGCGACCCTTCGTCCGCGAAGCCGGAGCGCACGCCTACAAGATCGTCGTCTTCACTCCCGAGACCGACCACGCGGCCGTCATCGAGGCGGCGTTCGCGGCGGGAGCCGGGCGGATCGGCAACTACGCCGAGTGTTCCTTCGCGAGCGAGGGCGAGGGCACGTTTCACGGCCTCGAAGGAAGCGACCCGACCGTCGGACGCGTGGGTCATCGCGAGACGGTGCGCGAGAAGCGGGTCGAGCTCGTCTGCCCGGCGGCGAGCGTCGACCGCGTGCTCGCCGCCATCCGCATGGCTCACTCGTACGAGGAACCCGCGATCGACCTCTTCCCCACGGCCGACATTCGCCCGCGTCCCGGCGGATCCGGACGAATCGGCAGACTCGCCGAACCGACGACCCTCGAGCGGTTCGCCGCCGAGGTCCGCGCTCGACTGGCCTGCGGACCGGTCGCGTTCGTGGGCGATCCCTCCCGGCGCGTCGAACGCGTCGCGCTCTGTTGCGGCGCGGGCGACGACTTCCTGCCCGACGCGGTCGCCGCTCGAGCCGACCTCCTGCTGACGGGCGAGGCGCGGTTCCACCGGGCGCTCGAGGCCGAGAACGCGGGGATCGGCTTGGTCCTGCCGGGCCACCACGCCACCGAGCGGATCGGCGTCGAACACCTCGCCGCGCATCTCGCGCGAGCCTTCCCCGGGCTCGAGGTCCACGCGAGCCGAACGGAGCACGACCCGCTCCGCTGGGTCTGAAGCCGCCGAGGTCGCGGGCACGAAAAAACCCCCGGGATCGTCCGGGGGTTTCGAGGAAATGCGGCTCGGAGGAGGGGATCGAGCGCCGCCCGTGAAGTCTCACGGAATTCAGACGGTGGCGGGTTCCGGGCCCTCGGCGCCGGCCTTGCCGCCGCGCGTGTTGGGAACCGTGAGGTACGAGTGGTGCTCCCACTGACCCGACCAGGCGAGCCCCGACCATTTCTGGAGCGAGATCGCCTTGACGGTGGGGCGATCCTCGTCGCGGATCACTTCACCCCAAGCACCCGAATAGGCGGCGCGGACCTGGGCCGAGCTGCCGCCGTAGCACAACAGACGCTCGCCGCTGGGAGCCAGGCAGGCCACGGCTCGCCAATCTTGAGCGCCGGTCGATTCAGTCGAACTGCTCATCGTCTCGATGATCTCCCGCCCGTCGCTCGCTTCCAAAACGAGATCCTCGCGACTCGCGAAGACTCGGTCTCCGTCCCGATTCAGATTTGGAGACCACGACGGGACTTCATGCGTCGTGACTGAGGAACCCCCGGCGGAATGCAAAACGCAGGTCTCCGATTCGAATGAGAATTGGAGATCCCCGCGTATATTGCATACCTTCATGATCTTACGTCGCCGCTACCTTCGGGGCAACCGGCACGGATCGCGCGCCCGAGACCGAAGTCGCGGGTTCCCGATCCGAATCGCACGCTCCGCGGGAACCGCGTAGGGCTCGGATGAGCCGTAAACGGTTGGCCGGACCCGAGTAGAGATGAGCCGCGCGGAGCGAGCGACGACAAATGGGATTGTATCGTCCCGATTGAGCGGGAGCGAATGAAATCCCGAAAAAAAGTGCACCCACGCTGCGTTCTCGAGACGCCGACAGATGCGCCTCCGAGTCAGAGCGTCAGCAGCACCTTCCCCGCCTTCCCGATCGCCTCGGCCGCTCGCGCGGCGGGTTGGATCGCCTCGAGCGGGAACCGCGGGCCGGGGTCGGTCGAGAGCACGCCCGATCGGATCAGTCGCGCGATCTCGCGGAAGAGCGGCACCGCCTTGATCTTGCTCCGACCCTGCATCCAGTGCCCCAACCAGAACCCCTCGACCACGCGCTTGCCGGCGATCATCCGGCGCGAGTCGACCCGGATCGGTTCGTTCGACAGCGTGCCGTAGACCAGCATCCGCGAGTCGGCCGCGAGGCTGTTGAAGACTCCCGTCCCGATGTCGCCGCCGACGGGGTCGAGCGCATAGCGCACCATCGCCCCCCCCGTGATCTCCTCGACCTGGCGCTCGATCGGGCCGTCGGTCGTCGAGATCACCGCATCACCGCCCAGCGCCTGGAGTTCGGCGATCGCCGAAGGTCGACGGACGACGTTGATCGTCCGAAAACCGTCGTGAATACCCAACTTGATGATCATCTTCCCCAGCGCCGATCCCGCCGCACTCTGGAGAAGCCAGGCACCTCGGGGAACTTGGAGGACATGGCGGACCATCGCCAGGACCGTCGCGGGATTCACGAAGAACGACGCCGCCTGGTCGTCCGGCAGGTCGGCCGGAACCGGGATCGCGCGGAGCGCGGGGACGCAGACGCGCTCGGCCCAGTTGCCGCCCGCTTGATTGATCACGGCGACCCGGCGACCCACGAGCAGCTTCGCGATCGGGCCTCGACCGTCTTCCACCACGCCGACGCCTTCGAAGCCGGGCGTCGCGGGAAGTTGCGGCAAGACGCCGTAGAGCCCGCGGACCACCAGCAGGTCGCTCGGGTTGATCGGCGTCGCGGTCATGCGCACGACGACTTCTCCGAAGCGGGGTTCCGGATCGGGCCGATCCTCGACGCGAAGGACCTCGCTCGGCTCGCCGAAGCGGTCGAATCGGATAGCTCTCATCGTGCCGCCGTCTCTCTTCCAGCCCGCGGGGCGTCGTCGCGGCGTGCTCGGAATCGGCTCGCCCTCCGCGCCTCGGTTGAATCGCGTGACCGGTCGGCTATCCTACACCCCGCGATCCCCGCCCGGAACCCACTCGCTCAGGAGGAAGCGTCGCGATGAACGTGCCGTTGCTGATCAGCCCCGGCCGCTTGGCCGAGATCCTCGAGTCGCCCGACGTCCGCGTGGTCGACATCCGCGGCTACGTGACCACGAAGCTGATCGAGCCGGGAGTCGAGGAGGCGACCTACCGCGGCGCACCCGACGAGTATCTCGCGTCGCACATCCCCGGCGCGGTGTATATCGACTGGACGCGGGACATCGTCGATCTCGACGACCCCGTGCCCGCCCAGATCGCCAAACCCGAAGCCTTCGCCGAGGCGATGGCGGTCCGCGGCATCGGCGACGACACCCACGTCGTCGCGGTCGATCACATGGGCGGCCAGTTCGCCACCCGCCTCTGGTGGGCGTTGAACTACTACGGACACGACCGCGTCAGCGTGCTCGAAGGCGGCTGGAACGCCTGGCGCGAAGACGAATTCCCGACCGAGTCGGGGCCGATCGTTCCGCCCCGCGCCGTGTTCACGCCCAAGGTGCGACCCGAGATGCGGATGACGGCCGACGAACTCGTCCAGAATCTCGGCCCGTCGGCCATCCATCTGATCGATGCTCGCGACGAGGCACAATACACCGCCGCGAAACGGCGCGGCCCGCGCGGCGGGCACATCCCCGGCGCGGTCAGCATGCCCCGGGAACTCTTCTTCGCCCCCGGCGGCGGATTTCGGACGGTCGAGGAGATCCGGAAACTCCTCACGGCGCGCGGCGTCGCACCCGATCGACCTGTCGTCGCCTACTGCAACGGCGGCGTCGCAGCAACGGTTGCGCTCTTCAATCTCGCTCGGCTCGGATATCCGCGGTTCGCGAATTACGACGGGTCGTGGAACGAGTGGGGCCCCCGGCTCGACCTTCCGGCCGCGCCTCCGCCGCCTCCGGAACGCTGAGCCGCGAAGCCGGGAGGATCGTGGCCGTCGACCGGCGGCGATCCGCAAACCCTTTCTCCCTAGACCGCCCATTCGCCGCAATCATCCATTTCTTGGGCCGATCCGATCGCGAATTCACGAGATCGGCCTCTTGCGAACACGGGAACCACTTCGGATAGTGAGCGTCTCGCCGACGAGCCGTGCGTCCCGCCCCTCTCCGGCATCGGGCGTCGAGGCGTAGGTGGTGTTTTCCTCCGGGGGAGTCCTTCGCATGACAGAGAACGATCCCAAACCGAAGATCGGCGCCAGTCGCCGCGACTTCCTGCGGGGTTCGAGCCTGGCCGCGGCCACGGCCGTCTTGACCCAGCAGGTCCAGGCCGAGGTCGCCGCCGAAGCCGCGAATCTCCAGGCCGCGGACGCCAAGATGCTCTCCGGCGAGGTGAGCCTCTCCCTCGACGTCAACGGCAAGGCGATGACCTGCACCGTCGAGCCCCGGAGCACCTTGCTCGACACCCTGCGCGATCGACTCGACGTCACCGGGCCCAAGCGGGTCTGCGACCGCGCGAGCTGCGGCGCCTGCACGACGATCGTCGACGGCGCTCCGATCTATTCCTGCACCACCCTCGCCGTCTCCTGCAGCGGCAAGAAGATCGAGACGCTCGAGAGCTTCGATACCGGCGAGCGCGGCGTCCCCCACGCATTCCATCAGCACGACGGCCTGATGTGCGGCTACTGCACGCCCGGATTCGTCACCGCCTGCAAGGCGATGCTCGACACCAATCCGAGCCCGACGCTCGAAGAGGTCCGCAAGGGTCTCGACGGCAACATCTGCCGCTGCGGCACATATGTCGGTGTCCTGGAAGCGGCCCTGGCCGCGGCCAAAGCCATGAAAGGAGCCTGATCCATGGCAGGTTGGCCCGAATCGCCCCGCCTCATCGGCACCGAGATCCCGCGTCTCGACGGCCTCGCCAAGGCCTCCGGTCGCGCCAAGTATCCCTCTGACATGAATCCGCCGGGCCTGCTCCACGGCGCCATGCTCTGGAGCCCTCACGCCCACGCCAAGATCAAGTCGATCGACCTCACCCCGGCCGAGAAGTCGCCCGGAGTCAAGGCGGTCGTCGGCGTGATGAAGGAAGGCGCGACCGTTCGCTACCAGGGCGAAGTCATCGCCGCCGTCGCCGCCGAGACCGAAGAGAAGGCTCGCGACGCCGTCCGCGCCATCAAGATCGAGTTCGAGGTCCTGCCGCACGTCGTCACCGAAGCCCAGGCGATGGATCCCAAATCGCCCGAGGTCTTCAAGGGCCGCGGCCTGGCGAACAACACCCGCAAGGGCAACGTCCAGAAGAACGGCGACCCCGAGGGCGGCCTCGAGAAGGCCGACGTCAAGATCGAGGGGCACTACTCGGCGCCCGTGATCACTCACGTCTGCCTCGAGCCGCACGGCCTCACCGCCAAGTGGGACGGCCCCGACAAGCTCACCGCCTGGGCCAGCACGCAGGCCGTGCAGGTCACCGCCAACGAGCTCGCCGGTCGCTTCGAGATCCCCGCCACCAACGTCACCGTCCTCACCGATGTGATGGGCGGCGGCTTCGGATCGAAGTTCGGGGCCGACCTCTGGGGTCTGCTCGCCGCCGAACTCTCCAAGAAGGCCGACGGCAAGCCCGTCAAGATGTTCCTCGACCGCGCCCATGAACACCTGGCCGCGGGCAACCGCCCCAGCGCGTTCGCCCATGTCCGCCTCGGCGCGACCAAGGACGGCAAGATCACCGGCATGATCGCCGAGACCCACGGAACCGGCGGAGCCAGCGGCGGAGCCAACTTCCCGCTGCCCTACGTCTACCTCGTCGAGAACCGCTCGCGGTCGCACTCCGACGTCTTCGTCAACGGCGGCGGCGCCCGCGCCATGCGCGCCCCGGGGCATCCCCAGGGCTGCATCATCATGGAAGCGGCGATGGACGACCTCGCCGACGCCCTCGGCATGGATCCGCTCGAGTTCCGCTTGAAGAACCTCGGCGAGCGCGACGTCGTCAATCAAGGCGGCGCACCCGCTCCGATCAACCGCACCAAGGTCTATCAAGATCAAGTGCGCATCGGTGCCGAGCTGATCGGCTGGGCGAAGCGCAAGCCGCGCGGAACCAACGGCGCGGGACCGATCAAGAAGGGCTACGGCATGGCGCTCCACCAGTGGGGCGGCGGCGGTGCTCCCGACAAGCAGGTCGAGTGCATGATCAATCCCGACGGTTCGGTCGAGGTCCGCTCGGCCACCCAGGATATCGGCACCGGCGCCCGCACGATCCTCGCGATCATCGCGGCCGAGGTCCTCGGCCTCGAGGTCAAGGAGATCACCTCGAACATCGGCAACTCGACCTTCAAGCCGGGTCAGGCGTCGGGCGGCTCGACCACCACGCCGTCGATGTCGCCCCCGTGCTACAACGCGGTCCTCGCCGCTCGGGCGGAACTCTTCGAGAAGATCGCTCCCAAGCTCGGCGCCGAGCCGGGCGATCTCTCTCTCGCCAAGGGCCAGGTCCTCGTCAAGGGCGAGGCCAAGATGTCCTGGAAGGACGCCTGCCGGCAGCTCGGCATGGTGCCGATCACGACCCTCGGCAAGTTCACGCCCGGCCTCTCGGCCAACGGTGTGGGCGGTTGCCAATTCGCGGAGGTCGACGTCGACGTCGAGACCGGCGTCGTCAAGGTCGTCAAGATCGTGGCCGTGCAGGACAGCGGCTTGATCATCGACAAGATGACCTGGAACAGCCAGGTCTACGGCGGAATCATCGGCGGCCTCAACTACGGATTGTTCGAGGAACGCGTGATGGATCCCACCACCGGCGTCATGCTCAACGCCGACATGGAACTCTACAAGCTCGCAGGCGCCTCGGACATCCCCGAGATCGTCGTGCGGGCCTATGAGACCGAGGAGATGAAGGCCCGAGGCGTGATCGGAATCGGCGAACCGCCCACCATCGCCACCGCCGCCGCCATCGGCAACGCCGTCACCAACGCCGTCGGCGTGCGCGTGCCCCATTGGCCGATGTCTCCGATGAACGTCCTCAATGCACTGGCCTCAAACCAAGGGAAGGCGTGACCTCATGAAAGCATTCGAGTACGCCGCCCCCGCAACGCCCGAGCTCGCCCTCCAGGCACTCGACGGGAAGGATTCCGAGGCGCTGTCGGGTGGAACCGACCTGATCAGCCGGATGAAGGACTACGTCACCAGCCCCGCACGCGTCGTCTACCTCAAGGAGATCAAGGCCCTCGCCGGGATCTCGGGCGACGCCTCCAAGGACGGGCTCACCATCGGCGCGGGCACCACCCTCGCCGCCTTGCTCGCCCACAAGGGTCTGAAGGATGCCTACCCCGCGCTCCATCAGGCGGCGTCGGAGGTCGGCACTCCGCAGATCAAGAACATGGCCACCATCGGCGGCAACCTCCTCCAGCGCCCCCGCTGTTGGTACTACCGCGCCGGCAACGGCCTGCTCGCCATGAAGGACGGCAAGAGCCTCGTCCGCGACGGCGACAACCGCTACCACGCCATCTTCATGACCGACGGCAACGCGCTCTTCGTCAGCCCCTCCAGCCTCGCCGTCCCCCTGGTCGCGCTCGGAGCCAAGGTCACCATCCTCGGCGCCAAGGGCGAGCGGACCATCCCCGTCGACCAGCTCTACACCGTCCCCAAGAAGGACGGCGACCGCGAGCTGACCATCGGCGCCGATGAGCTGCTCGTCAAGATCGTCGTCCCCGCCGCCAAGGGCAAGAACGCCTCCTACGAAGCCCGTCAGAAGCAGGCGCACGACTGGCCGCTGGTCATGGCGTCGGTCCATCTCGAGATGGACGGCGACAAGGTCTCCGACGCCAAGGTCGTCCTCTACGGCGTCGCGCCGATCCCCTATCGCTCCGAGGCCGCCGAGGCCGCGCTCCGCGGCAAGACCGTCACCATGGACTCCGCCGCCGCCGCCGCCGACGCCGCCGTCTCCGGGGCCAAGCCGCTCTCCCGAAACGCCTACAAGGTCCCTCTCACCAAGACCGTCGTCAAGCGCGCGGTGCTCGCCGCCGTCGGCAATCGCTACTGGGAGGCTTGATCCGCCCATGAGCGACGCACCGCTCGACCTCTCCGCGAACGAGACCCCCGAGACCTCGTCGGCCCCCGCCGACGAGGTCCCCCTCGGAACCCCGTGCCGACACCTCCGCAACAAGGGGATGTACGTCTACACCCACGGCGAGAATCCCAACCCGCACGACGAGTACGACAACACCATCTACTGGTGTCTGCATACGATGAAGTCGTTCGGGCCCGACGACGGGCTCGTCGGCGGCGACGACTGTCGAGACACCTGCCGGACCTGCTGGCAGCCGATCTGACCCGACCGACCGCCCCCGCGGATCCTCAGGGCCTGCACGACGCGGGCGACACGTTCTCCTCGAGAACGGGTCGCCCGCGTCGTGCGTTCGAACGCCCGGTTCCGACCCCGGCTTCACGAAATCGTCGTGAAATCCACAAACCCCCTTGCCTGGAACTTCACTTCCGCGCATCATCGGAGAGACGGCATGAGTTCTTCGTGCCGTCGTCCCGTCGGAGAGTCATTTCTTTCGATCTCCAATGCGAAGGGGGCCCGTGGTCATGGGTGACAAGGCGCCGAAGGACAAGAACAAGCAGAAGAAGATCGCCGACACGAAGAAGACGTCGGCCGCCGAGGCGAAAGCCGCGAAGACCGTGAAGAAGGCCTGATCGCCGGGGCGAATCCGCCTTGGGGAATCGTCGGCCGCCGCCGCAATGACTTCGGGGCATGTTCATCGACGCTGATGAACATGCCCCGCGTCGTTTTCTTCGGATCCTCGCCCCGGCTCAGAACGGCACGAATCCGCCGGCGGGCGGGGCCGCCTTGGTACGAGGCGCGGTCGCGGGACGGGATTCGGCTCCCGTCCGAGCCGGCGCCGAGGCGTTCGTCGCCGGTTCGGAGGCCGCCGGCGGGCCGTCTTCGACGCGCAGGACGCCGCGGAATCCCAGGAATGGGTACTTCGTCTCGGGCTTGAGTCCCTCGCGCCACGTCACCTGCCACGTCCTCGACCCGCCCTTGATCACGAGCTGCGCCGAGCGACCGCGGGGCGGCGGGCCGACGGGATCGACCGCGGGCGCCGCACGGAACTGCTTGAAGTAGTTCGCGTCGTAGTAGTCGGCCGTCCATTCCCAAGCGTTGCCCGCCATGTCGAAGACCCCGTAGGGCGACTGATCGAGGTCGTAAGACATGACGACGTCGATCTGCTTCGACTTGCGGGGCCGGACCCAGGTCGGCTCGCTCCCGCCCCAGGGGAAGGGCCGGGCGTCGGTCGATCGGGCGGCCTTCTCCCACTGGGCCTCGGTCGGGAGTTTCTTGCCCGCCCAGGTACAGTAGCCGACGGCGTCCGCGGCCGAGACGAGCACGATCGGGTGATCGACCGAGAATTCGCCCACCGCCCCGCCGGCCTGGAGCGACGCCGAGTCGACCGTCCGCGCGCCCGTCTCCTTGGCGAAGAGGTTGAACATGCGAACGGTCACTTCATGTTGATCGATATAATAGGTGCCGAGGGTGACGAAGTGAGTCGGGCCTTCCTCGGGCCCGCCGTCGTCGCGGCCCATCCTGAAGGTACCGCCGGGAATGAGCACCATCGGGGCGCCGTCGCGGTCGGCGGCGATCATGTTGGGCCACCCGCTCGCATGGATCCCGGCCTCGGTTCGGGCGTGGAAACCCGGGGGAAGGTTGCGGACGGCGACGGTCGCCGGCTCGCCTCCGGCCGAGCCGGGCGGGCGGGGAGCGATCGGCTCGTCGGGGTTCGCGGGCAGTTCGAGATTCGCTCCCCCGGATCCGGTTCGGGCGGCGGGGCGAGTCGAGTCGACCGCGGCGACGACGGGGCCGGCCTCGCTCGGTCCCGGCTCGCTCGGGGCAGGCGCGACGGGCGCGGAGGCGACCACCGTTCCCGGCCCGTCGTCGAGGAACATCGGCAGCGGAGGCGTCCGTTTCGGCCGTGCCAGCGCATCGCGTGCCGCGCCCGCCGTCTTGGTCTTGGGGTACGACGCGATCAGCTTCTCGAGCATGGCGGATGCCGCGTCGATCTTGCCGTTCACGGCCAGACTCCGCGCGTTCTCGAACATGTTCTTGGCTTCGACGTCGGACGCGTCGGGCTTGGCGACGCCCGCGGGCGAGACTCCGCCCTTGGCGACGAGCGCGCCCTCGTCCGGCAGGTCTCCGAAATCTTCCTCCCCGCCGCCGAGGTAGGGGAGCACCGTCACGATCAGGCCGACGAGAGCCGCGGCGCCGACGACGAAGGCGACGATCCCTCTCACGCGTTGCCGAGCTTCATATGTATCGTATTCGGGAGTCTCCTCGATGAGCACCCCTTTGCGCGGGGCTTCGTCGCGCTCGCGACCGCGCTCGGCGCGACGGTCTCGGGGACGTTCGGCCTCGGGTCGCCGCTCTCGAGGGCGATCGGCCGGGTCGCGGGCGGGTGCGGGTCGAGGAGCTTCGGCCCGAGGTCGCGCGGGGCGGGGCTCTCCGGTCGGTTCGCGACGCGTGCCGGACGCGGGCGGCGGCGGTTGCGGCGACGCAGGCCGGCCGGTCCGCCCGGGAGCGGCGATCGGCGGACCGCCGGGGACCGGCGGAGCTTCGCCGCGGGCTTCGGCTTCGGCCGCTTCCTGCTCGATCTTCCAAAGTCGAGGCAACGGTTTGGGCGGCTCGGGCAAGGGTTGGCGCGGGGGGGGGAGGACTTCGTACTCGTCGTCGTCGTCGATCGGGTTCATCGAATCGTCCCCTCCGGGTCGCATCGGGTCCGTTCGCCGGTTGGACCATGATTGCACGCGGGACCGCCTCATCACACTACCGCCCGGCGCCCAGGCGGGCAAGTCCTGCGCAAGGGGGATCGAATGCGAGCGTTGCTTCGCGATCGCGGCTCGGCCGTCAGAGCTTCGGCTTGGCTCCCGAGAGCTTGACGAGCAGCGCTTCGTTGGAGTCGTGGAGCAGGAGTTGGGGGAGCAGGGCCTCCATCGCCTCGATCGGCTTGCGGTCGGCGAGCGTGCGGCGGACGAGCGAGATCGTGGCGAGCGTCGCCGGTTCGAGGAGGCGCTCCTCCTTGCGGGTTCCCGAGCGCCCGAGGTCGATCGCGGGCCAGATCCTGCGCTCGGCGATCCGGCGATCGAGGACGAGCTCCATGTTGCCGGTCCCTTTGAATTCCTCGAAGATGACGTCGTCCATGCGGCTGCCGGTCTCGACGAGGCAGGTGGCGAGGATCGTGAGCGAGCCGCCCTCGTCGAACGACCGCGCGGCGCCGAAGAGCCGCTTGGGCATCTCGAGCGCCTTGATGTCGACGCCGCCGCTCATGGTCCGACCGGTATTGGTGCCGCGGTTGGAGGCTCGGGCGAGGCGCGTCAGGCTGTCGATCAGGATCAAGGCATCGCCCCCGCGCTCGGCGACGCGGCGTCCGCGTTCCAGCGTCAATTGGGCCAGACGGATCTGGACCTCCGAGGTCTGGTCGGACGACGACGCGAGCACCGTGCCGCGAATCGAGCGCTTCATCTCCGTGACTTCCTCGGGCCGCTCGTCGACGAGCAGCACGATGCACTCGACCTCGGGATGATTGATCGCGATCGACGCGGCGATCTGCTGGATCAGGATCGTCTTGCCCGACCGAGGCGGTGCGACGATCAAGCCGCGCTGCCCCTTGCCGAGCGGCGTGAAGAGGTCGATCACGCGCATCCCGAGCGGTTCCTTTCCGACCTCGAGCCGGAGCCGGACCCGCGGGTCGACCGCGGTGAGGTCCTCGAACCTCGGGGCCGAGGCGAGCTCTTCCGGCGGACGTCCGTCGATCGCCAGGATCGTGTCCACCTTTGGTTGCGCGCCCGGGCGTGCCGGGAGCGTCGACGCCTCGATCCTCACGCTCGGACGGAGGGCGAATCGTTCGGCGAGATCCCGGGAGACGAGGGGGTCGGTCGGCCGCGGTTCGAGCGAGCGGGCGGGGTCTCGGAGGGCTCCTCCTCCTCCCGCGAGCGGTTCGTACAGTCCGACGCGAGTCGGTTCATCCGTGGGCATGCGGGCCTCTCGAGGCGTGATTCCAGGGGAAGGGACGGGGGGGACGGATCTTCGTCGAACCGGGCGGGGAGTCGCGAGGCGGGGAGAGGCCCGAGCGCAAGGCAAGCCTGCACGACGCCGGCGCGGAGCATCTCGGCGATTCGAGCCTAGCCCATTCGGACTCGATCGTCCACGCGAAATCCGCGGGGATCGGAGACGATGAGACGACGCGCTCGCCCCCTGCGAAGCGGCGGGGCGGCCCGTGGCCGAAGCGGCGACCGTTTCGGTAAGATGTTCGCCGAGGGAGCGAGTTCCGTTCGCCGCCGTCCACACCGTCGAGTGTTCGCGATGCGCAAGATCCGCCTGCAATCCCGAGGCAAGGAGAACCTCTCGGATCGCTTCGCTCGCGAGCTGAACGCCGAACAGTTCGCCGCGGCGACCGCGCCCGACGGCTACAGCCTGATCCTGGCGGGGCCGGGGTCGGGAAAGACGCGCGTGATCACTTATCGCACCGCCTACCTGATCGCCAAGGGGGTGCCCGCCGAGTCGATCCTGCTCGTCACCTTCACCCGCCGCGCAGCGCGGGAGTTGGTGAGCCGGCTCGAGCACCTGGTGGGGCCCGAGGCGTCGAAGGTCTGGGCGGGAACGTTCCATCATATCGGCAATCGCATCGTCCGGCGCTCGGCCGAGGCTCTCGGGCTCGAGTCGAACTTCTCGATCCTCGACGGAGAGGATCAAGAAGAGTTCATGCGACTGGCGATGGACGACGCGGGGATGTTCGGCACGGGCAAGCTCGCCCCCCGGCCCGGCACGCTGCTCGGCTTGGTGAGCTACGCGTTCAACGTCGAGCGGCCCACGGCGGAGATCGTGCTCGAGCGGGCCCCCGCGCTGGCGCCGATCGTCGAGACGATCGAGCGCGCCGCCGCATCCTACGTCGACCGCAAGCGCAAGGCGAACTGCCTCGACTACGACGACCTGCTCGCTTACTGGCATCGGCTCCACCACGAACTCCCCGAGGCGGGCAACGCCGTCGCCAAGTCGTTTCGCCATGTGCTCATCGACGAGACTCAGGATACGAACTCGATCCAGATGAACATCGTCGAGCGGATCGCGGCCGACGGCTGGGGCAACCTGACGGCCGTCGGCGACGACGCACAATCGATCTACGGCTTCCGAGGGGCGAACTACGCCAACATCCTCGGATTCCTCGATCGCCATGCCGGGGCGAACCTCTTCCGACTCGACCTCAACTACCGCTCGACCCCCGAGATCGTGGCGTTCACGAATGCGTCGATCGCTCGAAATTCGACCGGTTTCCCCAAGGATCTCCGTTCGGCGCGCGACTCCGGGGCGAAGCCGCTCGTGGTCGTCGCGGCCGACGCCGCCGAGGAAGCCGAATTCGTCGGCCAGCAGATCGTCGAGTGGCACGAACAAGGCGTCGAGCTCAGCCGGCTCGCCGTGCTCTACCGCAACCACCACGACGGAGTGCTGATCCAGGCCGAGCTCGTCTCGCGCGGGATCCCGTACACGGTCCGGAGCGGCATGCGTTTCTTCGAGCAGGCGCACGTCAAGGACGTGCTCGCATATCTGCGCTTGATGTCGAACCCGCTCGACGAGACCGCCTGGAGACGGCTGCTGCTGATGCTCCCCGGAATCGGCCCGGCCAAGACCGCCGCATTGTATGCTCATCTGAGCTCGCAGGAAGATCCCCTCGCGGCCGCCGCCTCGCGCGAGGCGATGGCGCTCGTCCCCGCCAAGGGCAAGGGGCTCTACGCCGGGTTCGTGAGCGATCTCCGGAGAATCCGCTCCTGCCGCCCCGAGACGAACCCCGCGCAGGCGATGCAGCTCGTGCTCGAGGGGGGCTACCCCGCCTTGATGAAGACTCGGTACGAGCGGCCCGAGAACCGCATGGCCGACCTCGAGCAGCTCGTGCTCCTCGCCGGGCGCTACGACGCTCTCGAGAAGATGCTCGCCGACCTGATGCTCGCCGGCGACCTCTACGGCACCGACGCCCTCGCCGCCGCCGAGGACAACGAGCAGGTCGTGCTCAGCTCGATCCATCAGGCGAAGGGGCTCGAGTGGTCGCGCGTCTTCGTGGTCCGGCTCGTCGAGGACGGCTTCCCCAACGCCCGAGCGCTCGACGAAGAGGGCGGCGAGGAGGAAGAACGCCGCATCTTCTACGTCGCCGTCTCGCGTGCCATGGATGAGTTGATCCTCACCTATCCCAATCTCACGAGCCGCGGCCGAGGCCCGATCCAGGTGACGCGCCCGAGCCGCTTCCTCCAGGAGGTCGACCCCGAACTCACCGATCAAGCGGCGATCGAGGGCAGCAACGACCTCGCGTGGACCGACCGCGTCCCCCATCCCTGAGACCCTCTCCGCGAGCCGCACTCCGCACATCCGATCCGCCTTCGCGAGCCCTCCATGAATCGCTCCTCGACATCGGCCGATCTCGACCTCGACGCCATCCGCGACCGCGACGACTGGACCGACCTCGAACGCGACGCCGCCTTCGAACGGCTCGTGGCGCGATACACCCCGGCCGAGCTGATCGTCGCCGCGCGTGCGCGGATCGGCCGACTCGACGGACGCGACGCCGATGCCGTCTTGCGGATCCTCCAGGCCTTCGGCTCGCGCGACGACTTCGACGACCTCGCCCGCGCGCTCGAGACCCAGCCGAACCTCGGCGCCGATCGACTCTGGGAATGCCTCGGACTGCTCGACTTCGCCGGAGCTCTCGACGACCACCCCGAACTCGTCGCGCTCGCCGAAGAGCTCGAGGAGTCGCTCGACGAGGAAGGGTCGTTCCGGATCCTCCTGGAACAGATCGGATCGTCGGATGAAGAAATGTGCCTGGCTCTCCAAGGTCTTCACGTGATCGAGCCCGCCATTCGTCGCGAGATCCTCCTGGGATTGGTCGGGGCCGGCTCGAGCCCGCGGCTCGCCGAGTTCCTCCGGCTCTTGACCTTCGCGGTCGAGCCGACGACTCGGAGCTCCGCGATCGAAGCGCTCGCTCTTCTGGATGCGGCCGATCCCAAGGTCGCCGCCTGCTGGCGTTCGATCGCCGAGGAACACTCCGATCCCACGACGAGATCGCGAGCGATTGCGATGGTCGAGGGGCGTTCGACCGAAAGCTCGGGGGCGCTCGCCGTCGCGGATCGCGGCTCGGCCTCGCGGTCGGCGGTCTCGGCCATCGACGGGGCGGGCTTGGCGACGATCGTCCTCGCGAGACGCGAGGAGGCGACGGGGCTCTGGGACGCCGCCGCATTTCTCTGCGACGTGATCGACGGCGTCCGCGAGGTCGAGGGATTGCTCGGAGTCGATTCGAGACGCGTCGATTCCTTCATCCGTGAGCACGCCGCGACCGAGCCCGAGGCCGGATCGACCGAAGCCGCGGTCGCGCTCCTCGGCGGGATCCTCGGGATCACCGGAGCCGGCTCGCCGCCGGTCCTGAGATTCTGGGTCGAGCGCGCGGCGGGCTCCGCACTCCGGATTTCCACGGCGGACGGCCGCGACCGCTTCGGCGACTGGGACCCCGCGCACGTGCCGTTCGCCTCGATGCCCGAGCGCGTCGAAGCGGTGCTCGACGCCTGCCCAGGCTGGATCGACGATTCGGAAGCGACGCGCGCGATCGCGAGCGAGTTCGCCGCGCGAACTCCCGTCGTCATGCCCGACCCCGAGCGCGACGCCGGCGCATATCGATATCTCTTCGAGCATCATCTCGCATCGCGGCTCGAACGGCATCGCCGGATGCTCTACTGGATGGCGGTGGTCTGGAGCACGCAGGGTCGCCTCGACCTCGCCCGCTCGGCGCACGCGCTCGCCTGGCAACTCGCCGACCCTCAGCACGCGGTGCCGAGCCATCCATTTCCTCAGGCCCTGACGACGCGGAGCCTGAATGCCGCGATCGCCCAACTCTCGGCATCGAACGCGGACGCCTGAAACGCCGACGCCCGCCGACCTCCGCGCCAAGAGCGCGGAGATCGACGGGCGAGCGGCTCGGTCCGTGACCGATCGGTCGGATCAGGATTCGATCAAGGCTCGCGGGCGTTGAGGCTCGCGGCCAAGACCTTGGTGATCACGGCCGACGACTCCTCGAGGTGGGCGCGGGTGGTGTCGTCGAGCTTGGTGTTCGACTTCAGGACCTGGGTGATCCGCGCGCCGATCTCGCCGAGGTGCATCCGGGCGAGCGAGCGGGCGTCGGCCGGATAGCCGCCGCCGCCGCCGACCATCAGGAAGGCCAAGGAGTCGCCGAGGTTGATGCCGCCGCCGCTGCCGATGACCACGCCCGAGAGCCGCTTGAGGTGCTCGCGTTGGAGGTTGCGGCGGATGGTGGAGATCGTCTCGGGATAGCCCTTCTCGCCGGCCTTGGTCTCGGACCAGATGCCGTCGGTGAGGGTGCGGAAGACCTCGTCGAGCTTCAGGGGCTTCGAGTTGGGGTCCGACTGGAGCTCCTGATTCTGGATCCGCTGAAGGGTGTCGGCCGCCATCGCCTGCGAGAGCGCGATCCGCTGGAGCGAGAGCACGCGATCGTAGAGCCCGATATCGACGGATCCACCCATCTCGGTTCCCCAGTGCATCCAGCGCTCGGCGGCGAGCCGGCGGAGCAACGTCGGGGAGAACTGGAACGACTTGCCGCTGAGCACGTGGTCGACGAGCAGCTTCAGGGCCTGCCGTTGTTTGTCGCCCTCGACGGGGATGATCGGGTCGGCCGCGCCCTTGTCGCCCTTGTGATGGCGCACGACGTATTGGCCGCCGATGTAGTTCGAGGCGAGGTGGACCGAGTTGCCGTACTGGCTCATCAGCAGACCGAAGGCGTCGCGGAGCCGCGACCACGACTCGCCGTCGCGAACGACCTTGCCGTCGAGATCCTTCAAGAGCGTCTCGACCAGCGCGATCCGATCCTGCGCGTAGCGGAGGTTGTCGGAGCTGAGGTCGTAGGTGTTGGTCAGCGGGTCGTTGTTCACCATTCGATCCTCGTCGGATCCAAAGGTGAGCTCGGGTTCAGGCGAGCGCGCGGCGATCTTCTTGAGTTCGCCCGCCTCGTCGCCGAGGATCTCGCGGTAGGCGTACTCGATGACCCAGTAGTCGTAGGGGCCGAGGGTCTGGGTCGTGTAGTCGCCTTGCTTGGTTCCCTTGGGAGCGAGGTTGATCGGGTTGTAATCCATCACGCTGCCGGCCTGCCCCTTGACCGACGTGATCGCCGTGTCGTTGATCTGCTCGGGGGTGAGCATGGCGCTGGCGCGGAAGTTGTGGCGAAGTCCGAGCGAGTGGCCGACTTCGTGCATGACCACTTCCTTGATCATCTGTCCCAGGAATTCCTCGGGCAGACGCGGCTCGGGAGCGGGAGTCGGGGTCGCGGCGGCGGGCTTCTCTTCCTTCTTCTCGCCGTCCTTCTTCTCCTCCTTCTTCTCGCCGTCCTTCTTGGCCTGATCCTGCTCGGCGAACACGAGCGCCGCGAGGCCGAGTTCGGCCTGGAGGCCGGTCGAGTAGAGGCAGAGCGAACGGCTCGACTGAGCGAGGCGCTTCTGGAGCTGGATCTGGAACGGGCTCCAATCGGCGGGGATCGCTTCGACCTCGCCGTGAGAGTGCGTCATGGCGCGGGTGCGGGCGAGCGGGTGGCCCAGCGTCCCGAAGCCGTGCTTGTCGGCCATGATCGGGCTGATGATCTCGGCCGTCGCCAACGGTTCACCAAACGCCGACTCGCGGCCCGCGGGCGGCGCGATGCCCGTCAGCAAGGCATACTGCTGCTTCCACGCCTTGATCCAACCGGCGTCGAAGATCACGTCGCCGTCGAGGATCTCGCCCGTGAGCGGATTGGCTCGGAAGCACGACATCGCATAAACGCGATTCGTCGTGATCCAGCGGAGCGTGCAGTAGTTCACGTCCTCGGGGTCGAACTCGTCGCGGTCGGTCTGCCAGCGCACGGCGAGGGCGTTCTTGATCCCCGCCTTCTCGAACGCCTTGTTCCATTCGAGAATGCCGGCTTCGACATAGGGACGATACTCGATGGGAACGGTGTCCTCGATCCACCAGACGATCTGCTTCTTCGGCGGCGAGACCTTGGCGCGGGGGTCGCTCTTCTCGAGCCGCCAGCGGTTGATGTAGCGGACGAAGTTCGAGTCGGGATCGGGGCTGCCGAAGTCCTTCGATGCGCTGATGAAGTGGCCCACGCGGTCGTCGGCGATTCGGGGACGATATCCCGGATCGGGCAGGCGGACGAGGCTGTAGTGGACCACGACGGTCACGCCGCGCGAGTCGGCCACGCCGGTGTCGCCGCCGGTTCGTCCGCCGCGGGAGCCGCCGCCGGAGAAGGTGGCCTGGACCTCGAGCTCGAGGTTGTTGGGGAACGCCTTGACCTTGAACCAGTTGGTTCGGCTCCGGTCGAGGAAGCCCATGCCGAGCTGTGCGAAGTCGGAGAAGAAGATGTCGGAGAGGTCGATGACGACCGACATGCCTCCCGCGGGATTCAAGGCGACGATCGGAATCGCCATCAGCACCGAGTCGGTGTAGTTCTGGCGAACGGCCTTCTCGATCGGGGTGCCGGCGGGAGCCTTGTAGTGAGTGTTCCGCTCGATGACCTGGACCTTGTCGCCCACGCGCCGGAAGACGAGGATGCAGTCGTCCTCGACCGGCACGCCCGCGGACGCCACGCCCCGCGCGATCATGATCGGTAGGTAGAGCGGCTGGTCGAACTGGTTCGGCCGGATCTCGGCGTAGAGGTGATCGTCTTTTTGGTGGAGGGTGAAGAGACCCTCGTGGCGGGTCGCGCCCTTGGTGATCTCGGCGAAGTCGCGGAATCGCTTGGGATCGTTGGCGTCGGGCGAGGAGGGTCCGCCCGGGCCGCCGAGGCGGGCGCGGATCAGGTCGGCGAGTTCGATGTCGGTCGGTTGGACGCGGCTCGGAGCGGCGTCGGGCGAACCGGGCCCGGAGTTCTGGGCGAACAACGGTCCGGCGGCGAGAACGAGCGCGCAAAAGGCGCTGCTTCCCACCTGCTTGGCGATCTTCATGGTGCACGGCTCCGGAGGGGGATCGAAGGAACGAAGGAAGGGAGCGAGGGGAGTGAGGAATCCCCGCACGCTCGAGGCTCGGCGCATGCGGTGAGAAGGATGGGCGTCGGGGCTCGTCCGGGCCGAAACTCCGGACGACGACGGGCATCACGCCGAGCGGATCACTTCATCCTGTGCGATCTCTCCCCACTTTGACAAGAGTGAAACTGGGCAAGATCAAACGAATGGGGCGGAATCGAACGATTGCGACGTCGGTGCCGAATCGGGGAAGCGTCGCGACGGAGAGAGCCGCGTGGGATGGTGCGCCGACGCAGTCGAATTCCTACGTTTTTCTGCGCGAAAAGGTTCCGATTTCGCGTCGCTCAGGCTTCGGGTTCGTCGGATTCGTCGGCCGGCGAAGGCTCGGCGGCCGATTCGTCGAGGTCGTCGCGTTCCGAGAGTCCGACATCCCGACGCTCGCCGACCCGCAGCCAAACCGCCTTCAGGTACGACCCCTCGAGCGCCTCGAGGCCGACCGGATGGTCGGGAGACGCACCGGCCACGCCGAGGATCTGCACCTCGCGACCCGCCCGCCGGGCCGATGCGCGGAGCAGGATCAGGAACTCCTCGGGCGAGAGCAAGCCCGAGCACGAGCAGGTCAGCAGGATCCCGCCCGGCTCGACCAGGCCCAGGCCGAGGGCATTGAGATCGTAGTACTTCCGTTTGCCCGAGGCGATGTCGAGACGGCCCGGGATCAGCTTGGGCGGGTCGAGCACGACGACGCCGTACTCGCGGCCGTTGACCGCCATCTGCCTCATGTAGCCGAAGGCGTCGGCATGGACGAGCGTGGGCCGGACCTGGTTGGCGTTCGCATTGTCGCGGGCGATGGCGATCGCCTTCTCGTCGAGGTCGACGCAGGTCACGTCGCGCGCCTTGCCGCGAGCGAGGGCGTGGACGCCGAATCCGCCGGTGTAGCAGCAGACGTCGAGCACCGACCGATCGGCCGTGAACCGGCTCAGCGCCGCGCGATTGTCGCGCTGATCGCAGAAGAAGCCGGTCTTGTGCGACCCTTGGAACTGAACGCGGAAGCGGACGCCGTTCTCGTTGATCGTCACGCGGGGCGGGAGCTTCTCGGACGAGTAGGGGCGGCCCGGAAAGTCCTCGGCGAGGGCGATCCGTTCGTCGACGTGCACCCGAACGTGTTTCGTGCCCAGACGTTGCGCGATGAGGTCGAGGATCGGACCGATCCGTTGGTACATCCCGAGCGAGAAGATCTCGGCGGACAGGACGTCGTCGAAGCGGTCGACGATCAGGCCGGAGAGTCCGTCGGCCTCGGCGTGGACGACACGGTAGGCGTTGGTGACCTCGTCGAGCCTGAGGATGTCGCGTCGCAGGGCGACGGCGCGGTCGATCTTATCGGCCCAGGCCGCCGCTCCCGGCGGTTCCGCTCCCCGGGCGATCATCCGCAAGCTGATCTGCGACCGAGCGTTCCAGAGCCCGAAACCGAGGGGGACGCCGTCGCGGTCGACGACGCGGACGAGGTCGCCGTCGCGCGGGCGAGCCGGACCGGCCGGTCCGATCACCATCTTGCGGTAGACGAACGGGTGGAGGCCCGAGGCGCGAATCGCGACGGTCGCGAGCTCGGCTTCGGGATCGAGCGGACGATCGGGGATCGATTCGGGGCGATCGGGACGCGGCGGCTGAGGTCGACGGGGCGGAGGCGGCACGGGGCGGAATCCTGGCGAACGAGAGAAATGAGGCAACCGAGGCTGGGAGACCCGACGCGGGCGCCTCAGTAGTCGGCGTCGTCGTCGCCGAGGTCGTCGTCGTCGCCCGAGGCGTCGATCGGCTCGTTGCGGGCGAGCCGCCGCAGGCGAACCAGGAGCGCCGTCGCATAGCGTTGTACGGCGAGCTGCTTCGTCATCACCGGTTCGCTCGCCGCCTCGATCGGGATCTCGGCGAGGAGACGGAAGCAGAGCGTCAGGCTCGACCAACCCACGCGGATCACGCGCTGAAGGGCTTCGCCCTCGGCTTCCGACTCGCGGGCCGCGCGGATCGCCTGGCGAGCTTTCTTGAGACCCGCCTGGGCTTGCTGGAGCTTGCGGAGCGCGGAGGCGGGCGAGAGGTCGGGCATCGAGAGGACTCGGAGAAGGGCGGATGAGGAGCGGATCGGTCGCGGCGTCGCGGGGCGACGGGTTGGCGTCGCCCGCCGACGGTCGGTATGATCGTAGCGTGCTCGCGGGATTTCGTCCAATCGCCCGACCGATTCGACCGGTCGGCGAACGATCATCGTGCGGGCATCTTTCGAGGGGTTCGTCAGGGCGAGGTGATCGATGTCGGAAGCTCCGGAACAGGAAGAGTCGACGGCGGGCATCGTCGAAACGGCGACCGAGGAGCGTCCCGCGACCGACGGCGCGACCAAGACCCGCCGCCAGCCTCCCTACAACGTCGTGATCCTCAACGACGAGGAACACACGTTCGACTACGTCATCGAACTCCTCATGAAGCTCTTCCGCCACACCCAGCCCGCGGCGGCGGCCCTGACCTGGAAGATCCACCTCGAGGGCCGCGCGATCGTTTACACGACGCATCGCGAAAAGGCCGAACTCAAGGAAGCACAAGTGCTTGCATACGGGCCCGACCCGCGGATGCAGATCTCCAAGGGGCCGCTCGGCTGCTACATCGAGCCCGCCGAGGGTTGAGATCGATCGCGCTCGCTCCGGCTCCGCTACTCCTCGGCGATCGAGGCGGGCAGGCCGGTCGTGATGTCGGGATGCACGAGCTCGCGGAGCAGGTCGCGGACCATCGCGCGGTTCGAGATCTTGCGCCGAGTCGACTCGCCGCCGGGCGGGGCGAACGTCGGCGTCGGCGCGTCGAGGTGTCGCGCGGCCGTCTCGTAATACTCGCGACGCAAGATCGGACGATTGTCGCAGGCACAATAGATCGGCGCGGGGTCGCGGTGCTCGATCGCGGCGGCGGCGACGGCGGCCGCGTCGTCGCGGTGGATCAGGTTGAGCGGGCCGTCGGGGTCCGACTCGATCGGCTTCCCGGCTCGGAGCGCAGCGGCGCCGATCACGCGACCGGGACCGTAGAGCCCCGCGAACCGAATCACGACCGCGCGCACCCCGCGCCGTTCGGCCCACGATCGGACCGCCTCCTCGGCCTCGAGCACGATCGCCCCGTTCTCCGAATTCGGCCGAGCCGGAGTCGCCTCATCGACCCATTCTCCGCAATCAGCACCGTACACGCTGGTCGACGACGCGTAGACGAATCGCTCGACCGTCTCCGGCAGGCGGTCGAGGAAGCGGAGCAGGGCGTCGACGTAGATCGTCCGCATCGGAACGCCGAGCGATCGGTCGAAGCCGACGGCGTAGAGGATCGCGCGCGTCGGAGGGATCGGATCGCTCGCGTCGGGGTCGAGCAGGTCGTGACGCACGAGCCGGAGCCCGTCGCGCGCGAAGTCGTCGGCCTTGCGGCGATCGCGCGACAGCGCGAAGACCTCGTGCCCGCGCCCGGCGAGCGCGACGCCCGCGGGGCGACCGATGAAGCCGCACCCGGCGATCAAGATACTCATGGATTCTCATCCTCGATCGGTTCGGGCGGAGTCGTCTCGATCGGGCAGCCCGCCTCGAGGAAGTTGCGGAGCAAGATCTGCGCGGCGAGCATGTCGCGGCGGGCCTTGCGGTCCTTGATCTTGAAGCCGACGCCGATCAGGATCTCGTCGGCCTCGAGCGAGGTGTTGCGCTCGTCGAAGTAGGTGACGGCGACGCCGAGCGCCTCGCCGAGATTCTTGCCCCAGGCTCGGACCTGCTTCGAGATCGGGCTCTCCCGGCCGCTGGTGTGGACGGGCAGACCGACGACGATCAGCTCGACGTCGTGTTCCTCGACCAGAGCGCGGTAGTGGCGGAGATCCTGGACCGAGTCGCGGCGCTCGTAGACCTCGAGCGGCGAGGCGATCTTGCGCCTGGGGTCGCTGATCGCCGCGCCGATGCGTCGCGTGCCGTAGTCGAGGCCGAGGACGCGGGTTTGCGACATACGCGTGTTCGTCAAAGTGTCGATCCGAACCCCGCGCGATCGAGCCCCTCGACGAGGGCCTTGAGTCGATCGAGCTTGTCTTTCTTGGCGACGAGCACCGCGCCGCCGGACTGGATGACGACGACGTCGTCGAGCCCGAGGACGGCGACGAGGCCGGCGTCGTCGTTGACGATGATCGAGTCGGTGGTGTCGACGAGGTGAACGGTGCCTTGGACCGCGTTGCCGTCGGCGTCGGGCTCGACGAGGGTGGTGAGCGCGCGCCAATCGCCGACGTCGCTCCAGTCGTACACGACCTCGAGGACCCGGACGTTCGGCGCCTTCTCCATGACGGCCTTGTCGATCGGAACTTTTTCCATCAACGGGTATTCACGCGCGAGCACCTCGGCTTCCTCGGGAGTGCCGAGGGCGGCGCCGACGCGGTCGAGCGCCGCGGCGAGTTGAGGGCGGTGCGTCCGCAGGGCGTCGAGGATCGCCTGGGCCCGCCAGAGGAAGATGCCCGAGTTCCAGGCGAAGTTGCCGGCCTCGAGGAATTGCTTCGCGGTCTCGAGGTCGGGCTTCTCGCGGAACTGCGCGACGCGGTTCAGCGCGATGCCGTTGGGAGTGCCGAGGAGTTCGCCGCGCTCGATGTAACCGTAGCCGGTTTCGGGCCGGGTCGGCTTGATTCCGAAGGTGACGAAGGTCGAGGGGTCGGCGTCGATCACGTCGACCGCCGCGCGGACAGTGTCGAGAAAGACCTCGGTCGGGCTGATCACGTGATCGGCGGGCATCACGATCATGGTGCCCTCGGGGTCGGCCTTGGCGACGATGAGCGCGGCGAGACCGACGCAGGCGGCGGTATCGCGCGGGCAGGGCTCGCCCACGACGTGCCCGCGCGGGAGCTGAGGGAGCTGCGCGATCGTCGCCGCCGCTTGATCGGCACCCGTGATCACATGAACCCGTTCGGGCGGAACCAGACCGGCCACCCGCGCGACGGTCTGTTGGAGCATCGTCGCGTCGCCATGCAGGCGGAGCAACTGCTTGGGTCGATTGCGGCGGCTCTTGGGCCAGAAGCGGGTGCCGCTGCCTCCGGCCATGACGATCGCGTGCAGCATGGTGGGTTTCGCAAGGGATGGGATTCGGGCGTCCGCGGCGCGGCGACGGCCTTGTTACCGTACACGACTACTTGCCCATCGCAAACTCCGGTCGAGCGACGACATCGGTCGACCTCGCCCGCCCGCGAAGGGGTGTCACTCGCCCGCGAGGTAGGTCGGGCCGGTGATCTCCAGTCCGTTGACCTTTCCCTTGAGTTCGGAGCCGCTGAAGGCGAAGAGCGGACTGATCTCGATCGGGAAGGGGACGTTTCCGGTCTCGTCGCGCGCGATGCGAGCTCCCGCGGCCTCGAGCCAGCCCGCGAAGAGTTCCGTCATCCTGGCGCGCACGCTGGCGGGCGAGTCGGGTCCTTCGGCGTTCTTGAGCGGTTCGAACTCGATCGCTCGGTCGGTCTCCATCATCGCCCAGCGCTCGGCGAGGGGGAGGGCGTCGAAGATGAAGCGTTCGAACTTGATCGCGTTCGGCCACAAGGGAAAGACCGCGCTTCCGGGCTTCGGGAAGTGCGGCACCTTCTTGACGGCCTTGTGGAACGGCAACTCGACCGAGCCCGAGACGATCCGATCGATGAAGTCGAGTTCGAGGAGATGGATCGCGATGCTCCCGGCCCAGAGCTCGAGCTCTCCGCCGGGACCGCGCCGTTCGGCGAGCGCCGGCGGCAGGTCCGAGTATTCGATCACCAGCGGCCGGCCCGCGGCCTTCACGACCACGCCCACCCGTTCGTCGGGCGCGAGCTTCTCGATCACCTTGAACGACATCTCGGCATCGACGCTGCGATGCAGTCCGAGAAATGCGGGATCGGCGATCTTCACCAGCGGGTTGTCGACCTGGAAGTAGAAGAGCGTCCGAAGGCCGAGCGACCGCATCTCCTCGAGACAGCTCGGTCCTCCGCCCGGAGCGGGCGCGGCGAGCGCATCGAAGGTGCCGCCGTGGCCGTCGGGAGCGAGGGCGACGCGACTCGGAGCGCTCAGGAGCACGGCGCCGGTCTTCGCGTCGACTGCGGGCATCTGTCCTTGGGTGAAGAAGCGGACGTGTTCGAGGCCGAATCGGTCGCGGCTCTCGAAGAACGCGACGGTCGCCTCGTGATTCTCGGGGCTCGTCATGATGTAGAGCGGCACGACCCGGCCGTATTTGCGCCCCAGGGCCCGAATCTTCTCGGCGTGGATCTGAAAGAGCGACGAGCCCGAGACCGCCCCGATGGGGTAGGTCCCCTTGGGCCCCTCGAAGCCGAGACGCGTTCCCGAGCCTCCCGCGACGATCAGGACGCCGACCTCGCCCGCCGCCAGGACCGACTCGCCCAGGTCGGTCGCGAGCCGTCGCCCCGAGCGCTCGCCGTCGGTCTGCGGCAGGCGCGCCACTTCGATCGGTTCGACGGTCGCGGGGTCGAACCCGGCCTCGGCCGCGTCCTTCGTCTTCACGAATCTCTCGATCAGTCGATCGAGCCGCTCGAGGTCGATCGACGCGATCTCTTCGACCAGCGTGGCGCGATCGGCGGGGCCGAGTCCATCCCAGTGCGCGAGCAGGCCCGATTGGCCGAACCGTTCGAGGCGTTCGACGAGTGCCGGGTCGGGAGGCGTTGCCATGGTGCGCGAGATCCTGCCGGAGACCGGTCGCCTTTAGAATTCGAGAGCGAGGCCATCGTAGGCCAACTTCACGCCCGCGGGCAAGTCGGCCTCGGAACGCTCGTGATCGAAGAAGTGGGAAAGATGCGTCAGGTAGGCGCGACGGGGGCGGAGCCGCTCGATCTCTGCGAGCGCTTCGGCGAGGCAGAAGTGCGTCGGATGCGGCTCGGGCCGGAGCGCATCGAGGATCAGGGTGTCGAGGCCCTGGAGGTGCTCGCGCGTCTCGTCCGGGATCCGATTGACGTCCGTGCAGTAGGCGAGGTCGCCCAACCGGAAACCGAGCACGCGGAACCGCCCGTGCTCGAGCCGAAGCGGAAAGATCGACTGGCCCAACACCTCGAACGGTCGACCGGGCTCGACCGAGACGAAGTCGAGTTGAGGAACGCCCCCGCTCGGGATCTTGCGAGCGTGATCGCTGAAGGCGTAGCTGAACACCGTGCGGATCGTCTCCTCGACCTCGGGCTCGCAGTAGATCGGGACCGGCCCGCCGATGTACTTGGGGAAGAGGCGCGCGTCGTCGAGGCCGAAGAGGTGATCGGCGTGAGCGTGGGTGAAGGCGATGGCGTGAACGTGCGCGATGCGCTCGCGGATCAGCTGGATCCGCATCTCCGGCCCGGTGTCGATCAGGAGATTGCCGCGAGGCAGCTCGAAGAGGACGCTGCAGCGCGTCCGTTGATTGCGTGGATCGTCCGAGGCGCAGACCCGGCAATCGCACCCGATGACGGGCACGCCGGTCGAGGTCCCCGTGCCGAGGAACCGAATCCGTCTCGGTGCTATGTCCCGAGTGTCCCCCGACAAGCTCGCCGACTCCCTTCCACTCGCCGACCGACCGCAACAAGCCGCCCGCTCATCCTATCCGCGGAGGGGGGCGACCGCGACGGGTCAGCGGGAAATCGCGACGACTCGGGCGACGATGCCGGGCGACGCCGGCGGCGCGACGCGTCCAATGAGTACCGGATCCTCGACGCGATCGCCCCGAACTCGGGGCCGTCGCCACGCTCGCCGGTCGCCTCCCCTCCGGCTTGACCGACAATGTCCACGCAATGTAACATTGCACGCAAAATCGACTGAGAACGGATGTTACGTCTACTCGGCCCGAGGCACTGATCGCGATGGAACTGTTGAGCGAGCTCTGGGATAAGACGACCGACACCCTGAACGCCGTCACCGAGGGCGTTTCCGACGGGCTCGTCCGCCTCTTCGGCAACTCCAACGAGCGCCAGGTCCGGAGGATGCGGCCGATCGTCGCTCGGATCAACGAGCTCGAGCCGTCGATGCAGGCCCTCAGCGACGATCAGCTCCGCGGCAAGACCGCCGAGTTCCGCGACCGCCTGGCGCGCGGACAGAAGCTCGAGGAGATCCTCCCCGAGGCGTTCGCCGCCTGCCGAGAGAGCGGCCGTCGCTTCCTCAAGATGCGGCACTACGACGTCCAGCTCATGGGCGGGATGGTCCTCAACGGCGGCAACATCGCCGAAATGGTCACCGGCGAAGGCAAGACCCTCGTCGCCACCCTCGCCGCCTACCTCAACGCGCTCGAGGGCCGAGGCGTCCACGTCATCACCGTCAACGACTACCTCGCGCGCCGCGACGCCGAGTGGATGAGCCCGCTCTATCGCGGCCTCGGCATGACCGTCGGCGCCATCCAGTCGCCCATGGGTTCCGAAGAGCGCAGAGCCGTCTACGGCTGCGACATCACCTACGGAACCAACAACGAATTCGGCTTCGATTATCTCCGCGACAATATGAAGCCGACCGTCGATCAGCAATCCCAGGGCGAGCTCCACTACGCCATCATCGACGAAGTCGACAGCATCCTCATCGACGAGGCCAGGACCCCGCTCATCATCTCGGGCCCCGCCTACGACGACGTCCGCAAGTACGCCGAGGCCGACCGCATCGCCCGCCTCCTCAAGAAGGACCTCCACTTCGAGGTCAAGGAGAAGGAGCGAACCTGCCACCTCAACGACGACGGCATCCGCGAGGCCGAGCGCATCGCCGGAATCGAGAGCTTCTACACTCCGGGCTACATGGAATGGCCCCACCTCATCGACAACTCCCTCAAGGCGCACCACCTCTACCGACGCGACCGCGAATACATGGTCCGCGGCGACGAGATCGTCATCGTCGATGAATTCACCGGCCGACTCATGGAAGGCCGCCAGTGGTCCGACGGGCTCCACCAGGCCGTCGAGGCCAAGGAACGCGTCCGCATCAAGGAAGAGAATCAGACCCTCGCCACCATCACGCTCCAGAACTTCTTCAAGCTCTACAAGAAGCTCTCGGGCATGACCGGCACGGCCATGACCGAGGCCAACGAGTTCTGGAAGGTCTACAAGCTCGACGTCGTCGCCATCCCGACCAATCGCGGGCTCACCCGCGTCTCGTATCCCGACGTGATCTTTCGAACCGATCGCGAGAAGTACAAGGCGATCCTCGACGAGCTCCGCGAGGTCAACGCGACCGGCAGGCCCGTGCTCGTCGGCACGACCTCGATCGAGAAGTCCGAAGAGATCTCCGAACTCCTCGGACGCTTCGGGATCCCGCATCAGGTGCTCAACGCCAAGTATCACGAGCGCGAAGCCGAGATCGTCGCGCAGGCCGGTCGCCGAGGCGCGGTGACGATCGCGACCAACATGGCCGGCCGCGGCACCGACATCATCCTCGGCGGCAACCCCGAGTTCATGGCCTGGGCCGACCTCAAGGTCCTCCAGAATGAAGATGGTCGGCCGCTCTACCCCACGCGCCTCGAGGTGCCGCAACACGTCTGGGCCGCGGCGGTCGGCAAGTACGAAGAGGGAATGAAGGCCGAGGGCCGAGAGGTCGCCGCGCTCGGCGGGCTCCACATCATCGGCACCGAGCGGCACGAGAGCCGACGCATCGACAATCAGCTCCGCGGCCGCGCCGGCCGCCAGGGCGACCCCGGCTCGTCGCGCTTCTTCCTCTCGCTCGAAGACGAACTGATGCGCAAGTTCGCCGGAGAGTGGGTCTCCGCCGTGCTCGCCCGCCTCGGCATGCAGGACGGCGAGGCGATCGAGAGTTCGATGGTCTCGCGACGCATCGAAGGCGCGCAGAAGAAGGTCGAGGAACGCAACTTCGACGCCCGCAAGAACCTCCTCGAATACGACGAGGTCATGGACGAGCAGCGCAAGCGGGTCTACAACTTCCGCCAGCGCCTCCTCGAGGGCGACTCGCCCAAGCTCGCGATCCTCGACATGATCGACGAGCAGATCGACGACGCCGCCGGTCGCTTCCTCGCCGACGACTACGGCACCTCCAGCTTCGCCGAATACGCCGGCGATCGCCTCGGCGTCGAATTCAACGCCAAGGACTTCCGAGGCGCCAACTTCGAGATCGCTCGCGACGAAGCCAAGCAGCACGCCGAAGACGAAGCAGGCGACCAGGTCCGCGAGGCGATCGAGGAGAACCTCCCCTCCGACGCCGAGCCCACCGAGTGGAACTGGAACGCCCTCGCCGTCTGGGCCTCGACCCGATACGGCCTCAACCTCAAGGATCGCGACCTCAGGAAGTTCCTCGGCGGCACGCGCGACGAGCCCGTCCTCGACCGCGACGCCCTCGAGGAGATGCTCACCGAGAAGGCGATCGAGACCATCCGCGCCGTCGATCTCGAGCCCGCCGCCGAATTCCTCTCGCCCGAATGGGGAGTTCGCTCGCTCGCGGGATGGATGTATCAGAAATTCGGCATCGCGCTCGACCCCAAGCCCTGGGTCGGACTCCCGAGGGCCAAGGTCGCGTCGCTCCTGAAGGAGACGACCCGCGCGGTCTACACCCGGCGCGAGGCCGAGTTCCCGGTGCGCGTCGCGATGACCAAGTTCATCGCCGACCGAACCCCCGGCCAGACCCCGCGCTACGACCGCGAAGGGATTGCGAACTGGGTCACCGAACGGTTCGCGACCACCGTCACCGTCGACGAGCTCGCGAACAAGCTCCGCCCCGAGATCCTGGCGCATCTCAACGAGGTCGCGATCGCGAACTACCGAGGCGCGAAGTTCGAGGCCGAGACGGCCGCTCGGATCGAGGCGGCGTTCGGACCCGCTCCGGCGGCCGGCAAGCCCGAGCCGACGCCCGACCCCGCCGCGCTCGCCGATCTCTCCGCCTGGGCCCGCCGCGAATTCGGCGCGGAGACCACGCCCGACTTCCTCGCGAGAGGCACCCGCGAGGAGGCCCGCAACCTCATCCTCCGCGCCCTCGACGCCCGCTACCGCCCCGAGATGCGCGAGCTCGAGAAGTCGCTCGTCCTCCAGTTCCTCGACTCCGCGTGGATGGAGCACCTCCGCTCCATGGACCACCTCCGCTCCTCCGTCGGGCTCCGCGGCTACGCCCAGGTCGACCCCAAGGTCGAGTACAAGCGCGAAGGGATGAAGATCTTCGAGCAGATGTGGTCGGGCGTCTCCGACAAGGTGACCGACCTCATCTTCCGCATGGAGGACTTCGACCCCGACTTCCTCGCCTACCTCGGCTCGCGTTGGCAGCTCGACAAGGCGAAGACGATCCACGAGAGCCCCGCCCCCGAACCGGCCGCAGCAGGCGCCGGAGGCGTCCGCGCCCAGCAGGAGGCCGCCATCGCCGCCAGCAAGGGCGAACGCAAGGCCGAGCCGCTCCGCAACCAGGGTCGAAAGGTCGGTCGTAACGACCCGTGCCCGTGCGGTTCGGGTAAAAAGTTCAAGGCCTGCTGCATGCGCAAGGAACAATCGGGAGATTTTTCCTGACGGAAACCGACCCGATTCGCCGAAGATCTTACTGAGAGCGAACGAAATCCACGAGCCGATGCCGCCGTCCCAACCCCGGCCGCATCGGCTCGCGGTATTTCGTGAATCCTGCCGCGGCATGGAGTTCCGTCGATCCGCCTCCCGACTCGGGATCGACCATCTCGACCATGCGCTCGGCGGAACGCCTCAAAATCGAAGAGCCTCGGGCACGCCGGTTGCAGTCATGCCTCACGAAGGGACCCGTGTCGGAAGGGAAAGGATTCCCATGCCCATCGTGCTCGATCTGATCTATCTCGTGCTGCTCGCGATCCTCTCTCCCGTCTTGCTCGTCAAGTCGTGGGTGACGGGAAAGTACCGCGAGGGCAGCCTCGAGAAATTCCTCGGCCGAGCGCCCGTGCGGATCGGCGATCGCCCCTGCCTCTGGTTCCATGCGGTCAGCGTGGGCGAGGTCCTGCTCCTCAAGCCGCTGCTCGCGGAGCTCGAGCGCCGACGTCCGGGTTGGGACGTGGTCGTCTCGACCACCACCAGCACGGGACTCGCCGTCGCCCGCAAGACCTTTCCCGACCTCATCACCTTCTACGCCCCGCTCGACTTCTCCTGGGCCACGCGCAGAGCCGTCGCCCGGATCCGGCCGACGATCCTGGCGCTCGTCGAGCTCGAACTCTGGCCCAACCTGGTCCGCTCCGCCAAGTCGGCCGGGGCCCGGGTCGCGATCATCAACGGCCGGCTCAGCCGGCGCAGTCATCAAGGCTATCGCAGGATCCGCGGTCCGCTCTCGTCGACGCTCCTCAGGATCGACAGCGTCGCCGCGCAGAACGACGAGTACGCCGAGCGGTTCCGCGACCTCGGGATTCCGCACGATCGGGTCCGCGTCACCGGCTCGGTGAAGTACGACGGACTCGAGAGCGACCGGACCAACCCGAAGACGCTCGCGCTCAAGAAGGCGCTCGGACTGTCGTCGTCGGAGTTCGTCTTCGTCGCGGGCAGCACGATGGAGGGCGAGGAAGCCGCGGCGCACGCGGCCTACCTCGAGGCCCGGAAGACGCACCCGGGACTGCGGATGGTGGTCGTTCCACGCCACCAGGAGCGGTTCGAGAAGGTCGCGGCGTGGTTGGAGGGGCAGGGGGAGACGGTCGTCCGCCGCAGCCGGGTCTCGCTCGAGAATCCCGCGAACAGCGGCGAGTGGAAGCTCTCGGGCCGGCCACCGGTGGTGCTCGTCGACACCTTGGGCGAGCTGTCGGCGGTCTGGGGCTTGGCCGACGTCGCGTTCGTGGGCGGGAGTCTGTTCGCGGGACGCGGCGGACAGAACATGATGGAGCCCGCGGCTTACGGGGCCTCGGTGATCTTTGGTCCCCACACCTCGAATTTCCGCGAGACCGTCGCGCAGCTCCTCGATCGCGACGCGGCGCGCAGGGTGGTCGACGCCGACGAGCTGACCCGCGCCTTGATCGAGGACCTCGACGATCCCGACAACGCGCACCGTCGCGGCGAGGCGGCGCGGCGGCACGTCCTGGCCCAGAACGGGGCGTCGCTCCGGACCTTGGCCGAGATCGACCGTCTCGTCGAGGCCGCCTGACGAGCCCGAAGTCGCTTCGCGGGAAGATCCTCCGCGGGCGCGTCCCATTCTCATCGAAGCCGTGCGTCGAGCACGGGAGTCGACCGGAAACGGATGACGACCCGTGCTCCTCGAGGTGGGTTCCACCTGGCGACGGATTGTCGTATGGTAAGCGCGAAGCCCTTATCGAACGAGGGCTCCGAGTCCATCCGCAAGGGAGCATCGAGATGAGCGAAGAAAAAGTGGAAGGCGCCGCCGCCCCGCAGCCCCAGGCTCAGCAGCAGACCGAAGTCTTCGTGGACGACTCGGGCACGTTGCCGTCCTATTCCAACTTCTGCCGCGTGACCGCGACCCCGGAAGAAGTGATCCTCGACTTCGGCCTCAACCCCCAGCCGTTCGCCACCGGCCGGCAGGATGTGAAGGCGAACCAGCGGATCGTCATGAACTTCTACACGGCGAAGCGTCTGCTCACCGCGCTCGGCATGACCATCCAGCGTCATGAAGGCACCTTCGGCTCGATCGAGCTCGACGTCCGCCGCCGCGCCTCGACTCATCAACAGGCCTGAGCCGCCGCCGGCTCGGACTCTGATCGGCAACCTCTCCGGAGCCGCTCCGTCCTTCACGGGACGCAGCGGCTCCTCTGCGTTTCGAAGGCTCCCGAACGGCGATTCCCCGCCGACGGCTCGATCATCGGGGGTCGATCGTTACGACCGTGTCGACCCGCTCGATGAGAATCCCCGGCGCTTTCGTTCATCCCGAGGCGATTCCCGTCCGATTGAGAATTCCAAGGAGCGTTCCGCGCGAACCGGACTTGCCGAGTGTGAGGGCTTGTTCGGATCTCCCCGCTCAACTGCGGCCGCGGGTTGCGCCGATACTTACGAAGTGCCGGGTTTCTCGGCCTCGGTTCAGGACGGACGAGTCTAGCCTAAGGAGATCATGGAATGTCTCAACCTTCCCGACCCCGGGCACGAGGCCCTGCCGATCGTCGGAAGCGTTCAGTGAAGATCGAGGGAGTCATGCGGCTCGAGGGCCGCGAACTCATGGCGCCCGTGGTCTCGGTCTTCCCGCGTTCGGCCACCTTCACGGCGTTCGCCGCCAATCCGCCGACGCTCACCGCGGGCACCGTCACGGTCGTCCAGGATTCGACCGCGATCAATCAGGCGACCTTCCCCTCGGCCGCTCCCATGACCTCGGTCAGCCTGCTCACCGCGAGCTCGGCCTTCGGCGGCGACATCGTCCGCATCGAAGCCGGCCCCGGCGGCGACTTCGGCCGAGGAGTCTACGCCATCAGCCGAGGCGCGGGCTCGAACGACGGCGCGATCGACCGACCGGGCGTCATCTACCGCGTCGACACCGCGACCGGTAAGCCCTCGGTCTTCTTCGACCTCAACACCGTGATCTCGCAGCAGCAGCCCGGCGGAACCGCCGCCAACGGCACCGGCGCATCGACCGGCTTCGTGAACTGGTACGACCTCGCCTTCGACAAGGAAGGCTACTTCGACGGACGGCCCTCGCTGTTCGTCGCGACGGTCGACCGGACCGACCCGCTCAAGAACGCCATCTACCGGATCGCTCCCGACGGCTCCTTCATGGGTGCGTTCGTGACCTACAGCGACGGCCAGGCCGCGGGCCGCTTCACCGCGAACCCGACCGCCGTCCACGTGCCCCCCGCGCAGCAGCAGAGCTTCCTCCGCGGACTCTTCTCGGGAAGCGGCCTCGGCTCGAGCACGATCGCCTCGACCACCTTCGCCGCCTTCTTCTTCAACGCCAATCAGTACCGCCCGGGTCAGAACGTCAGCAGCGCGACCCTGCCGTTCGGCATGTCGCAGACGGCGTTCACCCTCGGGCCGCAAGTCGGCTTCGTGTCGGCGAACACCGACTACGTCTCGCCGATCTACTCGGCCTTCACCGACTTCGGCACCCCCGCCGGCGGCGGCATCCCCGCGCGTCCGGGCCTCAGCGGCATCCAGGGCTTCGCCGGCGAACTCCTGATCAACAACGGCGTCTTCCCGCTCGCGACCGACGTCGCGGCCGACGTCGTCGACCGCACCCCCGCGATCAGCACGCCCTTCCGCCGCTTCCAGGACGTCGCGTTCGACCAGTACGGCTACTTCTCGCAGGGCTACACCCTGACGGCGACGGCCAACACCGGCACGGGCGTTCCGACCGGCACCGGGATCGTCGTCGGCGACACGACCTTCACGCTCGTCGACCTGGTCAACGCGGGCAGCCTCTTCGCCGCAGACCTCGGAACCGGACTCTCGGTCGCGATCACCGCGCCGGGCGCCGCGGCTCCGACTCTGGTGCCGGTTCAGGGACCCGGCGTCGCCTCGGTCGACACCCAGGGCAACATCGTCGCCCCGGGCGGAAACCTCGGCGGACGCATCGTCCGGATCGACGAGAACGGCCTCGTCACCAACTTCGCCGACGGCTTCAACACCTCGGGCGACTACGGCTCGCAGAGCTTCGTCGACTCGAGTCTGTCGATCACCTTCTCGGCCGACGGCACCACGCTCTTCGCGACCGACAACGACGGCATCTGGCAGTTCAAGACCGTCGCCAGCCTCGCGGGCTCGAGCTCGGGATCGCTGATCGGCTTGAACGACCTGCGAACCCTCGGCGTGCCGTATGACGGCTCGAACACGGCGGTGGCGGTGCTCGACACCGGTATCGACCAGTTCACGCCGAACTTCCGCGGGCGCGTCGCCGCGGGTCGCAACCTGCTCACCAACGGGCCGGGCAACACCGACACCGCGGCCACGACCACCGGCACCACGGGCGGCGGCGGCGGCGGCGGTGGTGGCGGCGGCGGCGGCGGCGGCGGCGGCGGGACGACCGGCGGCAACACGGCCACCCCGCTCGGCGGCAACGGCCACGGTACGCTCGTCGCGGGTGTCGTCGCTCAGTTCGTCCCCGAGTCGACCCTCGTCCCGGTCAACCTCTTCGCTCCGTTCATCGCCTCGAGCGGCGGAACGACCGGCGGCGGCGGCGGCGGCGGTGGTGGCGGCGGCGGCGGCGGAACCGGAACCACGCTGGCGGCCAACTCCAACGCCCTCAGCACGCCCCAACTCGTCTACGACGCCTTCCGCTACGTCGCGGATCGGCCGTTCGTCCGCGACCCGATCCGTCCGGGCCGCAACAACCGCGTCATCGCCGCGGTCATGGGCTTCGGCACCACCGAGACCTTCGACTCCGAAGGCTCGGCCTACCGCGGCTACCCGCAGATCGTCATCAGCCTCAAGAACCAGCTCAAGCGGTTCCGCCGGCTCGGCATCGCGCCGATCGCCTCGGCGGGCCAGCTCGGAGCTCCGCTTGGAGCGGGAGCGGTCGGCGGCGGCGGCGGCGGCGGCGGTGGCGGCGGCGGAACAGCGACCGACGTCAACGGCGGCAACAACAACGCCGAGAACACCAACGTCGGCGACGTGAACGGCATCTCGCTGCCCGCGATCCTCAATGAGGTGATCTCGGTCACCGGCACCGTGCCGTTCCCCTACTTCGGAACCCCGAGCTCGCAGCCCGACGACCTGACGCTCGGGATCTTCCCGACCGTCGCCGGCCCCGTGCTCCTCTTCGAGAACGAGCTCAGCGGCGGCACCGGCAACGCCACCGGCACCACCAACACCTTCGGAACCACCGGCTCCGCGCTCGGCACGCTGACCAACGGCAACGTGCCCTACTCGGGACCCGGCGGCGGCGGTGCGGGCGGCGGCGGCGGCGGCGGCGGCGGAACCGCGGGAGCAGGCATCGCACTCGGCGGTACCTTCTACTCCGACCGCTTCCTCGCCTCCTCGAACCGAAACGTCACCACCGACTTCGCCGCCCCGGGCATCGACGTCCCCACCTTCCGACGCCGCTTCAACGGCGACGGCAACATCCACCTGGTCTTCCAGGAGGCGGGTACCTCGCTCTCGGCCGGCATCGTCACCGGCGTCTACTCGACGGTCAGCTCGGCGCTCAACTACTGGTCGAGCCTGTCGAAGACCGGGACCACGGTCGACGCCTACCTCACCCAGCCCGTCGGCGTCCGCCAGCTCAACTTCGGCCGCCGCGGCGTCCGCAACATGGCCGCCTACAACAACACCGACGGCATCAACACGATCCTCGCCTGGACCGCCGTCCCGGCCGCGGATCCCAACGACGGCCTCACCGAGTCGACCCCGAACGTCGTCGGCGGCTCGACCGGCTCGCGGAACTACGCCCGCGTCGACGTCGGCAACGCCATCGCCGCGATCGAAGGATCGCAGGCCCTGCAGTACCTCATCCGCACCAACACCCTGCCGATCATCGACTCGAACAAGGACGGCCTGATCACCGCCCAAGAGGTCCAGGACTTCGTCGACGTCTCCGCGACGATCGGCATGGCCGAAGCCGGAGCCATGGCCCGCCTCCTCGGCGGAACCGACCGCTCGGGCGACTTCGTCCAGGCGACCCTCGCCGGCGAGTTCCCCGACCAGCCCGACGTCCTCCAACGCCGCTTCAACTTCTACGACTACAACGCCGACGGCATCCTCAACGGGTCGGTCTCGATCTCGCAGCTCCGGATCCTGTCGCACACTCTCATGCCCTTGCCCGACGCGGGCGTGGTCGTCGACCGCCAACGCGCCTCGGCCAACGGCTTCCTCGTCAACCCCGAAGCTCAACGCAACTTCAAAGAGCTTCAGCACATCCTCCCGACCTACCAGTTCGTGCCCAAGAGCGCGGTGCAGAACTATCACGGCATCTCGCCGGATCGCTTCGGCGTCAACCGCGGCCGCACGCCGTCGGGCTCGCTCTTCCCGGTCTTCACCCTCTTCCACACCGGCGCCGGCGTCTCGAACGGTTCGACCGCTCGCAACACCGACACCAGCGGATCGGGTTCCGGAACCGGCACGACCACGGGCGGCGGCTCGAACTCGGGCGGCGGAGCGAGCGGCACCACGCTCTCGAGCCTGACCGGCACCACCACGACCACGACCACGACCTCCACCGCCGCGAGCACGACCCCGAGCACGACGAGCTCCTCGTCGAGCACGACGAGCACCGGCAACGCGGTGGTCGACGCGGTGATCGCGGCCCTCGGCGGTCAGAGCAGCACCCTCGGCACGGCAACCCCGGCCGGATCGACCTCGTCGACCGTCACCGGCGGAACCACCGGCGCCTCGACGCCCACCCCGGCCCGGGCGCTCGCCCAGGGTCGCGGAGTCGCCGGACGATTCGCTCGTCCTCGCCTCCTCGGCCGCGCCGACGTCGGCAACATGACCGTCGAAGAGACGGCCTGGTCGAAGTTCAAGAAGCCCAAGGCCGACGCCTGATCGACCTCGGGACATTCCCCCCACGACCACACGCGGCCGGTCGGCGTCCTCCTCGGAGGACGTCGGCCGGCCGCAGCTCTTTGGCCAGCCTCGACCGCCTCGAGCAGGATTCGTCCAGCTCCAAGAGCTCGCTCGACCCAATCTCCACCTGAGGAGGGAGATCCATCGCCCAATCGACGAGCGCACCAAAGAAAAGATCTCGCGCGACCCTCGAAAGGGGTCGCGCGAGATCTTCGAGATGGATCGCATTCGAGCCGTCGAGCCGAGTGCTCGACCCCGCCGGGTTCGACGAGGTCGCGGGCCGACTCGCGATCAATAGGCGTCCGCGCTGATGACTTCGGAGCCGTTCCGCGTGCCCAGGTTCGAGAACACGGTGGCGTTCACAGTGCTCTTCACGAACCGGACCGAGCCGTCGGCGAAGAGGAAGTTGGCCCCGCCGGGGTGACGACTGCCGAAGCTCAGTTCATAGGCGGCATGATCGGTCGTGCAAGCGGCGGGAGCGCTGCTCATGCGGAAGTTGATCGCCACACCGGTACTTCCGAGGAATTCGGACATGTCGCCTTGATTTCCCGTGTCGACATCGTCCGAACCGATCGCCCAGTGATCCTTCCGGCCGCAACCACTCGTATTGTTCTCACGCTCCACGCCTGCCAACGGAACCTGATTTAGGTCGGATTCGGCTTCACCGATGGCGATCGTATTCGACGTGCCGTCGGTGATGCTCGCCATGCTCACGCCGCTGGTCATGCCGTCTCCGAACCGGAACTGCGGAACATCTCCAGGACGGGACTCGAAGATGATCCGTTGGTGGACCTTCTGGGCGACGAAGATGCCGTCGAGCGTGTGAATGTCTTCCGTGCCCGAATTGGTTCCCCAGGGAGTCAGCGCCACGATGCGACGACGATCGTCGACGATCTTGCCGCTCACGCAGCCGAGGTAGTTCGCGGGGGATCGACGCTGGACGATCCAGTTGTCGCCGGAGATGTCGGGATAATGATCCGGGATGGTCGAGGAAGGGCATCGGAAAACGTTGATCTTCAGTTCGCAGAGGGCGATGTTCCGGCCGTGGGTGACCGTGTCGGTGACGGTGGGATTCGGATAACCGGGAAGAGGCCAGGCCCACTGATCGTTCGAGACCCGGTCTTCACGAAATGTCAGGCCCTGAAAGGCCGAACCCTGCTCGAGATACGGCAGGATGAACGAGCTCCATCCGCTCCCGACGTTGAACTCCGCGCCGAGCGGCCAGCCGTTGTTCACGTCGTGAAAATTGTGGCAAGCAAGGCCGAGCTGCTTCAGGTTGTTCGTGCACTGCATCCGGCGAGCGGCCTCGCGGGCGGCCTGAACAGCGGGAAGCAGCAACGCGATCAACACGGCGATGATCGCAATCACCACCAAGAGCTCGATCAAGGTGAAACCGGAACGGATTCGACGAGACATGCAGGGTACCTCGAGATCTGACAAAGGTTGCGGAAGTGAGAGAATGTGCTCGAGCAGCGGCGACGATTCCGCGATCAGCGAGTTTCCAGATCGAAGTTCGCCTCGGAGTTGTCGCCGAGGACGGTCATCCGAGTCGGCGTCGTGCCGAGCGATTCATACTTATCCGGCAGGAGATTGTTCACTCCTCCAGGCACTTCGCTCGGCTTCGCTTCGGGCGGAATGGGATTGCCCTTGCCGTCCACCCACGCCACGAAGGTCACCTTGTAGCTGCCGGGCAGGATGCCCTTCGTGCCGTTGGGATGTTGGATCTCGAACTGGCCGTTCTCATTGGTCATCCCGAAGCCGTAACCATGGCGGTCGGGATCGAATTTCTCGGTGTCGGGATAGAAGACGACCTTGCAATTCGACAAGGGCCGGCCGCCGGCCTTGACCACACCCTTGACGTTGACTGGCCCCTGGAGGCCGCAACCAAGCGGCACGAGAACCAGGAGGAGGGGGAACAGCAACCGACCGCGACGGCAAACGGATCTCATGCGTTTCTCCTGAGGAAAGACGAAGGAGGAGATCCTAGCCCAATCGATCATCGCAGCGCATGAAGATTGCATGAATTCATAGCGGGATACGTACTGCGCGTGCCCGCCCCGCGCCCGGCCGCTCGGCTGAACTCGCTTCCGAGAATTTTATGTCGATATCATGATTCTCGAGACGATCGAGGATCTCGATTCGGGAGCACTCGGAGCCGTAAGGTCGAGCCTCCGGTTCCGAGATGAATCCCGCGGGCGACGCTGGATCCTCACGAAACGAAACAAAACGAGACGACCTCGAACGCTCCGGCGGTGGAGCGTTCGAGGTCGTCTCGAATCGGGCTTCGCGGTGCGATCAGAGCGTGAAGTGGAAGGTCTTCACGATGAGCCGCCAGAGCCACCAGCCGAGCGAGTGCGTGCCGCCGTCGATCTTGGCGAATCCGCGTTGACCGGGCTCGAGGTGGAGGTCGGAGTTGTCGATCGGGATCGTGACCTCGTACATCGCGGTGAGCGCGATCGGCTCGCCGGTCTTGGGGTCCTGCTTGGTCGCGATCTCGCCGCCGGTCACGCTCGAGAGCTCGGGCGGGATGTTGTCGCGATCGGGAAGCGCGACGCGGTCGACGAAGCTCCGGTAGGTCCGCTCCGAAGAGCCGTAGATCTTGACCCACGCTGTCGCGTTCTTGTCGCGCTGCATGTTGATCAACTCGATGTCCGACTGATCGAGGATCAGGTGCGCCTCGAGCTTCTTGGGGTCGGTGACCTCGCAGAACGGCTTGCCCGGCTTCACCGCCATCCCCAGGGTCTCGGGATGCGGCACGCCGATCACCTTGCCCGAACGAGGCGCCACGAGGATCAGACTGTCGAGCTGCTCCTGGACCTTGTTGAGCGCCGGCTCGAGGTCGGCCGCGGCGTTCTGATGCTGGAGCATCCGGCTGCGACTCTCGCGCGAATCGCTCAGTTTGAGCCAGAGGGCGAGCACCGAGTGGCTCTTCTGCTGTTCCTCGAGAGCCTCGCGTTCGCGCTGCTTCTCGGGGCTGGCGACGACGGCGATGACCTGTCCCTCGACGACGTAATCGCCGTCGCGGACCTTCAACTCCTCGAGGATCCCGGGGACCTCGGCGTAGACGAACGCCGGGTCGGCCGACATCAACACCAGCGAACCGCTGATCTTCATCGGTGTGGGGATCATGAGGATCCCCGTGACCACGGCGGCGAACGCCGCGGCGCAAAGGGCGGCGCGAACCTTCTTCACTTTGCGCATCCTCCCGGGCGTGCGGACGAACTTGACGATCTGGTAGACCGGCATGAACAGCAAGGGCACGAGCGAACCGATCGCCAGGACCATGCTGATCGAGCCGAGGCCGTGCGGCTTGAGGAAACCGTAGAGGAAGAACAGGATGCTGAACGTCACGACCCACCGATACAGATAGCTCGCGACCGCATACGTCACGAAGAGGATCCGGCGCGAGCGGGGCATGTAGCTCTGCACCGGCACTTCGAGGCCGAGCACCTTCTCCTGGAAGAGATACCCGAAGAACTGCGTGCTCTTCACCCGCAGGTTGGGGATCTCGAGCCAGTCCGACATGACGTAGTAGCCGTCATAACGCAGCAACGGATTCGCATTGAAGAGAATCGTGTTCACCGAGCAGATGAACATCGTCGCCATGCTGAGGCTGTTGAGCAGGCCCGCCTCGGTGTTCCACCACACGAACGTCGCGATCGACGCCAGGAAACACTCGACGAAGATCCCCGCCGCCGAGATCCAGATCCGCTTCCACTTGTTCGGAAGCAGCCACGAATCGGTCACGTCGCAATACAACGCCGGCGTCATCACCAGGAAGAGCATCCCCATCTCGTGCACCTCGCCGCCGAAGTGCTTCGCGGTGAGGCCGTGCCCGAACTCGTGGATGATCTTCACGATCGCGAGCGTGCACCAGAAATTGAGGATCGTCCACCAGTTGAAGTAGTTCTGGAAGTCGGGCAGCTTGGCGCTGAACGTCGACCACTGGCTGAGCACGAGCAGAAGCGCTGCGCCCATCATCATGAAGCTGAGCACGACGAACCACGTCGTGAACATCCATCGAAACCACGGATACATCTTGTCGAGCAGACGCTCGGGGTCGATGATCGGGATCTTGATGTAGAGGATGTTCGCGAAGAACTGGCCGACCTGCTTCAGCAGCCGCTTGCGCCGGCGCTCGATGAAGACCTTGGCCTGTTCCGACGTGTCGACCAGCACGATCCCCGCCTCGTGGAGCTGAGCCACGAAGCGGATCAGGTCGTCGACCGAGATCGTCTGGGGACGATACTTTCGCTCGAAGGCCCGCTTGACGTCCTGGAGATTCTGCTTGCCGTCGAGCTGCTGGAGGAGGAAGTACTCCTCGACCTTGAAGCGAAAATACTTCAGCGCGATGGGGTCCTTGACGACGTAGTGCGTCATCCCCTCGTAGAACTGAGGCTGGACGATGAGGTCGGGGCGGAGCCGGACGACGAGCTGTTCGGCAGCCTGTCCCATCGGCGTCGCGGGTGCGAGTGTCGGCGCGGAGCTCATCGGGGGTCGATCCTTCCGGAATTCAGTCGGTTCGGTCCGGCGGTCGAGACGTCGTGGGTTGCGGCGGAGACGAGGCGATCAGACCTCGCCTCCGTGCGATCGAAGCGCGGCTCGGTTCGACTCAGCGGGGAACGGCCGGAGGCAACTCGGGGAGGTCGGGGGAGTTCGCGGCCGACGCGGGACCCGCGGGGCGAACCGGAGGAGCCTCGGGGAGCGTCGCCCCGGGAGCCGCGGCGGCCACCCCCGCGAGCGGAGCGCCGTCGAGCGAGATCACCAGCTCGACCTTGATGCCCGGGCTGATCTGATGCTTCGAGTTGTTGAAGTCGGCATAGATCCGGATCGCCGTCTCCGACACCGCCTGGACCTGCGGGTCGACGAACGTGATCTCGCCCTGGACCGGCACGATCTCGTCCGAAGCGTCGGCTCCCGATCCGCTCGACCGGCCTCGGATCAACACCGGAGCGCCGACCTTCACGCGCGACTTGTATTCGAGAGGGATGTAGGCGAACGCGCGGAGCCGGTCGAGGTTGCCCATCCGCACGATCGGGTCGCCGCTGCGAACGCTCTCGCCCGGCCCCTTGAGCCGCTCGACGATCACACCCGCAAACGGTGCGCGAATCGTGTGTTCCTCGAGCTGCTGGTCCGCAAGCGCCGCCTCGGCCCGCGCCAGGGAGAGGTTCTCGTTCGCCTCGATCTCGAGAGCCTTGGCCACCGCCAACTCGGCGAGCGACTTCATCTGCTCCTCGCGAGGCACCGAGCCGGGCTGCTGGCGGACCATCCGCTGATTCGTCTCGACGATCGACGCGGCGACGTCGACCTGCGCCTTCGCCTTGGCGAGCGCGCCTTTGCTGTTCGCCGCGATGTCGGCCTTCGCCTTGATCAGCTCCGCGCGTCGCTTGTGCAGGAATCCGATCACCGCCCCTTGGCGGTCGGCGACCTTGCCGAGGTCGAGCTCGAGCTTCTCGACGACGCCGTCTGTGAACGCCGAGACGTCGGACTTGAGGATCCAGTCGACCGTCGCCTCGGGGACGACGAGCGTGTTGCCCGAGACCTGCGAGGTCGAGGGCAACTGAGCGAATCCGGCCGCCGAGAGCGACGCGGTCATGCCTGCGACGAGCGCGATCCACTTCTTGGAACGAAACATGATCAAACCTCTCTTGGGTGGAATCCGAGTCGGTATCAACGGACGGACGAGGTCGACGAAACGCTCGCCGGCGGGGCCGATCGCGCCGCCGGATGCCGATCCGAACGTCAGTTGATGAACGGCCAGCGGAAGAGCACGGTCTCGTAGAAGAAGTGGACGACGTCGCGGAAGATCACGTAGGCCAACCGCGCCTCGCCGCATTCGATTCGGGCACGGACCTCGGCGCCCGGGCGGAACTTCTGGTTGCGGGCCTTGAAGTCGTCGCGGACGTCGTCGCTGAAGCCGACCGTCACCTTGACGACGTGCTTCCCTTCGACCGTCTCCGCGCGGCTCGAGATCCGCCGAACGTAGCCGTGGTAGCGATACTTCGGCTCGGTCGCCACTACGAAGTAGGCCTCGAGCGGCGTGCCCGGGGGCTTCGTCCCCGCCGCGATCTCGGCGTCGAGTCGAGACTTCGCCTCGAGCACCGGGCCCATGTCGTTGTCGGGAACCTCGACCTCCATCACCCACTCGCCCTCGGTCGCCGCCACCTGCAGCAACTCCTGGCCGACCTCCACCGGGCGACCCTGGAGCGCCTTCTTCGGTTCCCAGGTGATCACCATGCCGTCTTGCGGCGACCGGATCTCGAGCGAGCGGAGCTGTTCCTGGATGATCGCGATCTGCTTGTTCGCCCCGTCGACCTTGACGCGGGCCTCCTGCTCCTGACCCTTGAGCTGAGCGAATTCCTCGGTATTCCGCCGAGCCTTCTCGGCCTGGATCCGATACTGATTCTCCTGCGACTCGGCCACCTGCTTCTCAGCGACGAGCCGACGCAGCTCCTTCTCGAGGTCGCGGCTGTCGAGCTTCGCCAGCAGGTCGCCTTCCTTCACGATCGAACCGTGATCGATCGGCACCGCGACCACGATGCTCTGCATCGGAGCGAAGAGCGTGCGCCGGTTCTCCGGCAGCAGCGAACCGCGACCCTCGATCGTGAGTTCATAAGGCACGAATGCCAAGATGCCGATGCCGACCAGGATCGCGACCAGCACCGCGATGATCTTGGCGAGCGTCCGCCCTCGGAAGAACCGCCACGGCGAGCCGATCACCTTGAGGATCGGCATCAACGTCTTGTCATGTTCCGAGGCGTTCCAGAGCGCCGTCGAGGCGTGACGGGCGACGACCTCGCACCGCGCGTGCATGTCGGTCGGCGCGACTTCGTCGCCGATCTGCTCCGCGGTGAGGCAGCCGTAGGGGATCTTGTCCTTCCCAGGCTCGTGGTCCGATCGATAGAGCAGGGTGACCGAGATCGCCTTCGAGCCCGACTCATCGATGTACGACTCGAGCGCGTCGCGAATGTCGGGCGGGAACGAGTCGGTCACGCCCGTGTAGACCAGGTCCTCGCCCGAGCGGATCACCGCCTTCGAGAGCTTCGTCAGCTCGCGAATCAGGTTCGCCCGCTGCTCGACGACCTCCTGGCCGCTCACCGCCTCGACCATCGGCCGACCGCCGACCTTGAGCGTCACGCTCAAGCGGTCGCAGCCCACGAGCCGCTTGCCCTCGTTGGCGACCGTGTACGACGTGTCCTTCAAGCTCAGCGACGAATGGATGTCGTGCGCGAACCCCTCGAGTTGGTTCCACAGCTTCTGCTGCGAGACCATCTGCCGCATCGAGCGGTTCTTGAGGTAGTTCGTCGCGAGGTCGCAGAGGTCGCTGATGAATCGAAGCGTGCTCTTCTGAGACGCCGCCTTGCGCGTCGGGTCCATCAGGACCTCGACCAGGCCGACGACCTGCTTGTCGACGAACAGGGGGGCGATGATCAGCGCGAAGCTCGTCGGATTGCCCGCGGCGGGCATCCCCTCGACCGTCGCGCCCGGCGGAATGATCTGCGGCTGCGACGCCTGGATCATGCAGCCCAGAAGAGCGTCGTGCGGCTGCGTCTTCACGCGGCCGTCCATCAGGCCCGTGAGCCGGAACTCCAACTGATAGTGCAGCTTGAGTCCGCCCTTGCCGTCGAGCAGCCAGAGAGCGCCGCCCGATGCGGCCACCGCCGCGATCACCCGGTTCATGAACTCGGCGTAGAACTCGTTCGGCTGGACGTCGGACTCCGCCAGCTCGGCGATCTCACCGACCAGCTTCTTGATCTGGTTCTTCGTCTGTTCGAGCAGACCCTGATCGATGGTTTCTTCCGCCATGGTAGTTCCGCCTGATTTGGTGCCCGCGAGCGGTCGATCGTTCGAACGAACGGCGAGGAGCCGGCCTCGTCGAGGACGGGGCCGACCTGAACGGGACGGCGGGCCTCCCGACCTTCCCTCGCTTTTTTCCAACCTCGGGCGCGCGCCCGCTCGTCGGGCTTTACGCAGCCGCTCACGCCTCGTTAATCTGGTGGATCACGGCGGACGAGGCGATCACGCGAGGCCGCCTCAGCCCACCAAGTCTTCGCAATCGCCCCAGACACCCTGGGCGTGGAGTCTTTCCTTGTCGACGTCCACCGCGCTGGTCACGGGAGCGACCGGCCTCCTCGGATCCCACATCGCCGAGCGCCTCGTCGAGCAAGGCCACGCCGTCACCGCCTTGGTCCGCCCAGGCTCCGACCTCTCCTTCCTCCGCCGCCTCGGAGTCCGCTGCGTCGAGGGACGCCTCGAGAACCCCGACGACTGCCGCAAAGCCGTCCTCGGAGCCGACTGGGTCTTCCACTCCGCCGCCAAGGTGGGAGACTGGGGGACTTGGAGCGAATTCCAGGTCGGCTGCCTCGACACCACCGCCAACCTCGCCGATGCCGCCGCCGACGCCGGAGTCGACCGCTTCGTCCACATCAGCTCCACCAGCGCCTACGGCCACCCCCGCGAAGGCGGCCCGCCCATCGACGAATCCGCCCCTCTCGGCGCCCGAGTCTGGAGCGTCTGGGACCACTACACCCGCAGCAAGGTCGAATCCGAGCTCATCCTCCGCCGACGCGAGACCGAACGCGGGCTCCGACTCTCGATCATCCGCCCGAGCTGGCTCTACGGCGAACGCGACCGCACCACCATGCCCCGGCTCATCGCCAAGCTCGAACGCGGAGGCATCCCCCTCATCGGCAAGGGCGACAACCCCCTCAGCGCAATCTACGCCGGCAACGTCGCCGACGCCGCTCTCCTCGCCGCCCGATCTCCCGCAGCCCTCGGCGAAGCGTTCAACATCACCCACCAAGGGTTGATCACGCAACGCGAATACTTCGCCATCCTCGCCCGCCTCTGCAACGTCGAACCCAGCCGACGATCGTTCCCCTACCGACTCGTCTTCGCCGCCGCCTTCGGCATCGAGGCGCACGGGCGATTCCTCCGCCGCCGACGACCGCCCCTCATCACCCGCTACGCCGCCTGGCTCATGGGCCGACGACTCTCCTACAGCACCGAGAAGGCCGAACGCGTCCTCGGCTGGAAGCCCGCGCTCGGCTACGAGGCGAGCCTCGAACGCACCGTCCGCTGGTATCGCGAACATCGCACGCCCCGAGCCTGAGCGGCCCGGGGCGATTCGACGTCTCGCTCGATCAGTCGAGCTTCGAGAATTCCTCGTCGTCGACCCTCTCGACGGGATCGAACGTGAGCACTTCCGACTCGATGAACGGCTCACCACCCCGCTTGGTCGTCACCTTCATCGCCTTCTTCACGCCGCCCGACTCCTTGTAGTCGGCGAACTCGACCTCCTGCTCGATCGTCTCGCCCTGGAAGCCCATCACCTCGGCCGTGAGCCGCACCGGCAGCCCCGACTCCTTGTCGAACGCGATCCGGCACTTCTTCGACTCGGGCGCGACCACCTCGATCACCGCCGCCGGCTTGCCGCCGACCATCTCATCGGCGAGCGCCTTGAGCTCGACACCCTTCTCGCGGAGCGGCAGCAGCGTGGTCGCCGTCTGATGCAGGAAGAGGTTGCGGAAGTCGTTCGCGAGCTGCGCGCCTTCCGACTCCATCTCGTTGTCGTTCAAGCGACGGCGTCCGGTCGTCTTGTTCAAGACCATGGAGATGTCGATGAGATTGCCGCCGACGTTCAATTCCAGATCGGCCCGCATCCGATCGATGCCCGAATAGAGCGCCTTCGAGCTCACGGAATTCTTCTCGCCGTTGATGACGATCGAGCCCTTCGACGTCATGCGGTGGTTGGCCGCCTTGGCGAGCTTCTCCGCGCCGCCCAGAGCGGCGATCGCCTTGTCGACGACGGCATCGGCAGCCTTGTCGGCCGCGAAGAGCGCGGAGGCGGGCGCGACCAGGAACAGGAGCGAGAGCGCGAGCCGCGGAATCGGTTGCATGGGGTGACCTCGGAGGAGCGGGGTTCGTTCGCATCGGGCTCGACCTTCGCATCGCCGCGCGGCGATCGTGCGAGTCCGGACGAGCATCATACCCCGCCCCCCAGCTTCCGGCCGGCAGGTCGAAACTCGAGATAGACTTCTCCCGAGGGACGCACACGCGACGGCCGCGAAAGCGATCGCCGTCTCCCGAGGAGGCACGCGCGGATGACGGGAACACGAGCTCGCATCATCACGGCTTGGACCGCGATCGCTTGGGCGGCCGCTTCGATCGACGTCGCCGCGAATGATCTGATCTTCACGTCGAAGGGGCCGGCGACCGGGTCGTCGCCCGCTCGGCTCCAGGCGATCTTCGAGACGGTCCCAGGGGGGTTCGACTGGCTCGGGTCGATCGTGATTCGCGACGCCGCCGGCGGGTCGCTCCGCTCGGCCGACTTCCGCGGCCTCCGCTTCGAGATCGTCGGCGAGCCGTCGCTCTCGCGTCACGCATCGATCGTCGACGTCGAGGTGATCGACGCCGAGCACGAGAATCGCCCCACCATCACGCCCGCGTGCGAGCTGCTGAGGCTCGACACGAAGTCTACGCACGCCTGGATCCTACGAACCCGGGCCGACACCGACGCGGCGGCGGGGTCGCCGCTCAACGGATCGATCGAATCGTTGCGCATTCGGATTCAAGGCTTGCCGATGCACGGCGTGCCGGGAGTGAACATCCGCGGCGTCGCGTTCCTCGAGCGTGAACCGCTCGCCGACCTCGGCGACGAGCCCGAGCGCATCCGCCCGACCACGGCCGGCTTCGCCGATCCGACGATCGTCCGCGGCCTCCCGACCTGGCAAGGCGCGGTCATCGGCCTCGCGATCACGCTCTGGGCCTGTCGACGCCGGCATCCCCTCCGCGACCGCGCCCGCCCCGTGATCGGCACTCGGCCGATTCATCGAATCTTCCCCGCTCGTTCGTGATCCGCGGCGTATACTCGGCGGGCCGCGGCCCAGGGACGCAGGCGGGTTTGCGCGGCGACGGGCCCGCGAACCGCGTCATCGGGCCGCGCCGATCCGTTGAGGATACGCACCGATGTCCGATCTTGTTCGAGTCCGCATGCGATCACTGATCCACGTCGTCATTCTTGGACTCCTTGCGGCGATCATCTCGAGTTCGCCCGTGTCGGCGGCCGACGAAGCGCCCCTGATCGTGAACAACCAGCGCGTCGTCGTCGTCATGGCCGACGGCCTCGGCCCCGACTACATCGAACGGAGCCGCATGCCGGTGCTCCGCGGCTTGATGGCCAAGGGCTTCGCCAAGAACGTCGAGGCCGTCATGCCCACGGTCACCAATGTGAACAACGCTTCGATCTGCTGCGGAACCTGGCCCTCGGAGCACGGCATCACCGGCAACTCGTATTTCGATGAGGCCAAGGGTCAGGCCGAGTACATGGAGAGCGCCACCTCGCTCCTGAAGCCGACGCTCTTCGAACGGGCCAAGGCTCGCGGCGTGAAGTCGGTGCTCCTGACCGCGAAGAAGAAGACCGTCGCGCTCCTGTCGCGCGGGACCGAGTACGCGATCGCCGCCGAGGCCCCGAGCGCCGAGGTCGTCGCCAAGTACGGCCCCGCGCCGAACATCTACAGCCGCGAGATCAACTACTGGCTCTGGGAGGTCGCGATCGACATCCTGAAGAACCAGCCCGAGATCGGCGTCTTGTATGTCCATATGACCGACTTCCCGATGCACACCTGGCCGCCCGAGGCGGCGGAATCGAAGGAACACTGCGCCGCGCTCGACGAGCTGCTCGGCCGTGCCGTCGCCGCCGCGCCCGACGCGGCGTTCCTGATCACCGCCGACCACACCATGAACACCAAGAAGCGCTGCTGGGATCTCGGCCTGGCGTGCAAGGCGCGCGGGCTCGAGCTGCGGTTCGCGCTCTCGGCCGAGCGCGACCGCTACATCAAGCACCACAAGACCTACGGCGGCACCGGCTACGTCTGGCTCCGCAAGCCGGAGGACGCACCCCGGGCGATCGAGATCCTGCGCGGTCTCGAAGGGGTCGACGAGGTCCTCACCCGCGAAGAGGCCGCGCGGCGGTTCCATCTCATGCCCGAACGGATCGGCGAACTCGTGGTGCTGGGCGACCGCGTGACCGTGTTCGGCGACGCCGACCAGGAACGCGTCGAGCTCCCGTCGACGTTCCGCACCCACGGCTCGACTCACGAGCTGCCGGTCCCGGTGATCTTCTACAACGTCTCGGGGTCGCTTCCCGACCCGGCTTCGGTGCGGGTGAACTTCGACCTCACCCGCAACCTCTACCGCTGATCGCCCCTCGGCGCGGTCAATCCATCAGTTCCTCGACCGCGGCCTTCGCCTCGGCGAGGCCCGAGCCGAAGTGGTCGCGCCAACGCTTGATCGCCTCGATCTTCTCGCCGCCTCGGGCGATCTCGCGGATCTCGCGGATCCGGGGATCCTCGAGGCTCGCGGGGTCGATGCCGAGATGCTCGAGGATCGCGTCGAGCTTGGCCTCGATGCGGTTCAACCGATGACGATACGACGGAGCGGGGTCGGAGCTTCCGAATGAGAACATGCAGGCGCTTCTTTCTCAAGGATGTGCCGAGCGATCGAGGGCGGCGATGATCGCGTCGGTATCGTAGACGCAACCGCCCCACGTCCCGCCGCCGACTCGTTGGAGCGCGGCCCAGAGGCGGGTGTCGTCGGGCAGTTCGGGGTCGGGCGAGAGGGCGGGGTGAGGCGTGCGTTCGGCGAGGATCCGCGCGGCGGTCTCGGGTGCGAGTTCGGCGCCGTCGGCCTCGCCGATGAAGTCGATCGAGCCGCGGAGTCGAACGCGGTCGACCTCGATCCGGATCAGGTCGCCGTCGCGCAAGCGGCCCACCGGACCGCCCGCGAGCGCCTCGGGGCCGACGTGGCCGATGCACGCTCCCGTCGACACGCCCGAGAAGCGTGCATCGGTGATCACGGCAACATGCTTGCCGAACGAGAGATGCTTGAGCGCGGAAGTGATCTGATAGATCTCTTCCATGCCGGCTCCCATCGGCCCGCGACCGATCAAGACGAGCACGTCGCCCGCCCGTATCGGCGCGGGGGATTGCCCCTTGATCGCGGCGATCGCTTCGGTCTCTCGCGTGAACACGCGAGCACGTCCCCGCATTCGATACACGCCGTCGGGGTCGACGACCGACGGGTCGATCGCGGTGCTCTTGATGACCGAACCCTCGGGCGCGATGTTGCCTCGCGGGAAGGTGACCGTGCTCGTCAAGCCGCGCTCGCGTGCGCGATCGGGCGACATGATCACGTCGTCCGGATCGACACCGTCGCACGCGAACAAGCGTTCGCGCAGGCGTTTTCTGCGCTCGCTCGAGCTCCAGGCGTCGAGCATCGCGCCGAGAGTCATTCCCGAGGCGGTGAGGGCGTCGAGGTCGAGCAGCCCGAGCCCGCGGAGGTGGAGCATCACTTCGGGGACGCCGCCGGCGAGATAGGCCCGCACCGTCGGGTGATAGCTCGGCCCGTTGGGCAGGACGTCGACGAGCCGCGGCACCTTCGTGTTGATCTCGGTCCAGTCGTCGACGCTCGGTCGCGGCAGACCGGCGGCGAAGGCGATGGCGGGGATGTGGAGCAGGAGGTTGGTCGAGCCGCCGAACGCGGCATGGACGGTCATGGCGTTGCGAACGCTCGCCGGAGTCAACAGGTCGCGCGTGGTCCGTCCCGCCCGGGCCAGGGCGACGAGCGCGCGGGCCGAGCGCTCGGCGATCTCGAACCAGAGCGGCTGCCCCGAGGGGCAGAGCGCGGCATGGGGCACCGTGAGCCCGAGCGCCTCGGCGACGACCTGCGAAGTCGCCGCGGTCCCCAGGAACTGGCAGCCGCCGCCCGGGCTCGCGCAGGCGCGGCAGCCGAGTTCGGCCGCCTCCTGGAGCGAGATCTCGCCGTGGGAATAGCGGGCTCCGATCGACTGGATCTTGCCCGCGTCCTCGCCCTGGGTCGGGGGCAGGGTGACGCCGCCGGGCACGATGATCCCGGGCAGACCGGGCACGCCCGCGAGCGCGAGCATCATCGCGGGCAGCCCCTTGTCGCACGTCGCCACGCCGAGGACCCCCCGGCGCCGAGGCAGCGAACGGATCAGCCGACGAAACACGATCGCGGCGTCGTTGCGATAGGGCAGGCTGTCCATCATCCCGGGCGTGCCCTGGGTCCGGCCGTCGCACGGGTCGGAGACCATCCCGGCGAACGGCGCGGCATCGAGGCGGCGGAGCGTCCGCGCGGCGGTCTCGACCAGGCCGCCGATCTCCCAGTGCCCCGTGTGATACCCCAGCGCGATCGGCTTGCCGTCGGGCGATCGCAGGCCGCCGAGCGTGCTGAGGATCAAGTACGGGTCGCGGGCGACCTCGGCCGCCTCCCAGCCCATCCCTGCGTTCTGACTGAGCCCGAAGAGGTCGCCCGAGGGCCACTCGCGGAGCATCTCGTCGGTGAGCGGCAGGGCGCCCTCGGGCCCCTGGGCGTTGGTTTGGACATCGTACAGCGAGGCGTCGGCGCAGTCGATCCAGTCCACGGCGGTTCTCGGCAACGGGAGTCGGCACGATCGAAGCGGGCGGCGACCTCGGCCGCCCCGCTCGACTACACCAGAGAACGCCCCGCGCCGCAATCGACTCGAGCCGAGCTCAGCCCTTCGCCTTCAACTCGGGCAGGGGGGAGCCGCCGTCGACCAGACGAATCGGGCGGCCGTCGGGTGTCTCGAACTGGAAGCTCGGATCGATGCCGACCGCTCGATAGATCGTCGCCGCGAGGTCCGCCGGAGTCACGGGACGATCGACCGGGCTGTCGGCCCGGGCATCGGTCCGCCCGATCACTGCACCCTTCGGCAAGCCCGCGCCCGCGAGCAGGGCGCAGTTGGCTCGGCCGTGGTGGTCGCGACCGGCGGCGGGGTTGATCTTGGGCGTCCGGCCGAACTCGCCGACGACGACCACGAGCGTCTCGTCGAGCCGCCCGCGCTGCTCGAGGTCGGTGATGAGCGCGGCGAGACCCTGGTCGAGCGGCGGAACGAGCGTCGTCCGCAGTTGCGGGAAGTTCTGTTGATGCGTGTCCCACCCCAGCGGACCGGGGCCGCGGTCGTTGATCGTGACGAACGGAACCCCCGCCTCGGTCAGCCTGCGAGCCAGCAGGAACGTCTGGCCCAGCGGATTGCGGCCGTAGAGTTCGCGGAGCTCGCTCGGCTCCTCGGAGATCCGGAAGGCGTCCTGTGCGGCGCTCGAGGTGAGCAGGTCGTAGGCCTTCTCGGCGAAGGCGTCGCGGCTCGTCGTCAAGGGCGTCGGGGCGAGGTCGCGCGCGAAGTCGTCGAGCTTGCTCACCATCGCCTTGCGACGGCGGAGCCGATCGAGCGTGAGCTTGTCGGGCGGCGTGAGGTCGCGGACGCGGAAGCCGTCTTGATTGGGATCGCCGCCGACCGCGAACGGATCGTAGGCGGGAGTCAAATAGCCGCTCGACGCGAAGATCGGAGCGTCGGGCGCTGCGACGTAGGACGGCAGCACGCCCTTGAACGACTCGGTGAGCTTGGCGACCACGCTGCCGTAGCTCGGATAGACCAGCGCGGGCGACGGCCGATAGCCCGTCAGAAGGTGATGCGCGGCGCGATCGTGCTCGGCCTCGGGCGAAGTGATGCTTCGGATCAAGGTGAATCGATCCATCTTCGGGGCGAGCTTGGGAAAGAGCTCGCTGATCCGAAGCCCCGGCACGGCCGTGTCGATCGGCTTGAACTCGCCGCGGACGTCGGCGGGAGCGTCTGGCTTGGGATCGAACGTATCGATATGCGAGGCACCGCCGGCGAGCCAAACGAGGATGCAGCTCTTCACGCGTTTGGGAGCCGCGCCGCCGTGTTGCTGAGCCGATGCGCGAAGCTGGAGGAGATCGACGAGGCCGAGGCCGAGGCTCCCGGTCAGGCCGAGTTGCAGCAGGGCGCGACGCGTCGGTCGCTCGACGGGCGGATTCGGTCGCATGGAGATCGCTCCCGAGGCAAGGGAATGAAAGAACATGGAGTCGCGATCAGGCGGCGATACGAGCTCGGATTCGATCAGTGATTGAATGCGAACTCTTTGCTGTTCAAGAGCGCCCAGAAGAGATCCTCGGCGCTCTCGCGGAGGTTGGCCGCGCCGCGGAGTTCGGCGGTCCAGTGCGAGAGTTCTTCGGGGATCGGCGGACGGCAGAGGGTTCGCAGGTAGAGATTCTCGACGATCTCGTCGGGAGCCGGCTGGAGTTCGAGGAGGTTGGCGAGCCAGCCGTTGAGGTGCGTCACCTTGCTCTCGACGACGTCGCCGCCGATGACGAGCAAGGCCTGCCGCAGGCTGAGCGACGGCGAGGCGACCGGGGCGCAGCCGTTGGTTCGCGCGCATCGGCCGAAGGTCTCGAGGATCGTGCTCGCGGTGGCGGGGTCGGTCACCTCGATCGCCCGGGTGCCCGAGGCGCGGTCGCGGAAGCGGTTGACCACGTCGGTGACCTGCGCCAGGGCGTCGGCCATCTGGTGCGCCGTGAGCGGGCGCGGGAGATGGTGCGAGAACCAACGGGAGTCGCTCTCGTTGCCCGGCACGGGGCTCGACGAAGCGCCGTAGGCTCGACTCACGGCGACCAGGCGAATCAGGCCGCGGAGGTCGAACTTCGAGTCGATGAATCTCCGCGCGAGGGCGTCGAGCAGCTCGGGATGCACCGGCGGATTCGCGCTCGAGAGGTCGTCGGCCGGCTCGACGATCCCGCGCCCGAAGAACTGCGCCCAGACCCAGTTCGCGGTCGCGCGGGCGAAGAGCGGGTTGTCGGGCCGCGTCATCCAGGCGGCGAAGACCACGCGCGGATCGGCGTCGGCCGCGACCTCGATCGGCGGCCCGCCCAGGAGCTTCGGCTTGGCGGGCTGCTTGGTCCGCAGGTGCGTCACCGAGCCTTCGGGACGAATCCCCACGACGGGCCGCATCATCCGCTGACCAGGCGCGCCCGGAGCCCCGGGGCCGACCTTCGCGAACGTCGCCGCTAGGCCGAAGTAGTCGTCCTGCGTCCAGACGTCGAAGGGATGATCATGACATTGCGCGCATCGCATCCGGATCCCCAAGAATCGCTGCGCGGTCTTCTCCGCGGCGATCTTGGGGTCGCCCCCCTCGAGCGCGTAATTGACCGGTCCGCCCTCCTTCGACATCGGGTCGCCCAACGCGGTGAGCAGAGTGACGGCGACCTCGTTCCACGGAGTGTTCTTCTCGAACTCCTTCGTGATCCACGTCTGATAGTATGTCGCACTGTTGCCGAGCTCGGGGCGGGAGGAGGTGATCTCGAAGAGGTCGCCGAGCTTGATCGACCAGAAGCGGACGAAGTCGCGATCGGCCAGGAGTCGATCGACGAGCTTCTCGCGCTTGGCGGGGTCGGTATCGGCGAGGAACTCTCGGACCTCCTGCGGCCGGGGCTGGCGGCCGACGAGGTCGAGCGTGACCCGCCGGGCGAACGCGGCGTCGGATGCCGGCGGGCTCGGCGGAACCTTCAGCGCCTCCAGCCGGCCGTAGAGCGCGGCGTCGATCGGGTTCGAGCGGTCGAGCTTCGAGAAGTCGAACGCCAGGTCGGGGTTGATGACCGTGCCGACGCGCGCCGAGACGACCTCGGGCCCGTAGCGGACGACGATGTCGGACTCGGCGCGACGGAGCAGCTCGACGCGGCCCGCGGCGTCGACCGTGAGCGATTGATCATCGTTCGACTTGTAGATCGCTTGACGCGTGACGTCGCGTTCCGACCCGTCGTCGAACTTCGCGATCACGCGGAGCTGCGCCGAGCCCGGTCCGGGGAGCGCGAGCGACGCCGGTTCGACGCGGACCGAGGCGAGCCGCCCGCGCGCCCGCGCCGCGGCGTCGTCGAGCGGCGTTCCCGCGGTGATCCACGCGAGCAGCGTTCGGTGCTCGGGCGAACCCGGCTCGATGCGTCTGCCGCCTTGATGCGGCATCGCGGCGGTCGCCTTCAGAATGAGGAGAGACGCGGCGGGGTCGACCCGCGAGATCCTTCGACCGCCGTCCGCGCGGGTGATCTGGATGTGGTCGCCCTCGGCGTCGTAACCGAAGAGCGAGAGCTTGAACCCGTTCTGACCCTCGCCGCGGCCGTGGCAGCCGCCGACGTTGCAGCCCGCGCGGGTGAGCAGGGGGACGACGTCGTCGGCGAAACTCCAGGGGCGGGCGGCCGCGTCGACCTCGAGCGGGATCTCGAGCTTCGCCCCTTGGTAGTCGGCGACGACCTTGCCCGATCCGCCCGCGACCGGTCGGAGATAGCCCGCGTCGACGGTCGCGATCGTGCTCGGCTCGACCTTCCAAACAGCCTTCGAGGTCACGTCGGCGCCGGTGTCGGAAGCGGTGACGACGACCTGGGTGCCGAAGTCGTCGGGGCGGAGAGCGACCCGCTCCGCCGAGCTTCGAAGGACGACCGCCGGGGGCGCCGGGGGTTGCGGTTCCGCCGCGGCCGGCCCGGCCGGCTTCGGCTTCACGCTCGGCGTCGATGTCGACGACGGACCCGGCTCACCGCATCCCGCGAGCCAGAGCACGCCCAACGTGAGAACGACCGCGTGTCGACGCACCATCGACCACCTCTCGATCTCGCCCCATCGGACGACGCATGGAAAGCGATTCGTCGGCCTTTGACAAATATCGTAGGGTCATCCTAATTCCCTCGGCGCGGGCGAGGCAAGGGGAAAAGTGGCGAGTTCGGCGGCGATCCGCTACATTTGATTTCTGTTGGACAGAGTTGGAGGTGTCGACCACCTCGCCGCGGAGGATGGATGGTGGGTTCGACCTGGATCGAAGTCGGGATCATCTTGTTGCTGGTTCTCGCCAACGGCGTATTCTCGATGTCGGAGTTGGCGATCGTCTCGGCTCGGCGGATGCGGCTCAAACAGGCTGCGGAGGCGGGAGATCGAGGCGCCCGCGTCGCTCTTCGGCTCGCCGAGGATCCCAATCGCCTGCTCTCGACCGTGCAGATCGGCATCACGCTCGTCGGCACGCTCGCGGGAGTCTTCGGCGGTGCGACGATCGCCGAGGCGGTCGCGCGGGAGCTCGGACGCATCCCGTCGATCGCCCCTTATGCGAAGGTGATCGGACTCACCATCGTGGTCGGCGGAATCTCCTTCCTCACCTTGATCTTGGGCGAACTCGTGCCCAAGCGGTTGGCGCTTCGGAACCCCGAGCGGATCGCCTCCTGGACCGCGCGACCGCTCGCCGCGCTCGCGATGCTGGGCATTCCGCTCGTCGTCTTGCTCGGCTGGTGCACCGACGCCGTCCTCCGACTGATCGGGCTCGGATCGACGCAGTCGAATTCGGTGACCGAAGAGGAGATCCAGGGCATGGTCCGCGAAGGGGCCGAGGCGGGCGTCATCGAGACGGCCGAGCACGACATGGTCCGCCGCGTGTTTCGGCTCAACGACTACCCCGTCCGCGTCTTGATGACCCCGCGATCGAGCGTCGCCTGGATCGACAGCGAGTCGGCGCCCGGCGAGGTCCGCGACCAGGTTCTCGCCAGTCCGCACTCGAGATTCCCCGTCTGCGGCGGCTCGCTCGACAACGTCGTCGGTATCGTCGAAGCCAAGGATCTCCTCGGGCGGGGGCTCGTCGGAGAGCCGCGAACCCTCGACCTCCGCGGCCTCGTCAAGATGCCGCTCTTCATCTACGGCGGTATGACCGCGCTCCGCCTCCTCGAACAATTCAAGCGATCCAAGTCGGCTCTTGCGATCGTGCTCGACGAATTCGGGGCGGTTCAGGGGTTGATCACGCTCAACGACATCCTCGAGGCGCTCGTCGGCGACATCCCGGGAGATGCCGACGAACCCAATCCCCGCGCGGTCCAGCGCGAAGACGGTTCCTGGCTCCTCGACGGCGCGATCCCGATCGCCGAATTCCGCGACCTCCTGCCGCTTCCGCCCTTGCCCGCCAACGGCTTCGACACCCTCGCGGGATTCGTCCTACACATCCTCGGCAAGATCCCGCGCATCGCCGATCGGTTCGACTGGGGCGGATACACCTTCGAGGTCGTCGACATGGACGGCAACCGCATCGACCGCGTCCTCGTCGCCCCAAGAGACGATTCGCCCTCGACCGCGGCCTCGGCATGATCGTTGCCGTCGTTGACGATGGCGGGGCCCGGCGAGTATATTCTTTCAGTCGAGACCGAAAAGACTGGATGAACGGTGACGCCATGAATTTGACGCCCGCCGCGCAGAAGTTCGTCCTCCATTGGGGCGAAATGGGGCAAGCCTGGGGAATCAATCGGACGATGGCGCAGGTCCATGCGCTGTTGTTCGTCTCGCCCGAAGCGCTCGACGCCGAAGAGATCAGCAAGCTGCTCGACGTCAGCCGCTCGAACGTCTCCACGAGCCTCCGCGAGCTCATCACCTGGGGCGTCGTGAAGCGGGTCCACATCATCGGCGATCGTCGCGACCGCTTCGAGGCCTTGAAGGACGTGATGGAGACCTTCCGCGTCATCATGGCCGAGCGGAAGCGACGCGAGATGGACCCGACGATCGCGCTCTTGGAGCATTGCGTCGCCGAGGTGAGGGCCGGAGCCGACGACGAACGCTACACGCTCGATCAACTCGAGAAGATGCTGGAGTTCACCCGCATGGTGACCCTCTGGTATAGTCAGATCGATCGACTCTCGACGCCCGCGCTCGAACGCTTGTTTCGAGGCGGAGCCAAGATCGCGATGTTGTTCGGCAAGCTGGCGGGCGGCGCGGAATCCTCGGCGCCCGCGTCTCCGGCTCGTGCCGAATCCGATGTCGAGCGGCGGATCGAGGAGGAGGCCGTACCGGCTTCCTGAGACCGAGCCGGATCGCGCCGGGGGGAGGATCCCGTCGCGGGAGGGTTCGCCCCCAGCTCTCCGCGAGGCTCCCGATCGTGCCCAGCTTGACGGTCGAGAATTACGTCAAGGCGATCTTCCTGATCGCCGGCGGCAAGCGTCACGGTCGCGTGGCCACCGGCGAGCTCGCGCAGTCGCTCGGCGTCTCCCCGGGGACCGTGACCGGCATGCTCAAGACGCTCTCCGAAGCCGAGCTGGCGACCTACACGCCTTACGAGGGCGTCTCGCTCTCCGAGAGCGGTCGCCGGCTCGCGCTCGAGGTCGTCCGCAGGCATCGATTGCTCGAGCTCTTCCTCGTGCAGACCTTGCGGATGCCCTGGGACGAGGTCCACGAAGAAGCCGAGCACCTCGAGCATGCCGTCTCGAGCCGCTTGGTCGATCGAATCGAGGAATACCTCGGCTTTCCCACCGTCGACCCCCACGGCGACCCGATCCCCCGCGCAGACGGCTCGCTCGAGGAGCCCGTCGGGACCAGCCTCGCCTCGGTTCCCCGAGGCGCCGATTTCCGAGTGACCCGCGTCGTCGATCAAGATCCCTCGTTTCTTCGATATCTCACCGAGTGCGGACTCGCCCTCGGCGCCGAGGGTACCGTCGTCGAGAATCGGGCCGAGGCCGGGGCGCTCGTCTTCTCGATCAATGATCGCGTCACCGCGCTCGGCACCGACGCGGCCGAGAAGGTCCGCGTCGTCGTGCGCCACTGATCCCGAACGCCTTCGCGCGGCTCACGACCGAAACGTCGGTTCCTCATCCAAGACCGACTCGCGATCGGGAGCGAAGCCCGAGAGATCGACCCTCGGAGCGCGGCCCAGCACCAGGTCGGCGACGACCTCGGCCGTCGCCGGAGCGAGTTGCAGCCCTGCGCGGCGGTGCCCCGTCGCGATGAAGAGGTTCACGCAACCGGGAATCGTCCCCACATACGGTCGCGTGTCGATGCTTCCGGGACGAAGCCCCGCCCAGGCTCTCTCGACCTCGCACTCCGCCAGCGCGGGGCAAATCCGAATCGCGATCTCCAGCAGCCCGGCGACGCCCCGCGCAGTCGAGCGCTTGTCGAAGCCGACGTCCTCCTCCGTCGCTCCCACGACGATCCGGCCGTCGTCTCGCGGAACGAGATAATTGCGCCCGTGTTCGATGATCCGACGCAGGAGCGGACGCTCCGACCGGAGCAGCACGATCTCCCCTTTGATCGGCGGCGTCGGCACCTGGATCCCGAGCGACTCCACCAGCGCGCCCGACCACGCCCCCGCCGCGATCACCGCCGCGCGGCAAGGTATCGAGCCGCGATCGGTCCGGACCGCCGCGATCCGCTCGCCCGAGCGCTCGAACCCGACGATCGGCTCGTCCGGCCGGATCTCGACGCCGAGTTCGGCGACCGCCGCCTCCAGCGCGCGAAGATGTCGAGGATTGCGGATCTGCGCGCGATCCGGAAGGAAGTAGACCGCGCGGAGATCGTCGGCCAGCAAGGGCTCGACCCGCGGGTGATCGCCCGGCGGCAGCTTCTCGAAGACGATCCCCTCGCGCCGCCAACGCCCCGCCGCCACCTGGAGCGCGGCCGCCTCTTCGTCCGTCGCCGCGACGTCGACCCCGCCGGTGCGTCGATAGCCGTTGTCGATCCCCGTCGACTCCAAGAGCGCGGCCGACCACTCGGGATAGAGCAAGGCGCTCCAGGTCCGCAGCGAGTTGAGCGGCGTCGTGTCGACCCGCTCGCAATTCGCCGGGAGCAGCCCCGCGCCCGCCCACGAAGCCTCGCGCCCCAGCGGGCCGCGATCGAAGATCGCGCACTCGACACCTTCACGCGCCAACACGTAGGCAATCGATAGGCCGATCACCCCTCCGCCCGCGATCGCGATCTCGATCGGTCGACTCACGGCAGTCTCTGCCCGCTCGTGACCGCCGGGATCGGCTTCGACCATTCCTTCTTCTCGATCCGAAAGAGGCGACCCGGCTCGTCGGTCAGCAGCAGGTCGTCGCCGTCCCACGCGATCGCCTCGATCCGCCGCGCTCCGTATCGAATCTCGCCGATCAGCTTCCAACCGGAGGGCGAGGCGTCGGGCTCGTAGATCCGCGTCACGCTCTCGGCGCAGACGGCGAGTCGGCGACCGTCGCGCGACAGGTCGGCGCCGGTTGCGGGTTCGACGAACCGCTCGAGTTCGCCGAGCCGCTCGGGGATCGCGGGTTCGACGAGCGTCGCCTTGGGGTCGAATCGAAGTCGGTACACGACGGCGGGCCGGCCGTCGAGCCGTTTCGAGATCAGGTGGACGAAGTCGCCGATCACGAAGAGCGACTCGCAGTCGAACCGCATCCCCGTGCCGAATCCGTAACGGCAGGTCTCGACCGCCTCGATCTTCTTGCCCTCGGGCTCCGCGAATCGATGGATCGCCCGCAAGGGGAGGATGGCCCTGTTGTTGCCGATGTCGCCCAGGTAGAGCCGGCCGTTCGCATCGACCGCGATGTCTTCCCAATCGATGTTCACGAAAGGTGCCTTCACCGTGCGATGAACCTTGCCCTTGCGGCCGATCAAGCTGATCTCGGCGGGGTTTCCCGAGTCGTTGTGGACCCAGAATCGCTCCTTCTCCGACGGCGAGGCGACGATTCCCGAGATCTCGCGGAGGTCGGATTCCTCGACGCGGCCGATCGACTCCAGCCGATCATCGACCACGGAGCATCCGAGACACAAGACGACGAACCAGGATCTGAACATCGATTCACTCTCGCACAAAGGGATCCGGAGGCGGGGCCGCCGCTCTTGGAGCTCAGAAGGGTGTGACGCTCGCCGGCGGACGCGCGGCGGGCTTCGCGGCGGGTTTCGCCGGGGCCGCCGGGCGAGGAGCGGGCTGCTCCGCGGGCGCCGATGGAGCCGCGACGGGCGCGGCCGTCGCGACCGCCGGAGGCGGCGCAGGCGTTGACGCCGCGGGCGGCGCGGCGGCGACCGCCGCTGCGGGCAATCGAGTCCCCTTCGCGCCCCGGGCCCGCTTCAGCGCGTCCTCGTAGGCCGCGAACAGTTCGTCGTCGAGATATCGATCGATCAACGCCTTGGTATCGTTGATCTGATTCAGCGCCGTTCGCGTGATGATCAGAGTCTTCGTTCGAGTCTCCTCCGCGCGGGCCTCGGACTCGAGCTTCTCCAACCGCGACACGAACTCGGAACGCGGCGGATACTTGTGATACTCGAGGAGCGACTCCTCGACGTCGTCCCAGTCGGGCGTCTCGCTCTCGACACGCGCCTTCATCCTGCGCTCCAGCCGGCTCCGCGCGGCGACGACGTCGACGATGGAGTCGCGCAGCGAGTCGAGACGCGTCTCGAGCGTGAGCGTGAGCGGGCGCGGGATGAACGGGATCGTGCGCTCGTCGACCGTCTCGCCCGGCATCAAGGGGATATCGACCATCGGCTCGGCCGGGCCTCCGAGGAGCCTGAGCCGGACCAGCGAGTCGGAGAACCCCGGCGCGAGTTCGATCCGCCCCTCGCGATCGGTCGTCCCCAGCTCGCGACTGGGGCCGGTCGGGTAGGGTTTGGCCGTGAGCAGGTAGCCCGCGGCGGGGGTCTTGTTGCCGTCGTAGACGAAGCGGAGCCGCGTCGGCGTCGCCGCCGGTTCGATCCCGAGCGCGATCAGCTTGTTCTTGCGCGCCACGCGCTTGGTGAGCGGGTCGCGGATGCCTCGGACGATGTCGCAGAAGATCGACGCACCTTCCATGCGCGCGACGCGGAGGTACGAATAAGGGATCTTCACGACCTCGAGCGGCGATCCGTCGGGCTGGAGAAAGACGCGCACCGGCAGGAAGACGGTCCCGGGAGCCACGATCTCGCCCACCGGCTGCGCGGCGGGAATCGCCGAGGCTTGGACCCGGATGAACACGCCGCCGCCGCTTTGCTCGCCGATCTCGGCAAAGGGGGCGAAGATCCGCCACGCGAGGCGGAACAACGCGCGCGGCAACTCCGCCGGCACCGCGCAGGCGACTTCATGCCGCGTCCCGAGCCAGCCGGTCGCGGTGTCGAACTCTCGGCCCTCCAGGATCAAGCCGTCGCCCTGCGCTCGGCCGTGGATGAACCAGACCTTGTCGGACGACCCCGCGAACGGCTTCGCGGTCGCCGGCGTGATCTCGTCGATGCCGATCAACGTCGCCGGGCTGTCGCTCGCGCCCAGGTCGATCTCCCAGGCCGGCCCGACGAACCGGCGCGCCAGCTTGAGCCAGTCGGTGATCACCACGTCGCGGAGCTTGCGGTCGACCCGCGTCCCCAGGTCGAACCCCACATACGCGCGCACGGCGTAGGGGCGGAATTCGAGAGCCGGTCGCTCGCCGCCCGGCGGCGGAGCCGGCGTCTGGGCATGAGCCGACGTTGCCGCGGCCAAGGCCGACAGGATAGCGAGCCGGCCGACCGCGATCCTCGCGATCGAGAGCGGCCCGAAGGGGAACGGAGCGGAGATCGCTGAAGTCTTCATTTCATGTCCTCGGCGATCCAGGGCGCGATCTCCCACGACTCGATGCCGTCGTAGAGCGAGCGGGTCACGGCGGGGACGCCTCGCAGACGCTCGCGCCAGGCGTAGTGTTCCTGGATCTGCCAGAGCGGGATGGCGGGGAGCTCGTCGCGCGACTCGCGGTCGATGCGAACGGCGAGGTCGCGCGCGGTGGTGATGTCGGACGCGCGGTCGAGTTCGAGCAGCAGTCCGCGAATCCGGGGCGAGACGACCGACGCGAGCGGGTCGCTCGAGGGAGGTGCGTCGTACGCCGGGCAGATCATCAGAGGGGCGTCGCGCGTCGGTTCGCCGGGCCGCGACACCAGATAGGCGAGGTCGAACCGACCGCCCGCCCGCAATCGCGCCTCGAGCTCGGCGCGGGGCACTTCCTTGGGCACGATATCGAGCCCCGCGAGCTTCCACGCCTCGAGCAAGCGCGGCACGATCGCCTTCACCTCGGCAATCGGAGGATACTCGAATGTGAGTCGGATGATCCCCGCGCCGCTCTCGGCCTTGGCGGCCGTGACGAGCATCTTGGCGAGCAGCGGGTCGTAGGTCAGCGGGGGGACGTCGGCGGCATCGGCCGGGGTCCCTCGGAGGAACGGCCCGTCCGAGACGTTGTTCACCTCGTCGACCGGGCCGCGGAGGATCGTCTCGGTGAGCAGAGTCGACCGATCGAGCGCGAGCGACAGCCCGCGCCGCAGCGAGCGCAGACCGAGCACGGGATTGCGCCCGTCGAGCGCGATCCGATGCAGGCTCGGGCGATCATATTTGCCGACCTGGACGCCGGGAACCGCCGCGATCTCGGCGACCCGGTCGATCGGGACCGACTCGATCAGAGTCGCCTCGCCGCGAACGAACGCCGCGACGGCCGCCGTCGGCGAAGCGAACCGGATCTCGCGGAGCCGGCGAATCGGCGAGCGCCCGATCGATCGATAGAGGTCGACATCCTTGTTCGACGATTCCCAGGCGAAGCCGCCGTCGCCCACCGGACGCCGACCCTTCCCGACGATCGAGACGCGGCCGTCCCAGCCCGCATGAGCGGGGCCGACCGGGTCGAGCAGCCAGGCCTGCGGCTGGAGGCAGGTGCGGGCGAGACGGACCTCGACCAGGTCGTCCTCGACGACCTCGACCTTCTGGAGCAGGTCGCCCCATCGCGCCGAGTATCCGGGAGCGGTGGGCACCGCGCGATCGGCGAGCGCGCGCGCCACGTCGATCGCCGAGACGGGACGCGAACCGTCGGACCATTGCAGGTCGGTCCGCAGCCGGATCCGGAGTCCCCGCGCCAGGTCGAACGTCTCGAAATTGACGGCGAGTTGCCCGGGAGCGGTGCCCGCGATCGCGGCGTCGGACGTGTCGGCGAAGATCGGGCGATAGAGCAGACGGACGACGCGTGCCGACGCGGTCGAATCGAGCCGAGGAGCGATCGGCCGGGGCAGGTCGGCGACCGCGACCTCGAGCGTCGGTTCGACGCGGAACGCCTCGGCGTACCTCTCGGAGAGCCCCTCGAGCGTCGGCCAGATTCGCGCCGCCGCGCTCAGATCATCGACCCGACGACCAGGATCGGTTTCGTTCTCCGCGCGGGTCGCCAGGGCCTTGGCTCCCGCGACGAACCGTTCGCGGGCCTCGCGGGTGAGCAGGTGATCGGGAGCGAGCCGCTCGAGATCGCGGAGCACCTGCCGCCCCTTGGCGAACGCCCCCAGGCCGTACGCCTTCGCGACGCGGCTCGCATACGACCCGACGAGCTTGTCGGCCAAGCCCGGGTAATCGGGCCGGCGGGCCTGGAGGTCGCCCAGCAGGCGGAGACCGCGGTCGCCGTCGCCGTCGAGCAGCGCGGACGAGCCTTCCTCGAACTGGACCCGATCGAGTCGGTCGCTCAGGCCCTTCCACTCCGGTGCCCGCGACGAGACGTAGAGCAGATACTCGAATGCTTTCGTGAACTCCTGCCGCTGGATCAGGCGATCAGCCTCCGCGAGCAGCATATCCTCGAAGTGTTCGACGGCTTTGATATGCTCATGCCGAACATGATAATCGCGGATGTCGCCCTCGATCATGTGGATCAGGATCGGAGGCTCGGCATCGGTGTCGGGCGTGACGAGTTTGGGCTGGGCGACGCCCCGCGCGGTGATGTTGCCGCCTTCGCGGATGACGTCCTCCGCGGTCATCACGCCGGTGTTCTTCTTCTTGCGGGGGTCGTACAGCGCGAAGGGCCGGGGAGCGAGCGGCTCGACCTCCCAGACGGTGTCGTCGAGCAGGGTGATCCTATCGAACGGCGCCGTCTCGAGGAGTTCCTTCTTCTTCGCGGCGGGGATCGGCGTCGCGGGTCGATCGGCGGGAGTCTGGGCGGCGGCGAGGCCGACGACCGAGACCATCGCGGCGACCAACGCGGCCGAGGCGAGTCGTCTTCCATTCATGGCTTGGCCTCCCCCTGGGTTGCGGAGCCCGCGACGACTTCGGGAACGACGCGCCGAAGCGTGCCCCGGCCCGCGGGCACGAGCCGCAGCGGCCCGAGATCGATCACGCCCGCCGTGGGCAGGACGCCGAGCGACATCGACGCACGCGCCGAGCCGTCGGCGAGCGAACGGCCCTCGAGCCCGCCGGTCCTCGTCGAGAACCAGACCGCGCCGTCCTGGAGCGCGGGGGCGACGGGCGCCATGGGATCGCGGAGCTTGACTTGCCAGAGGCGGTTGCCGTCGGCGCCGAAGGCGAGGACGTTGCCCGCGGCGTCGGCCACGAAGGCGTAGCCTCCGGTCGAGATCGGCCCGGCGGCCGGCGGCGCCTCGAGCGTCCACTTGCCCACAGGCGCCAGGTCGCTCGCCGAGTAGGATCGGATCTCGCCCGCCGAGGTCGCCACGATCACCGCTCCCCCCGTCGATGCGAGCTCGCCCGCGGGTGTCGCGGGCAGCTTCTGGTCGGCCGTGATCTCGAGATGCGGGCGCGGCTGGGGAGCCAGGATCACGCGGCGCAAGAGGCCCTCCTCGTCGATCAACGCGAGCGCGTTGCCGTCGAGAGCGACCGGATCCTTCCAGACCGAGGGGTGGGCCTTGTCGAACGGCGGCACGAACGGATCGGCCGTATTCTCACCCGTTTGCGGATCGATGAGGTACGCGCGGCCGTCGTTGCACGGCAGGAAGACCGCGCCCGCCCAGACCAAGGGCGTCGCCCGCAGCGGCGCCGGCAGATCGATCGGTCGGTAGCCGTCGGGCCGTTGGACGAGCAGACGCGGAGCGCTCTCGCCCGGCACGATCACGGGCGGGCCGTCGATCGGCAGCCAGAGGTCGCCCGAGGGCGGCAGGGAGAAATCTCCGGGAGCCGGGATCCGCCCTTCCACGAATCCCCCGGTCTCGAACGACGCCCGCTCGATCCGGATCGCCTCGCCCGAGAGACCCAGTGTCGCGAGGCTCGAACCATCCGACGCCGGCCGAAGCGCGACGGGGAACGGAGCCCCGAGGATCGTCTGCCAATCGACCCGACCATTCGTCGGATCGATCGACCGAAGCGCAACTCCCGGGATCTTCACCGCTTGATGCGTCAAGACCAAACGCTTGCCGACTTCCTGAATCGGAGCGATCGCCGATCCGATGTTGCCGAGCGTCCAGGCGTCCGACAGTTTCGAACTGTCGGTCGAGAGCTCGAATCGACCGGTCCGGCCCGACGCGACGACGAGCTCCCGCTCGGTCTTGCCGAACGCGAACGCGGGGCCCGACGGCTCGTTGTCGGCATTGATCCGAGCAAGCAACTTGAACGGCTCGGGTGCGTCGTAGAGGCCGACCGTGAACGCAGCGACCTCGTTGCGGTCGCTCACCGACCAGAGCAGCGACCCGATGTCCCGCGGAGTGCTCCAGGTCCAGCCCGCGATCGGAACCGACTGCACGGTCCGCGGCGAAAGCCCCTCCTCGTCGAGCAGCACGATCCGCCAGCGGCCTTCATTCATCCCCATGTTCTCGGGGATCACGAGGAAGCGGCCGACGCGAGCCGGTGCGCAGGCGATCGACCCCGCGCCGTGGCCGAGATACTCGACCGCTCGGCAGGCGAGCGGGTTCCGCTCGAGCACGAAGAGGCAGTCCTCTTCTCCAAGAACATACAGATGCTCACCCGACTCGTCGGCAACCGGCGTACGCGTCAGCGGGCGGCCGAGATCGAGCGAGCCGAGCAGGTTCCCCGACCGCAGGTCGATCATCAGCAGACGTCCCGAAGGCGTCGACTGATACAGATGCGTGCCGATGATCAAGGGCGGATCGTCGATCCGTTCGCCCAGCGTCTGCCGCCAGATCAGCTTGCCGGTCTTGGCGTCGAGCTTGACGAGTTCGTCGTGGCGCGAGTCGAACGCGATGACCGACGGCTCGCCGCCGGGGATCGGGATCGGCGTGAACGGCGAGGCGAGCCCGACCGGCGCGATCCAGACCGGCGCTCCGGTGCCGCCGTCGACGGCATGGACGAAGCCGTCGGCGAGCGCGAAGACGAGCGGGCCGCCGGCCGTCGCGGCGACTCCCGGGTTCGACCTGAGCACGAACGAGACCGCGGGGCCGAGCGGGTCGGGCCGAGGATCGCGGAGCCCTGGGCGGTTCGCCGGGTCGGCGATCGCGGCCTGCTTGATCAGGTCGTTCGCCTGGGTGAGTCGCGAGACGACTTCGCGGTCGGTCAGGAGTTGCGGGTAGCGGCGGATCAGGAGGTCGCGGGCTTCGTAGACGCGCTGGGGTTGCTTGTCGGCGAGCCCCTTGGTCATCGCCGCGATCGCCTCGAGACGCGTCCGCGCCTGTTCGATCGCCGCCTTGGCCTCGGCGACCTTGCGCGAAACCGCCGACTTCTCGACGAACTTCGCCGAGCTCTCTCCGAGAACCCGCGCATGGAGCGCGAGCGCCGAATCGACGCGTGCGAGGGGCTCCGCCTCGGTGAGCGTCTTGGCTTGATCGGCCTCGGCCTCGGCGACCGCGATGAGTTGCTCGCCGAGTTCGTTGGCGACGTCCTGGAACTCGTCGCGTTCGCCGTGATCGTCGACGAGCTTCGTCGCCGCCTCGAGCGCCTGCGTCCACGAAGCGCCGGTGCTCCCCGTGAAGCGACGCACCGACGCGATGCCGCGGAGCACCTGCGCCTTGCCGGCGCGCGGGTCGGAGGCGTGGCTCGCGAGAAACGCGTCGAACCGTGCGATCGCGTTGGTGTAGTCGCCCTCGTTGACGCTCTCGACCGCGCGGTCGTACGCCTTGTCGGCGTTGTTCTTGGCGATGATCCGGAAGAGCGAGACGCTGCCGAAGAGCAGGATCACGAGCACCGCGGCCAGACCGAGCACGATCGGCGAGCTCAGTACGCGCTCCTCGCCGGGCGGACCGTCGGTCGCGGGGAGGAACCGCTTGAACTTGTCGAGGAAGCTGGGGGGCGGGCCGACGGGACCGAGGTCGACCTCGGGCGCGGGCTCGCTCTGCGCGACGGGAGCCCTGCGCGAGGCGGGACCGCGGCGGAGCGGCTCGCCGGGAGTGAATTCGCCCGCCCGACGGCTCGCGGGCGCCGGAGGCTCCGGCGCATCCTCGAGCTCCTCGACGTCGAACGAGTCGAGCCCGAATTCCAAGCCGCCGGCAACCGGCGCGGGCGGCTCGGCCGCCGGAGTGCGTCCCCGCGGAGAGGAGCTCGGCGCGTCCTTCACCGCCTTGGGCGTGTCGATGATCCGTGTATGGTCGTCCGGCTCGGGCTCGGTCCGAGCGGCCGGGTCCTCGACGCTGATCACGAAGATCCTGCAGGGGCCGATCGCGATCTCGTCGCCCTGGTAGAGCGTCGAGGAACGCAACTTCTTGCCGTTGACCTCGATCGAGCCGATATCGGCGCCCGCGTCGACCTTGAACCGTCGATCCGACCACCGGATCCGTCCGTGGAACGGAGCGACGCCCTCGCCGGTGAGCACGACGTCGCACATCGGGTTCGACCCGAAGAGCAGGGGGTTCTCACGCGTGAGCCGAACCCGCTCGACCCGGTTCCGACCGTCGTGGACTTCGAGGATTCCCATGGTGATTCCAGAGCGTTGAGGAGCCGCCCGCGCGTCGAGGAGGGAGCGATCGACCGAGGGCGAGATGGATGCCTGGCGAGAGGGAACGACGGATCGACGGGGGGGACGAACGACGCCGGATGAGAGAGCGCCGGAATGACTGGAGGAGCGGGATCAACCGCGGCCGACGACCAGCGGCTCCTGAGAGACCACGGCGAAGTCGTAGGTGTTGCCGTTGGGAACGACGCGGAACTGGGTCCGGCGGATCTCGGCGGGCTGGCGGCCCTTGTAGCGGACCTCGACCTGCGCGAGCCGGTCCTGGACCTCTTTGGGATAGAATTGAAAGATGATCGCGTCGCCGACGTCGATGCCCGCCTTGCGGAGCAGCGTCAGGTCCTGCGCCTTGCGGCCCTGACCTCTCCAGATGAAGTAGAGGCGCTTGTCGCCGCCGCCGCCGAGGCCGACGCGCTTGAGCGGAGTCGCCTGCGTGAATTTGGATACGTAGATCATCTGATTGCCGGAGATCACGCCGAGTTCGACGCCGAGCGCATCGAGCTGTTTGGCGTATTCGTCGGCGGTCTGGCCCTGATCGTAGACGATCGCCCAGCGCTCTCCGCGTCCGAAGCCGCCGTCGCCCTGTCCGCCCGGGCCGAAACCGATCTTGCCGTTGCCGATCCGCGAGGCGCGTCGACCGCCCGCGATGCGTCCGCCGTTGGGAACGACGGCGCCGATGTCGACCTCGGCGAGGCTCTCGCCGGCTTCCGCGACCGAGTCGAGCAGCGCGGCGGGAGTGGCCTCGACCATCGGCTCCTCGAAGTCGCTCGCCTCGTCGTCCTCGTTGTTCGAAGCCCGGTCGGCGGGCGCGCCTCCGGCGACCTCGATCGTCTCCTTGCCGCCGATCTCGCCGTCGGGCGAACCGCCGCCGCCCCCTTCGACCTCGATGATCTCGAGAGGCGCGGTGATCACGGCCGACTTGAGCGCCGCGTCGGCCGAATAGATCGCGTAGAGCCAGCCGTAGCAGAGCGCGGTGCCCGAGACGATCGCCATCAAGAGCGAGCTGACGCGGTCGTGGGCCGACTCGCCGCGCACCGCGGGCGGCGGCAATTCGGGCGTCTTGGCGATCGAGGTCTCGGCGGCGGCGGCCTCGGCCGCTCCGAGTTCACGGATCGGTTTGAGACTCACGGTTTCGCCTCCTTGGTCGCGGGTCCAACGTTTCCGGCGGGTGCGTCGAGCAGGTCGCCCACCTGGTCGACCGTGAGCGGTCGGATCCGGCGATACCAGTCGGTCCAGGCCCGCGCCGCGGCTTCGCGCTGTTCGGGAGTCGCCCCGTCGGGCGGACCGAAGCCGTCGAGCATCCGAGCCGCGAGCCGGAGCCCGGCGCGTGCTTCGAGCACGACCCCTTCGTCGGCATCGGAGAGCGCTCCGATCAACAACGGCACGTTCGTGATGTCGTTCATGCGTCCCAAGGCCCAGGCGGCGACCTTCCTCACGCCCGGGTCGGGATCGGCGAGCAGCCTCTGGAAGCGGTCGCGATACGGCGTCAAGGCTCGGGGGCCGATCGTTCGATACCGAGTGACGAGGCCCGCCAGAGCGCTGTCGGCGTTCGCCGCGCGGGGATCCTCGAGCACGGTGAGCATCCCTTCCACCGCGCCGTCCATCGGCCGGGCGACGACGCGGCCCGCCGCCACCGAGATGCTCGAGAGATCTTGCGGCAGGCCCATGCCGCCGAAGAGTTCGCCCGCGGCGAGCCGGCGGATCGTGATCCGCTCGACCGTCTTCTTGGTCGCACGCACGAGGAAGAGCACGCCCCACGCCGTGTTGCACGTCTCGCCGTGCGCCGAGTTGAGCGCTCCATTGGCGGCCTGATGCGAGCTGATGTAGTTCGCGCCGGCCGAGTACCAATCGACTCGCCCGAGCGTGGTCCGCCCCGAGAGCGAGCCGAGCCGCTCGATCCCGTAGAGCATGTAGAAGGCCGACGGGCCGACGACGCTCGCGTTCTCGAAGTTCAGGTTCCCCGAGATCCAGGTCATCCCGCGATTCGCCGCCCCTTGGATGCGGGCCGAGGGCGTCTCGGGCGAATAACGCTCGCGCTGGGCGTCGGTGAGCACGGGGACGAGGTACTTGCTCCCGGCCGCCGTATTCTTGCGGTAGGGCGCGAGTTGACGGTCGCAGATCAGCAGCGAGCCGACGCCCGCCGCGGTCATCGAGAGCGTGTCGGGATAGTTGGCCTCGTCGCGGTGATAATTCCAGCCGCCGGAGGGCCCTTGCGTGGCGAGGTAGAACTGCGCGATCCGATCCCAGGTGCGCCCGGGCACGCGGGCTCCGGCGTTCTCGGCTTCCCAGAGCCCGAGGGTCGCGTACTGGGTGATCGAGGAGTCGCCTTGATTGCGGCCCGAGTAGTCCCAGGAGCCGTTGGCGCGCTGTTGGCTGAGGATGTACTGGGCGACGGCGTCGATCTGCGCCTTGCGTCCGGCGGCGTCGAGCGTGGCGAGCGCCATGATCACGACGCCCGCCTCGTAGATCTCGGTGCCGCCGCTGCGTTCGGGGCGATACGCGGAGCCCTGGAACCGGGCGTCGATCCGCTGCGTGAGAGCCGCCACGGCCGGATCGGTCCGCGGCACTTCCGCCTTGAGCAGAGCCAGCAGCGCGAGGGCCGACTCTCCGGCTCCTTCCGTCCGCGACGTAGCGCGGAGGAAATCGACGCCGCGGCTCACCGAGGGGTGCTGTTGCGCGTGCGCCGAGGCGAGGGTCGACGAAGCGACCGCCGCGACGAGGAGCGAAGACCGGAGGATCCGAAGGGATTCGGGCATGGCTTCCGCCGATCAGCGAGACGGTTGCGAGTGACGTCCCATGCATTCTACCCCAGCCCGCCGCCCCGATCGAGAGCCGAACCCGGTCGATCGATCCTCCGGGGCCGAGATCCGCCGCGCCGAACCGCTCAGCCCTTCAACGCCGCCACGTTGAACGCGATCGAGATCCGCTCCCCTTCGCCCATGTACGGATTCACGAAGTGGTACAGGAACCCCGGAAAGATCAGCATCGTCCCCGCCTCGGCGCGGAGCACGATCTTCTGACCGTACGGCTCGCCCGGAACCGCGACCATCTCGGTGAACCCGCGCGGGTCGAGGAATTCGATCACGCCGCTGAGCGGCTGATCCGCCGGCGAGGTCCCCGCCTTCACGTAGTACACGCCCGACCAGGCCGACCCGGGATGGTTGTGGATCCGATGATAGTGCGTCTTGCGCGACACGTTCGCCCAGGCCGAGAGCTGGAGCTTCCCTTGGAACGGCCGGTGCATCCCCATCGCCTTGGTCGACTCGTACGTCGCCTCGATCATCCGGTTGACCGACTCGATGATCCAGGCGCGGAGCTTGCCGATCGCGGGAGCGTCGCCTTCGAGCAGGTCGGCCTTCGAATGCCAACCGCCGACGTTGCTCAGCCGACTGCTCGGCTCGACCGACTCGCGACGGAGGATGAGCGCCTCGAGTTCGGCGTTCACCGAGGCCGACTCCTCGGGACCGAACCGGAACTGGCCGAGCAGGGTCGGAAAGACCGGACTGATGTTCATTTCCATGGAATCGTCTCTTTCGATCGATCGGTCGATCGCGGCTGCGGTGCGGGTCGATCGGCGGCCGGCGCGTCGACCGGTTCGGGCGATTCCTCGTCGTCGGCCGGGTCGATCCGGGCGTTGAACGACAGGATCACGCGGTCGCGCGCTCCCTGGTACGGCAAGGCGCTGTGGAGCAGATAGGAGGGGAAGATGAAGAGCAGACCGTCTTGCGGGGTGATGTCGATCCGGTTCGAGCTGAGGTAGTTCGCGCCGTAGTCGGAATGGTGGCCCCCCGTCGAGATCGGCGAGTAGAACCGGTTCACGCCGTTGCCCGGAGCGCCTTCGGATCCGCCCGCCGAATCGCCCGCCTGGAGATAGTAGATCCCGCACCAGGAACAGCCGGGATGATAGTGCGCGTCGTGGAAGCCTCCACGATTGGTGATATGATACCAACTCGCCTCGAACTCGACCGCGAGCCGATCGGGCGGGATCGACCCGCCGTTGACCCGCGAAGCCGCCATGCAGAGCGAAGCGACGATGAATCCGCGCAGCGGCAACAAGACCGGTGCCGGGTCGTCGAAGAGGTCGAACGGGCTCTCGTAGAGCCCCTGCGCCGACTTCGCGCCGACGGCGACCTTGCTGGCGATCTCGGTCGATTGCCGCTGCTTCGCCTCGTAGAGATGCTCGATGATCGCCGGCGCGTACCGCGGATGGTCCTGCCAGACCCGGAAGAAGAAGGTCGTCGGCCAGGTCTTGCGCGCGGAGAGTTCGAAGGGGTTCGACATCGAAGGCGTTCCGGCGTGGGTCGAGGTCGGCGATGCGGTCACGACGAAGTGCCTCATCTTAGGGAAGCGACCCCGAGATCGTGTAGCGCACTTCGCGCCGAAACGGCCGAATCGACCGGCTTCCCGCCGCCGACCGCCCGCTCGAACGCCGACTTGACGCGATCCTCACGCAATCTCCAACGAATCGACATAGAGCAAGCGATCGATTCGGTATCATGCTGCTTTTCCGCAACCACTCCCGGGGAACTCCTCGCGATGCAACTCCCGCGATCGACCTCGATCCTCCTCGCCGCTCTCGCGATGCTCTCGTCGTCCGAACGGAGCCGAGCCGCCGATCCCGCGACGGCCAAGCACGTCGTCGTCATCGGCGTCGACGGCCTCAGCCCCGACGGCGTCGTCAAGGCCGAGACCCCGGTGCTCGACCGCTTGATGAAGCAAGGCGCGTCGTCGCTCCGTGCTCGCGCGGTCATGCCGACCGTGAGCAGCCCGAACTGGGCCTCGATGATCACCGGCGCAGGTCCCGAGCAGCACGGCGTCACGTCCAACGATTGGCGCGTGAACAAATTCGAGATCGAGGCCACCGCCAAGGGCAAGACCGGCTACTTCCCCTCGATCTTCACCTTGCTCCGCGAACAACGCCCCGTCGCCCGGATCGCCGTGATCCACGACTGGGACGGCTTCAAGCACCTCTTCGACAACGCCCTGCCGAACTTCCTCGCCAATCCCAAGGGACCGGTCGAGACCACCAAGCAGGCGGTCGAGCAGATCGTCGCGACCAAGCCGACGCTCACCTTCGTCCACCTCGACCACGTCGACGGCGCGGGGCACGAACACGGCCACGGCTCGCCCCAGTACTACGCCTCGGTCGAAGAGGCCGACCGCCTCATCGGCGAGATCCTCGCCGCGATCGAAAAGGCCGGAATCGCCGACGACACCCTGGTGATCGTCACCTCCGACCACGGCGGCCTCGGCAAGAAGCACGGCGGCGCCACGATGGTCGAGATCGAGATCCCCTGGATCGCCAAGGGCCCGGGCATCGCCGTCGGCAAGACGATCGACGCCCCGATCAACACCTACGACACCGCCGCGACCGTCGCGCACGCGCTCGGCCTCGAACGGCCGGCCTGCTGGATCGCTCGGCCGGTCCGCGAGGCCTTCGTCGCCAAGCCTTGATCACGGAACGAGCGAGCCTCGGGCGCGAGGGCGCGCTCGAGGCTCGAGGGCATCGCGAACGCCGCCTCACTTCTTCGGCGTGTAGTCCTGGATCCCCGGCAGATCCATCGACTCGGGCGCGAACCGACCGCCGAGCGAGATCCCGCCGTCGACCGGCTGGTAGAGTTCGATCGCGATCTGCGAGATCGGCATCTTCACGCCTTCGAGCCGGGGCTTGTCGCTGAACGTGATCGACGCGATCGCGAGCACGGGACGACCGTCGTCCTTCAGGTTCTCGAGCGGCTTCCGGCCCGAGCGGCCCTCGATCATCGTGTCCATCATCGCGCGATGGATCCCGCTCTTGTACCAAGCCATCACCGCCTGCTTGTCCTTGAACCAGGCGAAGATCACCGACTTGCCGCTCTGCGTCCGCGCGGTCTCGACGCCGAGACACCCGGGCGACTTCTTCAAGGCGCCGACGAGGTCGGGCAGCCCGCCGGGATTGCCCTTCGACTTCGGTTTCTCCTTCGACTGAGTCGCGGGAGCCGAGGCCGGCTTGCTCGCGGGCTCCTGGGCGGCCGAGAAGGCGGCCAGGCCGAGGAGGGAGAAACCGATCGCCGCCGCTTTCGCCGTCGTTCGCGTCATTCGAGAGAACTCCATGCTCGGGTCGAGCCCTCGCCGAGCGGTCGCGTTCCGACCGCTTCCGCTCGAGGGCGACGGATCTGGAGTCGAATTCGCTCCGAAATCGCATTCATTGAACGATTTCCGGCGGCTGCCGAGGAATCTCGGCCTCAACGCCGAGCTCCGCGCGATCGAGCCGTTCCCGGAGCGCGGCGACGCGGTCGCGGTCGGTCGCGTCGAATCGATCCTCCGGCGGCAGGCTCTCGTCGCCGAAGCGGATCTCGGGACGCAACGCCGTCGAACGATCGAAACGGATCGATCGGAGCGACCCGTGCACCTGGTCGCAATCGACCACCTCGAGCAACGCCTCGATCGTCTCGGGCCGAATGCCGGCCGCGGGGAGGATCTCGATCCGGCCCCGCGCGCGTTCGATCAACGCCCGCAAGCGCCCCGCTCCCACGAGCGCCGTCGCCGCCTGACCGCTCGTGAGGATCCTCCGAAATCCCAGGTCGACGAGGATCTCGAGCGCCTCGAACGGGTCGGGGACGACGTCGAAGGCTCGGTGGAAGACCGCCGCGCGCTCGCCGGGGATCCGTTCGCGGAGCCTCCGACACCGCTCGACGTCGATCTCGCCGTCGTCGCGCAGAAAGCCGAAGACGAGCCCCGCCGCGCCGGCTTCGAGCAAGGCCTCGGCGTCGGCCTCGATCACCGAGTGCTCACGTTCCGAGTAGCGGAATCCGCCCGGTCGCGGCCGGAGCATCGGCAGGACGGGGAGATCGACCGCTCTCGAGACCTCGACCATCGCGCCGAGCGACGGCGTGAGCCCGCCGAGCGCGAGCGCGGAGTTGAGTTCGAGACGATCCGCGCCGCCGTCTCGAGCGGCGATGGCGTCGTCGATCCCCGCGACGCAGACCTCGAGCAGGATTCTACGACCGCGGGCGGAGGGAAATGGTTTCATCGGCACACCTTCAATGGGCTTCGCGGCCTCGGCCGGCAAGGATCCGCGCGAGACTCTATGCTGGAAGACGTGGTCGACGAACGCCGGCGACACGGCTCCGCGCCGGCCGATCCCCCAGAGGAGTTCGCCCCCTTTGCGTCTCTTGCTCGCATCATCGCGGTTTCGGCTCGCGTCCGCAGCGCTCTGGACCGTCGCGATCGTCGTGCTCTGCTGGATCCCCAAGCGCGGGCTCTCGATCGCCGGCGGCGGGTTCGGCTTCCTCGCGATCCCGCATCTCGACAAGATCGCTCATACGATCATGTTCGCAGGCTTCGGCTTCCTCTGGAGCCGCGTCCTCACAGGAGCGCGGGGACCGATCACGATCGTGATCGCGGGCGTCGCGCTCGCGATCTTGACCGAACTCGGTCAAGGTTTGGCGATCATCGGTCGCGCGACCGACCTCGAGGACGGCCTCGCCGACGTCGGCGGCCTGTTCGTCGGGATGCTGCTCGCGATCGCCTTCGTCGGCGGCTCGAAGCGATCGGGTTCGGGATTGGGAGTCGTCGGGACGACTTCGAAGCCCGAGTCGGAGCCGCGGATCGTCGCCGAGCCGATCGACGGCCGCCGGTGCCGGTTGCGTCTCGACCGTCCGATCCTCCCCGACCGCTGGGTCTACTTCGCCGATCCCGCCGACGCCGCCGACTCGCCCCTCGGCGCGGCCTTGCTCGCGATCGACGGCGTCGAGACCGCGCTGATCGCCCACGACCAGGTCGTCGTCGCCCGTGCGGCTCGGCCGGGTCGAACCGGGCTCGCGGGCGCGGTCGAGGGCCTGGGCCGGCTCCTCGGCGACCCCGACGCCTCGAGCGACGCCTGGCGAGCGATCGCCCAGAGCGCGGCGGGCGTCGTCCGCGGGCAACTCGGCTCGAACGACCCGCCCGTCTCCCCGCGCGCACTCGCCGCCGTGCCGACGTCCGACCAACTCCGTCGCCGCATTCAACGCGTGCTCGACGAGATGGTCAACCCGGTCGTCGCGAGCCACGGCGGCGGCGTTTCGATCCACGACGTCATCGACAATGTCGTCTATGTGCGCATGTCGGGCGGCTGCCAGGGGTGCGGACTCGCCGACAACACCTTGCGCCACGGCGTCGAAGCGGCGGTGCGAGACGAGGTTCCCGAGATCCTCGACGTCGTCGACCTCACCGACCACTCGGCGGGCGTCAACCCTTGGCGGAAGCGGTGAAGCCGTTGGCCTCGAGCGCCTGGAGGATCTCGGCGACGGTCCGCTCGAGCAAGGGGCGGCCGCCGAACTCCATGCCGAGCTTGCGGAGCTTCTTCGTGTCGATGAGATTCTTGGGGGCGTAGGCCCGCGCCTCCTCGATCTCGGCCCCGCGCGCCGCGAGGGCGTCGGCGATCTCGGCGACGTCGCGGTCGGCGATCGGGATGTCGCAGCACGAGAACGCCTCGCCGCGAATCTGGTCGGCCTCGGCGTTCAAGAGGATCTCGACGGCTCGAGCGACGTCGGCCGCGTGGACCTCCTTGCCTCCGCCTCGGCAGACGACCCGCTCGCCTCGGCCGACGCGCGCGATCAGGTCGGCCCACTTCGACTCCTCGACCGGCCGGGCGAGACCGTAGATCCCGGTGGGCCGCAACGAGCAGATCTCGCGGCCCGCTCCCCGGCCGAAGCTCGAGACGAACGCCTCGAGCGCGGCCTTGTGCGCTCCGTAATGGCTCCGCGGCCAGAGCGGGTGAGCCTCGTCGAGCGGTCGATCGTCGAGGATCACGTCGTGCACCGCGCAGGTCGCGATGAACACGAATCGACGCACTCCCATCGCGAAGGCGTCCTGCATGAGCCGGATCGAGCCGAGGAAGTTGGTCTCGAGGAACGGGATCAAGTCTTCGTCGCGCGCGGCGGCGGAGAACGATCCCGGCGGCCTCTCGAGCGCGGCGTGGACCACCGCCTCGCAACCCTCCATCAGCGATCGGTTCGACCCCGGGTCGCGCAGGCCGCCCTCGACCCACGCGATCGACTCGGGCAACCCGCCGCGGTCGCTCGTCGGTCGGGCCCAGGCGCGGATCTCATGGCCGCCGGCGTCGAGCCGCTCGGCGATGTAGCGACCCAGGAATCCCGTGGCACCCGTGAGTGCGATCTTCATCTCTCGGTCTCCGTGCGGCCGTTGCGCGAGCCGTGCGCAGGCTCGCTCGGGCGGCCCGCTCAGCATACCCGGTTCCGCCGACCCGGCGGAAGCACCCGAGCGAGGCGCCTTGGGGGTTGCCAACGGCGCGTCGCGGCGTCAAACTCGGGTCGATCGAGGGCGGCGCGAACCGTCGCGCGCCCATCCCGATTCCTCACTCTATCCGGTTGTCGCGATGGAACTTCCGCAGATTCGCCCCGGCAAGGTCGAGACCGCCCCCGAGGTCGGCACGCGCGTCCTGGCGTTCTTCTTCAACTCCGCGCCCGGCAACCTCGCCATCCAGCTCCTCACCGCCCACGGCATCAAGAACGATCAGCTCGGCGTCACCACGCCCGACCGGATCGAGGGCGGGCAGGGGATGGTCCTCTCGATCCCCTGCGAAACCGATGCGATGGTCCAGAAGGTCGAGAGCCTCTGCCGCTCGCTCGGGGCCGAAGTCCATCGGGCTCGCCGCTCCTGATCGAAGCGATCGCGCCGCCGCCGCCGCCGACACCCCAACCCCGCACCGAGGCAGAACCATGCGATCGGTCGTCCTCTCCGCCGCTCTGCTCTGCATCGCGATCGCTCCGGCCCGCGCCGGCGAGATCCCCGCCTGGGCCAAGGAACTCCCCAAGGTCGAGACGCGCGACCCGGTGCTCGCCTTCAACGGCAAGGACCTCGCCGGCTTCTACACCTATCTCCACGACAACGGCTACAAGGATCCCAGAGGGGTCTTCACCGTGGCCGACGGAATGCTCCGGATCTCGGGCGAGGAGTGGGGCGGAATCGCGACCAAGGAAGAATTCGGCGACTACCACCTCGTCGTCGAATGGAAATGGGGCACCAAGACCTGGGGCAATCGCGCCAAGGCTTCGCGCGACTCGGGCATCCTCCTCCATTGCGTCGGCCCCGACGGAGCCGCGGGCGGCCACTGGATGGAGTCGCAGGAGTGCCAGATCATCGAAGGGGGCTGCGGCGACCTGCTCATGGTCGGCGGCAAGGGCAAGCCGAGCCTCACCTGCGAGGTCCGGATCGGACCCGACAAGCAGTTCTACTACGAGAAGGGCGGCATGCCCGTTACCCGCAACGGCGGGCGCTACAACTGGTGGGGCCGCGACCCGAAGTGGAAGGACGTCCTCGGATACCGAGGCCCCGACGACGTCGAGAAGCCCACCGGTGAGTGGAACCGCATGGAAGTGATCTGCGACGGCGGGACGATCATCAACATCGTCAACGGCTACGTCGTCAACGTCGGCACCGACTCCAGCGTCACCCGCGGCAAGATCATGATCCAGTCCGAGGGCGCCGAGCTCTTCGTCCGAAAGATCGAGATCCGTCCGCTCGTCAAGAAGTGAGCCCCGGCCGGGTTCGACCCGCCTTCGATGATCCCGCCGAGCCTCGTCGCTTCCACCCTGGAGGAGACGAGGCTCGCCGCTTTTTCGACGCCTCGAAAAAAGATCCGCCGGATTTCGACGAATTCCCCAAGAGATCGGTCGCTCGAGCGTGATCTCCCGTGTGCGGCGACCGGCGCCGCCGGGTCGATTTCCCAGACGCCGCGAACCCGGCGGCGTCGAGCCGGCTCCAACTGAGCCGGACGGCGATCAGCGTCGACCCGCGAAATCGCTCGCTTCGAGCATCGAATCGTGTCTTGCCGGCCGCCTCCGAGGCGAGTTCCGGCCGCCTTGCGAAAGGAGATCCGGATGCTTCATACTTCCCATTCCCGTCCCCCCCGAGCTCAGCTTCCGATCCTCCTCGCGCTAGGCGGCCTGTTGCTGTTTCCGCTCTCGACCCCCCAGACCGGGCGCTGGATCCGCGGTCTGGGATCTCGTGTGAGGGATGCGTTCGCCGAGAACTCGACGGCGCGACCGACGGCGCCGGACGCAGCCGTCCCGGTCGACCGTCCCCGCACCGAGGATCGTTCGACCCCCGAGCCGAACCGCTCTCGTCGCTGGTATGATCACGTCAACGCATGGCTCCGCGATCGCTTCGACCGATCGCCCAGGGAGGAGTCCGTCCCCATCCCGGGGGACGGGCCCTCCGCTCGACCGTTGATGAGCCGAATGCTCTGCTTCGGACGGTCGCCCTGCTCGGCGGAATCCGCCGTCTCCCCGCCCCCGCGCGGGTGACGGGCGAGCGCGCTTCAACCAACCTCCGACTTCGTGTTCCACGAACCGAGCAACTCTTCGAGGAGCAAAGCGGCCGTCTCCGCCGGTCGATCCTCGGGCGAGAATCGCGCCTTCACGGCCTCGCACGCCGCGCGTCGGCCGGGGGCGGTGATCAACTCGGTGAGTTCCTTGGCCAGCCTCGGTCCTCGGAAGACCTTGGGCGAGATCCTCCGTGCCACTCCGAGCCGCCCGAGTCGATCGGCGTTGTCGTATTGATCGTGTGCCAGCGCCATGATGAGCTGCGGCGTCCCCGAGGCCATCGCTTGCGCCGCGGTGCCGACGCCGCCGTGATGGACGATCGCCTCGACGCGCGGCAGGAGCCGACTGAACGGAGCATAAGCGACGTGACGAACGGTCGCCGGTAGATCCTTGGGGATCTGTTGTTCGAACCGCGTGAGCAAGAGCCCCCGCCGGTCCATGATGTCGCACGCTTCGACCGAGGCCTCGAAGAACGCCTTGCCGTGGACGTTGGCCGACCCCGGCGTGAAGGCGATCGGCGGCGGTCCGTCGAGCAGGAACCGTTCGAGATCCTCGGGCATGGGCGAGGTTTCTCGCTCGTCGAACAGCGGGAAGCCCACGAGCCGCACCTGCTTCGGCCAGTCGGGCTGAGGCGGGCCATACCACTCGGGAAAGAACCCGATCACCAACGGCGACTCATGAATCCAACTCATCATGATCCGCCGAGCGGGGGGGAGGCTGAGCTCGGCGCGGAGACCATTGAGATCGGGGGCGACGTGCGGGTCCAGCACGCGGCTGTAGAGCGTCTCGAAGAACGCGCGTCGCAGCCAAACCGGGCACCAACGCGGCATCTTCAGCCCCGGATAGACCGGCGTGCCGACGTTGCTGTGGAGGATCGACGGTTGCAGATGCACCGTCGCGGTCGGGATCCCCAGCTTCTCCCCGGCGACCCGCACCCCCAATGCGAGCGTCCCTCCGACGGCGACCGTCTCCCCGGGGATCACCCGCGCCGCGATCTCCTCGTACGTCTTGCGGGTCGCGATGGCGACTCCCTTCGCTACCAGCGGAAACGCCTTGCGCGGATGCCAGAGATCGGGGTGGTCGATGATCTCGCGGAACAGCTTGCCGTCGCCCAGAGGGACGACCGGGAAACCCAACCGCTCGATCGTCGGACCGAACTCCGCGGCGATCAGGTAGATCACCTCGTGCCCGCGCTCGCGCAGAGCCGTGCCCAGGCCGAGCAGAGGATGAACATCACCGTGACTTCCAAACGGAGCGATCAGAACACGCATATCCCACGATCTCCGGAGAGTCGCTCGACCACACAGGGGGGACTCGGGGATCGCCGCGGCGCGGCTTCCTCGAGGAACGTTCGCGACGTCAGTAGTCGCGCAGGATCGGAACGACCTCCGTCTGGAGTCCGCCGGTCACGCGCACGGTTCCGTCGGGTTCGATCAGGACGTCGACCTCGCTGCGGACTCCGTACTCGGGACGATAGAGCCCCGGCTCGACCGAGAAGCAAGTGCGCGGGATGATCATCCGTTCGTCGCGGGTCTCGAGGTCGTCCATGTTCGCGCCGTTGCCGTGGACTTCCTGGCCGATGCTGTGCCCGGTCCGATGGATGAAGAGCGAGCCGAGGCCCGCGTTCTCGATCACGGCGCGGCAGGCGGCGTCGACCTCGTAGCCTCGGATCGGCGTGCCGCTCGCGAACGCCGCCTCGACCTTCGCGATCGCAGCGTCGCGCGCCGCGGCCACGATCCCGAAGCTCTCCGCGTAGATCGCAGGCACTTCCTTGCCCACGAAGCCCACGCGCGTCAGGTCCGAATAGACCGAACGCGGCCGATCGACCTTCGCCCACAAGTCGATCAGCACGAACGTGCCCTCGGCGATCGGCACGTCGAGCTCCGCGCACGTCTCGAAGTGCGGGTCTCCGCTGTGCGGACCGACTCCGACGATCGGCGGGTGATACGTCGTCAGCCCGAGACGATGGAAGTGGTCCATGATCGCGCTCTGGACCTCGGTCTCGGTCGCGGGGTTCCCCGCCCGAACACGGTCGGCGATCATCTTCCACGCGACCTCGTACGCCGAGGTCGTCCCGCGCTCGGCCTCGAGGTGCATCGCGATCTGATCGTCGTCCCAGCAGGCTTCGAAGCGCTGGATCAGATCGCCCGAGCTCACGACCTCGACTCCGAACGACCGAACCAGCTCGATCGTGCCCGCGTCGACGCGGCTGAGATACGGGTTCGCGTTCCGCGGGGAATACTCCATCGCGATCCGCCGGCTCCCCCGCAGCAGCGAGCCGACGCCCTCCTCGAGCGACCCCCGGCTCAGATAGACCGTCCGATCGCCCGGAACATGATCCAGTGCCGACGTCTCGATCGCATGGACCAGTTTCCGCGGCGTCCCCTCTGCCGGGATGAAATAGAACCAGCGTCGGGAATTCATCATGCCGTCGCTGAAGTCGAGCACCCGGCGGGCGAGGAGGTTGATTCCTCGGAAGTCGTAGAGCAGCCACCCGTCGAGCCCTTGCTCGAGCAGCGCGGATTGGATCGCGGAGGGATCGAACATCGTGGCGATTCCTGGAGCCGGGTGATGTCGAAAGCGGGATTCTAACGCGAAGGGTCCGACCGCGGGGAGAGCGCTCCGCCCTCGATCGCTTCGATCCGCGCGCGAAGATCGTCGGGAACGGGAATCGGTCGATCGGCGGCGTAGTCGTAGACCACGAGCACCGAACCGCCTTCCGCGACGACCTCGCCCGCCGCGAGTCCGAAGATCACGTGGTCCATCGTCAGGCTCGTGCGCCCGATCGCGGTGATCCGCGTGCCGACCACGACGCGGTCGGGAAAGCGAACCTGGCGCCGAAAGTCGCATCGCACCGAGGCCAGGATCGGACCGATCCTCCGCTCGGCCATCAGCGTCGTCAGTCCGATTCGATCGGCGTACTCGATCCGCGACGATTCGAACCACCGCAGATACACGGTATTGTTCACGTGTCCGAAGGCATCCTGATCGCCCCACCAAACCGGGATCTCGAGCTTCACCGGGTGATTCGCGAGCCGCTCCGACATATCCATCCGGCGATTCCTCGATGCGTGAGTGATGCTTGGGGGGATCATGGGAGCCGAATCGGCAAGGGATTGCGTCTTGCCTCGTCTCTTCCCCCCGTATAATGCCGTTGGACGACGCGAATGTCATGTCTCGAGCGTCGTCGGGGTCGGACGGCGGGTTTCCGCGATCGGTCGGAACCGCGTCCGTGATCGACTCGAGCGCCCGCTCGCGGATCACGCGGGCAGCACTCGTCGCTTCGTGAGGGTCGCCCTCCAGGGCGATCCGCTCCATCGGCATGCGCCGCCGGCGACCACGACGGAGGCACGGGCCCGCGAGGGGGAGAGTCACGCCATGAGAACACCCGACGTTCGTTCCTGGACGCGTTCGATCCGACGTGAGGGATCGGCCGACCGAGGACCGCGCATCGAGTTCGACTTCCTTCGCTCGATCCTCGACGACTCCGCGCGGAGCCGCGACGACCACCCCTTCGACCCCGACCGATTCGGCCGCGAGATCGGAGGCGTCGCCTGGGCCTTTCGAGGCTACGACGTCCAGAACCTCGGACGCAGCCGCGAATTGCTCGAACACGCCCGGTACGCGCCGATCGTGCGCGAGACGCTCCGACTCGTCGGCGAGATCGCATCCGACACCGTGCATCGCAAGATCGACCTCGTCGACCGCGTCGCGAACGAACGACCGACGACGCTCACCGAATTCGCCGACGACGCGGCGATGATCGTCGCCATGGAATGGGCCCAGCTCCGATTGCTCGAGGAGATCCACGACGTCGACATCCGCTCGGCGCGGCTCTCCATCGGCTACAGCATCGGCGAGCTGACCGCATTGATCCTGGGCGGGACCTTCACCCTCGAACAATTGCTCCCGGTTCCTCTTGCGCTCGCCGACGACTCTGCCGAGCTCGCCGAGAAAACCTCGATGGGCGTCGTCTTCTCGAGAGGTGCGGCGCTCGATCGCGAACGCATCGACCGGCTCTGCCGAGAGATCTCCGCCGAAGGCCGCGGATTGATCGGCCCCTCGGCACATCTCTCGCCCAACACCACGCTGATCCTCGGCGCCGACGACACGCTCGCGCGCTTCGAGTCGCGGCTCGCCGACGCGCTGGGGACCAAGGTCCACTTCCGCCGGAATCCGCATCGCTGGCCGCCGCTCCACTCCCCGCTCGTCTGGGAGAAGCACATCCCGAACCGCGCGGCGAATCTCCTCTACCGCACGACCGGCGGCGCGAGCGTTCCCCGGCCGTCGATCGCCTCCTGCATATCCGGCGCCGTCGATTACTCGCCGGCGAACTGCCGCGACCATCTCGTCGCCTGGACCGACCACCCCCAGCGCCTCTGGGACGCCATCGACGCCGTGCTCGCCTCGAACGCGCGGACCGTCGTCCATGTCGGACCCGCGCCCAATCTGATTCCATCCACCTTCGATCGCTTGAGCAACAACGTGCGCCGGCACCTCTCGAATCCCGTGCTCCGAGCCCTCGGACACGACATGGCGCACACGCTCTCGCGGCACGCCTGGCTCTCGCAACTGCTGCCCGCGCGAGCATCGCTCCTGCGTCTACCTTGGATCCGCCACGTGGTGCTCGAGGATTGGTTGTCGGCGCAGCCGACGACGTCGTCACAGATCTCGGTTCCGAGTCTCGAAGTCGAGGGGAGGGTCGCACGATGACCACGCAACTCCACACGGACGAACCGCGGACCTTCGTCGAGGTCGCGCTCGAACTCGGCGGCAAGAGCGCCGAGGAAGCGAGGAAGACCGGACGGCTCGACCGCGCCGATGAGCAGGTCGAGGCGCTCTTCGCCGAGCGACACCGGACCGCGCGCAGCCCCGCGCACCGCGCCGTCTGGGATCGCGAGTTCCCGGTCGACGACTTCCGCTCCGCTCCGGCGACCGCGACCCCCGAGGTCGAAGTCGTCATGAACCGATCGCTCGAGGTCGTCGCGCGGCACAAGGCCGCCGGCACGCTCCTCGACGACCAACGCAAGATCGCCGAACCCGTGCTCGACGACCTCGCCGCCGCCGGCTACTGGGGCTTGCTCGTCGACCGCGAGTACGGCGGCTCGGGCGCTCCCTTCTCCGTCTTCGCGCGCTTCATCACCCGCATGGCCATGATCGACCCCACCGTCGCCGGGCTCGCCTCGGTGCACGGCTGCATCGGCGCGGTCGACCCCGTCCGCACCTTCGGAAACGCGGAACAGAAAGCCCGCTTCCTGCCCAAGCTCGCGAGCGGCGAACGCCTCTCCGGCTTCGCGCTCACCGAGCCCGGAGCCGGGTCCGACCTCACCGCGTTGAAGACCACCGCGCGCCTCGACGGCGACGATTACGTCGTCGACGGCCGCAAGCTCTTCATCACCAACGCCGTGCCCGGCCGAACCATCGGACTCGTCTGCCTGATCGAGGGCAAACCCGCCGTCCTGGTCGTCGACCTCCCGGAAACCGAGACCGACGAATTTCGGATCGAGAGCTATGGACTCCATGCGCTCAAGCATTCCTTCAACAACGGATTGGTCTTCCGCGGGCTCCGGGTTCCCCGCGAGAACCTGCTCGACGCAGGCCGCGGCGACGGCTTGACCATCGCCTATCACGGGCTCAACCTCGGCCGAGTCGCCCTCTGCGCCAATGCCGCGGGCACGATGCGCTCGATGCTCGACGGCCTCTTGCCTTGGACCGACTACCGCGAGACCTACGGCGCCCGGATCGGCACGCGCGAACTCGTCCGCCGTCGCATCGGTCGACTCGCCGCCCTCATCGCCGGGGCCGACGCACTCGTCGCCTGGTGCTCCACGCTCCTCGACCAAGGCTTCCGCGGCGAGATGGAGTGCATCGTCGCCAAGATCTTCGGGTCCGAGGCCCAGAAGGAAGCGGCCGTCGAGATCAGCATGAAGACCCACGGCGGACGAGCCTTCCTCCACGGCCACTCCTTCGGCGACAACGTCCACGAATATCTCGCCCCCTGCATCTATGAAGGGGAGGGCGAGATGCTCGGTATGGGCTTCTTCAAGTCGATGATCAAAGAACACGGAAGACGATACTTCGAACCGATCGGCCGGGCGATCCAAGCGGCCGGTCTGAAGAACCCCAACCCGCTCAACCCCGCGCACGCCTGGGCGCTCCGCTCGGCCGCCCTGCCTTATGCCCAGTGGCGGGCGGGCGAGCTCTTCCGCGGCAAGCGACGACCCGATTGGCCCGAGTCGCTCCGCGAACCGCTGCGAGCGCACGCCGAATTCGCCGCCGAAGGCCTCGACCGCGCCCGGCTCGAGATCAGCGATACGATGATGAAGCATCAACTTCGCCTCGCCGATCGACAGTGCCGCATGGCCGAACTCTCTGCGCGGCTCCAGTCGATGATCGTGATGCTCGCGACGAGCCTCTGGGCCGCCGATCAACCCGAGATCACCCGCCAGGCCGCCGACGTCCTCTGCCGTGACCTGACCCGATCCCTCACCGGCAAGCGCCCGAGCGATCGCGATTTCCGCGCGATCACCGACCTCGGGGCGGCCATCGAACGGATCGGCCCCGAAGGATCGACTCACGAACCGATCCTCATGCGTTACGACACGAACCGCGCTTGACCCGAATCGAATCCGTCTGGGGAGGAATCGATCATGTCTTCGGCATTCGCATTCACTCGCGGAGACGACGGGATCGGCGTGATCACCTTCGACACGCCCGATCAGAAAGTGAACACGCTCGGAACCGCCGTCCTGAACGAACTCGAAGCGCACATCTTCGAGTTCGAACGCCGCGGCGACCTCCGAGGCTTGCTCTTCCGGTCGGGAAAACCCGGGCAATTCATCGCCGGGGCCGACCTCCACGAACTCTCCGCCGCGAGCACCGACAAGGATCGCGCGGCCGCGATCATCAGCCTGGGGCACCGCGTCTTCGACCGCCTCTCGCGCCTGCCGTTCCCGACCGTCGCCTTGATCGACGGCAACTGCATGGGCGGCGGAACCGAGCTCGCGCTCGCGCTCGACGAACGCATCTGCACCGACTCTCGGTCGACCAAGATCGCGCTTCCGGAGACGCAGATCGGCCTCGTGCCCGGTTGGGGGGGAACCCAACGCTTGCCGAGACTCGTGGGTCTCGACGCCGCGATCTCGATGATCTGCGGAGCCGAGTCGGTCGGCCCCGCGCGGGCGAGGGAGATCGGCCTCGTTTGGGACGCCGTTCCGCCCGATCGCCTGCTCGCCGAAGGCCGCCGACTGATCGAGATCCTCGAGGCCGAGGGCGACCTCATGATCGAGCGCGAGCGCCGCTCTGGAGGTCTCGGAATCCCTCCCGGTCGGATGCTATTCGCGTTCGGCGTCGCCGAAGGGGCGATCCGCGAGAAGACCAAAGGGCACTACCCCGCACCCCTCGCAGCCCTCCAGGCGATGAAGGCGGGAATCAACCTCTCGCTCACCGAGGCCCTGCGCGTCGAACAATCGACCATTCATTCGTTGGTCGGTACGCCGACCGCCGCGCATCTCATCGACGTCTTCTTCATGCAGAACAAGCTCTCGCGCGATTCATCGTCGATCACCCCGCGACCGATCGGCAAGGTCGGCGTCTTGGGAGCGGGCTTCATGGGAGCAGGAATCGCCGCGGCGCACGCCCGCTCGGCGATCCCGACGGCGATGGTCGACATCGATCGCGAACGCGTCGACGCCGGGCTCGCCCGCGCCCGCGAGGTCGTCGAGTCGCGCATCCGAATCGGCCGAGCGAAGGTCGACGACCTCGCCGCGATGCTCGCGCGACTCGACACGTCGACCTCGATCCAATCCTTCGCCGATGCCGACGTCGTGATCGAGGCGGTGATCGAGGACGAAGCGGCGAAGGTCGACGCGTTCCGCTCGATCGAACGCGTCGTCGGCCCCGAGACGATCCTCGCCAGCAACACGTCGACGATCTCGATCACGCGCATGGCCGAGTCGATCGCCGACCCGTCGCGATTCGTCGGGATGCACTTCTTCTCACCCGTCGATCGAATGGAGTTGGTCGAGATCGTGCGCGGGGAGAAGACGTCGGACGCGACCGTCGCCGCAGTTCAGGCGCTGGCGCGCAAGATCCGCAAGACGCCGATCGTCGTTCGCGACTGCCCCGGGTTCCTCGTCAACCGCGTGTTGTTCCCCTATATGAACGAAGCTCAGACATTGGTGAGCGAAGGGGTGTCGATCGATGCGATCGACGCCGCGGCGACCAAGTTCGGCATGCCGATGGGCCCGATCGCGCTGCTCGACATGGTCGGCCTCGACATCGCGCTCCACGCCGGCCGCGTCCTGGCCGCGGCCTATCCCGATCGCGCGGCGGTGCATCCGATGCTCGAGGCCCTGGTCGCCGCCGGTCATCTCGGCAAGAAATCGGGCAAGGGCTTCCGTCGCCACGACCCGCGAAAGTCGCGTCCCATGCACGATCCCGACGCTTCCGCCTTGATCGCGCACCACGTGCGCGGCGCATCGAGCCCCTCGCCCGAGACCCTGATCGAGCGGCTCTTCTTCCCGATGCTGCTCGAGGCGACGCGCGTGCTCGAGGAGAAGATCGTCGACGATGCCGACGTGCTCGACATGGGATTGATCCTGGGAACCGGCTTCCCGCCGTTCCGAGGCGGCTTGCTCCACTGGGCCGACGGCCTCGGCGCCGCGACGATCGTCGAGCGGCTCGGCGATTACGCTCGCCTGGGAACCCGCTACCTCCCGACCGAATCGCTGCTCCGCGCGGCACGCGACGGCGGCCGATTCCATCCCGCGAAGGCCGACGTCGCCGCGGCTTGACCCGGACATCGAGACCTCGAATGATCGGAGTCTTCGCTCATGAATACCGCCGTGATCGTCGATGCAGTTCGGACGCCGATCGCCCGAGCCTCGGCCGATAAGGGGACTTTCCGCGACATCCGGTCCGAGGATCTCTCGGCCGAGATCGTCCGTGCGCTGATCGCTCGAACCGGCATCGACCCGGGCGGGATCGACGACCTGCGCTGGGGGTGCGTCCAGCAGCAGGGCGAGCAGGGGTTCAACCTCGCTCGGATCGTCGCGCTCGTCGCCGACCTGCCCGTGTCGGTCGCGGGGGTGACGGTCAACCGAAACTGCGGGTCGAGCATGCAGGCGATCCACGACGCCGCCGCGGCAATCGCCGCGGAATATGCCGACATCCAAGTCGTCGGGGGTGTGGAACACATGGACCACATTCCTATGAACAAGGATTATTCGCCTTGCCCCAGCCTCCTGCGTCGGCATTCCGAGGCGATGATGAACATGGGCTTGACCGCCGAGTTCGTCGCGCGGAAGTATCGGATCGCGCGCGATCGGCAGGACGCCTTTGCGTACCGCAGCCACCGGCTCGCCGCCGAGGCGACGCGCCGGGGCGACTTCGCACGCGAGATCGTGCCGATCTGGGGACGCGACGAATCGGGGCGCAAGACCTCGATTCGCGTGGATCAATGTATCCGCGAGGATACGTCGCCCGAGGCGCTCGCCGCGCTGGCACCCGCGTTCGACCCCGCGGGCGGCTCGGTGACGGCGGGAAACAGCTCGCCGCTCAACGTCGGCGCGGCGGGGTTGCTGATGATGGCCGAGGCGACCGCGAACCGCCTCGGACTCGCCCCTCTCGCGAAGGTGCGCTCGGTCGGCGTCGTCGGCGTCGATCCCGAGGAGATGGGCATCGGCCCCGTTCCGGCGATCCGCAAGGCGCTCGCGCGGGCGGGCTTGGCGCTCGACGACGTCGAGGTGATCGAGATCAACGAAGCCTTCGCTGTTCAGGTACTCGCATGCTGCGATCTCCTCTCGCTCGATCCCCAGCGCGTGAACCGCCGCGGAGGCTCGATCGCCATCGGGCATCCCCTCGGCGCCAGCGGCGCCCGGATCGCGACGACCTGTCTCCATCGGATGCGCGCCGAGGGGGCGCGCTTCGGCCTCGCGGCGATGTGCATCGGGCAAGGGCAGGGGATCGCGACGCTCTTCGAGGCCATTGCCTGAACCTCGACGATCGTTCGCTCGATGTTCATGATTTCCTCGCGCGATCGGTGTAGACTCCGAGTCGGGAACCCGCATCCTCGCCCTCGGAGTCCGCCGATGCTCGCCTCGATCTCGATCGTCCTGCTCATCGCCGAATCCGCGGTCGCCCAGACGACGACCGCGCCCGAACCGGTCGCGATCGACCGCGCCGACGAAGCCGCGATCGCACACGCCTGGCGCCCGGTCTTTCAAGGAATCGATCGGATCGACCTCGCCGCCGAGACTCCCCGCAAGCTCCGAGGCAACGCCCTCCGGATCGACACCCGAGCTCCGGGGATCCGATTCTTCGTCGCCCCCTCGAACGGCGACGCCCCGCGCGAGTGCGACAGTATCAAGACATCCCGATTCCTCGAAGCCCACCGTCTCGAGGCCGCGATCAACTCCGCGCCCTTCTCGCCGGTGCTCGACGCCGAAGGCAAGCCGCAAGACGTGATCGGCGTCGCCGTCAGCGACGGCGAACTCGTCTCCCCGCCCGAGGAGAAGTTCGCCGCCATCCTGATCACCGCCGACAACAGGATCCGGATCGTCCCCCAGAAGAAAGAACTCGACCTCTCCGACGTCAAGAACGCATGCGGCGGCTTCGACCTGCTGCTCGTCGAAGGGCGGGTCGTCGGCAAGCCGGGCGTGCTCCATCCACGCTCCGCCGCGGGCATCGACAAGACCGGTCGATATCTCTATCTCTTGGCAATCGACGGCCGCCAAAAGGACTTCAGCCTCGGCACCAGCCTCGAGGAAACCGCCCTCTGGATCCGCAAACTCGGCGCCTGGGACGCCTTGAATCTCGACGGCGGCGGCTCCAGCAGCCTCGTCACGGCCGACCCATCCGGCAAGGCCGCGCAAGTCAACCGCCCGATCCACAAAGGGATCCCCGGAACCGAACGCCCGTGCCCCAATCACCTCGGAATCCACGCCGAACCACTCCCCGCACGCCCTTGATCGACCGGCCGGCGAGCGACGTCGAGGCCCGGCCTCGACGTCCGCGAACGCAGTCACTCGAACCCGAACGGCTCGCGACGGACAACTCCCCGTCGTCTCTCCGGACTCCGCAATCCGCGCGGATTCCCCAAAGATCGAGGTCGACGGTGGTCGATGA
>JANRKW010000062.1:0-45557 GCA_033763215.1 Isosphaeraceae bacterium | reverse complement strand
TCGATAAGTTCCGACGAATTAAAGACTTCCATCAAACTGAGCCGCGCGTCCATGCGGAGATCTCCTGGTGCTCGCGTGAAAAGCGGCCTTGGAGTAACTCCTTTGCGGTCTTTCGGCTAGGTCAAAATGGAATCGCCCTGGCCCCCCGAGTCGGGGTTGGACCCGTCGTCGACAGGCGAGTCGGCCGTCTTGATCGCGGGGAGAACCCCGCAGTGGATTCCGGTCGGCACGACCGTTCCGGGCGTCATTCCCGCCTCGCGGAGCATGAAGCCGTATTCGGCCGCGGAGTAGGCCCGACCTTCGCAGAGCCGGAACAGCGCGGCCGAGTAGAGCGCGATCGGCAGCGGTCCGTCGAGCGAGTCGTCGAGGAAGACGTCGTGGATGAGGATCCGTCCGCCCACGGGAAGGGCATGAGCGCAACGACGGATCAACTCAATGCATTCGGGAACATCCCAGTCGTGCAGGACGTTCGACAGCAACACGGCCTCGGCGCCTGTGGGCACCGCGTCGGTGAACATGTCGCCCGGAATGCACTCCAGCCGATCGCCGACTCCGTGCGCATCCGCCATCTCCCGCGCGACCTCGAGGACATGGGGAAGATCCCAGACGGTCGCATGCAGGTCGGGGTGCCTGAGCAACCAGGCGATGCTGTAGATCCCCGTTCCGCCCGCGACGTCCAGCAGCGTCCGGACGCCGTCGAGCGGGAATCGCTCCGCGAGCAGAGGCGCGACGTTCCGAGCTCGACCCGCCAGAGCAAGCGTCAACGACCGCGCGGACGCCGCCTCCTCCATCGCGGAGGTCAGCCCTTCGCGGAAGATGAACGCCGTCCCCTTGCCGTCGTCGGCTCCCGCAGGCCGATTGGTCCGGAGCCGCTCGACCATCTCGACGACCCCCGGGGCGTCGGCGGCGAGTCCGACATAGCCGCTCACGTCGAAATGAGCGCCCGGCGTCAAGTGCTCGCGGGCCAGCTCGGTCGGACCGACGCGACCCTCGGAATCGAGCTCGAGGAGCTTCATCGCCGCGAGAGCGGTGGTCAAGACCCGCGCGGGACGCTCGGCCAACTCGAGCTCTCGGCGGAGATCGTCGAACGCCTTCGGGCCTTCGGGAAAGCGCTCGAAGAGACGAAAATGCGCGACCGCCGCCGTGAGCAGCTCCGTCGCGTGGTTCCCCCGAAAGAATTCGAAGATCGGGGTCGCGTCGAGATACGGGGCGACCATCGGTTGCGGCGTCATCGATCGGCCTCTCGGGATTCGACCACTCTCCAACACATCTCCCCGACGCGACGGGTGCACGAGATCCGCCGCATGATACCCGACCCGCGGACGCGATGCTCTCGGCCGCCCCCGAGAACTCGACTCCCTCCCCGCGATTCGAGCGATTATCCTGATGCCGATCCGCGTGAAGCGGATCCGCGCGGAACGGCAAAGGGGAGACGATGATGGCGACCGATGCCCGTATCAAGGAGACGATCCCCGCGCTCACCGATCGAATCGTCGCGGCCTACGAGGAATGCGGCCCGCTCAACCACCTCGGGCATTCGCCGTTGCCGAGCTATCGGGAAGTCGTCGACATCCTCCTCGACCTCCGCGAGATCCTCTTCCCCGGCTACGGCCGCCGACAGAACCTCCACATGGGCAACGTCGGCTACCATGTCGGCGACCTGCTCGACAGCCTGCACGACCGACTCACCGATCAGATCGCCCGCGCGCTGCGGCACGACTGCTCGTCTCCCGAGGGCGAGCGCGACTTCATCTCCGAGGCCCGCGCCAAGGCGATCCTCCTCTTGGAACGGCTCCCCGACCTGCGCACCGTGCTCGCAGACGACGTCCGCGCGGCGTTCGACGGCGATCCCGCCGCCAAGAACTCGGTCGAGATCGTCTTCTGCTACCCGGGAGTCGCAGCCGTCACGGTCTTCCGGATCGCCCACGAACTCCACGACCTCGGAATCCCGCTCATCCCCCGGATGATGACCGAGTACGCCCACGGCAAGACCGGCATCGACATCCACCCGGGAGCGACGATCGGACGGCGGTTCTTCATCGACCACGGCACCGGCGTCGTCATCGGCGAGACCACCGAGATCGGCGAGAACGTCAAGCTCTACCAAGGCGTGACCCTCGGCGCGCTCAGCTTCCCGCGCGACGAGGTCACCGGAGAACTGCTTCGCGGCAACAAGCGGCACCCCACGATCGAGAACGACGTCGTGATCTACGCCAACGCCACGATCCTCGGCGGTGCGACGGTCATCGGGCATCACTCGGTCGTCGGTTCCTCGGCGTGGCTCACACGCAGCATCGACCCTTACACCACCGTCACGATCGAGAGCCCGCGCTTGAGATATCGAGGCGGGTCGGGCATCATCGAACCGGCTCAACCCGACTATCAGATCTGAACGCGGCAGGCCCCTCTCCCGCCGTGCGTCGCGCACAGATCGGTCTCCCCCGCCCCGAGACCTCCCTTCACACCACGGATCCTTCTCGATGATCGCCCACGCACGGAAGTCCGCCCGGCTCTTCACCGCTCTGCTCTCTATCGTCCTGCTCGCGGATACCGCCCGCGCCGGCAACCTCTCGCTCGACTTCGACGTCGACGGCGTCCTCCCCGGCGCGACGGGCCAGGGCTTTCGCTATGTCGGCACCCTGCCCGAATCGACCGCCTTTCAGGTCACGGGCGGCGTTCTGAAGATCGACACCATCTCGAGACCCGGTGAGGACTTCGCCTACTACGAGACCGACGGCGTCTACGACTCGCAATTCAGCGCCGAATTGACGGTACGGGCGCGCGTGACCCGGAGCGACAACTTCGGCCTCGGATTCGCGTTCTACGACCCCCAAGCCACGATGGTCCTCGCCGTGCGTCGCAACGGCTGGTCGATCTTCGGCCTCACCGCCGGCAGCCTGCCCGACTCGACCGACTTCCGCATCTGGAATCTCAAGACCAGCGGCGTCACGCGTCAGTACGAACTGCGAGTCGACGGCATGCTCATCTCGAGCGGCGTCCTTCCAAGACTCTCCGTCGTCAGCCAGTTCTGGCTCGGCGACGGTACGAGCGGCGGCGACGTGGCGGGCGAGATCGACTACCTCGAGTTCGCCAACCCCGCGGTCGTCGTCCCCGAGCCCGGCACCATCGCCGCAGCGCTCTCCGGCACCATTCTCGCCGTCGGGCTGCGCTCGATCCGTGGTCGTCGCCGCGCGTCCGCAGCCTGAGTCGAAGCGAAAGCGCAGAGAATCGACTCGGCCGCACGATCTCGAGGTCGCGCGGCCGGTTCGTCTTCCTACCTCAATCGCGTTTGCGCGCGAAGACCACCCAGCCTCCCGCGCGAATTCCTTGGAGCAGCCAAGGTGCGCGGATCGGCTCGGCGGAGCGTTCGTGGATCGGGAGGAATTCGTCGATCACGAGCCCCGCTCGACGAAACTCGGCCTGGAGCTCGCCCCAGCGGAAGAGGTGGACCTCCATTTCGTTCACGCCTCTGTAGGTCATTCGGCGATCGCCCGCGTCGGGATCGCCCCGAAGCGCCGCTAGGAGAGACTCGGCGAGCCAGATCCGCGCGCCCGGGACGCGGAGGTTGAGCCAGAGGTTGTGCGCATGGAGCACGAGCCGCCCGCCGGGCGCGAGAATGCGCGCGGTCTCGCCGAGCGCTCGTCGCCGCGCCTCGATGCCTCGGATCATTCCCCAGGTGCTGAACATCGAGAGCGCGAGGTCGAACGAACCGTCCGGGAAGCAGCGGAGGTCGCAGAGATTGGCGGCAACGCGATCGACCGTCAGACCTCGCTCGCGAGCCTTCGCGCCGACGGTCCGGAGCATCGGGACCGAGAGATCGACCGCGGTGACGTCCCAGCCGAGAGCGGCCATGCGGATCGCATGGCGACCGACGCCGCATCCCAGGTCGACCACGCGGCCCGGCGGTTGAAAGCGCTCGTCGATCCAATAGGCGTCGTTGTCGTGGAGCGGGTTGCCGACGAAGTAGTCGTCCTCGTCCTCGGCGAGCCGGTCGGAGTGCGTGTACCTCCAGAGCGACGCGTTGACTCCCGTGGGCAATCTCCACGAAGGCGGCGGCTCCTGGCTCATGCGTCGACCGTCCTCGAAACGAAGATCCGTCCGCTCCGCGCGGCGACGCGGACCGCGCCTCGGACGGTCGAGGATTCCACGGCGTGCGTCTCGCCGGAGACGGTGTCGCGAAGCGAGGCGACCGCGGCGAGGCGCGGCGAGGCGAGCGCCAATTCACACTCGCGCAGGCCGGTGTTGATCACGACGAGTGCGACCTCCTCGGGCGTGTGCCGCAGATACGCGATGGCGTCGCCCTCGGCACGGATCCAGTCGAGGCCGCCCCGCCGGAGGGCGACCGAAGAACGTCGGAGCCGAATCAAGTCGCGGAAGTGATCCAGGAGCGGCCGGTTCCAGGACTCGGGGCGATCCCAAGGAAATGCGCCTCGGTTCGCGGGGTCGTGGCCGCCGGTCATGCCGATCTCGTCGCCGTAATAGATCGACGGGGCTCCGGTGTAGGTCATCTGGAAGAGCGTCGCGAGCCGGAGGGCCGACTCGTCGCCCCGCGCGAGCGTGAGGAAGCGCGAAAGGTCGTGGCTCCCGAGCAGGTTCATCTGCACGGCGACGACCTCGGGGCGATAGAGCCCCTCGACCTTCTCGATCGCCGCGCGAAAGGCGGGTGCGCCGATCGGGTCGAGCGTACGGAAGCTCGTCCGCGCCAGTTCCGACCGATCGACGTTCTCGCCGATGAAGAAAGCGATACATGCGCGTGTGAACAGATAGTTCATCACGGCGTCCCACATATCGCCGCCGAGCCAGCGTCGAGCGTCGTGCCAGACCTCGCCGACGATGTAGGCGTCGGGATTGCCGGCGCGGACGACGCGACGAAACTCGCGCCAGAAGTCGTCGTCGTCGATCTCGTTGGCGACGTCGAGCCGCCAGCCGTCGATCCCGAAGTCGACCCACTTCCGCGCGACCCCCAGGAGATAGTCGCGGACGGCGGGCGTGCGGATCTCGAACTTCGGCAACGCGTGGAGGTTCCACCAAGCGCCGTAGCGGGGCTCGGCTTCGTGGTCGTAGGCGTTGAGCGGGAATCCGTGGATCTGGAACCAGTCGAGATATGCGGACTTCTCGCCGTTCTCGAGGATGTCGTGGAACGGGAAGAAGCCGCGGCTCGCGTGGTTGAAGACTCCGTCGAGCACGACCTTCATCCCGCGGTCGTGGGCCGCGTCGAGGAGCATCCGGAGCGCGGCGTCGCCTCCGAGCATCGGGTCGACGCGTTCGTAGTCGTGGGTGTGGTAGCGATGATTCGAGGCCGACTGGAAGATCGGGGTGAAGTAGATCGCGTCGACGCCGAGCGACTCGAGATGATCGAGATGCTCGACGACCCCGACAAGGTCGCCACCCTGATAGCCCAGATGCGTCGGCGGCGCTCCCCAGGGGTCGAGCCCGCTCGGCTTGCGGACGCGGGGGCTCTTGGCGAATCGGTCGGGAAAGATCTGGTAGAAGATCGCGTCGCGCACCCAGTCGGGCGTCTGCATATCCATCGATGAGTCGTCCTCGAGGGGCGTTCGGGCGCGGCGATCTTCGATCAGCGGCCCGCGGTCACCTTCATGCCGTAGAGCTGTTTTCGGTCGCCGCGGTAGCGGAGGTCGGTGAGCATCGGCTCGAGGTCGGGTTTGACGAGCCCCTTGAAGTACGTCCGTCCGTTGATGCGGACCTCGAGCTTCTTCTTGAAGTCGAGCGTGCGCGGGGAGACCCAGACGTCGAGCCGCTCGACGCCCGAGGCGGTCACGGTGAGGAGGTTGCTCAAGGCGCTGACCCGAGCCGAGATCTTGGCGCCCCGGATGTTCTTGCCGAGCGGATCGGCCGCCTCGGGGGCGATCGCCCGGCCTTCGGAGTGTTGCTGGACGACGACGCCCCAGAACCGCGCGTCGCCCGCTCGAGCGGTGGTCGCCTCGAACGACTTGGGGGCCGGGTCGCGGCGATAGTTCTTGGTCCAGTCGAGGATCGTCGCGGCCTCCTCGGGGAGGTCTTCATGACCGCGACGCAGATACTCGGCGTAGGTGATGTCGTAGGTGTCGAGGATCATCGGCTTGACCAGACCCTCGAAGACGACCTCGCGAGCCCCCGGGGCGAGGTCGCCGAGCGCCATGTAGATCGGTAGTCGCTCGGCGTTCTTCTTGTAGGAGAAGACGTACCGGGCCGGAAGACCCGCGACCGAGACGACCCCCGCGAAGAGGTCCGGGTGTGCGAAGCCGATGTCGATCGCCGCGTTGCCGCCGAGCATGCTCCCTGCGAGGAAGACGCGATCCGAGTCGATCGCGTAGCGCTTGCGGGCGTCGCGCAGGCTGAGTTCGATCGCGGCGTGCTCGCTCGTCGAGTATCGGTAGCCCGCCGGTTGGTTGCGGATCCGGTAATCGGGCGCGACGACGATGTAGCCGTGACGCGCGGCCTGTTCGGTCCACCAGTCGATCGCTTGGCGGGGGCCGCTGCCGTCGTGGAGCGCGACGATCGTGGGGTATTCGCGGAGCGGGTGGTATTCGGGCGGGAGGATCAGTTGATACTCGGTCGGCTCGGGGTTCTCGTCGTCCATCACGCGATGAGTCACCGCCTTCCCCGGCGCGAGCTTCTCGGGGTGAAACGGCGGCGGCATCAGCGGGATGATCCGCGCCAGCGTCTCGAGGTCGATCTTGCCGGAAGCGCCCGGCTTCGACGCGTCGACCGGTCGCTCGATCAACTCGAGCGCGTCGAGCGCGACCTTGCGGCCGGCGTCGTCCCGGGCGACGAGAAACGCTTGGACCTGCTTGCGGGCCTCGACGAGGGCCTGCGCTCCATCGACCTCCGTCACGGCGGCGTCGGCCCCGACCACCCAGCCCGATACGGCGAGCGCGAGCCGCGCATCGGGAGACGACGCTCCGTCGCTCTTGGAGAACGCCTCGAGCCGGCCCGCCACGGCGTCGGGGGCTCCCGCGAGCGCTTCGAGGATCTCGGTGATCACCCGTTCGAACTTGCCGCGGACCGGAGCCGAGGCCGCCTTGCCGACCTCGCGAAACGACTCGGCGAGCCGCTTGTCGGCGGCGATCCGCTCATCGCGCTTCTTGCGGAAGTCGGCGAGTTCGAGTTCGACGTCGACCGGCAGGGTTCGGCCCTTGAGTTGATCGAGGCGACGACCGACCTCGAGCGGTCGACGGGCCCGATCGAGGACCGAGATCTCGCGTCGCAGCTCGCGGTTCCTCAACTCTTCGATCGCGTCGATGATCTCCTTGGTTCGCTCCTTCTCCTCGGGGAAGTCGCTCGCGATCGACTCGACTTCCTTGCGGGCGTCGTCGTACCACCCCGCCTGGAGCATGAACCGCGCGACGCGCTGGCGCTCGTTCAGGATGGTGCGATCGACGCGACCGAGCAGCCCGAGGATGACCGCCTTCGGGACCCGCGCCGTCGAGATCTGACTGACCCAGAAGCCGTCGATTCCGCGAAAACGGACGAGATAGGGTCCGAGGTCGTTCATCGCCTGAGTCATCGAGACCGGCTTCGTCGATCGCGGACCGACGTAGCTGAAGCTCCGTCTCCCCTTCTCGTTCCATTGACCCGCCTCGATCTGGATCGCGTAGACGGGCATTGCGCCCGCGTGCACGTCGAGAGGCTGCACGATCTGGAACCGCTCGAGATTGGTGAACGGCGTGCTCGGCGTGACCGACTGGATCTTCGAGTCGCGAATGAAGACGCGCTTCAACTCGTCGGAGACCATGCGGATCGCGTTGTCCTTTTCCAACGTCCCGCGCAGGAGGAGGCCGTTCTGGAGGACGACGTCGTCGGCGGTCGAGATCGACGCGGCGAACTGCAACGCCGATCCGATGAGGAGGACGAAGCGGATCGGCGTTTGGATTCTGGAGTCGGGCATCGCGGGTTTCCTTTCGCCACGAGCGGTCGACCGAGCGCCGGTCGCCCCGTTCCTTCCCTTGGGACGAGCCGTTCCCCGGAACCATTCGCGCCGAGTCGAACACGTCCGGCATTCTCGCGTGGAACCGACGTTCGTTCAAGCGGTCGAGGGGCACTCGTCCGGCGAAGCGCGGGACAGCCGATTGTCGAGGCGGCGACCGTCTCGTAGTCTATCGGCTGTCCGCCTCGATTCGCTTCGCCATCCTCGGAGGTCGTGGATCTTGGCCCGATCACCGTTGCGCTTTCGTTGTTACCGGTGCAACAAGCTGCTCGGAGTCTCCGCCTCCAAGGCGGGCCGCGTCGTGACTTGCCCGAGTTGCGCGGCCGACCTGATCGTTCCGGACCTCCCGCCCGAACTGGATGCGGGGGTGAATGTCGGGTCGGAGACGACGCCCGAGGTCGAGACGCTCCCCGAGTTCGTCCGCGCCGCCGCGGCCGACGGAGTCGTCGCCGAGGATCGGATCGATCTGACGCGCTTGGATCTGCGCATCGAGTCCGCGGGGGGCGGTGAGCAGTCGAAGATTCCCTCCACACCGCCGGCCGGCCCGATCCCCGGCGATGAACCGACCTTGATCCTCACGGAACCGACGCCGTCGCGTCCCGTCTTTCCCATAGAGCCGCCGAGCGACTTTCGGAGTCGAGACGCGGGCGACGCCGAGCTCGCCGCCCTCGCCTTCATCGCCCCGAGCGGAGACTCCGACGGGCGATCGCCCCAAGGGACCGAGCTCCTCGACCGATCCGCCCGGGGCCGCGCGGGCGACATCGTCGTCCCGCGCTCGGTCGCGATCGCGTGGTCGCTCCTCGCGCTCTCGGCGGTCGCGGGAGCGTTCGCCTCCGGCCTCCTGCTCGGGCGATTCGTTTGGAGAACCGGGTGATCCGGGGCCGGCTCGATCGACTCGACTCGAATCAACCGAAGAAGCCGGGGCTCCGCGTGCAGTAGATGATGTCGTTTGCGATCCCGATGCCGGTTCGCGTGTAGCGATGCTCGGCGCCCCCGAAGCTGAACGAGACCGGGACGGAGTCGGCCTCATACCGAAACGGCGTTCCCGTTTGGAACCGAGTGATGTGCACGTTTCCATCCCACGGGTCGCATACGCTCGCCCAGTAGCGGTCGACCATCGGGATCCGGTTCACGGTGTCGACGAGGACCCAGTGGCCGCCGTGGTAGCGTCCATCGGCGCCGAGCCAGTCGACGCCGAGGATCACCGGAAAGCCGCGGGTGATCCCATTGATCAGACTGCCCGCGCCGACGGCGTCGCTCCCCAGATAGCGCAGCATCAGAGCCGGGATCGTCGCGGAGACGTTCACCTGCGCCTGCCAGTTGCCGATGCCCAGATCGTTGAGCGTATTCACGATGCAAGAGGTGGTCGACCCCTCGCGATCGAAGCCGGCATGCGTGGGGGCATAGCGTCGGTAGATCCGCTCGATGTTTCGCTCCGTGGTCAACGCGGCTCCACCGGGACGGAGCTTGTTGATCTTGAAGACCGCCATCTTGCACGACGCCAATCCGCACGATTCATCCTGCTCCTGCGAGAACACCAGGTGCGAATCGCCGAATCGAGTGAAACGTATGAACCAGCCCATGTCGATCCCCCCTCCCCTTGCGAACCGCGGCCTCGGACGTTCCCGGAAACGTAGCATCGAATTCTCTACTCGTCGAACGTTCGCCGCGTGACCTGTCGAAAGCGGACATCGCGTCGGGGCTCGACCCCGATGGCGGCCGTTCCAGGCTCCGGTTAGACTGGGAAGGCCGGTTCCGGGCGGACGCCGACCGCTCCGGAGTGCACTCGATCGAACCGACTCACTCGGAACTCTCCCGCCATGGCCGACCGACCCACGATGCGTTCCGATACGATCAAACGCGGCGACTCCCGCGCGGCGCACCGCAGCCTCCTGCGCGCCACGGGCGTCCGCGAGACCGATTGGGACAAGCCGTTCATCGCGATCTGCAACAGTCACGTCGACATCATCCCGGGACACGTCCACCTCCAGGAGGTCGGCAACTACGTCAAGGAATGCGTCCGAGCCGCCGGAGGCGTCCCGTTCATCTTCAACACGATCGGCGTCGACGACGGCATCGCCATGGGCCACTCGGGGATGAAGTTCTCGCTCCCCTCGCGCGAGCTCATCGCCGACTGCGTCGAAACCATGATCGAAGCGCACCGCTTCGACGGCATGATCTGCATCCCCAACTGCGACAAGATCGTCCCCGGGATGTTCATGGGCGCGATGCGCGTGAACATCCCCACCGTCTTCGTCTCCGGCGGTCCGATGGAGGCCGGCACGACCGCTTCGGGGAAGACCGTCGACCTCATCGACGCCTTCGTCGCCGGCGTCCAGAAACAGAACGGCAAGCTCTCCGCCGAGGAACTCCTCGAGATCGAGCAGGCCGCCTGCCCGACCTGCGGAAGTTGCTCGGGGATGTTCACGGCCAACAGCATGAACTGCCTCGCCGAGGCGATCGGCATGGCGCTCCCCGGCAACGGCACGATCTTGGCGACCTCCGCCGACCGCAAGACGCTCTACCGCACCGCGGCCGAGCGGATCGTCGCCATGGCCAAGCTCTTCGGCGAGAAGGGGCCGGGCCACGGCATCCTCCCTCGCGAGATCGCGTCGCTCGAAGCGTTCGACAACGCCATGATCCTCGACATGGCCATGGGCGGCAGCACGAACACCGTGCTCCACATCCTCGCCATCGCTCGCGAAGCGGGGGTGCCGTTCACGCTCGACCGAATCCATGAACTCAGCAAGCAGACGCCGAACATCTGCAAGGTCTCGCCGTCGAGCAATTATCATATCCAAGACGTCGCCAACGCCGGCGGGATCCACACGATCCTCGGCGAGGTCGAGCGCGGTCGGCCGGGCCTCTTGAACACGTCGCTGCCGACCGTGACGGGCAAGACGCTCGGCGAGAACATCGCGGCCTACGACGTGCGACGCTCATCCTCGCTCGCGACGGCCCGCGAGTTGACCAAGGTCCAGCCCGGCAACGTCCGCACCGAGAAGGCCTGGAGCGTGCCGAGCGTCGTCGATCCCGCCGCGCTCACCGAGTCGTCGCTCGCTCTCGCGGTCGCCGACGCCCCCTCACCGGGAGGCGGAGGAGGCGGCGTCGATCCGTTCGACGTGATCCGCACCTGCGAGAACGCCTACTCGCGTGAAGGCGGACTCTCGATCCTCAAGGGCAACCTCGCCCCCGACGGCGCGGTGGTCAAGACCGCGGGCGTCGACCCCAAGATGCTCGTCCACGCGGGGCCCGCCGTCATCTTCGAGAGCGAGGAAGACGCCTACAACGGCATCGTCTTCGGCAAGGTGAAGGCGGGCGACGTCGTCGTGATCCGCTACGAAGGGCCCAAGGGCGGTCCCGGGATGCAGGAGATGCTCGCGCCCACGACCGCGATCAAGGGCGTCGACCTCGGCGACAAGTGCGCACTCATCACCGACGGTCGCTTCTCGGGCGGGACCGCCGGTGCCTCGATCGGCCACGTCAGCCCCGAAGCGGCCGTCGGCGGACCGATCGCGCTCATCGAGCCGGGCGACATCATCGAGATCGACATCCCGTCCGGGAAGCTCGCCGTGCGACTCGACGACGCTGAACTCGCCCGTCGCCGCGCGGCCTGGACCCCCAAGCCCGCCAAGTACACCCGCGGCTACCTCGGGAAGTACACCAAGATGGCGACCAGCGCCAGCACCGGCGCCGTGCTCGAATGGGACCGGCTCTGAGAGTCGGTCTCACCGCGTCGACCACTCGTCGGATCTCCTCGGCGCGTCCTCGCGACGCGTCGAGGAGACCCCGGGGCTGCCCCGTGCGAGACGGCGGCTCGGAGCATCGAAACCCGACGACCTCGACGGATCCCTCTTGACGAGATCGCTTCGATTCGGCGAATATCATGCATCCACGCACTGCTGCTTGCTCGTTCGCTTCGGCACGGAATCGTGATCCGCGAGTCCGAGGGCTGCTTTGACAGGCCCCGGGCGTCGTGTACACTCGAATCGAACTATTCTGTGCAGAATCGCGATTCATCCCATACCACCCGGATTCCTCGATGGCGGGAAGGAACCTGCGTCGTATCCCTTTGGAGGGAGAGACCCCCGATGAAGGTTCCCCGCCCCTTGTCCGCTCGTTCGCGCCGGAGTTCGAAGTCGCACCGCCCGATGCTGGAGCGCTGCGAGGATCGGACATTGCTCGCGACCTTCATCGTGACCACCAACGCCGATACCGGCACCGGTTCGCTTCGCGACGCTCTCACGCAGGCGAACTCGAATGGTCAGTCGGACCTGATCACGTTCAACCTGCCCTCGAATGAACTGGTGATCCGCCCGGCGACCCCCCTGCCCGACCTGACCGCGAGCGGCACGAACATCGACGCCCGGACGCAACCGGGCTACGTCGACGGCGCTCCGGCGGTCGTGATCAGCGGCGAGAATCTCCCGGTGAACACGCCGGGGTTCGTGATCCGCGCTGCGAACAACGCGATCCGCGGTCTCGTGATCAATCGCTTCTCGGGTGCGGGGGCGAACGGGATCTCGGTCGAATCGTCGGGCAACACGATCGTCGGCAACTTCATCGGCCTCAACGCGGCGGGGACGGCCGCTCAAGGCAACGGCGGCGCGGGAATCTTCGTCAACAACGTCGGCGGCAACACCATCGGCGGCACGACGCTTCGCGACCGCAACGTGATCTCCGGCAACGGCTCCGACGGCATCCACCTCTTCGCCTCGAACGCGAGCCGCAACGTCATCCAAGGGAACTACATCGGCACCAACGCCGCCGGAACCGCCCGCATCGGCAACGGCGCCAACGGCGTGATCTCGCTCACGGGCACCGCGAATACGATCGGCGGCACGGCCCCCGGCGCCGGCAACCTGATCTCGGGCAACTCGACGGGCGTCTTGCTCCAAGCGGTCGGCAACCAAGGAAACTTGGTCCAAGGCAACTCGATCGGCACCAACGCCGCCGGCACGGCCTCGCTCGGCAACACCTTCAACGGCATGACGATCCTCGGCTCGGGCACGAACACCATCGGCGGCGCCGGCCCGGCCTCGCGAAACATCATCTCCGGCAACGGTCGAGCGGGGATCCAGATCCAAGGCACGACCTCTCGCTTGAACATCATTCGAAGCAACTACATCGGCGTCGACGCCACCGGGCTCGCCCCGCTCGGCAATGCGACCGAGGGCATCTGGAACTTCGGCGGAGTCGACAACTTCATCGGCGGTCTCTCCGAGGTCGACGGCAACGTCATCGCCCACAACGGCTCGCTCTTCAACAACGACGGCATCTTCGTCAACGGCGGCAGCGGCATCCTGATCGGGTCCAACTCGATCTACGACAACGTCGGTCTGGGCATCCGGCTCTCGGTCGGCTCCAACAACGACATCGCCGCGCCCACGATCTCCGTGGCCGAGACGGCCGCGGGCTTCATGAACATCCGCGGCAGCTTCACCGGCGCTCCGAACACGAACTACAACTTCCAGTTCTTCCTCAACGACGTCGGTCAGGCCGGCGGCGTGAATGAGGGCCGCACGCTCCTGCCGATCTCGCCTTCGTCCGACGTTCTCGTCGTTCGGACCAACGGTGCGGGCATCGCGGTCATCGACACCCGGATCCGCGTCGACGCGACGATCGTCCAAGTGGGCGACTTCCTCACCGCCACGGTCTCGCGTGAAGCGCTCGGCGACACCTCGCAATTCTCCGCGCCGATCGCGATCACCCTGGCTCCGACGACCGACCTCCAGGCCGTCGTCTCCAACGGCGGTTCGGTGCTCCTCGGGTCGAACGTCACCTACCAGGTGTCGGTCAACAACCTGGGGCCCAACTTGTCGGTCGGGTCGACCCTGACCTTCGAGCTCGACCCGTCGCTCACGCTGGTCTCGGTCTCGCGGGCCTTCTCGAGGTCGGGCTCGATCTTGACGATCGACGTCGGGTCGATCGCCTCGGGTTCGAGTTCGGAGATCGACATCGTCGCCACGACCACCCGGACCGGCTCGATCACCTCGATCGCCACGATTCTCGCCGAAGAGATCGACCCGGGCGCGGGGAACGACGTCGCGACCTCGGTGCTCGAGGTCCTGCCCTCGTCCGACGTCGGCGTCACGATCCAGGCGGTGGCCTCGAGCCCGGTCGGCGACGACCTGATCTACGTCATCTCGGGGACCAACGCGGGCCCGAGCGTCGCGACCAACATGAACGTCGCCTTCACGCTTCCCGCCGGAGCCACCTTCGTCCGCGGTGAGCTTTCCGTTCCCGGCACCGTCGGCGCTCCGCTCGGGAGCGTCGTGACGACGGTCATCCCGTCGGTGCCGGTCGGCCCCTCGGGCAACTTCACGCTCCGGATCACCGTGCGGCCCGGCACCGTCGGCACGGCGACCGCGCTCGTCTCGACGACCTCCGATCGCCAGGATCCCAATACCGCGAACAACACGGCGTCGCGAAACGTCGAGATCCTGCCCGCGACCGACCTCGCCGTCTCGATCACCACCGCGCCCAGCCCGATCGTCCGCGGCGAGACGTTCACCTACACGATCACCGTCACGAACAACGGGCCTTCCGCCGCCACCGGAGCCGTGCTCACGGCCGTGCTCGACTCGTCGCTCACGAACGTCGTCCCCTCGCTCGGCACCTTCGATTCCGGCACGAACACCCTCACCGCCGCTCTGCCGACGATCGCCTCGGGATCGACCGCGATCGTGACGATCTCGGCGACGCCGACCCAGTCGCGCAACATCACGATCCAGGCCGGAGCGTCGAACACCGTCGAGACCGACTCGCGACCCAACAACAACCAGGCGAACGTTCAGACCCCGGTCAGCCCGATCGACCTCTCGATCACCGGCAACGGCAACCCCGAGCCCGCGACCGTCGGACAGAACCAGACCTTCGCCTTCACCGTCGCCAACGCCGGCCCCGCTCCCGCAGCCGACGTCGTCTTCACCCAGACGCTGCCGGCGGGCTTCACCTTCGTCTCCGCGACGCCTTCCGCGGGCCTCGTCGTCAACGGGCAAACGATCACGATTCCGCTCGGCTCGATCGCGGCCGCGTCGTCGACGCCGGTCTCGATCGTCGCGATCCCGAACGTCTCCGGCCCCGCGAACACGACCGCGAGCGTCGCCTCCCCCGAGACCGACACGAACCTCGCCAACAACTCCGTCACCGTGAACACGACCGCGAGCCCGGTCGATCTCGCCGTCACCGTCGTCGCCTCCACCGCACAGAACGTGCTGGGAGCGCCCACCACCTTCACGGTCACGCTCAGGAACAACGGTCCCGCGACCGCGACGAACGTCGACCTCGGCAACACCTTCACCGGCAACGTCCAGATCGCCTCGGCGGTTTCGACGGTCGGCACCCCGACGATCGGCGCGTCGAATGTGCGGCTGCTCCTCGGTACGCTCGCATCCCAGGCGAGCGTCACGTTGACGATCGTCGCCTCGTCGCCCGTCGCCGGAACGATCCAGAGCACAGCAACGGCGACCGCGTCCGAGTTCGATACGCTTCCCGGCAACAACTCGGCCTCGCGGAGCGTGACCTACGTCAACACCCCCGGCGTGCTCCAATTCGAGACGACGACCGCCCGCGTGAATGAGAACGCCGGCTCGGTCGCGATCGACGTCGTCCGCAGTCAAGGAAATCTCGGGGCGGTGACGATCGACTACACCACGATCGACGGCACGGCCAGGGCCGGGATCAACTACCAGACGACGATCGGCACCCTCACCTTCGCGAGCGGCGAGGTCCGCAAGCAGATCGTCGTGCCGATCCTCGCCGACGGCAAACTGATCCGCGACGACCTCACTTTCGGCGTCGTGCTCCGAACCCCCGGCGGCGGGGCGCTCTTGGGCAATCAGGCGTCGGCACTCGTCAGCGTCGTGAACACCGACATCGACCAGAATCCGCCGTCGGTCGTCTCGCTCCAGCCCTCCGTCGAGCTCGGCTCGGTGACGAGCTTCGTGGTCCAGCTCGACCAGGCCGTGGTGCCCTCGACTGCGACCGACCCGGCGAACTACGCGATCTTCTTCAACCCGGGGAACGGGATCGGCGATATCTCGGTGCCGATCGGCGCAGTCTCGTACGACGCGTCGACCTTCCAGGTCACGCTGCGTCCGTCGGTCAGCCTGGGGGTGAACGCCTTCTATCGCGTGGTGATCAACGGTTCGACGGCGACCGGCCTCCAGAACGAGTTCGGGACCCTGCTCGACGGAGCGGGCGTCCGCGGCACCGACTTCATCGGGTCGTCGGCGATCGGCACGCGGATCTCCTACATCGACTCGGTCGGCAACCTCGTCAGCCTGCGGCTCACCGGCGGCGGCAGTCTCACGGTGAACCGAGCGGCGAACGGCGATGCGTCGCTGCTCCAGCTCAACGGGCTCGTCGGACGGGCTCGTCAGACGCTCAGCGGCTCGGTCCGCCGAGTCGGCCCCGCGGCGACCGGGGTCACCCGAATCGCCTCGCTCGTCGGCATCGGCGCGTTCGGCGACGTCTTCGTGCGGATGACCACCCCGCCCTTCTACGTCACGACGATCACCGGCTTCCGCGCCAAGTCGGTCAAGGGGCTCTTGCCCAAGGCCGCCAACACGAAGGTCACCCCCAAGGCCGCCGTTCCCGCCGGTCCGATCCAACGCACGCGTTGATCTCGATCTCGGGGAGATCACGATTCGACACGCGTGAGCCGCCGCCCGCCCTCTCGATGAGGGAGGGCGGCGGCTCGCGTCGCATCAAAGCGCACGGATCATTCGGGATCGAGCGCCTGGAGTTCCTCCGGAACGAAGCGGCCGTCGATCCGGATCGGCTCGCCGTCGAACGCGATGACGCCGCCGCCGTACTCGGGCCGCTGGATCGCGACGAGATCCCAGTGGATCTGGGAGCGATTGCCGTTGTCGGCCTCGTCGTAGGCGTTTCCGGGCGTGAGGTGGAAGCTCCCGGCGATCTTCTCGTCGAAGAGGATGTCGCGCATCGGGTGGAGGATCCGCGGGTTGCAGCCGATCGACCACTCGCCGACATACGAAGCCCCCTCGTCGGTCGCGAAGATCCGCGCGAGCCGCGCGGAGTCGCCGACGGTGCAGGTCGCGGCGACGATCTTCCCCTTCTCGAAGACGAGCCGAATGCCGTCGAAGGCCTGTCCTTGGTAGATCGTCGGGGCGTTGAACCGCACGAACCCCTCGACCGAGTCGCGCACCGGGGCGGTGAAGACCTCGCCGTCGGGGAGGTTCATCCTCCCGGCGCAGGGAACGACGGGAATCCCCTCGATCGAGAAGCGGAGGTCGGTGTCGGGCCCCGTGATTCGGACCTCGTTCGCCGCCTCCATCCTTCGCACCAGCGGATCCAGCGCACGGGCGAACCGCGGATAGTCGAGGTTGCAGACGTCGAAGTAGTGGTTCTCGAACGCCTCGGTGCTCAACCCCGCCGCCTGCGCTGCGGCGGCTCCGGGGAGCCGGAGCACGCACCACTTCGTCGATCGGATCCGCTGCTCGAGATGGACCGGCTTCAGGTAGTGGCGGTTGTAGAGATTCATCTTCTCCGGAGCCACATCCGAGAGTTCGCTGATATTGCGTCTGCCTCGGAGGGCGATGTATGCGGTCATCCGACGCATCCGGTCGAGGTCGATCTCGCCCCAGTCGCGAAACTGGGCTTCGGAGCCGTGGACGAGCAACTCGCGCATCATGCGCGACTCGCGGATCTCGACGAAAACGCGTGCTCCCCGCCGGGCCGCGGCGCGAGTGAGGAGCCGAGGGAGCGTGTCGTCGTCGAGGTCGAAACACTCGATCAGCAAGGCGTCGGACGACTCGATCCGGACCGAATGACGGATCAAGATGTCGGCGAGCATCTCCCAGCGCGGGTCGGGCATCGTCGGTTCTCGGGGGTTGCGGGGGGGCGCGGGGATGGAGTAGTCTGACCGCTCATCCGTCGTGCCGATGATCTTGGGCGGTCGACGGATTCGACGCAATCCCCATCGACCGAGGCGCGAGGCACGCGGTGGATCTCTTCGATCTGACGGGCAAGACGGCGATCGTGACCGGCGGCAACGGCGGCATCGGTCTGGGCATGGCGAAGGGTTTGGCCGAGGCCGGAGCGGCGATCGCCGTCGTCGGCCGCAACGCCGAGAAGTCGGCCGAGGCCGCCCGCATGATCGCCGAGGATTGCGGGGTGAAGACCGTCGCCGTCACGGCCGACGTCTCGCTCGAGGCCGACGTCGAACGCGCCGTCGCCGAGACCCTCGCCGCGCTCGGCCGGATCGACATCCTCTTCAACAACGCTGGAATCAACATCCGCAAGCCGCCTCATGAGATGACGCTCGACGAGTGGCGCACCGTCATGGACGTCAATCTCACCAGCGCGTTTCTCTTCTCGAAGGCGGTTCATCCGTCGATGAAGAGCGCCGGCGGCGGCAAGGTGATCAACATCGGGAGCATGACCTCGATCTTCGGGTCGAGCTTCGCCCCCGCCTACGCCGCCAGCAAGGGCGGCATCGTCCAGCTCACCAAGAGCTGCGCTCTCGCCTGGGCCAAGGACAACATCCAGGTCAACGCGATCCTCCCCGGCTGGTTCGACACCGAACTCACCGAGAAGGCGCGGACCGAGATCACCGGGCTCCACGAACGCGTGCTCGCGCGAATTCCCTACGGCCGCTGGGCCAAGCCCGCCGACATGGCGGGCACCGCCGTCTGGCTCGCGAGCCGAGCCAGCGACTACGTCACCGGCGTCGCCATTCCGGTCGACGGCGGCTACACCGCCTGCCTCTGACGAACGCGATCGACCGGCGGGCGGCTCTCTCGAGTCGCCCGCTGCGTCGCATCGACCGATCTTCAGTCGACATGGATGTCGATGTCGATCGAGATCCGGCCCAGGAACGGGATCCGGAATTCCTTCGTCGACGGCTTGCTCGGCGCCACGTACGACGCGCGGCCGACCGCCTCGTCGCGGCCCGAGTTCCGCAGGGAGATCGCCGCGGGAGTGGTCGCGAGGACCGACTGACCGATCGGCATCGGCTCGCGCGCCGCGGTTTTCACATTCGGATCGAACCGGAGCAGCTGCGAGATCATCCCGGCGGCCGGCGCCGAGGCGACGGGGACGCCTGGGCCGAACATCGACCGCCCGACGGGCGCGGGGTCGTGGGCCGCGATCATCACATTCGGATCGCGCCGCAGCATCTGAGCCGTCGTCGGCCGCTCGACGACCGCCGGCGGTGCGGTCTCGACCATCATCTGGCTCGAAGCCTGAGGCGCCGGCACGGTGTGGATCCCCGCGATGCGGATCGAGTCGTCGGGCAAGGGCGGCAGCTCGATCCCACCCGGCAGATCCCTCCTCGGGATCGGCGGCAGAACCAGAGGACGTGTGACGACCGCCGCGGGCAGCTCGCGAGGCTCGTCGAGGCCCGTGCGCTTCAGCGTCGCGTCGACCTTGGGTCGGGCCGAAGTCTCGATCGTCGCCTTCTCTTCGGCCTCCGTGAGGATCCGTCGAGCCGAGATCAGCGCGAGACGCTCCATCACGACGGGGCGGTTCGAGGAGTCGAGGGTCACCGCGGTGCCCAAGCCTGCGATCAAGACCGATCCTCGGGGAATCGCATATTCACCCGTCACCTTCGTGTCGACCACTTGCGGGAGCTGCATCGCCGCGGCGACGATCGCCGAGTCGCCGTCGCCGTCGACCTCGGTCTTCTCGGGAGCCGTCGCCTGATTCACCGAGCAGACCCAGCGGCTGTGGATCTCGAGCGCGAGCCGCGTGCGGTCGCGATCGCTCTTGCCGGCGAGCTTGACGAAGACGCCCTCGTCGATCGTGTCGACGACCGGCGTGAGCACCACGCGATCGCGATCGCCCGCGGTTTGCTCGACCCTGCGCTCGATATCGCAGACATAGGGACGTGCTTGGATCGTCGACATCGAGGCGTCTGCGCCGTCGAACGCCGTGATCTTGGGCGCGGTCACGATGATCGTCGCGGGCGATTCCTGTGCGAGACGCAGCAAGCCGCCGACCTTGGCTTCCTCGATCGTCCAGATCGTCGAGATCCCCGAGCGCCCGACGCGCGAACACTCGGAGTAGAACCTCTCGCGCCAGGGTTGAGCCGGCGTGTGGAGGATTCGAATCTCATACGAGTTCCGAGCGCGCTCCGCGGCGGAGGACTTCGCGGCCGCTCGGTCGGTGATGGCGACGCGTGCCGACCAGGTCGACGTCGCGGCGGTCGCCGGCTTCGTCTCGCCGGGCGTCGGCGCTCCACTCAGGAGTCCGAACGCGATCAAACTCAATCCGATGCTCATCGGTGACCTCCGTATCGACCTAGTGGAGCGAACCTCCGCGCGCACTCCGGCGCGATCGGGCGGGATGTTACGCCCCGCCCGGGATCTCGTCAACGCCGGTGCGCGCTCGGATCCGTGACCGAATCGGAGCGATCCGCGATCACTTCGGGATCACGCGGTGACCCGCCTGCCGCTCGATCATCCATCCCGGATAGAGCTTGGCGGGCGCGGTGAGGGCGTCGATCGCCGCGAGCTTGTCCTCGGGGATCGACACCGTCGTCGCGTCGAGATTCGCTTGCATCTGCTCGAGGCGACGCACGCCGATGATCACCGACGTCACCGCCGGCCGGCTCAGCAACCAGCGGATCGCGAGCGTCGTCGGCGTCGTCTCCAGCTCGTAGGCGAGCGCGATCAGGGCCTCCACGACCTCGAAGCCCTTCGCCTTGTCGACCGGCGGGAACTCACCGAACTTGCTCGTCGAGAACCGGCTGCCTTGAGGATGGGCCTGCTGCTCTTTGCGGTACTTGCCGGTGAGGAAGCCGCCCGCGAGCGGGCTCCAAGGAAGGAGCGAGAGCCCCGCGTGTCGACAGAGCGGGACGACCTCGTGTTCGACGTCGCGACCGACGAGGCTGTAGTACATCTGTGCGCTCACGAACGAGGCGAAGCCCTCCCGTGCCGAGATTCCCAAGGCGAGCGCGGCTTGCCAGGCTGCGAGATTGCAATAGCCGACCGAGACCACCTTGCCCGAACGGACCAGGTGATCGAGAGCGGCGAGCGTCTCCTCGATCGGAGTGAGTGCGTCCCATCCGTGGATCTGATAGAGGTCGATGCGGTCGGTGCCGAGCCGCCGGAGCGACGCCTCGCACGCACGTATGAGATAGCCGCGCGACAGGCCCGCGTCGTTCGGACCTCGACCCATCCGCCCGAGCGCTTTCGTCGCGAGGACCACGCGATCACGTCGCCCGCCGCCGAGTGCGCGGCCGAGGATCGACTCGGAGTTGCCGTCGCTGTAGACGTCGGCCGTGTCGATGAAATTGATGCCCGACTCGAGCGCGCGTCCCACGATCGCGTCGGCCTGATGGTCGTCGATCCCGCCGAAGCCCCACCCTTCCCCGAAGGTCATCGTTCCCAGACAGAGCTCGCTGACGAGAACGCCGGTCTTGCCGAGTGGGTTGTATCGCATCGGGCTCGTTCCTCGGGACTTCCGGATGATCGTGGACCCCGAGTCTAAGCCGATCGCGAGACGCGTTCCAGGGGCGCGGCGCTCCTGGCAACTCCGCACGCTTCGGGATAGAATGTCGCCGCCGCCGAATCGAATCGGCGACGATCCCGGAGAGCGATTGAGATGCCGACCGCGAACGAACTCTACGATGAAGCGATCACCCTCCGCGACGCGGGCGACAAGCCCCAAGCCGTGGTCAAGCTCGAGGAAGCCGTCGCGTCCGACCCGTCCTTCGTGATCGGCCACGGCATGCTCGCCAAACTCTACGCCGACCTCGCCGAGGCCGAGAAGGCGATCTTCCACGCCAAGAAGGTCGTCGAGCTCGAGCCCGACGACACCTTCAGCTACACGGCGCTCTCCGTCATCTACCAACGCTGCGGCCGGATCCCCGAGGCCGAGCACGCCAAGGCGATCGCCTTTCAGAAGCAGCACGGGCTCGACTGAGCCCCCAGGGCCGACTCGAATCGACTTCGCCGAGAGGACATCAAAGCATGCGTCTCCGAATCGCGGGCGTCGCGGCGTTGTGGGTGGCGGGCGCCTTCTCCGGGGCATGCCTCGGCGCGTCCGACGACTGGTTCGCACGCGAGGGCGATCGACTGCTCGCCCTCTACACTCACCTCCACTCGCACCCCGAGCTCTCGCTCCACGAGGTCGAGACCTCCGCGCGGATCGCACGCGAACTCCGCGACGCGGGAGCTCGAGTGACCGAGCGGGTCGGCAAGCTCGGCGTCGTCGGAGTCATCGAGAACGGCAAGGGGCCGACCGTCCTCGTCCGCGCCGATATGGATGCACTCCCCGTGGTCGAGGAGACGGGCGCGCCCTTCGCCAGCAAGGTCACCACCGTCGACGACGACGGCAAGACCGTCGGCGTGATGCACGCCTGCGGTCATGATATCCACATGACCTGCTTGGTCGGCGTCGCGCGTCGGCTCATCGAGACCCGAGCGCAATGGTCGGGAACGGTCGTGCTCATCGCCCAGCCCGCCGAAGAGAAGGTCGGCGGGGCCGAGATGATGCTGGCCGACGGCCTCTATGAGCGATTCCCCAAGCCCGACTACGCCCTGGCGCTGCACGTCTCGCACGATCTCGAGACCGGCAAGCTCGCTTATACGTCGGGCCCCGCGATGGCATCGTCGACCTCGGTAGACGTCGTCGTCCGAGGCAAGGGCGGCCACGGCGCCATGCCCCACGCGACCGTCGATCCGATCGTCCTCGCCTCGCTCCTCGTCCTCGATCTCCAGTCGATCGTGAGCCGAGAGATCAACCCGATCCATCCCGCCGTGGTCACCGTCGGCTCGATCCACGGCGGCTCGAAACACAACATCATCGGCTCGGAGGTCCACCTCCAGCTCACCCTGCGTGCCTATCGCGAAGACGTCCGCAAGAGCCTGATCGAAGGAATCGAGCGACGAGCCAAGGCACTCGCGACCGGCCATCGCGCTCCCGACCCGACGGTCACCGTGAGCGACGGCACCCCCGCGACCATCAACGACCCCGCACTCGTCGCCAAGGTCCTCCCCTTCCTCGAGAAGGCGGTCGGCAAGGAGAACGTGCGGACCGTCGATCCGACGATGGGCGCGGAGGATTTCGGCCTGTTCTGCCGCGGCGGCGTGCCGATCTTCATGTTCCGCCTCGGAACGATCCCGCCCGAACGGGTGGCGAAGGCAAAGGCCGAGGGCAGTCCCCTTCCTTCGCTCCACTCGCCGATCTATCTGCCCGACGCCCGGCCCAGCATTCGGACCGGCGTCGAGGCGATGACCTCGGCCGTGATCGGACTCTTGCCCAAGAACTGATCCCCGCCGCTTCGCAACGCCCCGAGAACCGTCGCCATGGACGAGATCTACGCGATCCGCAATCCCGTGTCGCAGCTCAGCCCGTCGCTCGTGCTCTTTCGCCCGATCATCGAGAGCAACCTCCGCGCGATGATCGACCTGGCGGGCTCGCCCGACCGGATCCGGCCGCACGTCAAGACGCACAAGATGGCCGAGCTCGTGCGGTTGGTGGAACGCGCGGGGGTTCACAAGCACAAGGTCGCGACGATCGCCGAAGCCGAGATGACCGCGGCGGCCGGCGGTCGCGACGTCTTGATCGCCTACCCGATCGTCGGGCCGAACATCGCACGCGTCGCCGCCTTGATGCGCACGTATCCCGACACCGTCTTCCATGTCCTCGTCGATGACCTCCAGGCCCTCGAGGCGCTCTCGCGAGGCATCGGCGGCGAGAACCCGCCCGCGCCCCTGTCGGTGTTGGTCGACCTCGAGATCGGCATGGGAAGGACGGGGATCGCCCCCGGGCCCGAGGCCGACGCACTCTATCGAAGGATCGACGAACTGCCCCACGTCGTGCCCGGCGGCCTCTCCGGATACGACGGGCAGATTCGCGACTTCGACCCGATCGAACGCGTTCGATCGGCCCAGCCCGGGGTTGATGCCGTGCTCGGAATGCGCGACCGCCTCGTCGCGCAGGGCTTGCCCGTGCCGCGGATCGTGCTCGGCGGGACGCCGACCTTTCCCGTCCACGCCGCCAATTCCGACCCGATCGTCGAATGTTCGCCCGGCACCTCGCTCCTCCATGACGCGGGTTATGCCTCCAAGTTCCCCGACCTTCCCTTCCGCCCCGCCGCGCTTCTCTTCACGCGCGTCATCAGTCGACCGCGACCCGGCCGAATCACGCTCGACCTCGGCCACAAGGCCGTCGCGGCCGACCCGGTCGGCGACCGTCTCGTCCTGCCCGACATTCCCGACGCGCGCTTCGTGGGCCAGAGCGAGGAGCATCTCGTCGTCGAGACGTCGATGGCCGATCGACTCCCGCCCGGAACGGCGACCCTGGCGATCCCGATCCACGTTTGCCCGACGGTGGCGCTCCACCGCAAGGCGTATGTGATCGACGGGGGCGAATTGGTCGACGTCTGGGAAGTCAGCGCGCGCGACCGCGTGATCGGCATCTGATCGGATCGGTTCAGACCGCCCGCTTCAGCATCACGTCGTCGATCGCCGCGGCGAGCGGATCGGGACGTTGACTCCCGACGATCACCCGCGAGCCGTCGGCCAACCGCAGCATCACTCCCTGATCGCCGCGCGCGCTCAGGACGCGATCGCCCGCGCGGCTCGTTCGAAAGCCCCAGCCGCCGTGGTCGCGGATCGGGCGGAAGCGAACCACCTCGACCGATTGGATCTCACCGATCGGGATCACCTTCCGGTAGGTGGGGATCCAACCGAACCAGACGTGGACGCCGTCGGGGCGGACCTCGGTGGTGAGCTTCAACACGCCCAGGATCAGGACGCCGGGGATGGCGATGCCGAGCGTGACGCCGAGCGAGAACTGGAAGCGTCCGCCGTCCAGCGGCGCATCCGCCGCGGGCATCGCCTCATGCCGAAGCGCGAGAAACGCCCAGCCCAGACCCAACAGGATCGCGACCAGCGCGTAGAGCCACCACCCGAAGCGCTGCTCTTCGCGATAGATGGCCGACGGGACACGGATGGCGAGCGCCGAAGACATCTCAGCCCTCGCGGTCATTCTTGGGCGAAGCGACGGCGCGGGTCGAATCCTCGGCTCGCGTCGTCGGGATCGACGCGGCGGCGAGCGAGCGCTCCACCGCCTGGTACCCCAGGTCCGCCACGCGATCGGCGGCGATCCCCCAGAGCATCGGGTTCATCACTTCCAACGAGACCCCGCCGTCGTAGCCGATCTCATGGAGTCTGCGAAGGATCGGCGTCAGTTGGAAGTCGCCGTCGCCGGGGAGGATCCGATCGGCGTCGCCCGCGATCTCGCGCGGGGTCGCCGAGAGGTCGTTGAGCTGGACCCAGAAGAGGTTCTCACGCGTGAGATATGCGAGATCCTCGAACTTGCTCGGTCCCGTGTAGTAGTGAAACAGGTCGAGGCAGATCCCGACGTTGTTCGCTCCGCTCTGGACGAGGAGCGCGGCGGCGGTCTCCAGCGAGGAGCAGAAGCGGGCCGACTTCTGGAATTCGAAGGCGATCCGAACCCCGAACTCGCCCGCGACCTCCCCCACCTCGGCCAGCGCCTGCGCGGCGACCGCGTAGTCGTCCCCGCTCGGCTCGCCCGAGTAGTCGGCCGCGACGACCAACGTCGGGATTTGGAGCCGCCGCAGGATCTCGAGTCGACGGCGGAAGAGATCCCAGTGCGCCGCACGCTCGGCCCCTCGGGAGAGCAGCAGTCCGCCTTGGGCGGCCGCCGCGAGCGGGATCAATCGCTCGGCTGCGAGCCGCGTGCGCACATCCTCGTAGCCGCGATCTCCGACGAGGAAATCCTCGAGCTTCGTCAACCAGATCTCGATCGCCGAGAACCCCGCGCGACTGTAGGCCGCGAGGTCGGACTCGAACGGAGTGCTGAGCGTCGTCGCCTGGCTGATGCAAGGAATCATGGCAGTTCCGAAAGCGGTGCGGCGGACCGACCCGACATACTATAGCCGAGTCGGTCGGCGCGGCCACGGGTGCTCCGATCCGAAGATCGCGGCGGAGCCGATCAATCGGCCGCCGGCGCCCCCTTTTCGAGCAGGTCGCGGAAGCCCTCGACGATCCCCGCGGACGGCATGCGCCACTGACGGCACGAGTCGCGATCGCGGATCGTCACCGAGCCGTCCTCGCCGGTCTGGCCGTCGATCGTGATGCAGTAGGGCGTTCCCGCCTCGTCCTGTCGCCGATAGCGCCGCCCGATCGCCCCCTTGTCGTCGTAGAAGACGTGGAAGTGCTTCTTGAGGTCGCGGTAGATCTTCTCCGCGGACTCGGGCATCCCGTCCTTCTTGACCAGCGGGAAGACCGCGGCCTTGATCGGCGCAAATCGCGGATGGAGCGAGAGAACGGTCCGGGCCTCGCCGCCGACCTCGTCCTCCGTGAACGCCTCGCAGAGAAACGCCAGCGTCGCGCGGTCGGCTCCGGCCGACGGCTCGATCACGTGCGGCACGAACCGCTCCTTCTTCTCCTCGTCGAAGTAGCTCAGGTCCTTGCCGCTGAACTTCTGATGCTGCGAGAGGTCGTACGACCCTCGATGCGCGATTCCCTCGAGCTCGCTCACGCCGAACGGGAACGAGTACTCGATGTCGGCCGTCGCCGTCGAGTAGAAGGCGAGTTCATCGGGATCGTGGTCGCGAAGCCGAAGAGCGTCGGACCGGAGACCATGGTCGACGTACCACTGGAACCGCGTCTTCCGCCAGTAGGCGTACCACTCCGAGGCATCCTCGGGACGGCAGAAGAACTCGATCTCCATCTGCTCGAATTCGCGCGAGCGGAAGGTGAAGTTCCGCGGCGTGATCTCGTTGCGGAAGCTCTTTCCGACCTGCGCGATCCCGAACGGGATCTTCACCCGGCCGGTGTCGACCACGTTCTTGAAGTTCGCGAAGATCCCTTGAGCGGTCTCGGGGCGAAGATAGGCCTTGCTCGCCGAATTCACGACCGCGCCGATATTCGTCTCGAGCATCAGGTTGAAGGCGCGCGGCTCGGTGAGCGTGCCCGCCGTCGCGGCGTCGGGCCCGATCACGAGCGCCTGCTCTTCGATCGAGAGCGTGGAGAACGCTTCGACCTTCGCGACCGTTAGCTCCTTCCGCTTGACGCCCGCCGGCAGCAACTCCTTGGGGAGCTTGGAGATGCGCGAGTCGAGCTCTGCGCGGGCGTCGTCGGCCGATCCGCCCGCGAGCGCAACCCGCGACACCGTCGCGTTCTCGACGCCCGGCGCGGTCACATGGAAGACGTAGAGCTGGTCGGCCCGATAGCGATTCTTGGTCTCGCGGCAGTCGACCATCGGGTCGCTGAACCCGCCGACGTGGCCCGACGCCTCCCAGACCTTGGGATTCATGATGATCGAGCAGTCGAGCCCGACCATATCGTCGCGGGCGTGGACGTTGTCCTTCCACCAGGCATCTTTGATGTTGCGTTTGAGTTCGACGCCGAGCGGGCCGTAGTCCCAGAATCCGTTGATCCCGCCGTAGATCTCGCTCGAGGGGAAGATGAACCCGCGCCTCTTGCAGAGCGAGACCAACTTTTCCATGTCCACGGCCATAGGCGACGTCGTCCCTTCTCACCAGCGAAATCGAAACGAGGATGCCGGACCGACCCTCCGAAATCCGACGACCCGGCGCAGCGCGTATCGTACCCGATTTCCGCGGGATTCGAGAGGCCAAACCGTAGGGAGCGTTGCTCGGGTCGCTTGGTCGGTCAGTACGAGTCGGCGCTGATCGTCTCCCCTCCCCGCGTGGTGCTCAGCGCCCGCCAGACCTGGACCCGGATCGAATCCTTGACGTAGCGGACGCTGCCGTCGCAGAAGGCCGCGTTCACGCCCGACGGATGCCGACTCCGCGCGGCGTAGTTGTCGGGCAAGGCGGTCGTCGTGCCCGTGCAGGGCGGATTGGGGCGTTCGTTCAGGCAGTAGTAGGGGCTGAAGAGGACGTCGGGGAACGAACTGTTCGGCGTGAGGTAGGCCTCGAAGCCCGCGGCATCGCCCCACCACGAGAAGCCGCGAAGGTCGATCCCCTGCCCCACGATCACCTCCGACGCCGCGAGGGTCGCGCTCGTGCCGTCGGTGATCGACGACATCCCGACGGGGCGACGAGCCGGCATCGAATGGTCGCCCAGCGGCGACCCGATGTCGACGAAGGGCGCCCCGCCGAACGCGATCCCCTGGAAGTCGGTCTGCACCTGAACCGTGTTCCCGAAATTCGCCGCGTAATTCTGCGAAGTGCAGGCATAAGTCTTGCCGTCCATCGTCTCGCTGATCGGGGCGTTGAACTGGTCGGAGGGACAGAGATAGAGATTCACGCGCGTGGAAGTCACGGTGCGGTTCGCCGCGCCGAAGTAACGCAGGTCGAAGTCGTACCCCGTCGGAAGCCCCGGAGAGTTGTTTCCATGATGATTCCAAGCATTGTACATCGCAGACTGTTCGACATAAGGTAGGATCGAGACGAGCCAGGTTCCCCAACAGCAGCCCTTCTTGCCCGGCGGGAAGACGTTGTGGACGTCGTGATAGCTCTGGAATGCCAGGCCGATCTGCTTGAGATTCGAGACGCACTGGATCCGCCGGGCCGACTCGCGGGCCGACTGAACCGCGGGCAACAACAGCGCGATCAGAACGGCGATCACCGCGATGACGACGAGCAGCTCGATGAGCGTGAAGCCGGATCGACCGCGGCGGCGGATGCTCGAGTCGCGATTCATGGCGGCGATCCTCCGGCGGGGTCGGATTGAAGGGCGAAGTCGAGTCGGTTCTCGCGGTCCGAAGCGATCTCGACCTCGAGCGTGGTGTCGGCGTTGTATCTCGCGGGAATGCGTTCGATCATCGGTCTGGGCTTTCGGCTCGATGAGCCCGGAGGTCCGGCCTGCATCTCCCCGCTGCTCGCGTAGATCCTCACGCGATACCGGCCCGGAACCGGCCCTTGCGCCCGAGGGATCGCAAAGGACCCCGACTCCACGGCCGCGCCGACGGCGGTCCCCGGCCCGTCGACTCCCGGTTCGAGCAGGAGATGCCCGAATTCCAGGGGGCGGCCGTCGAGGCTCACGCGACCGGTGACCGGCCGACGATCGAGCGCGTCGGGATCCTCGCCGCAGGCAAGGCTTCCCAGGAGCACCGGGGTCCCAATGAGCAAGGCGATCGTGCCGCGTCTCAATCCGTCGTCCTCGGCTGAGAGGTTCGGCCTGGTCGGCCCGATTCGTGTTCATTCTCGGAGCCGTCCACGCGGTCGTCAATCGCCGGCGCGTGGAAGCCGCGAGATTTCCAGCGATCCGAGAAAATCTCGAAAAAGCCGAATCCGCGGACGATCTCGCGGGCAGTATCATGCAGGAGCGACCCACCGGTCGAGGGGCTGGGCCGAGTCGCATCTCGAGACCACGAAACGGGGCGGAAACTCCGTGTCGACCGACGTTCAACTGCTCGAGCAATACGTCTCGCTCCGCGATGCCGCGGCATTTCGCGACATGGTGGAGCGTCACGGCCCTCTCGTCCTCCACGTCTGTCGCCAGGTGCTCAGGGATCCGACCGAGATCGACGACGCATTCCAAGCGACGTTCCTCGTGCTCGTCCGCAAGGCGCCTTCGATTCGCGACCCGGCGAGGCTCTCGAGTTGGCTCTACGGCGTCGCCTTTCGAGTCGCCACTCGCGCCAAGCGTCGACTTCACAAACGGACCGAGCACGAGAGGCGGAGAGCCGAGATGTCTGCGTCGCACTCGTTCGAGCGGCCGTGGGACGACCTCCAGGGCGTCCTTCGCGAAGAGCTCGAGCGTCTGCCCGTCGACTACCGCTCGCCGATCGAACTCTGCTATGTCCAAGGCTTGACGCACGAGGAGGCCTCGGCCCGCCTGGGATCCCCGCTCGGCACGGTGAAGACCCGCCTGGTCAGGGGTCGGAAGCTCCTCCAGGAACGGCTCAGTCGCAGGGGCATCGCGCCAGGACTCGCGGTCCTCTTACTGCTGCTGCTCTCGGGCGAGAGCCTCGCCGCGGTGCCCGAACCACTCTCGGATTCCACGGTCGAGGCGATGCGCCTGGAGTCGAGCGGAGCCCGCACCGCGCTCGCCGCTCGATTCCCCGGCGCGCACAGACTCGCCGGGACGATGCTCATCGGCGGCCGGATCCTGCGGATTGGATTGATCCTCCTGGCGCTCGTGGGAACGTCGCTCGGGGCGCTCGGCGCGGGGGCCTCGATCGCCGCCGTCTTCGATCGGCCCGACCGCGCCCGCAACCTCCCCGCGGCGCTCACCGACATCCTCAATATCGATTGCCGCTGATTCGAACACCTCCGTACCGACCGACCGGGGAGCTTCATTCCGCTCTCGTTCATCCCTCCCCCGGTCGGACCGGACCCGCTCGCGGCGCCGTGGGCGGGTTCGGAACCTCTTCGCGAACACGCGTCAGACCCCGAGGCGAACCACGCGGGGCGGAGCATCGAGAACCTCGAGAGCGAAGTCGAAGCGATCGATCCGGCAGGCGTCGCGAAGGTCGGTGTCGAGGCCGATCTCTCGGACCCGGCGCCCGCCTCGGCCGTCGCTCAGGGCCCGATAGAGGCGATCCTCGGCCGCCTCGCCTTCGATCTCGAGGAGTTCCCAGAGCCGCGCGGCCATTCTCGCCTCGTCGTTCGCGAGCCGTCCCGCCCGCGAGGAGAGCCGCGACGCGATCGCCCCGGCGAGGAGCGTGTCCTCGAGGCTGATCTGGCCGTCGGTCCCCGAGCAAACCAGATGCACGGGGCGCGGGCCGGCGCGATCCTCGATCGCGCGGACCGTCGCCGAGAGATTCACGAACGCCGCCACCAGCCTGACCTCGGCGCCGAGCGACGCCAGAAGTGCTCGCGTGCCGTTGGTCGTCGTCATCACGAGCGTCCGGTCGCGACAGCGTTCCGGGGTGTAGGACGCGGGCGAGTTGCCGAGGTCGAAACCCTCGATCGGCAGCCCCTTGCGCTCGCCGCCGAGGAGTCGCTCCTCGACGGGAAACGCCGCCGCAGAGAGCCGGGCATCCTCGACCTCCAGGCAGGGGACGATCGCGCGGACGCCCGAGTCGACCGCGTGGACCATCACCGTCGTCGCCCGCAAGACGTCGATCACCACCGAGAGCCCGCCCACCAAACCATCCGAGGGGAGGAGGATCGGAACCGAATGCACGAAGATCGGCGAAGCGTTCACGATGCACGGAATCCCAAGGGTTGGAGGGACGACGCTCCGCCCCGCGACCGAGCGCTCCCGACGATGATCATGGCACGATCGAGCTCGACGGGGAAGCCGTCTCGCCGCCGTCCCGTTCTCTCGATCTTTCCCCGTCTGCGCGACCCGCGAAATCGGTCCGCGAGTTGCGGAATCCGTACCCGATCGGCCGGCTTCGCCTTCCCAGAATCGTGACGTTGCGATAGCTTGCCCCTCGAGAATGCGGGTCGTGGTCGACTCGAAGTGCCGGTCGAACGACCGGTGCGTCGAACCGTGCCTCCGCCCCGCGTCCACGGACGGAATCGCATTGTCCGCCTCGTCGAGGTGCATGGATGCACGAGCCGAAGGGACGGTGGGTCCCCATGTCGGGACCACGACGGTTCATCAACGACCTGGTCTACTTTGCGCGCCAGGTGCCGTCGGTCCCGGTGAGCCGGACGATGAACGTCTCGGATCTCTTCGATCCTCGACGGCTGCATCCGGCCAAGCCGGCTTGGGCTGCGCTCTTCATGAAGGCGTTCGCCCTGATCGCCGCCGAGCACCCGCCGCTGCGTCGCGCATACCTCGGCTGGCCCTGGGGAAGGCTCTACGAGCACCCGCAGTCGATCTGCGCGCTCGCCGTCGAGCGGAAGTTCGACAACGAGGACGGCGTCTTCGTCGGGCTCTTCCGCGCTCCCGAGGCACAGGCGATCGGGCAGCTCCAGCGCGCCGTGGATTCCTACAAGAATCAGCCGCTCCACGACGTCGGCTACTATCGGCAGGCTCTCCGAGTGAGCCGATTGCCCTGGCCGCTCCGCAAGTTCCTCTGGTGGAGCACGCTCAACGTCTCCGGTTTGAAGAGGGCGAAGCGCTTCGGAACCTACGGGCTCACCACCTACGGCGCCCTGGGAGCCGAGTCGCTCCATCCGATGAGTCCGCTCACATCGACGCTCACCTTCGGACCGATCTCCGACCGAGGCGACGTCAGCGTCAAGCTGATCTACGACCATCGCGTGCTCGATGGAGCCTATGTCGCCCGACGGCTCCTCGACCTCGAGTCGGCGCTGCTCGGCCCGGTCCGCGAGGAACTCCTGCGCCGCGAGGTCTATGTGGAAGGGCCGGAGTCGGTGCTCAAGCCGCACCTTCTCGGCTATCCCGTGCCGCGAAAGGGTGCCGAGCGCCCCTGAATCGCCGGGTGAAGAGTCGATCGCAACGAACGAGCCGCCGCCCCCGGATCGAATCCGGGAACGGCGGCTCGAAGTCGTTCGAAGGGATGCTCTCGGGCCGGTCGATCAGGAACCGAGTTCCTGGTCGGTGGTGACGCGGACCTCGAGACGGCTCATGAGCTGCTTGAGCGCGTCTTCCTTCTTGGCGACGTGGAGCACGTTGTCGAGAACGACCGACTTCTTCTCGCTCGGGAGGTGGAGCACCAACCGACCCGCGCCGAACATGAAGTGCTCGAAGATGTCGGGGACTTCCTTGTCGAACTTGAGGTTCATGGTCGGGAACCGCTCGAGGTCGCTCCACGGGCCGTGGTGGTGGAGGATCTCGTTCGGCAGGATCTCCCAGTAGTCGAGCCAGCGCGAGATGAAGATCGCGGCGTAGACCACGCCGAGAGCGAGCGCGATGCAGAGATAGAAGGTGGCGTTGGCCGAGAGGTAGAGGCCGCCGAAGATCACCGCGAGGCCGCTGAGCCAGTTCACGTAGATCCCGAGCCACAACAAGAAGAAGACGCCGGTCGTGATGAACAACCCCAGCGCGACGACCGTGAACCTGGGGAAGTCGATCGCGATGATGAGGATGTTGAACATGAACACGATCACGAACAAGATCGCCAGCATGTTCTGAGGCGACTTGAAGCGCTCGTGCGTCGCGGCGGGGGTCGACCCCTCGGCCGTCGGGGCCGCGGCCACCGGCTCGTTCGCCGCGGTCTTCTTGGTGTACTCGGTGTGGTCGCCGCTCACCAGCATGCCGACCCAGCAGATCAGCGCGATGAGCAGAGTGGGAAAGATGAAGATGATCTTCGGGTAGGTGAAGATCAAGATCCCCCGCTCCTTGCGCGACGGGGTCTTCGGCTCCGGCGGGGGCGAGGCTTCATTCTTGGCGTCGGTCGACATGCGGGATGGCTCCTGGTCCTGTTCCTGGTGCTGCGACGAGTCGATTCGCCGGGTTCGGATCGGGGCGGGGATGATCGACGCGAGCGTCCGAAGACCGCTCGACCCACCGATTCCCGCGACGGCCGCGCTCACGCGGCGTTGAGAAGAAAGGCGGACGTGCTCGCGGGTCGTCCTCCGGGAGGACGCTCCGACGAAGTGGGTATGCTAACGCTCCCCCCCGCCCGGGTAAAGTCCCTGCCCGCGCCGGAAATCCCACGAGCCGGCCGGGTTCGGCGACGGGCCGCGGACCTCGGCCTCCACCGTGAAGTCGCCGTGAACGACCGGCGAGAAAGTCGAGATCCTGGTCGACTTCCCCGGACCGCCCCCGCTCCCTCACTCCGTCCCGACGCCCGCTTTTCTCGTGAACCGCTTGCCGGGAATTCGACTCCGATGTTACGATATTGTCTTCCCCTCGAACTCCCGCTCGTCGAGCGATCCCGATCGCTCGCGAATCGTGTTTTCGAGGCGAAGCTCGGAGAGGTGACCGAGAGGCCGAAGGTGCGGCACTGGAAATGCCGTGTACGGTAACACGTACCGAGGGTTCGAATCCCTCCCTCTCCGCTTGATGTTGGATTGGCAATGCGTTCATTTTTTCAGTCGCGTTGTACGGCGGATGCCGGCAATCCGCCTCACGGAATCTTGGCGTGGGCACGAAAGAAATCCGCGATCTCGATCTTCGATGCCGACCCTTGTGCTGTCCGCAAGGTCAGATCGATGAGTTCGTCGTCGGTCGCGGTCAGTGACAGGTCGTTGATCTCGAGGAAAACCAATGCTGCTTCGAGGCCGACTCTCTTGTTGCCGTCGATGAATGGATGGTTCTGAACGATGTGGTACAAGTAGGCAGCCGCCATTCCAAAGAGATCTGCGTGTAGGTACTGCCCATCGAATTGTGCTTGCGGTTGAGCCCACGCGGATTCCAGTGATCCGATGTCGCGAACGCCGGGTGTTCCCCCGTAGTTGGCGATTTGCTCGGTGTGGGAATCGAGCAGATCATCGAGGGTGAGGAAAGTCGGAGTCATGGGCTACTCCGCCAACTTCTCGAACGCCTTCCTGTACTGGGCGTTGACCTTCGCACGCGCCGACGCCACTCGAGATTCACGTTCCGTTACCGGCACCGGCGAGATGATCATTCTCGATCCGTCGGTCGTGATCTCGACTGGGTCTTCGGGGCGAATCTCGAGGAGATCCAGGATGGAGCGGTCGATGACCAGCGCCCAGCTATCGCCGTGACGAACAAAGTTCTTGATCATCGGTGAGTCTCCAATCTCGGGCGGCGCAACGTATCACCGTCGTCTCACCACCGTATCACCAGTGAGAATCCGAGGGAAGCCGCTTCGTTGACCGTCGACCTTCCTCGTCGCATGAACCCTTGATGCAGTCCGAGATCGCCCAGCACGCTTTTCAGGCGGACACTTGATCATAAGAGTTCACTCCGGCGTTGATTTCTCAAGGAAATGCGGACGTGAATCGGGGGCCCACCCCTTCATCCCGGCTATCTGAAGTTCCATTGTCGTCCCGTCCTCTGACCGTTTTTCCGTTGCTGGTCGACGTCGACGAGCACGTCGAGGACGCGTGTCTTGTCGCGAGTGGGGCCCATCTGTAGATTTCAAAGATCTCGTGTGACGACTCGAGTTCTCGGGCAATTCTTCGCGATGAATGAACCTACCCCCACCCTATGGTCGGGCGTATGCACAGCCGCGAAGCTTGCCCAGATTCGATTAAGGAGCAAGGGGCCGCCATGATTCCGGGGAAGTCTTGCTTTGCAGAGGTGCTGTTCGCGGGTTTGTGCGTTGTGACGACATGTGCGACTATCATTATCTTGGAGCTTCTGAACGACAAGGAAAAGACTCTTGGTCTTCGAGCGACGATCTGGCGGAAGGCGTCATGCTTTGCGAGATCTTCTGCTCGCTCGCCATGGCCACGTCACTTGATTTTGCACACGAGAACGCCCATGGCTAGCGGGTGATCCGCAGAAGAGGCCAGTAGAGCATTCTCGCTGAAAATCGCTACCATCATTCCTTGCCCATGTACTTGTAGATGACGCGGATCGTGCCCGAATCCTCGATCCGTTCAACCACCTCGTATATGTTGTTCATGTGGAAAACGGGTGGAAGTTCAAGCTTTCCGTCTTCCGTCATGCTCTCGCTAATCTTCAGAAGTTCAGCAAGACCCGCATCAGAAAGACATTTGAGTCGCTTTCCTAGCGTGCCGCGCGCACTGAAACCAAGATACATACTGAGAGCCATGTCCATTTCATGCTTATCGTTGGAAGGAAACTTGTAGACTTCTCCGTCCTTGAATCCGTCGAGGAATTCGATCGAAATAAGCTTCTTGCGCTCTTCTGGGGTAAGGCTCAGGGTCGTGTGCTCTCTCATCATCGCTCCTCCAGAAATTTGACCGCTTCCGCCCGCTTCCTACGACGCTAGACGGGTCGGAAATTCACTTGGGTCGATTGGTTAGGAGTCTGAGCGAACCCAAACGGGCGCTTTGGCTCATCGGGTTGCGGCTTGTCCATGGCGATCAAGACAAAACTGATTTGCGAGATGTGCTGAATGAGCTGAAGTCGGTTCCCATTTTCGGACTCGCCATAGAAGAAAATCAGGCTCGGGTTATGGTATCCAAGGTGCGTGACGTGGAAGGTCACGGACTGGCCGAACGACACCAGCCTGACGCCGACTTCATGATCTTGGTCCAGTGATTCGTCGAAAGCCTTGATCTGTGTATTGAGGCGGTCGTAGAACTCCTTCGCCGTGCTCGCTTCGGCGATTACTCCGAGGAGCTTGAGTGAATCTTGGCTTTCCCTAAGGGCAGCTTGCTGCTCGTTCGCTAGCCGACTGGCTCCCTCGGAGATTCGCATTATTCTGTCGTATCTAGTGCTCGCAGGGTCGTGCGCGTTACCAAAACCACTCATGAGCCAGTCTCCAGCGGGTGCCAGGCGAAACATAGACCATATCATAGCAATCGACGGATGGAATGAGAAACTCGACTTCGCGAGCTCATGACATGGGATGCAGGTCGAGTCAACGCAACGACACGCCCCCAGACCTACTCCCAGTCAATAATAAAATTTGCAGATAGTATTTGTAGGGCAGTTGAGAGAATGTGACAAGCGTGCCCAAAAGACAGATGGAAGGTTTATCCGTCGGCAATATCAGTCTCGACGCTCCACGTATCGCACTGCAGATGCCGTGTACGGTAACACGTACCGAGGGTTCGAATCCCTCCCTCTCCGCTGCTGTTGGGAGCCGCCCCCTCTGATGATCGAATCGGAGGACTTTGCAAGCGGGCGGGAGACCATGGGCCCAGTTTTCTTCATGCAAGCTCCCGGGTAGTGAAGCCGGGTCGGGGCCGATCGGAGATCCAGCCGAACGCTCCGACAGGCGGCGACCGCACGCGGGTTCCCGCGTTCGTCGGCAGGAATCGCGCCGGTCGAGAATCGCGGAAAAAACTGATCATGCCCCTCCTCGATCTCCATGCCATGCAAACTGGGATGGGGAGTTCGCTTGCCTCATTGGTCCGCATCGACGTCGAGCATTTACCCGCTGAAGAACCGGCCGGCGGCTGAATCGTGCGAGGACTACCGTTTCCGTATTCTCGACCAAACGATTGGTTTCGATCAGCTGCTCCGGAACCATCGGAGACCGGAACATCTCGGCCGACCTGTTCTCATTCAGCAAGAGGCGAGCATCCGCGACCTTGCGACTACGGACATGTCGTGAGCTGGTCTCCATGGGACGGGCGGGATCGAGTTCCGATGAGAGGCATCGCGGCGGAATGCGGTCGCTGGTAGACTGTCTCGAGATCTCCGCTCGATTCGTCCCGTCGCCGCCGAGTTGAGTCGTTGGTCGGTTGGGGTCTGCGGTGTGCTCGGTGTGACGGACGCTCGGGGATCGCCTCGCCGGCCCCATCTCTCGGCACCGGTCATGGTGTTCGGCGGCGAGTGCGTCGGAGTACCGACCGAAGCGGAGGCCAACCAACGCGCTCAGTGTGGGAGAATAACCGCAAGCACTCCTGGTACGTGCACGGCCTCGCCGCGTTCGACCCCACTGATTCAGTGCAGGGGAGTCATGAGTCGTCGCTATCCGCGTATGGAGGCGTCGCGAGTGCCCGCTCGCACCGGTGGTGAATGGCTCCAGTTCCCGACGGAGCAGGACGGCGCATCCTGTCGATCTGCCTCGCCGCACTGATGCCGAGCGTCCCTCGGAGTATCCGCTGATCCATCAACGCTGAATCGGAGCGAGTCTACCGCCATTCGGGCTTGGGTGATTCGCACCGGTCGCCGAATCGGAGTCTCGCCGTGGCCAAGAAGAACGAACGCGACATCAACTTCGTCAACCCGACCAAGAAGAGCCTGAGACTTCAGTTCTTCATTTATGGAAACTATTTCGGCAACTCCTACCTCAAACTGATGGACCGTGCGGAGTCGATGCTCCGAGAACACGGCCTCGACTTGGGTTACTATCCCATTCGCGGTCTACTCATCCCGCTGGCGCTTCCGCATACCTCCGGCCCACGAGGACTCATCGCGGAGGAGGATTACGGCAACATCAAGTCGTTCGTCGACACCTTCATGAAAGCCACGAGTACGGTCGAGACGCACCTCGCCGTCGTGCTCTGCAACTATACCGATCTCGGCCACGGTCTGACTCCGTGGAAACGGTTCGGTTGGAGCAAGCCGCTGGTGTTGATTTCGCCTCGCCCCAACGACGACAACGTGACCCTGCTGCACGAGCTGGGCCACGCAGCCGACCTCGGGCATGAAATCGACAAGGTGAACAACCAGCGCAACTTCATGGACCCCGTCGAATCGAGAACGACGATGTACCGCTTTCAAGTCGAGAAGCTGGCCGGTGCGTACTTCGCCGGGTGATGCTCCGGCCTCACCCGGGGGACACCAACGCGGCTCCTCGTGGCGGAAGAGGCGGTCCCGGCTGCTCGGCGGGGTCGACGGTTCGGCTCGATCGGCGGCGAGGAGTTCGGGCGTGCTCCGACCCTCTCCGCCAAGTCGGTCGACGCGGTATGAGTATACCATATCCGATGAGCCGGTTCGGCTGGATCAAGCGAATCGTGGGATGGGAATTGGCGGATCGATCGACTCATTGAAGAGAGATCCGTCGATGCGATTCCGCGATCATGCGTCTTTCGCGATCGCAGCCGTCCTCGCGGAGACGGCGCGGAGGTAGTCGGCGGGGGCGAGGAGGATTTGCAGCCCTCGCTTGCCGCCGGAGATCGAGATCACGTCGAAGAGCTCGATCGTCTCGTCGGCGATCACCGGGTAGTCCTTGCGGCAGGCGAGCGCGGTCACTCCGCCGCGGATGTAGCCGGTCAGCGGCTGGACTTCGTCGAGCGCGGTCATCTCGACCTTGCGGTCGCCCGTCGCCTTGGCGAAGGCCTTCAAGTCGAGCTGGGCGTTGCCGGGGATCACCGCGAGGGAGATGCCTCGATCGACCCCGCGAACGACCAAGGTCTTGAACACCTGTTCGATCGGAAGGCCGATCTTGGCCGCAACCGTCGGCGCGGAGAGGTCGGTCGGGTCGACCTCGTACTCGCGGAGTTCGTAGGCGATGCCGAGGGTGTCGAGGAGCCGGACGGCGTTCGTCTTGGCGGTCCCGGACATCGGATCAAGCGGTCTCGCGGCCGTGATAGAGCGGCAGGATCGGCTCGCCGGTGCTGATCCTCACGGGGCGATCGAGGCGGTCGACGACCTCCGTCTCGCGCGGGACGCCGAACGCCGCATAGATCGTCGAGCCGAGATCGGCGGGCGTGTAGGGTCGCGTCGCGGGATAGGCCCCGATCTTGTCGGACGCCCCCACGATCTGTCCGCCGCGCACGCCGCCTCCCGCCAGGATCGCGGAGAAGCAGCGCGACCAGTGGTCGCGGCCGTCGGGCGTGTTGTCGTTGTTGCCGGTGCTCTGCCCGAGCTTGGGCGTGCGGCCGAACTCTCCCGAGACGATGACCAACGTCTCGTCGAGCTCGCCCGTCGCCGAGAGGTCGTCGAGCAGCGCCGAGACGCCTTGATCGAGGGGAGCCATCAAGCGTCCGCGGTAGGTGTTGAAGAGTCCCGAATGTTGATCCCAGGTCTGCACCCGGCCCATGTTGACCTGGACGATCGGCACCCCCGCGCCCACGAGCCGGCGCGCGAGCAGGAGCGACTGACCGTACATGTGGCGGCCGTAGCGGTCGCGCGTCTTGGGATCGGCGCGATGGATCTCGAACGCCCGCGCGACCCCGCCCGAGAGCAGCAGCGAATATGCGAGGTCCCGCTGGGCGAGGTACGGGTCGGTCGACGCGGCCTCGGCCGAGGTCGAGCCGAGGGCGTCGCGACGGGCGGCGAGCTCGTCGAACAGGCCGCGACGGCCGTCGATCCGCTCGACGCTGAATCCCTCGGGGAAGCTCAATTCCTCGACCTTGAACGCCCGCCGGTTCGGGTCGTCCTTGATGTGCCACGGGTCGTACTTCGGGCCGAGGAAGCCCGCGTGTTGGCCCGGCCAGGTGAGCGGGCCCTGCATCAAGAAAGTCGGAAGCATCACGCCGCTGGGCACCGCGTCGGTCCGCGGCTTGGCGAACCCGAGGCCCGCCGCATAGCAGGGATAGTCGTCGCGCGAGGCGATCTTGTCGAAGAAGGCTCCCGGCTGCGGCTGACCGGTGAGGATCTGGTGCGTCGCGTTGAGATGGTTCGTGTGTTGATGCGAGAGCGACCGCAGCACCGTGTACTTGTCCGACCGAGCGGCGAGACCAGGCATCAGCTCGCAGATGTTCAAGCCGGGGGTGCGGGTGGCGATCCCCTTGAACTCGCCGCGGATCTGATCGGGCTGGTCGGGCTTCATGTCGAGCGTATCGACGTGGCTCAGCCCGCCCGTCAGGAAGACGAGGATCATCGACTTGATCGGTCGTACGCCGTCGACCGCGGATCGAGCTGCTTCCCCGCTCGCCCGCCTGGCGAGCAGCCCCGGGAGGCTCATCCCCAGAAAGCCCGAGAAGCCGACCTGGAGGAATTCTCGGCGAACGATGCCGTGCGGGTGAACGTGCGGCATGGGGCTTCTCGGCGGGTGGGATGGAAGCGGGACGACCGACCAGTCCTGGAAAACCGTTTGTTCATCATAGCTCGAGCAACCGTCGGCGGCAAGCGCGGGTGGGTCGGCCCGAGGCGGAGGTCAGAGGTCGAAGTCGACGACCAGCGGGAGGTGGTCGGACGCCTCGCGGGTCGCGGGCGTCCGAGGGATCCGAACGGCGTCCACGCTCACCCGCGGGCAAGCGAACGCCTTGTCGATCGACAGGAGCGGGCGGGCCGCCGGAAAGCTCCGAAATCCGCGGGAGGGCTCGGTGAGAGCCCGAAGGCCGTGCCGGGTCAACGGGCCGCGAGCGAACGTGTTCCGCCAGTCGTTCGTGTCGCCGATCACGATCGTCGGGGTCGAGAGACGTCGGCGAAAGCCTCGGTGTTCGAAGAGGAGCTCGACCTGCCGACGCCTCTCCTGTTCGAGCAGACCGAGATGCCAGTTCACGACCAGGAGCGGCCCGCGCGGGGTCGTGATCGTCACGAGCTGCGCCCCGCGGTTCTTCCGCCGGCGGATCCTGAGCGAGATCTGGTGGACCTCGAGGAACCCCCAACGCGACGCGACGAGGTTGCCGTAGCCGCCCGACTTCACGCGGTGGTTGAACTGATAGATCGACTCCGCGAGCCCCAGCCGCTCGGGGATCGCGCGGGATTGATCCTCGTGATTCGATCGGGCGACGTTGCGGTCGACCTCCTGCAGGCAGACGATGTCGGGGCTCTCCGACTCGACGACCTCGATGATCCGCCCCAGGTCGTACCGGCGATCACGTCCGCCGATTCCTTTATGGATGTTCCAGCTCAGGATGCGCATGGCTCGAGGCGACTCCCCTGCGACTCGGCCTCGACTCGGTCCGCGAAGTCGGCGAGCCGCGTCCACCCGAAGCACTCCGAGATCCTCGCGATCGCCGCCGGGATGTCGGTGTCGGAGGCGACCTCCAACACCGGCTCCACCCGGACGCTCGGGCTCTCGATGACCCGCGCGGCACCCACCGCACGGCTGATCTGGAAATGCACGTAGGCCCTGTGGAAGAGCCAATACTGGATCACGTTCGGGCCGGGGACCGGGCTGAGCACGAAGCAGCCGAGCGCCGTGATGAAGTCGATCACGCTCCATGAGAGGTGCCGACGCCGACGCGTCCGGAGATACTCGGCCCAGCACGCGGTCGCTTCGTCGGGTGCGATCGAGCCGGGAACCAGAAGCACGATCTCGCGCGCTCCTCTCAACCGGTTCAAGACCGACTCGTCGGCGAACATCCGAGAGCGCAGCCAGTCGAGGGCGCGCCGGGTTCGCGGACCCAGCGTGCGTTCGGAGTCGAGGATCCGATCTCGGAGTCGACGGATCCGCCCGGGACTCTCGGGGGTCGAGGCCGGGGCGAGATCCGATTCCTCCGAGTAGAATACCGTCGCTCGGTTCGGCAGTGAGAGCAAGACGACGCGCAAGGGCACCTCCGCGGTTCCCCCATTGTTGGGCAAGGCGCGTCGACCGACAAGCCGAATACCGCCGAGCCGCTCGAATGCCCGTTCCTCGGAAACCCTGACCGAATCGATCGTCATCGAGGCAAGCCTGATGGAACTCGAAGAGCTGATGCGTGGTCTCGGCCGACCCTCGGCCCATCCCGGCCGCGTGGAAGCGGTCGAGATCCGTCAGACGCACGCCTCGGTCGTTTTCCTCGCGGGTGATCACGTCTACAAGATCAAGAAACCGGTCGACTTCGGATTCTTGAACTATAGCACGCTCGAGCGACGCGGGGATCTCTGCCGACGCGAGGTCGAGGCGAACGCCCGCCTGGCGCCCGGCGTCTATCTCGGCGTCGTCCCCGCGACTCTCGAGGGCGACTCGCTCCGCTTCGAGGGCTCGGGAGAGGTCGTCGAGTACGCCGTCAAGATGCGCCGGCTGCCCGACTCGGCGCACCTCCGCGCCCGGATCGAAGCCGGAGAGGAGATCTCCCCCCTGCTCGACCAGCTCGCCGCCCGCCTCGTCGACTACTACGCAACCGCGGGGGCCGATCCCGTCTCGAAGCCGACCGATCCCGCGGGCGCGCTCGACCTCGCGACCGATCGCTTCGAACGCATCGGCAGGCAAGCACTCGAAAATTTCGAGCAAGCGTCGAACCAAGTCGGCTCGACCGTCGACCGCGACGTCTTCGAGCGGCTTCGGGCTCTGACCGCCGCGAGACTCTCCGAGCTGCGGCCGATCCTGGCGCTTCGGTCGGGGTCGTTCACCCGCCTGACCCACGGCGACCTCCGCCTCGACCACGTCTACCACCTTCCCGACCGACCCGAACCCGAGCGGCTCGTCGTCATCGACTGCATCGAGTTCAACGACGACTTCCGCGTCGCCGACGTCGCCTCCGAGGTCGCATTCCTCGCGATGGATCTCATCGCGGCGGGACGCGAAGACCTCGCCGATCGCGTCGTCGACTCGTATCAACGATTGGCCGACGATGCGACTTGCCGACGCGTGATTCCGTTCTTCGTCGCCTATCGCTCGGCCGTCCGGGCCAAGGTGCGCGGGATGGCGGCGGAGGAAGCGGAGATCGACCCCCGGGCGCGAGCCTCGGCTCTGGATCGCTCGCGCCTGCACTGGCTCCTCGCTCTCGACCGGCTCGAATCGCCCGCCCGTCGGCCCGCGCTCGTGATGATCGGCGGGCTGCCGGGCACGGGCAAGTCGACGCTCGCCCGGCGAATCGCCGCGCTCGGCGGGTTCGAGGTGATCCGGTCCGACGAGGTTCGCAAGCGGCTCGCCGGGGCGCCCGCCGATGCACGCCCCTCGCCGTTTGGAACGGGGATCTACACGTCCGAATGGTCCGATCGGACCTACGCCGAATGCCGACGCCTCGCCCGCGAGTCGCTCGAGAAGGGGAAACGCGTGATCATCGACGCGAACTTCGGACGCGAAGCCGACCGCGTCGCCATGCATTCCGAGGCGTCGCGGCTCGGCGTGCGCCGGGCGTTCTTCGTCGTCGAGGCCGACCCCGCGCTCGTGCGGAGCCGCCTCGAAGCCCGAAGCGGCGACGTCTCCGACGCCGACTGGGCGATCCACGTCGAGGCCTCGCGGAGGTGGGAGCCGATCCAACCCGACCCGGCAACCTTCCCGATCGATCTCGACGCTGATTCCGACCGCGTTCTGGTCGAGGCTCTGGCGAGCCGGGGAATCATCTGAGCATATATTCCGACGAAGGCGATCGACTCAGAGATATCCCAGGTCGGCGAGGCGCTGCTGGATCGCGGCGTCCTCCTCCTCCGAATAGGCCGCGGGTTCGACCGACTCCGAGCCGCCGCCCACGTTCGCCTCGTACATCGGCGCGGCGTGCGCATCGTCGAGGAGTTCGGTGAGCACGCGCCCATCCATGTCGGTCGGCACCGGGACGCCGAGCAGGTGGAGCACCGTCGGGGCGATGTCGAGCAGCGTCGCGCCTCGCGGTTCGGCTCCCGGGCGGATGCCGGCGCCGTGGGCGATGATGACGCCTTCCATGCGGTGGTCGCCCGTCGGACCGAACGCCGGCGAGATCACCTGGTTCGTCGTGAAGTCGTGGAGCCCGATCGTGCGGTACCGCCAATCCTCGAGCACGACGGTGAGGTCGGGAGCGAGCTCGGCGTGCGGCCCTTGGTAGATCTCGTGCGCCTCGACCACGCGCTCGACGAGCGGCCGGCCCGTCTCGGGATGCTTCAGCTCCATCAGGCCCGCCTTGATCGAGTCGATCAAGGGACGGACCTCGTCGGGCTCGACGCAACCCATCGGCTGACGCCCGCGCTTGTTGATGAAGATCTGTCCGAAGTTGCCTTGTGCGTATGCCTTGGTCTTCGACCAGTCGATATGCCGGCGCGAGAGAAAGGCCGACTCGGCGAGCCGCTCGATCGGCCCGGTCTGCTTGCCTCGAAATCGGCTCACGCGTTGATTGCCGAATCCGAGCTTGACCATCAGGTTGTAGAACCACTCGGGAGTCGCCCCGCGCTCCCAGAAGAACCGTTTCTGCTTGACGTAGAACGAATCCTCGAGCGCGATCTCCCCCCGCTCGAGGAGCCAGACGTTGAAGTTCACGTACCACTCGATCGGCCCGAAGCCGTGGTCGCTCATCAGCAGGACGGCGGTGTCGGCCGGCAGTTTGGCGACGATCCGCCCGACGCCCGCATCGAGACGTCTCCAGAAGTCGATGAACCCTTCGCGGACGGCCGAGAGGTCGCGGCCGCGGGCGACGCGGTGCGTCGGCTCCCAGGCGTGCCAGAGTTCGTGCTGGATCCGGTCGGTCGCCATCAGGTCGTACATGAACAGATCCCAGCCGCCGCGATCGACCAGGAACTCGACGGCGCGGAGGTGGTGCTCGAGGAACTCGGTCAGCTCGCGCAGCGCCTTGGGCTCGCGGCCGCCGTCGTGGATCGAGACGTTCCACGGCTGATACGGCTCCCCGAGCGCTTTCTCGAGCTCGGCGAAGACCGCCGGATCGGTCGAGAAATCGGGCGCGTCGGCCGGGCTGAGGAAGTCGCCCAGGTAGAACCCGGGCGCCTTGCGCGGCGGGTAGCTCATCGGCACGCCGCCGGCCGTCGTCGACTTGCCGTGACGCCCCGCGATCTCCCAGACCAGCTCGGTCCGGATCGAGCGCGACGAGTTCACCTTGCCGTGGATCGGGTCGTGAGCATATTCGAGGAACTCGAAGACTCCGTGCTTGCCCGAGTTCTTCCCCGTCATCACCCCGGTCCAAGCGACCGGGCTGAGCGGCGGGAAGATCGAGTCGAGCCGGCCCGAGGCCCCCGTGCGCGCCAGCCGCTCGAGGTTCGGGAGATCGCCCGACGCAATCAGAGGTTTCAGCACGTCCCACGTCGCGCCGTCGAGACCGAGAACGAACACCTTCATCCCACGACCCTTCCCATCGACCAACGACCAAAGCCATCGCCCGGACCCGCGCGACCGTACGCACGCCCTCGTGGAGAGGAGATCCTGCCTATTCTACCGAGTCGCGTCGATCTTGTCGCGGGCGATTCGGCCCAACCTCGACTCGGCTTCCAAAAGGATCCGCGCACTCCCCGTCGCCTCGAGGCCGAATCGACGACGCCGCGTCCACTCTCGAACCCGTTCCACGATTCCCGAGCCCCTCTTGAAGTCGCTCCGTGGACTGCGGAACGACCAAACAGGCCCGCCGAGGCAATCGCCTCCTCACCTCCGCGCGCACCGCGAACACTCCGGCGCTTCGCCGCTCGTGGTCGGGAGCGATTCTCGTCCGCGAAACGGGTCATTCGCGGGGTTTGAGACGGTCCGGCGCGGGGGTGGTGTTGGGTCGGGCGATCGGCGGGGGGACGGGGCCGATCGGAAGATCGATACGATCGCCCCGACCCGCCGGGTTTGACTTCGGTTCGTTCGG
>JANRKW010000061.1:0-407110 GCA_033763215.1 Isosphaeraceae bacterium | reverse complement strand
TCGATAAGTTCCGACGAATTAAAGACTTCCATCAAACTGAGCCGCGCGTCCATGCGGAGATCTCCTGGTGCTCGCGTGAAAAGCGGCCTTGGAGTAACTCCTTTGCGGTCTTTCGGCTAGGTCAAAATGGAATCGCCCTGGTCCAGTTTTCCTTCAGTCGGGCCCCTCATTCATCCGACGCACGCGGCCGACGTTGATTCTCGCGTCCAAGATCGATACGATGCTCAATGTCCGCAATGTTGACAGACTTACCAAAGAATCGTCGTCCGACGACGATCCTCGCCTCCCGATCACCCGGGCCGGCGTGTTCCTGGAGGCCGTGCCCGTCATGGAGTTGAAGCCCCAAGGCAGCGAGAAGCCGGCCAGCAAGGTCGAAGGCATCAAGCTCGCGAGCGAGTATCTCGGCGTTCAGATCGCCGCCGAGGCGCGCAATGGTTCCTCCCACTTCTCGGAAGACGCAGCCACCGTTCTCAAGTTCCACGGATCCTATCAACAGGATGATCGCGACATCCGCACCCTCATGAAGCGCGAGGGCAAGGAGAAGTCGTATCAATTCATGGTTCGCGTTCGCATTCCCGGCGGAAAGCTCACCGCGGCGCAGTATCTCGAGTGCGACCGCCTCGCGACCACGATCGGCAACGGAACGCTTCGGATCACGACTCGGCAGGAATTCCAACTCCACGGCGTGCTCAAGCAAGACCTGCCCACGATGATCCGAGCCATCAACTCGACGCTCCTCTCGACGCTCGCCGCCTGCGGCGACGTCGAGCGCAACGTCGTCTGCTGCCCTGCACCGCTGGCCGACGGGCTGCGACCCGCCATGCAGCAGGACGTCGACCGATTCGTCGCTCACATGGCGCCCCGTTCTTCGAGCTATTACGACATCTGGCTCGACGGCGAGCGCATCGAATCGCCCGACATGCCCAAGCCCGAGCCGATCAAGGTCCCTACCGCCGGCGACGACCCCGTCGAACCGATCTACGGACGCGCATATCTTCCCCGCAAATTCAAGACCGCGTTCGCCTTCCCCGACGACAACTGCTCCGACGCGCTCGCCAACGACCTCGCATTTCTCGCGGTGGTCGAGGATGGCCGAATCGTCGGCTACAACGTCTATGCGGGCGGCGGGCTCGGCACCACCCCGAGCGCGGACAAGACCTTTCCGTTCCTGGGCCAAGCCGTCACCTACGTCGATCGCGATGAGATTCTGACGATCGGAGAGGCGATCCTCAAGGTCTACCGCGACTTCGGAAATCGCTCCGACCGCAAGCGAGCCCGCCTCAAGTACATCATCCACGACTGGGGCATGCCCGCCTTCCGCGGCAAGCTCGAGGAGTACCTCGGTCGGAGCCTCGTCGAGCCGCGTCCGATGACGATCACCGATGTCGATGATCACCTCGGTCTGCACGAACAAGGCGACGGCAAGCTCTGGCTCGGGCTCCCTGTCGAGAACGGCCGGATCAAGGACGCCGAGACGCTGCGACTCGCTTCCGGCCTCCGCGCCTTCTTCGAGCGCTTCGGGACCGCCGCCCGCTTGACCTGCCAACAGTCGATCATCCTCGCCGATCTCGAGCCCGCCTGGATCCCGGAGATCGAGCGGCTGCTCGCCGACCACGGAATTGCTCGCGTCGATTCGATCTCGAATGTCCGACGCTGGTCGATGGCCTGCCCCGCAATGCCGACCTGCGGACTCGCCGTCACCGAGGCCGAGCGCGCATTGCCGACCGTCATGGATCGCATGGAGACCCGCCTCGCCGAACTGGGTCTCGCCGAGGAGCGCTTCACCGTCAGGATGACGGGCTGCCCCAACGGATGCGCACGCCCTTATAATTCCGACATCGGGCTCGTCGGGAGGTCGGCGACCCGCAACGACGACGGAACCCCCGGCCCCGGCACATATACGATCTTCCTCGCGGGCCGAACCCAGGGCGATCGACTCAACGTCGAATTCAAGGATTACGTCCCCTTTGATCGAATCGTCGAGGAGTTGACGCCCGTCTTCAGCCGCTACGAGCGGGAACGGCTCGCGGGCGAGAGCCTAGGGGACTTCTGCCACAGAGTCGGAGTCGCCGCCCTCGCGGGAGAGGGTTCGGGCGATCGGCCTCCCGTCGCCTGAAACCGAGCGGTGCCCGCGACCCGGGCGCCGCCCCATTTCATTCGAGGTCGATCATGCCATTGAACGTCAACTTCATCGACGACGTGGCCGTGCTGTCGAACATCGCTCGTTCGATGAACGACCCGAGATATGTCGACGCCGGACGAGAGGTCGGCGAGGTCGTCGACCAGGGGTGCAAACGCTTCGTCATCGAACTGCGCTCGGTCCGCGAGACCGGATCTCCGTTGCTCGGCGTGCTGATGACCATGACCCGCGAGATCCGTCGCCAAGGCGGCGAGGTCGTTCTCGGCGACGTCAGCAAGTCGGTCAAGGCGTTCCTCACCGAAATGCGGATGGACGACTACTGGGATCTCTTCGACAGCGTTCAAGAGGCTGTCGAGTCGTTTCGCCCCCGATCCGCGACTCGCAGTCCCGAGATCCGCTGAGCCCCGCGATCCCTACCCGAAGACGCGTCTTCCGGAGTCTCGATCATGAACATGCGCCTGGATTCGTCAAGACGAGACTTCCTTGCCTCGCTCGCCTCGATCTCACTGCTCGGAGGGTCGGGAACCCTCGCCGCGGATGGCCCCGTCGGATTCTCGGCGGCGACGTTCATCTGCGACGTCACGCCGCCGCTGGGACATCCCTTGATGGGAGGGGGAATCGCCCCTGCGTCTGAGATCGTCGATCGTTTATCGATCCGAGGAGTCGTGATCGTGGGCGACGTCAAGCCGATCATCCTCGCGGTGATCGACTGGTGCGAGATCCGCAACGACGCCTACGAAGCCTGGCGTTCCGCACTCGCGTCCGCGGCGGGAACCGAGCCCGCGCGGGTCCTCCTCTCCTCCGTCCACCAGCACGACGCTCCGATCGCCGACCTCCTCGCCGAGCGGCTTCTCGAAAAGGCGGGAGCACGGGGACGCATCTGCGACCTCGCCTTCCACGAGAAGACCGTCGCCGCGGCCGCCCAGGCCGTCCGAGAGGCGGCCCGAACGCTCCAACCGCTCACTCACGTCGGCGTCGGAACGGCACGGGTCGATCGAATCGCGTCGAATCGTCGATACGTCGGCCCCGACGGCAAGCCGCGACACGACCGCACGAGCGCGACCCGAGAACCTGCGATCCGCGACGCCGAGGAGGGACTCATCGATCCCGACCTCCGATGTCTGAGCTTCTGGAGCGGCGAGAAACCGATCGCAGTCTTCCATCAATACGCAACGCACCCCATGAGCTACTACGGCAAAGGAGGCGTGAGCGCCGACTTCGTCGGAATGGCGCGCCGACGATTCGAGACGTCCCTGCCCGGCGCGCTCCAGGTCTACGTCTCGGGTTGCAGCGGGAATGTGACCGCGGGAAAGTACAACGACGGAGCGACCGAGAATCGCGACCGACTCGCAGACCGGCTCGAGGACGCGATGCAACGCGCTTGGAAATCGACGCGCAAGCAGCCGATGACGCAACTGGGATTCCGCTCGGTCCCGCTCGAGCTCGAGTTCCGAACCGGGCCGGGGTTCTCCTTCGAGGAGCTCGAGGCGAGACTGAAGGACGGTCCGCGGCCCTTCGATCAATGCCTGGCCGCCCTCGGGCTCAGCCGAGCGATCTCCTTGCGCAATCATCCGGCGATCGATGTCGCCGCGGTCGATTTCGGATCGGCCCATTACCTCCTGTTGCCCGCCGAAGCCTATGTGGAGTTCCAACTCGCCGCCGCCGCCGCGCGACCCGACTCGACGGTCGTGGTCGCGGGCTACGGCGAGTGCTCTCCAGGCTATATCCCGACCGATCGAGCTTTCGCCGAGGACGACTCGAATCTCCGCGACTGGTGTTGGGTCGCCCCCGGATCGGAACGGCGCATGATCGAGGCGATCCGTACGGTTCTCGCTCGCTGAGACCTCACTTCAGAGGTTCCAGCAATCCACGCGCCTTCATCCATTCCTCACACCGCGCGGGCCATGTCGAGCACGGATTCGAACTCGGGCGCAGACCGAAGCCGTGTCCTCCGCTTCCGTAGATGTGCAACTCCGAGGGCACGCCCGCCCGACGCAGCGCCATATGGTAGAGGACGCTGTTCTCGTGGCTGACCGGATCATCCGCCGCATGCGCAAGGAATGTGGGCGGCGACTTCGGAGTGACGGCGATTGTCGGATGCAGGTCGGTCGACCTTCCACTCTTCTGAAGATATCCAGGGTAGATCAAAACTGCAAAATCGGGACGACACGACATGTCGTCCGATGCATCGCGCGGCTCGTAGGACCGTTTCTCCCAGTTCGACGAAGCCCAGGCCGTGAGATGTCCTCCCGCGGAGAAGCCGAGCATTCCGATCCGGCTCGGGTCGATTCCCCACTCCGACGCCCTGGCACGAACGAGCCCAACGGCTCGTTGTGCGTCCTGCAGAGCGCCGGCCGGCGGTTCATTCTTCGGTTGGTCGGGGCGACGCGGCACTCGATACTCGAGCAAGACCGCGGTCACGCCGATCCGCGTCAGCCACTCGGCGACCTCTTCGCCCTCGAGATCCTCGGCGAGGATATGGTATCCGCCCCCGGGCGCGACGATCACGGCGGCTCCGGTCGCGCGAGTCGGCTCCGGTCGATAGACCTTGATCCGAGGCCGCGAGATGTTCGTGAGCTTCTTCCGACAGAGTTCGGTGGGTTTCGACTCGAGGTACCGCCGCTCCCCGATCGGAGCGGATTCGCCGGGGACTTCTCCCGGCCAGAGTTCGACCACGGCCGAAGGCGGCGGCGGGTCGGCGGCCTGAGGCAGTCCGATCAGCAGCAAGATCGTCACGATCGCATTCATATTGGCCTCTCGATATCATTCGGATGGATGACCATATTCAGGATCGCTCGAGCGGCGCATCGATTCAAGCGGCCGGCGGCCAGTGCTCGGCCCGCGGCACGGATGATTGACGCGTGCGCGCGGCCGCATTAGCCTGAAGTCGGTCGCGCCGCTACCGACGGACCCAGCCGACTCCCCTTCCTCCACTCGCGAGACCCACCGATGAACCCCACGAGGCGATCGACGTTCGCGCTCTGCGCGATGATCGGATTGCTCGGATCCTCCGCGGCACCGGCGCAAGGACCGACCGATCAGAAACCGACTCGACCATCCGACCCGGCTCGGCTGTTCGCTCGGAAGAACCTCATCGCCTGGTGCATCGTCCCCTTCGATTCCAAGAAACGCTCACCCGCGGAGCGAGCGGAAATGCTCCAGCGGCTCGGCTTCGAGCACTTCGCCTACGACTGGCGCGCCGAGCACGTCCCGACCTTCGACCAAGAGGTCGTCGAGTTGAAGAAGCGAGGCGTCTCGCTCGATGCCTGGTGGGTTGCTCCCGGCGAGCTCAACCGCGAATCGAAGGCGATCCTCGATGTTCTCGCCCGCCGCGGAGTCAAGGCTCAGCTCTGGGTGCTCCTCGACTTCGGCGGCGACAAGGCGACCGGCGACGAGCAGAATCGGCGTGTTCGCGCAGCCGCCGACAAGCTCGCTCCGCTGGCCAAGGCCGCGAACGCGATCGGCTGTACTCTCGCGCTCTACAATCACGGCGGCTGGTTCGGTGAACCAGAGAATCAGATCGAGATCATCGAACGACTCAAATCAGAAGGCGTGAACAATGTCGGAATCGTTTACAACTTGCATCACGGCCACGAGCATCTCGATCGATTCCCTGCCCTGCTGAAATTGATGAAACCGCATCTTTTGGCGCTCAACCTGAACGGAATGGACGTGGGCGGAGACAAGATCGGCCGCAAGATCCTGCCGTTGGGGCAGGGCGAACTCGACCTCGAACTCTTGCGAACGATTGTCGGGAGCGGATACGACGGCCCGATCGGGATCCTCGGTCACACGATGGACGACGCCGAAGAGCGTCTGAAGGACAATCTCGACGGGCTCGACCATCTCGTCGAACGACTCCAAGGGAAGCCGGCGCGTCCACTGCCGAAGCCCCGCACGCCGGTTCCGCCCCGGCCCGCAAAGACGAGCTCGATCCAAGCGTCGCCCGCGCTCGATCGGGTTCCCGCTCTCGTCGAGGCCGCGGCAAAGTCGGGAGATGCTCGCCGGGGAGCGGCGGTGTTCTCGTCGCCGCTCTTCGGCTGCACGAGCTGTCATCGCATCGGCTCCATCGGCGGACGCATCGGGCCCGACCTCAGTGAGTTGGGACGTTGCCGAACGGCCGAGTCGATCGTCGAGTCGCTCCTCGACCCGCAGCGGCAGGTCGCGCTCGAGTTCCAGGCGATCGCCGCTGCACTGAGCGACGGATCCATCATCCGCGGCTACAAGCAGGCCGATCGTGCCGACTCGATCACGATCCGCGACGGTGCAACCGACGAGATGATCACGGTCGAGAAGTCGAAGATCGAGGAGATCAAGCCGATCGGCAGCCTGATGCCCGAGCGCCTCGCCGCAGGCATGACCGACTCCCAACTCGCCGACCTGATACGCTTCCTCACCGAGCTGGGAAAGGGGAAGATCGGCGACTCGTCCGCACTCCTGGCCTCGGCCCACGCCCCGGCCCGCTTTCCGTTCGAGAATGGGCCGCGTCGGCCGGCGGATTGGCCCAATGCTCGAGCTCATGTCAATCGTGATCGCGTGTATGAGTTCTATACCAAAGAAGCTGAGTACTATCTGGCGCAATCGTTTGTTCCTTCCATTCTGCCTCCCTACTGCGGGATCGACGGCGGATCGTTCGGGCATTGGGGCAACCAGAACGACGAGGTCTGGAAAGATGGGCGCTGGAATGGGACCGACCTGGGTCGAGTGATCTCGGGGATCTTTCGCGGCGGATCGATCGTGGTTCCCAAGGGAGTCTGCGTCAGGCTCGGCGACCGAGGGGAAGCGGCGATCTGCTTCAATCCGGAATCGCTGACCTATGATGCGCTCTGGACCGGAGGATTCGTCGAATTCTCACCCGTGCGACATGGTTTCATGAACGGCCTCTTGATGAAGGGTGAACTCGCAGCGCGACCCGAAGGCTCGCGACCTGCCGAGCCGTTTCAGTATCGAGGATTCCACCGCGTCGGCGATCGCGTCGTCTTCGCATACCGGATCGGGTCGACCGAATACCTCGATGCACCTTGGTACGAAAATGGCCGATTCACCCGGATCGTCGGGCCCGCCGCTTCGCATCCCCTCAGAGACCAGGTCGAACGCTCACCCGCGCGTCGCCTCGAGGAATTGGTCACCAAGATCGAGCGGGGAAACGGTCGCCCGTATGCGGTCGACACCATCGAAGTGCCCTTCGACAATCCATGGAAGGCGCTCATGTTCTTCGGTGATCATGCTTTCCTCGCCGATGGGAGCGCGCTGCTCTGCACGATGCAGGGCGATGTCTGGCGCGTGTCGGGTCTCGAACTCGACTCCAGCCGCGCGGTTTGGAGGCGAGTCGCCTCCGGGCTCCACCAAGCGCTAGGGATCGTCGTCTCGCAGGGCGAGGTCTTCGTGTTGGGCCGGGATCAGATCACGCGACTCCACGATCGAAACGACGACGGCGAATACGATTTCTATGAGTGCGTGAACAACTCTTATCCAACATCGCCCGCGGGTCACGACTTCGTTGCCGGGCTCGAGCGTACGAAGTCGGGGGAATTCCTCACCGCGACGGGCCACCTCGGGCTTATCGCCGCTCGCGAAGACGGATCGGGATTCCGCACGATCGCGACGGGATTCCGCAACCCCGACGGACTGGGGCTCCGGGCCGACGGCACGATCACCGTTCCCTGTTCGGAGGGCGAGTGGACGCCGGCTTCGATGATCTGCGAGATTCGCCAGGGCGGGTTCTACGGCTACGGCGGCCCGCGAGACAAGACTCCTCCCGATCTTCCGCTCGTCTACATCCCGCGCGGACTCGACAACTCGAGCGGCGGCCAGTGCGAGATCATCGACGATCGCTGGGGACCGCTTCGAGGCGTGGATGTCCACCTCTCCTTCGGAACCGGCACCCACTTCCTCCTCTTGCGCGAGCGGATCGACGGACAGTCGCAGGGAGCCCTGGTGCCGCTGACCGGCGACTTCCGTTCGGGGGTCCATCGCGCCCGCTTCAACCCCGCCGACGGCCAACTCTACGTATCGGGAATGGCGGGATGGGGCTCGTACACCCCCGACGACGGCTGCTTTCAACGCGTGCGCTGGACGGGGGAGCCGGTTTCGATTCCGAAGGCGTTTCATGTCCATCGCAACGGGATCCGCGTCGAATTCACCGACCCGGTCGACCCGGCGATTGCGACTTCTCGAGCGAGCTCATTTGCTCAAGCATGGAATTATCGATATAGTGCAGCCTACGGCTCGCCCGAGTTGTCGCCTAGCCACCCGACGATCGCGGGACACGACTCCTGGGCGATCCGCTCGGTGCATCTCTTGGACGGCGGGAGATCGGTTTTCTACGAGATCCCGGAGATCCAGCCGGTCAATCAGCTTCATCTCTACATGAAGATCGGCGATGGGATCTCGCGCGAGCTGTTCCTCACGATCCACCGTCTCGGTCCGGACTTCGAGAGCTTCCCGGGATACCGCACATCCGACAAGACGATCGCCGCTCATCCGATCGCTCGCGACCTGGCCTTGATGGAGAAAGCCAGGCCCAATCCCTGGCGTGCCCGACTCGCGGGTTCGCGCGAGATCACGATCGCGGCGGGTCCGAACCTGTCGTTCGCACCGAGGACGCTCACGGCGAAACGCGGCGAGGCGATTCGCCTGGTCTTTCAGAATCCCGACGTGGTTCCGCACAATTGGGTGCTGATCGCCCCAGGCTCGCTCGAGGTCGTGGGCGACCTCGCCAACAAGATCATCGCCGATCCCGACGCATTCGTGCGGCATTACGTGCCGAACCATGAGTCGATCCTGGTTTACTCCGACATCGTCTCGCCGGGCGACTCGTTCGCGGTGAACTTCCACGCACCGAAATCGCCCGGAAGATATCCGTATATGTGCACCTTTCCTGGGCACTGGATGGTGATGAACGGGGTCTTGATCGTGGAGTGAGGCTCACGGCCTCCGGACGTAGCGACCACCCGAGTCGGCGGCGATCTTCCGGAGTTGGTCGCCTCCGGATCCGGACGAGAGATCGATACAGTGGATCGGGGTTCGTCGGCGATTCCCGGCGGCGACCTCCGCCGCCGATTTCTCCGGAAGCGATCCATCCGAGAGCAGGAAGACCGCGTCGGGCTGGAGCGCCAGCGCCGTCTTCAGCGCTCCTCGAGGATCGGTGCCTCCCTCGGCTTCGATTTGGGCGAGCCAGGTGTTGAGCTGCGTCTTCGCTCGAGTGTCGGGCGATCGCGGCAGACCCCCGGGCATCGGGAGCGCCTCTTCGTTGTAGAAGATGACGTGAAAGCGCTGTGGGAACTGAAGCGAACCGATCGCACGCCGGAGTTCGATCTTGGCACGCGTCAGCCGTTCCGCGTCGGCCATGCTGCCCGAGCAGTCGACCACGTAGACAAAGACCCGGCCCTGAGCACGAATCCCGAAGAACGACGTCTGACTCCAGGGCGGGATCGTTGCCCAGTCGGTCGAGTCATACCGATCCATGGTCGAGCCGTCGGGCGACAGGAATTCGGACCGACGTCGAGACGGGTCGGCCGACAGGACTTTCGGCTCGTCTCCCGCCGGGCCTTCCCGCTTCGTCGAAGCTCGAGCACGCGACTCACCCGCAGGCGAGGACTTCGCTGCGGCGGGTGGAGTCGTCTTCGAAGATCCCCCCGTCGCTTCGAGTCCGGGGCGAGACGTGGACGCTCCCGGAGGCTTCGATCGTGGGACCTCGGAGCGAGTCGGCTCATCGAGGGCGAAGACGCCTCCGCAAGACAGGAAGAGGGGAACCAACGCCATGATCCGGATCGACTGCCGACGCCCGCCGAGTGTGCTTGGACGATTCATCCGCGTCGACTGCGGACTCGCGGCTTCGGAGGAGTCTATGGTAGATTGATCCGATTCCATCATGAGCATCGGGGTCCCCCTACCGAATTCGCGAACGGCATCCTCGATCTCGAGACATCGCCACCGAGTTCGGCGTCCCGCCTTGCCGATTCTTCCCGATAGGAGCGACCCGAATGGGGTTCAGTCCGGCGGAGTGGTCCTCGATCTTCGTGACGATCGCCACCTTGGTCTTCCTCGAGGGGCTCCTCAGCGCCGATAACGCACTCGTCCTCGCCGTCATGGTACGGCATCTGCCCAAGAATCAACAACGTCGGGCACTTCGCTACGGGATCATCGGCGCGTTCTTCTTCCGGTTCGTGGCGATCCTATTCGCGGCGACATTGCTGGAATACTGGTGGTTCGAGGTCGTCGGAGGTCTCTACCTCTTCTACTTGGCCGTATCCCATCTCTGCTTCGGCGGAGATCACTCGGACGATCCCGAAGCCAAGGCGCGACCCGGCAAGGGTTTCTGGGGCACGGTCGTCGGCGTCGAGATCGCCGACATCGCCTTTTCCATCGACTCGATCCTCGCTGCGGTCGCGATGGCCGACGTGCTGCCGAAGAAGGTCGCATCCACCATCCTGTTCGACCTTCCCTTCGGCGGCTCGACGGTCACCATGAAGATGGCCGTCATCTATATCGGCGGCATCCTTGGGATCCTGGCGATGAGATTCGTCGCCGGATACTTCCTGATTCTGCTCGACAAGTTCTCGGGGCTCGCACTAGGCGCCTACTATCTCGTCGGCTGGATCGGGCTCAAACTCATCGGCGGCGGGCTCCACCACGGAATCCACCCGACGCACGAAGGTCCGTCTTGGTCGGCTTCGCTGCCGGAGTTCGTCAAGAAGATCCCGCTGCATATGCCGGGTTGGTTCTTCTGGAGCGGAATGGCGATCATCCTCGCGGGCAGCTTCCTCTATCGGCCCAAGCCGAAACAAGCAACGGAGCCCGGTAGGGACGTGATCGTGGAGTTGCCCGATTCCGGCGATCCCAAGGGGGATCGAACCTGACGCCGCTCGACGATTCGGACTCGAGATCGGCCGAGTTCAGGTCCGGTCGAGCAGCGACTCGACCGGACCGCGTCGAAACGACCTCAGACCGTGCGGTCGACCGCCTCGGCGATGCGACGGCACTGATCCATCAGCGTCTTGAAGACGGCCGGCGTGATGGTCTGGGCGCCGTCGCTCATGGCGTGTTCGGGGTCGCTGTGGACTTCCACGATCAACCCGTCCGCCCCGCAGGCCACGGAGGCCTTCGACATGGGTACGACCAGTTTGGACTTGCCGGTCCCGTGCGAGGGATCGACGATCACGGGAAGATGGCTCTTCTCGTGGAGGTAGGGAACCGTCGCGAGCGGCAGCGTGAAGCGAGTGTGGTCCTCGTAGGTACGGATCCCACGCTCGCAGAGGATGACGTTGGGATTTCCTCGATCGAGGATGTACTCGGCGGCAAGTAGGAATTCGTCGATCGTCGCGCTCATTCCGCGCTTGAGGAGAGCGGGCACTCCGGAGTCGCCGACGGCCTGGAGCAGTTGATAATTCTGCATGTTCCGCGCTCCGATCTGGAGCACGTCGGCATACTTTGAGACGAGGGGGACGTGCTCGGGCGCCATGACCTCGGTCACGATGGCTAGCCCGGTACGATCCCGGGCTGCCGCCAGCATCTTCAGGCCATCTTCCTTGTGCCCTTGGAAACTGTAGGGCGAGGTCCTCGGCTTGAAGGCCCCGCCTCGCAGGCCGGTCGCTCCCAGCGCCTTCAACTCGAGGGCGATCGCGACGATCTGCTCCTCATTCTCGACCGAGCAGGGCCCCGCGATCACGGCCACTCGCTTACCGCCGACCTCGAGGTCGCGTGCACGAACGACGGTTCTCTCCGACTTGAGCTCGGCGGATGCCCGCTTATATGGCGCGAGGATCGGAAGGACTTTCTCGACACCCTCGCCGGGCTCGAGCGTCTCGACCAGACCCGGCCGCTCTTCACCGATCGCGGCGATCACGGTTCGTTGCGTCCCATGGAGGACTTGCGGCGCGAAGCCCAGGGATCGGATGTGCTCGACCATGTGTTGCACTTGCTCGGTGGTCGCATCCGGCTTCATGACGACGATCACGTTCTCCGCACCTCCACGACGATTGATGTAGGCAGGCCAGGTCACCGCGTCCAACCAAAGACCAATGGATCGGGAGTCGGTAGACGCCGGAAGCCCCACGGCCTGGGCGACTCCAGGCCACGGGGCTTCCGGCTCTTGGCCGATGGTCCGACTCGAGCGACGCACGATCCTCGCACGCTGACCCTTGGGAATGGTCATGATACCCGGTCTCCCGAGGCTGTGGCCATCGGCAAGCGCCAGGATTCGACGATTCGAGGCCGGCGGTCAACATCCGGAGATGAAACGGCTCGAGCCCGGGGGCTACCCGTGACTCGAGCCGAAACCGATCGATATCCGATCAGTGGGAATGCGGCTTGCCCGACGGGCAACCCGTCAGCCGCCCTTAGGCGAGCCGCCTCTGGTTGTCACTACTCACGCGATCACCTCCTTTGCGCTAAAGACTCCCCGGTCTCGCTGGAGTCCAGCCTCTAGCGAGAGCAGGCCCTAGCCCGTCGTGCTACGTGGGCACGACACGATGTCCGTCGAGCGTGACGTTCGGCGGACTAGGCGAGTATAGTCGGAGAGCAGTCGTCAGCAAGTTCCTAGGAAGGACTCGCAAGGATTTTCGGACTCCGGGATCTCGGGCGCGATGCGGTCGATCAGGCTGCGGCACTCCGACGCCAGTCGCCGCACTCGATCGTCGTCGCGCTCGCATACCGCGACCGCAGCGCGCTGATACGCAATGATCTGCTCGCGACTCGCGTTGAAGCGCGACCAGACCTCGAGTCCCGCCTCGAGGTCTTCGCAGATGGTGAAGAGATTGTGGAGCTTATCGGCCAGGGTCACAGCGCAAACCGCCAAAGTCGCCGAGCGAAGCCCGGCGACATGCTCGCGCTTTCGATCGAGCCAGGGCCTCGATCGTCCGTCCGCGTCGAACTTGACCTCGCTGCACCCTCGCACCACACCGACGATCTCCGGCCCAAACTGCGACGCGACCTCTTCGGCGGTCACCGGAGTATCTTCGAGGAGGTCGTGGAGCAGACCGGCGATCTGGACTTCCTCGTCGAAGCCCGCACGCGCAAGAATTCCGGCCACTGCGACCACGTGATAGGCGTATGGGATCTCGGTCGCCTTGCGGCGTTGCGAATGATGCGCCGAGAGTGCCAGGATCAAGGCTCGTTCGATTCGAGCGGAGTGGAGCTCGCTCATCGTTCATGCACATCCATGAGGACGATCCTGCACGGTCGGGCCAGTTCGTCGCCTCGCTGAAGTCGGTGGACGGACGATTCGATCGCGTGGGAAAGCCGAGGGGTCATCGCCTGATGAGTGTTCGAGCCGCCGACACTCCGTCGAAGGCGGCGCGGATTACGGGGTGTCACGAAGTGCGTCGAAGGAGAAGGAACTCAGCAAGCCGAACGAGCATGAGTCCGAACGAATCGAGAGAAAGCCGAGGCGAGTTCCTTGCGATGCGTGAGGAAGCCGACATGGCCGGCTCCCTCGAGGAGGTGGAACGACGCTCCAGGGATCGATGACGCCAGTTCGCGCTGTTCGCTCGGCCGGGCGATCACGTCTCGAGAGCCCGCGGCGACGAAAGTCGGAGCGTCGATCCTCCAGAGGCGATCGGAGACGTCGAATCGTTCGAGGAGGGCCAAACGCTGCGCAATCACGGATTGATCGGTTTCCCAGCAACGGTCGACGATGAACTCGGCGAGAGGTCCCGCCTCGGGCTTGCCCCCGTGCAGCAAGTTGAAGAACTGGTTGACGAAACCGTTGTCCTTGGGAAGCGGGAAGCGTTCGAGAACCCTCCGGGCGATTGTCGAACCGAGCGAGGCCTCGAAACGCCCCAACCCGCCATACACTCCCAAGGCTCCAACATGACCGGGATTCTCGGCGGCGAACTCCAGGGCGATCGCAGCACCAAAGGAGATCCCCAGCAGCGTGGGTCGCTCGAGTCCAAGAGATTCGAGCGTGAGTTGGAGATCCGCGGAAAGGTCGGCGATCTCGCGGGGGCGATGCGTGCTCAGCGGGTTGTCGTCGCCGCGGATCGCGGGGATGAAGACGCGGAATCTCTTGGCCAATTGCCGAGCGAACGGCATGACCAAACGTGTCCCGCCGGCCAACCCGGGAACCAAGACCAGCGGATCGCCGCTCCCCAGGCAGACGACATCCTGAAACCGTCCCGCGTATTCGGACTCCGCCGGAGTGCTGCGGGCGAAGTCGCCGGAGAGGAGAAGGGACGATCTTCGTCGGTCCGAGATCCGCATGAGACTTCCCTCGCTATCGAAAACGCGCATCGAGGTTGCACATCGTGTGCGAGAGAACAAAGCAGTCGCCATGCCATCGAAGAGAACGAATCGAATCAGGGGGCGATTCTCGAGTTCGTCGATGGTGACGCCGTCCGGACGAGTCCGAACGAGGCCGATTCGTCACCGAGAATCGCCGGCGAAAAAAATGACGAGAACCTCGCCAGGGCGACGATAACGAGAGGTTACGATCACATAATTTTCCCTGCTTACCCAGACCTCCAAGACCAGGGTCCCCATTCCCCTGAATCGTCATGTTTTCCCCCAAGAGAAGGCCTCGAGCAGCCGGAATCCGAGGCCCAATCACTGGACCTCCCTCAACCACTGAAGGTCGTCGTCGACGACGACCTCGAGGCGGTTTTTCGCTAGCGATCATTTGCTTTTCGTCACCGATTCGCTAGGCTGGAACCTAACCTGAGTTTGCATCCTCGACCGAGATCGGCACCAGCGCACATGGCGATCCTGAATCCATCGAAACACCGTCATGGGATCGAGTCGACGAGTTCGACTCGCCGCATGATGGCCGTTCTGGGCGTCGTCGCGATCGCCTACTCGGTCTGGGTCTTGTGGATCGTGGCGACATCGGGCGACATCGGGGTGCGGTGCGTTCTCGGCATCGAAGTGAAGGAGGCGGTCCCCACCGAGTACGAATGGGAAGGCGGTCGCCCCGGAGTGGGCGACACGCTCGACTCGGTGGACGGACGGTTGATCCGTCATTATCCCGACTATGTCGACGCCCTGAGGCGGATTCGTCGCAAGGCGGGCGAGTCGGTCTCGGTGAGCTGGACGGATCTGGAGGGTCAAGCGCATGCCGCCAAGGCGCGGGTGCGCACCAGACCATTCTCGACCTACATCTGGGCGGTGCTCTGGTTCGTCCAGGAAATGGTCATCTTCGCGCTCGGGGCTCGCGTCTTCTGGAAACGACCTCGCGACGAATCCGCTCGACTGTTCTTCCAACTCTGCGTCTTCACCGTCGGCGCCTACATGGGAGGGGTCCACTGGTCGGAGATCGTCGTGGAACCCGTCCTCACATACGGATTCGTCGCCTTCGCCGTGTTCGTCCCCATAGTGAGTCTGCACTTCGCACTCGTCTTCCCGCGCATCCACCCCATCTTCGCGAGACATCGCCGCGCGGTCCCCGCAGCGCTCTACGGGCTCGGACTCGTCGAGGTCGCCGTGATCTACGCAGCGATCGCGTGGACTCGGTGGTCGAGCATCCACGCGGGCGACGTCGAGACGGCGGTCCTCATCGTCAAGATGCTCGCCTTCACGTCGATCGGGATCTCGTTCGTCCTCTTCGTGCTCTTCTTCACCTGCCTCCTCCGATCCTACGTTCGCGGAGACGACAGCCGGACCGAACGGCACCAGGTCAAGTGGATCTTGCTCGCGACCTTGCTCTCCTTTCCCCTGATTCTCTACCTGCTCTGGAGAGCCGTCGTCGATCCCTCGCGGCTCGGACGCGCCAGCGCGGCCTGGCCGATGTACGGCGTGTCTCTTCTCTACACGCTTGCATATGCTTCGAGCATCACTCGATACAAGCTCATGCAGGTCGATGATCTCTTCAATAGAACCAAGCTGTATCTGTCGGTCAGCGTCGCGGCAGGGCTTCTCTACTCGGCGGTGTTGGTCGTCAGCGCCCTCTTGATCGGCGAGCGACTCCTCGACGAACGAACGGGTCGCGAGGGGATCGCGGCCGGCGTCACGGCGATCGCCTTGCTGATCCTTTCCGGCGCGATTCGCGAGCGATTCCAGAAGGCGATCGATCGGCGGTTCTATCGAGAGAAATACAAGTTCGACCAAGCGATGCGGAAGATGAAGCTCGCCGTCGGCAGCCTGGTCGATCGCGAGACGCTCGGCCGACGACTCCTCGAGGCGGCGGTCGAGATCCTTCGGGTCGACTGGGGGGCGATCTATCTCGTCGACCCCTCGCGCGGGTGGTACGCACTCGCCGCGAGCCTCGGCCCCGAGCCCGAAGAGCGCAAGCTCCCCGTCTCTCACCCCGTGCCGACCCGGCTCGAGTCGACGCCCTCGCTTCGGGCTTCACACTCCGCGGCGCAGAGTTCCGTGCCCGGTGATGCGGCGGACGCGATGATCGCGCTCGGCGGCGAGGTCGCCTACGCTCTCGAGGCGGACGGAAAACTCGCAGGGTTCCTGATCCTCGGACCAAAGCGGAGCGGTCTGCCGTATGAAGATGAAGAGATCGCTTTTCTCGGAGCATTGAGTTCCGTGGCGACCCTTGCGTTGCACTCCGCCGAGATCCAGCAAACGCTCGAAACCCTGAATCGGGATCTGCGCGACAAGGTCGAGAAGATCGCCGAACAGCAGCGTCGGATCTTGATCCTGCAGGATCAACTCGTGGGCGGCGGGGCGAGCGCGGGCGTGGTCACCTCCGACGGGGAGGGTTCGACGCCGAGTCTCTCGGACCAGAACGAACCGGTCGACGCGGCCTTCGCGCGGATTCGCGGTTCCGGTCCCGCAATGAAGCGGATGATCGATGTCGCACGCAAGGTGGCGAGCAGCCCTTCTCCTGTCCTGATCCGAGGTGAGAGCGGCACGGGAAAGGAGTTGCTGGCGGAAGCGATCCACCTCGCGGGCCCTCGGGCCGGTCGAGCATTCGTCAAGGTCCACTGCGCCGCGCTGTCGCAGAATCTGCTCGAGAGCGAGCTCTTCGGACATGTTCGCGGGGCGTTCACCGGAGCGGATCGCGATCGCGTCGGACGGTTCGAGCAGGCCGACGGCGGCACCCTCTTCCTCGACGAGATCGGCGACATCAACCTCGAGGTGCAGACGAAGTTGCTGAGAGTGCTCCAAGAGATGTCGTTCGAACGCGTCGGCAGCTCGCAGTCGATCTCGGTCGACGTCCGAATCCTCGCCGCGACCCACCAGGATCTCGAGGGCTTGATCCGAGCCGGGCGATTTCGTGAAGATCTGTACTATCGATTGAATGTGATTCCGGTCCGCACTCCATCTCTGCGCGAGAGGCGTGAGGACATCTTCGAGCTCTCGATTCACTTCCTCCGCGAGCACGCGCGCCGCGCAGGGCGTTCGGTCTCGCATCTCGACGACGATGCGCTCGAGGCGTTGGTTCGATACGATTGGCCCGGGAACATTCGAGAGCTCGAAAATGTGATCGAGCGAGCCGTCGTCCTTGCCGAAGGCCCCGCGCTATCGCTTCACGACCTCCCGTCGGAGATCCGTATGGCTCCGGGCGCACGCAAGCGCGGACGTCCGCCTCGCGTGCTCGTCCCGATCACGAGCATCGGCTCTACGTCGCGAGCTCGCTCCGCCTCAGTGGGGGGCGGCGGGGCCCCGCAGGGTGCGGACGCGGACCCCGAGCTCGACGCTTTTGAGAGGACGCAGTTGATCGACGCGCTCCAGGAAGCCGGCGGGAACAAGAGCGAGGCGGCGCGACTCTTCGGCGTGCCCAGGAGTACCTTTTGCAGCAAGCTCAAGCGTCACGGATTGGCCTGATCCCGGACGCGGCGGGCGATGATCGCGATCGATCGCCCGCCGCCCCCGACGAGGATCAAGGTCCCGGATCGACCGCCTTGGGTCTTGAGTCGTCTGCGGAGATCGTCGGGAGCGAGGTCCACTCCCCGAGTCTTGATCTCGAGTTGCGAGAGCCCCTTGTCGTCGATGATGCGTCGGAGTCGCTTGAGGTCGAGGGGGATGCTCTCCTCGACTTGGAACGCGACGAGGAACGGCGAATCGATCGGCTGATCCGATGTCAGGAGATCGACGCCCTCCGCGAACCTCCGAGCCGCGTGGGCCCGGGCGAAGCCGTCGAGCAGACCTGCTCGGATCAAGGCGGGGTCGGGCTCGAGAACCCAAGCTCCGAGCTCCGAGACCTCGGCACGGAGTGAACTCTCGGGCAGGTCGCGATCCGAGATCGTCGCTCCCGCAGGGAGGACCGTCGCTCGACGTCGTGCGTTGGCGACGCGACCGAACCAGAGGGTCGCCTCCTTGCACTCTCCCGAAAGGCTCACGACCTCGAGTTCGTAGGCGGGTGAGTCGAAATGGAGGTCGAAGTCGCCCGCGGGACCGAGCTTGATCGCGCCTGCCTTCACCTTCGACGGAAGCGCGAGAAGGAAGTCGAGCGAGGGAGCGTAGTCGACGATCGACTTCGCACGAAATCGCCCCCGAGCCCGACGGTCGGGGTCGATGTGGACGTAGGCGTCGGGAGGAATCGGAAACTCCTCGGCGGATGAGCGGAATGGGGCGAGCCGCTCCGCGACGCCGTAGACGCCGGCATTCCAACGGGTCCGTCGCACCATGCCCTCGTCGACGTCGATCGAGAGGACATGGCCCACGCCCGCGAGCGCCCGACTGTCGCCCCCGATCCCGCAGCAGAGGTCGACGACGAGCGCATTCCGGAAGCGTTCGGCCTTGTGATTCGCCACCACCTCGGACGTGGCTTGCTCGAGGCCGACGGCGTCGAACCACATCTCTCCGGCTCTGGAGAACTTGGAGCGCCCTCGCCGACGCGACTCCGCGATTCGCATCGCCGCAGCGACGATCTCCGCGGAACGGCCGCGACGCCATTGGGCGACGTCCGCAGGACGCGGCTCCGCGACCGCCGCGACTTCGGCCAGGAGTGCGTGACCGGGAGCAGTCGTGAGTACGTACTCCTCGGCATCGACGTTCCCGGCCATCCGACTCATCACGCTCCCTCCCCAGACTCCGCCCCATACCGTTACAATAGTTCCATCCGTCGATTCCGTGACTCAGGATCCCCGAGAACTTCGAAGTGCCTCCCCTTGAAGTCGTCCCTCCACCCTCCGACCGGCTCCGTGAACCCTATCGCCTCGGGTCGCTGTCGATCCCGACGCGATTCGGCTTAGCCCCGATGGCGGGGTACACGAGCCTCGCCTATCGCCTGGCCGTCCGCCGCTTGGGCGGGTTGGGCCAGGTCACCACCGACTTGGTCAACGCTCGTTCGATCATCGAGAGGCGCCCTCGCTCCTTCGAACTCGCCGAGACGTCACCCGAGGACCGCCCGGTCGCGATTCAGATCTACGGCTCGCAGATCGCCGAGATGACCGAGGCCGCGCGCAGGGTCGTCGACCTCGGAGCTTCGGCCGTGGATATCAACATGGGCTGCCCGGTGAACAAGGTCGTGAAGACCGGCGGCGGCTCGGCGATGATGTGTCGGATCGACGAGGCGACTCGGCTCGTCGCCGCGGTCGTCGAGTCGGTTCCCGTGCCCGTCACCGTCAAGATGCGACTCGGCTGGGATGCGACCGACCTCTCGGCTCCGAGACTCTCGCGTGAGTTCGAGCGGGTCGGCGTCGCCGGCGTCGTGATCCATGGACGTACGCGCGAACAAGGATTCAAGGGATCGGTCGACCGTTCGGGGATCCGCGCGGTCGTCGAGGCGGTCGAGTCGATCTCGGTGGTGGGCAACGGCGACATCCGAACCGTCGACGACGCCGAGCGGATGTTCCGCGAGACCGGATGCTCCGCGATCTCGATCGGCCGCGGTGCGCTGGGCAATCCGTTCCTCTTTCGACAACTCGATCATTGGCTGACGCACGGAGATCCCGGCCCCGACCCGACGTTCGAGGAGCGGATCGACGTCATGGTCGACCACTTCCACGGTCTGGTCGAGCGCCGGGGCGAGCGGCACGCGTGCCTGCAGTTCCGCAAGCTCATCAAATGGTATCACTACTTGATTCGACCAAGAAAAGAACTCTATCATCGCCTGATCAATCTGGCATCGGTCGCGACGTTCGCCGACACGGTCACGATGATTCGAAGCGAAGGGCCGCAATCCCCCCTGCCGGGGCATTTCGAGCCGCGTGTGCCCGTGCCGAGCGGACCGATCGACAAGTGGTGAGATGATCTGTTCTACGAGGTCACAGACCCGGGATCGGGTCGTATCCGGCCATCGTCTGGGAGAACTCGCGGGGAAGGTTGGGGACGAGTCGGAGGAGTCCCGGATCGAAGAGAGTGCGGACGATCGTTCCCAGGAGGTGTTTGCCGGTCACGGGTTCCGATTGCGGTCCGGAAGCGTCGAGATTCGATCGTCCGATCACCTGCCCGCGCGGCAGGCCGCCGCCCGCCAAGAGCAGCGGACCGAGACCGCCCCAGTGATCGCGTCCGCCCTTGCCGTTGATTCGAGGCGTCCGCCCCATCTCACCGCATGCGACCAGGAGGATGTCGTTCTCGAGACCTCGGCTCGCAAGGTCGTCGAGGAACGCCGAGATCGCGCGATCGAGCGGCGGGGCCATGTAGCGCATGCCCTCGACCATCGGGGCGTTGTTCTCGTCGGAGTGCATGTCCCAGACGAAGTTGGTCGTGACGGTCACGAATTTCGCCCCGCGCTCGCAGAGTCGACGCGCCAGGAGCATGAGTTTGCCCAGGGACTTGGCGTTGTCGACGTAGTTGTCATAGTTCTTCCACTTCTTGTCGATCGCGTCCGGCCGGACCAAGGGGGCGGTATCGTAGCGCTCAACGAGGCGAGGGTCCTCTCGCTCGAGGTCGAACGCCTCGGAGAGTCCACCCTCGATCAAGCGGTAGGCTTGCTCACGCAAGAGTCCGTGTGATTCATCATGCGAGTTCGCGTCGATACTCCTGATCGCGTCGTCGAGTCGACGTTGGAGCAGTCTTCGATCCGTCAGCCGTTCGCGTGGGATTCCCAAGCGAAGGCTCTCCCCGGCATCGCCTCGGCTCGGGTCGAACGGAGCGAAGGCCGACGAGAGCGAGCCGACACCGTCGAATCGGCCGAACGCGGTGGTTCCGGGGCGGGTCGTCGCGTCGACCGCTCTCGGGAGGAGGAGAACATTCGTGGGAATTCCGGTCGACGGGTCGTTCGTACCCGAAACGCTCGAAGCGACCGCCCCGGGATTCGCCCCGAAACTGTCGCGTCCCACGAGCGGCTTGAGATTGTGGTCGGGATCTCCCGGCACGAACGATCGCACCACGACCAGTCGATCGGCCCGGGAGGCGAGTCCGGGGAAACTCGAACCGAAGGTGACCCCGGGAATCCGAGTGGCGATCTCCCCGGTCGCACTGCGGATTCCTTCGGGTCGATTCATCTTGGGGTCGAAGGTCTCGAACTGGCTTGGACCCCCGTGCAGAAACAGGAAGACGACCGACTTACCCGTCGTCAATCCCGGTAACTCCGCAGCCGAGCCGGCGAGTGCTCCCAGTCCGCCCAGCCAGCCGCCGACCCCCGCCGTCGCCCCGATCTTCAGGAATGAACGACGATTGCGCCGAGCGTCGACGTCGAAGAGCGTGAGCATGGCCGCACTCCGGGCGGTGAGAGAGGAGTCCGCTGAAGCAATGTTCAACAAGAATCATCCTACACCGCTCGAGAGATCGACGCCGGCCCTCGGCCCCGGATCGATCACTTCGGGGTGTTGATCCCGCCGAGAGCACCGATGACTTCACGCGCCGAGGCTCGGCCGCCGTGCGAGCGACTGACCTTGGCGAATCGAACCTTGTTCGAGCCGTCGATGACGAACGTCGACGGATAGGCCGTCTCGTTGGGCGCGTTCCAGCGCAAACCGTAGTCGGAAGTGAATCGATATGCGGGATCGAGGAGCAGAGTGAATCCCTCGGGCAGCGACTTCGACCCGACGAACTCCTTTGCTCGGGCCGTGAGCTGATCCGCGGGACCGGGATAGACCAGGACCACATTCGCGGATCGGAGATCTTCCGACGCATCGATCAAGCTGCGAACCTGGGCCGAGCAGGCGGGGCACTGATAGCCGGGGTATCCGCGGAGCACCACGAGCACCGTCGGCTTCTTGGAGGTGAACTCCGAGAGCGTGTGCTTCCTTCCCTCGAGGTCGAGCAGGCTGAAGTCCGCGGCGGTGTCGCCGACCTTGGGCGCAGCGGCCCAGGTCGTCGCTGCGAGTACGAGTCCGCCGAGAAGGGTGATTCCCGCGACGCCGACGAATCGCTTGTGCATGTGAATGTCCTAGAATGGGTCGAACCGGGAGATCGGTCAGAGGCCTGCGTACCAGTCGTAGCCTCGTTGAGCCCAATAATCGCTCGGGCGAGTATCCGAAAGCGCGATCGAGCCGACGCGCTTGATGTTCTTGACGCCGTACTTGACCGGGATCACCAGTCGGATCGGGCCACCATGCCCCACGGTCAAGGGGCGGCCGTTCATCGTGTCGACGAGCAAGGTCTGGGGATGAAGGGCGCTCGCGACGTCGAGGCCGACGTGATAACCGCCGTCGGGTGTCGCGAGTCCGACGAACTGAAAGAGGTCGTCCGGGGCCGAGTCGGGATCGGGTCCCCGCCCGGATCGAGTCGCGATCCGAGCGGCGGCCAGCGCATCGAGGAGTCGCACTCCTCCCCAATGCACGATGGTGCTCCATCCTTCGATGCAGCGCAGCTGAGCAGTCATCTCGACTCTCGGGAGTTCACCGAGCCGGGCGAGGGAGAGTTCGGCACGTCCCGACGGCGAGGTCACCTCGATCCGCCATTCCGCGCGTTCGGCTTCGCTGGGAGTCGCGTCGAGCTGCGGCGGGAGCCCCTCGCGACCGTTCACCCGGGGTTCTCTCGCGAGAGTGTCGGGGTAGGTCTCGGCGAGTCGATCGCGCCGGAAGGCTGCACGCCAGAGTCGTTCGTTGCCTTGGAGGATCCGTCTCAGCGGCCAGGGAAGATCGTCTTCGAGTTCCGCGCGAGCCGCGAACCGGATCCCGCCGACGGCCGCGGCGAGCGCGGCACCCGCAATCGCAAATCCGCGACGCGACATTCGAGCGAGCCGTCGCTGTTCAGGATCGATCGCAGGCTTCTGTTTGGAATCGTTCATGAGTTGCTCTCCTCACGCATCGCGGCGGGTGCGACCACGACCGACGGAACCTCGATCGGGCGTGCCTCGACCCCGATGATCATCGCTCGGAAATTGTTCCATCCCGCCTTCACGACCTGGGAGATGTGGATCACGAAGAACGCGACATATCCCAACGTGAGCAGGAAGTGGATCAATCTCGCCGCCTCGTATCCACCCAGGAGCGATCGGAGCCAATCGAACTGAACCGGCTTGTAGATCGCGATCCCGCTGAGGATCGAACCGGCGCCCATCATCACGACACCGGTGTAGGCGATTCGTTGCGCTCCGTTGAATTTCGCCCGAGGGAGTGGTTCCTTTCGGATGCCCAGGTCGTGGAGGACGACGTGGAGCGCGTCGCGCGGAGTGGAGAGATTCGGGACGAGATGCTTCCACTCGCCGCTCGCCGCGGTGTAGATCACGTAGGCGAGACCGTTGAGAGCGAAGATCCAGAGCGCGCTGAAATGCCAGGCCATCCCCTCGGCGAGACGATGATCGATCTGCCAGAGGGGGTTGGTGTAGAACCAACTGGGAAAGAACTTGAGGATCGTTCGACCGAAGATCCGAATCTCGTAGACGTCGTGCGCCCAGTAGATGAGGATCCCGCTCCAGATCATGATCCCGAGAGCGACGGCGTTGACCCAATGGAAGATGCGAGTCGGGAGAGAGTGCTTGCGTTCGAGTTCGATCACGGAGGCGACTCCCGGTACGAGGGGATCCCGGCGCCGGGGGAGGGAACGACGCGAGGATCCCGGAACGGCTTCGAAAGGCTTGGCGGATCAGGGCTGCTTGGCGGGTTCCATCTTGCCCGATTCCATCTTGCCCATGGCCCCGCCTTCCATCTTGCCTGATTCCATCTTGCCCATGGCGCCGCCGTCCATCTTGCCCATGGCGCCGCCTTCCATCTTGCCGGGGGCGGAATCCTCGACCGGCTGGGACTCGCATCCCGCAACCAGACCGATCAAGAGCGCCGAGAAGAAACCGCAGCGGATCCAGGTGCGAGGCATCGAGTCGTCTCCCTATCGCAATCCATTGAAACCCGAGAGTCGGCCGCGGGATCACACCGATCCCGCCGGGGTCGTCGAGGTCGACTCTCGAGATTGCCATCCTACCAGTAGGTAGACTGACCCGACAGCCGATTATTCGGTCTTCTTTCGTTTTCTCAGGAAGAACGCCGCGGCGACGCGAGGGCGTCGAGAAGTCCCGCGGCGACGACTTCGAAACGGTCGACGCCGCCGCAGACCCTGGCGAGCAACATCGAACCCTCCAGAGCGGCGAGAAAGGCACGCGACTGCTGATCGATCGTACCGCGTCGCGGAAACGTCCCGGCACGCCTGCCCTCGCGAAACACCTTCGCGAGCCATTGCTCATGCTCCACGATCGCTTCCCGAAGATCCTCGCGCAACTCGTCGGGGAGATTCTCGACTCCAGCCGCCAGCATGCCGCAGAGACACATGCGACCGTCGTCGGCGAGGGTCGAACGAAACAGATCGACATACCCGCGCAGCTTCGCTGCGGGCGACTTCGCGATCGAGTCGATCTCGATGAGTCTGCGGGAACACACCTCTCGAAATCGCATGAGCTGGGCACGGCCCAGGTCCGACTTCGTGGGAAAGTGATGATGGATGCTCGCCTTGCGGATTCCGACGACCTCGGCGACGTCGGCGAAACTGAATCCGGAGTAGCCGCGCATCTGCATCAATCGATCGGCGGCATCGAGGATCCGCGTTCGCATTCCTTCGTTCTGCTCCACGGTGGGCGGATCCATGTCGCGAGCGGTCGGCCGGCGAATGCTCGGCGTTGGTCGCGAGATTCGAGAACGACGCACGGTCCTCGTCGAGGCATCGACACCTTCATGGGAGATCATCTCTCCCCGATCGGTCGGACGCAGCGGCCGACCTGTCGCAAGCGGCTGCGTCATCGGTTCGGGCTGGACACGCTCATCCCCCGCCCTCCGATCGATAGTGCGACCCATGCAACACGATAGTACCGCCGTGCCCCAACGATCAACCCTCCACATCTCGGAATCCAACGATGCTCGCGGATCGCTGCTCCAGCGCCCGCCGACCGATCGCGAGGGAGCGATCGCCGCATCGGACTGCTCCCCCACCCCGATCCACTGACGAGCGATCGGGCTCGACTCCTCGTCCAGGGCTCATGGGATCACCCAACACCCGGAACAGGGGCCGGCCGAGACACCTCTTCATCGAAACCATCTTCACATGATCGAACAGCTTACCCAGTCGACTCGCATTCATTTGCTCCGCATGTCGGCATCCGCGAGATCCCATGGATCGGGCCGGGCGACCATCCTCCAAGCGGGGTCTTCCACGTGAAGTCGTCGTCGGCTCTCCGGAGTTCGCTCCCCACCCCGCAACGTCGTTCCGCAAGTCGGCTCCTTCGCATTCTTCGTGTGTTGGAGACCGCAATCGTCGATCTGTTCGTGAGCGAGCCGCCAGGCGGAGATGCTCGGACGGATCGCGGCACTCGATCAGCAAAGACTCCCGTTGGATGATCGCTCGAACCTCGAATCGGTCTTCCACATTCGATCCGACGACCGATCAGACGATTCTTCCGCAATGGAGCGTCGCGGACGAATCCGAGACCCCGCAACCGTCGAGCGCGAACCCGCGAAGCCTCGTGGCGAACTCCTCCCCATGAAGCTGGGGCCCTTCCATCATCCGGAGATGTTTGAGAGCGCGTGATGGGGTTCCTCGATCGTGAGACCGGCTCGGCGGCTCGCGATGATCTCATCGAGTCCTACTCGATTCGACTCAGCGAAGCCGTCGGCGTCGGTCGAGCATCATGGACCGAGGGCATCAGGGAGGTCATTCGATCGGAGACGCCGACGAGCACGAGAGCGGCGCGATGTAATGCGAGGTCCTCGGCCGGCACCGAGATCCGTAGCAATCCCTAGTCATCTCTCTTATTCGCTCACAATCGCATGCTGTTTTCTAAATCTGAATGGCTCGACCAGGAACCACTGCTGCCGACGAGGCGGCGAGCGGTCGGCCGCCTTGGAGCCCGAAGCCGGGGAATCCAACTCGATCTCTCGGCGATTCATCGTTGGCGAGTTCCCGAACCACGCGCAGTTCGACGAGTCGCGCGGGAACCTCGCCGCCGTCCGACGCTCCCAGGGAGCGAGCGCACGATCCGCGCCGCATGGTGCGTTACGGCGCGAGGTGAGCCGAGTCGAACCTCGAGATCGGCGATCAGCGTGCTGCGGAGCGATCGTCCGCTCGCAACCGACGCTTGTCCCGGTCGAGGGTTCTCGTAAGATGGGGGAGGGTCGGCTCTCGGTCGTGCGAAGGGCCCGATCCCGAGCGGGGACTCCCGCCGTTCTCCGATTCATCCGTCCCGAACCGAAGAGGAGGGCCTCATGGCCACCGTCACCGAACCTCGACGCACTACGACGGCCTCTGGACGGCCCTTGCAGACCAAGCTCCTCATCGACGGCAACTGGGTCGACGCCCGGTCGGGTCGAACTTTTGCGACCATCAACCCCGCCACCGAGGAAGTCATCGCCCACGTCGCCGAGGGCGACGCCGCCGACATCGACCTCGCCGTCGCCGCCGCGCGACGAGCCTTCGAGTCGGGCCCTTGGCGCAAGGCCGACGCCCGCGATCGCGGACGCATGATGTATCGGCTCGCCGACCTCATCGAGACTCACCTCGAGGAACTCGCCGCGCTCGAGACGCTCGACAACGGCAAGCCGATCAGCGAGAGCCGATCCGCCGATCTCCCGCTCGTCATCGACTGCCTCCGCTACTACGCGGGCTGGGCCGACAAGATCCACGGCCAGACGATCCCGATCCGAGGGAACCACTTCTGCTACACCAAGCGCGAGCCGGTCGGCGTCGCGGGGCAGATCATCCCTTGGAACTTTCCGATGCTGATGGTCGCTTGGAAGTGGGGTCCCGCGCTCGCCGCCGGGTGCACGATCGTGCTCAAGCCCGCCGAGCAGACCCCGCTCTCCGCGCTTCGACTCGGAGAACTCGCGCTCGAGGCGGGCTTCCCGGCCGGCGTCATCAATATCGTTCCCGGGTTCGGTGAGACGGCCGGCGACGCCCTCGTGAAGCACCCGGGAGTCGACAAACTCGCCTTCACCGGCGAGGGCAAGACCGCGCAGCTGATCATGCGCAATGCCGCGGAGACCCTGAAGCGGATCACTTTCGAACTCGGGGGCAAGAGCCCGAACATCGTCTTCGCCGACGCCGATCTCGATGCAGCAGTGGAAGGCGCGATCCTCGGGCTCTACCTCAATCAGGGGCAATGCTGCTGCGCGGGGAGCCGGGTCTTCGTGGAAGACCGTGTTCACGACAAGTTCGTCGAACGACTCGCCGAACGCGCCGCCGCGCGCAAGCAGGGCGATCCGTTCGACCCGGAAACCCAGATCGGACCGCAGGTCGACCAGGCACAGTTCGACAAGATCATGTCGTACATCGCCAAGGGTCGGGAACAAGGAGCCCGCGTCGTGGTCGGCGGCGAGCGCTGGGGCGAACGCGGCTACTTCATCAAGCCGACGATCTTCGACGGTGTGCGCGACGACATGGCGATCGCCTGCGACGAGATCTTCGGACCGGTGATGTCGGTGATCCGATTCTCGGAGGTCGAGGAGGTCATTCGTCGGGCCAACACCACCGACTACGGCCTCGCCGCCGCCGTCTGGACCCGCGACATCGGCAAGGCTCACGCCATCGCCGACCGCGTCCGCGCCGGCACGGTCTGGGTGAACTGTTACGACGTCTTCGACGCTGCGGCTCCATTTGGCGGCTTCAAGCGAAGCGGCATCGGTCGAGAACTCGGCGAGAAGGCTCTCGACAACTACACCGAGTGGAAGACCGTGACGATCGCACTCGACTGATCCGTTTGCATCGCCTTCCTCCAGCCCCTGTTCGCGCCGGCGCGGCACGCGTTCTCATTGATCGCGTGCCGCGTCGTGGTTCGGTACGATCTCTCGTCCGTGAGCGACCAATTTCTGCTGGAGACCCGAGATTCCCGGAACTCCTCGCAGGAACAGATCACAGAACGCTTTACGATTCCAGATCTCCATCTCGACGTCACCCGCAACGCGAACCTCGGCTCGAAATCGACGACGGCACCCGCCGAAAAGAATCGCGCGTTGACGGTCGATCGATGCCGAATACAATTCACGAACAGATTATCGTGCATGCCGAGTCGTAAGATCCGAATTCACTCGGAGCCGCCCCATGTCGCAGCGTTTCCCCGAACCCCTCGCGCGGTTTGCCGCGGCGTCGGGAATCGACGTCGAACCCGCGGATTTGGCTCACGCCTGGGACGTCGCGGTCCGCGAGGTCGATGGCGATCCTCAGGAGTGCTGGGGTGCGCGACTGGAGCGTGCCGGTGAGTTGACGGGTTTTCGAACGCGACGATTTCGTTCGTCGATCACCGACGTCATTCGGTCGACGGAAGCGGCCGTGCCCGTCTTGATCGCCGTTCCGGCCGAGGATCACTCGGATCAGAATTGGCTGTGCGTCACGCGTCGAAGCGGAAGATCGCTTCGTGTCGAGAGCTTGAAGGGAAGCGTGAAGCCTCGTTGGGTCTCCCACAAGCAATTCGTACGACTCCTCGGAGCTTCCGACGCCTCGGCCCAGGTGGAGTGGGTTCGACTGGAGCCGCTCGAGCACTGCGGCGGCACGGGATCCGATGTCCGAACCCATCATGGCGGACATTCCTCTCACCATCATGGCGGTCACTCGCACCTGTCCCCGTTCTCGCGACTCATCGGGCTGATCAAGCCAGAGCGCGGTGAGATCTGGACCGTCTTCGTCTACGCGATCGGCGTCGGCATCCTCACGCTCGCCACGCCTATCGCCGTCGAGGCGTTGGTGACGACCGTTGCGATGAGCATGATGGTCCAGCAGCTGGCGATACTCGCGTTGCTGCTGCTCGGCTGTCTCGGTATCGCCTCCGTCCTCAAGGCGATGCAGTCTTACCTCGTCGAGATCCTTCAGCGTAGGTTGTTCCTCCGTGTGGCGGCCGACCTCGCATATCGACTTCCGCGAGTGAAGACCTCCGCCTTCGACGAGCAATACGGTCCGGAACTCGTCAATCGCTTCTTCGACGTCCTCACGCTCCAGAAGGTAGGCGCATCGCTCCTTCTCGAAGGCGTGGGCCTGGTGCTTCAGACCGTGATCGGTCTGGGACTTCTCGCGTTCTACCACCCATATCTGCTCGCGTTCGATGTCGTCCTGCTCGGGGCGTTGCTGTATACGGTCTTCATGCTCGGTCGCGGAGGAGTTCGCTCGAGCATCATGGAGTCTCGAGTCAAGTACGAGGTGGCGAATCAACTCCAGGAGTTGACTCGTGCCCCGATCGCCTACCGCGTCGAAGGTGGTCGCGACCTCGCGCTCGACCGGACCGACGTCTTGGTTCGGAAGTATCTCCGTGCCCGGACCGATCACTTCCGCGTGGTCTTCCGGCAAACGGCGTTTGCTCTCGGCTTCCAAGCGATCGCCTCGGCCGCTCTGCTCGGCCTGGGTGGGTGGCTCGTCATGGAGGGTCAGTTGACGCTGGGTCAATTGGTGGCGGCCGAACTGATCGTGGCCACGATCGCCGGCTCGTTCACGAAACTTGGAAAGCAGCTCGAAGGTTGGTACGACTTGATGGCTGCGGTCGACAAGCTCGGGCACCTCGTCGACCTCCCGCTCGAGCGACACGACGGCGAGGCCTTCCACACGGGCAGGAGCCCGCTCGGACTCAGTGTCGAACTGCTCCACGTCGGATACGGTTACGGGCATGGTCACGACATCCTCTCGGACGTCTCCCTGACGATTCCCGCGGGCGGAAAGCTCGCGGTGGTTGGGCCGAGCGGCTCGGGCAAGAGTACGCTCTCGGAGATTCTCTACGGTCTGCGCTCGGTCTCCCGCGGACGGATCGAGATCGACGGCGTCAACCTCCGCGACTTGAGCCTCACCAGGCTTCGTGAGTCGATCGCCTTGGTTCAAGACGTCGAGATCATCGACGGCACGATCCTCGAGAACGTGCGCCTGGGCCGCAACTCGATGCGCTCCGACACGATCCGCGAGGCTCTCGAGTCCGTCGGACTCTGGGACGAGTTGAGCCACCTCCCCGAGGGCATGCACACGCGTCTGAGTTCGAGCGGCTCGCCGCTGTCTCGTGGACAGGCTCGCCGACTGATGTTGGCCCGAGCACTCGCAGGTGCTCCTCGATTGCTGATCCTCGACGAGGCACTCGATCGACTCGACCTCGATTCGCGAGGGCTGGTGATCGAGACGCTCTTCAAGACGAATCCCGCTTTCACGTTGATCTTGATCACACACGACGAAGAGATGGCGCGGCTGTGCGACCGCGTCGTCGTTCTCGCGGAAGGCCGGGCCACACCGAAGAAGCTCGACGCCGGTCAACCCGATCTGGGCCGTTGGCTCATGGAGATGCGCGAATGTCGCTCCGCGTGATCGACGCCTCGACCCTCGAAACGACCCCGACCCTCTCGGCTTGGAACGAGGTCGAACCCGCCCCGGTCTTCCGTCGTGTCGGCCGTGTGATCTTCGCGCTGATGATCATCGGCCCGATGGCCTTGGCGTTCGTTCCCTGGCGCCAAAATGTGCACGGATCGGGACGCGTCATCGGCTATGCGCCGCTCGACCGTCAGTTCAATGTGGAGTCTCCGCTCTCGGGACGTGTCCGCGAGTGGTTCGTCATGGAAGGCGCCAAGGTCACCCAGGGCCAGATCATCGCACGCATCAGCGACAACGACCCGAACTATCTTTCCGCGCTCGACGAGCAACTCTCCGCCTCGAAGCACAAACTCGAGACGGCCGAGGAAGAAGTCGAGCTCTATCACAAGGTCGTATCCGGGTTCGAGCAGGTTCGCGACATGGCGACCAATGCCGCCATGAACGGCGTCGAGGCCGCGAAGCAGAAGGTCAGCTCCGAGGAACAGGAAGTCACTGCACTCACTGCCGCCAAAGAAGCTGATCGACTCCAGTACGAGCGTCTCAGCCGTCTCCTCCCGGCCGGGTTGACCTCAAGTCGCGAGTTCGAACTCGCCGATCAAAAGTATCGTGAGAGCTCCGCCAAGCTCCTCAAGGCACAGGCTGCTCTCGCCGGAGCCAAGAGCGATCTCGAGGCCAAGAAAGCCTATCTCTCCGAGATCGGCTCGAAGAACCAGGCGGAGATCGAGAAGGCCCGAGCCGAGGCGAAGAAGTCGACCGGCAAGGTCGACGAATGTCGCAAGGAGCTCCAGGACGTCCAAGTCAAGATCCGGCGGCAGACGACTCAGGATGTCGTGGCGCCTCGCGACGGCACGATTCTCCGTCTCCTGGTGAACGCCGGATCCGAACAAGTGAAGGATGGCGACCCGATCGCGATCATGGTCCCCGACACGGCGGACCTTGCAGTCGAGATGTGGGTCGACGGCAACGATGCTCCTCTCGTCGAGCCGGGCTCCCACGTCCGGCTCCAATTCGAGGGTTGGCCCGCGGTTCAATTCGCAGGATGGCCCTCGGTGGCGATCGGATCATTCGGCGGCGAGGTCAAGCTCGTCGACGCCGCGGACAACGGCAAGGGCAAGTTCCGAATCGTCGTCAAGCCCGGTGCGGAAGATCGCTGGCCTTCCCGCGAGTATCTCCGACAGGGTGTGCGAGCCAAAGGGTGGGTTCTCCTCGGCGAAGTCCCCCTCGGCTACGAACTCTGGCGGCGGATGAACGGATTCCCCCAGGCGATCTCCGACCAAAAGCCCGAGTCTCCGTCCAAGGATAAGGACAAGGACCCGAGCTCCGAGCCGTCGCTCGAGGAGAAGGTCAAGTCCAAGCGACCCAAGTGAGCTGCTCATGAATGGATTCGTGACGCGGTGGGCGTCTCTCGCCGTCCTGCTCGGAATCGGGCAGGCGGCGATCGCCCAAGAACCCACGGATGGGGTGCGACCGCCCGACTCTCCGCGGCTCCAACTCCCCTTCGCCACGATGCCGGACCGGCTGCCGGGACCTCCTCGTGCGATGGGTGTGCTCCCGATCGGCGAAGGTCTTCCTCCGACGACCCTCCCAGGTCGCGACCCCAATGCGCCGCCGCGAGCCATGGGCGAATCGCCCGACTTGCCGCCGGTCTTCCAGCAACCGGTCGGGCCTCAGCAGACTCGGATCAGTCCGTTCCTGCCGAATCCTTCGACGGTCCGCAATCTCGGCAGTTTCTCGCTGCCGTCGCCGTCGTTCATCCTTCCGTGGTCTCTGCCGCTCACGCCCGACCCGTCGCGTGCGGAGCAGGTCGCCCCGATCACTCCGGCGACCGTCGACCGCGAGGGTCCGCCTCTCTTCCTCGAAGAGGTTCTCTCTTCGGCCGAGCGTGGATATCCGCCCTACCTCGCGATGCTCCAAGAGCGAGGCGTCGCCGGGGGCGAAGTCCTCTCGGCGATGGGCTCCTTCGACTTGAATTTCAACAGCGACTCGCGCAACTATCCTCTTGGATATTACAACCGCTCGATCCAGGATGTGTTTCTCGAGCAGCCGCTCATGAATGCCGGCGGCAAGGTGTTTGCCGGATACCGGATCGCCCAAGGCCGATGGCCGAACTACTACAACTATCTGAACACGCGTAGCGGTGGTGCGTTCGTCGCCGGTCTCGAACTCCCGATCCTCAAGAACCGGGAGATCGACGCCAAGCGTGCCAAGCTGATGCAGCTGGAGATCGAGAGGCGCAAGGTCGAGCCGACGATCTCGAAGAGTCGCATCGAACTCTTCAAGTCGGCCGCGAAGGCCTACTGGGACTGGGTCGCCGCCGGCCGCAACGCCGAGATCGCGAAGGAACTGGTCCGCGTCGCGGAAGAACGCGGGGCGGGGCTCGATCAACAAGTGCGCGCGGGTCTCGTGCGTCCGATCGACATGGTCGACTTCCGCAAGATCCTCATCGTCCGCCAACAGCAGGAAGTCGCTGCCCGGCGGCGGTTCGAGGCTGCCGCCATCGACCTCTCGCTCTATCTTCGCGACAGCTACTGTTTGCCGACCATGCCCGAGCCGCGGTCGCTCCCGCCCGAGTTCCCCGACGAGCCCCCGCCCGACGCCGCTCGGTTCGAGCAAGACCTCGAGGTCGCGCTCCGGCTCCGCCCCGAGATCCTCTCGGTTCGGTATCAGATCCAGAAGGCCCAGATCGACAAGGCCTTCGCCGTGAATCAAATGCTGCCGTCGTTGAATCTCTATGTGTTCACGGAGCAAAACGTCGGTAATCGCGCACTCGACCTCGGCAAGGACTTCCGACCCTTCGTGATGGAATCGTCGCTGCTCTTCGACGTCCCGATTCAGCGAAGATTCGCTCGCGGACGCATCATCTCCAGCGAGGCGGTCTTGCGCCAGCTCTCCGCCCAGGCCCAATTCGCCGGAGAGAAGGTCCGCGCCGACCTGCTCGACTCGCTCTCGGCCGTGCGTGCCGCTTATGAAGTACTCCAGCAGGCTCGCGACGGACTGAACGTGAGCCGAAAGCTCGCGGACGCCGAACGGATCCTCCTGAGCGAGGGTGGAAGCAACGTGCTGCTGCTCAACCTCCGCGAGCAGGCGCTGTCGGATTCGCAGATCTACGTCTACGACGCCGAGGCGAAGTATCGATCGACCCTTGCGGAGTACCGAGGGGCCCTCGGCGTCGATGCCTTGCCGCCCGAGCGATCGCGACCGCCGGCTCCCCGTTGAACTCGGGGAGCGGCGGCGGTGTTCGGGATCAGGAGGCGAGCCATCCAGGGAGTTCACCTTCGGCGGGCAGAGTGATCAGACTCGTACTGAGGATCTCGGGGTGACCCGAAACCGCTTCGAGCGCCTCGGCGGGCGGCACGCTGTCGAGGTTGACGACGCCGATCGCCTCGCCGCCCGGGCGCTCGCGGCCGACGTTCATCTGTGCGATGTTCACACCGAAGCGCCCGAACGTCGTGCCCAGGAATCCGATCAATCCCGGAACATCTCTGTGTGTGAAGACGAACAGCGTTCCGTCGAGGTGGGCGTCGAGCCGGTAGGGTCCGAGCCTCACGAGTCGCAGGAACTGCTTGCCGAAGAGAGTGCCCGCCGCAACGTACGTCTTGCGTTCGGTCTCGACCTCGGTATGGATCAAGCTGCCGAAGTCTCCGGTCTCCGTCGTCTTCTCCTCGATGATCGCGATGCCGCGTTCCTTCGCCTTGACCTCGGCATTGACGAGGTTGACCGTCTCGTCCATCGCCGACTCCATCCAACCGGCGGCGAAGGCGGCGGTGATCAGGCGCGTGTTCTTGTGAGCGATCTCGCCGCGATAGCGGAGCTTCGCGCTCTTGACCGTCCCGCGATCCATCTGGGAATGGAGCATTCCCATGCGCCTGCCGAGTTCGAGATAGAGTCCGAGTTCTTCGAGCTCGGCGCGGTCGAGTGAAGGCATGTTCACGGCGAACTTGATCTGCCCTCTCTCGAAGAAATCGATGAGCAGATGAGCCGCTTCGACCGCGACGCCGATCTGCGCCTCTTCGGTCGACGCTCCCAGGTGAGGCGTCACGATCACCTTGGGATGATTCACGAGAACATGGTCTGGGGCGGGCGGCTCGGGATCGAACACGTCGATCGCCGCCCCCGCGACCTTGCCCGCATCGAGAGCCGCAGCCAGCGCGGGTTCGTCGATCAATCCGCCTCGAGCGCAGTTGATGATTCGAACGCTCGGCTTCATCATCGCGATCTCGCGTTCGCCGATGAGGTTTCGCGTGTCGTTCGTCAGCGGGGTGTGCAGCGTGATGTAGTCGCATCGTCCCCAGAGGTCGTCGAGCCGCGAGACCGCCTCGATCGAGAGTTCCTTGGCGCGCTCGGTCGAGAGGAACGGGTCGAAGCCGACGACGTCCATGTCGAAGCCTTGCGCCCGCTTCGCCACGGCCAGTCCGACGCGACCGAGCCCGACGACGCCGAGCGTCTTGCCGCCGACCTCGGTCCCTGTGAACTTGTTCCGATCCCACTTGCCGCCCTTCAGCGTCGCGTTGGCTTGAGGGATGTTGCGCGAGAGGGCGAGCAGCATGGCCACCGTGTGTTCCGCGGTGGAGACGGTGTTCCCCCCCGGGGTGTTCATCACGACGATGCCTTGCTTGGTCGCGGTGGGAACGTCGATGTTGTCGACGCCGACACCCGCGCGCACGATCACTCGAAGCCGAGTCTGCCCGGCGAGAACCTCGGGGGTGAGCTGCGTACCCGAACGGATCACGATCCCGTCGGCCTCGGCCAGAGCCGATCGGAGCTCCGTCGGCGAGAGCTTGGTATCGACGACGACTTCGAGGCCGGGTTGCCGGCGGAGGATCTCCAGCCCTTGCTCCGACAGTTTGTCTGTGACCAGAACGCGATACGCCACGGTGCTTCCTCGAGGAGAGTGGACGTCCGCGGGACGCCGACGCCGATCGGCGATCGAATGTCCGGCGGAACGAGATTGGGAAAATCGGTCGACCTCGCGGAGCGCTCCGGCTGGAGGCGACGCGAGGTCGAATCGCGAACGTCGAGGATCACTTCGATCCGACGGGTTGGCCCATGAAGACTTGTTGAGCGGCCGTGACTGCGCGACCAGGCTCGACCTCGAGGCCGATCTCGGCCAGCACCATCTCGAGCGCGGCGAGGCCGGAGATGACGTCGAGTTCGTCCATATAGCCCATGTGGCCGACGCGAACGATCTTGCCCTTGAGCTTATCCTGACCGCCCACGGTCGTGATCCCGAATCGGTCGAACAGCCGGTTTCGGATGTCGCCGTCCTTCAAACCGGCGGGGACGTTGAACGCGGTCAACCCCTCGGCAGGGTGCGAACTGAAGAGTTCGAGCCCAAGAGCTTGGATTCCGGCCTGGCATGCCTCGCTCATTCGCTTGTGGCGAGCCCAGACGTTCTCGATCCCCTCCGCCTCGATTCGAGCGAGCGCGGCGCGGAGGGCAAGGATCAAGGTATGTGCGGGAGTGAAGGGAGTGTCGAATTCCTTCGCCTTCGACCGCGCTAGCTTGAGGTTGAAGTAGAAGCTCTTCGACTCGAAGGCATCGATCTTGGCCCAGGCCTTCGGGCTGACCGAGACGAACGCGAGCCCCGGCGGCAGCATGAGCGCCTTCTGCGACCCGACGCAGAGCAGGTCGACTCCCCAGGCGTCGGTCCGACACTCCATCGCGCCGATCCCCGAGATGCCGTCGACCGCGAAGACGGCGTTGGTCTCGGCGACCACCCGACCGATCGCTTCGACCGGATGGCCGGTCCCGGTCGAGGTCTCGGAGAGCGTGCCCATCACGCAGACCGCGTCGGGATGCGCTTCGAGCGCGTTCGCCACCTGTGCGGGATCGACCGGATGACCCCACTCGGTCTCGAGAACGACCGCTTCGATACCGTAAGCCTTGCAGACCTTCGCCCAACGCTGGGCGAAGTAGCCCGCTTGGAGCACGATCGCCTTGCCTCCCGGCGGCACGGTATTGACGGCGGCGGCTTCCATCGCACCCGTGCCCGACGCCGTGAGGATCAGTACGTCGTTCTGCGTCTGGAATACCGACTTCAGGCCCGCCGTGACCTGGGTGATGACCTCTTTCGCCTCGCTCGAGCGGTGGTGGATCACCGGCCTCGCCAATTCGAGCAGGACGTCTTCGGGAACCGGGGCCGGCCCGGGGGTCATCAAACGCGGCTTCCTCATCTTCGGGATTCCTCTGTCTCACGGATTGGAGGCGGACCCCGGGCGGCCGGTCGAGCCTCGCGAGCGAACTCGGACGCCTGGGTCTGATATTCTAACGCGTGGACGCTCGGACGGGGAGGGCCGAACCGCATCCCATCTTCAGCCTAGGACCCGAATCGGGGTCGTGGAGTTCAGTGCGACGCTCCGTAGACATGCTCGGGATCGAAGACCGCCTCGGCGATCCGTACCAGGTCTCCTGCCCTCAGCTCTCTCGAAAAACAGGAGAGATATCCCTCGTGGCACGCACCGCCCACTTGGCGTGCCACGATCAAGAGCGTGTCTCCGTCGCAATCGAGCCGGATCGATTCGACGTGCTGTACGTGCCCCGAAGTGCCGCCCTTGTGCCAGGCCGCCTTTCGCGACCGAGAGTAGAAGTGCGTCTGACCGGTGGCGAGCGTGCGCTCGAGCGCCGACCGATCCATCCACGCCATCATGAGCACAATCCCGGTCAGCGCCTCCTGAACGATCGCGGGCACCAGCCCCTCGGAGTTCCAGTGGATCTCGGCAAACGCGTCGGCGGTCATCGCTGCATGTTCCTGAGGAGTCGATTCAGATTTCTTCGGACGGGCGATCGAGACCGAGCATCCGCGCGGCCAGAGTCGCGACCCTTCGGTCCCCGACTCGCTCCGCCCGCGCTTGCGCTTCTTCGGCGAGCTCACGCGCCTCGTCGTGATGGCCTTGATCGAGCAAACTCTCGGCGGCGTCGAGAGCACGCTCGGCATCGTCGGGATTCGATTCGAGGAGACGTCGATACGTCGCGAGCGACTCGCCGGGACGATCGTCGCGGGCGAGGACCTCGGCACGCCAGGTCGAGAATACGACCGAGTCGGCGCCGCCGTATCCCTGGTCGATCGCGACGGCCTGTTCGAGCAGCGAGAGAGCCTCTTCGGGATCTCCCTCCCGCATCGACTCCCGAACCAGAAGCGCGAAGAGCGAGCGTCGATCGACCCACCGCAACGCGGAGCGATCGCCCTCGAGCAACCTCCGGGCGAACCGCCCCGCGCGATCATCGATACCGAACGCCAATGCCGAACCGAATGCCTCCGCAAGTCGAAGCGGCTCGAGCGTCGAGGGATCGAGCCGGTCGAGCTCCGCCTCGCTCATGCACGTCGGATCATCCGGGTCGAGCGTCTCCGACGGAGCGACCGTCGGAAGCCCCAAGCGTCGCCTGAGCCGGTCGAACGGATAGCCGCGATAGAGATCGACCACCGAAGGTCGGTCTCCGAGTTGCTCGCGAAACGCGACCACCGCGCTCAGCTCGACGGCCAGAACCGGATCCGTCGCGACCAAACGCGAGGCCTCGAGAGGGGTTCGGCCGCCCAGCCCCTGACGCGGCCTGTTGATCCAATGATTTTCATACCAAGACTCAACAGCGGAACGCAGCCTGCGAGGGCGCTCCTCCGGGTCGGCATCGTTCGGGATGTCGATCGCGAACACCGCCGCGTCGAGCATCGAGAGCGGCAGCGGCTTGGCCTCGCGCCGCATCGACTCTCCCGCGATCGACTCGATCTGTTCTCGGAGCGGTTCGAGTGCCGTCGCATCGGGGCTGGAGAGCTCGAGCGATCCGGGAGATCGAAACACATACGCGAGGATTCGGCGCGTGGGTGGTCGATCGAGCCCGATCTCCTCGCCGAGCCAGGCCAGGACCGGCGGCCGATCGGCGACCGCGGGGAGTCGCGCGGGTACCAGCGACGGCCGCGACTCCAACCATCGGACCAGCTCGGGGGCGGCCGTCGCGGCTCCCGTCAAGCGTGCCGAGTAGGAGAGATCGTCGGCGATCGACTCGGCTCCTCCTCCTTGCCGGAGGAGCTCCGCCAGCGACCAAGCAGAACATGCAAGGTCGTGACGGCTCGCGGCGTCGAGTCTCACCGACTCTTCGAGGGCGTCGACCGCCTCGAGGTTTCTTCCCTGCCAGGCGAGTCCGAGAGCCAGGTTGAACCAAGCATCGGCGTCGTCGGGGGTCGCCTCGACGACTCGCCCGAAGGCCTCCGCAACGGCTCCCAATCGATCGGCGGCTTCGCCGTGAAACGAGCGATCCCACGCGAGCCGGATCGATCCCGAGGCCGGGGCGCGCAGCCTGATCTCGATCCGGGCGAGACCCGGGAGGTCGGGCGATCCGTCGAGCGCGGCGATCGCCTCTTCGGCCGCGACGCGTGAAGTCTCGCTTCGCGCGGCGCGGAGCCAACTCGCTCGCGCGGCGAGAGGGCGACCGCGTCGGAGGTGGTTCCAGCCCTCGTGGACGAGGGAGAGAGCGGGGCTGTCGGAAGCGATCTCGGACACGGCGATCTCTGCGGGCGATACGGGTCTGCTGGTCATCTACCGGGAATGTACAATTTCGGCTTCTCGCCTTCGGCCGGCTTCGTCGAGCCGGGCGTCCAGATCCCGCCCGGGGTGGTCTTGCCGGACGTCTCGGAATCGGGCGTCCAGACCCCCGACTTCGTCGCCGAGACGCCGAGCACGCCCGACGACGTCGTGATCCGCGGGCCGTACTTGGTGAGCAGCGCACGAAGCGGGCGTGTATCGACGAGCATTCGGTCGGGCGAATCGGGTTCGGGCGTCATGTGGATCAGCCCGAGGCCGACGAGACCGAGGATCAACCCCTGGCTCGCTTCCGGATCGTCCTGATAGCGCTCGATGACCGTCGCGAGATCGGGCACCCACTCGGTCGGATCCATGACTCGAGATTTGAGGCGGATCTCGAGGATCTCCCACGCCATGGTCGACGAGATCGAAGCATCGGACGGGAGCGAGGCGCGTCCGCTCGCGAGCAACTCGAGCGATCGCGAACGATCGCCTTCCGCAGCGGCGATTCCGGCCAAGTCGGCATACAGCCGGGAGAGCGGCACGCCGAGTTCCTCGCGAGCCCCGGCATCGTCGATCAGTCGTGCGCAAGCCGCCGCGGTCGCGGCGCGCAGCCCTCGCGTTCGAGCGGTCAGGTAGTACTCGAGCAGTTCGCGAGTCGTGAGCTTGTCGATCTCGACATAGGAATACCGTACGAGATTGACCTCGCGGAGCGGAATCACGGTCGGGTCGATCGTGGGCTCGGGCTCGAGTCCGAGGCTCTTGCGGAATTCGTCGGCTCGTTCCCGCGACCACCCGAGGTCGTACGACGACTCGAAGATCATCGCGGCCGCGCGAAGCGCGGTGCGTGAACCGCCTCGCTTCGAGGCTTCGAGAGGTGATTTCCCGTCGAAGTGATTCGATTCGAGCTTCGTCCAAACCTCGCTGATCAGCCGCGACGACTCGGCTCGCTGAATCCGCTCGACGACGAGATCCTCGAGTCCGTCGGGGATGTATCGCCGAGGACTGAGATCGATCTGGGCGCGATTGGTGCGCCCGATGATCTTCGTCTTGGGATGGGCGGGAGGCACGGCGGGAACGGCAAGCGCGGTGAATCGGTCGATGTGGAGACTGAGATCCTTGTCGTCGACTGTGTTGATCCCGGCGATGTCCTTACCCACGAATGCCGTGAACACGACGCGGGGGAGATCGGCGCCATTCGGTTCCCACCCCGGAGCCGGCTTGGGATTCGGTCGATCGAGCACCAGGAAGTGTTGCACCTCGGGCGACTTCTCGTCGCCGGGGTCGATCGGCCCCGGGCCCTCGTCGACGACGTCGGCCTGCGAACGAAGTTTGTCGAGCAGTGCCTCGCGATTGCGGAGCGGCCAGGTGAGTTGGACCTCATCGAGCGTTTGCGGCGACCACTCGGGTTCGAGGAGTTGCCGAAGCGCCTCGAGATCGACCGCCTCGATCGTCTCTCCCATGCCCGAGACGGCGCGCCGAAGTGCCGGAATCGCACCCTTGGTGTCGCCGACCCAGACCCTCAGGAGGCCAAGGTTGCGATCCGCTGCGCTTCCCGCTCCGTCGGCCGAAAGCGCCTCGAACGCTGATGCGGCCACGTTCCAACTACCCGACTCGGCCCAGCTCAGAGCTTCGTCGAATCGGCTTGCGAGATCAGTCGGAAGGCCGTCCGGAGTGGGGCTGAGTCGATACTCCGACTTGGCGTAGATCGGAATCTCGGGACTCGTCATCAAATCGCGGATGACGTTGGTCCGGGGGCTGCCGTCTTCTCGAGGCTCGTTCGGCTCCAACTGGCGCGCCTGTTCGAAATGGCGAAAGGCTGCGAGCACGTTCCCCATGCGGCCGAAGATGTAGGCGACCGTATCGTAGAGCCCCGCGAGACGAATGCGGTCGTCGCCCTCGGCCAGCCCGAGCGCGTTCTGGAGGTGCGCCGAAGCCGACACCGGACCCTCGAGATCGAGAACCGCCCGCGCGAGCAGCATCCGAGACTGGAAATGATGCGGCCTGATGACCAGGTACGTCCTCAAGGTCTCCGCCGCGGATGCAACGCGATCCTCGCGCAGCTCGATCGACGCCTTGCGCAAGACGAGAAGTGCGTTCTCGGGGTGCTTTCGAAGCCCTTCCGCAAGCGCATCGAGCGCGGCTTCGATCTGGTTGCCCTCGTAGAGCCGATCGGCCTTCTCGACGTAGCTCTCGACCTTCTGGCAACACCACTTGAACTTCTCGCCGCTGCCGCAAGGGCACGGCGAGTAGGGATCGAAACCGGCCATGTCATGCGATCCTGAGGTCGAGGGTTCGCGAGCGGGTCAGGCAAAAAGGGGCGACGAGCCGAGGTCGCGACCCGGTTTCGACCCGATGTCGCATCGAGATCCGCAGTTACGCGGACGAGTCACGGGGGGCGGAGTCCTCCCCTTCGGACCCCTGTCCCCGTCGATTCACAGTAGCAGAGCGGGGTCCGCCCCGTCTATCCTAGACCACGCTGCGACGCAATCCTCCGGCGAGCCGCTCGTTCGCGCGGCGATCGTCCGACGATCCGTCATCGAACCCTCGACGCATCTCTTCGACCGGGCCGCTCCATCGACCCCGGCTCCGAAAGGCCCGACCCATGATCGACGACTCTCATGAACGCACCTCGGCCGCGCGGCGTCGAGGCCTGCTTCTCCTCGCGGCGGCCTGCACGCTCTTCGCGATTCCCATCACGCCCGTCCTCGCCTGGGGCCGAATCGGTCACCGAGTATCCGCAAAGATCACCGATGCGATGCTCACCCCCGAGGCACGACGCCAGGTCAGAGCTCTCCTCGAGGAGGGCGAGTCCCTCGCCGACGCATCCACCTGGGCCGATGAGAATCGCGATGCCGACCGCGGCAGCGCAACCTGGCACTACGTCAACGTCCCTCTCTCCGAGTCGACCTATTCTCCCCGCTTTTGCAACCGAGGCGCATGCGTCGTCTCCAAGATCGCCGAGATGAAGGCGATCCTCGCCGACACGAAGCGATCCAAGCCCGAACGACGGCGAGCCCTCCGCTATCTCATCCACTTCGTTCAAGATGTCCATCAACCGATGCACGTCGGCGACAACCGCGACAAGGGCGGCAACGACCTCCAGGTCACCTTCTTCGGCGACGGCTGGAACCTCCACGCCATCTGGGATTCCGGACTCCTTCGCCAACTCGACCGAAACGAAGATCGCCACCTCGCTCGGCTCCGCCCCGGACTCACAGCCGAACGCGAGCGCAACTGGTCCAAGGGGAAACCCGAGGACTGGGCGACCGAGAGCCTCCTGCTCGCCAAGAGAGCCTACATCAATCCCGACTCGGGAGCCCGGATCCGAGAAGGCGACCGGCTCGGTCCCTCCTACGTCGCCGCGAACCGCGAGGCCCTCGACGAACAACTGCTGAAGGCCGGAGTCCGCCTCGCCGACATCCTCAATGATCTGCTGAAGTGAAGATCCTCGGCGCGACGTCTCTCGGCGTCGCGCCCAGCTCTCGAGGAGTTCAAGGAACGCGGATGTAGCGCTCGGCCCACGACAGAAACGTCGGCCAATTCGGCCCCACGGTGTGCCCGCCCTCGTGCTGACGGAATGCGATCTCGCCTTCCACGAGCCCCGTGGTCTCGGGAGGGAACTCCTTGGTGCCCACCCCCTTGTTTCCCAACAACGCATACACGGGGCCGGCCCCAACCGCAGCCAGGAAATTCCCCTTCGAATCGATCCACTTCCCTTCCACGCGCTCCGAGCCCACCGAGATGAACACCGGTCGAGGAGCGCAGAGCGCCACCAACTCGTGCGCGTCCACAGGCATGTCCAAAGGCGTCAGCGGACCCGCGAATCTGACATAGTTCCCCGCCATCCAATGGTATTCACCACTGGAAGCGACGTTCTCCACCTTCTCCCCGTAATCGCGGCGCATGATCTTCGCCCCTCCCTGCCCACTGGAGCCGATCAGTCCGATGGCAAACCTCTCGTCGTACGCCATCGTGACGAGCGCCGCCTTGCCGAAACGGGAGAGTCCTTCGATGCCGACCTGGCGGGCATCGACCGCGGAATCGGTCTCGAGGTAATCGAGCGCGCGGCTCGCACCCCAGGCCCAGGCTCGCAAAGCGCCCCAGTCGTCGGCCTTGCGCGGGCGTCCCTGGTTGCAGAGACCGATGATTCCCGTCGTCAACCCCTGGTACACCCCGCGCACCCCTCCGAAACCACCCATACCGCCTCCCGTATCAGCCTGGACGCTGTAGGGTGAGTAGATCGCATATCCCCAACCCTTCTCCAAGAGTTGCTGAGTCCAGGGCTTCGCCCCACCCAGAGGCGGAGCCGGGGGAGTCCTCGCCCCGGGTCGACGCGGGAAGACGAACCCGTGCTCCATCATCACCGGCACCGGACCAGACGCCTTCGAGGGAGTCGTGAGCGTGAGCTGGATCTGTACGACGATATGAGGATACGACGAATTGTCGACCTCTCCAACGATCTGTTTCGTCGTCGCGTCGATCTCCCCGATCTTCTCCTGGGTGGTCTCCCTCACCCGCCACTTCACGATCGGAACGTTCTTGGGAACCCGCCCGTAGATGTCTCGGTCGAAATGCTCCAAGATCTCCAGTCGCCGCTTCCTCCAGTCTTCGGGGGTCCGGACGGGCGCGACATGCGCCTGACCGACGTCAAGGGAGTCGTGAACAAACAGATTCTCGCCTGATTTCTCTTGAACTCCAATCCACCGCCGACTCGCTCGCTCCGGGGAGCGAACCATCCGCCCTTTCCGGTCGATCACTCGGAGGGTTCCCTCGGATCACGACGGTCCGGGGCGACCGGAGGGTTCGAGCCCCGACCGACCGGATCTCCTTGCGAGTCGACGGCTCCGACGTCGGGTCGAATACGAGTTCGACGCGACTCGTCGACCTCTCACCCGCGAGATGGAACAGCGTGCCGGCGCGCGTGCCCCGGATCATGCCGCCAGGGGCTCGGCGGGAGGAAAATCGATGTCGGTCTGTGCGACATTGTTGAAGTAGTTCGTCAGCACGTTGAGCGCAACGTTGGCGACGACCTCGGCGATGTCGCCGTCGCTGATCCCTGCGTCTCGTGCCGCCATGAGTTCGTCCGACGATACTCGTCCCCGGGAGTCCACCACGGCACGGGCGAGTCGCAAGAGGTGGGCGGATCGCGCATCGGAGGACGTCGCGCCTCGGCTTGCTCGAAGCTCCTCCGGAGAGAGGCCGGCCAAACGCCCCAGGGCCGAGTGCGCTGCGAGGCAGTAGTCGCAGCCGTTCGTCTCGGCAACGACCAATGCGATCCGCTCGCGGTCCTTCGCCGACAACCCGCCGCCGCCGAGTGCCCCGCTCAGCGCGAGATATCCCTCGAGCACCGCCGGCGCGTTGCCCATCGCCCTCACCATGTTCGGCACCGTTCCAAGCGCAACGCTCACCGACTCGAACAGCCTCTTCGTCTTGCCTTCGACCTCATCGGGGGAGAGCTGCTTCAGTCGCGACATCGTTCGACTCCCGGGATTGGGTGCGAGAAACGGATCGAGGATCCGATCCACCGGCGGCGAGCTTCGGGGCTTCCCGAGCTCACCTCGACAGACGTGGATCGAAGCCGGAGCGGTCACCCCGATGCGGACGCGACCGCCCGCCACGCCGAGAATCACGAATTCGACGTCGGCCCCGACCAAGATCCGTTCACCGGCCTTACGGGTGAGGACCAACATCGCCGCTCCCTTCATCAGCACGTGCGCGAATCTCGCCGCTATCGTGATGGACACGTGCCTGGGAGCGATCGACCGAAGATCTCCCCGGTTTTCTCCGCTCGGCGGCCGAGAGGAGGGGCTCGCAAGGCTTTGCGTTGAACGCAATTGCTCATGCGTTTGTTCATCGATCCTTTGCGATGACCGCCGAGCCGATCGGATCCTTGCGGATCGCGCGGAGGTTCGGGTCGGCAAGAACCTTGGCGACGCGTTCGTTGTCCCGATCCTCGAGCCTCGAGAGTGCCGCGAGAGCGTTGTCGCCATACGTCTTCGCCAGCCGCTCGCGTTCGGATGCTCCCATACTTCGATCTGATGCGAGGGCCGTCAGACATCGAGCCCATGCCAGAGCCGTCTTCGATCGCAGTGCATCGGAATTGGGCTCTTTCTCTCGGAGCATCGCCTCCAGTCTTCTTGCCGCGGAGACATGGTCGCCGACGCGACATGAGCTCTCGCACATCAGCAACGACCACTCGGATCTCTCTCGACCGTCATCCGTACGTCGTGCGGTCTCGAAGTCGGCCCGGGCTTCCGCCGTGCGCCCGAGACGGTCGAGCGTGCCGGCGCGACGAAGTAGGAGCTTGGTCACCAATTGACGGTTCTCCTGTGCGAACCGGAGTTCGCCGGAAGCCTCGTCGGTCAGCTCATCGAGCGCTGCGGTCAAGAACGGAAGGCCGGCCGCGAGGTTGCCTGCCGAGGCGTGAGCGTTGCCGATCGCTCCTCGGCAGGCCGCGAGCTCCCACCTGTGCTTGGGCATCTCCGGGCTTGCTTCGGAAACGGTCCGTGCGGTCGCCAGCGCTTCCGTCAGGACAGGAAGCGGGTCCGCTGCGCCCGATTCGGTGAGCAGCTCGCCGTATTGACGCAGGGTGAACGCCAGCCGAGCAGCCGGCCTCCCCTGGCGTGAAGCCTCGGCCAACGGGCGCATCCGCTCGATCACACGGCGGAATTGGACCTGGGCTTCGGTGAAGTGGCCGAGCTTCCACTCGAGTTCCGCGGAGAACAACTCGACCTCGAGGAGGGGAATCGTGCGCGCGGCCCGCACCGCGGGCGAGGTCGTCGCCGGGGTCCTGCGAATGACGCGCTCGGCGTAGTCGCGGGCCGAGGAGGCGGCCTTTCTCGCGTCGTCGTCGCGCCCTGCCGAAGCCTCTCCCACGGCCAGATTGGTCCAGACCACGGCGAGGAGTGCCGACGCCTCGATATCGTCCTCGCGGTCCGCGCACGCCGCCGCCGCACGCGCCGACTCTCGGAAAGCCATGAGCATTCGTGCTCCTTCTCCCGGTGAGCGGCTATGCACCACCGCGCGTGTGTTCCAAGCGTCCGCCAGCCCGATCTCGATCTCGCGATCTCGCCCCCGCGCGGCCGACAGGCGGCGGAAGGCGGCGATCGCCTCGTCGGCATGCCCTCGCGCCTCGGCCAGGCGATCCAGGTCGACGCAGAGTCCGGCAGCCTTGCGGAGAGCCTGGGCCACTTCGAGATCGAGGCCCGGCTGATCGACGTTCTGCTTTGCATATTGTCTGTAATACTCGAGCGCCTGCTCATACAACCGCTTTCTGATGTCGCGAAGACCCGGCTGTCGAGCTTCCGGCGAATCTCCGATTCGGTCGTATCCGTTGATCGCACGCCGGGCCAAGGCTGCATTGGCGGCTTCACGCTCACGAGCACGCTCGGCCTTGGCGAGAGCGTCGACCGTCTCCGCGCGGGCCTCGCGCATCCGCAGCAAGGCGTCCGTCAGCTCGAGATTGGCTCGATTCAGATCCGAATTGCGATCCTCGAGTCGAGCATTCAGCAGGAGCGCGCCCACGGCCGCCGCGGCGACGAGCACCACGAGCATTCCCGACGTGGCGATCAGGCCCGTCGGGTAGGGGTTCCGACGCGTCCATCGGCGGATCCGCTCGCATCGCCCCACGGGTCGAGCCAGCACCGGTTCATCGCGAAACCGACGCTCGAGTTCCTCGGCAACCGCCTCCGCCGAGGGATATCTGCGTGAGGGGTCCTTCTCCAGACACTTGAGGCAGACGGTCTCCAGGTCGGGATCGGCATCGACGGCTACCGCTCGGGGACGCGGCGGGTCTTCGGACAGGACTTTTCGAAGAATATCCAGCTCGCCTTCACCCACGAACGGCGGGCGCCCCGTGAGCAATGCGTAGAGGATGGCGCCCAGGCCCCAAACATCCGTCAAGACCGTTCCCTTGTTGCCTCGCCCCGATGCCTGCTCGGGCGACATGTAGCCCGGTGTACCGATCAACGTCCCCGTTCGCGTCGGTTCGGTGGGGTCGCAACCGATCGAGTGTTTCGCCAATCCGAAGTCGGCCACGAGCGGAGTGCCCGGCCCACCACCCGCAGGGTCTTCGAGCAAGATGTTGGCGGGTTTGAGGTCACGGTGGAGCACTCCGTGCAGGTGCGCGTGGTGCACGGCTCGCGCCACCCTCCCGAGCAGATCGGCGATTCCCTTGGGATCGGCGGCGTACCGATCGAGACGGCTTCGAAGATCGGCGTCGGCCAGTTTCATGGCGAAGAACTGCAGCCCGTTCTGCTCGCCGACTTCGTGGATCGGCACGATGTACGTGTGCTCGAGAGCGGCGGCGACCTCCGCCTCGCGGCGAAATCGCTCGATCCGCTCGCGCGTGTGCTCCCCGACGAGGATCTTGAGGGCGACGTGTCGGCGGAGACCCTCCTGCTCCGCCTCCCAGACGACTGACATGCCGCCGACACCGAGCCTTCGGACCAGAACGTATCGTCCGATTCGCAAACCTGGACGGATGACGCCCAGGACCTCGGTGTCGGCGATGCGCCCCAGACCGGCCTCCAAGAGCTGCGCGTCGATGAGATACTCGCGAAGCTGGGCCGCTTGCGCAGGGTGACCCTCGAGCCAGCGCTCGGCGGGAGGGGCGACGCCGGCGTCGCGCGCCGCCAGGTATTCGGCGAGCAGCCTGTCGACCGAGTCCTCGTCGCCTTCTCGCTCGAACATCAGTCCAAACCTCCGGAGAACGATTCGTCCTTCAACTCGGAGCGGAGTTTCGACAGTCCACGACGCAGCAATGATGCGACTCCGGCTGGAGAACGGCCAAGTTCCGCGGCCACCTCAGCCACGCTCAGGCCGTCGCAATGACGGAGCATCACGGCCTCCCGCTGGGCGTCCGGCAGGTCGTTCAAGGCGCCTGCGAGCCGCACCGATCGCTCGAGGTTCATCGCTCGGGAGCTCGGGGATTCGCCGGGATCGATGAAGAGGCCGCCGATGCGAAGCGAGGAATCCTCGATCTCCCACGCGATCGCCTGCTCGCGCTCGACGTCGCGCTTCCCGGCCGCCTGATCGCGCGCCGCGTTTGCGATGGTCGTCGCCAAGATCCGGCGGAGCCATGCGGCGAGTTCGGCCGACTCCCGCCCGCGAAACGTCGACCACGCTTGATGCGCTCTCAGAAGCGCCTGCTGGACGATGTCGGACGAGTCCAGTCGCCTCCGGAACTTCTTTCCCCAGTAAACCCTCGCCAAGAGCAGGAGGTACGGGCGGAACTGCTCGAATCGCGGACAGTCCCCCTCCACGTCTCGACTCGGTTCCCGATCATCGGCCATCGACGCCCCCCATCGCGCACGGGCGACGCAACTCGAACGCGATCCGTTGGAGGACACGCCCTCCGGCCACGTCGGCCGTCGGTGCCGGCTCGCGGATCCGTACGACGAGAGAGACACGGTCATTCCCGAAGTCGACCATGGAAGCTCCTCGACCGCCCAGGATCTCGTCGCTCGATCGTACCTCTCCCACCCGCGGCGGGACAACCGAGGCCGTCCACTCGCCATCGCTCTCGAATCGAGATCGCAATCTACAGATCATCGATCTCCAAGATGATGGTGATCGAGGAGCCGCCCGCCACGCGTCGGTGTTCGCCGGCACGAGTCGCCCCGGCGCCCGCTGCATCGGGAGCGGTCGGACTTGCCGGGACGAGCCCGCGGCTCGACTATTTCCCGATGCAGAATCGCGAGAAGATGCGGTCGAGGATGTCGTCGGTGACGATCGATCCGACGACTCGGCCGAGTTCGTCGATCGCCCGGCGAAGGTCGAGCGCGACGAATTCGTCGCCGTAGCCCTCGCGGATACTCTCGGCGGCGGAACTCAGGGCGACCGAGGCGTTTCGCAGAGCGTCGCCGCAGCGAGCCGAGGTCGCGGCGAGGGGATCGGTCTCGGATGCGACTCGACGAAGCCTGTCGACGATGGAGGCCCTCAATTCCTCGATACCCCACGCCAACACGGCGCTCGTTCTCATCGGAATCTGCACATGCGCGTGAGCGTCGGCCTCGAGGTCGGTCTTGGTCGCGACCGCGAGGACTCTGGGATCGCCGGAGTTCCACGCGGTAGGGAGCGACGAATCGGGGGCGAGACAGAGCAGAATGAGATCGGCCGACTTCGATGCAACCTCGCGAAAGTCCTGAGCGCGTCTCGAGATCTCGTCGTCGGCCGCGTCGATCCCCGCGGTATCGACGAGCTCGAGGATCAAGCCATGCCATTGGAGCGTCGCGGCGACGTAGTCGCGCGTGGTTCCGGCGGTCGCGGAGACGATGGATCGATCATCACCGATCAGTGCATTGAAGAGCCGGCTCTTGCCTGCATTGGGATCTCCGAGCAGGACGACTCTCGGCCGCCCGATCGCGACTTCCCGCGCCGAGCAACGTTCGATCGTCGCGGCGAGTGCGGCAAGGGCCGCCTCGCAGATCTCGGCGAGATCGGTCCTCGCGAGGAGGGCGACGTCGGGCTCCTCTTCGAAGTCGAGACCGGCTTCGAGATGGGAGAGGCGGTCGAGCAGATCGTCGCGGAGCCGCTCGATCGGACGAGCGATCCCTCCGGCGAGTTGCTCCAGGGCGGCGGAGAGTTGCTCGGGTGAGTGTGCGTCGATGACTCCGAGAACCGCCTCGGCCCTCGTGAGGTCGATCCGCCCGGAGAGAAAGGCCCGAAGCGTGAATTCGCCCGGTTCGGCTGGACGGGCGCCGAGTTCGAGGCAGCGATCGAGAATCGCCCGGAGCACGACCGGCGAGCCGACCGTGTGGAGCTCGACGAGCGGGCCGCCGGTGTAGGTCTTGATTCCGGGGTTGATCACGACGTCGAGTTCGATCGTCGCCGAGAACCCGTCGAGCGGCCGACGCACTCGTCGCACGACCGGGATGTCGGATCGATGATCGCTCGCGCATTCATCCAAGCATTCCGCGACCCGAAGTGCATCGGGCCCAGTGACGCGCACGAGTCCGCGAGCCGAGGGACCGGGGGGGGAGGCGACGGCGACGATGGTGTCGTGCAGGTCGAGCCGATTCACGGGGTTCGACGTCGGTTCGGGAATCGGATGGGGCCGCGGCGGCCGTCGGTGCGAGCGTCGCGGCGTCGGGTCATTTCCGCTTGCCGCCGCCTGGGGGCTTGGGCCGCTGCGAGCGCGAGCGATCGGGTGTTCGCGGAGTTTCGTTCGAGCCGGGCGCGGCCGGCGAGTTGCGGATCGTTCGCTGCTTCTCGGCGTCCTCGATCAGCTTCTCGAGCTTCCGCGTGATCCATCCCCCGCCGGAGGATTTCGCCCCGTCGGACTCGGAGGAAGCTGTTCCGTTCTTGGAAGCGGATAGGCTCGAGACGGTCGGATCGACCTCGCTCTCGGCGGCCGCGGCGGCCGCGGCGTGCCGCGCAGCCATCTTCGGGAGCAGCAGGCGTTCGCAGATCTGCCAGAGGCTGCTGGTGATGAAGTAGAGCCCCAGGCCCGAGGGGACCTTGTAGAACATGACGGCCATGAAGATCATCATGTATTTCATCATCTTCTGCTGCATCCGCGCCTCGTCCGTGGTGGGCGGCGGCGTGAACAGCTTGGTCTGGACCAGCATGAGTCCGACCACGAAGAACGGCAGCAGATTGAAGTAGTCGCCCAGGAACGGCACGGTCACCGGGAACTTGAAGAGCATGTCGGGCGCGGCGAGGTTCTTGATGTAGAGGAACCCCGAGTGGCGGAGGGCGACGCTGTTGTTGAGCGACTGCCAGAGCCCGACGAAGATCGGAAGCTGGATCAGGGCGGGGAGGCAACCGGCGGCGGGGTTGAAGCCGGTGCGCTTGTAGAACGAAAGAGTCTCGCGGGTCTGGGCTTCCTTGTCGTCCTTGTACTTCTCCTTGATCGCCATCAATTGCGGCTGGAGGTCCTGCATGCGTTTCGCCATGAGGGCCTGTTTGCGGCTGATGGGGAACATGAAGAGTCGGACGGTGATCGTGAGGAGGATGATCGCGATCCCGTAGTTGCCCTGTCGGAGCCCGACGAGTTGGGCGACGGCCTGCGTCAAGCCGTAGATCCGGTCGAGGAGCGGCGAGATGATGTACTTGGCGAGCTCGCTCGCAAACGGGATCGTGATGAGCTGCCACTTGCGATACGAGGCGAGATCCTCCGCGCCGTAGGGTGCGAGCGACGCGGTGGTCTTGGGTCCGGCGTAGACGCGGTAGGAGTGCTTGGGCGAGAGGTTGGGGCCGACGATGATCGGCAGCGAGACGAGTTCGACGCCGACGTCGGACTTCGCGGTGTTGGCCACGTCCTCTCTTGCGATGAATGCGGCGGCTTCGCGATCGCGTCGGTCTTTCTCGGACGTGGGGGCGGGGAAGGGTTCGAGGAAGACGGCGAAGTACTGATTCTCGACCCCTGCGAATCGGATCGGGAGGGTCTGGTAGACCTCCTGCGCGTCCTTGGCCTTCACCACCTCGGCGGCGGTCTTGGTGACGATCGTCGTCGAGGTTCCGCTCAGTTGACCAAAGAAGACGTCGCGGAAGTTTGCCGTGAAGGCCTCGCCCTCGATCGGGATGCCGTGGGGCCCGTAGATCTTGTAGGAGAGACGGGCGTCCTTGTCGCCCGAGAACGCGAGGTCGAACTCGAGTCCGTCTTCGCCCTTCCAGATTCGGTAGGTCTTGGTGACGGTCACGCCGAGCTCGGGGACATTGGCTCGGAAGGCGATCTCTTGGCCCTCGACGGTGGTGCCCGCGACGGCTCCGGGCTTCGAGATCGGCCGGACTGCGGGAGCGTCGGGGGTCGACCGGACGACTTCCCAGAGTTGGAGGTCGAGCGGGATCTCGCGAGCATCGCCGGAGTCGGAAGCGGGCCGCAGCGTGACGGAGAATGCCCGAGGAGCGTCGTTCGTGGGGGTGCGGATGAGTTCGAGGCGGGTCTTCTTGTCGGGGATGCCGTCTGCCGTCTCGCCGGCGTATCTGGCCGAGGCGAGCCGGCGGACGCCGGCTCCGCGCTGGTCGAAGTCGACCTCGAGGTGATAGTCGGCCGGTTCGGGCGAGGCGGCCGAGCCGATCCGGAGTTCACCGGGCCGTGCGAGAGGAGGTTCCTTGGTCTCGGGCTTCCCGGGAACGACGGCGGCGGTCGCGGGCGCGGCCTTGCCTTCCGCGGGCGGCTTCTCCGTCGCGTCTTCCGTCTTGGCGACCACCGCGGGGTTGCCGGCCCCCGGGAGCGGCTGCGCCTCGATGGGAGCAGGCTTGGGCGGGGGCGGCTTCAGTCCCAACCGATCCATCAAGAAATCGAGCCCGAACACCAGGGTGATCGAGAGCACGAGGAAGAGGATCAACCGCGTCTGACTGCTCATCGTGGATGGAACCTGGGGTGCTATCGCGCGGGTGGCTCTTCCGCGATCCGACGCGGGCGAAGTGCGTCGGGGCGCGGTCGAGGACGTGTGGAGTCGGACTCGGCGCGGGGCGCGAGTCTCGCGAGATCAACGGCCCTGGCGAAGCCGGTCGCCGAGGAACGGCTCGAGTTCGGAGATCTCGTAGATCTTCTTGATCGTCGACTCGAGGTCGTAGCTCAGACGTCGGAAGGTGACCTTGACCGGTCCGAGGGGCGCGACTTCGGCCGTCTCGCGGGTGGCCGCGTCGGCGAGGGCGGGCATGTCGGCGGTCTGAATCTCATCGGTGTTGGGCGGAGGGGTGGATCTGCCGTCCTCGAGGATCACGTAGCAGGCGCGGGGGTCGCCGTCGCGCGGCTGACCGACCGAACCGACGTTGATCATCACCTTCCCCTCGCCGAGCGTGTACTCGTAGTCGATCTCGTCGGGGGCGTAGAACTGATAGCCCTCGGTGAAGATCCCGGGGACGTGCGTGTGACCTTGGAAGCAGTAGCGTTCGACGAGTTGAAAGAGGCGCTCCATCTTGCGATGGTTGTAGATGTCGTCGGGGAATATGTATTCGCTGAGCGGATTCCTCGGCGAGCCGTGAACGAAGAGGAACGGGTCGCTCTTGAAGGTGCGCGGGAGCATCGAGAGGAATTCCCACCGCCGTTCGTTGTTCGCTCGGTCGCTGGGATTCTCGAGTTGTTCGCGGGTCCAGAAGATGGCGCGTTCGGCGCCGATGTTGAATCCGTTGGGGTCGAACATCGCACCTTGGTCGTGATTGCCGAGGATGGTGGTTCGGCAGTGCGACATGACGAGGTCGATGCACTCGCGCGGATTGGGGCCGTATCCGATGATGTCGCCGAGGCAATAGATCTCGGAGATCCCTTGCGACTTGATGTCGCCCAGGACGACCTCGAGCGCTTCGAGGTTGCCGTGGATATCGCTGATGAGGGCGCGACGCACCGGGAGAGACCTCCGACGGGGGATTTCGAGCGGCCGAACGTCTGATGAGCGGTTTGGCCTGCGGCCCGGTGGACGACGATCGACAATCATTCTACCATAAAGCCGCCCGAGTTCGCCGGTCAAGTCGAACCGGGTGCGGAAGCCCTTCAAACGTTGATCCTTGGGACGATTCATGACGGCCGGTTCTTCGGAGGGCGGCGGAATCGCCGGGCGTCCCATCGTGGCGCTCGATACCTCGACTGACCGAACGCTCGTGGTTCTCGGGTATCGCGACGGGCGGATCCGCGAGGCGGCGCTGGCCGCGTCGAGTCGCCGGCACGGAACCGGGTTGGTGCCCGCCATTCGCGACCTGCTGGCCGACGCGGGGTTGTCGCTCGCCGATCTCGGGGCGATCGCCGTGGGAATCGGACCGGGATCGTACACGGGCATCCGAATCGGGCTGACCGCCGCGAAGGTCCTCGCCCACGTCGCCGGGATTCCGCTTCTGGCTCTCGACAGCCTCGAGGCGATGGCGCACAGCGCCGCCCCGCCTGCCGGCACCCGAAGGCTGGTGGTGGCCGTCGACGCCCAGCGCGGCGAGGTCTATACCGCGGCTTTCGAGCCGGCCGGGCCCGAGCTTCGCCCCTCGAGACTCTCTCCGACGGAGATCGTCGGCTTGGAGGAGTGGCGAAGTCGGCTCGAGCCGGGAGATCACGTGGTGAGCCCGTCTTTCGAGCGTCTCGGGCTGAACCCGGCGGCCGGCGTGACTCGCGAGAATTCGGAGAATGGTCTGCCGGGAGCGGCGGGCCTGGTCGGACTCGCCTGGGCCGTGGCGGTGGACGGGGCGACGGTCGACCCCTTTGCGGTCGAGCCGTGTTATCTTCGCCGAAGCGCGGCCGAGGAGAAGCGGGCGCTCGAGACTCATTCCTGATCCCGCATCGATCGCCGAGGGGAAACACGATGGCGAAGTCGCACGCCGATCAGGACCGCACCAAGTCGGCCTACGACCTCCAGTGGAACACCTTCCGGATCCTCCGTCCCGAGGAGGACCGAGCCACCTTCGCATCGCGGACCGGCCTGACCCCCGAGGCGATTCGCGGGCGTCGCGTGCTCGACGGCGGTTGCGGAATGGGTCGGTACCTCAGGATCGCGGCCGAGCACGGACCGGCGCTGGTCGTCGGCCTCGACATCAGCGGAGCGGTCCGCGCGGCGCGGGAGCAGACGAAGGAGTTCGAGTCGGTCTCGGTAGTGCGGGGCGACCTCCTCCGCACACCCTTTCCCGACGGGGCGTTCGACCACATCTACTCGCTCGGCGTGCTCGACCACACTCCCGACCCCCGACGAGCGTTCCTGGAGCTGGCGCGGTCGTTGGCTCCGGGCGGGAGGATCGTGATCTGGGTCTACCCTCGCGAGCGTCCCGCGCTCGAGGCGATCATCGAGGTCCATCGCGCGATCGGTCGACGCCTGCCGATCGGTTGGGCGGTCCGCCTCAGTCGATGGACGGCGCCGATCGGCGGATGGAAACGGCGGCTGATGGCGAGCCCGAATCGCCTGGTCGCCCGGTTCGGCGTCCTCGTGAACCTGGCGACGATCGGCGTCTCGATGCACCCCGATCCGGAGGTGCGCGTCTGCGACACGCTCGACTGGTATGCGCCTCGGCATGTGAGCCGGCATACGCTCGAAGAGGTCGTCGGCTGGTTCCGGGAAGCGGGTCTGGAGGCGATCGAGGATCTCTCGGAGTCGGCTCGGCAGTTCCACGAGGGTCAGGGCAACGGGATCAACGTCGCTGGGACCCGTCCGCGGTGAGGCTTCGAAACGACTCGCGGCGCCGGCGACTCGGAGTCGAGTCGGGCGCCGCGAATGGACGAGGGATCGGCCGGAGGGATCAGCGACCGGCGCGGCGACGGGCGCGATAGCCGAGGCCGGCGCCGACGAGGAGCAGGAAGGCGAGGGTCGTCGGCTCGGGAACCGGGGTGATGTCCGACCCGAGCACGAAGGCCGAGCGGACGCCGTTGTAGAGGCCGAAGCCCGCGATCTGACCGAGGTCGTTGATGCTCGTCGCCTCGGTGAGCACCCAGCCCGACCCGGCGGGCAGCGTGTCGTTGAGGTTCTGCATCACGCCGTTCTTGTAGATGAAGGCGTGGTGGTCGAACGCCTTGCTGACGGGGTCGACCTTGCCGTAGACGTTGCCGACCACGACGCCGTCGGAGTTGATCGAGCGGGCGACCGAGCCCTTGAAGCCGTCGAGCGTGCCGAGGCCGGTCATGGTGCCGTTCGAGTAGAGGAAGGCGTGCGCCGCGGCGTCGCCGGTGGTGTACGACTGGCCGACGACCTTGCCTTGGTTGTTGATCGCGTAGCCGAAGCTGGCGGAGCCGCCGAGGGTTCCGAGGTCGACCATCGGGCTGCCGATCCCGTTGATGAGGAACGCGTGGGTGTTGCCGGATGCGTTGACCGACTGGCCGGTGATCTGTCCGGCGTCGTTGATGGCGGCCGCGGAGCTCGACGTGCCGCCGAGGGTGCCGAGGTCGGTCATCGTTCCGCCCGCATAGAGGAAGGCGTGGGTCGCGGCGTCGCCCGCGGTGCTGGAGAGGCCGACGACCTGTCCCGAGCTGTTGATCGAGGTCGCCGTGCTGTAGCTGCCGCCGAGGGTGCCGAGGTCGGTCATCGTCCCGCCGGCGTAGCGGAAGGCGTGCTTGTCGGATCCGCCGCCGTAGGTCGACTCGCCCACGATCATGCCGGTCGAGTTGATCGCGGCGGCCGAGCTGTAGTTTCCGCCGGGCAGCGTCCCGATGTAGGTCGTGCCGGACGAGTTGGTGACGAAGGCGTTGACGGGCTGCGTCGGATCGCCGTTCACCGATCCGGCACCAACGACGGCTCCGGATCCATTGATGCCGCCCACGCGGTTGGGCGTGCCGGTCGTCACCGTTTGGATCGAGGGCAGACCGGCACCGAGCACGCGAGGCGCACCGATGCCCAGGACGACGATACCCGCGGCGAGACTCTTCACGAGCAGTCGATTCATCACGGAGGCTCCTTCCTCGAGGCGATAAGTCAATTCCGTTTGCCCGATCGACACGGCCGCGGGGCGAGCTCCGCCCAACCCTCGGCCGCCGATGATCTTGTAGAAAGGCTCAGGTCGAAGACCCGTACGGCCGAGGACCATAGCCCTTTCGTTTTTTCGGGTCAACCCGTTTTTTCTGGAGTTCGTCGCCCCGTCGGCCGACATCTCGACTCTCGTGGGTCGACCCTGCCGTGCGGTCCATCACTCGCCGGAGACGAGGTCGACCTTTGGAGGGACGGCGAAGCCTGCGAAAGCCGCGGCGGGCCGGGCGGATTCAGTGTCTCCGGTGTGCAGGACGACGCGATACGCGAACCGGATCGACTCCCCGGGAGCGATCGTGTGGTCGCCCTTATCGGGCCTGCCGAAGTCCTTCCAGCCGAACGGATTCGCCGCGAAGAGTCCGTAGGTCCGAACGTGCCAGGTGGTCGGATGTCGAAATGACGATGGATGGTCCAGGATCGCGATTCCCACCGTCTTGCCCGCCACCGGACCGGTGTAGTCGACCCAGGGGGAGGCCTTGCCCCAAGCCTTGTCGTCGGTCAAGCCCTCGGCGTTGGTGATCTTGCCGCCCTGCTTCGAGGTCACGTCCATCGAAGTCGCCACGCGAACGCCGAACATCCCCTCCTTGGTGTCGCCGAAGACCACCGGGTCCTTGCCCGCTCGGAGCACGATCGAGAAGTCGACGATTCGCGCGGTGGTGGTCGCGTAGAACCGGATCGTGCGTTCGTCGTCGAGGATCTTCTTTCCGTCGGGCCCGAGCCAATCGTCGGTGGTGCGGAGTTCGGCCATCACGGGACCGGCCGACATGATCTTGCGCGAGGTTTCCTTGATCGATCCGTGGCCCTTCATCTCCGACCAGAAGTCGATGCCGTTGACCTTGCCGTGGGTGAACCAGAACGACCGTTGGTGCGGGTGATCGCGCTTCTCCCCGGGGATGTCGAGCATGGGGAAGGCACGAGTGAACGGCTCGCCCGTCGGGCCGATGAGCGGGTGGAGAAACGGCTTGGGCGCGGCGGCGGAGAGGTGACGGGTGAACGCCTTGCCGTCGAGCGCGACGTGGACCGCGTCGGTGGTTTCGGTGAGCCGGATCCCTACCGGCTCGGCCGATCCGGGAGCGGGCTCGATCGCGAAGTCGATCGCCTCGCGTGCTCCGAGCCCGGGGAGGACCAGCGCGATCCGGTTCTCATCGCCCTCGCGGAAGACCGAGGCCCGGATCGGCTGCCGCCCCTCGACGCTCAGGCGATAGACCCCGGGCGCGAGCTTGGCGGGAATCGACGCGACGATCGGCGTCTCGCCCAACTCGGTACCGTTGCCGAGGATCCGCAGGCGGTCGGCCGCCGGGCTCGCCGTCGAAGCGAGCAGCGACATCGCCGCGGCATAGATCCACGTTCTCGAATTCCGTGCGGCTTTCATGCGTTCTTCTCCGGATCTCATCGTGGGCACGGCGCGCCTGGTTTCCGAGGGTCCGCGTCGCCGCTCGATGCTTCGTGGTAACCGCGCCCGCGCGCGAAAGCAAGCGACCGGTCGTGCCGGAGCCCCCCTGGCAAACGTCGCCCGGTTCGATAATCTGGTGTGCGGAATCATCCCGACCCACCCCCGGGGGAGCGCCGAAGTGTCGATCTCGTTCTCTTGCCCATATTGCGATCGTCGACTCAAAGCGAAGGATGAACATGCCGGTAAGCGCACGCGCTGCACCGGCTGCGAGCGGATCCTCGAGATCCCATTGTCGAGCGACGATGAGCCGCTGCTGGAACTGGAGTCGGGCTCCGAGTCGGAGTACGGGCTCGCAGGCGGCCCGTCGGCCCCTCAGCCCGGCGAACGGACGATGCGCTTCGGCCAACCGATCCCCGCTCGGCCGGCTCCCGCCGCTCGGCCGGCCCCGGACGAAGACGACGATCCGGTCTTTCACGCCGTGAGGATCCCGACTTCGAGTGTCGGGCGGAGCAACCCGCCCCTCGCTGCGAACGACCCGTTCGCCGAATCGACCGGTACATCCTTGCGCGAATATGCGTATTGGGTGCTCATCCTGACGCTCATCCCCCTCGTCGTCTCCTTGCTCGGCTCCGAAGAGATCGACATCGAGGAACGCATCGCGGCCACCATCGCCGCCGCTCCCGCGGGCGACCAGGCTCGTCTCGTCGCCATGGCCAACGACGACAACGTCGACCGCGACCAATTCCTGGCCGCGCTCCCGGGAGGCAAGCTCGTCGGCGCCCACCTCGCCCACGACAGCAAGGTCCACTGGCTCTATGCCGGCATCGCCGCAGTCTTCTACCTCGGACTCCTCGCCCTCGCGTTCGATGCCGACCGCGTCAACCCGTTCTACCTCACGCTCACGAGTCTCTTCACGGGGACGGTCGGTATTCTCCTGCTGCTGCTCTTCCAGTTCTGTGCATCGTTGCGGTTCTCCAGGATCCCGATCGGCAAAGCTGCGATCATCTTCTTGATCCTGCGCTTCATCGGCTGGTCGTACGACTCCGCGCTCGATCCCGAGAGCAGCTTCCTCCTGAGTGCCGCGGGCTTCACGTTCGGCGTCGGACTCTGCGAGGAGTTCTGCAAGTCGATGCCGATGCTCTGGATGCTCGCGCAGAACAAGGACGGCGGCTGGCGATCGTTCTGCACCGTCGGGCTCGCCTCGGGCGTCGGCTTCGGCGTCTCCGAGGGGATCATCTACTCGGGCGACATGTACAACGGGATCACCGGCCCCGATCTCTACCTGATCCGTTTCGTCTCATGCGCGGGGCTGCATGCGATGTGGGCCGGGTCGGTCGGTCTCTCGCTCGAACGCGATGAGGGAGTTCGAGGCGCGGGCGACATGGGGACGATGCTCCTGTATGCGCTGAGGGCGATTGCGATCCCGATGACGCTCCACGGCTTCTACGACACGCTGCTCAAGAAGGACATGAACGGCTTCGCTCTTCTCGTCGCGCTCTGTTCGTTCGGATGGCTCGCCTTCCAGATCGAGCGTCGGCGCGCCGAGGAGTCGGTCGCGACCGATCCGTTCGCCTGAGCCATCCGCACGACCCGCGCGACCGGTGCGAGCCTCGAGCCTTGCCCAGTCTCGCTTCGGTTCGTTCGGCGCGACGGGCTGCGATCGACGGGGCTCGCCTTCCGTCGCGGTGCAACCCCTCCACCCCACCCGGAGCAAAATGGGTTCGGTTCGTTCGAGCGCGGCGGACTCACGAGTGCGCCGCGTCCCCCGCACGACCCGCGCGACCGGTGCGAGCCTCGAGCCTTGTGCAGTCTCGCTTCGGTTCGTTCGGCGCGACGGGCTGCGATCGACGAGGCTCGCCTCCAGCCCCGTGCAACCCGTGCGATCGACCCGAAGCAAAATGGGTTCGTTTCGTCGAACCTCGCACCGACCGCCCAATGGGTTCGTTTCGTGAACTCGCCCCGAGGGTCGCTCGCGCGAGAATGGGTTCGTTTCGTCGAAACGCGCACTGACCACCAAATGGGTTCGTTTCGTCAAACTGCCCCGAGGGTCGCTCGCACTGAAAATGGGTTCGTTTCGTCGAACCTCCCACCGACCGCCCAATGGGTTCGTTTCGCGAGATCGCCGGACCGGTCGCCCGCACCGAAAATGGGTTCGTTTCGGCAGGTCGCGGCGGTCGATGAGAGTTCGTTCGCGGTCGTTCCGATTCGTCTCGAATTGTCAAAGGGATACCGAGACGATGATCGATCGCCTCATAGAGAAAATCGTCCGATTCGGGGTCGGCGTCCCGTGAATCGGGAACGGACCGCGAAATTGCCGGAGAAGGCCCGGGGCCTCAGCGGGAGGCGAGCAGCGCGAGGGCGATGGGCGCGGCGTGTTGGAAGGGAAGGTCGTGTCGGGCCGACTCGAGGCCCGCGCTGATCTTGCGGGCGGGAGTCGTGATCGGCAGGTCGACGAGGCGCGTGGGTTCCTCGGCGTGATCGTCGGCGATCTCGACCCGGACACATGCCGAGTCTCGCGGATCGCGGGCGAACCGGATCCGCGTCGAGCCGGCCTCATCGGTCTTGGTGAGGCGGACCTCGACGACACGCGGGTCGACGAGCCCGGAGGCGATCTCGCTCGCGAGGAGCAGATCGACGGCCCCCGACGGGGAGTGGAAGCGGGCGTCGAGTCGCGGTCCGTTCGGTCCCGAGGTTCGCGCCGTGGATTCCAGAGTCCAGCCGAGCTGACCCGCGAGCCACGCCCCGAGCCAGACGGCGGCGCGAGGTGGATGGTCGAGCCCGGGGGGAGCGAGTGCGAGGACCTCGACGCGGCGGATCCGTTCGAGGAGCGAGAGGCGTCCGGGCCCCTCGAAGCACTGCGCGATCAGTTCGCGCCAGGGCGTGAGGCCGAACCAAGCGGTGTCGCGAATGAAGGGGTTGAGCTCGGGTCGGAGGGCGTGAGCCAGAGCGTCGCTCGCCGATTCCTCGAGGTCGAGGAGGACTCGAGTCGCCTCGGCTGCGAGTGCACGGTAGAGAGTCGGGGCGCGTCTCGGATCGTCGGTCCACCAGAGGACGACGGGCATGTCGGGTTCGAGGAGCGGGCGAACCGCTCCGGTGACGAGTTCGAGAGCGTCGGGCCCCGCGGAGAGGACGATCCGCTCGGAGCAGACCTGCGGCATCCCGGGCGCGGGGAGGTGGCAGAGCGCGGCGACCTCGGCGCGAACGGCTCGGCCGGGCTCCTCGGTCCGGACGACGACGATCGCTCGGCAGGGAAAGCGACCGACGATCGTCTCGAGGGTCTTGGCGATCAACGGCAGTCGCGAGGCGTCGGCTTCGACGACGAGATTCGCGAGGACGACGCGCGTGACCGGCGGGTTCTCGACCTCGGGCCCGCCGACGCGCTGGGCGGCCGGTCCCCAGAGATCGACGAGGGCCGATTCGATCGCCGAGGGGTCGACCTCGACGCCGAGTCCCGAGAGAAAGGCGTCGGTGCGAAGGTGAGACATGCGAGCATCCTCTTCCGGGTGGGACGGGTTTGGGCCGGGCGATCGCTCGATCGAGAGGGTCAGAGTCGTCGCCACTTGGCGCCGTCGGCCTCGAGGAGACGGTCGGCCGAGTCGGGTCCCCAGGTGCCCGCGGGGTAGGTCTCGACGGGCGAGGCGCCTTGGTCCCAGGCCTCGAGGATCGTGGTGATGAAGCGCCAGGCGCTGTCGACCTCGTCGGTGCGGGTGAAGAGCGTGGGATCGCCGAGGATGACGTCGAGCAGGAGGCGTTCGTAGGCTTCGGGCGGCGGAGATGCGAACGCGGTCCCGTATCGGAAGTCCATACGGACCTCCTGGAGCCGCCGGCGCGAGCCGGGGATCTTGGCCTGGAAGGCGAGGCTGGCGCCTTCGTTGGGCTGGATCCGGAGGATGAGCTGGTTGGCGCCTCCGGTGCCCTCGGTGTCGGTCTCGAAGAGTTCGGTGGGCGGCTTGCGGAAGGCGACGGCGATCTCGGTGGCGCGCTTGGGAAGTCGCTTGCCGGTGCGGAGGTAGAAGGGCACGCCCGCCCAGCGCCAGGTCTCGAGGGTCAGCCGCATCGCGACGAAGGTGTCGGTGGTCGACCCGGGGGCGATCCCCTTTTCGCCGAGATAGCCGGGGACTTCGCGGCCCTGGATCGAGCCGGGCCCGTAGCGAGCTCGAACGACGTTGGCGGCGACCTGCTCGGCGGTCCATTTGGGGAGGGCTTGCAGGACCTTGACCTTTTCGTTGCGGACGCCGTCGGCGGAGAGGTCGACGGGCGGTTCCATCGCGACGAGGCAGAGGAGCTGCATCATATGATTCTGAACCATGTCGCGGATCGCGCCCGAGCCGTCGTAATAGGCGCCTCGTCCGCCGGGCATGCCGACTTCCTCGGCGACCGTGATCTGCACCGACTCGACGTGGCGCCGGTTCCAGATCGGCTCGAACATGCCGTTGCCGAATCGAAGCGCCAAGATATTCTGGACCGTTTCCTTGCCGAGATAGTGGTCGATTCGGTAGATCTGGCCTTCCTCGAGGACTCGGGAGATCTCGCGATTGAGGGCTCGGGCGGAGGGGAGGTCGTGTCCGAACGGCTTCTCGATGACGACGCGACTCCAGGGCGAGTCGTCGCCGCGATGCGCGAGGAGGCCGGCGTGACCGAGTTGTTCGATGATCGGGGCGAAGAATTCGGGTGCGACGGCGAGGTAGAAGAGGTTGTTGCCGAGAGTGCCTCGGTCTCGCGCCAGGTCGGCGAGTCGGTCGCGGAGGCGTTCGAAGCCGGCGGCGTCGTCGAAGGTCCCGGAGACGAAGGCGAGCCTTCGGGCGAAGGCGGGCCAGTGTTCGGCGAAGTCTGCGCCCGCCGCGGGAGCGAGTCCGGCTTCGACCTCGGCGCGATATCGGTCGTCGTCCCAGTCGCGTCGTGCGTAGCCGACGATGACGAGGTCGGCGGGCAGGTGGCCGCCTTTCGCCAGGTGATAGAGCGCGGGTAGGAGCTTGCGCTGGGCGAGGTCGCCGGTCGACCCGAAGAGGACCACCGCGCAGGGTTGGGGCATGCGGGTGCGGGGCAATCCTTCGCGGAGCGGGTTCGACTCGAAGACGGCCGACGATAGCGACATGGACGGGGAACTCCCAACGACGACCGCGCGGATCGACCGAACCGGTGGGCTTCGGCCCGGCTCGGCGGACGCGGCCGGTCGATGCGACCGCGTCGGCCATCGCGAAGTCTATTCCGGTGACCAACGTCGCGACAAGGTGGGGTCCGGGGTGTCGAGCGCGAAGGGCGGGCGACTCGGCGGACGGGCGAGGGATTGCCGGTCGCGAAAGCCGATTCGGCCCCGTGAAATTTCCTGGAAGGCGAAGATGTTGCGTTTGGGCAACTTGGGTTGCGCCTCACTCGAATGATGACGCGTGCATGTACGGAAAGTGTTCTCTCTATTCGTGTTCCGCCGGGGATGAGGGGGGGCGATCGTGCGATTCGCGATTGGGGATTTGACTCGAGTGGGGTGTGGGGAATAACTAGGCGCGGGCTTTTCTCAGGCAACCTGTGCGACCTCTTGATACGTTGAGCCCGCGATCGCGACGTCGGCTGCCCCGTGTTTCGTCCGAGCTTGGGCGAATGCGTGGGGAGTGAGCCGGTCGGGAAGTCGTCGAAGTCGTAGCACGTCGTGAGCGCACCGGTCCGAGTCATCGGAGATGGTTGCGTGAGCGAGGTCGAGCCGGGCGGGGTCGGGCTCTCCGGACCCTTGCGCGGTGGTCGGACGATCGACGGGTCGCGATAGCGCGGGGGTCTTCCCTTTCCCTCCTCGCGCCTCCTCATCCCTCGTTGCTCCGTTCCGGAGAGGTTGCGATGTTCTCGTCCTCGCGCAAGAGCTCATCTTCCCAGAATCGAACCCGGACGACGCGGCCTCGACGCTCGCTCCGGGCCATGTCGTCGTCGTTCTTGGAGATTCTCGAGAGCCGCCAACTGCTGGCCTCGGAGGTCACGATCTCAGCCGCCAACGAGCTGACCCTCGCCTCGAACGAGGGGAACACGCTCTCGGTGAGCTATGATTCCGGAACGAACACTTATACGTTGAATGACACGGTGCTGCTCGACGTCTTCAACAACGGGACGGCGGTGGTCAACGGCAGCGGAACCAACACGGTGACCGTGTCGGGCATCACGTCGCTGAGGTTCAACAACACCTCGGGCGTCGACCAGTACAACCTGACGTCCCTGGGGCACCCGACGACGATCTCCAACACGTCGTTCTCGAACAACACGGTGCGGCTCGGCTTCGGCACCAACAACGCACAGGCGATCACCGGCGAGCTCACGATTCTCTCGCCGATCGCGTTGACCGCGCTCCAACTACTCAACTCGGCCGACGCGACCAACCACACGACGACGCTCGCGAACAACGGGCTCTTCGGCGCCACGCCGATGGCGGTGAACTTCGATGCGTCGCGGCTCTTCACCTCGACCCTCAACCTCGGCTCGGGCAATCACGACGTCACGGTCGGGACCACCGCCCTGATCAACGGCGTCAACCTCATCTCGGGCGACGGAAACGACACCTACCGGTTCCAAGACGCCGCGACCCTGATGTCGGGCCTGATCAACGCGGGCAACGGCACGAACTCGATCGATTACTCGCTCTACACCACCGGCGTCGTCGCCAACTTGCTCACCGGCACGGCGACGGGCACCAACGGCATCACCGGCTTCCAGAACGCCACCGGCGGCAGCAACAACGACACCATCACCGCCCCCAACGGCACGAACAGCACGCTGATCGGCGGCGGCGGGGCCGACGTCCTCACCGCGGGCTCGGGCACCAACTCGCTCTTCGGCGGGACCGGAAACGACATCCTCAACGGCTCGACCGGCTCCACCACCTTCACGTGGAACAACGGCGACGGCTCCGACGTCATCAACGGATCGGCCGGCTTCAACATCATCGTCGTCAACGGCTCGAACGGCGCGGGCGACGTCTTCAACCTCGCGCAGAACGGCTCGCGCGTCCTCTTCAGCCGCACGAATCTCGGCCCCTTCTCGCTCGACATCGAACATTATGATCAGATGTTCGTGAACGGCTTGGGCGGCGACGACGTCTACACCGTCGACTTCTCGGCGGGCAACCCCGTCGGCACGACCAACTTCAACTACGACGGCGGCACCGGCTCGAACACGCTCAACCTCGTCGGCGGCTCGTTCACGAACGAGATCTACGCCCCGCTGACGGGCGTCTTCGGCTCGGGCACGATCTCGCTCGACTCGTCGGTCGTGCGGTTCTCGAACCTCACGCCGATCAACGACACGACCACGGCGACCAACTTCAGCTTCACCTTCCCCGGCGCCTTCAACGCTCCGCGGATCACCGACGGCCCGATCTTCATCGGCACCCAGACCACGCAGATCTCGAGCGGGATGCCCTCGCCGACGTTCGAGCTGATCAATATCGGCAACAAGACAAATGTCGATCTGATCAATGAGACCGCGGGCGACACGATCACGCTGAACAACGCCACGCCCGCGGCCGGCTTGGCGACTCTCGACATCACCTCGAGCGGCCCGGGGAGCTCTCTCCGCAGCCTCGCCGCTCCCGAAGGCGTGGCGACGACCGTCTTCCTCGGCGGATCGAGCGTGGCGACCGTCGCGGCCGCCGGATTCCCGACGACCGGCTCGTTCACCGTCGACGGCGGTCCCGGCATCAACACCCTCAACGTCGACGGCGCCGGGACCGGCAGCGTCACGGTCGGCCCCAACACGATCACGGCCGGCGGCGCATCGCTCACCTACCTCAACTTCCAGACCGTCAACGTCCCCAACGCGCTGAGCACCCCGCCGACGATCGTCGCGGTCAACGCGTTCACCGCCGTCTCCGGAACCGAGCTGATCGATCAACCGATCGGCACGTTCTCCAATACCGATCTCGGACTCACCGCCGCGAACTTCGGCGCGACGATCACCTGGGGCGACGGCTCGGTCACCGCAGGCGTCATCACCCAGGACGCCGCCGACCCGACGCGCTTCCACGTCGCCGGCACCCACACCTACTTCGGCGGCGCGGCGACCCCGTCCCTCACCCTCGCGGTGCGGAACCTCGGAGGGTCGTCGACGACCGTGATCAACGGCACGGTCGTCAACCAGGTCAGCCTGCCCAGCGAACCGGTCTCGCAGCAAGTTGCGGTCACCGTCGCCGACGCCGCGATCTCGGCTCAGGGCGTTCCGATCTCGACGGTCGAGAATCTGCCGCTCAGCGGGGTCAACGTCGCGACGTTCAGCGTGGCCGACCTCAGCGCGGTTGCGAGCGACTACACCGCCACGATCAACTGGGGCGACTTCACCGCGACCTCGGCGGGGACCATCACCGCTGTGGGCTCCAGCCCGAACGGCGTGAGCTTCGTCGTCTCGGGGAATCACACCTTCGCGTCCGACGGAATCTACACGATCAGCGTGCAGATCGCGTCGACGGGCGGCAGCGCGGCGATCGCCGCGGCGACCGCCTTCGTCGAAGACGGCGCGATCACGGTGATCGGCAACGGCGTCGTGGCGACCGCCGGCACGCCGATCTCGAACGTCACGATCGGCTTGATCAGCGACTCGGGCGGCATCGAAGCCCCGAACAGCTACACCGGGACCGTGAACTGGGGCGACGGCGTGGCCGCCTCCACGCCGATCATCGCGCTCAACGGCGCGACGCTGAGCGTACTCGGCGGCCACACGTTCAACGCGATCGGCGGCTACACCGGCTCGGTGACCGTCAAGAGCGCCGGCGGCAGCATCAACACTGCGAGCCTGCCGATCACGGTCTTCGGCCTGACCGCGACCAACCTCGCCGTCTCTGCCACCGAGGACGTCGCCCTCAACCGCGTGCCCCTCGTCACGCTCGCGAGCAACGGCGGCCCCGCCCCGGTCTCCACCTTCTACGCCGCGTCGATCGACTGGGGCGATGCCTCTCCGATCACCCCGGGAGCGGTCGACTCCTCGCTCCAGGTCCGCGGAAACCACGTCTACGATGAGGCCGGCACCTACACCGTCACGATCACGATCTCGATCGACGGCAACCCGAACCTCCTCGTCCACACCCGCACGATCGTCGTCGCCGACGTCCCGATCGTCCTCACCGCCAAACTCGATCCCGCCTCGGATTCGGGGATCTCGAACACCGACCTGATCACCAACGTGATCCAGCCGGTCTTCACGGGAACCTCCGAGCCGCTGTCGACCGTCACCGTCGTCGCGACGCCGCTGATCGCGGGCCCCTCGCTGATCCTCGGCTCGACGACCACCGACGCCGCGGGCTCCTGGCAGCTCCGATCGACCGTCGCGCTCGCCGACAACACCTACAACGTCGTCGCCAACGCCGTCGATCGCAACCGCGCCACGACCGCCTCGACCACGATCGGCAACATCACGATCGACACCGTCGGGCCGACCGTCGGTCTGCTCACCTTCAACCGGCTCGTCGGCCAGGTCGACCTCTGGCTGACCGACGAACGCTCGGGCCTCGCCCAGAACTCGATCATCGACAACGCCAACTACTCGATGGTCAAGCCGCACCTCCGTCCCGGCCGGCTGCTCTTCACCAGCCTGACCGCGACCCCGCAAACCTCGCCGACCGCGTCGCAACGCGTCACCGGCATCCTCAACAGCGGCACGCCGCTCCGAGGCGCGACCTACACCTTCACAGCCGCCGACGGAATCATCGACGTCGCCGGAAACCGCCTCGACGGCGAGTTCTACGGCTACTTCCCCTCCGGCAACCGGATCAACGGCGGGAACTTCGTCGCGATCGTCGACTCGTTCCACAACCGCGTGCTGCCCGCCAAGCCCTCGCAAGGCTACGGCTCGCCGCTCAACCCGCCCGGCACCCTCGCCCAGGGCTACACCATCACCCGCGCCGGCCTCGTGGCCGATGCAAACGTCGTCCGCTTCTTCGGCGGTGCCGTCCCCCGAGGCATCTACGCCTCCACGAAGAAGACCCCCGCGACGCCCAACAAGAAGGTCGTCGCCCAGGCGAAGCCCGCCGCTCCCAAGATCGTCGCCACCCGCGCTGGCGAGATGCGCATCGGCGGACGCGACAACGGCTGAGAACCGTCGCCGCGATCCCGAGTCTTCGATCGACCCGTCCGCCTCGGCCAACTCGGCCGGGGCGCGACGGGTCGCGTCGTTCCAATCAGTCCCGAGCGTGAGTCACGATCACCTGGTCGGAATCGGCCACCTCGTCGACCGGGGCGTCGTGCGGCTCCTTCGGGAGGCGATCGACCCATTGCACCCGAAAGCAGAGCGACACCCGGCGCGTCTCGACCGGCAACTCCGGCAGGAGTCGGTCGTAGTATCCCGCACCCCGTCCGAGTCGCGTGCCCCAGCGATCGAACGCGAGGCCCGGCACGAGCACCCAAGCGACCTCGCCAGGGTCGACCACTCGGCAAGAATCGGCCGGCTCGGGAATCCCCAGTGCGCCCGGGACGAGGTCGCGGCCGGGGTCGGCCACCTCGAACAAGCGGAGCCGACGCGCTCTCCTGTCGACCCGCGGCAGGATCAACCGTGCGCCTCGATCCAGGACGTGCGCCTGCATCGCCCCCAAGTCGAACTCCTCGGGAAACGCCTTCGCATAGAGGAGGGCCGACGTCGGTGCGTCGCGATCGAAAAGCTCGGCGAACCGCCGATTCAGAGCGGCTTCCTCCGTCGAGCGAACCGCCGGATCGAGCGCCAGGATCGCCCGGCGGATCTCCTTGCGCAGCAACGACTTCTCCGGCGTCGTCATCGATCCGAGCCCCCGAGGCCGCGGCGATCCCGCAATGAACTCGGCCCGCAAGCCGTCTCGGACGAGTCCGAAACTGCTTGCGGGCCGAGAGTCGCCTCCACCGCAATGCCGTCGGTGGTGCTTTTGAGAACCCGCAGTTGAAGTGGGCGCCTTAGACCGAGACGGACAAGCCGAGTGGTCGTGATATCGGCTCCCAACGGGTGCTCATTGGTTCGTCAAAAGTGACACTCCTCACGAACATGGCAGAGGCAACTGAAATGTAGTTCGCCGCCGGTTCGGGGACAAGTCCGAACGCTCGAGATTCGACGACGGCGAATCAGACGTTCAGGCGAGTCGAGGCGCCTCATCGGTCGCGGCCGATTCCGACTCGCCCGTCAAGCGACGGATCTGATCTCGAACGCGGGCCGCTTCCTCGTAGTCCTCCAGTGCCACGGCACGCGCGAGCTGGTGTCGGAGCCGCTCGACCGGACCGATCGGGCGTTCGGATTCGATCTCGCGCCGCCAGCGCAAGAGGAAGACGAGCTCCATGCACTCGATCTCGTTGTCGCTCTGGCCGTACTCCTGGAGGAAGTCGCGGATCGACCCGATCCCCTTGTCGATGAGGTCGAGCGCGACCAGGTGGTCGTCCTTGGCCAACGCCTGGAGGCCGAGCGCCCGCGTGTTCATCATCGTGACGTAGGGGCGGAAGCGATCGAATTCGACCTGGTCTCGCCGATGCTTTGCGCGCTCCTTCACGAACGCGAAGAGCCGGAGGTTGCGGGCCGTATCGCGGGCGACGATGTCGTATCGCTGGAGATGGAAGGCCGAGAGGTAGCGGTGGTAGTACTGCACCCCCTCGCGCATCAACTCGGTGCAATCCTCGGACTCGAGTTCCTCGAGCTCGCCTTTCCTCGAGCGGTCTTCATACCAATCGAGCAGCGACTCGGCGCCGTGGGGCCGAGCGCCGTCGGGCCGCCCGTCGAGTTCCATCTGCATCAGGCCGAGGTCGATGCGGAGTTGGAGTTTGTCGCGTCCGTCGTCGCCTTCGACAATACGGACGTTCACGCCGTCGGGCTCGAAATCCCATCCGGCGAGGCTCGGGGTGATGTCCTTGCCCAAGGCGAACTCTCCTTCGCGTGGGGTCGCCGAGTCGAGCGAAACGGGGATGACCCCCGCTCCGTGCCCGGACCTCGTTCGATGAGCGATGGCCAATCATGGGGCGCACTCGAACTGCTGTCCAAGAATCATACGCGGCGCCGCGGCGAAAGTTCAGAGTCGTGGACCCAAGCGTCGTCCCCGTGCGGACGCCGTGAGGGAGAAAGCAAGACGCCGCGGTCGCCGATCGTAGGACGAAAGGCGACCGCGGCGGCGCGGCTTTGGGACGAAGGGACGTCGATCAGATCTCGTTGCCGTCGTGGATCATCGGCTCGAGTTCCTTGGTATTCCGCTCGATCGCGAGGACGATCGTGCGTTCCTCGACCCCGTCGTAGCTCGACGCCGTCGCCGGGATGATCTGCCGCGAGTCGGGCAGGCAGAAGCGAACGGTGAAGGTGCCGTCGGGTCGGAGCTGGACATGCTCGCCCTGAAGACTGACCTTGGCGTTCGGCTCGGTCGCCCCATAAACGATCAATTCGGCGTCGATCTCGAAGTGGAACCCGCGCGAGAGCGAGGGCAATGCGCCGAGGGTCGTCGGCTGCATGGGACGGCGGAGACGCTCCTCGAACAGGTCGCGCAGTTCGTGGGAAGCTCCCGAGCCGTTGGGTCCCGAAGATTGCTGGTAGATCTTCTGGAACTGCTCCTGGACGCTCGACCAATTCTCATCGATGACGTCGGTGACGCCCGCCTTGGGGGTGGTGACGACGTTCGACTTGGCGAGCACGAAGAACTTGCCGCGGCGGCCGAGGTAGCCGATGTCGACGCGGAACGAGCGCGGCGGAGTGTTGACGTCGATGTACCAGTTGTTCACGCCGCCGTGGATCTCGATGTCGCGGACGTGGCGCTCGCTGGCCGAGGTGGTGTCCTCGCTGGTGACGTCCATGAGACGAAGGATCGGGCGTGCGGCGTGCCAGTCCTGCCCGAGAGCGGCCTGCGCCCGCGCGAGCGTGGTCCTGCTGAGTTCCCAGTAGGTGTGGAGCCAATAGGGATCCCGCACCATGACCACGATGCGATCCTTCACGCAGGCGTGCTCGAGCGGCCGCGGGGGCATGATCGTGAGCGGCTTGGGCGCCGCGGACACCGAGGGGATCGCCGGAGTCGGAGGCGCCGGGCGACGCTTCGAGGCGGCGGCGGGCCGCTTCTCGACGACCGGCGGAGCGGGGGCGACGGGAGCGGACTTCGAGACGGTTTTCTTCGAGGGGGCGGCGGGGGTGAGCGCCTTGATCAACTGATCCTTCCGCATCGCGTGCCAACCGGGGATCCCGCGATCCTTCGCCATCCGCGCGAGCACCTTCTTATTGCAGTCTTTCAGCGAGTCGACTGTCATGCGGGGCCGCTCCGGCTCCGGGTGGGAGGCGTGTCGCCGACTCCCCTGGAGCGTTGAGTGTCAAGGGGGGTTCCTCCTTGAGTCCTCCGATCCGGAAAACGTCCTGCGTTCCGGACTCCGTCGAGACCTGGTCCCGACACCGTCCGCCGAGGAAGACCAGCACGGCACGCATCCCCCGAACACTCTCAGGCGGAAAATGAGCGAGGCGGCCGATCCTCCCCCTCGAAAATGGGGAAGACCGCCGCCTTGCTCAGGTTCCGACGCTCGAGCACAGGGTCGACGACATCGCTGGTCCCCGCACTTGCCGTTCACATCGTGGTGGATGATGCGAAATTCGCAGCAGGATCATCGATAACAGGAAGGCGGACAATTGTCAACAGAAAAAGGCGAGATGCGTCCGGAGTCGGACACTCCGAGGAGCGTGTAACGCGGAGCATCCCCCCCGATTCGCCCGGTTCGCCCGATGTCGCGCCGAGGCTCTCACGACACCCGAACAGGACTTCGTGAAAAATTTCCCGAACTGCGCATCTGGGTTGTTGACAGGGCTTCGGGCCCCTGTATAAAAGAGGTCTCACAGGGGTGAGGTTCCCTTTCGAATTTCCAAATGGGTTCGGCCTCTTCGTCGAGACGTGCTTCGGCCGCGTCGCCGATCATCGTCCATTCGAAGGTCGGGCTTGCCTTGGGAGATCTCCCGTGGGTCCTCGCGACCGGACCGATCGATCACGGTCCCAGGCCGCGACCTCCGCGGGCATCCGCTGGGCGTCGAGGGTCTCGACCATCGGCCTGGAATTCGCACTCCCTCCCTGTCTGGGTCTCTATCTCGACCGTCTCTGGTCCACGTCGCCGATCCTGACCTTGGTCGGGACCTTTCTCGGCTTCGCGGCTGGGATGTTCCAGATTCTCGGCATCGCCCGTTCCGAGTCGAGGCGACTCCCCGGCCGATCGGCGGATCCTCCGCCGTCGGACCCCGCGGATCGAACTCCTCGGTGAATCGACGCGGCGGATGTCGGTCGTTGGACGTGTCCACTCGAGTTTGCACCGATCGAGTCCTTTCGGGAAGCAGCGAACCATGGCGGCAGGCCACTCCCACAGCCCGCTCTCCCACGCGATGGATCATCCCACGCTGGAGATCCCGTTCCTGGGCGAGATCGAGCTCGGCATGATCGACCTCGGCTTCGTCCGGTTCCAACTCACCCGCTTCATGGTGATGGAACTCGTGGCGGCGGCGATCATCCTGCTGCTGTTGATCCCCTACGCCCGCCACACCGCCAAGAATTTCGTCACCCGCGGCAAGAAGAACAACCTGCTCGAAGCGCTGGTGTTGTTCATCCGGGACACGATCGCTCGACCCTCCATCGGCGATCACGACGGCGACTTCTTCGTGCCCTACCTCGGCACCGTGTTCCTGTTCATCCTCGTGAACAATCTGCTGGGGCTGATCCCCGGCGGTGCGTCGGCGACGGGGAACATCAACGTCACCATCGTGCTCGCGGTCTCCACGCTGGTCGCGGTGATGTTCGCGGGGATGCGGACCTCGGGCGTGCTCGGCTTCTGGGTCGCCCTGGTGCCGAGCCTCGACGTGCCCGTGTGGCTCAAGCCGGTGCTCTGGCCGTTGATGTTCGTGATCGAACTGCTCGGTCTCGTGATCAAGCACTTCGTCCTCGCGGTCCGGCTGTTCGCGAACATGCTCGCGGGTCACGTCGTCTTGGGCGTGATCCTCGGCTTCATCCTCGTCGCCGAGGGTTCGCTGAAGTACTTGATCGCACCCGCGAGCGTGATGGGCACGGTCTGCCTGAGCTTCCTCGAGCTGCTCGTGGCATTCCTCCAGGCTTACATCTTCACTCTCCTATCGGCGCTCTTCATCGGAGCGTCGGCTCACCCGCACTGACCGACACGGGATCGCCCTCGGGCGATCCCTCGAGCGTCGTCCGCTCGTGCGGGGCGAGGACTCGGCTCACGCCGCCTCCCTCGGTTTCCCGGGCCCCTCGGGGTCTTTCTCCTTCCTTCGTTCGATCGAGCCATTTCGCAGAGGAGTTTCGATCCCATGAGATTCGTCAAGACCGTCGCTCTGGCCTTCACCTTGATGCTGCTCACCTCGGCCGTCGCCTCGGCCCAGGCCCCGACGACCGGCGCGGTCAACTATCCGTTCTCGCAGCTCCGCGAGTTCTCGGTCGGCCTGGTGATCCTGGCCGCGGCGATGGGCATCGGCGGACTCGCCAAGGGTGCGGTCGAGAGCATGGCTCGCCAGCCCGAGATCGCCGGTCAGATCCAGACCGCGATGATCATCGCGGCCGCGCTCATCGAAGGTGCGACGTTCTTCGCCCTCATCGTCATCGGCTTCGTTTGATCGACCCCGTCGGTTCGGGGCTCGGCTCGATCGACACCGAGTTCATCGGCGACCGCGGACGGCGGTCGCCGGTGGATCGGTCGATTCGCCCGGCTCTCGAATCGTGCTCGGTCGCCGACGTCGTCCGCCCTACGATCGCGTCCGCCGCCTCCGCCGGCATTCCCATCTCCTTCGGATCACGAGGTCTCCACCCATGCCCAGGCTACCGATCCTGGCCCTCGGGCTCTTGACGACCCTGGCGATCGCGTCGGCCTCCGCGCGAGCCGACGAGCCCGCCGCAACGGCGAAGCCCGCCGCCGAACACGCCGCCGAGAATCACGCCGCGCCCGCAGCGAAGGCCGAGGGGCATGCCGCCGCGGATCATGCGGCCCCGGCCGACCACTCGGCCGGCGGACACGACTCGGGCAATCCCAACATCCTCGAACCCCAGCCGTCGCTCGCGATCTGGACGGTGGCGGTATTCGTCGTGCTGCTGTTCGTTCTCGGGCGGTTCGCCTGGGGTCCGATCCTGCAGGCGCTCCACGAACGCGAAGAGCACATGGAGCAGGCTCTGCGCGACGCCGAGGCGGCCCGCAACGAAGCCGAGCGGATCATGGTCGAGAATCGCAAGCAGCTCGCCGCGGTCGCCGACCAGGTGCGTGCTTTGATCGAGGAAGGTCGCGCCGACGCCCAGGCCACCGCCGAGTCGATCGTTCGCAAGGCTCAGGACGAGGCCGCCGCTTCGCTCCAACGCGCCGAGCGGGACATCTCGATCGCCAAGGACTCGGCCCTGACCGAGATCTTCTCGAAGTCGGCCGACCTCGCGGTGACGATCGCGAGCCGCGTGCTCTCGAAGCAGCTCGACGCGGGTGAACAGCAGCGTCTGATCGCCGCGGCGATCGAGGAACTCCCGGCGGTCGCGAACGGGAGCGGGGGACGGGCATGAGCAACTCCGCCGACAACGCCCGCGTCGCGACGGTCTTCGACGACGATTCCGGGATCTGGAAATCGTACGCCGAAGCGTTCCTGGGCGCATCGGGCACGGTCGACGCGGCGGAATCGGCCGTCGAGGAACTCGAGGAGTTCCTCGGCGACGTCTGGCACGCGCATCCCCGCTTCGCCGCCCTGCTCGGATCGGCGTCGCTGCCCTCGGCCGAGAAGGATCGTCTCCTGACCTCGACGCTCGACGGTCGCGCGCTGCCGGTCGTCTCGAATTTCCTGCGGGTCCTGAACCGTCACGGACGTCTCGGTCACCTGCCCGCGATCGTGGGCCAGGTCCGCGCGACGCTCGACCGCAAGCGCAACCGCGTGCCGGTGCGAGTGATCACGGCCGTGCCGCTCGACGACGCGAGCCGCGGCTCGCTCGTCACTCGTCTCCAAACGTTGATCCAAGCCGACCCGGTCCTGCACCTGGAAGTCGACCCGACGCTGATCGGCGGGCTGATCCTCCAGGTCGGGGACGACGTCTACGACGCCTCGGTCCGCACCCGCCTCGCACGGATGCGCGACCGTCTCTTCGAGAGCCAGACCCATGAAATTCAGAGCCGACGAGATCACTTCAGTCATTCAGCGTGAAATCGAGCAGTTCCAGTCCGAGGTCACGCGGACCGAAGTGGGACGCGTGCTCGAGGTCGGCGACGGCATCGCCCGGATCCACGGGCTCTCCGGCGTCATGAACGGCGAGATGGTGGCGTTTCCCAGCGGTGTGAAGGGGATGGCCCTCAACCTCGAGGATTCGTCGGTCGGCGTCATCATCCTGGGCGACTACACCCGGATCCATGAAGGCGAGACGGTCACCGCGACCGGCCAGCTGCTCCGCGTGCCGGTCGGCGAGGCCCTGGTCGGTCGAGTGGTCAACCCGCTCGGCGAGCCGATCGACAACCGCGGCCCGATCGTCACCGAGTTCAGCCGGCTCGTCGAGTCGAACGCGCCGGGCATCGCCGACCGGCAACCGGTCGACGAACCGATGCAGACCGGGATCAAGGCGATCGACGCGATGACCCCCGTCGGTCGCGGCCAGCGCGAGCTGATCATCGGCGACCGCAAGACGGGCAAGACCGCGATCGCGATCGACGCGATCCTCAACCAGAAGAACACCGGCGTCATCTGCGTCTACGTCGCGGTCGCCCAGAAGGAATCGACCACGGCGAGCATCGTCGACACCCTCCGCCGCTACGGCGCGATGGACTACACGATCGTCGTCTCGGCCGGCGCGTCCGACCCGGCACCGCTGCAGTATCTGGCGCCCTACGCCGGATGCTCGATGGCCGAGTTCTTCATGTACGAGCGCGGACAAGCGACTCTGTGCATCTATGACGACTTGTCGAAGCAAGCGGTCGCCTACCGCGAGCTGTCGCTGCTGCTGCGTCGTCCGCCGGGTCGCGAGGCCTATCCGGGCGACGTCTTCTACGCTCACAGCCGTCTGCTCGAACGCTCGGCCAAGTTGGCGAACAAGTACGTGATCGTGCCGGCATCGACTCCGGCCGACGCCAAGATCGAAGAATCCCACGGCGTCAACGGCAAGGTGTATCTCGGCGTCCCGGGCGCGGAGGAGGCGGCTCACGACCTGAAGTCGCACCATGCCGAGGGTCACAAGGTCGTCAAGACGACGACTTCGGGCGGTTCGTTGACGGCCCTGCCGATCATCGAGACGCTCGAGGGCGAAGTGTCGGCCTACATCCCGACGAACGTGATCTCGATCACCGACGGTCAGATCTACCTCCAGCCCGACCTCTTCTTCGCGGGCGTCCGACCCGCGATCGACGTCGGCATCTCGGTCTCGCGCGTCGGCAGCAAGGCCCAGATCCCGGCGATGAAGAAGGTGGCGGGCGGGCTCCGGCTCGACCTCGCGGCCTTCCGCGAGTTGGAAGCGTTCGCCCAGCTCGGCACCGAGCTCGACAAGGCGACGCAGCTCCAGCTCGACCGCGGCTACCGGATGGTCGAGCTGCTCAAGCAGCCGCAGTGCCAGCCGATGCACGAAGTCGACCAAGCGATCTCGATCTACGCCGGCTCCGAGGGCTTCCTCGACGACGTGCCGGTCAAGGACGTGCAGCGCTTCGAGACCGAGTTCCTCGGCTTCCTCAAGGATCAGCGTGCGGAGGTCCGCGACCTGCTCCTGAAGGAGAAGAAGTTCACCGACGCGGTTCTGACGGGTCTGAAGTCGGCGTTGAACGACTTCAAGCTCCAGTTCCGCCCCAGCGGATCGGCATCGGCCGCGGCCCTCGCGGGCGCGTCGGCCTGATCGAAGGCGGCGGGGCGGCCGGTTGCGTCCCGCCCCAGCGGCATCGCGGGGAGTCCGAGCGAGCGGTTGCATCCGTCGCTCGCCTCCCCTTCTCCATCGTCTTGATTCCGCGGAAGGTCGGCGGACGCGAACGTCTCCGACCGCTTGGTTCCGCGACCCAGCGCCCGAGCCCCAGCGTCCGCGAGCGGAGCGAGCCCCACCGATGGCCAAGGCCAGAGCGATCATCAAGCGCCGCAAGTCGGTGCAGAACATCAAGAAGATCACGCGGACGATGGAGCTCATCGCCACCGCGCGATTCAAGAAGGCGCTCGACCGCGCGACCGAGGCGGAAGCCTACACGCGGAAGATCGCCGAGATCGTGGCCGACCTCGGCAAGACCGATCTCGAGGTGACCCACCCTCTCTTGGAGACGCGGCCCGAGGTGCGGAAATCGCTCCTCCTCGTGCTCTCGAGCAATCGTGGACTCGCGGGCGGCTACAACGGCAACGTCGTGCGGGTCGCCGGTCGAACTCTGCAGGAGAACGACGAGGCCTCGATCCCGACGCGGCTCGAGGTCGCCGGCAAGCGGGGAATCACCTTCTTCCGGTTCCGCGGCCGACCGATCGACGCCCAGTATCTCCAGTTCGAGGACAAGCCGCAGTTCGACGACGTGAACGCCATCGCCGAAACCTATATCGGCATGTTCATTCGCGGAGAGATCGATCGGCTCGACGTCGCATACACTCGGTTCATCAATGCGGCGCGTCAGGAGGCGACGGTCGAGCGGCTGTTGCCGATGAGCACCTCGCAGGTCGGCGCGGCGGTCGAGTCGGTTCGGCAGTCGAAGACTCGCGACGCTGCCTCGGCGCCGGTGTCGAAGGCCGAGCCGGTTCCGTACGAGTTCCTGCCCGACCCCAAGAGCATTCTCGAGGAGATCGTTCCGGTCTCCTTCAAGGTCCGGCTCTTCAAGTGCTTCCTCGACGCGGCCGTGAGCGAGCAGATCGCCCGAATGGTCGCGATGCGTGGAGCGACGGAGAACGCGGACCAAATGGTCAAGTCGCTCACGATGCTCTACAACCGCGCCCGCCAGGCCCAGATCACCCGCGAGCTGGCCGAGATCATCGGCGGCGCAGCGGCTCTCGAATGAGAATGCTCCGGCAGCGTTCCCGGACCGCGACGTTCGCACCGATCCAACCGAATAGACGATTCGCATACGCTTCGAGAAGAGAGGACCCAAAGCGATGGCCACCGCGACGGCGACGGGACGGATTGCCCAGGTGATCGGCTCGACCTTCGACGCCGAATTCGAGGACGGGCACCTGCCCGAGATCTACAACGCGCTCAGCATTCGCGCGTCGGAGAAAGGTGTCGAGATCGACCTGACGGGCGAGGTCCAGCAGCACCTCGGCGGCAACCGCGTCCGCTGCGTCGCGCTCGGCTCGACCAACGGCCTGGTGCGCGGGATGACGGTCGTCGACACGGGCGCTCCGGTCTCGGTTCCCGTCGGAACCGGGACGCTCGGGCGGGTGTTCAACCTGCTGGGCGAGCCGATCGACGGTCGAGGCAGCGTCCCCGCCGACGAGCGCTGGCCGATCCACCGCGACCCGCCGGCGTTCGAGAACCTCTCGCCCAAGACCGAGGTCTTCGAGACCGGCATCAAGGTCGTCGACCTGCTCACGCCGTTCGTCCGCGGCGGTAAGATCGGCCTCTTCGGAGGTGCGGGTCTCGGCAAGACGGTCATCCTCACCGAGCTGATCGCCCGTATCGCGAAGGTCCACTCGGGCTACTCGGTGTTCGCAGGCGTCGGCGAGCGGACCCGCGAGGGCAACGACCTCTGGCTCGAAATGCAGGAGACGAAGATCGGCTCGTCGGGCAAGTCGGTCATCGACTCGACGGTCATGTTCTTCGGCCAGATGAACGAGCCCCCCGGCGCTCGGCTCCGCGTCGCCCTCTCGGCGCTCACCAACGCCGAGTGGTTCCGCGACTCGACGGGTGCCGACACCCTGCTCTTCATCGACAACATCTTCCGCTTCAGTCAGGCCGGTTCCGAGGTGTCCGCGCTCCTGGGCCGGATGCCGTCGAACGTCGGTTACCAGCCGACGCTCGCGACCGAGATGGGTGCGCTCCAGGAGCGGATCACGTCGACGGTCAACGGCGCCATCACGTCGGTGCAGGCCGTGTACGTGCCCGCCGACGACTTGACCGACCCCGCGCCCGCGACGACGTTCGGCTTCCTCGACGCGTTCATCGTGCTCGCCCGCTCGATCGCCGAGAAGGGGATCTACCCGGCGGTCGACCCGCTCGGCTCGACCTCGCGTATTCTCGACCCGCAATACGTCGGCGCGGAGCACTACGCCGTCGCTCGCCGCGTGCAGGGCATCCTCCAGCGCTACAAGGAACTCAAGGACATCATCGCGATCCTGGGCGTCGACGAACTGTCGGAAGACGACAAGCTCGTCGTGCACCGTGCCCGCCGGATCGAGCGATTCATGTCTCAGCCGTTCTTCGTCGCCGAGGTGTTCACGAACAAGGCGGGTCAGTACACGCCGCTGGCCGACACGATCCGCAGCTTCAAGGAACTCTGCGACGGCAAGTGGGACCACCTGCCCGAGTCGGCCTTCCTCTACGTCGGCTCGATCGAGCAGGCCGAGGAACAAGCCAAGAAGATGGCGCGCTGATCGCCGAACCCCAGCCGCGGACCGCGCCGATCTCGGGGCGGTCCGCGCTCGGACGGCGGGATCGAGACCTCGCCCGCTCGTCGGCCTCGCATCGCGATTTCCTCACATGAGTCGTTGACTCGGAGACTGGTCGGCCATGGCCACCGCGCAAGCATCGGAACTCGAGACGGGCAAAAAAGGGGCGAGCCGCATCCAGTGCGTCGTCGTCACGCCCGAGCGGACGCTCTTCGACCAACTCGTCGACGCCGTGGCGCTGCCGCTCTTCGACGGTGAGCTCGGCGTGCTTCCGGGGCGTACGCCCTTGATCGGTCGGCTCGGCTTCGGCGAACTCCGCACGACCTCGGGCGGCGTCACCAATCGTTACTTCGTGGACGGCGGCTTCGCCCAGGTGCGCGACAACGTCGTGACCGTGCTGACGAATCGCGCGATCCTCGCCGCCGCTGTCGACCAGGCGGCTGCGGCCCGCGAACTCGAGGCGGCTCAAGGTCGCAGGGCACTGACCGACCTCGACCAGGCCGAGAAGTCGAAGGCGATCGACCGCGCCCGCGCCCTGATCCGCGTCGCTCAGAACACCGGCAAGAAGTGAACCGGAGGCGGAGGCCCCGGCACTTCGACGACCGCTCCGCAGAACGGACCGGGCTCGCACGCGGGCCTGCGTCCGTTCATCGTTTCACGACGGGATCCATGAAGAGGCGAATGATCGTTTCGCGGGTCTCGGGATTGAACCGGGCCATGAGCTGCATGTCGGGCAGCCAGGCCGACTGCCGGCGCGGGGAGAAAGCGTCTCGGGCGACGCCGTTGATCTCCACCGCCGCATTCGGATAGGTCGCCGTGAAGACCTGTCGATGATGCTGGTTCACGAAGAAGCCCGCGAGCTTGGGCAGGAGCGTGCCCGCGTCGCGTCCCTTGTCGTCGCGAACCGGCCGCGTCGTATCGCCGAACAACGACCGCACGCCGAAACCCGACCCCGCGCTCTTTCCCTGCTTCTCGCCCATCTCCTTGAATCCATTCCAATTGCGCTTGATCGCGTCGTAAGTCGCGATCAAGCCGGCATTGCTCATGCGTTGGGGCGAAGCGAGTTGCGTTCCGGAAGCGATGAGGAATTCGGTCGCGAGGTGATGAACGATCGATGCCGGGCCCTTGGGTCCGTGTTCGGGCTCCACGACCAACGAGGAATGCAGCCCCGGCATCAGGTCGATCCAGGCTCGCTTGTCGGTGGTCGAGGGCACGACCGGGGTGAACTCGATGCGCCGCTCGTGTTGAGCCAAGATCGCGACATATCGTTCGATGTTTCGCCCCAGCCCGATGTCGGTCCACATGTGGTCGTTGCCGACGATCGAGGTCCCGGGAACGGGATCGATGGCGAAGATGTTCACACGGATCGAAGAGAGCGCGGGGTCGTCCGCGAGCGCATCGGCGATCTTCAAGCAGGTGACCGCTCCTCTGCTCCATCCGCACATGTTCAAACGATCGGGTCGACTCGGTAACGCCTTCACCATCGCCAAGGCGCGCTCGACGTTCTTCTCCACGCCCGTGCCGAAGACGAGTCCGCCGACGATCCCGAACCAACTCACGACGGGAGACCAGTCGGTGGGGTCGGGCCGTCCCCCGAAGATGTTCGGCTTGAATTGGCCGCTGCCCGGACCGTCCAGGATGTCGTGTGGGGAGAGCGTCGTCGCGTTCAGCTTGGCGACGACATCGCCGCTGTCGCGGTGATAGTTCGTGCCGCAACAGTAGATCGTATGAGTACCTGCCATCCCTCGCTCCCACCTGAGCGACCGACGGAGGCGGCGAGCCGGCGGCTCGATCGGACGGCCCCCTGCCCATTTCTGGACGTGCCGCTAGAATACCGCACTGCGGCGCGGAAATTCCCGAGAAATCCGTCCGCTCGAGCCGCGATCGATCGCGGCGGCCCGATCCTCAACACCCGAGACTCCGCACCATGAGCGTCGCCGCCCTCGAAGGTCAACTCCGGTTCGTCCGCAAGAAGACCATGGAACTCCTCGACAAGATCGCCGCGGAGGCCGACCCCGCCGCGATCCTCGGCTATCGTCCCGGACCGGGCCGCGCTCACATCGCCTGGCAATTCATGCACCTCGGCGCCACCGACGATCGCCACCTCGAGTTCCGCATGCACGGCCGCGACCCCGTCGCTCCGCAACTCGTCCAGCGGTTCGCCGGCGGCTCGACCCCCGACGACCAGATCCCCACCGTCGACGAGATCCGCGCGTATCTCACCGAGCGCCGGGACGCGATGCTCGCGCACCTGCGGACGCTCACCGAGGCCGACCTCGCCCGCAAGCCGAATGAACAAGCCCCCTGGATCTATGAAGAGTGGTTCCAACTCCTCGCCTGGCACGAAGCCCACCACCAGGGCCAGGCGCACCTCACCCTCAACCTCTTCAAGGCGGCCCACCCGACCGCCTGATCGACCATGCGAACCGACCCCCGCGCTCAGGGACGCGGCGTGGGCGTCGGACCGATCGGCTGATCGCTCGGATATTCGCTGATGTCGTGATAACCGACGATGTCGATTCGATCGGCATGTTCGCGGGCGAGCCGCCGGAGTTGCTCCAGGCTCGCCCGGCGCCCGGCGTCGTCGTCGGCCCGGAGCGCGGCGAGCGCGGCGACGGGATGGTCGGCGTCGGCGAGCTCGGCCCGCAGGTAATAGGCGTCGCCCGCGTGGAGCAGCCATCTGTCGCCCGAACGGACCGCCACGCCGCAATGCCCGAGCGTGTGGCCGAAGAGCGGGATCAGGAGGATCTCGGTCGACCCTCCCCAGTCGAGCAAGCGGGCCTCGAGCCCGAACCAGTCCCGCGTACCCTTCCCGTGGAGCCGAACTCGCGGCCGATGCGCGAACTGCGCGGCGACGTAACGGCCGTGACCCGCTTCGACGCTCGCCCATTCCTCCTCGGCGAGGTCGACCGTCGCCTCGGGGAAGTCGGCCAAGCCGCCCGCGTGGTCGGGATCCGCATGTGTCAGCACGATCCGATTCACCTGCTCCGGCCGGTATCCCAGACTCTCGATCCGCCTCACCGCGGTGTCGACCTCGTGGAACTGAAACCCCGCCGCATCGATCAACGCGCGCCCGAGCCGTTCCTCGGGCCGAGCCACGTCTTGCAGGCCGATGCCCGTGTCGACCAGTCCGAGGCCCGCATCATCCACGACCAGCAAACAGCGGCAGACGACCGTCGGATATCCCGGCGCGAGCAGGGTTCCGCAATTCATCATTTGTACATAGCTCAAGGCGTTTCTCCGGCGGAGGCGATTTGCGGGGTTCGCTCGACGAGGATCTCGACGACCGCATACGGCCCCGGTTCGGGCTGCTCGACAGAGAATCGCTTGGCGGTCTCGATCGCACGATCGAGTTCGTCGATCAGGCAGTCGGCGTTGACCGGAATGGTCCAAGTCATGCCGTTGCACGAGAGCGGCGAACAGCCGAATCCGAGCAAGTCGGGCGCCCAACCGACGGGGTCGAAACCTCGACTCTCGAACGAATCGTCGGGTTCGTCGACTTCGAGTTCGGACTCGTCGGCGGGATCGGGCTCGAGCGGCATCGCGACGCCCTCGACGAAGTAGTGGTCGAGGATTCGCGCGGCGACGATCTCGATCGTGTCGGGGTCCTCTTCGAGCGCGGCGGCCTCGCGGGCGCGTTCGAGCGTCGCATGACCGCCGAAGCGATTGACGCCGGCCTCGTAGGGCTGGGGGCCCGCCCAAGACGCAATGCAGTGGCTCGCGCTTCGGATGCGTTCGACGGGGGGGCCGGCGGGGAACCCGACCTGCGGATCGGCCGAAGCGCGGTCGAACCGCCGCTTCAAGAGATACCCGACGGCAAGGAACTCCATGATCTCGGCTCCCGGATGAGCAATCGGCGCCTGCGCGAGGCGTCAGACCTTCGAGGTCGCGGCGACGAAGAACTGGGGCACCTGGATCAGCGGGACGACCGCCCAGTCGTCGCCGAGCCATGCGTGGTGGATGACGGAGACGGTCGCGTCGTGGAGTTCGATCTCGAGGAATCCGGGGGGGCGGAGCCCCGACTTGTCGCGGAGCAACGGCGCGCCGGCGTTGAGGCAGAGATGATCGGGCCAGGCCCTGGGTCGATGCGCCCAAGCTGCGTGGACGTGTCCGCAACAATAGAGATGCGGGCCGACTGGTGCGAGGATGGCTCGCAGTTGGTCGGCGTTGACCAGGCGCTTGCGCCCGAGTTCCTCGCGGTAGACGGCGGGCGCCAAGATTGGGTAATGACTCGCGACGACCAGGCGAGGCGGCTTCGGGTCGGTCGAGTCGACCCAGGATCGCACGCGTTCGAGCTGCGCCGCGGGCAGCCGACCGGTGGCCGAGAGATGCGGCCGCGTCGCGTCGAGTCCGAGGATCGCGGTTCGGTCGTCGAGCCGGCGAACCCAAGGAAAGGTCGAACGGGGCATGAACGCCCCGAAACGACGCTCGAACGCTCGGGAGCGCAGCGAACCCGGCGTATAGCGATCGTGATTGCCCGGGATCACCGTCGCCCGCGCGGGATCTTCCAGCAGCGGCGCCAGCCGGCGGGCGGCTTCGTCGAACTCCGACGCCAGCGCGGTGGTCGTGAGGTCGCCCGTGATCAGGACATGATCGGCGGCCACGCCCACGGCGCGCTCGACGACGCTCTCGAGCCGTTCGAGCCGAAACCGCCGAGCCCGCCCCGCCACCAAGCTCGCCATGCCGACGGCACGCTTGCTGAGCAGCCGGAGCGGGTTCCAGTTGTATTGCCAGACGTGGATGTCGGAGAGATGGAGGATGCGCACGCCCGTCGCTCCGAGTCGGGCACGCCGGAGCAACGCGTCAAAGCGTCCATTCCAGATAGCCCACGAGCACATCGTAGAGAGCGTGCGTTCCTACCGCCACTCCGAAGCCCCGAACGACGAAGACCCAAGCGAAGAAGATCCCCGCCGCCCACCGAAAGACGAACGCGTACCAGCTGAAAACCTCGCTCGGCGCTCCAATGTGATGCGCCAGGGAGAATAGGAGCGACGACGCGGTGACCGCCAGGACGTTCGCACCGATCTCGGGAAGTTGGAGCAGCCGGCCGAGCCCGAAGATCAGCGGGATCATCGCGAGTCGGAAGACCGCCTCTTCATAGATCCCGGCCCCGAGGAATCCCAACAATGCGGCGGCGGGGCGGGAAGCCGGAGCGACGACCAGAGGCCCGACCGAGTCGATGCGGTCGAAACCCAAGTCGACGAGTTTGCTCACGCCGACGAGCACGATCGCCCAGGCCAGACTCTCGACCGCCATCGTCGCGGTCACGGCGATCGAGATCCGACGGCTGCCCCCGCGAACCACCTGAAGCGCCAAGAGCGCCCCAACGACCGCTCCCGGCAGGATCAGGTCCGCGAACGTGCCCTCGATCCCGAATCGGTGTCTGAGCCAGAGGTCGGCCCCCGCGCGTCCGAGACCCCATCCCCAAGTCGAAACGCCCGCCTCGTAGAGGAGGATCAAGGGGACCAGGAAGACGAGGCAGGGAATCGGGTCGCGGGTGAGGCGGAGGTAGGATTCGGACGGAGGATCGGACAAGGCGGCGGACCGCTCGACCTCGTGCCGGGGCGATTCCTTCGCCGACGCGCGCCCGCGTCCGGCTCGAGGAACTCGAGCCGAGCGAACAGGCGTGGAATCGGCGGAGGGTCTTCCCATACACCTAGAATTCGGTGGGGAGAGTCGCCGGAGTTGAGCTCGCGGATTTCGAAATGATCGCCGATTTCAGAAAGATCGAAATCTTCGTAATGACCGAAAAGAACGAAATACCGGCTTCCCTTGTGAGCCGAAGTCGCGACGGCTACCATAACCCCGACGAGGTATCGGCAACGGGTTGACCCGAGTATTGCGAGGCGACAGAATAGCCTCCCCGGCCGAGATTCCTCGATCTTCTCTCGTCGTCGAAGGAAATCGCTCGAACGCTTCCGTCTCGGCGGCTCGCCGTCCGGCGTGAACAGTTCGAGTCACGATCGATTTCGATCGGCGGCGACTCATGGGATCATCGATCACACAGACCGCCCGCATGGGGAGGATTGGCGCGTGACGTCGCGGCTTCGCTCCGTACTGGTCATCCTCGGCTTGACGGCACTCTCGGGTTGCGGCGACTTCCACGCCGGCCCGATCTCGTACCGCGAGCACGAACGATTCTCGACCGATCTCAAAGACAAGCCGAACGCGAGGTCGGCCATCACCAAGAGCCTGACCACGCTCTTCGGCGAGTCGCCGCAGAAGATGAAGGTGCCCGCGAACTCCGGTCTCCCGGAGGGCGGTGCGTACCTCGCTTCGAGCGTGGTGACCAACGAGGATGAGATCGTCCCGATCGCCTACATCGATCCGACGACTTCGGGAAAGACCCCGATCGAAGGCGGATACGCCCTCTACCGCAAGCACTGCCTCCACTGCCACGGAGTCAGCGGTGCGGGCGACGGTCCGACGGCGAACTTCCTCTTCCCGCGACCCCGCGACTACCGGCGCGGCGTCTACAAGTTCACTTCGACCAATCCGACCAATGCCAAGCCGACTCGCGAAGACCTCGCGAAGACGCTTCGGTACGGGCTGCACGGCACCTCGATGCCCGCGTTCGAAGCTCTGATGACCGAGGGCGAGATCCAGCAGGTCGTCGATTACGTCATCTTCCTGAGCATGCGGGGCGAACTCGAGCATCGACTGATCGAGGAAGCGTCGCAGATCGAGGATTCCGACACGGCCGAGTCGCTCAACGATGAGACCGTGAACGATATCCTCCAAGGCGTGATCACCTCCTGGAAGGCTGCGGAGGGTCAGGTCGTCAACCCCACGGTCAAGCGAGTCCCGCCGACCCGCGAGAGCATCCTCCGGGGCCGCGACCTGTTCCTGGGGATCAACACGACCGGCAACAAGCTCGCCTGCGTCGACTGCCACGGTACCAAGGCTGCGGGCGACGGCATGTCGTTCGTCGAGAAGCCGATCTTCGACAAGGTCGTGTTCGGTCTCGAGCCGCTCGACGTCGCGATCCGCAAGCGTTTCGACGAAATCGAGTGGGAGACGGCGTCGCGGCTCGGCGGGCACGGATCGGCCGAACACGGCGACGACTCGCAGCACTCTGCGGCTCCGACGGGCGACTTCGAGAAGTACAAGGCATTGATCACGGACACCTGGACGAAGGGCTCGCTCGACGACTGGGGCAACCCGCTCCGTCCCGCGAATCTCAACCTGGGCGTGTACAAGGGCGGCCGTCGCCCGATCGACCTGTACTGGAGAATCGCGAAGGGCATCAACTACGCGAAGATGCCCGCGCACTCGAGCCTGATCTCCGACGCACAGATCTGGGACGTGGTCAACTTCGTCCTCGCCCTGCCGTACGATCGCGAACTCCTCCGCGACGCCGACCAACTCCGCGCCCGCGCGGCGGCACAGCCCGCCAAGGTCGCCTCGGCGGCTTCCGAGTGATCGCGAGGCGTCGGAGCCGGGTCGTCGCCTCGAGCGAGACCCGGCTCCGACGCCGATCGAACGTCTCCACGATCATCGAGGGAGAATCGAGGCCGACGAGTCGGCCTCTCCGCCCTCCGCCTCGCATACCATCCACACGGCCGACCGGCGACGATCGACGAAGGCCGGCAACGCCCTCGAGCCCGATCCGGGGAATCCATCGTGCGCTACTGGAGTTTCTTGTTCGCTCTGGCCGCGGTCTTCAGCGTCGCGGTCTTCGCTTATTCGTACTTCGACCCGGAATGGTGGTTGCCCGGCGGGCCGTCGGGCGATTTCCGACATCCGGTCTCGACCGCGGGTCGGGAGATCGACAGCCTCTTCTCGATCGTGCTCTGGATCACGGGGATCGTCTTCATCGGCACGCAGGTCGTGCTGGTCTGGGCCGCCTATCGCTACAGCGACTCGGGCGATGCCCGAAAGGCGACGTATTTCCACGGCAGCCAGCGTCTCGAAGTGATCTGGACGATCATCCCGGCGGCGATCCTCGTCTTCATCGCCCTCTACCAGATGGGGACCTGGGCGAGCGTGAAGTTCAAGAGTGAAGCGCCCAAGGTCTTACCGCTGGCGAAGGTGACCGGCCGTCAGTTCCAGTGGGTGATCCGCTACCCCGGCAACGACACGAAGCTGAACACGTCGGACGACCTCGTGTTGGTGAACGACCTCCACTTCGTGAAGGACAAGCCCGCCTTGATCCACCTGGAGTCGGGCGACGTGCTGCACTCGTTCTTCCTCCCGCAGCTTCGGATCAAGCAGGATGCGGTTCCCGGCTTGACGATCCCGGTCTGGTTCGACACCGACCAGGCGGGCAAGTACGAACTGGTCTGCGCCGAGCTCTGCGGCTGGGGCCACTACAAGATGCGCGGGAACGTGACGGTGCACGGCTCGCAGGCTGAATTCGACGCGTGGATGCAATCCGCCCTTCAGGAACAGGCCCGAGACCAGGTCGCCCTCGCGGGCGGCGTGCAGGGGAGATGAGCACGGAGATGGATACGAAATCGCACGATTCGCATGGGATCTCGAGCTCGTCGACGAACGGTCACGGCCATGGTCATGACCACGGCGGGGGCGGACATGGTCACGACGATCACATCCACGCCGAGCCGACGAATCCGCTCTTCAAGTATGTCTTCTCGACCGACCACAAGATCATCGGGATCCAGTTCCTCTTCTCGGGACTGATCTTCTTCGTCCTGGGCGGCCTGCTGGCGCTCGCGGTGCGTTGGCAACTGGCGTGGCCCTGGTCGCCGATGCCGATCCTGAGCAAGGCGCTCTGGGCCGAGCAGGGCTTCCGGATGCCGCCGGAGTATTACAACAAGCTGTTCACGATGCACGGCACGGTGATGATCTTCTACGTGATCATCCCTCTGCTGACCGGTGCATTCGGCAACTTCCTGATCCCGCTGATGATCGGCGCGCGGGACATGGCGTTCCCGAAGCTGAATATGTATTCGTATTGGTGCATGCCGCCGTCGTTCGTCGCCCTCGCGATGTCGTTCATGGCCGACGGCGGGTCGGCCGAGGCGGGTTGGACGAGCTATCCCACTCTCGCGAACTCGCTCTGGTCGACGCCGGGATCGCTGTCCGGTCAGACCTGGTGGCTCGTGGCGCTGCTGTTCGCGGGCGTGTCGTCGCTCATGGGTTCGATCAACTACATGACGACCATCATCATGCTCCGGGCTCCGGGGATGAAGATGTTCCGTCTGCCGATGACGATCTGGGCGATGTTCATCACGGCGACGCTCCAGGCGTTCGCTCTGCCGGTGCTCACCGCCGCCTTGATCATGCAGTTGCTCGACCGCACCGTCGGAACGAATTTCTTCAGCCCCGCGGGCTGGTCGGTCGCGAATGCTCCCGCGGTCGTCGGCGGCGGCCAGACCCTTCTCTGGCAGCACCTCTTCTGGTTCTACTCGCACCCGGCGGTCTACATCATGATCCTGCCGGGCATGGGGATCGTGTCCGACATCATCGCCACGTTCTCGCGGAAACCGCTCTTCGGCTACAAGCCGATGGTCTTCGCGATCGCGGGCATCGCCGGACTCGGCTTCATCGTGTGGGGTCACCACATGTTCCAGTCGGGCATGAATCCCGCACTGGGCGCGACTTTCATGCTCTCGACGATGATGATCGCCCTGCCCTCGGCCATCAAGGTCTTCAACTGGCTGGGCACGATGTGGGGCGGGAAGATCACGTTCAACTCGGCGATGCTCAACGCCACGGCGTTCGTCGCGATGTTCATCATCGGCGGGCTCTCGGGCATCTTCATGGCCGCGACGCCGATCGATATGCACATTCACGATACGTACTTCATCGTGGCACATATCCACTACGTCCTCTTCGGCGGCTCGACCTTCGCCATCTTCGCGGGAATCTATTTCTGGTTCCCCAAGATGTTCGGTCGAATGATGAATGAACCGCTCGGGAAGCTCCACTTCTTCCTCACGTTCATCTTCTTCAACGGCACCTTCTTCCTGATGCACATCATCGGGATGCACGGTCATCCCCGTCGGATCGCCGACCCGACGGTCTACGCCTACCTGCAAGGCGCGGGCATCACGGGGATGAATCAGTTCATGACGATCAACGCGCTGCTCCTCGGAGCCACGCAGATCCTGTTCGCGGCGAACTTCTTCTGGAGCATCTTCGCGGGCAAGCGGGCCGGGGCGAACCCCTGGAACTCGAACTCCCTCGAATGGGCAACCGACTCGCCGCCGCCCTACTACAACTTCGCGACGATCCCCCACGTCTACAACGCGCCCTACGAGTACAGCGTCCCCGGCATGGAGAAGGATTTCCTCCTCCAGACCGAGCCTCGCCCCGCGGCTGCGGGTCCGCTCGACCCGGTGATGTCCTGATCCTCGCGGCTTGAATTCCCTCGATCGATCTCCGGCCGACCTCGCTTCCGCCGGTCGGCCGGATTCTCCCGACTCCCCCGGGTCGCGTATCGGATCGGCCCTCTTCCCATGAACGCCTCGAACCTTTCCCAACCCGACGCCTATCGACCGGGGCGGCATCGCGTCGCCCTGGCCGCGACTTCGTTCACGTGGCCCCTGCTCTTCGTCGGCGGCCTGGTCACGACCTACCGCGTCGGCATGGCGGTTCCCGACTGGCCCACGACCTTCGGGATCAACATGTTCCTCTACGACATGTCCCAGGCCGCCTGGGGCGTGTTCGTCGAGCATGGACATCGACTCTACGGGGCGGCGGTCGGCCTCTGCGTGATCTGGCTGACGGTCGATTTCCTCGTCTTCGGGAAGAACCGAACTCACAAGATCCTCGCCGTGATCGCGCTGATCGCCGTGATCGCCCAGGGACTCCTCGGCGGAGTACGGGTGCTTCGGAACTCGACTCTCCTCGCCTCCGTCCACGGCGCAACGGGTCAACTCTTTTTCGGATACATGGTGGTCCTCTGCCTGCTCACGAGTCGAGCGGCGACACGGGCCCCGATCGTGATCGACGATCCTCGACGACTGCAGTCGTCGGCGCTTCGGACGGTCGTCCTGGCTTACGGCCAGATCCTCCTGGGGGCTTGGCTCCGCCACTTCCCGAACCCGGCGGCCTTGGCGATCCACTCCGCCTTCTCCCTTGGAGTGGTGGTTCACGTCCTGTTGACGGCCCGCGCAGTCGGACGGTTGGGCGAATCGGGCGCGCCGCTCCGCATTCCCTCGGCCGTGATGATCGCGACGCTGACCGTCCAGGTCATCCTCGGTGCGGCGTCTTGGCTGCTCCTGCGTCCCTTCGACGGCATTCCCCGCGATGTGACGTCGCTGCAAGCGTTGATCCGTACGGGTCATCAGGCGAACGCCGCGCTTCTGTTGGGCTCGACGGCTTGGGTTGCGGGGCTCGCCCTGCTGCGATATCGAACGAGCGAAGAACCGCGCGGCGTGATCGCCGCGTCGCACTCGGCGTCGCGTATCGCCGAGGAGGTCCTCGCATGAAAACTGCGACGTCGCTCCCGCTCGCCGGAGGTCGGATGCTCCCCGACTCGACCGAGGCCTCGACACTGGTCGCGAGGGCGCGTGTTGCGGCGTTCGTCGCGTTGACGAAGCCGCGAATCGCCCTCATGGTGCTCTTCACGGTCGCCACCGGATTCCTGCTCGGGGGCCGAGGCGGCTCGCACCCGACGACCTTCGTTCTCACGCTGTTCGGGACGGGTCTGGTCGCGGCCGGGGCGAGCGTCTGGAATCAGGTGATCGAGCGGGACCGCGACGCCTTGATGCGCAGGACGAGAACGAGGCCGTTGCCCTCGGGCGTGCTCACGCCCTTCGAGGCGGCGGCCTTCGGCACGATCCTCACGGTTCTCGGGGTCGCGACGCTCGCGATCGCCGCCAACCTGCTCGCCGCCGCGACGGCTCTCGCGACGTTCGTGCTCTACGTCGGCGTCTACACCCCTTCGAAACCCCTCACGACTCTCAACACCGCCATCGGCGCGATTCCCGGAGCGCTTCCCCCGGTGATCGGATGGGCGGCGGCGACCGGTCGACTGGGGATCGAAGCCTGGGCACTCTTCCTGATCGTCTTCCTCTGGCAATTCCCGCACTTCCTGGCGATCGCCTGGATCCATCGCGAGGACTATGCACGGGGCGGCCATCGGATGCTGCCCTTGGTCGACCCCGACGGCATCCTGACCGGCCGCCAGAGCATGGCCCACGCCCTGGCGCTCGTCCCGGTGGGGATGTTGCCCGCGGCGATTCATCTCGCCGGCCCGATCTACTTCGCCGGCGCGCTCGTCCTCGGTCTGATCTACCTGGCCGAGACGATCCGCTTCCGACTCGACCCGACCGACGCCTCGGCTCGGCGTTTGCTCCGGGCCTCGATCATCTACTTGCCTTGCATCCTCCTATTGTTGTTGCTCAACCCGCTCCCGTCCTGAGTCGCCCGCAGGGAGGCCGCGGCCTCCCTCGGTCCGACCGTTCGGGTTTCCGTCACCAAGTCGCCAGAGGTGGATTCCGCCGATGTCACACGCCGCCGCCGTTCCGGTCGATCGGGGGACCCTGACGACCCCGCCGAAGGTCGAGACCGCTCCGGTGACGCCGGGCAAGCTCGCGATGTGGCTCTTCCTGGCCACCGAGATCATGTTCTTCACCGGGTTGATCGGCACTTACGTGGTGCTTCGTGCAGGCAGCCCGGCGACGGCGTACAGCGACAAGTTCTCCCCCGGCACCGTGCCCTCCGACTGGGCCGACCAAGGTGCGAAGATCTACAACTGGCCCTTGCCCTACGACTCCGCGACCAACCCGCTGAGCATCGACCTGACCGCGGCCAACACGTTCATCCTGATCTGCTCGTCGGTGTCGATGGTGCTCGCACTCGCTGCGATCCAGCGCGGCGATCGCAAGAAGCTCACAATGTGGCTCGGGGTCACGGTGATCTTCGGTTCGATCTTTCTCGGCGTTCAGGTCTACGAATATTATCAATTGCTGTTCGGTCACCACTACCCGATCGGCATCAGCCGCTCGGGTCACTTCACCCCCGACGTGAGTCTGTTCGCCTCCTGCTTCTTCACGATGACCGGGTTCCACGGGGCACACGTCGCCGGCGGCGTGGTGATGCTGATCTGCCTCTTCCTCTCGTCGCTCTTCGGCGTGTACACCAAGGAGCGCCATGGCGCGGTGGAACTGGTCGGGTTGTATTGGCACTTCGTCGACCTGGTCTGGATCATCCTCTTCACGGTCGTCTACCTGATCTGATCCGAACCCCGCACCGGCCCATCGCCCCAGAGGGAGACCCGACCCATGGCTGATTCCCACGCCGCCGCGGCCCACGACGATCACGGCCACGGATCCGACCATATCAAGATCTACATGCGTGTGTTCGTTTCGCTCGCCGTGCTCACGGCGATCGAATACTTCTACGCGGCGCTCTTCCAGAACGCCTTCACGGCGCTCGTTCTCGGCCTGCTCACGTGGGCATTGATCAAGGCCGCGCTCGTCGGTCTCTATTTCATGCACGTGAAGTGGGAAGGCAAGTGGATCTACGCGATGCTCGCGCCCGCCTGCTTCCTCGCGGTGTTCATGGTCTGCATGTTGATCCCGGACATCGTGATCCGCGAGAACGACAGCGCACTCGCGGCCGCCGAGGCCGCAGCCGAGGAAGAGGAAGGCGACGACGAGACGATCCACCCGATCGCGACTCCCGCCGCCGGCATGCCCGCCGCGACCGGCGCGCCCGCCGCCCACTGAGCCTCGGCTTCTACGGCCCGCTCGTCCGACGACGGGCCGCTTCTCCGGCTCGACCACGCTCGCTTCCGCCCCGATCGTCAATCCTCCGACGGATCCCAGCGCAGTGACTCCTCGATCGTATCGGTTCGGCATTCAGATCGTGCTCGGAGTGATCGCCCTCTCGGCGATGATCACGGGCCCTTACGTTCTGGGCTGGTTCTCCCGCTCGCCCGCACCGCCGGCCGCTCAAGATCTCCGCGACGCCTCCTATCCGCTCGGCGACTTCCGACTCGTCGAGCGCTCGGGTCGCGACGTGACGAACGCCGACCTCTCCGAAAGGGTCTGGATCGCCGCATTCACCTTCACACGTTGCCCGCTGAGTTGCCCCAGGATCAGCGCGACTCTGAAGAGTCTCCAGGCCAAGCTCGAGGGGACCCGCGTTCGGCTCGTGAGCATCACGGTCGACCCCGAGTTCGACACTCCCGCGGTCCTCTCCGAATACGCCCGAACCTACGGCGCCGATCCCGAAGCCTGGTGGTTCGTCACGGGCGAGAAGTCGGCCGTGTACGACTTGATCCTGAAGCAGTTCCGGATCTCGGTGGCGACGACGTCGGAGGAGGAACGGAAGGAGGGAGCCGAGGCGGTCGCGCACAGCGATCGCTTGGCGTTGATCGGTCCGGGCAACCGCGTGATGGGTCTGTTCGACTCGAAGGACGCCGCAGCGCTCGACGCCTTGATCGCGCAGGCACGGGGTCTCGATGCACGCCTGCAGCGTCCGTGGGTGGCGCTCATGCCCAAGATCAATGCGTCGCTCAACGCGGCCTGTGCGTTGTTGTTGATGCTCGGCTGGGCTGCGATTCGGTCGGGCAAGAGCAAGCTCCATTCGGCGTGCATGATCGGCGGCGTCGCGGTCTCCGCGCTGTTCTTGGGGTGCTATCTCGTCTATCATTGGTTTGCGGGGAGCAAGACGTTCGTCGGCCCGGCCTTGCCGCGGTTCGTGTACACGACGATCCTACTCTCGCACACCTTGCTCGCGACGTTCGGAGTCGTTCCGCTGGTGATCTCGACGCTCTACCGGGCCTCTCGGGGGACGTTCGATCGCCATGCCCGGGTGGCGTCCTTGACGTTTCCGATCTGGATGTACGTGTCGATCACCGGCGTGGTGATCTACTGGATGCTCTATCAGATGACGTTCTCGACCTCGCTCGCGGCGGGTTGAGACGGCGAGACGAGCCAACGGGGGATCGACCGATGCGCAAGCGGATGTTCCTACAACTCGTCGTCCTGGGGTTGTTCATCTTCGTTCTGGCCGACGCTGCGTGGGCCTGTCCCAACTGCAAAGAGGCGGTCGCGAATCAAAGCTCTCCTGAAGCCGCCGGCATGCGCGACGGTTATTTCTGGAGCATTCTCTTGATGTTGTGCGTTCCGTTCGGGCTCCTGGGCACGGGCGGATTCATGATCGCTCGAGCGGTCCGACGCGGGGCGTTGCCCGAATTCTGAACCCGCTCCCGCGAGGCCGATCGTCGGTCGCTCAGATCGGCTCGATCTGCCAGTCGAGGAGGTCGACATTCGCGCCTCGGCCCAGGAATCGGACGAGGACGACGAATCGGTGGTTCCGTCCTTGTTTGACGACAGTGCCTTCGAGACCGGCCAGAGGTCCGCTGGTGATCCGGACGCCCGCACCCGGGGGCACACCGGTTTCGGGCACGACGAGGAGTCCCGAATCGAGGAGTCGGTGGATGCGACGCAGGTCTTGGTCGAACGCGGGTTGATCGGCCACGTCGAGGATATTGACGATCCGATTTCCGTGGAGCGCGAGCCGCCGCTCTTCGTCGAGTCCGTGAAGGAAGACGTATCCGGGAAAGAGGGGAAGCGACGACCTGAGTCGTCGCCCGCGGGGCGTGACCGAGTCGCGGAGGAGTGTCGGGAGATAGAAGCAGGCGTCCCGGTCGCGGAGCTCACGGGCGACCGCCTTTTCCTGACGCGGTTTGGTGTGGAGACACCACCAGCGACCTCCGCCGGGTAGGTCGCTCGGCCAGGTGTGCCGGGGATGGAGATCGGGTTCGGTGGGCAGGATCGGCATGAGGGCTGGTCCTCGAAATCGCGCGAGGTCGCGCCGAACCGTCGATGGGGCTTCAGGGTCTCCGGAACAGAGGTTGCTAGTCAAGCGGCCGTCGGTCGGACTCGCGATTTGCGCAGGGAGTCGGGGACGGCGAGTCGCGCGTCTTCGAGAATCCTCCTCGAGAAATGGAATCCCATGTCGATCGTTCCGGGCCCGTCGTCGAACCGAGTGGTCGAATCGTCGGGACTGCTCAACATCCACAAGCCGATCGGTCCGACCTCGCGTGCGATGGTGGATTGCATCGGCCGACTGATCCGCAAGACGAAGGTGGGACACGCAGGAACGCTCGACCCGCTCGCTTCGGGCGTCCTGGTTCTCTGCGTCGGGTCTTCGACTCGGTTGATCGAGTACGTTCAACGTTCCTCGAAGAGCTATCGGGCGGTGATCCGCTTGGGCGCGACCTCGGACACGCTCGACGCCGACGGCACGATCGAAGAGCGGGAGTCTCCACCGATCCCGACTCGCGACCAGGTCGAGTCGGTCCTGGCGACTCAGGTGGGCACGATCCTCCAGGTGCCGCCGCAGTATTCGGCGTTGAAGGTCGGCGGCAAGCGAGCGTACGACCTGGCTCGTTCGGGAGAGACCGCAGCTCTCGAACCTCGCCCGGTGGAGATCGAGCGGGCGGAGTTGATCGCCTTCGAGTGGCCGCGGGTCGAGATCGAGGTCGACTGCGGCTCGGGGACCTACATCCGCTCGATCGCGCGCGACGTCGGCGAAGCGCTCGGGTGCGGGGGACTGATCGAGGTGTTGACGCGGACTCGGATCGGCGACTTTCGGTTGGACGACGCGGCGGCACCCGAGGAGTTCTCGTCGGCTTCGGACGTCCGTTCGCGTCTGATCCCCCCCGTTCGCGCGCTCGGCGGGATGCCTCGGATCGTGGTGGGTCCGGCGGAGATCGCGGATCTCGTCCAGGGCAGGTCGGTGTCGGTGCCGGGCTCGATCGCCGGAGAGACGGCCCTGGTGTCGAGCACGGGGGATTTGTGCGCGATCGCGGAGTACGACCCGGTCTCGGGTCGAGCCGCACCGCGGCGCGTTTTCGCGTCGGATTCGCGTTCGGCGTGAACGATCGATGAACTTTGCGTGTCCAACCGACGGGCCGACCGACCTTCGCCTGAATTGACGATGGGTCGGCCCCGGCTCTACACTGACGTCAGGCGTCGAGGAAGGCGCCCGCCGCTACACAACTCTCCGGCACGAGGCACACAGCCCCTTGATCGAACCCAAGAGCACCGAGCGGAAGAATCGTCGCGAGCAGGCCGTGCTGGTGAAGGTCTTGCTCCCCGACGGCGACTACTCTCCCGACGACCCTCTCGAGGAAATCCGAGGGCTCGCGAAGACTGCGGGCCTGATCGTCGTCGGCGGAATGCTGCAGAAACGGGCTCAGGTCGACATCGCGACCTACATCGGCTCGGGCAAGGTCGCCGAGCTCAAGGAACTCGTCGAGGCCCACGAAGCCGACGTGGTGATCGTCGACAACGACCTGTCGCCCGGACAGACTCGTAATCTCGAGAAGCAGGTCGGCGCCAAGGTGATCGACCGAACCGAGGTGATCCTCGACATCTTCGCGACGCGCGCCCAGAGCCACGAGGCGCATCTCCAAGTCGAGTTGGCACAGCTCGAGTACGCGCTGCCGCGGCTGAAGCGGATGTGGACGCACCTCTCGCGCTACAAGGGCGGGATCGGCGTCCGCGGTCCCGGCGAAAAGCAGCTCGAGGAAGACCGCCGGCTCGTCGGCAAACGGATCCAGGATCTCAAGGAGAAGCTCTCCAAGGTCCAGGCTCGGCGCGAGCGCGAGGTCGCCGCGCGGAGCGAGATGCCGACGGTCTCGCTGGTGGGATACACGAACGCCGGAAAGTCGACGCTGATGAATGCGTTGACGGGAGCGGGGGTGCTCGCGGAAGACAAGCTGTTCGCGACGCTCGACACGCGGACCCGGAAGTGGCGGTTCCGCGGCGGCGGCGGCGTCCTGCTGTCGGACACCGTCGGCTTCATCAGAAACCTGCCGCACAGCCTCGTCGCGTCGTTCAAGGCAACGCTCGAGGAAGCGAGCCAGGCCGACTTGCTGCTGCACGTGGCCGACGCATCGTCGCCCGAAGCCGAGAGCCAGATCCAGGCGGTCAACGCCGTGCTCGAGGAACTCGGTCTCCAGGACCAGCCGACGGTGCTCGTGCTGAACAAGGTCGACAAGGTGCCCGATCGCTCGTTTCTCGACGTCCTTCGCGCACACCATTCCGAGTCGGTCTCGATCAGTGCGGCGCGGGGCGAGGGACTCGAGGAGCTCGAGTCGGCCGTGCGCGAGATTCTCAATGCACACGCGCTCGACGCCGAAGTGGAGACGACGGCCGCCAACGGCCGCGTCCTGGCATACTTGGCCCAGCACGCTCGTGTTCATGAGAGCACTTATGAAGATGAGCGGGTGATCGTGCACTGCCGCCTTCCGAAGCGTTGTCTCGACTTCCTGAGCGAGAACGGCGCGCGGGTCCGGACGAATGCGCCGCGGCTGATGGTCTGAGGGCGGGGGGACGTTGCTCGCCGGGTTCGATCGTGGCAGACTCTGTGAGCCGCGGCGAGGGCGCTCCGAGGAGGGCGTCCGCCGCGGTTTCCGGCTTGCTCGAACGAGGTCCGAGCCATGAGACGATTCCTCTCCGCGGTGCTCTTGGCGGCCGTCGCATCGACGGCCTCGGCTCAGAACGTGGGACGGATGGAGCCGACCGCTCGCGCGATCGCCGCGCTCCAGAACGCCGACGGCGGGTTCACCAACGCGCCCGGCGGGAAGTCGAGCGTGACGGCGACGCTCTCCGCGATCCGGATCCTCGAATACACCGGCGGGGCGATCCCCGATCCGATCAAGTGTTACGACTATTATCTCTCGTGCATCGATCCCGCGACCGGCGGCTTCGCGCCGACGCCGGGGGGCAAGGCCGACGTGCGGACCACCGCCCTGGCGCTAGCGGGCTTGGCCGAGCTTCGTCTCGCGACGCCCGACATTGTCGAGAAATCGATCGCTTATCTCTCCAAGAATGCACGCGAGTTCGAAGAGATTCGCTTGATCGCCGGCGCGATCGAAAAGCTTGGAGTGAGCGGGCCGGAGGTTCCTCGGTGGTGCGAAGAGATCCTCGCGACCCGCAACTCGGACGGCTCTTTCGGCGTGGAAGAGGCACGAGCGAGCGAGACGGGCGCAAAGATCGCCGCCCTGCTCCGCTTCCGACGCGAGATCGACAATCGCGAGGGCGCCGCGGCCGCGATCCTCTCGGGCCAGAACCCCGACGGTGGATGGTCGCCCAAGGGCAAGACGTCGGACCTCCCCACGACGTATAAGGTCATGCGGGCGCTCTTTCTCTTGAAGGCAAAGCCCGACCTCGATCGACTCCGCGAATTCGTCGAGAAACACCGAAACGACAATGGTACCTTCGCCTCGAAACCCGGAGCCAAGGATTCCGCGGGAACATATTATTGCACGATCCTGCAATTTTGGGCCCGGCAACTCGACGGCGAGCCCGCCTACATCGAGACCCGCGGCTTCCAACCGCTCTTCAACGGCCGCGACCTCGACGGCTGGGAGGGCAACACCTCGCTCTGGTCGGCCAAGGACGGCAAGATCGTCGGTACCTCGCCCGGCATCGCGCACAACGAGTTCCTCGCAACCAAGGCCGACTATCGCGACTTCATCCTCCAGCTCTCGTTCCGAGTCCGGGGAGATGCGTCGGCGAACAGCGGGATCCAGTTCCGCTCGGTCCGGATCCCCGGCACCGAGATGTCGGGCTACCAGGCCGACGTGGGGCAGGGGTACTGGGGATGTCTCTACGACGAGTCTCGCCGGAACCGGATCCTCGCCAACGCATCGTCGGACGCAAAGGAGAGCATTCGTCCAAACGACTGGAATCACTACGTCATTCGCGCGATGGGCGACAAGGTCTCGCTCTACTTGAACGGCAAACTCTCGGTCTCGTACGAGGAGAAGGATCCGAGCGTCGCCCGGGCCGGCAAGATCGCGCTTCAGATCCACGCGGGCAAGCCGCTCACGGTGGAGTTCAAGGACATCTTGATCCAACCGCTCCCTTCGCCGGGCGACGGGCCCGCGAACGGCTTCGCATGGAAGACGGCGTCGACTCCGAGCGGCGAACGGCGCTACGGTCTGGCCTTGCCCCCCGGGTACGACCCCGAGAAGGCCTACCCGGTGATCATGTTCCTGCACGGTTCGGGCGAGCGCGGCGAGGACGGCGTGGTGTCGAGCCAGATAGGAATGGGGTCGGCGGCGCTCGCGAATCGCTCGGCCTATCAGGCGATCCTGGTCTTTCCCCAGGCTCGAAAGACCTGGGCCGCGGGCTCGGACGACGCGAATGCCGCGTTGGCGATCTTGGATGAAGTGATGAAGGAGCATCGTTGCGACCCCAACAAGGTGGTCCTGACCGGTCTATCGATGGGCGGGTCGGGGACGTGGGGGATCGCCGCGGAGAATCCGGATCGGTTCTCTTGCATCGTGACGATCTGCGGCACGGGCAAGCCCGAAACGGCCGGGGCGCTCGCCAAGCTGCCGACCTGGGTCCTCGTGGGCGATCGCGATCGCGAGGCGACCGTGCTCAATGCTCGGACGATGGTCCGCGCTCTGCAGGCGGCGGGCGGGTCCCCGCGCTACACCGAATATCGAGGCGTGCCCCACAACAGTTGGGACCGCGCCTATGCCGACCCCGAGCTGATCGCGTGGATGCTGGCTCAGACGCGCGGCGGCCGCTGAGGAACCGAGCCGCTCGACGATGACCGAGCCGCCGCGTCGCGACTCGGTCCGACCCCTTCGAGAACGATCGGAGATCGCTTCGATGAACACATCCTGCGTTCGTGTTGGATTCTGTCTGTTGATCATCGGCGGTTCGGCGACGGGCCAACCCGCCGTCTCGACCGCGTCCGAGGTGCGCGATACCGCCAAGATGTTCGGTGATGAGGGCGTCCGCAAGGCGACGGCCCGCGTCGTCGAGATCGAACGGCGGTTCCGCGTGCCGGTGACGATCGAGACGGTCGACTCGCTGGGCGGTGTCCCGATCGACGAGGCGATCGTGGTCTTCGCCAAGCGTCTCGGGCCTCAAGCCAAAGGCGTTTATGTCCTGATGTCGAAACAAGATCGTCGGATCGATGTGATCGCGACGAAAGACTATCCCGAGTTCGACGCGCGCCCCAAGCGCGTGGCGATCCGCGACGCGTTTCTCGAGAAGTTTCGAAGCGGCGACTACGACGGCGGCTTGATGGCGGGGATCGCGGAGATCGAGAAACTGCTCGCATCGGCTCGACCGGCTCCGCCGACATCGATTCCGGCGCCTGTCGTTGCTCCGATCATGACGGGCGGCGGATCGCCGGCCGCATCGACCGACCCGAGCGGACTCGTGCTCCGGAATCAGACCCGGCTCACGCTCTCGGGTGCGAGAAAGGTGCTCGCGGGCGTCGAACTGAAGGCCCTCGAGATGGGGTACAAGATGAACATCGCGGTCGTCGACGACGGCGGTCATCTTCTCGCATTCGCACGGATGGACGGCGCCCGCCCCGCGAGCGCGAACACCGCGCTCACGAAGGCGATCACCGCGGCGACCTTCCGAGCGGCGACCGGTCCCCTGCCCCCCGGGGGCCCTCCCGACGTACTGCTCAACCTCAGCGTCCAGAACGCCGCCGCCGCCTCGGGCGGGAAGATCACGACGCTTCTCGGCGGCGTACCGATCATCGTCGACGGCCAGGTCATCGGCGCAGTCGGCGTCGGCGGCGGCTCGGGCGAGCAAGATGCCGAAGTCGCCAAGGCGGGCATCGCGGGCTTCCTCGAGATGCTCGAGCCCGCCCGCGCTCCGAAGTGATCCACGATCGTCCTTGGGATTCCCGAGTCCGCGCGATCGATGCGGTCGATCGCCGGGCTCAGGATTCGGCCTCGAGCCCGCGACGGATTCGATCGACGACGCCGTCGAACCAGTCGAGGAGCGGCGAGATCGACTTCGAGTCGGTCCCCGTCCTCGCCGCGCGCTCGATGAGCGCGGAGACCTCGGTGAGGATGGGATAGCCGTACATCGCACCCGACCCCTTGCTCTGGTGGACGATCCGCGCAAGGGCCTCCAGGTCGCCCCGCGCCATCGCCTCGTGCTGCCGGAGCGACTGCTCGGCGAGGCTCTCGGCGTAGAGCACGAGGAGAGGCTGGAAGTCGGGATCGTCGGCGATCTCCGAACGAATCGGGGCGGGCGGCGCCAAGGACTTGCCGCCGAGTTCCACCGGCGGCTCGGCCTTCGGCAAATAACGCGACAGCACCTGCCCCAGGTATTCGGGATCGACCGGCTTGGTGATGTAGTCGCTGCACCCGGTGCGGAGACAACGGTCGCGGTCCTCCTTCATCGCATGAGCGGTCAATGCGATGATGGTTTGAGAGTATCCCGATCGACGCAGAGAGCTCGTCGCGCCGTAGCCGTCGAGTTCGGGCATCTGCATATCCATGAGAATCAGATCATAGCCCCCTTCGCGAGCTTTCTCGATCGCGACTCGACCATTGTCGGCGACCTCGACGACGAGCCCGAGCCGACGGAGGTGGTGCAGCAGCACGCGCTGGTTGTCGAGGCTGTCCTCCGCGAGGAGGACTCGACCGACGAGACGAAGGTAGACGGGGGGCGAATCGTCGGCAGCGCGGTTCGACTGCACGGTCGCCTCGCCCGAGGGTCGACTCCAGGTCGCGCATTCGGGGACTTGCAGCGGAAGACTGACCCGAAAGCGGCTGCCGCGGCCGAGCCTGCTCTCGACGGTGATCTCTCCGGACATGACCTCGACGAGCCGCTTGGTGATGCTCAGGCCGAGACCGCTTCCGCCGAATCGTCGGGTCGTCGAGGCGTCGCCCTGCTGGAACGGGATGAAGAGTTGCGAGATCTGTTCAGGCGTCATGCCGATCCCTTGATCGGTGACCACGATCTCGAGTCTCGGCGCCGACCCGGCCGCTCCCGGCTCCACCGATGCGCGGATCGTCACGCAGCCTCGCTCGCGCGAGAACTTGATCGCGTTGCCGACGAGGTTGACCAGGATCTGCCGGAGTCGGGTTGGATCGATCATCGCGATGTTGGGAATCGTCGATCCGGCCGCGACCTGCAGCGCGATGCCGCGTTCGTCGGACCGAACCCGGAGCGACGAGACCACTTCCATCATCACCTGCCATGGTGAATATGCGATGAGATCGAGATCCATCTTCCCGGCTTCGATCTTGGAGAGGTCGAGGATGTCGTTGATGAGCTGGAGGAGGTGCGCCCCGTTGCGCCGGATCGATTGGAGAGCCTGATCGCGTTCCTGGAGAGAGAGCGTGGGATCGAGGAGCATGTCGGCGTAGCCGATGACCGCGGTCATCGGGGTGCGCACTTCGTGGCTCATGTTGGCGAGGAACTCGCTCTTCGATCGGCTGGCGGCATCGGCTTCGTCCTTGGCGAGCCGGAGTTCGCGTTCGGCGTGCTTTCGGTCGGTGATGTCTCGGAGGGAAGCGGTGTAGCAGGGCGGACCCTCGCCGTAGATGATCGGCGAGATCGCCAACTCGACTGGGAAGATCGAGCCGTCCGAGCGCATCGCCTCGATCTCGATCCGCGTACCGACCACGGGCCCCGATCCGGACATCGCGTGCCGCCTCATCCCTTCGTGGTGAGCCTGGCGATACTGCTCGGGGACGATGAGGTCGCCGAGAGACTTCCCGACGGCGTCCTCTCGCGCATGGCCGAAGATGCGCTCGGCGGCGGGGTTGAACTCGATGATCGATCCGCGATGATCGATCGTGATCAGCGCATCGAGGGACGATTCGAGAATCGCGCGGAGGCGTCCTTCGCTGTCGCGAAGCCGTTCGCGCGCGGCGCACTGCTCGGTCGTTTCGGTGAGGATCAGGGCGAGCTTGGTGCTTGCTCGGGAATCGAAGTCGGATTCGATCCGAAAGAGCTCGAAGTCGACTCGACGTTCGGCAGCGTCGGGTCGGCCGAGGAGTCGGCCTTGACCGCGTTGGGACGTACCCTCGGCGACGACTCTCGCCGCGATCTCGCCGAAGGAGGGCCCCGACTCGGTCGCGACGACCTCCTCGAGTCGCAGACAGGGATGACGCGTGAGCCGCTGGAGGCCCAGAAGCGTGAGTCCCGCCTGATTGATGTATTCGACGCAGCCTTCGTGAGTGGTCGTCGCGACGAAGTCTCCGCAATGCTCGACGAGCGAGGCGAACTCGCGGAGCTTGGCTTCCGCATTGGCCGCGCGAGTGATGTCCTTGGCAACGCCCAGATACCCAGTGAGGATCCCTGCACGGTCGCGAATCGCGGTGACGATCAGCGTGACGCGGCGACGAACGCCGTCCTTGCGGATGTAGGTCCATTCACCCTCGTCGTGGGTGTCGGGACCGACCAGTGCGATGAAGGCCTCGAATCCCTCGATCGGTCGGCCGAGTTGGCGCGTGAGCTCCGCGGCGCGGCGGTCGATCTCGTCGCGATCATGAAAGATCTCGGGAGTATGGAGGCCGATCATCTCCTCGCGCTTGTATCCGAGCAGGAGTTCCGCACCGCCGTTGAAGGAGGTGATCGTACCTTGAAGGTCGGTGGTGATCATCGAGACCTGCGTCGATGCGTCGAGGATCGCGGCGAGTCGCGTCCCGCGTCGCGAGGCTTCATCGACCTCGGCGTCCAGCCTCAACTTCGTTCCGAGCACCCCGGCGAGCTCGACGAGGCCGCCGACTCGATCTCGACTCCATCCAGCCTCGCCCGAATCGCCGACGCAGATGACGCATCTCGGTCCCGCGAGATCCCCGGGGCAGGGAACCGCGATCAGACTGGACTCGAGCACCGCGTCGTTGGGATCGACCGATTTGAACGTGTCGGACCCGACCTCGAGGTCGAACGGCGTCGGCGGCGACGTCTCATGGATCACGGAAGCCCGGGGCTCCCCGAGAACGACGACCTCGCGGCAGATCTCGGAGATCCGAGCATGCAGCCGCTCGTCGGGGGCCGAGGATCCGAATCGACCTTGAACGACCCACTCGCCCACGCGCTCGACGAGGACCCAGGCGCGAGGCGCGGCGACGCAGAGCGCAGCCAGGTGCGCGAATCGGTCGAGATCGGAGTCGTCGCGCGGTGGACCCGCCGAGAGCGTCGACCGTAGGGGGCGGCTCGTGGTCCGGTGCGCAGTGGTCCAATGGTGGAGGGACATGCCAAGGCTCCGCTCGGCTGGGGCGGTCATGCGGTCGGGGACGACCGAGCGCTCGGCGATTTCTCGCAGCCACTCGGTGCAGCCTCGGCGACTTCGGTTCTCTGCGCTGCGAGGTCCGCGACGTCGCGTCTCGCTCTCCATGGGAATCATAGAACGTCCGAGCAAAGACCGTATCGAGAAATCACCGCGTCGTTCTTCGACGCGAACGAGTCTCAGTCGCACGCCGTTGACTCCGAACCCAGCGTTCAGCGAGCTTTCGCCCGGATCGCAGCGCGCGGTATCATTCGATCTTGGAAGTGCTCCAGGTCCCACCGAGGGCGGCAGGCGCCGCGAATCCATGAGTCGTTCCCTTCGCCTCACGCTCGACTATGGTCGCGTCGGCTTGCCGATCGAGTTGCCGGCCGACCGCGTGGTCGGTCCTCTCGAGATCAAGGCGGCGACGCCGCTAGACGACCCGGAGGCCGCGGTCGCCGAAAAACTCGCGCACCCGACCGGGACAGCCCCCTTGGCGGATCTTGCGCGGGGACGAAAGAACGCGTGCATCGTCGTTTGCGACATCACGCGGCCCGTCCCGAATCCGATCATCCTTCGGCCGATGCTCCGCACGCTCCACGACGCGGGGATCCCGCGCGAATCGATCCTGCTGCTCGTCGCCACCGGGCTCCATCGCCCGAGCACGCCCGCCGAGCGGATCGAGATGCTCTCCGAGGAGATCGCGACGACCTATCGCGTCGAGGATCACTACGGAACGCGGATCGAGGAGCACACCTACCTGGGCACGACGGAGAACGGCGTTCCGGCGTGGATCGACACGCGATACGTCGAGGCCGACCTCAAGATCACCGTGGGCCTGATCGAGCCTCACCTGATGGCGGGCTATTCGGGCGGCCGCAAGCTGATCTGTCCGGGGATCGCGGCGCTCGAGACGGTAAAGGTCTGGCATGGCCCGCGGTTCCTCGAGCATCCCAAGGCCGACTGCGGCTTCCTCGAGGGGAATCCGGTTCACGAAGAGAACACTCGGATCGCCAAGATGGCGGGTTGCGACTTCATCGTGAACGTGACCCTCGACGCGAAGCGCAGAGTGACGTCGGTCGTCGCGGGCGACATGGAGCAAGCCTTCCTCGAAGGCGTCGACTTCGTGCGCGGGATCGTGACCGCACCGGTGAAGGAGGAGGTCGACATCGTGGTGACGTCGGCGGCCGGGTATCCGCTCGACACGACGTTCTACCAGGCGGTGAAGGGGATGACGGGCTGCCTGCCGATCGTCAAGCAGGGCGGCACGATCATCCTGGCGGCGAGTCTTTCGGAGGGCGTGGGCAGCCCCGAGTTCCAGAGCCTCTTCCACGAGAACAGCTCGCTCGAGGGATTCATGACGCGGATCCTCGGTCGGGACTATTTCGTGATGGATCAGTGGCAGGTCGAGGAGTTGGCGAAGGTGCGTCGCAAGGTGAAGGTGAAGGTGGTGAGCGACGGGCTCTCGGCGGAGGTCTTGCGCTCGTGCTTCGTCGAGCCGGCGTCGAGCGTGGAGAGTGCGGTGGCGGATTCCCTCGCGGAGTACGGGACCGATGCGCGCGTCGCCGTGATCCCCAAGGGTCCGTACGTGATGCCGCTGGTCGAGGCTTGAGCCGCGGGATCGCGGAAGCGGAGGCGGGACGATGGGAATCGCCGGAAGGTTCGCGATGGTGGTGGGTTGCGTCGTCGGGACCCTCGTTTCGCCTGGGGCCTCGGCTCAGACTCTCGAGCCGTTGCTCCATCGCGACCCGGGGCTCGTCGTCGACCTGGGCGTCGGCCTCTGGGCCTGGCCGATTCCGTGCGACGCCGACGCCGACGGCGACCTCGACCTGATCGTCTCGTGCCCCGACAAACCGTACAACGGCGTCTGGCTGTTCGAGAATCGCATCGGCTCGACCGCGAAGACGAAGCTGCCCGCCTTCGAGCCCGCGAAGCGGTTGAGCCGGACGGTTCATTATGTGATGCCGAGTTGGAACGAGGGGAAGCTCCGAGTACTCTCGCCCGGGTTCGAGTACCCGAACTTCGCGACGCGCGGGCTGGCGGACGCGAAGCCGTTCTCGGAGATCTCGCCGAGGTTCCACGTTCCGATCGGAAAGCAGACCAAGGGTCCGAAGGTCCGCCACAACCAGTGGCGGCTCGCCGACTACGACGGCGACGGCCTCGACGACCTGATCGTCGGCATCGAGGATTGGAGCGAGTACGGTTGGGACGACGGCTACGACGCCTCCGGCCGCTGGATCCAAGGTCCGCTTCACGGCTTCGTCTACGTCTTTCGAGCCCTTGCCGACGGCAAGCACGCGCCTCCGTTCCTGATCGAGGCGGGCGGCAAGCGCGTCGACACGTTTGGATGTCCCTCCCCAAATCTCGCGGATTTCGACGGCGACGGCGACCTCGACCTGCTCTGCGGCGAGTTCCTCGACGGCTTCACCTACTTCGAGAACGTGGGCACACGAACCGAGCCGAGATATGCGGAGGGTCGCCGACTCCGCGACTCCGACGGCGCCCCGCTGCGCATGGCGCTCCAGATGATCGTGCCGGTCGCGTTCGACTGGGATCTCGACGGCGACCTCGACCTGATCGTCGGAGATGAGGACGGCCGCGTCGCGTTCGTGGAGAACTCGGGACGTCTCACACCCGACCGAACGCCCGCCTTCGCCGCGCCCGTCTACTTCCGACAGAAGGCCGATGCACTCGACGCCGGAGCCCTGGCGACGCCTGTCTCGATCGATTGGGATGCCGACGGCGACCTCGACCTCCTGGTCGGCAACACGGCGGGCGAGATCCTCCACTTCGAGAACCTCAGCGGGGCGGGTGTCGAACAGCCGCGCTGGGGGGCTCCGACCCGGATGGAGGTCGACGGCCGGCCGTTCCGGATCATGGCCGGACCGAACGGCAGCATCCAGGGGCCGGCCGAGGCGAAATGGGGCTACACGACCTTCAGCGCGGCCGATTGGAATCACGACGGTCGCGTCGACATCGTGCTCAACAGCATCCTCGGCGAAGTCGTCTGGCTCGAGAACACGGGCACTCCGCGGCGCCCCGTGCTTCGGGCGCCGCGACCGATCGAGGTCGAGTGGGTCGGCGAACAACCCGCGCTTGCCTGGGGTTGGAAGCGGCCGCGCGGCCAGGCTCTCCTGACGCAATGGCGAACGACGCCGGTGGTGCACGACTTCGACGGCGACGGCCTCGTCGACCTGGCGATGCTCGACCAACAAGGGCGGCTCGTTTTCTTCCGTCGTGTTCGCGAAGGCGGCGAGCTGAAGCTGGCCTCGCCCCGCGCGGCGTTTCTCGATGAGGCGGGCAAGCCGCTCCGCCTCAGCACGCGAACCGCGGGCGGCAGCGGTCGGCGCAAACTCGCCGCGACCGACTGGAACGGCGACGGTCGCTTCGACTTCCTCCTCAATTCCGCAAATGCCGACTTGCTCGTTCAAGTGCGTGAGCAAGACGGCAATTGGATCTTCCGCAACTCCGGGAGCCTGGCGAGGACGAACATCGAAGGGCACGACGTCAGCCCGGCAACGGTCGACTTCAACGGCGACTCGATCCCCGATTTCCTCGGAGGTGCCGAGGATGGACGTCTCTACTATCTCCGAAACCCGCGACCGCGTGAGTGAATCGGGTCGCGTCGCCCCCTGGACCGATGAGGTGCGCCGTGCGATCCTCGAAGGGGTCGTGACCAACCCCCCGACCGCATCCAACCTCCTTGCGCGATGATCGAGCCATGATGAGAAACCGATGGACGGCCGGAGGACTCCTCGCGGCCGCGCTTGCCTGCGCTTTCGCAACGCCGCCCGGTCTGGCCCTCGACGACAAGCCGCCCGAGCTCGTCGCTTCGACCGAGGCCCGCTCGCCGGAGGAGGAACTCCGAGGCTTTCGGCTCCCTCCGGGCTTCGAGATCCAACTCGTCGCCGCCGAGCCCGAGATCGACAAGCCGATGAATCTCGCCTTCGACGATCGAGGTCGGCTCTGGGTCACCTCGACGCTCGAATACCCCTACCCGGCCGCCGAAGGGACCAAGCCGCGCGACCGCGTGGTCATCCTCGACGACTTCGCGCCGAACGGCAGAGCCCGCAAGGCGACCACCTTCGCCGACGGGCTCAACATCCCGATCGGCCTCTTCCCCATCGGGCGCGGCGACTCGGCGATCGTCCACGGAATCCCCGCAATCCGCCGACTCACCGACACCGACGGCGACGGCAAGGCCGACAAGAGCGAAGAGCTCTACTCGAGCTACGGCTTCCGCGACACCCACGGCATGACCAACGCCTTCACCCGAGGCTTCGACGGCTGGATCTACGCCTGCCACGGCTTCAACAACGACTCGACCGTCAAAGGGGGCGACGGCCGGGCGATCACCATGCAGTCGGGCAACGTCTACCGAATGAAGGCCGACGGTTCGCACCTCGAATACGTCACGCACGGGCAGGTCAATCCGTTCGGGCTGGCGTTCGACGCCTGGGGCAACCTCTTCTCGGCCGACTGCCACACGCGCCCGATCTACAACCTCCTCCCGGGAGCCTGGTACCCCAGCTTCGGCAAGCCGCACGACGGCCTCGGCTTCGGCCCCGAGATGATGCAGCACGACCACGGTTCGACAGGCATCGCAGGGATCGTGCGCTACACCGCCGACCAATTCCCGACCGAGTATCAAGGGTCGGTCTTCATCGGCAACGTCGTCACGAGCCGCGTGAATCGCGATCGTCTCGAGTGGACGGGTGCTTCGCCGCGGGCGGTTCCCGAGGCCGACTTCGTCATCAGCGACGACCCCTGGTTCCGCCCCGTCGACATCGAACTCGGCCCCGACGGAGCGCTCTACATCGCCGACTTCTACAACCGGATCATCGGGCATTACGAAGTCCCGCTCACGCACCCCGGGCGCGATCGCTCGCGCGGTCGGATCTGGCGCATCGTCCACACCGGCAAGGCGGCCAAGGCTCCGCGGAGCGACTGGACCGCGGCGACGACCGAGCAACTCATCGGCGACCTCTCGCATCCGAACCTGACCGTGAGAATGAAGGCGTCGGACAACCTCGTCGAGCGGGGTGCGTCCGCGATCGAGCCGCTTCGGACCGCGTGCGAGGCGAGCGATCCGATCGTCCGACTCCACGCACTTTGGGTACTTCATCGCCTCGGTGCGCTCGAACTCGAGCGCCTCGAACCGGCCGCCGGCTCGAGCGACGCGATCGTTCGGGCGCATGTCCAACAGATCCTCGGCGAGCGCGGAGCCTGGGGCTCGACCGAGGCGAAGCTCGCGGAAGCGGGGCTCGCCGACACAGACCCGTTCGTCCGCAAGGCCGCCGCGCGTGCGATCGCGCTGCACCCTGCTTTCGAGCGAATCGCTCCCCTGCTCGCTCTCCTCGCGAAGACCGATGCGGCCGATTCGCACCTGCGCCACGTGGTTCGGATGGCGATCCGCGACCAGCTCGTCGACGACGCGGTATGGCCTCGGGTCGCCTCGTCCCCGTGGAGCGAGAACGACCGACGCTTGCTCGCGGATGTCGCGCTCGGCGTACCCTCGCCTCGTGCGGCTCGATTCGTCGCGGAACGTCTGCCCGAACTTCGCGAACGGGTCGTCGAGGCGGTTCACCATGCGGTACGACATGGCGACGCCGAGACGGAACGCGTGATCGTCGAATCGATCGCGGCGAAGCGCGTCGCGGCTCCCGCGGGCGAGACGCTGAAAGCGATGGCGCGTGGGGCCCAGGAGCGCGGGCGAGCCCTTGGTCCTGACGCATTGCGCGCCGCGGGAGAACTCGCCGGCTCGCTGCTCGCATCGAGCGACCGCAACTCGATGCTCCAGGGCATCGAACTCGCCGAAGCCCTGCGGTCCCCCGGACTTCGCGGCCCGCTGGCGAAGCTCGTCCGCAACCCTTCGCTCGGGGAACGCGAGCGGACCGCGGCGATTCGCGCCCTGACGGCGGTCGACCCCCGCGGAGCCATCTCCGAGTTGGAGTCGGTGGTCGTCGACGCCTCCGCTCCGATCGAGACGCGCGAACAGGCCGCGGGAGCGCTCAACGGAACGGGAGCCCCCGAGGCGCGCGAGGCTCTGGTCCGCGCACTCCCGACCGCCCCCGGACGGCTCCAAACCTCGATCGCGATCGCTCTCGCTTCGACCGCTCCCGGTGGCGAGTCGCTGCTGGCCACGGTCGCCGCGGGCAAGGCCTCGGCTCGGTTGCTCCAAGAGCGCGCGGTCGAGGTCCGCCTCGGGCTCTTGAATCTCCCCAACGGCAAGGAACGGCTCGCGAAGCTGCTCGTGGGCCTGCCGCCGACCGATTCCAAGCTCCAGGGCCTCCTCCAGGCGCGTCGAACGAGTTTCGCGGCCGCGAAGGTCGACCTCACCGCCGGAGAAGCACTCTTCGCGAAGCACTGCGCGGCGTGTCACCAGATCGGCGGCAAGGGGGCGAGGATCGGCCCACAGCTCGACGGCGTCGGAGTCCGCGGCGTCGATCGTCTGCTCGAGGACGTACTCGACCCGAACCGCAACGTCGATCAAGCGTTTCGCATGACCTCGCTCGCACTCGCGAACGGCGAAGTCGTCGCGGGATTGCTGCTCCGCGAAGAGGGCGAGGTCCTGATCCTCGCCGACAGTCAAGGCAAGGAAGTCCGCGTTCCCAAGGCGTCGGTCGAGGAGCGGACGGTGTCCCAGCTCTCGCCCATGCCCGCGAATCTCTCCGACCAGGTTGGAGAGGCCGACTTCGCTCACTTGCTCGGCTTCCTTCTCTCTCGCCGTCCGCCGGCCCCCTGATCGATCTCCGTTCGGCGGCTCCAATCTCGATGAATCCTCGCGAGGCGAGTCGTTCCTCTTCGATCGGCTCGCCTCGACTTTGCGCGCTTCGCGTCGGAGGGTGATTGACGTGGGCCGGCGGCTGGGTAACATGGATCCTGTTGAGACTGAGTCGCAATATCGCTCGCTGGTCCCGAGCAGTTGCCGAGCCGATTCCTCATCCGAGGCTCCGGGAGATCGAGATGTCATCGCGAATCATTCATCGTCGCGGATTCACGCTGATCGAGTTGCTCGTCGTGATCGCCATCATCGCCGTCTTGATCGCCTTGCTCCTGCCCGCGGTTCAAGCCGCGCGTGAGGCGGCTCGTCGGATCCAGTGCACGAACAACATGAAGCAGCTCGGGCTCGCTCTTCACAATTATGAGAGCACGAACTCGGTGTTCCCCATGGCATCGTCGATTCGGGCGTTGCCGGGCGGGGGAGTCTTCTTCGGCGGATGGAGCATCCACGGGCGGATCCTGCCGTTCCTCGAACAATCCAACACCCACGCGGCCATCAATTTCCATCTGAGCTACAGCCACCCGACGAACACGACGGTCTCCGCGCTCGTGATCTCGGGGTTCCTCTGCCCGAGCGAGGTCCGTCCCGAGCCGGTGGCTCACAGCTTCGGCATGGCCGCGTCGACGAACTACGGCTTCTGCATGGGCGACTGGTATGTCTGGGGCGGGGTCTCCGGGATCGACAACCGCGCGGCGTTCCAGGTGAATCGCGCGCGGACGATCGCCTCGTTCAGCGACGGGCTGAGCCAAACGATGGTCGCCGCCGAGGTCAAGGCACAGCAACCGTACTATCGCGACTACTCCGGCGGCCTCTCGCTCATCCGCAATCCTGCGCAAGTTCCCACACCGAGCGAAGATCCGCACACCGTCGCACCCGAGTACAACAGCGGCGGCTCATTCCAGAGAACGGGACACACCGAATGGGTGGACGGGCTGGTCCATCAGACCGGGATGACGACCGCCTGGACGCCGAATCGCAAGATCATGCGGGCGACCGACCTGGCGAACGACGTCGACATCACGGGATTCCGCGAGTCGAACGGCGGACCGACCTTCGCGGCGATCAACTCGCGAAGCTGGCACCCCGGCGGGGTCAACGTCCTGATGGGCGACGGTTCGGTCCGCTTCCTCAAGGACACCGTCAACGGTGCGTCCTGGCGGGCCTTGGGAACGGCCGCGGGCGGTGAAGTGGTCTCGGCCGACGCGTTTTGAAGGTCTCGGCCGCAGTTTTCCGCAGAAGAGACGCCCCGGGGCGGCGACCTGCGTCGCGGCCTTCGGGGCGTCTTCGTGGGATCGGTCGCGGTTCGCGATCAGTCGGCGTACGAGGAACGCGAACTGAAGAGGTGAATCGGGGTTCCGTCGGGGTCGCGGAGCCGGATCTCCTGGTAGCCCTCGTCGCTCTCGAGGACGTCGGAGACTTCGACGCCCTGTTGGAGGAGCCTCCGGCGCTCGGAGGCTGCGTCGTAGACTTGAAAGATCAGACGCTGGGCATCCCGCCCGCGCTGAATTCCTTCCTTGACCGCCAGGCGGCCGTTACCCGCCTTCAGAAGAGTGAATTTGCGGGCGGGGTCGTCGACGAGGGGGGTCAATCCGAGGACCGTGACGTAGAAGTGGACCGACTCGGCCCAGTCGTTCGTCCGGACCTCGACCATGTAGAGAAGAGGCTCGATGGGTGTCGCCAGCATGGGGTCTCTTCTTGGGCCCTGTGTGGTTGACGTTGACCGAACGGGGCGAAACTTTAGAATTTCCCGCAAGTTTCCCGTTTTGCATGCCTTCGCGCATTCGTTGCGCGAGTTCCTCCACGACACGAGTCGGAAGGTCGTCGATGTCGGACGAGATGATCGATCCCCTGGAAGCCGCTCGCCTGGAGAAACTCCGTCGGATCGAAGCCCTGGGGCTCGACCCGTGGGGAGCGCGTTTCGACGATCATCAGCCGATTCGGTCGGTGCGGTCCACGAGCGTTGCGGAGGGGGAAGGCGAGGCGGGTCCACGCGTTCGCATTGCCGGCCGGATCATGCTCCGGCGCGGGCAAGGAAAAGTCAACTTCCTACAAGTTCGGGACTGGACCGATCAGATTCAGGTCTTCATCGGCAAGAATCAGGTGGGAGAAAGCGGTTGGGCGTTGGCGGCGGAATTCGACTTGGGCGACCTCGTCGGCGTCGACGGTACGCTGGGGTACACGAAGACCGGCGAGCTGACGATCTTCGCCGACGGTCTGACGTTCCTCGGCAAGTGCCTCCTGCCGCCGCCGGAGAAGTGGCACGGGCTGACCGACGTCGAGAAGCGAAGTCGCAGGCGCTACGTCGACCTCTTCTCGAATCCCGAGAGCCTCGAAGCGTTCGTGGGGCGGACGAAGATCGTCGCGGCGTTTCGTAAGGTGCTCGCCGAGCGCGGGTTCGTCGAGGTCGAGACCCCGACGATGCAGCCGATCGCCGGAGGCGCCGCGGCCCGGCCGTTCATCACGCACCACAACGCCCTCGATATGCAGCTCTATCTCCGAATCGCCCTCGAGCTCCATCTGAAGCGTCTGATGGTCGGCGGCATGGAGCGCGTCTTCGAGATCGGGCGCGTCTTCCGCAACGAGGGGATCAGCCCGAAGCACAACCCCGAGTTCACGATGCTCGAGGCCTATCAGGCCTACAGCGACTATCGCGGCATGATGGACCTCACCGAGGCGCTCTTCCTGGGAGCGATCGACGCGGTCGACGGCAAGCGCGTCCGCCCCTGGGGCGACGCCGAGGTCGACTTCACTCCCCCATGGCCGCGCCGGACTTACGCCGACCTGTTCTTGGAATTCGCCGGCACTCCGATCGACGACCGCGCGGCTGTCGCCGCCAAGGCCGAGTCGATCGGGCTCACGACGGCGGGTAAGGACCACGACGTCATCGTGAGTGAGATCTTCGAGGAACTCGTCGAGGATCGACTCGTCGGCCCGATCTTCGTCATCGATTACCCCGCGGCGATCTGCCCCCTCACCAAGCGCAAGGCGTCTGACCCTTCGGTCGCCGAGCGCTTCGAGCTCTTCGTGCACGGCATGGAGCTCGCGAACGCCTACACCGAGTTGAACGACCCCTTGCTCCAGGAACAGCTCTTCCGCAACCAACTCGCCGGACAAAAGGAAGAGGACTCGATGGCGAAGATGGACGACGACTTCATCCGAGCCCTCAAGTACGCGATGCCGCCCGCAGGCGGACTCGGCGTCGGGATCGACCGGCTCTGCATGCTCCTCCTGAACAAGTCGAGCATTCGCGACGTGATCCTCTTCCCGCTCCTTCGTCCCCAGGCCGACGACTGAGTTCGAGTCGAAACGAGTCGACGGTCGCCCCGGCGATCACGACGTTCATCGGAGCCGAACGGGGGCCGGATCGCCCCCTTCGACTCGACCGATACCGCCGCGAATCCCTCATTCCGACGCATGGAGGCACTCCGGAATGTACAAGTCCCTGCTCTGTTGGCGCTACCTTCGCACGCGTTACATCGCCCTGGCGAGCATCATCAGCGTGATGCTCGGCGTGGCGACGATGATCGTCGTGAACTCGGTGATGGCGGGCTTCTCGGCCAAGATGCGCGACCGGCTCCACGGAGTCCTCGCGGACGTCGTGGTCGAATCGTACAGCATCGACGGCTTCTACAATCACGAGGAAGTGACCGAGCGGATCCTCGAGGTCGCGGGAGACCGGATCGCGGCGACCGCGCCGACGATGGAGACGTTTGCGCTGGCGAAGTGGACCGTATCGGGCCAGCCGTTCACGCGTCAGGTCCAGCTCATCGGTGTGGAACCCGAGAGCCGCGCCAAGACGGGAGACTTCGCGGAATTCCTGGTGGCCGACCAGAGTGGCGAGCGGATTGCCCCGTCGTTCGAGATCAGCGAGAAGGTGAAGCTGAATCGACCTGTCGGCCGACTGCTCCAAGAGGCGAGAAAGAACGATCCCGACGACCTGATCGGAGCGCAGATCCTCCAGGACCAACTCGAGAGCGAGGTTCCCGACCACGGCGCGATCATCGGGTTCGCGGTGGGTCACCTCCACCGCGACGGCAAGGACTATGCGATCGCGCCGCCGGGCACGCGGATCGGTCTCGTCTTCCCGTCCGCGGGTCAAGGCAAGCCGAAGCCCGAGTACGACGACTACACCGTCGTCGGCTACTTCAAGAGCGACATGAGTGAATATGATTCGCAACATGTCTACATCCCGTTGCGCAGACTTCAGTATATGCGTGGATTGATCAATGAACGTGGTCGAGGCGCGGTGAACGCGATCCAGATCAAGGTGAAGCCCGGCGTCGATCTCGACGCGCTGGCGCGGAGCCTCCAAGGCGAGCTCGAGAAGCTGCAGCCCAACTTCTTCCGGGTCGCGACCTGGGAAGAGAAGCAAGGGCCGCTCCTGGCGGCGGTCGCGGTCGAGCAGAGCATCCTCAACATCCTGCTCTTCTTCATCATCGCGGTGGCCGGGTTCGGGATCCTGGGGATCTTCTCGATGATCGTGGTCGAGAAGACGCGGGATATCGGGATCCTCAAGGCGCTCGGTGCATCGACGGCCGGGGTTCGCGGGATCTTCCTGGGATACGGCTTCTCGCTCGGAGTCGTCGGCGGCGGCGTGGGGCTCGTGGGCGGGCTCCTCTTCGTCGAGTACATCAACCCGATCGAGTCGGCCTTGAGCCGATTGACGGGACGCCGCGTGTTCGACGGCGACATCTATTATTTCAACGAGATCCCTACACTCGTTCAATTGTCGACCGTCTCATGGATCGTCGGCGGCGCGATCGCGATCGCGATGGCGGCGAGCGTCTGGCCCGCGCAGCGCGCGGCGAAGCTCCACCCCGTGCAGGCGTTGCGAAACGAATGAGCGAACGGCCGATTCGACGCAAACGAACCCGATCGATCGACCATGGAGGACGCGAGATGTCTTCGGTTCAACTTTCGGCGCGGGGTCTCTGGAAGAGCTATCGCAAGGGCAAGAGCGAGGTCCCGGTGCTGCACGGCATCGACCTCGACGTCGAGCGCGGCGAATTCGTGGCGATCGTGGGTGCGAGCGGGTCGGGCAAGAGCACGCTCCTGCATCTGCTCGGTCTGCTCGACGCGCCCGATCGCGGCGAAGTGCTGCTCGACGGCGAGCGAATCGACAACGTCTCGGAACGCCGGCGCGACCAGTTCCGCAACCGCACGTTCGGCTTCATCTTCCAGTCGTATCATCTGCTTCCCGAGTTGAGCGCGCTCGAGAACGTGATGATCCCGCATATGATTCGCTTCGGACCGATCGCGTATCTCCGCCGTCGCTCGGCGATCCGTGCCGAGGCGACCGCGCTGCTCGAGCGCGTCGGGCTCGGACATCGCCTCACACATCGCCCCGCCGAACTCTCCGGCGGCGAGATGCAGCGCACCGCGATCGCGCGGGCGCTCGCGGGACGGCCCGAGATCCTGCTCGCCGATGAACCGACGGGCAATCTCGACTCCGAGACCGGTCACGGCGTGCTCGACCTGCTGCGCGACTTGAACCGCGAACGCGGCCTGACTATGATGTTGGTCACGCACGACCTTCAGATCGCTCAGCGCGCCGACCGGATCGTCCGGCTCGCCGGCGGTCGAATCGAGGATTGGGCCCCCGCCATGGCTTGAGTCGGCGATCGCGGGGGCCGCTTCGTCTCCGGACCGATCCGAGGCGAATCGGTCCGCGCGGGGCTGGTCGCCTCGCGCTCCGACCTCGCATCCCGGGTCGAGCGGCGCAAGTCCCGGCGGAGCGAGCGAGATGAGCCTCAAGGTCTACATCGGCGGAAAACTCTACGACAAAGCCGACGCCAAGATCAGCGTCTATGATCATGGCTTGCTCTACGGCGACGGCGTCTTCGAGGGAATCCGCTCCTACTCCGGCCGAGTCTTCCGGCTCGAGGCGCACGTCGATCGCCTGTACGATTCGGCCAAGGCGATCCATCTCATCATCCCGATGACCAAGGCCGAGATGGCCCAGGCCGTCATCGACACGCTCGCGGCGAACAGCCTGACCGACGCCTACATCCGACTCGTCGTCACGAGAGGCGCCGGCAGCCTCGGTCTCGATCCGCGACGAACGACCGACCCCCAGGTCATCATCATCACCGACTCGATCAGCCTCTACCCGGCGGAGCTCTACGAGCACGGGCTCAAGATCGTCACGGCTGGAACGATGCGCAATCATCCATCCGCGCTCAATCCTCGGATCAAGTCGCTCAATTATCTGAACTCGATTCTCGCCAAGATCGAAGGGACGAACGCGGGCTGCCTCGAGGCGCTCATGCTCAACCACAAGGGCGAGGTCGCCGAGTGCACGGGCGACAATATCTTCATCGTCCGAAAAGGGGTCGTCCACACGCCGTCGATCGACGCCGGGATCCTCGAGGGGATCACGCGCGAGGCGGTCATCGAGATCGCCCGAGCCGCCGGCCTCGAGGTCGTCGAGCGCACGATGGATCGGCACGACATCTACACGGCCGACGAGTGCTTTCTGACGGGGACCGCCGCCGAGGTGATTCCGGTCGTGGAACTCGACGCCCGACCGATCGGCGAAGGAGTTCCCGGCCCGATCACGGTCGACCTCCGCAACCGCTTCCACGCGATGGTCCACGGCCGCGCCTGAGCCGGCGGCGGCCACCCTCCTCTACATGGGAGTCCCGGAGATGTACGAGATCCGATCGATCCTCGCGCCGACCGATTTCAGCGAGCACGCGAACGTCGCCCTCCGACACGCCGCCGGACTTGCGGAACGCTTCGGCGCAACGCTTCATCTCCTGCATGTCCTGCCCGACGTCGTTCCCACAGGGCCCGACCTCATGCTCGCGCCCGCGTTGCCGCCCGAGTATTACGAGGCCACCGAGAAGGAGTCGAAGGAAGCGCTTCTGAAAGTCCTCGATCCTGCGTGGGGCACTCCCGCGGGTGTCGAGACCGCGGTGGTTTGGGGAGGTGCGGTCGAACGCGTCGTCGAGTACGCCGTCGAACGGCGGATCGAGTTGATCGTCGTCGCCACTCACGGACGCTCGGGACTGAGCCACGCTCTTCTCGGCTCGCTCGCCGAGTCGATCATCCGTCAGGCCCCCTGCCCCGTCTTCACGATCCGGCATTCCGACTCTTGATCGAGACGAAGCGTCATCGATCCGCGACAGTCACCCGCGACATGCGCGCGAAGAATTTCGGAAAGTTCTTGGAACAGTCCGGCAATCATGGCGTAGAATACTTGTGGACAGGACATCCACGCGGACCAACGCCGTCGCAACTCGCCCTCCGAGACGCCACGGGTCGGCCCGGCCTCAAGTCTCCGGCAGTCGATCGAGCCTGAGTCGAACGAAGCGAGCGACCTCGGCCCCTCCTAACCACCTCGGGGGCCGAGGTCGCTTCGTTTCGTCGATTTCCTCAGCAATGAGGAGCGAGCGAGCGATCGGCTCGAGCAGTTGATTCGCTCGTCCCGGCGCGCCTGGGAAGCACGCGATCGCGGTAGAATCGCGACATGATCCGGTAGTCGGGGCCGTGGTTCACCGCGACCAAGCCGAACGACCTCGCGACTTCGTCGGACGCTTGCTCCAGGGTCCAGCCCCCATGCAGCGTTCGAAACGCGATCTGGGCCATCGAGGCCCGATTGATGCCGTGATGACAGTGGAAGTAGACGGGGTGATTCCGAGGATCCGCGATCAGGTCTGCCGCCCGCTCCAGCGACGCGAAGATTCCTGCGCCGCCTGAAGCGTCCCGGAGGTCGACGATGGGAACGTGGTGCCAGTCGACCCCCATCGCCGAGGTGATCGCCCGTTCGCTTGCGACCAGCGGATGCGTCGGAGCATGAGCGAGCGCGACGACCGTTCGAATCGCGTAACCGCGGAGCAGCCTTCGCATCGGCCAGGGCTTTTGCCAAGCCCCCCGATAGATTCGACCGGGCTCGACTTCGCCGAACTTCGCGATGAGCACGTGGTCGTGTCCGTGCCGCCAAAGCTGCTCGCCGGCAAAGGCACCGAGGCCGAGGCCCGCGAGCCGGAGAGTCCACCGACGGCGATTGGTCGACATACGACTTCCTTGTCGTCCGAGAGTGAGATCGTTGCCAATGCCCGGATGGTAGCTCGGCTCGGACGATGGGACAAGGTCAGGACGCGCCCGGCGGCGTGGGGACGTGCGAGAGATCGGACCCCGACCCGCTCGTCGTGGCGGGGCTGTCGGCTCGGAGACGCAGATCCTCCGGGCCGGCGGTCCATGGCGATCGATCGTCGTTCCACTCCCGCACGAATCGGACGTCGTCGTGGATCGGCGACGACTCCCTCGGTCCGACCGCGATCTCCCAAGAGGCTCGATCGAACAGGGTCGGAGACGTCCCGAGCTTGTTCACTTGGTCGCGCCGGTATGTGTTGATTTTATGGTAGGCGACATTGTTTCCATCCCAATGGACGCGGCCTCTCAGACCTTCGGGATCGTCCTGACCGATCAGCCGAACGAGCGGATCACCCTTCGAGTTGGTGGCGATCACGCAGTTTCGAGCGACGATCTCGGCATAGGGGAGTTCGGGACGGTCGAGCGAGCTCTCGAGCGAGACGACGCCGAGCGCGACGCGGGCGGAGACCTGTCGGAGCGTGAGTTCGAGCGTGCGGGCGTCATCGCCGCGCGGGCTTCCCATGCCGCGGAGCAGACTACCGGAAGCGACCACCGAGGCATTGTCCAGCTCGATATCGGCCAGTTGGCCCGGCTCGACCACGATCGCGTCGCTCCCCGAGCGAAGAAAGGAATTCTTGAGCCGAATCGACGCCGCGAGTGGTGCTTCCTCCAACCCGATGGGCTTCGACTCGCTCGACGGAACGCGGATGATCGAACCGGTGGGCCGCTCGCCCTCGATCGTCACGGTCGAGTCGGCGAGGGTGAAGTCGCCGCCCGCGGCGACCGCAAAGACGGCGAACGGGGTCTCGCGGTCGGTCGTTTCCTCATCGACCTCGAGGTCGATCCCCTCGACCCGCAAGGAACCGCCCTGGAGGCGGAACCAGGCGGTTCGTCCAGCGGCTTCGACCCCGTCGGGCCCGCCTCGAAATCGAAGCCGCGGACGAGTCGTCCCGGCTTCGGCTCTGATGGTCCAGGATCCCGAGCCGACGAGGGTGATCGCGGGCAGCTCCCAGTCCGCCGAGGCGGGGATCCTGAGATTCTCACCGCGGTTCGACGGCTTCGCGAGGAGTTCGACGAATGCAGCGGCCGATTCGATCAGGTCGGTCCGAGCAGGGTCGGATGATTCGACGCGGACGGCGGTCGGAACCGCTCCCGACCGGGAAGCATCGGCGGCGTCGACCGTGGAACCCGCGCCGGTCGATCCTCCTTGCACGACGGGACCGACCAGGGCCGCCGTATTCGCGCCCGCTGCACCTGCGATCGTACCGGCCGTCGGCGGCCCCAGCGTGGGCCTCAGGCTCGGCGGGCCGACGGGAGTCGGTTCGCGGTTCGGGGCCGTCGTCGGCGGCATGACCGGCATCTCGGGCATCTCGTCGACGGCCGGGTCCTCCTCGAGTTCGACTCCTCCCGCCCTCGAGTCGACAGGCCGATCGACGTCGGGTTTCGGGACCGCCTTGGCAGTCGGTTCGCGCGGAAGCGGGCTCGGGCCGACCGGGTCTCTCGGATTCGAGGTAGCCGGGAGGTTCGCAGCGATCGACGGCCCGGTCGGACCGACACGCGTCCCCGGATTGTCGACGAGGGCGCGGCTCGCTCGGGGGATTGGTCCGGACGGGCTGCGTCTCGAACCGAGCCCGGAATCCGCGGCGGGGACCGCCCCGAGCCTGAAGAAGCGAGCGGCGTCGGTGGTCTCGCCGGAGAGAGCAGTCGCGGGATCGGCCGCGGCCCAAGGTTGCGTCGCGATCGAGGAGGAGCCGACTTCGCGAGGCACGGTCGGGTCGTCGGACCACGAGGCGAAGTCGAGGATCGCGGGTTTGCCGCCGCCCCCGTCTCGTCGGGTCTGGACGAAGACGCCGACTCGACCGTAGAGATTGTTCGAACCCAGCCAATCGACCCGCGCAGGATCATCGGTTTCGAGGAGAACGGCGCTATTCGACCCCGAGGCCGCGATCACGGAGTGGTCGACGCGGAGTCGCGGCGCCTCCCCGGCGTATGCAAAGACGGGCCCCCCGCCGGCGATCAGGCTGACATGCCTCAGTTGGATGGTTGCGGCCTCTTCCCCCGTACGCGAGCGGATCTCGAATGTCGGCCCGGAGGTCGGGGGAGCGACCGTCGTATCGCGGAGTGCAAGGATCGCCGGTCCTTCCGTGATCGCGGCGGTGAGCCCGACGTCGATGTGCGACGCATCGATCATGACGGAAGCGTTCGCAGCGTCGGCATCGAAGCCGCTTCTCCCCCGATTCGCCATCACGCGCACCGCGGTCGCTCGACCTCCGCCGGACTCGCTCGAGACCCCGGTTCGCCGAAAGGAGCAGCGCTCGACGCGCAGCTCGGTGTCCTCGACTTGGATCGCCGCCGGAGGAGACTCGCGATCGCCCGACTCGACCAGGAACTCGACTCCTTCGACGACGAGTCGTCCGCCACGGAGGTCGATCAGGGCGCCTCCCGTCGAGCGATCATCGCCGGTCCCCGGAATCCTGGCCGAACGAATCACGGGGCGAGCGCCGAGATCGGCCTTGATCGTGAGGTCCACGACCCCCGTGATCGCCGACTCACCGCGAGCGGGCACGCGCACGACGTACGGACCGTCGTCGGCGAGGATCAGGGTCGACCGCGGCGGGGCGGAGGCGATCGCCTTGATCAGGTCGTCTCCGGCCTCGATGGTGATCTCACGCGGAAGTCGAGGAACGGGGACGGTCTTGACCGCGGCGGCCGCCTCCGAGGCAGGGTCGCGCACGCCCGACTCGACGACCGTTGCCGGCGCGATCGACGGCGACTTCACTCGAGGCGCGGGTTCGTCGGCGAGCCGGGTCGAGGAGACCGGATCCGACGAGAGTCCGTTGAGAACCAGCACAGTGATCAGGCCCACGAAGGCAAGAGCCGGCACCGCCCACACGAGGTGGCGCTCCCAGGCCGGCGGCGGTGCGGGCGGCGCCCACGACTGTCGACCCACCAGGGAGGAACTCAGACCGAGATCGGCCGAGAGCGTCAGCAGGTCGCGCACCAGGGCGTCGGGCGTTTGGTGCCGCCGATCGCGCTCCTTCGCCATGAGTTTTTGAACGATCGCCGCCAGGGCCGGCGGTACCGAAGCGTTCACCGATCTGAGGTCGGGTGCGGGTTCTTCCTGATGCTTCATCAGCTTCTGGACCACGTTGCCGTCCGGAAACGGCGCACGACCCGAGAGCATGAAGAATAGCGTGCAACCCAGAGAATAGAGGTCGCTGCGAACGTCGACGTCGCGCGGATCTCGGCCTTGTTCGGGGCTGATGTAGTCGAAGGTGCCGAGGTACATCCCCGTTTGGGTGAGACCCGTGTCGTCGCCGCGCTCGAATCGACGGGCCAGGCCCATGTCGACGAGCTTCGCGCGACCCTCGGGGGTCAGGATGATGTTCGAAGGCTTGACGTCGCGATGCACCACCCCGCGAGCGGAGGCATGGATCAGCGCGGCGGCGACTTGGAGAGTGATCTCGATCGCTTCGCCGACGCCGAGGATCCCGTCGCTCTCGACCCGGCGGCGGATCGTCGTGCCTTCGATGAACTCGAAGACGATGTAGTGGAGACCGCCGTCGTTGCCGATGCTGTAGACTCGGGCGATGTTGTCGTGGTCGAGCCGAGCGGCGGCGCGGCCTTCTTGGTGGAATCGCTGCACCGCCTCCGGATCACGGGCCTGTTCGGGCGGCAGCAGCTTGAGCGCGACGAATCGGTCGAGCTTGGGGTCGATCGCCTTGAAGACGGCTCCCATGCCGCCGGCGCCGATCGCCTCCTCGAGCACGAATGCACCGACGCGATCTCCAGGACGCGGGAGAACCGTCGACTCGGAGAGTCCCCGTCGCTCGAGCGAGGAGCCCGACGGATTCGGGCCGCGCGCTCGGCTCGAACCGACGTCGCGCGTCGAGGAGCCGGTGCGAATCACCGTCGGATCTTCGCGGGGCTCGCCTCCAACAGCCGACACGCGGTCCGAGACGGGCTGGGGATCGCCCGACGTCGGTTCGCGTTCGCTCGCTGGGTGGGATCCCGGATCCATCATCGGGTTCGATCTCGCGAGGGCCGTCGAATCGGGAAGATCGATCGAGGTCCGCGCCTCGACGATTTCGGGCATCGCATCCGCGATCCTGGGACGGCTCGATCGGGGATCGACGCAACTCTCGATGAAATACGTCCATGCGCCGAGAAATCGGGATGCGCCGCGGAGAAGGGCAACGGACATCGCGCACGCGGTTCCCTATGCGTCATGATAAGGCCGTTCCCGCGAGCTGTCAACCGGTTTGCGAGCGAGCGCGACCCGGCGGGGCCACGTCGGCGCGCGCAGCCGCGGGCCTTCTCTAGCAAGCTCGCGAACTCTCGCGGCGCGTCTTGAAATCGTTGCGAGTCGATCTTGATCGCAGCCGTCGACCGTCTAGAATCAAGAGTTCCACCCAGGCCCTCGGATGTCTCCGAGTCCGCCCGAGGGTGGATCGACGAAAACCCGGAATCGGCCGGGGTTTGGGGGCTCCTGATTTGAACATTCGCCCAGCTCGAGTCGGCGACGTGCCCGCGATCCAGGAATTGATCCGCACGTTCGCCGATCGGAAGTTGATGATCCGCCGCTCGTTGGGCGAACTCTACGAGTCGATTCGCGAGTTCGTGGTCGCCGTGGACGAGAATGGCGCGATCGTCGGCTGTGCCGCCTTGCACGTGTTCTGGGACGACCTCGCCGAGCTCAAGTGCTTGGCCGTCGCCGAACGGGCTCAAGGTCGAGGGATCGGGCGGAGGTTGGTCGACGCGATCTGGACGTCGGCCTCAGCCCTCGAGATCAAGACGGTCTTCACGTTGACCTACGTGGCCGACTTCTTCGAGAAGTGCGGATACCGTCAGATCGAGAAGGCCGAACTGCCCCACAAGATCTGGAACGAGTGCGTGCGTTGCCCTCTCTTCCCGAATTGCAACGAGATCGCCCTGATCCGCACTTCCGAGGCCGCGGCCGAGCTCGGTACCGAAGACTCGGCACGCGCCGCGTTCGAGATGGCGACTCTCTGACCGACGACGCGAGCGACCGACCTCGGACGTGCTCCAACGAGCACGGACCGAGGTCGACTGCGTCCTCGGACGATCTTTCGACGCCTCGATCAGGCTTCGACCTCCACTTCGACCTGCTCATCGACTTGCGGGTCGGGCTGTGGGACCGACTCAGCGCGCGGTTTGCGCTCGGGTCGTTGAATGTCGAAGTTCCTGGCGTCGTCCTCGAACGCCAGGTCGACGCGAGGTTGGAATCCGGGACGAACCCGGCAAACGCGAATCCGCATGATGTCCCCCGACTTGTTGTGCGCCACGTCGACCCACTGTCCAACACTGCGATTGAGAACCAGCATCTTCGTACTCCAAGTGAGTGTGTTCACGAGTTGATTTTGAGCTTGCGGACGACTCCATCGATCCCGTTTTTTCTGAAGCATCCCCCAGGTTCCCGCGGCGATCGCGACTTTCGCGAGGCCGCCTCAGACGTCGACGGTCCGCGCTCGTCGTTCGATCGATTGGAGCTTCGTCTCCCACGACTGCCTCATCCAGGCGAGCGACTCTTCATGAAGGGTCGAGATCCTCGACTTGGAACACCCGAGGAGTTCGGCCGCTTCTCTTTGGGAGCGTCCGTTCAAGTAGATCTCTCGGCAGGTGCGCTCGTGTCGAGCCGGGAGGTGCTCGAGACTCTGCTCGACGAAGTCCGCCGTTTCGATCAACGCGGTCATCGGGTCCTCGAATCCGAGCACCGACTCGGGACCGTCGTCGGACTCGCCCCAGGAGTCGAACGTGGTCGAGCTCTGCAACCCGTCGGCCTTGAGCATCCGCCTGAGCCGGCTCTGGATGTCGAGCATCGCCCCGCGGATCCTGAGCCGAGCAAAGGTGCCGAAAGTGATTCCACGCGAGGAATCGAAGTTCGCTGCCGACTCGACGAGTGCGAGATAGGCGGCGGACAGAAAATCCTCGTTGGTCCAGAACCAGTGGCGCCGAAACGGTCGCGCCCAGGCCCTGGCCATCGGCATGTACTTGATCACGAGGCGTTGCTGCTCGGGTCCGAGTTTGTGATCGGTCGAGGGCGCGGCTCGGTTTCGCGAAGGAGCGGGCGCGTCGCCCGGTCCTTCGACATTCCGGCATCCCAGGTCCATGACTGCAATTCTCCTTCGCGATCGATGTCGAATCCCATGGTGTGGAGACGGGTCGAGCCGAGAGATCCGAAAATGGGAGGTCTAGGCAATATGGCCCGTTGCTGTAACCATACATCCCGAATGAGGGATGTCAATTCCGCAATCGCACCATTTTTCCCGGACGTCGAATTCCGCATTCGCAATCGACTCGCCGGTCTGGTCGAGCGAGCCGAGGGAAGGTTGGCGTCGTCATGAGCGGCAAGCGATCGCGGCGCGCCGCGGAGATCTCGGACCAAGGCCCCGACCTCGACCCCGCGTGGGTCTCGTCGATCCGCGCGCGGCTGCTCCAACGAAACGCCGCGGAGGGTCGGCAGCTTCCCTGGCGGGTCGATCGAACTGCTTATCGCGTCTTGGTTTCCGAGATGATGCTGGTCCAGACGACAGTGGCGGCCGTCGTCCCCTACTTCGAGCGCTTCCTGCGCCGATTCCCCGACTTCGCGGCGCTCGCGTCCGCGGCTGAGGACGAGGTACTCTCCGCCTGGGAGGGCTTGGGATATTACCGTCGAGCCCGGATGCTGCACGCCGCCGCGCGACGGGTGATGGAGGTTCACGGCGGCGAGCTGCCCGCCGACCTCGAAGCGATCGCCGATCTGCCGGGCGTCGGCCGCTACATCACGGGGGCGATCGCCTCATTCGCCTTCGACATGCCCGCGCCGATCTTGGAGGCGAACACCCAGCGCGTGGCGGCCCGCTGGATCGGCTGGGACGGCGAGCTCGGGTCGTCGGCGACGCAAGCTCGACTCTGGAGGCTGGCGGAGCGGGTCGTGCCGGAGGTCTCGCCAGGCGCGTTCAACGAGGCGTTCATGGATCTCGGGGCGACGCTCTGCACGCCGCGCCGACCGGCATGTCTGCTGTGTCCCGTTTCGAGCCTCTGTCGGGCCCGGATCGATGGCCGGGAGGACTCGATTCCCGTCATGGCCCCGCGCACGGCCCCCAAATCGGTCGAAGAGATGTGCGGGATCATCACGCGACCATCCGACTCCGCCCTCCTGATGGTGCGTCGAGGACCGGGAGGCCTTTGGGAACGATTCTGGGAACTGCCCACGATCCACGTCGCAGGAGCCGATCCGGCGGGGCGGGCGGAGACGAGCGGACTTGCGTTTCCGGGAGGAATCGAGCTGGTCACGGGAATAAAGGTCGAAGAAGGGGCTGTGCTCCGGTCGATCCGATACAGCGTCACGACGCATCGTGTGGCCCTGCGGGCGATTCTCGGTGTCCCGGTCTCGGGCGATCCGCGGCCTGGTCCCGGCATGATCGACGCGGCCTGGGTCGACCGAGCGGCGGTCGAATCCAAGACGGTCCCCGCTCCGATTCGTCGTCTGATCGGAGATTGGCTCGAGTCGTCGGCCGACTGATCGCATCGAGGGCGCGGACTGCGCGGTCGCTCAGGCCGCCGAGCGAGGCTCTCGCCCTTGCGAGTCTTGGAATCCTGTCTTAGAATAGGAGAGATGATGAAACAGCGAAGGCAACTCCCCCGTGTCGTTGGCCTCTCCCGTGACATCGCGAGTCGACTACGAGCGGCCGGTCGATCGGCGCGGTCGCTTCCCTCGTCTCCCCTGATCAGGACAGATCGCCCAGGGAACTCCGGGGCCGACCGTCGAGCGTGATCCGGTCGATCGTCCTCCTCCGATCTCTCGAAGCAAGGGACTGGGGCGAGGCGGGCCGAGGTCGTGGGGCTTCTGTCGCATCGAATTCGCGTCGAGGGACGAAAGGATCAGTGCATGCCATCGGGTAAGGACATCACGGGCGGCGGTTCGTCCGGCTCGGGCGGTGGTTCCGGCGGAGGCGGCAAGCGCGGCGGGGGCGGAGGCGGGAACGGAGGGGGCAACGGCTCGGGCGTGACCCCGCCGACGGCCACCGGCTCGGGCGGAATCAAGAAGAACGCCTACTGCTCCTTCTGCCGCAAGAGCTACCGCGACGTCGGCCCGCTCGTCGAAGGTCCGGGCGACGTCTACATCTGCGGGGACTGCATCGAGCTCTGCCAGTCGATCCTCGACCAAGAGCGACGTCGCCGCGGCGTGCCCAAGTCGCTCTTCACCGAGATCCCCACCCCGCGCGAGATCAAGGAACAGCTCGATCAATACGTGATCGACCAAGATCGCGCCAAGAAGGTGCTCGCGGTCGCCGTTCACAACCATTACAAGCGGCTCGTCCACGGCGAGGAGTCCGACACCGACGTCGAACTCGACAAGTCGAACATCCTTCTCATCGGCCCCACCGGCTGCGGCAAGACCCTGCTCGCGCGGACCTTGGCCCGCATCCTCAACGTGCCCTTCGCGATCGGCGACGCTACCACCCTCACTGAAGCGGGTTACGTCGGCGAGGACGTCGAGAACATCCTCCTGAAGTTGCTCCATGCCGCCGATTTCGACCTCGAGTCGGCCCAGCGCGGAATCATCTACATCGACGAGATCGACAAGATCGGCAAGACGAATCACAACGTCTCGATCACCCGAGACGTCTCGGGCGAAGGCGTCCAGCAAGCGCTTCTGAAGATGCTCGAGGGCACCATCGCGAACGTTCCGCCCCAAGGCGGACGCAAGCATCCCGAGCAGCAGTACATTCAGATGGACACCTCGAACATCTTGTTCATCTGCGGCGGAACGTTCGTCGGACTCGACAACATCATCGCTCGGCGGGTCGGTCGCAAGACGATCGGATTCGGCACGACCTCCCCGGAGAACGAGTCGAAGCGTGAACTCGCCGACCTGCTCGACCGCGTGACGTCCGACGACATCCTCGAGTATGGAATGATCCCCGAGTTCGTCGGCCGGCTACCGATCGTCTGCCCGCTCATGCCGCTCGACACCGACGCGCTCGTGCAGATCATGACGCAGCCCAAGAACGCCCTCGTGAAGCAGTATCAGCGCCTCTTCCAGATGGAAGGCGCCGAGATCGAATTCACGCCCGAGGCGCTCCAGGCGATTGCCCAACGCGCCAAGGAGAAGGACACCGGGGCTCGCGGTCTCCGCTCGATCGTCGAGGAGATCATGCTCGACATCATGTACGAGCTGCCAGATCGCACGTCGCAGGAGAAGTGCCGCTACATCGTCACGCCCGAGGTGGTTCAGCGGAAGATCAGCCTCTTCGACTCGGTCGCGCCGCTCGCCTCCGAACGAAAGAAGGAAAGCGCCTGAGGCTCTCGCTCGAGAGGCTCCGATCCTCGCGGTCGAGCGGTCGACGCCCCGTCGATCGCTCGACCGCGTTCGCATTCAAGCGCCGGCCCGCGCCCGTCCCAGGTCGCGAAGCACCGACAACCCTCGTTCGAGGGTCGCATCGTCGACGGCGTACGACAGCCGGAAGTGGGTATCGCGTTTGCTGAAGACGTTCCCGGGGATCACGAGCAGATTCCTTTCGATGCCGGCGGCGACGAACTCACTCGCGCTCGCCCATCCCGCCGGGATCTTGGGGAACGCGTAGAACGCCCCCTCCGTCGCAGGGAGCTCGAAGCTCTCGCCGAGAGCGTCGACGACTCGGTCGCGCTTGCGTCGGTAAGTCGCGGTCTGAGCCTCGAGCGACTGGTCGAGAGCGACCACGCCCGCCTTCTGAACGATGCTCGGCGCGCAGACGAAGGAGAACTGCTGGAGCTTGGCCATCTCCTGGATGAGCCGAGACGGACCGTGTGCATATCCGAGACGCCAGCCGGTCATCCCGTGGGCCTTGCTGAAGCCGTCGACGACGAGGACGTCGTCGTTCCAGGCGGCGGGCGACGCGAAGGGGCGATCATAGCAGAAGGAGCGATACACCTCGTCGCTCACGAGGAGGATCCCGCGCTCCTTGCAGAGTTGAGCGAGACCGCGCATCTCCTCGGCGGAAGCGACGACGCCGGTCGGGTTGGCGGGGCTGTTCATGAGGATGCACTTGGTTCGGGGCGTGATCGCCGCGGCGACCTTCTCGAGGTCGATCCGGAAGTCGGGATAGGTCTCGACGAAGACGGGCGTGCCCTCGGCGAGAGCGACCAGGTTGCCGTACATCACGAAGTACGGGTCGAAGATGATCACCTCGTCGCCCGGGTTCACGACCGCGCAGAGGGCGAGCAGTAAGCCCCCCGACGTCCCCGAAGTCACGATCACTTGTCGATCCGAATGATGGAACTCGTCGTCCACCGCATTCTGGAGCTTGCCTCGGAGTTCGGGGATTCCCATCGTGAGGGTGTAGGCGTTGAATCCCGACTCGACGGCATCGATCGCCGCGCGCTTGACCGGTTCCGCGACGTCGAAGTCGGGAAGTCCGATCGAGAGATTGATCGGATCCTTCATCGACTTCGACATCTCGAACGCCTTGCGGATCCCCGAGGCTTCGATTCGCTGCATCCGATCGGCGATCCAGGCTTCGTTCACGTCTGGCGGCTCCATGGGAAGGGGGTCGAGGAGAATCGAGCGCGGGCTCGGTGTGGTTTGGGGTTCATGCTCCGGTCGAGGGCCCGGCGAGCCGCCCGGCCTTGATGACGCCGCCTTGCATGACGGCGACGAAGCGGGAACGATCCTCGAGGACCGAGATCTTGGAGAGCACGTCGCCGTCGACTACGAGGACGTCGGCGAGCTTGCCGACTTCGAGCGTGCCGATCTCGGCCGCACGGCCCATGATCTCCGCACCCGTCTTTGTGGCGCATGTGATCACTTGCAGCGGCGTGAATCCGACATACTCGACGAAGAAGGTCAGTTCCTTGGCGTAGGTGCCGTGGGGATTCCAGGCGAAGCCGTAGTCGCCTCCCATGCCGAGTCGACCGCCCGCCCGAAGGATCATGCGGGCGCTCTCGGCGCCTCCCTCGAGGGTCTCTTGATGTCCCTCGATCACGCGCGGACCGAGGCCGAAGGCGGGGCCGTCGACGATGCTCGCCTGCTCGAAATAGAGCGCGGGCACGCACGCGACGTCGCGCGCCAGGAGCAGGTCGAGCGCCTCCTGATCCATGAACGTGCCGTGTTCGATCGTGTCGTAGCCGGCGCGAAGGGCGTTCTTGATTCCTTGGGTCGCCCGGCAGTGCCCCGTCACCTTCAAGCCGTGGTTGTGGGCGGTTGCGACGACGGCATGCATCTCCTCGAAGGTCATGCAGAGCGTGTGGTGGTCATTGGTGTCGGGCGCGGCGGCGTCGCCGGTCGGGTAGGTCTTGACCCACTTCACGCCGTCCTTGACGAGCTTGCGCACCGCCGCTCGGGCTTCGTCCGGACCGTTGATCAGGAGGACGAGCCCTTCCATCCCGATCTTGCGGAAGTCGGGATTCCAGTCCATGAGTCCGCCGACACCGCAGATCTCGCGCCCGCTGGGGGCGAGCCTGGGCCCGGGGGTGACGTCGTTCTCGATGGCGCGCTCGAGCCAGACGTCGATGTTGAAGAGGCTGCCGCCCGACCGCGCGGCGGTGTAGCCGCACTCGAGCGCGAGTCGTGCGTTGGCCGCGGCGAGGAGGGTCACGTACTCGACCGGATACTTGATGTCGAGATCCTCGAGCGCGGCGACGTTGAAGTAGGTCGGGTGGAAATGGGCCTCGACGAGACCGGGTAGGATCGTGCCGCCGCGTGCGTCGATCGTGCGCGCGTCGGGCGGGATCTCGGGCGCGCCTACTGCGGGGCCGACGTAGCGGATCCGCCCGTCCTCGATGATGAGGGCGCCGTCGTCGATGGGCGGCCCGCCGTTGCCGTCGACGATTCGGCCTCGGTCGATTCGCGTGATTCCGGTGGAGAGTTTCATCGGTGGAGAGTCCTCGTGGGAGAGAGAGGTCTCCGGTATCGCTCGTCGGCGGCCGCGAGTCCAGAGGCCGGCGGCTCGATCATCGGGCGCGGAGCCGGTCGCAGAGCAGGATGGCCAGGATCGACTTCGCGTCCTCGATGCGTCCGTCGAACGCCATGGCGACGGCTTCGCTCCAGGCGACGACCACCGGCTCGAGATCCTCGTCGGGCTGGTGCTCGGTCGGCCCGGGGGTCAATCCTCGACAGACATAGAGATACATGCGCTCATTCATGACTCCGGGGGAGACGAGCCAGTCGCGGACCGGTTCGATCGAGGCCGCGACGTATCCGGTCTCTTCGGTGAGTTCGCGGGCGGCGGTGGTATCGGGCGACTCTCCCTCGTCGATCGTGCCCGCGGGCACTTCCCAGAGCTTGCGGCCGACGGTGTAGCGGTGGTTGCGGAGCAGGCAGACGTGGTCGTCGTCGACCATCGGCACGAGCGCCACGGCCCCGCGATGGAGCACGACTTCGCGGTCGGCCGTCGAGCCGTCGGCGAGAGCGACGGTTTGGAGCGCCACGTCGATCTTGCGACCTCGATAGATCACGCGGCGGTTCGTCGGCGGCGAGTCGCTCATCGATCCCCTCTCGATCCAAGACCCGAGCGATGTTCATGCCAAGCGATCTCGAATCGATCGAGCGCCTCGATCAAGGTCGGTTCGTCGACGGCGAAGCAGATGCGGATGTGACCCTCTCCCCCCGCGCCGAACGCGCTGCCGGGAGCGAAGCCGACGCGGTGGTCGCGGACGAGGCTCTCGCAGAAGGCGAACGAATCGGTCAGTCCCTCGAGCCTGGGGAAGACGTAGAACGCTCCCGAAGGACGCGGGACGACGATCCCCTCGAGCCTCGAGAGCCGGTCGATCGCAATCTCGGCGTTTCGCTTATATCGGGCCAGGCTCTCGGCGACGAACGGCTCGCCTTCCTCGATCCCGACCCGCGCCGCCTCCTGAGCGAAGCCCGCTGCATGGCTGACGACGAACTCCTGGAGGTGTGTGAGTTTCGCGGCGAGGGCGGGCGGCGCGATCGCGTAACCAACCCTCCAACCGGTCATCCGGTAGGTCTTCGAGAAACTCTGTGCAACGATCGTCCGTTCCCGCGCTCCCTCGACCGCGAGGGGATACGGCGCGACCGACGACTCCCCGAAGACGATCCGCTCGTAGACGCCGTCGGCCAAGAGCCAGAGGTCGTGACGCTCGCAGAAGTCGACGAGGCGCCGCCAATCATCGGCGCTCGCCGTCCATGCGGTCGGATTGCCCGGGCTGGCCATCGCGAGCAACCGCGTGTCGGGTCGAACCGCGGATTCGAGTCGGTCGAAATCGAGGATGAACCGCGTCTCGCCTCCGCTCGACTCGAGCGCAAGCGGAACCTCGATCGCCTCGGCGCCCGCGACCTGCACCGCCGCGGCGACGTTCGGCCAGAGCGGAGTCGACACGATCGCCGACATCCCCGGGCCCACCGTCGCCTGACATGCCAGAAGGATCGCGACCATACCGCTCGCCGTCACCACGACTTCGCTCTCGCCGTCGATGTTCACCCCGTGCAGCCGCCGGACTTGCTCGGCGATCGCCCGGCGCAGCTGGAGATATCCGGCATTCGGGGTGTAGTAGGTGTGATTCTCCGCCAGGGCTCGCCTTCCCGCTTCCTTGACGAAGTCGGGCGTCGGCAGGGTGTCCTCGCCGTAGAAGAGGCGGAGCGTCCCGGGATAGTGCTCGGCGAGAGCGGCGATCGCGCGAATCCTCGAGGGTTCGACCGAAGCTGCGGGAGCCAGGCGCACGGTAGTGGATCCTCGAGCGGAGATCGATCGGCCGCACGATCGGGCGGCTTTCATCCGATCTTATCAGGGCGAGACCCGCCGCGCGGAGATACCCGCCGGACCGATCTCGACCACGATCGGCTTTCCGGGCATGATGAAGTCGAGAATCCGCCTTGCATTCATGCGTGCAGCCAATCAAAATAGATTTCGCGTCGATCTCGCAGACCGAACCGACCGAGGCGACTCGATGACGACTCCCAATCTCGGCGATTCTCGCAATCGCGGCAGGCGCCGGCTCGGACTGCGGGCCTCGTTCGACAATCTCGAGTCGCGTCGACTCTGCGCCGCGGGGCCGAACGAATACGAGCAATACATGCTCGCCTTGATCAATCGCGCGCGGGCCAACCCCGCCGCGGAGGCTCAGCGGCTCGTCCAGTTGGCCCAGACCGACCCTGTCTTGATCCAGGCGACGCAGGATTGGGATCTGAACGCATTCGCGGCGCGCATGAACGCGCTGCCGGCGCTGCCGCCCTTGGCGTTCAACACCCGTCTCGCCGAGGCGGCGACCGTCCACAATGCATGGATGGCATCGATCAACGGCCAGGACCACTCGCCAGCAGGGTTCCTCACCAATCCGCTGATCGCCCGGGCGTCCGACGGCCGCGCGTTCTACGACGTCCGCCGAGCCAAGTGGGTCACGGCCGAGAACGTCTTCGCGTTCTCCGAGAACGTCGTCGCGAATTCGACGATCGATTACGTTGAATACTTTCATGCCGCGTTCTTGATCGATTGGGGCAACCCCGACTTCGGACACCTCCGGAACCTGATGGCCCCCGGTCCTTCACGAGCGAAGCGCAACGACCAGCCGCTGTCGGAGATCGGGATCGACCTGGCGACGAACGTGATCCCCAGCGTGCCGCCCGTTTCCGACCCGGCCAACCCCGCGAACGAAGGGTTCAACGTGGGCCCGGCCATGGTGACGCAGGAGTTCGGTTGGAGGTCGACCGCAAAGCCCTTCGTGACCGGCGCGGTCTTCCACGATCGCGACGCCGACGCGTTCTACGACCCGACCGAGGGTCTCGGCGGAGTGACCATCCGCGCCACGCGCAAAGGTACGCGCAAGAGTTGGACCACGACGACCTGGGACTCGGGCGGCTTCAGCCTGCCGCTGGCGAGCGGGGTCTACACGATCACGGCGAGCGGAGGGGCGGTCGAGGGCAGTTGGTCGAGCGTCGTTCGCGTCCGCAAGGACAACGTGGCGTGGGATCTCGCTCTCGGGTCGATCGCGTCGGGCGTGTCGTCCCTCGGAAGCGCGGATCCATCGACGGCCGATTCGGGTGATGTCGGCTCGCCGCCGTCCGCCCCGGCCCCGGTCAGCGCCGGCCGTCGCGAGCGCGGAGTCGGGATGGCCGGCCGAGCTTCGTCGTCGTTCACGATCGACGTCGCGCCGGCTGCGTCGATGTTCCAGGCGACCGTCGATCTCGGGGTGCCGAGCGACGGGACGACCCCTCGACGCCGCCCGCCCTTGCGGATCGGAGGAGATCGCCGCGACCTCCTCCGATCCTGATCGGCTCGTCGTCGCGACTCAGCGCGTCGCGCCGGCTTTGAGATGCTGATCGAAGAATCGGAACGTTCCGTCGAGCGTGCGTTCGAGCTCAGGGCCTTTCCATCCGTGTCCGGCGCCGATGAGGAGCTCGGTCCGTCCCGCCACGCCCGCGGCGGTCATGGCGTCGCCCAAGACGGTTGCCTGCGTATGCGGCACGAGCGGGTCTTTCGTCCCCTGGTACGTGAGGATCGGCGGGTCGTCCTTGGTCACGAGTTTGGCGGGAGAGGCCTTGGCGCAGAGTTCGGGCTTGTCGGTCGGATCGCCGCCGAGAAAGTCGCGAACGAGCGGCTTCGAGACGAGAGGGATGTCGTCCGCGGCGAGGTCGGTCGGTCCGAAGTAGTTGACGACCGCCTGCACGCGAGAACTGGGCGCGTCGGCGGGTGCATCGCCCTCGAGGCCTGCGTCGGGCCCGGCGACGCCGAGCATGAGCGCGAGGTGGCCGCCGGCCGAGAAGCCGGTCGCGCCGATGTGCTCGGGGTCGACGCGGTGATCCTTGGCGTGTCGACGCAGCCAGCGGACCGCTTCCTTGACCTCGTGAATCTGGGCGGGGAACGGAGTCGCCGGGCAGAAACGATACTGCGGTGAGATGGCGACGTAGCCTCGCTCGGCGAACCTCGCGAGCAGTTGGCGATTGCTCTGATACGAGCCGCCGCGCCAGGCTCCGCCATGGATCACCACGACCGCCGGAAACGGTCCCTCGCCCTCGGCCGGCTTCGCCAGATCGAGCTTCAGCTCGACGTCGCCCGACTTCATGTACACGACGTCGTAGGACGTCTCGACTTTCGGCTCCGCGGCCGACGCCGTGAGCGCGAGCCAGGTCGACAAACCAACGAGTGCGAACGCGTGCTTCATCTCTCGGGTTCTCCAACGCGGGAAGACGACGGGCCGGCGCCGAGGATCAATAAGCGTCGGCTCCGACGATCTCTTTGCCGTCACGGGTGAGAATGGCGTACCAGATCTGCTTGTTCGTCGACGCCTTCACGAATCGCACCGACCCGTCGCAGAAGGCGAAATGCGCGCCTCCGGCATGGAACGACCCGGAGTAGACGAGCATCGCGGTCGGGTCGGGGTCGACCATGGCGGGCGAGGAGCCGACGTCGAATTCGCTTCCCGCCCAACCCCCGACCGCCCAACCCTGCCCTGCTCTCTTTTCTCCGAACGCGACGGTGGAAGCGGTGCCGTCGCTGATCTCCTCGATCCGCCGGCAGCGAGTCGGACCCTTGGGTCCGACGGCGACGACGGTGGTCATCGGTCCGCGGTGGCTCTGCTTCGTCGCAAGGAAGTCGGCGCCCCAGTTCGTGCCCGCGCGCCCGCCGCCCCAGTTGGCGGCGTAATGTCCCCCGCCGAATTCGGAACGGCCGCCGTAGGCCGGAGCGGCCGCCGGCACGACGACCTGCGCGGCGGGTCGTCGCGGCTTCGGCTCGACGTCGGGGCAGAGATAGACCGCGATCTCGGGCGCCACGGCGGTCGAGTTCGCCTCGTGCCAATTCTCGACGTTGAAGTTGTAGGCCGAGTGGATCTGCGCCTGCTCGAGATAGGGCAGGAGCAGCGCGAAGACCGAGTGATTCCGGCCATGCCCCGCGCCCGCCACGTTGCTCATCGGCAACACGTTTCGGGCCGCATGATACGACTGCAGGGCGATCGCCATCTGTCTCAGGTTGTTCTTGCATTGGGCCGATCGCGCGGCCCCCCGGGCAGACTGCACCGCGGGGAGCAGGAGCGCAACGAGGACACCGATGATCGAGATCACGACCAAGAGCTCGATGAGCGTGAACGCGCGGCGACGGATCATGTCGACCTCCTCGCGGTGACGACCGACGCGATGGAGCACGGAGGACGGGATGAATCCATCATACGCGAAAAGCGATCGCGGCGAACCGCCGTCAATCGACGAGCGGGATCTCGAGCACGGCCCGGCACGAAGCGGCAACCCGTTCGATCGCTGCTTGAAGCATGCGTGCGCCCGCCTCGGCCGAGGCCGACTCGGGATAGCCCACGGCGCCATGGTCGGTCCGGCGGCCGAAGTCGCGCGCCCAGAAGAGGCCGCGGAACGAGTCGGGAGTGGTCTCGGGATCGTCGCGAGCGAGCGACGCACGCACGAGATCGGGTCGGAGGTGGAGCATCATCGAGGTTTCGATCTCGCAGGCGTGGCCCATCGTCTTGCGGGGACCGCTGCAGCACGCGGCGATCTCGGATTCGGCGATCTCCCAGTAGGCCGCCCCGGTGAGAACCGCTCGGGGGTAGTCGCGATCGAGACGACGGAGGGCGACGTGGAGCGGGTCGATGTTGCCGCCGTGGCCGTTGAGCAGCATCGCGCGGCGGAACCCGTCACGCAGTAGGGGTTCGAGGAGATCGATGAGCATCGACTCGTATGTGGGCAGCGTCGCCGTGAGAGTGCCGCCGAACGGCAGGTGATGGTCGCTCGCGCCCAACCAGAGCACAGGGAGCAGGAGGACGCGATCGGCGAGCGCGGCCTCGACGCCTCGGGCGACGGCTTCGCAGAGGATCGAGTCGGTGAAAACGGGCAAATGATCGCTGTGTTGTTCACATGCCGCAATCGGCGCGACGACGAGAGCGCGCTCGCGGCGGATCGAGCGGATCTCGGGCGCCGTCATTTCCGAGAAGATCATGGACGCGGCTCCGAGTTCGAGTCTGGGACGAGGAAGGAAGCTGTTCGGCTCAGCGGCCGAGCCGAATCAGGAGCAGAATCGCCAGGAGGTAGTAGATGATCAACCCGGTCGCGTCGACGAGCGTCGAGATCAAGGGGGCCGAAACGAGCGCCGGATCGATTCCGAGTTTCTTCGCGAGCAGCGGTACGAGCGCTCCGACCGAATTCGCCCACATGCAGATCCCCAGGATCGTCAGCGCGATGACCGATGAGAATGCAAGATCATGATGGAGCAGATACGAGAACGCAAATCCAAGGGTTCCCAGCATCGAGCCCATCAAGGTGCCCGTGAGCCACTCGCGCAGGACGACGCGCGGGCCGTCGGACGGCTGGATCTCGCCCAGTGCGAGTCCGCGGATGATGGTTCCGACGGTCTGGCTGCCGGCATTGCCTCCGGTCCCGATCAACAACGGAATGAAGATATCGAAGTTCAAGTGAGGAAATCCGCGATCGACCCAGTTGAACGAACGCAGCACGAAGCTCGTCAGGCTCCCCGTGATGAACAGCATCAGGAGCCAGCCGATGCGGTTGCGTACCGCCGAGGTGATTCGGCCCTGCCAGTAGCCTTGCTCGTCGCTCTGGGCGTCGGTCGCCACGGCGCCGAAGGCGAGGATGTCTTCGGTTTGCTCCTTGCGGAGGATGTCCATCGCGTCGTCGTGGGTGACGATGCCGACGAGCATGTCGGCCGCGTCGACGATCGGGATCGCGGGCAGGTCGTAGCGGTCGATCTGCTGTGCGACGGCTTCCTGGTCGTCGTCGACGCGTGCCTGGATCATGTCGCGATTCATGAGCTGATCGATCCGCGTCCGCGGGCTCGCCATGATCAGGCGCTTGAGCGGTACGAAACCGAGCAGCTTGTGTTCGTCGTCGACTACGTAGCTGTAGTCGATCGTCTCCTTGTCGGTCGCCTCGCGTCGGAGTCGATCGAGCGCCTCGCGAACGGTGAGCGTGGGCGCCAAGGTCGCGTAGTCGGTCGTCATCACCGCTCCGGCGGTGCCCGGCTCGTAGCTGGCGAGGCGGCGGATATCCTCACGCTCGGCCTGCGCGAGGTGGCGAAGGATGAGGTCGACACGCTCCTCGTCGAGTCGGTTGACGAGGTCGGCGCGGTCGTCGTGCGACATGTAGTGGAGCAGGATCGCGGCCTGTTCCGGGGGCATCGCCTCGACGACGCGTACCTGTCGCTCGGGAGCGACGTAGCTCATCACTTGGGCTTCGAGCCGGTCGGGGAGGACTTCGAGGATCGCGTCGCCTTCGTCTTCGAGATCCTCGATGAGTTCGGCGACGTGCGCCGGGTGGTGACCCTCGAAGAAGTCCTGAAGGGCCGACGTCTCGCCGGCGCGGATCAGTTCGCGGAGGTCGGGCACGAGCAGCGGATAGCGCAGCATCGGGAGACCAGCCTCCAGTTCGGGGGATCCCGCCCGTCGCGCGACGGGCGGGGCAACGGGGTTCGGCTTCGGCGAGGGGATGGGTCGCGATCACGCAGCCGGAATGGCGACTCGATCAGATCCGGTCCTTCCCCATGTAGGGACGGAGAACCTCCGGGACGTCGATCGTGCCGTCGGCGTTCTGATGATTCTCGAGAACCGCGATCACCGCGCGGCTGAGTGCGATCGCGGTCCCGTTGAGCGTATGAACGTATTTCGTTCCTTTTTGTCCAGTCGGCTTGTAGCGGATCTCGAGTCGGCGGGACTGATAGTCGGTGCAGTCCGAGGTGCTCGTGACCTCGCCGTATTCGCCCGCCTCGCCTCGCCCGGGCATCCACGCCTCGAGGTCGAACTTGCGATAGGCGGGTCCCCCCAGGTCGCCCGAGCAGATGTCGAGCACTCGGTACGGGATGCCGAGGCCTTGGAAGATCTCTTCCTCGATGGCGAGGAGTTCGAGGTGCATCGCGCCCGAGGCCTCGAGCGTCCCTGCCGTATAGGCGAACATCTCCACCTTCGTGAATTGGTGGACGCGATAGAGCCCGCGGCTCGCGCGGCCCGCAGCCCCGGCCTCGGTTCGGAAGCAATGGGAGACGCCGACATACTTGATCGGCAGCGCCGCTTCCTCGAGGACATCGCCGGCATGCAGCCCCCCGAGCGTGATCTCGGCGGTGCCGATCAGACAGAGGTCGCTGTTCTCGACCGAATAGACCTGGGTCTCCGCGCCTCGGGGATTGAAGCCGATCCCCTCGAGAATCGAGACGCGGGCGAGGTCGGGCGTGATGATCGGCGTGAACCCGCGCTTGACCAGGGTGTTCACGGCGTACTGCTGGAGGGCGAGGTCGAGCAGCACGGCGTCGTTCTTGAGAAAGTAGAACCCTTGGCCCGAGACCTTGGATCCGGCCTCGAAGTCGATGAGGTCGCGCTCCTTGCCGAGGACGACGTGGTCCTTGGGCGGGAAGTCGAAGACGCGGGGCGTGCCGACGCGCCGGAGTTCGACGCTGCCGTCCTCATGCGGCGAGATCGGCGCATCGGGGTGGGTGAGGTTGGGCAGGCGTCCGAGGCGCCTTGCGAGTTCCTGGTCGAGTTGTTCGAGCCGCTTCTCGTTGTCGATGGAAGCGAGCTTGAGATCCTTCCCCTCGGCGACGAGCGCAGCACGCTTTTCGGGGTCCTTCTCCTTGCCGGTGGCTTGTGCGACTTCGTTCTGCCGCCGGCGGACCTGTTCGACCTCCTGCTGAAGGGCGCGGCGCTCGGCCTCGAGAGAGACGACGCGGTCGACCTCGGCCGCGATCTCGGCGGAGACGTTGCGATCCTCGCAATTCTTCTTGACCGCGTCGGGGTGGGAGACGACGTATTTGAGGTCGAGCATCCGAGAATCCATGAATCGGGAACGGGTGATGGACGGGTCGAGGAGACCGGCATCGAAACTAGACGGCGATCTGCCGAGAGCTCAGCGGGCGAGTTCGGCGGCGAGACGCGCACTCGACTTGATCCCGCGATGGAAGTCGGCCAGCGAGAATTTCTCGTTCGGGCCATGGAGGTTGTCGTCGTCCTGCCCCCATCCGAGCAGGAGTGTATCGACGCCCAGACGCGTCTTGAAGAGCCCGACGACGGGGATCGAACCGCCCTCCCTCATGAACACCGGAGCCACGCCGAAGCCGGCCTCGATCGCGCGGACGGCGGCGTGGATCGCCGGGCTGTCGACCGAGACGATCACCGCGGGCGCGCCATGGTGGGACATGAGCTCATAGGTCACGCCCGGCGGACAGACCTTCGCGATGTGAGCGGCGACCAGGCGGCCGACGGTCGCGGGATCCTGATCGGGCACGAGGCGGAAGCTGAACTTGGCTCCTGCTCGACACGGGAGCACCGTCTTGGGACCCGGGCCTTGGTAGCCGCCGAAGATTCCGTTGATGTCGAAGGTCGGCCGGGCCCATTTCCGTTCGAGCGTCGTGTATCCCGCTTCGCCGGTGAGTTCGCCGACGCCGAGCTTGCTCCGGAATTCCGCTTCGTCGAAGGGGAGCTTGGCGAATTCGCTGCGCTCCCAGTCCTCGAGCGGGCGAACGGCGTCGTAGAAGCCGTCGATCGCGACCCTGCCTCCGTTCGTGCGCATGCTCGCGAGGATGGTCGTGAGGGCGTTGATCGGGTTGGCGACGGCTCCTCCGAACATTCCCGAGTGGAGGTCGGTGTTCGCTCCCTGAACGGTCAGCTCGAAGTAGGCGAGACCCTTGAGCCCGTAGGTGATGGCGGGGACTCCCTTGGCGAACTGGCTGGTGTCGGAGATCAAGACGGAGTCGCACGCGAGCTTCTCGCGATTCTCTCCGACGAATTTCTCGAGCCCTGCGCCTCCAACCTCTTCCTCGCCCTCGATGAGAAACTTGATGTTGATGGGGAACTTGCCGACGGTCGCGAGCCAGGCCTCGGCCGCTTTGAGGTGAGTGAACATCTGGCCCTTGTCGTCGGTCGCGCCGCGGGCGTAGACGTTGCCGTCGCGCACGGTGGGCTCGAAGGGCGGCGAGAGCCAGGGCTCGAGCGGCTCGGGCGGTTGGACGTCGTAATGACCGTAGATCAGGAGCGTGGGCTTACCGGGAGCATCCACGCGCTCGCCGTAGACGATCGGGTGTCCGGCCGTCTCGATGAGTTCGGCGTTGTTCACGCCGATCCGGCGCAGATCATCGCGCACGAATTCCGCGGCCCGCCTCGTGTCGCCGTCGTGAGCGGGCTGGGCGCTGATGCTGGGGATCCGGAGGAAATCGAGGAGTTGCGCCTCGAATCGTGCGCGATTCGCCTCGAGATATGCGTCGACCTTCTCGATCCCCATCGCGGCTCGCTCCCCTCGGTGCGAAAGACGGCATCCACGGTCCGGATCGTGCGAGTCGCACGGACCGGGGAGAGGATGATACCACGATCCAAGCGTCACGGGGAGCGCGGGGGTTCGCTTCGAAAGCGAGAACCGGTCGTCGACCTGGGTCGCCGACCGGCTCGATGTGGGACCGACGAATGGCGACTGCCTCAGTACCTCTGGACCTTGATCACCCCGGGGATCAGGGAGATGTCGCCTTCGTGGATGCCGTAGCTCGGGCGAAGACGCTCGTTCAGGAAGAGGTCGCGATCGCTGGGCACCAGCGACCGACTGCGATGCCACCGAACGCTCTGGTCGGAGTAGAGCACGTTCTGGCCGCGACCGCCGTGATTCGGGCTATTTCCGGAGGCGATTTCGCAAGCGCTCGTGAATCTCGGTTGATCGGCAACGAGCGGAATGGTCCCGGCGGCGTTGGGAGCCAGGGGGACGGGGGCGCCGTTGCGGAGGAATCCAATATGGAACGCGTAGTCGCATCGAACGTCGAGGACATCGGGCGCCTGTGCGGGTCTCAAGATCTCGTCGAGGTGGGAGGAGACGAGAGACTCGCTCTCGCAAGGGCCGTTGCACGGGCATTCGACGCGATGCAGGTCGGGGAGGAACCCGCCCTGGTGGAGCTCCACGAGCGCCGCGAGCGGATATTCGCCCGGTTGGACCTTGGGATAGCTTCCCTTGGCGTCGGCGTATTGGGCGAGGGCTCTGCCGATCTCGCGGAGGTTGGTCAAGCAGCCGGTCTGATTCATCTCCATCCGTCCGCGATGGAGCGCGGGGAGGAGGGTGAGCACGCCCGCGAGGAAGATCCCGGCGGCGACGGCGATGTCGGAGAATCGAAAAGGGACCGTGCGGGGCACGAAGTCGAGGATTCTCGGCGAGGCCTCGATCGGGGGAGCGGCCTTGGCATGCGATGCGACGAAGGCGAGCGTCCGGGTTCGAAGATCGCCCGAAGGCTGGAGGCCGTCGTCCAGGAGGAGGTGGAGACGGCCTTGGAGTCGATCGCAACGGGTACGAAGCAGTGGATCGGTTTCGATTTCGCGGGTCGCTCGCGTGAGAGCCGGGCCGTCGAGTCGACCGAGGGCGTAATCGAGCATGTCCTGGGGATTCATGGCGATCTCTCGGTACGGTCGGCTCAGGAATCGCGGTCGCTCGAAGTCCGCCTGGCCATCTCTTGGAGCTTGGTCAAGGCGGCATGGAGCCGTGATTTCACGGTTCCCACCGGAATCCGGAGCAGTTCGGCGATTTCTCGATACTTGAGGTCTTTGTCGTAGGCCAGCAGGAGGGTTTCGCGAAGAGCGTCGGGCAAGGCCGCGACACTCTTCCGGACCCAATCGCGGCGTTCCTGATCCTGGAGTTCGGCGAGCGGCGTGGCGTCGTCGCTCGTGAGCATGTCGACGAGTGCACCAGCGTCCGAATCGTCCGAACCTCCGGCGGTCGGCTGATCGAGGCTCACCGCCGCGCGGCGCCCCGCTTTGCGCAGGGCGTCCACGGCTTGGTGGGTCGCGATCGAGTAGAGCCAGGGACGCACGGCGCGGCCGTCTTCATACAGATCCCTCTTGAGGTGGACCTGTAGGAAGGTGTTCTGGAACACGTCCTCGGCGAGCGCGGAGTCACCAACGTAGCGGGCGAGGTAGCGGTAGAGTTCTTTCTCGTACCGACGCACGAGTTCATCGAAGTCGGCCGGACGGCCTGAATCGCGATAACGCTGGAGCAAGACCTCATCGGTTTCCCGATCGAGGTCGCCCTGGGCGTCCGGATCCGATTTCAGGGCCTTCATCATCAGATACGTTCCGCCGGGGCGGACGGTTCGCGGTGACGTCGGAAAAAGACTCGAAGAAGGGCGTCACGCGACGTCTCCGCCGATGTTCGCGACCCGACGCTCGTGCCTCGACGTCGACGTGGACCGCGACCGACGTCCTAGTCTAAGGGAACCGGGGTCCACGTCAAGCATCGCGGGACCGAGCGATGCCGCCGGGCGACGCAAGCCGTCGTCCGATCGCCCAAGCGACCTCCACGGGCTCCGAGCGGTCTTCGACGACCAGCCGTTCGACCTCCGCGAGCCCTCGGAACCATGTTTCCTGACGCTTGGCGAGTTGGCGGCTCCTCGCCTGGGTCCGCTCGATCGCCGTCGCTCGGTCGATCGCACCGTCGAGGAGGAGGCTCGTCTCGAGGTAGCCGACCGCCTGAGCGGGCGTCGAGTGCAACGGGAGCGGGCCCGAGCGAAGGCGAGCGACCTCGCCCTCGAGCCCTTGCTCGAACATCGCCTCGACTCGACGATCGATCCGAGAATGGAGCTGCGGCCTCGGTCGCTCCAAGGCGATCACTCGAACCTCGGCGGGAGCGGGACGGTCGTGTTCGCGCTGGAGGTCGGATGCGGTCCGGCCCGTGAGCTCGTGGATCTCGAGCGCTCGGACGACTCGGCGGACGTCGTGGGGATGGAGACGCTCGGCGGTCGCGGGATCGACGCGCCGAAGACGATCGTGAAGGGTCGTCGCTCCGTCGCGCTCGACGATCGCGATCAGATCGGCTCGAAGCCGCTGATCTGCGCCGGGGCCGTCGAAGATCCCCCGGAGACAGGCCTTGAGATAGAGCGGAGTGCCGCCCACGAACAACACCCGCTTGCCGCGAGCCTCGATCCTCTCGATCGCATCCCCGGACCGGGCCAGATAGTCGGCGACGCTGGAGCCTTCCCACGGGTCGAGGACGTCGATGAGGTGGTGCTCGATGCCTCCGCGTTCCTCGGAGGTTGGTTTGGCCGTGCCGATATCCATGCCGCGGTAGAGCGTCATCGAGTCGAGTGCGATGATCTCGGCGTCCAAGAGCCGTGCGAGCTCGACGCCGATCGCGGACTTGCCGGAGGCGGTCGGGCCGGTGAGGTAGATCGCTCGATGGAACCCGGCGCGTCGGGAATCGGGCTCGAGATCATCGGGCATCGCTCGGCTCCAGATCCCCGACCAGCGGCTCAGAGGTCCCAAACTCGACGGCCGCCGAGGAACATCGTCATCAAGCCGTCCTCGCTGACCTTGAGCACGGGTCCGTGAAACGAGGCGGCGAGCGCGGCCAGAGTGCGGGCTCCTTCGATTGCCCGTGCAATCCGCGCGCTCTCCGGCGCGATCCGCAGAATGGCGCCGAAGGTGAGCAGCTTGCCGGTACGATCGGTCACCACCGCTCCGTCGATCCCGGCGATCGCCTCGAGCACCCGAGGGTCGAGCTCCAGGAGATCCTGACCGCGAACGACGTGATGGAGCGACCGCTTCGCCACCCGGGGCGAGAGATTATCGGGATCTTCCGGGTCGTCGATCGGGATCTCGTCGCCCATGCGATCGGCTGGAGCGATCAAGTGGGGCACCGAGTTCTCGGTGTCGCGCAGTACGACGAAGAGCGCACCCTTGCGCGCTTCGGCGAGGTTCAAACCGGCCTGGAAGATGCGGCGAGGCAGATCGCCGTCTCCCACGGCACCCACCGCGCGGCACCACCCCGCGTACTTCGTCGGGATGTCGAGCAGTCGCCAGCGAGCGTCGCTGAAGGCGAAGGTCAGCGTGCCGTCGGCGAAGATCTTGATCTCCTGCGACGGGGTCAAGACGATGCAGACGTGTCGACCGGTGACGGTCGCACGAGCGTGGTCGAGATAGGGCCGCGGGCAAGGGTGGGGCAGGGTCGAGATCGGTTGGGTGCGATCGGCCCAGCGGTGGATGTCGATCGCCCGCGTGAGGTCGCCCTCGCGATCGACGAGATAGACGGTGTGCAGTCCGTCGCAGATTCGGTGGAATCCCTTGAGCGCGGTGAGTCGCACGTTGTAGCGAGGAGCGCCTTCCGAGCTGGTGCGCCCGGAAGAGGCGGGATCTTCATTGGTGCCGAGCAGCAGCGCCCCGGTCGAGACTCGGCGATTCTCGTAGGTCGAGAGCGAGGCGACGCGAATCGCCTCGAGCGCGATCGGCAGCCGTCCCGAGGAGGGCGGGTCGATGAAGTCGGTGACGATGAAGTCCTCGACCGCGAAGTGGAAGAGATCCGACCGCTGCCCCGCGTCGGTGTCGTACATCGACCGATAGCGGAAATCGAGGATCCGCAGGATCGAACGGATCAAGCGACGCTCCGACGGCAGGAACGGCGTCGGGCTGCCCGGCACGATCAGATACCGAGAGCGAAACCACTCGATCTCGACGCCCAGGCCGTTCGGATCGTCGGCGATCCGGTAGTTGACCCGGTCGGGACCGCCTTCCCCGAAGATGAAGCTGCGGTCGCCCGCGGGTTCGAGCCGCGCATCGGGGAAGAAATGCTCGACATACCGCCGCAGCAGCATCTGATAGATGCCGACGACCTTCGACGTCGAGACGGGAGTTCGGTCGTTGAGCGGGGATACCACCGATTCGGTGCTCATTCCGCGCGGTCTCCCTTGCGAACCAAGGGGATCGCCCGTCCCCGACCTGATTCTACCGAGATCGGCAAACCGTGTCGTGGTCGAACGATCGAGCGAGTCCCGCCCCGAGCGCTCACCTGTCGACCGAGACGTCGTTCGGCCCGACTTCGCCCGTCTCCGCGGCAATCCGCGCGATCACCTCGTCGCGCTTGCCGTTGCCGAACGGAAACGCGAGCTGTTGATCCGAACATTCATAGATCCGGACCTTGCGGACGCGCCCACCCGACCGCACGACCTCGAACTCGTCGCGCAGGTCGATCGAGCGGAAGTAGCGGTCGTAGGCGTCGGCGATCGTGTCGCGGTCGCGCACCACGACGAGTACGCCGGTCTTGCCGACCCACTCCTCGGGCCGGCTCCAGTACCCGAAGCTCCGCGCGTCCCACGCATGATAGCAGAGCACGGGCGCAGACCGATCGCGAACGGCGTGGGCGAGCTGACCGCTCGTATACCAATTCCCCGTGTAGAGAAAGACGTCGGGCCGGTCGAGCCAGCCGCCGGCGTCGAGACGGTCGCGAATCCGGTCCCAGCCGTACATCTCCGCGGTGGGGTCGACCTCGGCCGCGATCAGGCCCAGCGAGCGCTTCGCGCCGATCTGGAGGAAGCCGGTGTGATGCTGGATCGCGAACACCACCGCCGCCAACACCGCCGCGCTCGCCGTCAACCGAGCCCGCAGGGCCATCCGCCCCGGATTCCGAGCCTCGAGCTCGGCACAGATCCGGCCGAGCAAGGGGAACGCCGAGAGGAAGCCGACGAGCGTCCAATGCGGCAGGATCGGGCGCATCGCCGCCACCACCGAGAAGAGCAACAATGGAGTCACCGACTGCGACGCCAGGAAGAGCTCGCCCGCCGTCGCCCCGCCGCGAAGCGCCCGCCGGGTCACGCCGATGAGCGCTGCGATCAACCCGAACCAGACCCAGGGAAACAGGTAGAGGCCCTGTCCAACCAGCGCCCCGGCGAGCGAGCCGAGATCGAGCCCGCCGCGGCCCACCGCACGCCCGCCTTGAAAGGCGAACGACGCCCAATCGTGCGTCGCGTTCCAATAGATCACCGGCGCGAAGAGCAGCGAACCGATCACCCCGGCGAGATACGGCCCAGGCTTCGCGAGCACCCTTCGGGCGCGCGGCTCCAGGACGACGTAGACCAGCGCGCCCATAGGCAGAAACACCGCATGATACTTGCTCAGCGCGGCACATCCCCACGCAAACCCGACCGAGGCCCACCGCGCGAGCCGGTCGGGCTCGTCGAACGCCGAAGCGAGTCGGTCGAGCGTCAAGAGCCAGAAGAAGAGCAGCGGCCCGTCGGGCAAGGCGAACGCTCCGACCGCCGCGGTGTGATAGGCCGAGACATTCAGCGCAAAGGCCGCCCAGAACCCCGCGCGCTCGCCGAAGAACCGGCCCGCCAACCGCGCCATCAGCCAAGTCGAGCCCGCGAACAAGGCGATGAAGCCGATCCGTAGGAAGATCGGCTCGGAAGACCCCGCGCCGAGGAGTCGACCGAAGCCCGCCGCAAGCGAGAGCATCGGCGGATGGTCGAAGTAGCTCCAGTCGCGATGGATCGTGAACAGATAGTGGTATGCCTCGTCGTTCCCCAGGCCGAGCGACCCGGCCCAGACGAGCCGAAGCGCGGCGGTGAGACCGATCAAGACGAAGAGCGCTCGACGGGTCGACATCCTCTGACCTCGTTCATCGGGCGTGAGGGAAGCGCGGATTCCGTTCCGAGAAGTGGCATTCTATCGGACTCTCGCGATTTGGCGATGCGGACCCTTCGCTTTTCGACGAGCCGAACGTCGATCGATCGAACTGGGCTAGGCTGAAATCGGAGGCTTTGGTAAGGAGAACGCCGCGTTGGAGCCTCCGCGCGCATCGGCCGCCCGGAGCGCGGCGGATCTCGGGCGCGTCGACGTCGCGCTCGATCCGATCGATGATCGCGAACCACCCGTTCCGGCGGCGTTTCCCAAGGAGGGGATCGATGCCTTGCACCCTTGCCGGCCGACGAGCGCCCAGACGACGCGGCCTGCTCGCGTTCCTGATCGCCGTGTCGACGATATTCGCCGTCGTGGGGTCCGCTCGGGCTCAAGACCTGATTCCACCGCCTTCGGCCAAGCCCTCCGGCCCCCCCCCGGCCGCGGGCGCCGACGATCTGCCGCCGATCCCGTCGCTTCCCCCGACAGCCGGAAACGAAGCTCCGCCCGCGTTTGCCGGCTCACCGACTCCGACTCCGGCGGCCGCTCCTCCCGCCGCGCCCGCCGCCGCACCGGTACCCGCGCAGCCTGCCCCCGACGCTCCTCCCGCGAATTCACCGCCGGGCCTGCCCGCCGCGCTCGAGCCGACCGCTCCCGCCCCGCAGGCTCCTCCTGCGGGCATGCGCAGGCTCCCTCGATCGAACGAGGCGACCGACGCGCCCCTCGACGGCGAGGTCCGACCCTCCAACGCACCCAACGCCGAGACCGGCCCCTTGCCCGGCGCGGCCGATCCGCCGCCGGGCGCTGCGCCCGCCGTCGCCGCACAGGGGGCGGCCGGAGAGACTCCCGACGGATTCATGATGCCGGCCGATCGTCTCCCGATCGGTCGCCAAGCCGTCGGCCTCTCGATCGAGGTCGTCGCGCCTCAGGTCATGAACATCAATCATCCCGCCGTCATCAAGTTGATCGTGCGGAATACCGGAAATACCGACGTCTCCACCGCCCGCGTCCGCTACGAGTTGCCCAAGGAACTCTCGCTCCTCGAGAGCCGGCCCGAGGCCAACCGCGCGTCGGCCGACGACCCCCTGCTCCACTTCATGCTCAACACGCTCGCCGCGGGATCCGAGCGGATCATCTCGCTGCGGGTCAAGGCGAACGCCGTCGCATCGATCGATCATGCCGCGCGCGTCTACGTTCTCGCCGGCAGCCGAGCCCGCACCGTGATCCAGCAGCCGATCCTCAAGGTCGAGATGCCCGACCCCACTCCGAGCAAGGTCCTCAAGGGAAAGCAGACTCAGTTCCGGATCGCCGTGAAGAACGACGGCAACGGCCCGGCGCGCGACGTCGAAGTCACCGCCAAGTTCAGCGCGGGGCTCAAGGTCGACGAGAACGACGTCGTCGGGCAGGTCATCCCCATCATCCAACCCGGCGAGCGCATCGAACTCGACCCGCTGCTCGTCGACACCTATGCCGGCGGCGAACAGACCTGCAAGGTCATCGTCTCCAGCCCCGACGTCGCCGCGTCGCCCAACGACATGACGATCACGCGATCGATCATCGTCACCAAGCCCGAACTCACGCTCGAACTCAAGGGGCCGCCCAAGCGGTTCACCGATACCCTCGCCGACTACACGCTGACCCTCCAGAATCCAGGAACCGCCGCCGCCAAGAACATCACCATCACCGCGATCCTCCCGCCCAGCGGCGGCAGGCTCGTCGCCATCCCCGCCGGGGCGCAATGGATCAAGGAATCTCGACGCCTCTCCTGGGTGATCCCCAATCTCGAACCGAATGAACGCGCGACGATGGGCTTCCAGGTCCGACTCGGCGGCATGGGGCTCTACCAGGTGACCGCCGAAGGCCGCAGCGCCGATATGCTCGACAAGGAGTCGTTCTCGACCGACGTCTCGGGCTTCCCCGACGTCCGACTCGAGATCAGCGAACGCCGACGCGTCCTCGACGTCGGCGAGTTCACCGTCTTCGACATCACCGTCGTCAACAGCGGCACCCGCGACGCCACCAACGTCCGCCTCAGCGCCTTCCTCGCGACCAACCTCGAGCCCTCGAACTACGCCGTCGAAGGCTTGGAGCTCGACGCCGATCCGCCTTGGAACGAGAAGACGGGAGAGATCCGGTTCCCAGCGCTGGAGCGGCTCGCCCCCAATCGGCCGATCAAGCTCAGCATCAAGGCCAAGGCCAAGGATGCGGGGGTCGGCACCTGTCGCGTGTTCCTCGAGCACGACGACCTCGCCGGGGTCAAGCTCGAGCAGTTCGCCCACACGACCGTCGCCGGTGGTCCCTCGCAGATCAAGTGAACGAGCCGGTATGATCGAGTCGTCCGACACGGCGGCGCACCGCCTCGAGCGCCCGCGCCGCCGCGGCGGTTTCGTCTCGGTCCCTCTCGACCCCATGCTCGTGCGCTCATCATGAAGGTCTACCTCGATCTCCTCCGCGACGTCCTCGAGCGCGGTCGACCCAAGCCGACCCGCGCCTTGGTCGACGGCCGGCCGATCGACGCCCTCAGCCTCTTCGGGGCTCAGCTCCGCTTCGACCTGGCCGCCGGATTCCCCGCCGTCACCACCAAGAAGCTCGCCTTCAACGCCGTCGTCCACGAGCTGATCTGGTTCCTCCGCGGCTCGACCAACATCGCCTACCTCCGCGACAACAAGGTCTCGATCTGGGACGAATGGGCCGACGAAGACGGCGAGCTCGGCCCCGTCTACGGCAAGCAATGGCGCGACTGGGCCACGCCCGACGGCCGCTCGGTCGATCAGATCGAACGACTCCTCGAAGGCATCCGCGCGGTGATCGCCGACCCGAGAGCTTCCGTCGGCCGCCGGTTGATCGTCTCCGCCTGGAATCCCGCCGATGTCGAGGCGATGGCCCTCCCTCCGTGCCACACGCTCTTTCAGATGATGGTGACCGACGGCCGCCTCTCCTGCCAACTCTATCAGCGATCGGCCGACCTCTTTCTCGGAGTGCCCTTCAACATCGCGAGCTACGCGCTCCTGACGATGCTCCTCGCGCACGTCGTCGGGCTCGAGCCGGGCGAGTTCGTCCACACCTTCGGCGATGCCCACATCTACGAGAACCACGTCGACCAGGTCCGCGAACAGCTCTCCCGCGATCCGCTCCCGCTCCCGCGACTCGAACTCGATCCCGAGATCCGCGAACTCCGCGAGCTCCGCCGCGAACAAGTCCGGCTCGTCGACTATCGACACCACCCCGCGCTCCACGGCGTGGTCGCCGTATGAGCCCGCTCCGGATCTCGTTGATCGTCGCGCACGACCTCGACGGCACGATCGGCGACACGAACGGCATCCCATGGCGACTTCCCAGCGACCTCGCCCGCTTCAAGCGAATCACGATGGGCAAGCCGATCATCATGGGCCGAACCACCCATGAACATATCGGCCGAGCGCTCCCTGGGCGGCTCAACATCGTGCTCTCGCGTCGCCCGGGATTCGTCTCCGAGGGTTGCACCGTCGCCCCGAACCTCGATCGCGCGCTCGAGATCGCGCGCGAATCGGGGGCGGACGAGGCGTTCGTGATCGGAGGCGCGGAGGTCTATCGCGAGGCCCTGCCCCTCGCCTCGACATTGCACCGGACTCTCGTCCGCGGTCAGTTCCCGGGAAACGTCCGGTTTCCGACCGAGGCCGTCGCACCCGAGGAATGGGTCGTCGAGTCGATCGAGCAGCGGGCGGCCGATTCGCGCGACCCGCACGCGAGCACCTACTCCTTGCTCCGCCGCGTCTGAACGCACACGCCCCCCTCGTCGAGCGGCGGTCGGGAAGTTATGCTCGAACCATCATCGAACACGCTCGTCGGGAGGGAGATGCCGATGCGTCGAATCCAGGAATCCGGACCGCGATCGAGCCGGGTCGCGCTTGCGACCCTTGTCGGAATCGCTCTCGCCGCCGCCGGCGCCCGCGCCGACGAACCACGCGCGGCCGAGGGCCCGAGACGCACCAATCGCCTCGCCAAGGAGACCAGCCCCTACCTCCTCCTCCACGCCCACAACCCGGTCGAGTGGTATCCGTGGGGTCCCGAGGCGTTCGCCAAGGCCAAGGCCGAGAAGAAGCCGATCTTCCTCTCGATCGGCTACAGCTCCTGCTATTGGTGCCACGTCATGGAGCGCGAGAGCTTCATGGACGCCGACATCGCCAAGAAGCTCAACGAGGAGTTCGTCTGCATCAAGGTCGACCGCGAGGAACGTCCCGATGTCGATCATGTGTACATGGTCGCCCTTCAGGCGTTCAGCGGCTCGGGCGGATGGCCGATGTCGATGTTCCTCACGCCCGACGGCCGCCCGTTCTTCGGCGGCACCTATTTCCCCCCGCGCGATCGCGAGGGGATCCTGGGATTCTCCTCACTGCTCGCCGCCGTCTCCGACGCCTGGAAGAACAAACGCGACCTCCTCGAGCGCGACGCGACCAACCTCGCCGATGTGGTGCGCAAGGCCGTCGCAGGCGGCTCGATGCGCAAGCTTCCGTTGACGCGTGAACTCGCCGCCGGCGCCCGCACAGCGCTCGCCGAGCAGTTCGATCCCCAGTTCGCCGGTTTCGGATTCGATCCGGCGCGACCGAAACGCCCGAAGTTTCCCGAGCCCGCCAACCTCGTCTATCTCCTCGATCAACATCGCCGACTCGCCCGCGACCCCGCACGCAAGACCGAGGCCGTCGAGATGCTCGGAATGGCTCTCGAGACCCTCGACCGCATGCAACGCGGCGGGATCCGCGACCACCTCGCCGGCGGCTACCACCGCTACAGCACCACTCGCGACTGGAGCATCCCCCACTTCGAGAAGATGCTCTACGACAACGCCCAGCTCGCCGAAGTCCACCTCACCGCATATGAGATCACGAAGGATCCTCGATGGAAGGTCGAGGCCGAGGCGACGCTTGCGTTCGTCCTCCGTTCGATGACCTCGTCCCGCGGCTCGTTCGACTCCGCACTCGACGCCGAGAGCGAGGCCGAGGAAGGCCGCACCTACGTTTGGAGCAAGGAAGAGCTGGAGAAGACGCTCGGCCCCGACTTCGGGCTCTTCTCCAAGATCTACGGCATCGACGCCGCTCCGAATTTCGAGCATGGCCGATTCGTCCTGCTCGAGCCGAAGACCCGCGCCGAGCAGTCCGCGGCACTCGGGCTCTCGGCCGACGCGATCGAGAGCCGCTTGGTCCCCGCTCGCGCCAAGCTCCTCGCCCTCCGCGATCAACGACCCGCCCCGCTGCGCGACGACAAGACGCTCACCTCCTGGAACGGTCTGATGATCGGGGCGTTCGCCGAGGCTCATCGGGTCCTCGGTCGACCGAGCGATCGGCAAGCGGCCGAACGCGCGGTCGAGTTCATCGCCCGCGAACTCACCACTCCCGAAGGACGTTTGCTCCGCACCTATCGGGCCGGCGTCGCCAAGCTCCCCGCCTACCTCGAGGACTACGCATTCCTCGCCGACGGCTTGCTCCGCCTCCACGCCGCGACCCGCGACGAGAAACACCTCACGCACGCCCGCACAGTCGTCGATCGCATGCTGAAAGACTTTTCCGATCATCAGGAGGGCGGCTTCTTCTTCACCGCCGACGACCACGAGAGCCTGCTCGCTCGCCCAAAGGATCCCTTCGACAACGCGATCCCAGGCGCGAACAGCCTGGCGATCCGGAGTCTCGTGCGGCTCGGCGTCGCCACCGGCGAGCGGGCCTATCTCGACCACGCCCGCAGAGCTCTCGAGGCGTTCAGCTCGTCGATGTCGAGCAATCCGGCCGGAGCCCCGATCATGCTCACCGCGCTCGAGGAGTATCTCGACGCCGTCGCCGGCGGCGAGACGCCCCAGCCCAAGTCGATGTCGGTACTCGGCGGCCTGACCAACCTGAAGCCGCCCGCGCCCGGAGGCGTCGTCAAGGCGAGCCTCGAGCCGTCGACCGCGAAGCTGAGCGTTGGAGCGACAGCGACCTTGAAGCTCCGGATCTCGATCGCTCCACGCTTCCACATCTATGCGAACCCCACCGGATCCGAGACCGTCGACCCGACCACGGTCGACCTCGAACCGGGCTCGCCCTTCGAAGTCGTGAAGGTCGACTATCCCGCGGGCAAGGCGATGACCCTCGCGTCGCTCGGCCCCGAGAAGCTCAATCTCTACGAGGAAACGGTCGAGGTCGGCGTCGTCCTCCGAGCCAAGCCGGGGACCCAGCCGGGGCGTTTCGAATGCAAGCTGCGGCTTCGCTACCAAGCGTGCGACGATCGGTCGTGCCTCGCCCCCGCGACCCTGAAGCCGGCATTCGCCGTTGAAGTCGAATGAATCCAGGCATCTCGATATCGCCGACCGCTCCCGCCGCGAATCCTTGGCGCTTGCGCATCGCCGCCGCGGGCGTCGTCGCGAGCGCGCTCGCCTTGATGCTCGCCACCGAGCCGAAGCTCGCGATCGTTTGGGACGAGGGATTCACGCTCGGACGCGAGGAACGCATCCGACTCTGGATCCGTGCGCTTCGCGATCCCGTCGCCTTCGCCGCCGCCTGGAAGCCCCCCACGCTCGAACTCGTCCAGCCCGACAGCGTGCCCCTCACACCGCCTCGACCCGACCAGGTCGACACCCGCGCCGAGCTCTTCGAACCGCGCACGCTCGCCTACTTCTGGCCGTTCGCGCGTGAAGAACCGCATGGACATCCACCATTTTATGCGATCCTCGGGCTCCTCGGCGACGTCGTCGTCCCCTCCTGGGCCGAACTCCCGCGCGCGCGATTCGGCCCGATCGTCGCGTTCTCGCTGCTCGCGGGGGCGATCTTCCTCTTCCTCGGCCGGCGATACGGAGTCTGGGCGGGAGCCGTCGCGGCCGGAGCTTGGGTCTTCCAGCCCAACCTGTTCGGGCATGCACACTACGCGGCATATGACGCGCCTTTGACCTGTCTCTGGGTTGCGGCCGTGCTCTCATTCGTCAAGGCTCTCGAGCCCCCGACGGCGAATGCTCGACTCCGATGGGGTTGGGTCGCCCTCTTTGGAGTCCTCTGCGGCTGGGCGGCCGATACGAAGCTCACGGGCTGGTTCCTCCCCCTCCCCTTTCTCGTCTGGAGCTTGGTCGTTCGCGAGAAGCGCGCAGTGAGGTTGTTCCTGGTCGCGGGCGTGATCGCCGCGGCGACGCTCTATCTCTTCAATCCAGGATGGTGGTCGGCACCGATCGGCGGAATCGACCGATTCTTGCGCTCCAATCTCTCGCGCGGCAAGACGATTCCGATCGAAGTGATGTTCCTGGGCAAGATCTATCGAACTCCGAATGAGTCGTTGCCGCCTTGGAACACGCTCGTCTGGACGCTCTTCGTCACCCCGGTCGGCCTGTTGACGCTCGCGATGGTGGGGGTCGGACGATCGCTCTCCAAGCTCAAAGTAGACCCGTTCGGGCTCCTGGTCGTCGGGCATTGGTCGTTCCTGATGCTCTTGAGGGCGCTCCCGAACACCCCGGGGCACGACGGCGTTCGCCTCTTCCTGCCGGCGTTCGGCCTCCTCGCGTTGCTCGCGGGCTTGGGCGCGGGGGCGGTCGTCGAGCGGGTGAGGCTCGGGAGACTGCTCTGTGGCGCGGCCTTGGCGGAAGCAGTGGCTTCGACTCTGCTGATGCTCCCCGTCCCGCTCTCCTACTACAGCCCGATCGTCGGCGGCCTGCCCGGCGCCACCAAGCTCGGCATGGAGCCGACCTACTACTGGGACGCGCTCACCCCCGACGCACTCGAGTGGCTCAATCGGAACACGCCGCCGGGCGGCAAGGTGAGGTTCTCGACGTTCCCCACCTCGTGGCTCTACCTCGCGAGGACCAAGGCGCTCGTGCCCGAGATCCTGCCGGGAGCCCCCGGGCGCACGATTTGGTACGTCGTTCAGAATCGGCCCGGGTCGATGCGCCCCGTCGACCGCGAGATCCTCGCCCGGATGCGCCCGGCGTACGTCGTCGAGAAGTTCGGCGTGCCGCTCGTCTGGATCTTCCCCGACCCGTTCGGCAACTGAGACGGTCTCGACTCGACCCACGACAATCGCAGAGGTATTCATGTCGACGCGTGCATTGTGGTGGGCGACGATCGGGGTCTTCGCGGTCGCACTCTTGGTCTTGGCGCCCTCGACCGGCGACATCGGCCTGACCTGGGACGAGCCCTCCTACAGATACAGCCAGGAGATCTCGCAACACTGGTGGGGCGAACTCGCGGCCGTGCGTTCGGTCGCCGACCTCGAGCGCGTGCTCTCCTCCGAGAGCTTGCTCTACTACTGGCCCTACGGGCGATTCGGCATCAACTTCCACCCGCCCCTCGCCGGTCAACTGAATCTATTGACGTATCGTCTCTTCGGCGGATTCCTCAAGGACATCCCCGCGCGGCGGGCGGCGTCGGTGATCGAGTTCGCGGCGACGGTCGCCCTCTTGTTCGGGTTCGTCGCGCGGAGGTCGGGAGCGAAGGCGGGGCTCGCGGCGGCGGGTTCTCTCCTGTTGATGCCTCGACTCTTCGGCGACGCCCACATCGCCGGGACCGACACGCCCGGCCTGCTTCTCTGGGCCCTCACCGCCGTCGCCTTCTGGAAAGGGATCCACGAGGAGAACGCGCGCGGGATGCGCGTCGCGGTGGGGATCCTCCTCGGGCTCGCCTTCGTCGAGAAGATGGGCGCGGTCATGGTCCTGCTGCCGATCCTGCTCTGGCTTGCTCCTCGGATCCTTCGCGCGAGGAGCCGCGCCGATTGGATCGACGGTTGCTTGACATTGACGGCGATGCTCCTACCGCTCGCTCTGGCGTTCCGTGAGATCCGACGACTGGCGGCCGAATTTCTCAGGCTCCAGATCGCCGCGGGCTATCGCCCCGATCAAGTCTCTCCGGCGAATACGAATCTGTTCATCGACCGACCCGTCGCCGAGTTGTCCGCATGGATCTTGGCGATTCCGTTGGTGGTCTGGGTGATTCGCCGACTGGCAGCTCGCATCCGGCGCTCGAGCCCGATCTGGGGAGTCGAGCGACCCGCGCTCGAGACGCTCTGCTCGATCGCCGCGTTCGCACCCGTGGTCGGCGTTCTCGGCAATCCGGCCTGGTGGCGCGAGACCTTACCGAGGTTGGCTCACTACTACGCGATCAGCTCGCAGCGGCGCGGGGTGCTCCCCGACATCCAGATCCTCTACTTCGGCCAGACGTATGAATACAGTCTCCCTTGGGAGAACGCTTGGGTGTTGATCGGAATCACCGTCCCCGTCGGGATCCTGATCGCCGCGGTCGTCGGCGTCGTGGTTCAACTGACCCGGATCGCGCGTGATCGACTCCCGCTCTATTTCCTGCTTCACCTCGCGATCCTGCCGGCGCTTCGGATGCTGGAGACGCCGGCGCACGACGGCGTGCGTCTCTTCTTGCCGACCTTTTTCTTCATCGCGGCCTTCGCGGGTTGGGGAATCGATGCGGCCGGAAGCGTGCTCGCGCGTGTGATGGGGGCACGGGGCTCGAAGTCCGATGACTCGTCTCACCCCCGCCGCCGACTGATCGCGTGGGCAATCGTCGCCTCGGCGGCGCTCGTGCCTGCAGCCGTGCAACTCGTCCGGATTCACCCTTTTGAACTCTCGTATTACAATGAGCTGATCGGCGGTCCGGCCGGTGCCTGGAAGCGCGGGTTCGAGCTTTCGTACTGGTACGACGCCTACAACGGGCCCACGCTCGACGAGATCAATCGCCGGGTGCCCGACGGATCGGCGATCGATACGCTCAACGACATGACCAAGCCGCCGACATTTTCGTGTCTCCAGGACCTCGGTGCGCTCAAGGGGACGCTGACGATCGGCACTCCCGACCCGAACGCATTTCCGTATGTTTGGATCCTGACGCAGGACTCGAAGGCGTCGGCCCTCACTCGCCTGCTCTTCGCGATGACGCCCTTTCTCGAGATCCGCCCCGCGCAGCTCGACGGGAGCCGAGTCGTGACCGTGCTCGACCCCGCGACCGTCGCGCGGGGCTGGGCGCTCCAGTTGCTCTGCGACGTGGGACCCGCCGACCTGCCGCCGCCTCGACCCGAGCCTCCATCGGCACCCGAGTGGATCACACGTTTCGCGCCTCCGCTCGCGCGGTTCTGGGGCGACGGCGTCACCAAGGCCAAGCCCTTGCGCGTGAATCCTTCGATCTTCGAGTGGGCCTCGCGCGATCCCGAGACGCTCCGCGCGGCGGCTCGAACCCTGGCCGATCGCCCGTTCGATCCGCCCGCTCCCGGGAGCCCGGCCGAGCGTTTGCTCGCCATCTTGACGCATTCGGGACGTTGGAAGTCGTTTGCCGATGTCTTGCTGCGTGCTCGTCCCTCGGCGCTTGTCGAGGCGATCGAGATCCTGATCGCGCGAGGCGACGCGGTTCGGACCGTGCTCACTCGCTATCCCTACACCGATCCGGCATCCATCGGCGGCCCGCTCGATTCCCGCTGATGACGAGCGATGCTCAGCCGATCGGTTCCATTCCCGAGGCGACTTCCTTCGACTCGGCGGGGATCGCTGGTCTTCTCGCTCCCCATGCTGCCAGCGCAAACGCGATCAAGGCGAGGATCGCCCCTTCGCGGAAAGGCGCGGCGGGGCCCCAAAGACCGAGTAAGAGATTGGCAACCAAGTAATTGATCATGCGGGCAGCCGTTTGCGCCGAGGTGAATGCTCCGAAGACCGCGCCTTGTTCGTCGGCGGGAGTTGCGCGAGAGAGCAGGCCCGAGATCGACGGACTCGCAAGCCCTTGCCCCACGCCGACGAGCACGAGCGCGACCATCAATCCGAGCGACTCGCGGACTTCGGCGAGGCCCGCAAGACCAGCCGCGAGAGCGGCGAGCCCGAAGAGCATCAGCCGAGTCTCGCCGAGGATCGGCACGAGTTTGCGGATCAGTCCGCCTTGCACCAGTGCACTGACGAACCCGAGCGCGGCAAAGCCGGCGAGTGCGCCCGAAGCGGTCCAGCCGAGTTGGTCGCGGAGGTAGAGCGAGAAGGTCCCTTCGAGGACCGCGAATGCGAGGATGTCGAGCGAGCCGATCGCGACGAGTCGGCCGACGCCGGGGAGCGTGAAGGTGTCGCGAAGACCTCGAATGCTGAGCACTCGGGCGCGGGCCTTGGCGAGGCCTTCGGGCGGGCGCGACTCGGGGAGCCGGGTCGCCACGAGCACGAGCGCGGCGACCGAGAAGCCGGCGGCGACGAGAAACGGCATGCGCAAGCGCCACTCCGCGTCGACCGGGAGTTCGAGGATCAGGAGGCCGAGGATCGGTCCGAGCACGAAGCCGAGCCCGAATGCCATGCCGATCAAGCCGAAGCCCCGGGCTCGGTCCTGAGGACGGGTGATGTCGGCGACATATGCCTGTGCGACGAGGATGTTGCCGCCCGATGCGCCGTCGAGCATGCGTGCGAGGAGCATCGGCCAGAAGTTCCGCGAGAGGCCGAGGATCACGAACGAGAGCGCCGTGCCCGCCTGACTGGCGATCAAGACGGGGCGGCGGCCGAATCGGTCGCTGAGCCGCCCGAGGATCGGCCCGGCGACCAGTTGGCAGAAGGGAAACGCGGCGAGAAGCAGACCGATCTGCAGCGGAGAGAAGCCGTATTCCTTGGCGAAGGGTGCGAGCAGCGGCATCACGATCGTGAAGCCGAGGAGATCGATCAAGACGATCGAGACGACGATGACCAAGGGAGACATTGGCACACTTCGATTCGAGTGACGTTGGGACGAGGGGTCGCGAAGCGGCGGGCGTCGGGGCGGGCTCACTCCGCCGATGTGACGATCTCGGCGGCCGCTCTCTGGGCATCGGCGCGAGCCTTGACCTCGAGGAGCAGCCGCATCTGCGCGACGATGACCGCGTATTCCGGAAAATAGGCGGCCAGGTTGAATGCGAGAGTGATCGAGGCGGCAGCGAGGTGCCAGGTCGGGTTCAGGCCTTGTGCGTCGGCTCCGGCTCCGAGCCAGGCCGCGATCCCGACGAGCGCCATGCAGTTGAACTCGAAGCGGAAGGCCTTCTTCTTGTTGCGTTTCGATTCCGACTCGACCCATTCGGGCATACCGTAGACGTGGACGACTTCCTTCACCCACTTATTCGTGCCGAGAAAGTATGTGTAGACGATCGACTGAACGAGCAGGGTGAACATCGTCGTCACCAAGCCGAGCAGGAAGTGCGTGCCGTGCCAGACGGCGGGAGGGTGGCCCGGCCCGCGCGGCTCGGCCGAGGCGATGAGCCCGACGACGAAGCAGACGACGAGCAGCGAACCGTTGGCGACCGCGAGACCAAGAAAGATGCGATTCATGATGGAGTCGACACGGATCCGAAGGCAGTGGGCGTACCCGCCGGAACGGATCGAGGCCCGCCGCGGGAGCGGGCGAGCCTCGAGATCCTCAGAGATAGGTTACGTGAGACGGCCGCCGTCGGCAACCTCAGCGCTTCGGCAGGAAGAAGGCGGACCGGACCGGGGCGGGCATCGGCGAGGCCGGCCCTTTGACCGCCTTCCAGATGATCTCGTTGAAAACGAGGTCGTCGGCGCGGTCTTCGGTCTCGAGGTCGAGCCGCTTCGAAGCCTCGGCGCCCCAGGCCGTCGCGGTGTTGCGCTCGTCGAGGTCGATCCGAGCCGGGAGGGCCTTGTAGGGCGTGAGGTCGGGCTTGGAGGTGAATGCAGCGGCCATCGGCGTCGCCGCCGCGTCGAACTGGCTCATCGGGTCGAGCCCGAGTATCAGCTCCATCGTGCGCAGCATCGACGAAGTGGAATACATCGTCGAATCGACGGATCCGCGCTTGATGTAGGGGCTGATCGCCAAGGCGACGGTCCGGTGGGCGTCGACGTGGTCCGAGCCGTTCTGCGCGTCGTCCTCGATCACGAAGATCGCCATCTTCGGCCAGAACTTCGACTTGGAGAGGCCTTCGACCACCATGCCGAGCGCGACGTCGTTGTCGGCGACCATCGCCTTGACGGTCGGCATCCCCGGAGAGGTGCCCGCAGTGTGGTCGTTGGGCAGACGCATGACGATCAACCGCGGCATCTCGCCCTTGGCCTCGAACTCGGCGAGTTCGGTCAGGAAGCGCTTGGCGCGATTCACGTCGGTATATTTGAGGTCATAGGAACGGAACTTGGGATCGAAGTGTCCCTGCAGCGCCTTGACGGTCGTGGTCGCGGGGTCGTCGGGCGTGGCGCCGTTGCGGATGAATTCGCCGTAGCTCCGGTAGGTCACGTTCTTGGCCGCGGCGCGATCCCAGAGGTAGCCGCCGGCGGGGGTTGCCAGTTGCTGGGCTCCCTCGGCGGGATAGGGCACTCGGCGATCGCCGCGGTAGGAGAGCGGCCAGGTCTTCTCGACGAAGTCGGTCGCATAAGCGCCCATCGTCCATTCGTGACCGTCGGCGCTCACCTCGCCGTCGACGTAGAAGTTGTCGAGGATCACGAACTGCTCGACGAGGGCATGGTGGTTCGGGGTCACCTCGCGGGGGAAGAGGCAGAGGTTCGGCTCGCCGTTTCCTTGGGGGAGGTCGCCGAAGACTTGGTCATACGTGCGATTCTCCTTGATGATGTAGACGCAGTGAGTGATGGGCGAGGGGTCGCCGACCTTCGCGGGGATCGGGTTGCCCTCGGCCCGCTCGACATTCTTGGCCGACGCGAGCGGGCTGCAGTCGTAGACGGTCTTCGAGTAGGCGGCCATCTCGGCGGGACCGGGGAGGGGGATGATCGAGAGCGTGCCGCGGAAGAGTCCCGCGATATATTCACGCACCGATCGATTTCCCGGGACGAGCGGGTTCGGCCCGTCGCGGTTGGCCTTGGAGGTCGCGCCCTTGCCGTTGGCGACGAAGATGGTCTTCCCGTCGTTGGAGAGCCGGACCGAAGTGGGGTACCAGCCTGTGGGGATGAAGCCGAGCGGGGTGCTCTCGCCGCGCTTCTCGACGTTGACGACCGCGAGGTCGTTGGTATTGGCGTTGGCGACGAAGAGGACCTTTTCATCGGCCGACAGTGCGAGCGAGCTGGGGGTCGACCCGGAGGGCGCCTTGGGGTCGATCGCGGTGCCGATCGTCTCGAGGGCGCGGCCGGTCTCGGTGTCGATCACGGAGACGGTGTTGCGGTTGGCGTTGGCGACGTAGAGGGTCTTGCCGTCCTTGGCGAGGAGCATCTCGTTGGGATGTTCCTGAGTCGTCCAGGTGCCGACGAGCTTGCCCGCGGCGGTGTCGACGACGGCGACCGAGGCCTTGTTCCAGAGGCTGACGAAGAGGCGGTTGCGGGTCTCGTCGAGGGCGAGGGCGTATGGGAAGCTCGAGTCGCCGAGGGGCCACTCTCCGGCGAGAGCTCCGTCGGGTCCGAACTTGGCGATCGAGTGTCCGAAGACGTTGGCGACCCAGAAGCCGCCGTCGGCCGCGACCGCGAGACCCGCGGGCACGCGCTGGGCGACCTCGTTGGGGTCGGCCGGCTTGGGGCGGGGCGCGGGGTAGGCGAAGTCGACGCGGTTCGAGAGATAACCGTCGGCATGATCATATCGATAGACGACGTCGTCGAACGCGCCCGACACGTAGAGTCGATCACCGGTCTTGGAGAAGGCGAGTCCGGTGAAGGTCTCCTTGAGTGCGGCTCGCGAGATCACCTTTCCGCTCTTCTGCTCGAGCATCACGACCTCGTGCTCGCCCCAGCCGGCGTGGAGCACGGCGAGGATCGGCCGCGAGGGATGAACGGCGACGGCGACGGGAAAGTCGCCGACGAGCGCCTGATTGCCCGCCGGCCGCAGCGACCAGCCGTTGGGGAGGAGCACTGAGCCCGCCGCGGTGAGGCCGGGCCAAACGGTCTTCTCGTCGCGGGGCTTGACGACTTCCTGGGCGAGGCTCGCACCACCCATCGAGGCGCAGAACGCCGCGGCGATCGCAAGCCGAGTGAATCGCGTTTGCATATGAAGGATCTCTCTGATCGAACTCTTCGTGGACGGTCCGCTCGCCGTGCGACGTCCCACCGTCCGTCGAACGATCGCGAATCATATCAGGCCGGCCGCGGCGTGCGGAAAGTTCATCGAGCCCACATCGGCTTTTCATCGACCCGAGACGAAGGGGGCATGCGAATCGACCGATCGACTGCTATGATGAGTGGTTGGGTCGATGATCCTCGTGCATCCGGAATGACATTGGTTCATGATCATCCTTCGTTCGTTGCGCTCGATCCTGGGATTCGTGGTCGCCTCGGCGGCGTGGCTGCCGCCGTTGGCCTTGGGGCTCGGACTCTTTCTCGACCTCGCTCCGAACGGGCGCTTGCGGTTCTCGATCTTCCCCGCGGGGGTCGTGCTGTTCGATCCCGCGACTTGGGAGGCGGCCGCGCACAGTCTCGGGCTCGGGGTCGCGGTCTGCCTGGGGGCGGTCTTGCTCGGCCTGCCGGCGGGGCGGGTGTTGCTCGATCTGCCGGGATGGGCCGGGGTGTTCGCGAGAACTGGCGCCGCTCTCGGCTTTGCGGGCGGCCCGTTTCTCTGCGCTCTCGGGCTCAGAATGGGCCTCGAGATCGCCGGCGTCGACCGGTTCGCGGAGGTGATCTCCGGCGCGTTGGTCCCGCTCGGATGGAGTTCGGACGAGGCGATCGTCTGGTCGATCGTCTGGGCCGCGCACTGTCTGCCCGCGACGTCGCTGATCGCGTGGGCGGCGGCCGATGCTCGCACCAGGATCGACCCGGCCTGGATCGAATCGGCGAGGGCGCTCGGCGCGTCTCGGACTCGGGTCGAACGCGACCTGATCCGTCCCAACATCCGCCCGGCGGTCTCGCGTGCTTGCGCGGGGATCTTTTGTTGGGTCGTGCTCGACCCGGGTCCGCCGCTGGTCGCCGGGCTCTCACGGACACTGGCCGACGAGGCCTTTCGCGCTCTGATGCGGCCGGGCGGCGCAACGCGTGCGGTGGTGCTCACGGCCGTCGGTCTCGCCATGGGAATCGTCGCGCGGACCCTTCTGTCCTGGTGGGCGGGCGACGACGCTCTCGCAGGCAGTGCGCGTCGGCCTCCCGAGCGTGCGGGATTCAGCCGCCGGTTGCTCGCCCTCTTCCTCGGATCGGCGTGGCTTGCGATCGCGGCGGCTCCGATCCTGGGTCTCACGGGACGCCTCGTCGCGCGGTTCGACTCGGAGTCGCTGACCGATATGATGTCGCTGATCTATTATGATCTGCTCGATCGATCGTTCCTCGAGACATTGATCTTCTCGGGCGTCTTGGCGGCGGTCGCGGCGCTGTCGACGGCGGCGATCGCTGCGGCGGCGGGATGGAATCAGCCCGCCGTCGGGCTCGCCGATCGAGCGGTTCGGCGCCTGCTCGAGCTGCTCGCCCGGATCCCCGCTCCCGCGATCGGCGTGGGGACGGCGGTCGTCGTCGCCGCGGCCTCGGAGATGCCGGGCCTGCGGCAATCGGCGGCGATCGTGGGTCTCTGGTGGGGGGTGATCGCCTGGCGATTGCCCGGGGGGATCCGTGAAGAAGAGCTCGGTCGCGACCGCGACCGAGCCGACCTGGTCTCGACGACGCTCGCCTTCGGGGGGTCGCGGAGGGCGGCCGATCGCGCCGCTCGACGCGGGCGGAGGCGTCTCGGTCGGCTCGCGGCCGATGGATTGCGGACCGCCGCGGCGCTCTCGCCCGCGGTGTTCCTGGTGAACGCGAGCGACCTCAGCCCCCTTGGTCCGGCGATCCTCGAACTGTTCGACACCCCCGCAAAGGCATGCGCGGCCGGGGCGATCGGCTATGCGATCGGACTGACGGCTCGGGCCTGCGCGGGAAGCGAGGATCCCGGGCCGGGCCGATCTCGATTTCCCTCCCCTTGACCGATTCGGTACACTTTCGGGAACATCACAGGCCGACCCCCGAATCCTCATAGAATCGACCGACGCCCCACCATGCCCATCGCGAAACTCGCCCTCGAGGACGGCACGGTCTTCACCGGCACCGCCTTCGGCGCCGTCGGAGAGATCGACGGCGAAGTCGTCTTCAATACGAGCATGACCGGCTACCAGGAGATCCTCACCGATCCCTCGTATCATGGTCAGATCGTCACGATGACATATCCCCAGATCGGCAACTACGGCACGAATCGCGAGGACGAGGAGAGCTCTCGTCCCTGGGTACGCGGCTTCGTGATCCGCGAGCTGACGGGCCGCACGAGCAATCATCGATCCGACCGTTCGCTGTCCGACTACCTGTGCGACCATGGAGTCGTCGGCATCGAGGGGATCGACACCCGAGCGCTCGTCAAGCACCTCCGGGTTCGGGGGGCGATGAAGGGGGTGCTCTCGAGCGTCGACCACGACGACGCCTCGCTCGTCGCCAAAGCAGTCGCCTCCCCGGGTCTCGTCGGTCGCGACCTCACGGCCGAGGTCATGATTCGCGAACCGAAGCGTTGGGAGCCGGGCTTCGAGAGCGCGTTCTCGCCCGGGAAAGAGACTTATCTGTCGATTCCCGCATCGAATGGCCGCGCGCCTCACGTCGTCGCACTCGACTTCGGGATGAAGTGGAACATCCCGCGGCACTTGGTCGCCTCGGGCTGTCGGGTCACGGTCGTTCCCGGTTCGACCACGGCCGACGAGGTCCTCGCTCTCGACCCCGACGGGGTCTTCTTGTCGAACGGTCCCGGCGACCCCGCCGCGCTCGGCGGGCCGGTCGCCGCGGTCGGCCGACTCATCCGCGAAGCGGCCGATGCCTGCGGCATTCCGATCTTCGGAATCTGCCTCGGCCACCAGATCATCGGTCAGGCCCTGGGCGCGCCGACGTTCAAGCTGAAGTTCGGCCACCGAGGCGCGAATCACCCGGTCCGCGACCAGCGGACGGGCAAGGTCGAGATCACGACGCAGAACCACGGATTCGCCGTCGACCCCTCGGCGCTCGGCGGAGACGTCGAAGTCTCGCACATCAACTTGAATGATCAAACGCTGGAGGGCTTGCGACACAAGCGGTTGCCGGTCTTCAGCGTGCAGTATCACCCCGAGGCATCGGCCGGTCCGCACGACAGCCAATACCTCTTCGGAGAGTTCCGGCGGCTGCTCGAACGCGCGGGCTGACCCTCGAGACGATCATCCTCCGATGCGATGGAACACGCTCGGAGGATCGATCGAGACCTCTCCAAATAAACGATTGTGCATCAATTGTTCGAATGCTTCGAGATCGCAGAGCAGCGACGAGGCATGTCGGCGGTCGCCGGGGGTCTCGGGCGGATCGGCGAAGGTGTGGAGGTGTGCGAGGCGGTCGGGCAAGGGCGGATGGGGCGAGTCGGCGGCGGTGCGCCGGCTGACGAGCAGCGAGAGCCGCATCGCCTCGCGCGCGGTGTCGGGCAGCCGCCGCCAGAAGAGGCGGAAGAGGGCGTAGAGGTTCGGGAGATCGTCGCGGTGCGGGTCGTGGTGGTCGAGGACCTCGCGGAAGAGGGGCTGGACCATCGCGACCTTGACGAGCGCCGAGGCGGCCGATCCGCCTCCGGCGACTGTGGCCGAGACCTTGTCGGCGCGGGTCTCCTGACCGCGACCGACCGGTGCACCGAACCATTCGGCGACGGAGCGGCATCCGGCGGACCACCAGCGCAGCGGCCCGCGCATCCGACCCTCCGCGCGCTCGATCGCCTGCCCCAGCCCTTCGATGTAGCGAAAGGCGCGCGCGGTGTGGTCGGCGTCGCCGCGGGCGAGGTGGGCGAGCTCGTGGGCGAGGACGGCTCGCAATTCGGCGATCGAGAGAACCTGGAGGAGCGGCAGGCCGATCAGGAGGATGCGCGATCTCCGCCAAGCCACGACTCCGCAGCAGGGTAGATAAGTGAGGCGGACCTGGTCGGGCGGGCGCACGCCGAGCCGTCGAGCGACCGCCGCGAGTTCGTGAAAGAGGTTCGGGGCGTCGAGGCGTGCGAGGATCGGACCGAGGTCGGCTTCGGGGTCTCGGGAGTCGGGGTCGTGCCAAACCCCGCCGAGAGTCTCGACGACGCTCGCCCACCCGCTCAACTCGTCGGCCAGCCAGGCGCGGATGACGGGGACGAAGCCTCCCAGCGGCAGCAGAGCGGCGACTCCCGCCTTGACTCCGACCGGATGCGCCCAGGCGATCAGTCGGACCATCCGCGAGCGGATGACGAGATCGAGGCCCGAGGTCGCGGGCGGCTCGGCGGGGGGCCTCGGCGGACTGGGAGCCGGATTCGAGGTCGCCCCCTTGTGCGGCAGCACGGACGGGGCGTGGCCGTTCGACTCGGCGCCTGCAGGCCCTCGACGCCGCGCGCGGTAGGTGCCGCCGCAGCCGGTGCAGGCGAGCCGATGAACGTCCGCCGCCGGAACCTCGGCGTCGTGCGCGGGAACCAGCGGGTCGCCGCAGTCGGGACATGTCAACCCGCGAGGCGGGAAACCACCGGCGATCGCCATCTCCGTCGCTCTCCGCGGGGCCTCCCTCGAGAAGTCGGGAGACAAGTGTCGGACGGGGGGTTGACGACGTGACGACACTTGTCTTAGGATACGAGCATCCCGAGCATCGGTCAACCTGCCGCGTACCGCCTCGGCGGCGACCGCCCCGGCTCCGCTCCTCGGCTTCCTCGATCGAGACGTTCGACCATGGCCAAACGACCGCCGACCATCCCCGATTCCGAACTCGACGTTCTCAAGGTCCTCTGGGACAAGGGACAGGCCACGGTCCGTGAAGTCCTGGAGACGCTCAAGGCGGCCGGTCGCGACTGGTCGTACGCGACCGTGGCGACACTGCTCGATCGGCTCGAGACCAAGGGAGTGGTCGTCAGCGACCGCCGCGATCTCGCCTTCGTCTACACGCCGACGATCTCGGCCGACGAAGTGCAGAAGAAGCGCGTCGGCAGCCTCGTCGAGAAGCTGTACCAGGGCGAACCGGGACTGCTCGTCCTCCATCTCCTGAAGTCGCATCCGCTCGAGCCGGGTCAGGTCGACCAGGTCCGGGCGTTGCTCGACGACATGACGCGGGCGCCTCGGCCGACCAACGAGGTCGAGCGCGAGCCGCTTGCCGACGCACCAGAGTAATCGTTCGTCCCGAGATTTTCTTGGGACGAAACTCGAAGTTTCCGCCGATCGGCCTCGTCGAAGACGGGGAAGCGATCGATTCCGCCTCGTCTCTCGGCCGTTTCGGCCAATCTCGAGCACCCGATTCACGGGCTCTCTTTCGACCGAATGATCGCGAGCGGCGCCTCGAGCGAGTCGGGGCTTCGCACGCCGATCGGTCCCTCGAGGGTCTCGGCCCCCGGCGATCCGTCCCGTCCCGAACTCGAACGGAGCACGAGTCTCATGGCGACTCCTCGTCGTTTCCGCCCGGCCTACCTGGTCGTCGTCGCGCTGGCCTTGCCGCCGGCGTGGAAGTTGGTCGAGACACTGTCCCGCCCCGGCCCCAAGCCGTTGGCCGCGGCCGACGTCGCCAAGGGACGCGAGCTCTTCGACCACGTTTGGACCAAGAACGACCCCCTGACCAAGGGCGACGGCCTCGGTCCGGTCTTCAACGCCCGGTCGTGCGTGGAATGCCACAATCAGGGCGGCTCGGGCGGCGGCGGCGGCAACGACGTGAACGTCACCGTCTACGGTTTGCCCGCCCGCCCCGAAGGCGAGCGCGACCCCAAGGCGATCCCGCCGATCGGCGTCGTCCACTTCAAGGCGCTTCCCGGCTTCCAAGAGACGCTCGCGATGGTCGCCCCCGGCCTTCCCGGAGTGCCCCGGATCGAGCTGACCGAACTCCTCGAGATGAGCCGACGCGGCGGTCTGCCCTCGGGCGTCTCGGTCACCCAGCGCAACACCCCCGCGCTCTTCGGCGACGGACTCCTCGACGCGATCCATGAAGACGAACTCCACAAGCAACAGCGCATCAACATGACCGGGAGCCGTCTGCTCGGTCTCGCCGGCGACCGCGACCCCGAGATCCGCGGTCGAGTCGCCCGCCTGCCCGACGGTCGCCTCGGCCGGTTCGGTTGGAAGGCCGAATTCGCCACGCTCGAGGAGTTCGTGAAGGCCGCCTGCGCCAACGAGCTCGGCTTGGCGAACCCGGGTCGCGACCAAGCCGTGCCGCTCGGCAAGCGAAACTATCGCCAGCCCGACATCGACCTCACCGACGAGCAGTGCGTCCAGATGACCGACTTCATCCGCTCGCTCGCCGCTCCGAAGCAGGTCGTCCCCAAGGATGAGGACCTCGCGCACTCGGCGAAGAACGGCGAACAACTGTTCAGCTTGGTCGGTTGCGCCGATTGCCACACGCCCGAGCTCGGCTCGGTCGCCGGGTTCTACTCCGACCTCCTGCTCCACGACATGGGTCTCGACCTCGCGTCGAGCACAGGTTACTACGGCGCCCCGCCGCCGGCACCGCCGAGCGGTCCCCTCGGCACGCCGGTTCCCGTCGCCTCCGAGTGGAAGACTCCCGCTCTCTGGGGCGTCGCCGACTCGGCACCCTATCTCCACGACGGTCGCGCGGCGACCCTGGCGGAAGCGATCGCGCTCCACGGCGGCGAGGCCAAGGGCGTCGTCGCGAAGTTCCAGAAGCTGACTCCGGCCGAGCAGCGGGATGTCGTGCAGTTCCTGAAGACCCTGCGTGCGCCGGGTGCCGAAGGACCGGCCGCCGAGGATCGTCGCGGCGGCACCTCGGTCGCTCTCGCCCCCTGATCGACTCGCTCGCGATCTTGGGCGGGTCCGATTCCGAACGACGCCGATCGGCCGAGTCTCGATCCGGCCGGCGGCGAGAGTTCGGTCATCCGGGCCGATTCGCCTGATGCGACGCCGCCGATCGCCCCCCTGCCCCGCATCGAGGAGTACGCCGTGCCGACCCCGGTCCCCATGCTCATTTGCGGCTGCGGACTGAGGATGAAGGCGCCCGGGGCGCGTCCCGGGCGGGTGGGCAAGTGCCCGCGTTGCGGGGCAAGGATCGAGGTCGCCGCGGGGTCGGTCGAGCCGGATGTGATCGAAGAGTCGACGACGGAGGACGCGGCGGTTCCAGCCGGGGGATACGGAGTCGCCTTCGAGCCCGATCGCGCCGCTGCGCGTCGACAGGAGCGTCCCTCGCCGGGCACGAAGCGCGCCGGGTCGTTCACCGCCGCGGTTCCCGTGCGTCCCGCCGACGTCGGGCCGATCCGAGCCCCGGCGCGACTCGAGGTCGCCTTCACCGACAGCCTCGTCTACCCGCTCTGGTCGTGGTCGAGCGTCGGCCTGCTCGCCTTTCTCCCCTTCCTGCTCACCGCCGCGACCGCCCCGCTCGAATTCCTGATCCAGTCGCTGTTCAGCGACTCGGCCTTCGTCGTGCCCGCCTACGTCACGCTGATCCCGACGACGGGGCTGCTCGTCTTCACGCTGGGCTATCTGGTGATCTATCTGGGCGAGATCTTGCTCCGCTCGGCTTCCGGGGAGATCTTGCCGCCGCGACCGCCGGGGATCGACGCCGAGGTCTTTCGAGTGCTGCGCCTCTGGGCATCGGCGTTCGTTTCGGGTGGGCTGCTCGCGGGACTCCCGGCCTGGCTCTACTGGACGCGGTGCGGGGAGGTCGACTGGATCGACCGAGTGGTCCTGCTCGATTTCGCACTCGCGGGGGCGGCGGCGACCCAGCTCGCGTTGATCTCCGCGCTCCTGCACGACGACCCGCTCGCGGCGAACCCGCTGACGGCCTTCGCCGCGCTCGGCAGGCTGGGATGGGGCTATCTCGGGGTCACCTGCCTGACGGTCTTCGTGGTGGCGCTCTTGGGGGCCCTCTTGCTCCTGATCTCTCGGATCGAAGATGCTCTTCTCCATGTGGTCGCCTCCTGGATGTGGAGCTTGGCCACGGTCTATCTGTCGATGGTCGTCTTCCGGCGTCTTGGGCTGTATTGTCGACGTCGCGACCTGCTCGCGGTCTGGTTCACGACCCGACCGCGGTGGGGAGCGGGTCGGTAACCGCGACGAGGCGCGGGCGCGACGCGGACGATTCGGAGAACTCGAGGCTCATGTCACAAGGGCGGACCGACGGACGACGCGTCTCTTCGATCCCCGTCGGCTACGACCGCGAAGGCAGGAGGATCCGAGTCCGGAGGCGGCGGAAGTCGCACCCGGGCGAGGTCGTGCTCTACCCGATCGTCGACGGCCCAGGGGTCGCCGCGCTCGTGATGATGCCGCCATTCTTGGCGGTGATGACCCTGCCGGTGATCGACCTCTTTGCGACGTTCAACGAGAAGAACGCTCTGAATCCGATTCTGCTCTTGATGATCCCGTTCACGCTGCCGATGGTCTTCTGCTTCGCGATGGTGATGGGGTACTTCCTGCTCTTCATCGGGCGGATCCTCGCCGCCGGAGCGATGGGCGAGGACGACCATCCCCGCTGGCCGCACTGGGACACCGGCGAGATCGCCGCGGGGCTGGCCCGTTGGATCTGGGCGGGAGCGACCGGGCTCTTCGTAGGCGGTGCTCCCGCCGTGTGGTTCTGGCTCGAATGCGGCGAGGTCGACCTCGTCGACGGCTTCATCTTCATCGATCTCGTGATCCTGGGAGCGACCTATGCCTTGATGGGCATAGCATCCGCACTATTGCATGAGAATTTGATCGCATGCAATCCCGTGACGATCATTCAGAGCATCGTTCGGGTCGGTTGGGACTACGTCTCGCCCTGCACCACGGCGGTCTTCGGGATCGCAACCTCCTCGCTTGCCTGGGGTTATGTGCTCTTCCACGCGCCCAACGCCTTCGTCGGGGTGCTCGGTATGTGGGTCTGCTGGATCTGGACGCTCTATCAGTTGATGGTGATCTTCCGCGCGCTTGGGCTGACGTATTACCGCCACGCCGAGCGGCTCGACTGGTTTCGCAAGCCGCCGCCCTGGGGCATGTGACGGCGGGCCGAGATCTCCCGGCGCGCAGCACGATCGGGCCCGGTCCTGCCGGGAGTCCCGAGAGCGAGCGGGCGGGCGGTCAGACACCCGACGGGACGGCTTCTCGACGTTTTCGGCGTTCGAGTTTGCGGAGTTCGGAGACGCGGGCGCGACGCTCACGGCGATTTCCGGCGATCTCGGTCGACTCGACCTCCGCTGCGAGCGATTCGTCGGCGGTCGTCGCCTCCGGTTCGCTTGCAAGGATGCTGCGCAACGATTCGGCGGACTTTCTTCGCTCGACAGCCTGGGCCCGCACCGCTGCGATCAGTTCGTCCTGCATCAGATGTCGCGCGGGATCGAAGTCGAAGGCGTGGTCGAGGTCGCCGAGGTCTTCGAAGATGTCGCGTCGGCGAGACGAGGGCGGAGTTTGATTCGGTCGAGAGGAATTCCGCGTGGTCCGCTCCCTGCGGAGTCGTTGCAACTCGTTCCAGGCCCACTGATAACGACGCAGGGCTTCGCGCTCGTAGCGTTGAAGCAGGCGGAGCTCGCGGTCGTCGACCGGCTCGCATCCGCTCCGCGCGCGGAGACGATCGGAGGCGTCGAGGAGGTCGTGCCGCTCCTCGAGGAGGGTCTCCAGCCGCGCACGCTCGCGTTCGACGAGATCGCGACGGAGCCGGGTGCGCGTGGTCGAGTCCTCATCGTCGATCTCGGCGAGTCGCTCGCCTCGGAAGGCGTGCGGGCGGCCGAGGAGGTCGAGAGCATGGGCGCGATGCTCCGCGGCCCAGCCTTCGGGGCGATCGAGGAGCTCCTCGAGGAGTCGCCAACGCTCGAGCAACCAGGTCGTGCCGGCCTTCGTGAGCTCGAGCGCAGCGACGGTTCGCTCGGGCTCGTCTTCGAGTAAACGAGCGGTTTCGAGAGCGAGCCGGCGATGATCCTCGTCCCAGAGGAGTTCGGCACGCTCGACCGCGCGCGCTCGGGCCGCGATGAGCAGAGCCTGGGCGCGTTCGGCCTTGATGGAGTCGACCGCGATCCGGCGGATCAGGAGTTGTTCGCCGGCATTCGCAGGCGGGAAGTCGCGCAGGAGTCGGCCTTCGAGCGAACGGGCACGCTCGCCCTCGGCTTCCGGGAGCAGGAGACCCGAACCACTCAAGCCGTGTCGAAGTGCGTTGCGGGAGACGATCGCCCTGCCTTCTTCGGAGCGTGGGCCGCCGAGACGGGTCGGCAGGTCGTCGGAAGGCGACGAGTCGAGAGATTGCAGAGCCATGAGACCCTCCGAGGATGGTGACGCGATACGGTCGAAAACACGCTTATTGTGACATACGCAAGACGTTCTTGCGTAATCGCAATCGCCGGTGAGCGGCGAGGTGGATTCGACCGTGCGGGTCGTATCGATCGGAGGGAGGGAGGGGATGGCGGGTCGGATCAGCCGGCGCGGGAGGCGGCCGCGGGGGCGACGCGCGACTCGTCGAGCAGTCCGAGCTTCCGGGCCAGGTCGACCGCGGAGTTCGTGATGCCGTCGACGTCGAGGCCGACCTCGGCGAGCTGTTCCTCGCGCTCGGCGTGGAGCACGAAGCGGTCGGGGAGACCGAGCCGCTGGATGTGTGCCGAGGACAGGCCGGCGTCGCTCACGGCCTCGAGGACTGCCGAGCCGAACCCGCCCGGGAGGCAACCTTCTTCGACCGTCAGGACGAATCCGCATTCCTCGACGGCCTTGAGCACGACGGTCTTGTCGAGCGGCTTGATGAATCGAGCGTTCACGACGCCGACGCGAAGGCCGTGATCCTTGCGGAGCCGTTCGGCGACGCGGAGGCAGGTCGTCACGAGAGTGCCGCAGGCGAGCAGCATCCCGTCGGTCTCCCATTCGAGGATCTCGGCCTGGCCGAGCTCGACCGGCTGGACTTCGCGGGCGATCGTCTCGAGATTCGCCTTGGGGTAGCGGATCGAGGTCGGTCCTTCGCGGTGGAGTGCGAAGTCGAGCATCGGCGCGACGTCCTTCTCATCGCCGGGCGCCATCACGACCATGTTCGGGAAGATCCGCATGTACGCGATGTCGTAGGTGCCGTGGTGCGTCGGACCGTCGGAGCCGACGAGGCCGGCACGGTCGAGCGTGAAGACGACCGGGAGATCCTGGAGGGCGACTTCCTGGAAGATCTGATCGAAGCTGCGCTGGAGGAACGTGCTGTAGATGTCGACGATCGGCCGAGCTCCGGCCTTGGCCATGCCGGCGGCGAAGGCGACGGCGTGGCTCTCGCAGATCCCGGTGTCGAAGAACTGGTTCGGGAAGGCGGTGCGCACCTTCTGGAGCTTGTTCCCTTCGCACATCGCGGCGGTCAGCACGCAGGCGCGGGAATCGTTGCGGAGCGCATCGTGGATCGCGGCCGACATCGCGTCGGTGTACGCCTTGCTGGTCGAGGTCTTGAGCGAAATGATGCCGTTCTCGGCCTTCTGGAACGGGGCCGGGGCATGGAACTTGACGGGATCCTGCTCGGCGGGAGCGAATCCGCGACCCTTGTCGGTGAGGACGTGCAGGAGGACGGGGCCCTCCATCGTCTTCACTTTGGTGAGGTAGTCGCGCAGGGTGGGCAGGTCGTGGCCGTCGATCGGGCCGATGTAGGCGAAGCCGAGTTCCTCGAAGAGCATTCCGCCGTGGAGCGATGCCTTGACGGCGTCCTTGAATTGCTGGAGCCATCGATCGGCCTGGTCGCCGACGAGGGGGATCGAGGGGAGGAGCTTCTTGACCCGGCGATTCCAGTCGTTGTACGTCTGGTTCATCCGGGCTTTGTCGAGGTAGTAGGCGATGCCGCCGACGCGCGGGCAGATCGACATCTTGTTGTCGTTGAGGACGACGAGGAACTTGTTGCGGTTCGTCGCGTTGTTGAGGCACTCGAAGACGATGCCGGAGGGGAAGGCGCCGTCGCCGATGACCGCGACGGAGTAGCGATCGGTGTGTCCGAGGAGGTCGTCGCCCGCCTTGAGACCGAGCGCCGTGGAGGGGGCGCAACCGGCATGCCCGGTCATGAACAGGTCGTAGTCGCTCTCGGCCGGGTTGGGGTAGCCCATGAGGCCGCCCTTGGTCCGGATCGAGCCGAGCTGATCGGCGCGGCCGGTGATGAGCTTGTGCGGGTAGATCTGGTGACCGGTGTCCCAGATCAGCCGATCCTTGGCGAAGTCGAAACTGAGGTGGAGGGCGAGGCAGAGTTCGACGACGCCGAGGTTGCTCGCGAAGTGCGCGGAGCGAGCGTTGACGACGCTCACGAGTTCTTCACGCATCTCGGCCGCGAGGGCTTGGAGATCGGCCTCGGACAAGGTCTGGAGGTCTGCCGGGGAGTTGATCCGGCTGAGCAGCTCGCGGCTCATCAGCGATCCCTTTCCAAGAGGTCGAGGGCCAAGGCCCTGAGCCTCGCGCCACGTTCACCAAACGGAGCCAAGGCCTTCACGGCGTCGTCGGCGAGTTGCCTGGCGCGTTCGCGGCTGCCGGCGACGCCGAGGAGGCTGGGGTAGGTCCACTTGCCCAGTCCCGAATCCTTGTTGACGCGTTTGCCCATCTTCGTCTCGTCGCCCTCGACGTCGAGGAGGTCGTCGATGATCTGGAAGGCGAGACCGACGGCGTGACCGTAGGACTCGAGGGCGCGGATCTGGTCGTCGGAGGCTCCCGCCGCGATCGCGCCCATGGCGAGCGAAGCTCGGAGCAGAGCGCCGGTCTTGCGGACGTGGATCGCCTCGAGAGCCTCGATCGTGGGGTCGTCGCGGCCCTCGGCCTCGAGATCGGCCATCTGCCCCGCGGCCATTCCGACGGTACCCGAGCCCTCGGCCAGGGCGACCACGCATCGGGCGGCGGCGTCGGCGGGCTTGATGTATCGCGCGGTGATCTCGAATGCGAGCGTGAGCAGCGAGTCGCCCGCGAGGATCGCGGTGGCTTCGTCGAACGCCTTGTGGCAGGTCGGCCGACCTCGGCGGAGGTCGTCGTCGTCCATCGCCGGGAGGTCGTCGTGGATCAAGGAGTAAGTATGAATCATCTCGAGGGCGCAAGCCGCGGGCATCGCGACCTCGGAATCGGCGCCGCAGGCTTCGGCCGCGAGGAGTGCGAAGATGGGACGGAGTCGCTTGCCGCCGCCGAGAACGCTGTAGCGCATCGCCTCGGCGAGACGGGGCGGGCATGCGGCGGTCGGCGACCGATCGATTCGGGGGAGATATCTCTCGAGCGCTTCCTCGACCCGTTGCCGGGATGCGTGGAGAACGTCGGCCGGCGGGGGGGACGGGGCGTTCGGAGCGAATGTCGTCATGAGGGCGAAAGCAAGAGAGGAGGTGGTCGGGGCCTGGCGCCGTCGTGCGTCCGTGAGGAGCTCACGGTGGTTTCGAGCCCAAGCGAGGGCTGCCGACCAGTGTGAGTATTGTGGACACTCCCGCGCCCGTTGTCTACCATCCTTCGAAAAACGGAGAGGCGGCGAGTCGCGCATTCGCCGGTCGGGCGAACTTCGAGGGTCCGGCGACGCGGGGGGGATCCCCCTCCTCCTCGTCGCTCTCTGGACGCGACGCGGGCGGCGAGAGAAGATGAGGGGGCGTTCCGGCGACCGCCTCGGCCGTCGGGAGACTGCCCGCCCTCGGATCCGACCCATGACCTCGAAACTCGACCGACTCCGGCGCGCGGCTTACGGCCTGGGGTTGGTCTCCATCGGCCTGGCGATCTCGGTCGTGCTGCTGATCGTCATGCTGGCCGTCGGTCTGCCCAAGGCCGATCGCCTGCGCGTCGAAGGCCTCGAGGCTCTCGGCCCTTGGAACTACGTGATCAACTTCCTCGGCCTCCTCAGCGCGGCGGTCAGCCTCGTGGGCAAGTTCTTCTGCGCGCGAGTGCCCGAGGAATCCGCCGCGACGGGTCCGATCACCCTCTCGCTCTTCTTCGGAGCCGCGGGGTTGCTCTTCTCGGTCGGCTCGGAGATCCCCGCGACGGCGGCACTCTTCCAAAACGGAGCGCCGTTCACACCGCTCTTCTCGGCGCTCGGCTACGTGACCTTCCTGGTCTACATGCGACGCGTGTCCGACTTCGTCGGCGAACCGCTGCTCGCCGAACACTCGCGCCGCGTCTTGATGGGATCGCTGCTCTTGGTTCCGCCGGCATTCCTCGGTCTGATCCTGATCTCGGAAGGGGGCGCGGGGCTCGGCGTGATCGTCGGGGTCGCGGCGCTCGTCGGCGTCGTGATCGCCGGGTGGGTCCTCTTCTTCCTCTTCGCGAGGCTGATCCATCGCCTGCGACGAGCCATCGACATCAAGGCATCGCTTTACGAAGACTTGGGCGACTGACGCTCGACCGTTGCGACAACGGTCGCGACGATCGCGTCGACCTCGGCCATCGCACCGATGCCGACGTCGCCGCACGCCAACCGCTTCTCGATCGGCGGGATCACGACCAGACCGGGGGCATGGGTCGCGAAGACCGCGGCGACTTCGTCGAGCGTCCAGCGGCCGGGCGGCTCGGAGATCGCGTGATCGGCGAGCAACGTCGCGAATTGCCGCCGCGTGACGGGGCTGTCCCACATCCGCGTGTTCATCGCAGGCGCGAGCACGACCGGGCGACGAAAGTCCCAGGCGCGATAGATGCAGGAGAGGAAATTGTCGGCGAAGCCGTAGGCGAACTTGGCGAGGGTGTGGGCGTCGAGCGGCGCGACGAGCAGGAGGTCGGCCCAGTCGCGAAAGGCGATGTGGCGGACCTCTTCGTCGCGATCGCGACGGCGGTCGCCGGGCCATTCGTCGTCGTCGCCGAAGAGCGGGCCCCCGGGTTGATGGTCGACGAAGGCGCGATCGGGGTCGTACTCGGGCGCGGGGAGGTCGGCGGGATCGAAGAAATAGCCGGCGTGACGCGTCGCCACGATCCGAACGCGCATTCCGGCGTCGATCAGGCCGCGGTAGAGCAACGGCAGGCGCACCGCGGCCACCGATCCGGTGACGCCGAGCACGACGCGCGGCGGATCGCGAAATCCGAGAGATCCGGACATGTCCTGGCGGTCCTCGATGCGAAGAAGTCGAGGGGACGACGAGCCGACGACATCGTCGGCGGCGGGCGGCGAGCCCGCAAGAGCGGCGGGGGGGAGGCCCCGCGCGGGGCTCACGATCGGCCGATCAACGATTCTCGGCCGTGAGCGGTTCGAGCGTTTCGTTGATCGCGAGAGTGAGGCGATTCCAGAGTGCGACCTGAAGGGCGCGATACTCGCGACGACTGAGCAGGAGGCGCTCGTTGCCGCGATTCGCAACGGCTTTGACGATCGCCTTGAGGTCGGAACGGATGAACGCTTCGAGATCTTCGAATTCGCGAGGGAGGTCGAGATCCTCGAGTGCGTCGTTCGATTTGCAAGTGGACATGAGATCCCTCCTTGGCCGGCTCGTGTTGCTGATCGCGGTTCCTACCGCGACAAGCGAACAAGTTAACGCTCGCTCGGAGAGCCGGTCAAGTGAATAAGGAAGGGAATCGAAATCGGAGCGGAGACGGGGAACGCATCGGGAGACGACAGGGGCATCGAGAAGTCCCGGCGCGATCGAGCTTCGTCGGCGGACTCCGGGCCCACAATCGATTCTACGACGCGGGCAGGCGATGCGTCGTGACGGTGAAAGAGATGATGAATCGCGGCGTCGATCTCGGCGCGCCTTCGCAACGAGGCGCGGGGCCTCGAGGAGCATTGCGAGCGTCGCGGGCCGATCAGAACCAGACGGGATCGGGTTCACGATCGGCGCCGGGGCCGAGAGCTTCCTTGACGAGTTCGACGAGCCTCGGGCCGTCGATCAGTTCGATCGGGTGATCGGCCGCGAACCGCTCGGCCGCGATCGAGAATGTCCTTGTGGTGACGAAGAAGCCCTTGCGGCATCGATGGTGATGGATCGTTCCCAGGAACTTCTGGAGTTCGGGCGACCCGACGACGCCACGCCGGTGGTACTTGCATTGGACGACCGCTTCGAGGCCGCCGCGGGCCAGGCGGAGGTCGGCTCCTTCGTCGCCCGACCCGCCCACGAGTTCGACGGTGTACCCCAGCGCTTCGAAGAGTTCGCCGACGAATTCCTCGAAGCCCTCGGGCGTGAGGCTGTCGAGCTGGGCCAGCTTTGCCTCGGCGCGGCGACCCTGTCGTCGCAGACGTTCGGCACGTTCCTGTCCGTCGACGAAGGCTTCTCGCGCCGCGAGGTATTCCGCCTCGGGCTTCGAACGCGCCGCGTGGTCGAGTCGTTCAAGGTAACGCTCCATCTTGTACATCGCGTTGCGGATCGTGTTGTCGAGGCGAGCGCGCTCGCCACGCGTCAACTGGTTTTGATATCGGCGAAAGATCGCATACTGGAGATGTTCGATCGCGCCGGCCCACTCGGCCTCCGACCGGATGGTCGCGGCCTCGTCGTCGTAAGCGGTCGAGTTCCAGAGCAGTCCTTGCCGGAGAGTCTCCATCGACTCGGGAATCGGAGCGGCGTCGGCGGCGGAGTCGGTCCCCTGAGCGGTGGAACGACGCAACGATTCGAGGATCATCGCGACGCACTGGGGACCGAGACACTCCATCGACGATCGCTCCATCGGGACCAAACTGCATCCATCCATTCAACGCCGCGAGCGGCCGGATGTGACGCAGGATTCCTCCAACGCCCAAGATTCTGCACCCCGCGGCGGCGGAAATCAAGAACGCGTTCACGAGCCATATGCGGGAATACGGAGATATCGACAGATCCTCGCTCGGTATTCGATTCGCGAAGGCCGCGGGGGCTGGATTCCGACCGACTGCGCGGGTAGCCTTTGGCGGCTGAGGGACTGACGGACGGAACGACGATCTCGGCGGGGAATTCGATCGATGGATCAGTTTGCGGTGATCCTTCCGGCGGCGGGGCGGTCGACTCGTTTCGGCGACGGCAAGCAGAAGAAGATCTACGCCGAGCTCGAGGGACGCGCAGTCTGGCTCCGCGCGGTCGAACCGTTCCTGAACCGCGACGACGTCGCGCAGATCATCATCGCGATCCATGCCGAGGATCGCGAGATGTTCGAGCGAAGATATCGCCCCAACGTCGCATTCCTGGGGATCCAGGTGATCGAGGGCGGCGAGGAACGATCGGACACGATCGCCAAGGCGCTCGAACTGGTCGAGCCCTCGGTCGGCTACGTCGCGATCCACGACGCGGCGCGCCCTTGCCTGAGCCGCGAACTCGTGTCGGCCGTCTTCGCGGCGGCGATTCGCCACGGTGCCGCGATCCCCGCGCGACCGGTCGCCGAGACGCTCAAGAGGGTCGACTCCGAGGGCGCAATCGTCGAGACCGTGCCGCGCGACGGGCTCCAAACCGCACAGACGCCCCAGGTCTTCCGTCGCGACTTGATCATGCGAGCCTATGAGAACCGGTCCGCACTCGGCGCGGCGGCGGGAGTGACCGACGACGCGCGGCTCGTCGAGGCGATCGGCGGCGTCTGCCGGGTCGTGCCGGGGTCGATCATGAACCTCAAGATCACCACCGCCGAGGATCTCGCGCTTGCGACCGCGATCCTCCGGCTCGAGACGCCGCCGCCCGCCGACGAGCACCGCGGACCGCGGTTCGTCGACGAGCGGTTCGACTGATCGACGCGCCGACAAGCTCTCAAGAGTCCTCGCCGAGCGTCCAAGGCGCCCCGAAGTGCTCCTCGAAGCAGACGCGCTCGAGCCCTAGCCGGCCCGGGAACGGCTTCTGCTCGGCCGGGTAGCCGAGCGCGACGAGGCAGCAGACGGTGTGGTCGAGGGGTACGCCGAACGCCTCGGCCACCTGATCGGCCACGAACCCCTCCATCGGAGCCGAGCCGACCCCGAGCGACTGCGCGGCGAGCATCAAGTGCGACACGGCGAGCATCGTCGAGCGCATCGCCCAGACCGAGCGGTCCTTGACGCGACCCATCGACACCCCCACGCGCGAACGGATCTCCGCGCCCGCCTCGGGACGAACCACGCCGTTCTCGATCTGTGCGGCGATGACGGTCTCGAGGTCGGTTCGATCGGGCTTGTGGAAGGCGAGCACGATCACCACGACCGGCGCCTCGCTCACCTTCGGTTGGTTGTAGGCGCAGGCGCGGAGCTTGTCGCGATTCGCCTGCGACCGCACGACCAGGAACCGCCAGGGTTGGAGATTCGAGGCCGAGGGAGCGCGGCAGGCGAGCGCGAGGATGCGCTTCAGGAGGTCGTCGTCGATCGGTCGAGTCGTATCGAACTTGCGAACGGCGCGGCGGGCGAGGATCGCCTCGGTCCCCGCGATCGATGTGGGAATGCTCATCGAGGGGTCTCAGTATCCCTTCATATTGGTCCGGATCCGGTAGAGCCCGGTTCCGGCGGTGATGTAGAGCGTCGAGCGGTCGTCGCCGCCGAATTCGACGTTGGTGGGCGTCTCGGGAGTCGGGATGAAGCCGACCGAAGCGCCCTCGGGCGAGAAGACGACGACGCCCGCCTTGTCGCCCTCGCCGGCCGTCGCCACGATCCGGCCGTCGACGGTGACCGTCATCCCGTCGATCCCGCGGCCCTTTCCGAAGTCGACGAGCACGCGCGGCTTCGAGACGTTGCCCGCGTCGTCGAGTGCCAGCGCAATCAGAGCCTTGCGCTTGGATCCGTTGTCGGCGACGTAGAGCGTCTTGCCGTCGGGGCTGACGACCAGACCGTTCGGCTTGAACGCTCCGGTCTCGAGGCGATGGACCGAGCCGTCGGGATCGATGCGGAAGACGGCCTCGAAGTCGAGTTCGCGGGGTTCGGAGCCGACGTAGCGCGGGTCGGACACGTAGACCCGCCCCGCGCGGTCGATCGCGACGTCGTTGGGGCTGTTGAACCGCTTGCCTTGGTACGAGTCGGCCAGGGTCTCGACCTTGCCGTCGGGGAGCGTCACCGACACGCGGCGATTTCCGCCGATGTTCGCTCCTTCGGCGACGACCAAGCGGCCCTTGGGGTCGAGGATCATGCCGTTGGCGCGCCCGCTCGGGTCGCGGAAGACGGTCGTCTTGCCGGTCTTGGGGTCGAACCGCATGATTCGGTTGCCGATGTCGGAGAAGAGGAGGACGCCGTCTCGGGTCCAAACGCCCCCTTCGGTGAACGAGCCCTCGCCCCAGAGCTTCTCGATCTTCGCATCGGCGGGCACGACGCCTTCGCGCGGCGAGGCGGCCTGGGCGCTGCCGGAGCCGAGCGCGGAGGCGAGGAAGAGCAGAGCGAGCGCAAGCGATCGGTTCATGGCGGCGATCTCCTCGGGCGGGCGGCGGATGGTTCGCGGACCCAAGACCGCGACAAACGGCGGGCCGGCGGGTATGCTGCGTCGTGGCCGGTCGAGCATCCCGCCTGCGCGGGAGCCCCGGCCGATTGGCGACGGAGGCGACATGGGCGGGCTGTTCGAAACCGACGTCTACACGGTGTCGGAACTGACGTCGGAGATCAAGAGACTGCTGGAGTCGAGCTTCGCCGACGTCACGGTCCGCGGCCAGATCAACACGCTCAGCCGCCCGCGCTCGGGGCACGTCTACTTCGGCCTCAAGGACGACAAGGCGCAGATCCGCGCGGTGATCTGGAGGGCGATGGCCGAACGGATCCGGTTCGACCTGACCGACGGCCTCGAGGTCGACCTCCAAGGCAAGGTCACGCTCTACGCCCCGCGCGGCGAATATCAACTCGACGTCCGCAAGATCGAGCCGGTGGGCGTCGGCACGCTCGAGTTGGCGTTTCGACAGATGTACGCGCGGCTCGATCAGGAGGGCCTGTTCGACCCGGGCCGCAAGCGCCCCCTGCCCCGATTCCCTCGGCGGATCGTCGTCGTCACCAGCCCCACGGGCGCTGCGGTGCGCGACTTCCTCCAGGTCGTCGGCAGACGCTGGCGCGGAACCGAGATCCTCATCGCCCCCGCGCGGGTCCAGGGCCCGGGATCGGCCGAGGAGGTCGTCGCCGCCATCGCCGCCGCGAACCGCGTCGCCGGAGCCGACCTGATCGTCGTCACCCGAGGCGGCGGCAGCCAGGAGGACCTCTGGACGTTCAACGAGGAAGCCGTCGCTCGCGCGATCGCAAATTCACGTCTTCCGGTGATCTCGGCGATCGGCCACGAGATCGACATCACGATCGCCGACTACGTCGCCGACGTCCGCGCGGTCACCCCGAGCGAGGCGGGCGAACGCTGCGTGCCCGACATGCAGGAGATCCAAACGCGCTTGGAACTCCTCTCGCGTCGGCTCTCGAACTCCCTCGGCGATCGACTGAAGCGCGTCCGCGAACGGCTCCGCAACCTCTCGACGCGACTCGCCCGCGGGATTCGCGACGTCATCCGCGACGCCCGACTCCGTCTCGACGACCTCGCCGCGCGGAGCGACCGAGGCGTCGCCCGCTGCATCGATCTCCGCCGCAACCGCCTCGAGCGCATCGCCGCCTCGCTCGAGGCGCTCAACCCGCTCGGCGTCCTCGCGCGCGGCTACTCGCTCACCGCCCGCGAGGACGGCGCGCTCGTCCGCGCCACCTCCGACCTCGCGAAGGGCGAAGTCCTCATCACCCGGCTCCATGACGGCGAGATCCGTTCCAAGATCGCCGAAGTCCGGCCGCTCTCCGCTCCCGCCGAACCCACACGCAAACCCCGATCCGCTCGAAAGCCGCGCACATGAGCCAACCCGAATCCGACCAAGAACTCACGTTCGAACAATCGATCACGCGTCTCGAGGCGCTCGTCGGCAAGCTCGAGCGCGGCGAGGGCGACCTCACCTCCGCGCTCGAGGGCTATGAGATCGGCGTGCGCCTGCTCGCGCGGTGTCATGCCCTGCTCGACGCGGCCGAGAAGTCGGTCGCCCTGCTCGAGGGCGTCGACGAAGCCGGCAACCCGATCACCGCCCCGTTCGACGCCTCCGCCACGACCATGGCCGACTCGGCCGACGCCCCCAAGACCAGGCGCGGCGCGTCGAGCTGACGAGGTCGATTCGCACTCGAGGTCGGCCGTTCGACGAGGTGATGGAAGACCATCGCGAACCCCAAGCAGAGCGGCACGCCCGCCCCGAGCAAGATCCACATCCGCGCACCAGGCCCCAAATCGAGGGGCGTCAAGGCGCCGTGGATCCACGAGAGCAAGGGGAAGTGCGTCAGGTAGAGGCTGTACGAGATCGTCCCCAGCCCGAGTGCGATCGGCGACTCGAGGATCGCGGCGAGCCATCGACGGCGTCGACCCGCTTCACGCTCGGCTCGCGCGAACGCAACGAGTGCACATGCGATCGCCAGTCCAAACAATTGATCGTTCCAGCGCACCTTCGCCCCTTGATACTCGATCGCCGAGCAGGCGACCGCGCCGATCGCGGCCGCCGCGACGAACCAAGGGGTCGATCTTCCCGGCCGCCGCGCCGCTTCCGCCGCCGCCGCGCCGAGGGCGAAGAGCCCGACGTACCAGGGGCAGGTGCCGTTGAACACCTCGACCCCCGCGAGCGCCGACACGACCTTGTCGAGATTGCCGAGCCCGACCGCGACGACGACCATCGCCGCCGTTCCGAGCCGCCGACGCACGATCAGCAGGAGCGGAAAGAGCAGATAGATCTGCCACTCGACCGCGATGCTCCACATCGGCGGGTCGATCTTGCCCGCCCACGCGTGCGAGAAGTCGTGAACGAGCAGGAGATGCGAGACGATCACGTCGGGCGTCGTCGCCGGGAGCGCGGCCGCCCATCGCGGCGTGATCGGTTCGCGGAGCGCCGGAACCATCGCGATGACGGCCAAGAAGAACACGAGCGCCGCATAATATGGCGGAAGGATCCGCCGAGCGCGTCGACCGAGATAGGCAAGCGTGCCGCCTCGGAGCCGAGCGCGTTGGTCGTCGGCGATCGGAAGCGCGAGGCAGAATCCCGAGAGCACGATGAAGATCGCGACCGCGTAGTGACCATAGCGCAGGCGGATCGCGACGTCGTGCGCGAACCCACGCAGCCGCTCGTGATCGAGCTCGGCGGCGGCGTGATGGATCAAGACATAAAACGCGCTCAGGCCGCGAATTCCGTCGAGAAAGGCATACCGCGGGCCCGCCGGCGCGACGGCGTCGAGGCGGATCTGGGGCGATTCGTGGATGCGCATCGATGAGGCTCCCTCCCCTCCCCGGCGCCCATCCCTCCGCCGCGCCGCACCCGCATCATTCCGATTCCCCCCGCACGCGACAAGGCCAGTCGCCGGCGTCGAGACCGAACGCGGAGTTCCCGCCGCTTCCGGGTTGGGCTTTTCGGGTTGGGTCGAAAACGCTAGGGTGTGAGGGAGTTGCGCGACGGACTCGCGGATGGCGAGTCGGAAGGAGTGCTCCCATGACGATGCGACGGATCGCTGTCCTGAATCAAAAAGGCGGTGTCGGCAAGACGACCACCACCGTCAACCTTGCCGCCGCGCTGGCGCAGGAGGGGCACCGAACGATGGTGCTCGACCTCGACCCGCAGTCGCACGCGACGCTCCACCTCGGGCTCCTGCCCGGAAGGTCGGGCCCATCGCTCTACGAGGTGTTGACCCAGGGGATGCCGCTCGCCGAGGTCCGCAAACAGGTCGCCGACAACCTCTTCGTGTGCGGCAGCCACATCGACCTCGCCGCCGCCGACTTCGAGCTCAGCGGGACCGTCGGCCGTGAGGTGATCCTCCGCGACCAGCTCGAGGCCGATACGGAGTCGTTCGACTACATTCTGATGGATTGTCCGCCGTCGCTCGGCGTGCTCACGCTCAACGCCCTCTGCGCGGCGCGCGAGGTGATCATCCCGCTCCAGGCGCACTTCCTCGCGTTGCACGGGCTCTCGAAGCTGCTCGAGACGGTGAATCTCGTCTCGAAGCGGATCAATCGCGAGCTCGAGGTCGCGGGGGTGGTGATCTGTCTCTACGACGCGGGGACTCGGCTGGGCAGCGAAGTCGTCGACGATCTCGACCGCTATTTCGACGGCCGACGCAACGCGAACTCGCCTTGGGCGCGGGCGCAGGTCTATCGGACGCGGATCCGGCGCAACATCCGGCTCGCCGAGTGCCCCAGCTTCGGGCAGTCGATCTTCAACTACGCGCCGACGAGTCGTGGCGCGGAGGATTATGCGTCGCTGGCGGCGGAGATCCAGGGGCGCGCCCCGGCGGCGATCTGGGCGGCGGCTGCCGCCGAATCGGAGTCGAGCACCGCCGTCCCCGCCGACGAGCCCTCCGTCGGCGCGGCCTGAGAGCGGCCCGACCCGCACGGTTCGCGAGGTCCCATGGCGCGACGATATCGGCATGTCGGCATCGATGAGGCGGGCTACGGGCCGAATCTCGGCCCGTTGGTGCTGACCGCGGTGACCGCCGAGTCGAGCCGGCCGACCACGCCCGACCTCTGGACGATCCTCGAAGCCGGAATCGCACGCGCGGGGGCTTCCGACGACCGCCTCTGGGTCGACGACTCCAAGCGCGTCTATCGATCGGGCGACGGCCGCGCGCGACTCTTCGACGTCTGCGACGCCCTTGCTCACACGCTCGGACGCGGTCGGCCGGCGACCTTCGCCGCGCTCCTCGCGGCCTTCGGAGTCGACTCGCTCGACGCGGCCGAGCTCCCGCGATGGTCGGAAGCCGACCCGATTTGGCGGACCGAACCGACAACGCGTCCGCGAAGGAGGGCCGATCCGTTTCGATCGCGCGGGTGTCGCATCGTCGACGTCCGCTCGATCGTCGTCGGCCCCGCGCGGTTCAATCAGCGGCTCGCCGAGGCTCCGAGCAAGGCCGACGTCCATTTCGACGCGTTTCGCGACTTGATCGCCTCGGCATGGGCGGGGGGAGCGAACGCGGGCGCGGTCGAGACCTTCGTCGTGGGCGACAAGCACGGCGGCCGCCACTTCTACCTCGGTCGACTCGCCGAGGCCCTGCCCGAGACCTGGATCGACCGGGGCGAGGAAGGTCCCGCGCTCAGTCGATACACCGTGCGGACGGGCGAGCGGCGGATGACGGTCGAATTCCGGCCGAGGGCCGACGAGGACAACGCGCTCGTGGCGCTGGCGTCGATCGTCAGCAAGGCGATCCGCGAGCGTTGGATGGAGATCTTCAACGCATTCTGGACGCAGCGTGTGCCCGACCTCGAGCCGACCGCGGGCTACCCGGTCGACGCCGCGCGGTTTCGTCGGGAGATCGACGCCGAGGCGTTACGCCTGGGAATCGAGCCCTCGAGTTGGTGGCGTGAAAAGTGAGTGATCGTCGCCGCTCGCGGACGACGTGGTGATCGACTCGATTCGGTGAGGGTCGACGGGCGCTTGGACGTCGAGGCGGGTCTGGCCCAGGTCGTCGGAGTCGATGACGGCGGGAGCTTCGGGCGTGGGCCGCGGACGCGGATGAAATCCGAGGAACTCGGCCGCCTCGACGAGCACCTGGCGAATCTTGGCGTGATACAGCACGCGCGTGATCTCTTCGAAGTCGCCCCACTGGTGCCAACGACCCGAGGCGTCCTCGACGTGTTCAAAGGAACGTGCGAGGCCGGTCTCGTCGTGGACGCGGACGAGAAAGTAGGTCACGGTCTTGAGGACCTTGCGGCCCCGGCGAATATACGTGTAGGAGAGGTTGCGCTCGAAGCCGTCGTGGAAGTCCCAGTTGGCGAGGCTGGTCTCTTCCTGGAATTCCCGAGCGGCGGTCTCGCGGGGGATCTCTCCGGCTTCCATGCCGCCCTTGGGGAATTCCCACTTGGCGCGCGGATTCCGCACCGTCGCGGAGTGGAGGACCAGGTAGACCGGGCCTCGTTCCGGATCGAGTCGGTAGGGAATCACTCCGGCGGAGCGTTCGTGAATGATGTTGCTCATGAGTTCGCGCGTCCGACGTACCGGGGCGCGTCGGCCTCGGCGTCGAACTCCTCCCCCACGGCAACGAGGCCCAACACGGCCCCGGGCAAGACGCAGTCGTCCTCTCGGCCGTGAATGGCGGCCAAGCGGCCGGTGACGGGAGCGGGCACGTCGAAGGTGGCGGGACCGACCAGGACCTCGACGAGGCGGTCGCCCTCCAGGACGTACTCTCCCTGCGCGGCGTACCAATGACTCACGACGATCGCTCGAGCCGGAGCGGTCCCCAGGTCGGGCAGGATGACTGCCTCCAAACGCATGGCGAACCCCGTCTCAGCTATCACGAATCGAGGACGTCGTCGGCTGCCGAAACAGCCTTCGACTCCTTATAGTGTCAATGTATCGCCGAGTTCGCGTTTTGGCCAGTCCTCTCGCGTTTCCGTGAGGGGGGCGCGTGGATTCGGCGAGGATCGCGAGGTCCCTCTCCCGCGAAGGCGGACGAATCGTCGGATCCCGCCCGATCCGCCGCGGTTCGAGCGTCTTCGTGAAACTCTCCCCCTCGCCGAAGGTAACCATGGGTCCGGGACCTTTCCTTTGGAGCCTCGAGGTCGACAGATGAGCAAACGACGAGGAATCGGTCTGATCACCGCCGCGACTCTCGGCGCGTTCTCCGCGATCCTGTTCACCTCGCCCGCGCGTGCCGATCTGCCCGCGGCACGCCAGGTCGGCGACCGCGTGGCGAACTTCACGCTGCCGAGCACCGACGGCAACGACATCCAACTGTTTGGTTATTACGGCAAGAATGCGGTCGTCATCGTCTTCATGGGCACCCAATGCCCCGTCGGCAACGCCTACCTGCCCCGGCTCGAGGAACTCGCGAATCGCTATCGCTCGAAAGGCGTCGTCTTCCTGGGGATCAACTCGAACTCCTCCGAGTCGCCGGCCGACATCGCCGCCCACAAGAAGGAATACGGCCTGAGCTTCCCTGTCGTTCGCGACGAGCGGAACCGCGTGGCCGATGCGATGCTCGCCGAACGGACCTGCGAGACGCTCGTACTCGATGGTCGCGGGCGGATCCGCTACCGAGGTGCGATCGACGACCAGTACTACGTCGGCGGCAAGCAGCGCGACAAGGCCGAGCACAATTACCTCGTCGATGCGATCGAGGCGGTGCTCGCGAAGAAGACGCCTGAAGTGACCGCCACGAAGGTCGAAGGTTGCCCGATCGAGCGGGTCGCTCCCGAGATCGCCGCCGTCGACGTCGACCGGGTTCGCGCCCCTTCCGCCGAACTCGCCAAAGCCCGCGCGGAGATCGACGCGGCCGCGGGCGAGATCGAGGTCGGGAAGCCGACCTACGCCGGCGAAGTCGCCCTGATCCTCCAGAATCGTTGCCAAGCCTGCCACCGTCCCGGTCAGTCGGCCCCCTTCTCGCTCGAGAAGTACGACGACGCCCGCCGCTGGTCGGCCGGAATCGCCGAGGTCGTCGAGAGCCGCCGGATGCCCCCTTGGCATGCCGATCCACGCCACGGCAAGTTCGCCAACGACCGCAGCCTCACTCCCAAGGAACGAGCGACGATCCTCGCCTGGATCGACCAAGGCAGCCCTCTCGGCGATCCCGCCAAGCTGCCGCCCGCCAAGTCCTTCCCCGGCGAGTGGACGATCGGCAAGCCCGACCTCGTGATCGAGATCCCCAACGAGTACATCGTCCCCGCGCAAGGGACGGTCGAATACGTCTACATGCGCGTGCCCACCGGTTTCAAGGAAGACGTCTGGGTCCAAGCGGCCGAGGCGATTCCGGGCGACCGCTCGGTCGTCCACCACATCATCGCGTTCGTCGACGACAAGAAGAATCAGCGCGGGCGGCTCGGCGAAGAGCAAATGCACCTCTGCGGCTACGCCCCCGGCGACATGCCCTCGATCTATCCCGCCGGATCGGCCAAGCGCATCCCCGCCGGCTCCGACATCCTCTTCCAACTCCACTACACCCCGAACGGCAAGATCCGGACCGACCGCTCGAAGCTCGGCCTGATCTTTGCGAAGGAGCCGGTGAAGAACGAGGCGCATACCCTCGGCATCGTTCAGACTCGCTTCATCATTCCCCCGGGCGCTGCGAAGCACGAGGTCCGTTCGAGCCACACCTTCGACAAGAACGTGCGCCTGCTCGCCTTCATGCCGCACATGCACTTGCGCGGACGAGACTTCGAGTATCGGATCACCCTACCCGGCGGAGAGCCGGAGGTCGCACTCTCGGTCCCGGCCTACGACTTCGGCTGGCAGAGCTACTACACGCTCGCACAGCCGAGGGATCTGCCCAAGGGAACCCGCATCGACTGCATCGCTCACTTCGACAACTCGAAGGAGAATCTCGCCAATCCCGACCCGACGAAGGCCGTCCGCTGGGGCGACCAGACCTATGAGGAAATGATGATCGGGTATGTCGATTATCTCGACCTCGACCCGCCGGGCGAACGCGCGGCGAAGGCTCCCGCGCGGAAGGAACGGAGCAACCCCGTGGGCGGCTTGCTCTCGGTGGGTCGCGTCTTGAAACTGTTCGGAAACTGAGACGACGCCCTCGAAGGCGTACGTCGACGAGCCCTTGGCGTGGCAACCCGCGGCGCCGAGGGCTCGCGTCATTTCGAAGGATCGATGGCCGATCTCCAAGTTGGATCGAAGAAAAGAGCCGGGGCCGGACGAAGGGGTCGTCCGCCCCGGCGGGCGGGGTTGAAGCGAGGCAAGGCTCGACGCGGCACTGGCCGCCTGATCCGAACCGTCGAGCGATTTCTCCCGATGCGGGGAGAGCGGGGGACTCGGGAGTCGACGACCGCGAAGTCGCCGGCTCCCGGAGCGATTTCAGAAGGCGTCGGCCGAGACGACCTCGCCGCCGTTGCGGGTCGAGAGCGCGCGCCAGACGCCGAGAGCGATCGAATCCTTGACGAACTGGACGTGACCATCGCAGAAGAGCGTGTTCACACCTCCAGGATGATTGCTCCGGGCGGCCTTGATCGCCGGGTTGTGGGGCGGGCTGGACTGCCAGCAATCATCGAGCTGGGAGTTCGGCGTGCGGTAGTGGTTGTAGATCGTGCTCCGGTAGTCGCCGTCCCACCACCCGGTGCCCTTGTCGAGCCGCCAGCCGGTCGGTGCAGCGCAGCCGGCGTCGGAAAGGGGTCGGGAACCGATCGCCGCGGCCCGACGACGCTCGCCGGGGGGAACCGCGCCTGTGACTGTCGAAGGCCCGCCGGCGGCCATGCCGAGGAGTTGCTCGGATGCGGCGACGGTGCCGCTCGTGCCGTCGGTGATCGTCGCGACCGACTGCGGCGGCCCGAGGATGAATGCGCCGTTGGCCGGCACGCTCAGGCCCGCATCGCCCGGATTCGCGCTCGCCGGCGAGCCGTCACCCGTGCAGAAGTGATAATTCGTCGGACCCGAGAACATCCCGGCTTGGAGCAGCGAGGGCGGTGACTGACCGTCGCTCGGACAGAGGAAGGTGTTGACGGTCGTCGAGAGCGTCGTGCGGTTCTCGAGGAAGACGGTCCAAGGACCGACGCCGTAGACGCCGCTCGCCCCCGCCGCCGTGGGAAAGTTCATGTTCAAGGAGTTGAAGACGTTCGTCTGCTCCAGGAACGGGGTCATCTGCGCCAGGACCGACCAACGATAGTGCAACGCCGGCGCGGGAAGACCCGCGGTGTTCTGCGGGTAGAGGAAACCGACCGGGAAGCTCCCGAAACCCGAATGGTAGTTGTGCATCGCAAGCCCGAGCTGCTTGAGGTTGTTCGTGCATTGAGCACGACGCGCCGCCTCTCGGGCCGCTTGGACGGCCGGCAGCAAGAGCGCGATCAAGACGGCGATGATCGCGATCACCACCAACAGCTCGATCAATGTGAACCCGTACCGATCTTTTCGCTGCGATTGATATGCGCACATTTTGTTCTGCTCTCATGATCAATACGTTGAAGTCGCTCAACCGCGAATCTACCCTGCGATCGGCGCGAAGCAGCGTCGAGCGGGGTCGATCGAGCGGGAACGATGGAAGAACGCGCGTGTTCGGTTCGCGCAGGCGCTCGGCTGGGTCGGCTCGTCACCTGGGGACGTGCCGACGCGAGCCGCGCTGCGCGGTGTGGGGGAGCGAGTGAGTCGAGGCCGACGCAGGCGCAGACGGTCTCCGGCGGAGCATCGCCTGGATCGGCGCGAACGTCAGCGAGCTCGGGCGTCCACGGCGTCGGGCGGGCGGTCGAGCCGTCGGCTTCGATCGATCGGCCGAACCGAGGCCGCGATCGGCGCGAGTCGGCGGGAGCTCGACGGCGGGCGATCCGAGGGCCCCTGGGGGATCGCCGCCGACTTCGACGAGCGATCGGGGCGAGCCGAGTCGAAAGGAGCGTCGGTCCCCGAGCAGCCGCCGCGTTTCATGCAGGGCGGGAGCGGCCCATCGGGAGTCGCCGGAGGCGTTTCGGACTCCGTCGCTTGCTGCTCGCTCGAGGAGTCCGACGCACAGCAGCAATTCCGCCGATCGCAGGCATCGCCGCAGCAGCAGCGAGCGGCGTGATCGTCGTCGGAGGCGGTCACAGAAGCCCGCGCGCGGCCGCCCGGGATCGCGAGCACGACGAAGACCGTCGTGAGCAGGATCGCCAGATGCGGCCGAGTTTCGAGCACGCTGCGCGGCATGGAACGGTGGACTTTCGAGGAGACCGACACTCCGATCGACGTATTCCCAATTTCGAACCTTGGCGCATCGGCGTCAAGCCCCCACGTGCAATCGAGGCGGCCGGCAGCGAGCGACGGGCTTCGTTCACGGATGGCCGTCGAGTATCCTCGTCGATGGGAACTCACGACAAATCGTGAGAATGCAAGGAGATCGGACGTGGAAGACCCGTTGATCGAGACTTGGCGGATCCATGATCGGATCCATCGTTACCTGCTCACGGCGATTTCGGACGATTCGCTCTCGGCGGCGATCACTCCGAAGTTCCGAAACGTCTCGAAGTTGTTCGCGCACATTCACAACGTGCGCTTGATGTGGTTGCAATCGGCGGCGCCCGACTTACTCGAAGGGCTCTCGAAGCTGGAAGCGGCCGTCGAGTCGCGGGAAGCGCTCGAGGCGAGCCTCACGAAGTCGGGCGAGGCGATCGCGACCCTGATCGCCCGGTCGCGCGCTACGGGCGATCGCGTCAAGGGCTTCAAGCCGCATGTCCACGCCTTCGTCGGCTACTTGATCGCCCACGAGGCGCATCATCGCGGCCAGATCGGCTGGACCCTGAAGGCGGCGGGAACTCCGCTCGACAAGAAGACGGCGTTCGGACTCTGGGAGTGGGGCGTTCGCTGATCGCTCGAGCCGGCGGGCATCCGACCGGCGTGCTACGATGAACGACACGAGTCTCGAGGGGGAGCGTCCCAAGCGTCGGAGAACATCAAATTATGAGCATCTGCATCGCATTGTTGATGGCGAGCGCGTTCGTGCCCCCCGCCGACACGGAAGGCCCCGACGCGATCCCTCCGGCATTCGCACCGTTCGAGTCGATGATCGGGGCGTGGAAGGGGGTCGCGCGGCCCTCGGCGAATCGGCTCCGGGGCTGGAACGAGAAGCATGCCTGGGGTTGGACCTTCAAGGACGGCAAGCCGGTCGGCATGAGTCTCGCGGTCGAGGGCGGCAAGACCTTCAAGCGGGGACTCTTCAGCTTCGATCCAAAAACCAAGAAGTATACGTTCACCGCGACCGATCCCGCCGACAAGCCGATCGTCTATGTCGGCTCGGCTCAAGGGAAGACGCTCGTCCTCGAGCGGAGCGACAAACTCGCCGACGGCGCAGTCGAGCGTTTGACGATTCGTCCCACGAGCAACCTCATCCGCTACACGATGCTGCTCGATCGCAAGGAGCCGAGATCCCCGCAATACAAGAACACGCTCGAGGTCGGCCTCACCAAGGAGGGCGAATCGTTCGCCGCCGGCGGCGCGGGCTCGAATCTGCCGAAGTGCATCATCACCGGCGGCGCGGGGACGCTCTCGGTCACGCACAATGGAGTGACCTACCCCGTCTGCTGCACCGGTTGCGTCGAGCAATTCAAGGAAGATCCCGAGAAGTACATTGCCCGAGCCAAGGCACGGGCCAACGCCGAGAAGTCGGGAGAGAAGCCGAAGAAGGCGAAGGGAGCGGACGACGGCGAGTTCGACGGGCTCGTCGAACCCCCCGCCAAGAAAGGCTGAGCCGAGGTCGAACGCGGGCTCACCTTCGCGTGCGCTTGGTCTCCCGTTCGAGCGGACGGTGGGTGCGAAGCGCCTCGAGGGTGCGCGACATATCGGCCGGCAACGGAGCCTCGAACGTCATCGCGACGTTCGAGGTCGGGTGGGTGAGCTCGAGCGAGAAGGCGTGTAAGGCTTGACGCTCGATCAAGACCTCCTCGGCGCTCTCGATTCCGGGCGCCAGGTCGCCAAGCGACAGCCGATCGCGCGGGGTGTAGGCCTTGTCGGCCACGATCGGGTGCCCGATGCTGAGCAGATGGACCCGAATCTGGTGCGTCCGGCCGGTCTGGGGAAGGCATCGCACGTACGAGTATCCTTGGAAGCGCTCGAGGACTTCGTAGAAGGTCACGGCGTCCTTGCCGCCCTCTCCGGGGTGGCGGACCGCCATCTTCTCGCGAACGGTCGGGTGCCGGCCGATCGGCTTGTCGATGTAGTCGCGGTCGCGGTCGGGCGTGCCGTGAACGATCGCGCGATATTCCTTGTGAATCGTCCGCGCTTCGAATTGGATCGAGAGCCCGCGGTGTGACTGGTCGTCCTTGGCGACGATCAGGAGTCCGGTCGTGTCGCGATCGAGCCGGTGGACGATGCCCGGCCGGTTCTCGCCGGCGACACTCGAGAGCTCGTCGAAGTGGAACTGGAGCGCGTTGACGAGCGTGCCCGACCAGTGACCCCGAGCGGGGTGCGTCACCATGTTCGGCGGCTTGTCGACGATCACGAACCCGTCGTCCTCGTAGACGACGGGGATCGGGATGTCCTCGGCTTGAAAGGCGGTATCGGAGAGTTCGGGCAGCCGCACGCTGACGACGTCGCCCTCCCGCACGCGGTACGACGCCTTGGTCGGCGCTCCGTTCACGAGCACCGCCTCGGCGTCGATGATCTTCTGGATCACGCTCCGCGAGAAGTCGGAGAAACGACTCGCGAGATAAGCGTCGATCCTTCGCCCGCCCATGCGGGCCTTGACGACGAATTCGTCGGGCGTGGGGGAGAGTTCGGGCGGCATGGCGACGACTCACCAGAGTACGGGGGAGCCGAGGGTCGACCGCCCGACCGCTCTCGAATCACTTGGGAGCGGCGGGCTTCGCGAACGGGTCGCTGGGAAGCACGGGGGCGTCGCCCGCTTTGGGCTCGGCCGCGGGCTTGGTGAACGGATCGCCGGGGAGCGCGGGCATCGCCGGGGTCGAGGCCGGAGGCGGAGCGATGTCGAGCGGTCCGGTTTCGCCTGCCGGAGGGGTGGAGCCGGGCAACGTCGGAACCGCGGGAATCGTGCCGGGCGCGGTCGAACCCGGCGTGATTCCGCCCGGAGGCAGCGGCGGCAGGGTCAAGCCCGGGGCAGGCATGGCGGGGCCGTTGAGGTCGGGGTGATTCGGCGGCAGGCCGGGCAGCGAGAGATTGGTCGAACCGCCGGGAGGCAGTACGGCCGAGGCCGGCTTGGATCGATGGAGATCGCTGTAGAAGGCGACCACCTCGGGCTGCTGGAGGAGCTTCGCGAGCCGCTCGGCGTCCTTGGCTTCGGGCGATGTCGGCCAACCCGAGGCGACCTTCTTGTACTGCTCGATCGCCTCGGGGAGTTCACCCCGCGTCTCCAGGATTCGAGCGACGCCCATCGAAGCGATGAGACCCTCGGGGGAGCCGGGAGCGGCGGCCTTGGCCGCTTCCTGGAAGAGGTCGAGAGCCTTGCGGAGTTCGGGCATCGCGGTATCGCGATTGGTCGTGAGCGTCTGAACGCCTTGGGAGGCGTAGTAGGCTGCGGCGGAGAGCCGAGCCGCTTGAGCCGAGGCGGAGGTGGGATGCTCTTCGGCGACTTCGACCATCTGTCCAGGCGTGGAGGCGACGAGGAGCTCGTCCCAACCGCCGGCGTCGGAGGTCGTGCCGGAGAAGTTCGAAGCGGCCACCGCGCCGAGGACGACGGCGGCGACGATGCCGGCGACCCAATACCAGAAGCTGCCGCCCTGTTCGAGGCTGTGCTTCAGCCACTTCGCGAGGAGGGTCATGTCCTCCTCGGGGTCGTGGATGACCGTGGGGTCGTGCTCGAACTGATGCTTGGGCTCGGGCAACGACCCGACGGGGCCGCCCTCGCGTTTCGCGTCTTTCATCGTGATGCAATCCCGTCCGTTCGAAGCGCCGACCCAACCACCGGCTCGAGGGTGAAACGACCCATTTCGTTATCCTAACGCCGCAGCCCGCCCGAGGTCAACCGAACCCGCGAGCCTCCGCGCGGGTGTCGGCGGTGAGCCGGTGGAGTACAATGCGGCGGTCGAGGTGGTGCGAGGGATGATCTTGGCGGTCGACGATCGAGGTACGTGGGGACGATGTTCGAGAGTTTCACGGCGGGGGCCTTGCGGGTGTTGGGGCGATCGGAGCAGCGGGCCGTTGCCCGCGGCTCGGGCGCGGCCGAACCGATCGACCTGATCGCGGCGCTCTTGGACGACGAGGAGAGCCGGGCGAGTTCGCTCTTGCGTCGATTCGGGCTCGAGGTCGAGAGGTTTCTCGATTTGGAACGCCTTCCCCGCGGATTCGAGATCGACGAGGCCGAAACCGGAGACGCCTCGGTAGCGCGGGACGAACGACTCAAGTTGCTCCTGTCGGCCGCCTCGACGCATGCCAAGGCACTCGACCGCGGTTCGTCGGTGGGGACCGAGCATCTCTTGACCGCCTTGATCGAGGAAGAGGCCGAACTGGTCGAGCGGCTCGCGCGGGCGGGGCTGGCAGTGGACGACCTGGTCGAGCACCTGGCGGAGCAGGATCGCGAGGCCGCCGCGCCGATTCCGATCGCCGCGGAGATCGGCCCGCTGGAGCTGAGCGAGCCGGGCGAGGGCGTGCATCTCGGCCGGATCCTCGACGCATCGGCGAATCGCGCGAGCGAAGGTCTGCGGGTCGTGGAGGACTATGTCCGGTTCGCGCTCGACGACCCCGGCTTGACCAAGCGGGTCAAGGAGGTCCGCCATCGTCTCGGCGAGGCGGTGCGCGGCTTGAGTCTCGACATGCTCATCGGCGCGCGGGACACGCGTGGAGATGTCGGCACCCATATCATGACGGCGACCGAGTCGGTGCGCGAGAATCCGCGCTCGGTGCTCATCGCGAACTTCAAGCGTGCGGCCGAAGCGCTGCGGTCGCTCGAGGAGTACGGCAAGCTGGTCGACGTCTGGGTCGCGGGACGCTTCGAGGTCTTGCGATACGACGTCTACACGCTCGAAAAGCTGGTGATGACGGCCGTCATCGCTCGAAAGACCCTGGGCGACGCTCGGTTGATGGTCTTGGTCGGCGGGTTGCCGACGATGGGCGACTTGACGTTCGTCGTCGCCGAATCGCTCGCGGGCGGTGCCGATGTGATCCAGCTTCGCGAGAAGGGGCTCGACGATCGCACTTGGCTTCGCCTCGCCCGCGAAGTCCGGATCCTCACGGCGCAGGCCGGGGCGAGATTCTTGGTCAACGACCGGCCCGATCTCGCACGATTGGCGGGAGCGGATGGAGTCCACCTCGGTCAGGACGACCTCACGGTGCGCGACGCCCGTCGGATCCTCGGCCCGAGCGGTCTGGTCGGAGTCTCGACGCATCGCCGCGAGCAGATCGCCCAGGCGGTTCTCGACGCCGCGAGCTACCTGGGGGTCGGCCCCGTGTTCCCGAGCGGCACCAAGGAGTTCGAGAGCCACGCGGGCTTGGGGTACGTGCGGGAAGCCTCCGAGACGACGAATCTGCCCTGGTTCGCGATCGGCGGGATCGACGCATCGAATATCGACGAGGTGCTCGAGGCCGGCGCGGAGAGGATCGCGGTGAGCGCGGCGGTGGTTCGGGCGACGTCGCCCCGGCAGGCCGCGGCCGAGCTCCGAGCGCGGATCGATCGCGCCGTTTGACCCCGCATCGCATTGCACGGCGCCTTTGAATCGTGCCGGGCGTTCGTGTTAGTTTGGAGCCCGATCGATCGTCCTCGCGGGGGTGGACCCTTCGCGAGGCTCGACGGACCTCTCGTCGCCCGGGCGGGATTTCGCGCCCGGGTCCGCTCCGCTCGACGGAGGTCGACTCGACCTTTGGAGAATTCGACGTGCCCGAGTTCACGCTGCCTCCCCTGCCGTACGACTACAAGGCGCTCGAGCCTCACATCGATGCCCGGACGATGGAGATCCATCACACCAAGCATCACCAGGCCTACATCACGAACGCCAACAACGCGCTCAAGGATCACGCCGATCTCCAGGCGAAGACGGTCGAGGAGCTGATCGCGAACCTCGACGCGGTTCCCGAGGCGATTCGCGGCGTGATCCGCAACAATGCGGGCGGCCACGCGAACCACTCGCTCTTCTGGCAGATCATGGCTCCGGGTGCCGGCGGCGAGCCCACGGGCGCCCTGGCCGACGCGATCACCGCCGATCTCGGCGGGTTCGCCGCCTTCAAGGAGGCGTTCGCGAAGGCGGCCGCCACGCGGTTCGGCTCGGGCTGGGCCTGGCTGATCCTCGGCAAGGACGGCAAGCTCGCCGTGACCTCGACCCCGAACCAGGACAGCCCGATCATGGACGGCAACGTCCCCCTGCTCGGCCTCGACGTCTGGGAGCACGCCTACTACCTGCATTACCAGAACCGCCGCCCGGACTACGTCTCGGCTTGGTGGAACGTGGTGAACTGGGCGGAAGTCGCGCGGCGGTATGAGATGGCCAAGTCGGCCTGATCGATCGCATCGAGCGAGAAATCGTGGCGTCGGCATGCGTCGATTGGATGCGTGCCGGCGTCTCGGGAGGCCGACGCATGGCGGGTACGCTCCCGATCGTCGTGTTCCTGCTGCTCTGCACCGCGGGCGAGCCGCCGGCGCTTCGGCTCGAATTGCCGGCACGAGACCCCGCGGCTCCGAGCGGGCGGGCCTTTGCCGCGTCGCTCGACGGACTCTCGCTCGAGGAACGCGAGGCACGGGTCGAGGAAGCGATCCTCGCGGGCAACGTGCCCGAGCGGTTGCGGAACTTTCGGCCGGTCGTGCTCGAGTCGGGCGGACGTCGGCTCCGGATCGAGGTGGCTCCCGACCACCTCGGCGTCGGCTCGGACGACGATTGGTTCCGCACACCGCTCTCGCCGGCGGCGGCTCGGAGGCTCTGCGACCGCCTTCGTTGCCTACCGCCGACGCGACGAATCAGCGATCATGTCCACAAGTCGGCGGATGTTCGTCTGGAACCGCGTCCGATCCCGCCCTCGCCCGCGATGACCACGCCGCGGGTCTTCCTCGAGCACCAGCTCATGATCGAGCGGGATCTCGGCTCGCGCGGACGCGATGGTCGTCTCGTCGCCGGTCAGAAGAAGGACGTCGTGATCACTCCGACGCTCGACGACCGCGCCGACCGTGTGGCGATCTACGGCTGGCATCGGCCCGACGGCCGACCGATCCAGCCGCTCTACACGAAGCATCGATCGACCTGGGTCGACTACAGCCACGGGCTCCGGTTGGTCGCTCGGAGAGCGCTGCTCGACGGCGCGGTGGTCGACTTGGCGGAGGTCGCGACGTCTCCCGATCTCGCCGCGCTCGTCTCGGACGAGGGTCCGTTCCCTCGCGAGCGTTTCTTCCCATCCGAGCGCGAATCCGAGACCGATCCCCTGGTCGAGGAGCATCGGCTGGAGCGAGGCGTGCGCGCGTGGGTCGATCGTCCGCGCGATCTCGGCACGGGGCCGATCCACCTGATCTTCTACGCCTTGCCGAACGGGAACACGCTCGAGCAGACGTACGGCCGCCGTCCGCGAGGTCCGGAGGATTGGCGGTCGGGAATCCAGCAGATCGGAGCGCAGACTTCGTTCATTCGTGAGCATGCCGGGGATCGTCGCGTCGTGGTCGTCCTCCTCGAGAACGACCTGAAGAGCTGGCCCGCCTGGCGCAAGCAGCACCCCGATTCGGCGATCGTCGCGATGGTCGATCGGTTTCGGGAGCGGTTCGGACGATCGCGGACGCGCATCGCGCTCTGCGGACACAGCGGCGGTGGGAGCTGGATCTTCGGATATCTCCAGGCGACCGAGACGATCCCAGGCGACGTCGAGCGGATCGCATTCCTCGACGCAAACTATGCCTACGATACCGCGCGTCATCGAGATCGATTCGTCGATTGGCTGAATCGTTCGACCACCAATCTCTTGTTCGTATTTGCATATCATGACAATATTGCGCTTCTCGACGGCAAGCCGTTCGTCTCGGCCGAGGGTGGGACCTGGGGCCGGAGCCGCGCCATGCTCGCCGATCTCGACGCGGCATTCGACTTCGGCGAACGCGTCGAGGGCGACCTGCGCCGGGTGACCGAACGGAGCGGTCGGATTCGGTTCTACCTCCTCGAGAATCCCGAACGGCGGATCCTTCATACGCTCCAAGTCGAGCGCAACGGGTTCATCGAGGCGATCCTCGGCGGGTCGGCCTCCGAGGGCGGCGGCTATCGCTACTTCGGGCCGGCGGCATACGATGATCGTGTCCAGACGGAACTTCCCAAGGTCGTTTCCTACATCGAGGGCCAGCCATGAGCATCAGAGTCTTCGTTCTGATTTCGACAATTGGATGGGCGACATCGATCTCCGCCATCGAGGCGCGGGCCGACGGGAAGCAGACGGCGTCGCCGATTCCGGCGCTCGTGTCGCACGACGAACTCGAGCGGCGGTTGGGTGATCCCAAGCTGAGGTTGCTCGATGTCCGCCCCGCCGGCGAGTACGCCGCCGGACACATCCCCGGCGCGGTCCACGTCGACGCCAAGGCCGCGACCGCGCTCGGGGCCAAGCCCGGCGGCCTCACCAACGTCAAAGCCTGGGAGGATTGGGTCGAACCGTTCGCGATTGGGCCGGATACCGAGGTCCTCGTCTACGGCGGCAAGACGGTGACCGATACGGCGCGAATCTGGTGGCTGCTGCGCTACGTCGGCGTCGAACGCGCGGGGATGGTCGACGGGAATTTCCAGCTCTGGACCGACAAGAAGCGGCCGACCTCGACGGAGATCGCGAAGCCGACGCCGATCAGATTCGCCGTGCGCTTCGATCGCTCTCGACTGGCCGAGAAGGGCGACGTCCTCTCCGCGATCGAGTCGGGTTCGACGCACGTGGTCGATGCTCGGTCGATCGGCGAGTACACGGGTGAGAAGTCGATGTCGAAACGAGGCGGACACATCCCCAGCGCTTGCCGCCTGGAGTGGTCGGATCTCGTCGACGCCCAAGGGCGGTTCCTCGCCGCCGAGGTCTTGGCCGAGCGGGCGAAGCAGGCGGGAATCGAGGCCGGCAAGCCCGCGATCACTCACTGCCAAAGCGGCGGCCGAGCGTCGGTCAATGCCTTCGTATTGGAGCGCATGGGGATCCCCGTGCGGAACTACTATCTCGGCTGGTCCGAGTGGGGCAACGCCGAGGCTTCGCCCATCGTCGAGGGCAAGTCGCCCAAGTGATCCATGAATGACTGGGATTCGGATCTCATTCGATCCGGATCCCATCGATCCAAACCGTGAAGGGCTCGGCTCCCCACGAGTCGAGCCCGATTTCGAGGGACTCGGCGCGTGAGGGAAGTTCTCCCGAGCGGCCGACGCCCGGGCCGCCTGCGAGCGGAAAATCGAAGCGGGTCCAGGAGTCGCGGTCCTCGGTCGCATCGGGCTGAGCGAGGCGGTCGACCTTCGGCGTGAGCATGAGCGAGCGATCGCCGCCGAGGATCCGAACCACGGGGTTCGGGCCTTGCCAACCGGGGATGTTGGGATTCTGCGCCCGGATCTGGAACCGGATTCGGCCGAGCTCATCGAGGGGGATCGGCCGCGGCAGGCGCGCGACGAGAGCGACACGGCCGCCGCCGTAGGGTGAGACTTCGGCGCGGATCGATCCGGTGCCCTCGAGCGGGTCGGCGAGATCGGTCGTGAGTTCGAAGCGGGATCGCGGGTCGACGCCCGACCAATTCTCGGCGGGGATCTCGAGTTCGGGTTCCGCGTCGACGACGCGGACGTCGAGCCAAGCGAGGGCATTCGAGCCCTCGCTCTCCACGGTGATCCCAAGCCGGCGGAGGCCGGGCTCATCGAAGCGCCTGCGGATCTCACGGGCCTCGACGATCACTCCGTCGTCCGAGCTCATGCGGACCCGCGAGGACTCAGGGAACGTGCCTGCGGCGCGGAAGACGGTCTCGACGCCCTGGGACACGACCTTGGGGCCCTCGATCCGCGGCACGATTCGTCGCTCGGCGGGGAGTGCTGCGGCACTCGAGGCTTCGAAGACGTTTGCGACCGTCGCGTCGCGATCGAAGTCGACGCGATTGCCCTGGAATCGGTTCGTTCCGAGCGTGATCCAGTCGGCATGCCTTGCGTAGATGCCCCAACGGTTGTCGATCAGTGAGTTTCCTTCGATCAGCCAATGACGCGCCAGGTACTTCGGCGGGGCTCCCACGAGAGCGATGCCCGCGCCCTCGTTGCCCTCGCAATGGTTGTTGCGAACGACGGTGTGGCTCGAGGGTCCGAACAAGAAGATGATCCCCGCGTGGCCCTTGTCGGGGAGGTGGGGCGAGTTGTGCGGACCGTCGGGCTTGCCGTTGAAGCAGGCTCGATTGCCCTCGAGCACGGTCTTGTCCGAGGCGCCGAGCCAGAATCCGTAGCTGCAGTGATCGGCTTTGTTGCGGATGTAGGTATTCTCGGGCGACCAGGCTTCGAATCCGTTGTTGTTGGCGTGCGAGACGTCGTTCTCGACGAAGAGGTTGCGCTTGCTGACCCAGCCGTTGAGGACGCGGATGAAGATGCCGTCGCCTCCATGTCGGACGTCGTTGCGGAAGAATCGGTTGTCGTCGGAGCCGTTCTCGAGCAGGACTCCGGTCGAGTCGCGTGCGTGGACTTCGCCCGGCGAGATGCGGATCCCGTGAGTCAGTCGGTTGTCCTCGACGAGGTTGCGCGAGGCGTGGAGGAGTCGCAGGCAGACGTTGGAGGCGTGAGAGAAGTCGTTGTCGACGAGCTTGCAGTCGTCGGAATCGATCAAGGAGCAGGCATCCCAATTGCGCAGGCTCTTGTTCGCCCGGAGGACCACGCCTCGGGAGTCCTTGACGACGATGCCGCCGCGTCGGCCGTTCTCGCCCCATCCGAAGTCGGGGTCGTGGAAGTTGTCGGAGAAGTCGGAATCGCTGACGGTTGCGCGCTCGACGTGGTCGAGTACGAGCCCGGTCTCGAAGCCGTGGACGCGGAGGTCCTTGATCGCGATGTCGGAGACGCCGCGAGCCTCGACGCCGACGCCTCGGCGTTTGGCGGGCGGAAGCGTTTCCGCGGCGACGACTCTCGCGCCCGCGCCGTCGAGGGCGACGCCGGAGGCTTTGATGACGATCTTTCGATAGGTCTTCGCGGGGTCGAGCCGGGTGTCGGAGGCGACCTCGAGGAGCTCGACGACGTCTGCGCCGGTGTCGGCGGGGGAGGAGCAAGCCAGCGCGAGCGCGAGGAGGAGCGGGTTCATGCGAGCATTCCGCGGTGCGTCGAGGATCGTCGTGGATCCCGAGGATATCCGAGTACGGGTCTCGACGAAACTCGATCGGAGCGAATCCCGTGACGGCCATTCGAAACGCAGCGAGGGACGGGCTGGTCGCCCGTCCCTCGCTCACGATGCTGATCGATCTCGATCGATCTCTCGATCTCAGTAGACCTCGCGACGCCGCTGGATCGGGACGACGGGGACGGGGTGACGGAAGGCGATCTTCTTGCCCGCGTGGAACTTGCCGCGGGTGAAGACGCGGGTGCCGAGGGTGTGGACGCCGCGCGACGCGAACGGCCGGTTGCTCGTCAGCCCTTGGGTGTCGGAGACCGAGCGGTGGTGAGCCACGGCGCGGTTTCGGCGATTGAAGAAGGGATTCGGGAGGTACTGGTCGATCGCCACGGAGACGGGGATCGGCTTGTAGCTCTCGTAGGTGGAGAGGCTTGCGAGGGTCGGCACGAGCGCCGCTCCGTCGGGCCCGACGAAGGAGGTCGGGGCGATGAAGCCGGGCGGGAGCGAGGAGCCGGCCGAGTTGGTCGATCCGCCGCCGCCGCCGCCGCCGCCCGCACCAGTCACCGTGACGCTGGCGCTGCCGGTCCAGCGGTTGTTGCCCGCCGCGGTCGTGGTTCGACCGGAGACCGTCAGGGTCTGCGCCCCGTTGGAGAGGTTGAGGTTGGCGCGGGGGGTGATGGTCACGATGGCGTCGGTGATGCCGTCGCCGTTCTGGTCGGTCGGATCGGCGGCGACGGTGGCGTTCGGGTAGGCCACGCCGCCGACGACGACCGTGGTCGGGTCGATGTCGGTCACCGGCCGGAAGACCGGGCTCGAGGACGCGTTCGAGTAGACGTAGATGTCGAGAGCAGCGGGGGTCGTGGCATTGATGATGAAGGGCCCGCGAGCCTGACCGATGCCGATCGTGGTGGTGATCGCCGTGGAGACGGGCACCTGGAGCGGCAGGAAGATGCCTTCGAGGCCGAAGACCGTTCCGCCGTTGAGTCGGGAGGTGGTCGTGCCGCCGGCATTGGGGAACGAGTACCCGGCCGATCCGACGATGACGTCGCCGATGAGGTCGGCGTCGAGGGTGCGCGTCTGGCCGGCGCGGGTGAGACGACCGGAGACCGAGGAGCCGAGGAAGGCGGGGCCGACCGAGCCGCTGACCGTGATCAGCGTGGCGGCGATCGGTTGAGCCTCGGCGTTCTGAAGGCTGAAGGTGCCGTAGAGGTCGGGGTTTCCGGGGATCAGGTAGACGGCACCCGCGCTGTTGTTGAAGCCGGGAGCACCGATGACGATCTCGTTGAAGGTGTCGTTGTTGAGCCGGCCGACGAGAGAGGCGGAGAAGCCGGTGAGCGAACCGGTGCTCGGACCGGTGAGGGTCACGAAGTTGACGGTCGCGGGGATGTTGCCGAGGGGAAGGTCGCCGAGGATCCGGTTGTTGAAGGACCGTCCCTCGAGGATGGTGGCGGCACCGTTGCCCGCGGCGGCATTGGGCGAACCGACGATGAAGTCGCCGAGACCGTCGCCGTTGAAGTCGCCGGCGGAAGTGGTGACGAAGCCGGTCTGATCGCCCGACGCGGCGCCGGTGGCGGTGAAGCCCGCGACGTTGCCGGTGGTCGCGGGGTCGCCGATCCGGTTGAGGCGGATCTGGTTGACGCCGTTGACGGTGATCGCCTGCGAGGCGATGTTGATCGCACCGTAGACGAGATAGGCGCGACCGGCGCCCGAGCCCGGCCCGCCGATCACGAGGTCGGTGATCTGCTGATTGGCGGAGGTGGTGTCGCCGTCGAAGTTGAAGTCGCCGCCGACGGACGTACCGGCCGTCTCATTGATGTTCGAGCCGGTGAATGTGATCCCCTGGAATCCGTTGGCTTGTCCGGCTCCGGAGATGTCGAAGGTCGTGGTGCGGGCGCTGCGGATCACCGTGCCCGAGATGACGTAGGCGGCACCGCTGTTCGAGAGCGAATTGTAGGACGCGCCGGGCGCGCCCACTGCGATGTCGGGGAGCGTGTCGGTGATGAAGTCGCCGATTCCGGCGAGAGAGGCACCGGTGCGTGCGCCGGAGATGCTGTTGGTGAAGGTGATGATGTTGGTGAAGAAGGTCGCCTGCGAGTCGAGGTCGATCGTCTTCGAGGCCGACGAGGAGAGGGTGTTGCTGCCGTAGATCAGGTAGGCTCGACCCGCGCCGTTGTTGACGCCGGTCGAGCTGTTCGCTCCGGGCGCACCGATCATGAAGTCCTGGAGACCGTCGGCGTTGACGTCGCCGACCGCGGCCACCGAGGCGCCCAGCAGCGAGTTCGTGCTGATGCTGTTGTTGAAGACGATACCGTCGAACGGAAAGCTCGGCTGACCGTTGATCGGGTTGTTCTGAGGCGGGTTGTTCCCCAGGAAGGAGAGGTCGCCGGTACGGAGTTGGCCTGCGATGGTCGCCCAGTCGATGTTGCCCGACTGAACACCGCGCGATCCGAAGATCAGCATGGCCCGGCTGCCCGATCCGTTGCCGAGGCGGTAGCCGCCCGTCGAGGTGGGCACGACCGTCGGTGCGCCGACCAGGAAGTCGTCGAAGCCGTCGCCGTTGGTGTCGCCGACCTCGGCGACCGACCAGCCGACACCGAGACCCGGGTTCGAGCCGACTTCTTGAATGCCGAAGGGCGCGTTCGCCGTATTGACCAGGTCGATCGCCATGAGCAGGCGGCCTTCCAGGCCCTCGGCACGCAGTACGGCCTTGTTCTTGCGGCGTGAGGCCCTCGCCGGTCCCGAGCGTTGTCCGAATCGCATTGGAGACTCCCTCCTCCCAAGCTTTGTCCCGGTTCGCGACCGCCGCGAGAGCGGGATCTCCCACTACCTGGAACGGCTCGATTTCCGTGGAGAGCGACCGCCTCCGATCCCAAGGGATCCGCGACGGTGCTGCTCCATTCCCATGACCGCTCGGCGCGGAACGAGTACGCCGACGCCGTTGCGGGCATGAATTCCTGGTCTTCTCTTCGGTATGCGAGGTGGGAGAACTCAAAGAGATTCGTCTTGACGCGGGGAATGCGGGATCGGCAATCCGCGACGAATCGTCTCAATCGGCGCGATCGAATCGACCGATACCACGTTCGTGATCGGGCGCCGGGTCCACCTCCCTCTCGTTCGCATTTCGCGGGCCGATCCAGGGTCGAATCCCGCGGGTCGCCCCTCCGAGCGAACCGCCCGGAAGCCGCAAGGCAACTCCCACAAGGACACTCCTGGTCGATCGCCCCGCCGCGTGGGAGGTCGATCGGGTTCGAGGAAGATCGAGATGAAATCGCACACGATCAACCCGATTCGAACAGCGCGACCCGACCGGCGCGTGCGTTCGTTCCTGCTCTTCGCGGTCGTCGTTCTCGGCCAAGCCGGGTGCGGCCGCGAGTTCTTCCGCGAGTGGGCCAATCAGGATGTGTCCGAGGCGGTCTTCGAGAAGACGCGCGACCCGCGGTGGCGGCTCGACCTCTTCTCCCATACGCCTCCGGCGATGTCGCGTTTCGCCGATCCCTACGATCCCGACAATCCGCCGGCGCCCCCGGACGATTTCGCGGCCGCCGCGCTCTCGCCCGTACCGCAGAACCCCAACAACCGACTCATCGTCCCGGTCGAAGGCACCGGCTACCTGACGATGCTCGAGCAATGGCTTCGTGAGCGACCGGAGGACGACAAGGACACTGTCGGCGGCCCTGTTCCCGCTGAGAGCATGCCTGCAGGGATGGGACGGCCCGAAGTCGATCCCGGTTCGACGACCAGCCCGCCGCCGCCCGCCGGCGACGCTCCGTCCCCGTTCGTTCCCGCCCCGGGCGCGCTGCCTGGAGACATCCCGCCTCCGCCGCCAATCCCCGGCGGCGCGGCTCCGCGGGCGAATTCCGGGCCCGCCGCGCGTTCGATGACGCCCAATACCAGGGCGGGGGTTCGCCCCACGGGCACCGGCGTCCACTCGCCGCGTGAGATCGCGGGGATCCTGAAGGCTTACGATCCCAAGATCCAGGCTTCAGCCCCGACCGCCTCGAAAGTGGGTTCGTCGGCCCGCTCTCTGAAAGATCCGGCCGTCGGTCGGACCGCACTGCAGCAGCCCGCGCAGACCACTCCGGAATCGAATCGGCCCATGCTCGAGCCGCCGCCCGCCATTCCCTCCGCGACTCGATCGGCAGATCGGCCCCAGGCGCCGTCGACGCCGCCTCCGCCCGACCAACTCCAGACTCCGCGCGCTCCGCTCGACCCCGATCCGCGCGACATCAACCTCGCCGCGCCCGTGAATCCTCGGCCCGATCTCGATCCGAATCAGGCCGAGGCGATCAAGGAACTCGAAGGACTGCTCGCTCCGCGTGAGATCCCCTTCTATGAGGCCGAGGCGGCGGGACTCCCGCGCGACAGCCGGCCGTACGTCGTCTCGATGGAGCAAGCCTTCGTCCTGGGCCTGATCAACAGCCGCCAGTACCAGTTCCAACTCGAGAACCTCTATCTCGCGGCTCTGCCGGTCACGCTCAACCGCTTCAACTTCACACCGCAGTTCTTCGCCGGCTTGACCCCGAGCACCGGCATCCTCGGCCCCGCCGGCGTCTCGATCTCGCCGTCGGTCAACCCGGGCACCAACTTCTTCTACCGCACGATCGAGGCGGGTGGACAGGCGTCGGTCTTGAACCTCGGTACAGTCGCCGCTGTGGGTAAGGTGTTCGATACGGGCGGACGAATCTTGGCCTCGTTCGCGAGCCAAGTCGTGTTCAACTTCACGGGCACACGACCCGCGCAACCCTCCGTCAACGGCTTCCTTCCGCTCCAATTCGTGCAACCGTTCTTGAGAAATGCCGGTCGCGCGGTCACACTGGAAGGGCTGACGCAGGCGGAACGCGGACTCCTCTACCAAGCACGCGTGTTCGCCCGCTTCCGACAGGAGTTCGTCGTCGCCACCCTGGTCGGAGGCGCTGCGGGACAGCAGTTCGGAGCGGGAGCCGCCACCGGAGGCTTCGGCGCCGCAGCCAATGACCCCTCGATCGGCTTCCTTCGGGTCGTCCAGGATCTCCAGACGGTCGAGAACGACGTGCGAAACGTCGTGACCTTCGAACAGTTCCTCAAGGTCTACCAGGAGTTGATCAAGGGCGAGTCGTCGGGTCTCGCTCAGCTCCAGGTCGACCAGATCAATCAGAACCTCCAGAACGCCCGTCGACAGTTGATCCAGGATACGGTCGTCTTCCGGAACAACCTCGACTCCTTCAAGATCCAACTCGGTCTCCCGCCCGACGTTCCCATGATCGTCGACCGGTCGATCTCGATTCCGTTCCGGAAGGTCTTCGAATCCGTGGAGGACTGGTCCCGAAACGCTCGCCGCGAACTCGCCGATCTCGACGCCATCGCCGCTCGGCTGCCCAAGCTCGAGGATGTCGTCATCGACGGACGCTCGGCGCTCACCGTGGCCCAAGAGGAAGACGTCAATCTCGAAGACTTGATGCTCGCGGCCGAACGCGTCGCCCTCGAGAATCGGCTCGACCTCATGAATGCTCGAGCCAACCTCTACGACACCTGGCGGCAGATTCGCATCGCGGCCAACCAGCTCAAGGGCGTCTTCAACGTTCAGCTCACCAACCAGATCCTCACCCCGCCGAACACCACCAACCCATTCGCCTTCGTCGACCAAGCCAAGAACTTCCAGCTCGTCCTCAACGCCGAACTCCCGCTCGTCCGCATGGCCGAACGAAATACCTTCGTCGGACAGTTGGTCGCCTACCAGCGACAGCGACGCGTGCTGATGAGCAACGAGGACGCCTTGAAGCTCACCATCCGTCAGGACATCCGTGCACTCCACCAACAGTATCGCTTTTTCGAGATCGCCAAGCGAAACTACGTTTTGTTGGTGCGGCAGAAGGACCAGTCGTTCGAGAACATCATCCAGCCCCCCGCCGGCACCGGGTCGAACACTCAGGCCGCCACGCAAACCCTCAACCTGATCGGTGCGCAGAACGGCGTGATCGCGCAACAGAACGCCCTGCTCCAGAACTGGCTGCAATACCAGATCGCTCGACTCCAACTCTACCGTGACCTCGGCACCATGCCTTTCGATGAATGGGAGGCCTTCTATGAACTTTTCCCTGCAACCGTCGACAACGCAGTCCGACCCGGTCTCAGCCCAGCCGCCCCCGGCTCCCAGCCGGGACCTTTCGATCGATTCGGCTCTGGGGGCGGACCTACCGGAGCTGGAGAAGTCGCGGCGGGGATCGGGCGGCCGTAAGTTCCTGATCTTCGTGATGTTGCTCGTCGCCGGGGCCATCGGCGCCTTCTACGGCGTCCCCGGCGTGAGCCAGTCCGTCACCAGCCTCTTCGCGACCTCGAAGGTGGAAGTCATCACCTTCGAGGTCAAGCCGATGCGGCTCGCCGTGACGGTCAACGAGAAGGGAACCCTCGAGAGCGCGAAGAATGAAGACGTGCTCTGCGAGGTCGAAGGCTCGACCACCATCATCTCGATCCTCCCCGAAGGCACGCGAGTCACCAAGGGCCAGAAGGTCTGCGAACTCGACTCGGCCGGCCTCAAGGACACGCTCAACAACCAGAAGATCACGACCGAGCAGTCGAAGGCTTCCTACAACCAAGCGAAACTGACCCGCGAGGTGGCCGAGACCGCCGTCGTCGAGTACGAGTTGGGCGTGTTCCTCCAAGAACTCGACACCGTCAACGGCGAGATCGCACTCGCCGACTCGGAAGTGAAGCGCGCCGAGGACCGGCTCGAGTGGTCGAAGAAGATGTTCGACAAGGGCTACGTCTCGAAGGCCCAGGTCATGGCCGACGATTCCAACCTCCAGCGAGCCAAGTTCAACTTCGAGCAGTCGCAGACCAAGCGCAAGGTCTTGCTCGACTACACCAAGGAGAAGAGCCTCAAGGAGTTGCGCTCGGACGTCGAGAAGGCGCGGTCCGACGAACTCGCGAAGAAGGCCACCTGGGAGCTCGAGCAGAGCAAGGAAGAGAAGCTCGTCAAACAGATCGCGAACTGCGTCCTCGTCGCTCCCGGCGACGGCCTCGTCGTCTACGCCAACGACCCGAACCGCTTCGGCGGCAGCAACGCTCCTCAGATCGAGGAAGGCGCGAGCGTTCGTGAGCGTCAAAAGATCTTCAGCCTCCCCGACATCAACCAGATGCGAGTGAATACGAAGGTCCATGAGTCGATGGTCGACCGGATTCGTCCCGGCCTCCGCTCGCGGATCCGAGTCGACGCCTTCGCGGGCGACGAACTCAACGGCCGAGTCCAGACCGTCGCCCCCCTGCCCGACCCGAACAGCTTCTTCTCCTCGGACATCAAGGTCTACACGACCCAGGTTCAGATCGAGAACGGTCCGACCGGGCTCCGCCCCGGCATGTCGGCGCAAGTCGAGATCCTGATCGAGGAACTCAACGACGTGTTGGCCGTTCCGGTCCAGGCGATCCTCGCGTTCAAGGGCAAGGAATTCATCTACGTCAAGAACTCGACCGGGGGCTTCGACCGCCGCGAGGTCACCACGGGCACGTCGAACGACAAGCTCGTCGAGATCAAGAAGGGGATCAACCCGGGCGAATTCATCGCGATGTCGCCCACCCTCCTGATGACCGACGACGAGAAGCGCGAGGCCTTCAGCGGCACGACGAAGGACGAGTCGAAGAAGGAGTGGGGCAACGATCCGAATGCTCCGAAGGACGCCCCCGCCAAGGGCGCTCCGGGCGCGGGCGGCGCCGAAGCCAAGGGCAAGGCCGCGGGCAAGGGTCAGCGCAAGGGTGGAGCGGGCGCCGGTGGCGCGGGCTTCTTCCAGAAGTTCCAGAACATCAGCCCGGACGACCGGGCCAAGATGAAGTCGGCCAGTGAGGAGGAGCGCAATGCGATCCTCAAGAAGGCCGGCTTCACCGACGACGAACTCGAGCAAATGAAGCAGATGCGGGCCGGCGGCGGCGGCGGATTCGGCGGCGGCGGCGGATTCGGCGGCGGTGGCGGACCCGGCGGCGGCGGATTCGGCGGCGGACCGGGCGGTCCCGGCGGCGGTGGTCGTGGATTCGGCGGCGCGGGAGGACCTCCCCAGTGAGCAAGGTTCCCGATTTCGCGGGAAACGGATCGATGCGATCGGGCGAGACCTCTCGCCCGATCGTCCGTATCCGAAATCTCCGCAAGACCTACGTCATGGGTCACGGTCCATCCAAGGGCGGCCTCTTCGGCAAGCGCTCGGGGCCCGAGAACACCATTACCGTCAACGCCCTCCGCGGCGTGTCGGTCGACTTCCATCAAGGCGAGTACGTCGCCATCATGGGTCAGTCCGGCTCGGGCAAGAGCACCATGCTCAACCTGCTGGGCTGTCTCGACCGGCCCACGTCCGGCGAGTATTTCCTCGGCGACAGCAACGTCGCCAAGCTCTCGGACGATGAACTCTCCGACGTCCGTTCGCGGTACATCGGATTCATCTTCCAGTCGTACAACCTCATCCAGCAATACACCGTGCTCGAGAACATCCAGCTCCCGCTCACCTATCAAGGCAGCGGCGAACTGACGGCCGAGCAGGTTCGTAGATCGGCCGAACTCGCCAAGCTCGTCGGGCTCGGTGAACGTCTCGACCACCGGCCGACGCAGCTCTCGGGCGGTCAACAACAGCGCGTGGCGATCGCTCGATCCCTGATCAACGATCCCTACATCATTCTCGCCGACGAAGCGACGGGCAACCTCGACTCGCAGACGAGCCACGAGATCATGGCGATGCTCGGTCGTCTCAACGACGCCGGCAAGACCATCATCATGGTCACGCACGAAGACGACATCGCCGAGCACGCCAAACGGATCATCCGAATGCGCGACGGTCAGATCTTCCAGGACGGCCCCAGCGCCAGGATGCGCGCCGCCGCGGAAACCGAGATCGCGGCGACCCACTGATCAAGGGGTCGACCCGCTCGTACGTCGTCTCGCTCGTCTCGATCCTCGACCCCGCACCGTCGTTCGCCTCTTTCCGGAGCCGACCATGGGACGTATCTGGCGCAGCTTGAAGTTGGGCATGAAGAGCTTGCTGCTCCACAAGCTCCGTTCGGGCCTGACCGTGCTCGGCATGGTCTTCGGCGTGGCCGCGGTCATCGCCATGCTCGCCGTCGGCGAGGGGTCGAGCCGCGAGGCGCAACGCCAGTATCGCGAACTCGGCGCGACCAACATCATCTATCGCTCGATCAAGCCGACCGACGAATCGCAATCGACGAGCGGTCGACCCGCCCGCGTGCTCTCCTACGGATTGAAGTACGAAGACTACGACCGGATCCTCGCGACCGTCCCCACCATCAAGAAGGCTTTGCCGATCCGCGAGATCCGGAAGCAGATTCGTCACCTCAATCGATTCCTCGACGGACGCGTCGTCGGCACCACGGCCGACTACGCCGACTTCAATCACCTCGAGATCGACCGCGGGCGCTTCCTCACGCAATCGGACAACGAGCGCTACGAGAACTTCGCCGTGCTCGCCCACGACACGGCCAAGGAGCTCTTCCCGTTCGAGGATCCCATCGGTCAGTCGGTCAAGCTCGGGTCAGACTACTACACGATCGTCGGCGTCACGAAGCAGCGTGCCACTTCGGCCGGCATCGGCGGCAGCCTCGCGGCGCAGGACTTCAACAAGGACGTCTACATCCCGCTCAACACCTGCCGACTGCGATTCGGCGAGCGCATCGTCGACTCGCGTTCGGGGTCGTTCGCGGTGGAAGAGACTCAGCTCTCGCAGATCACGCTTCAGCTCTTCGACACCGAGCAGGTCCGCCCCACCGCTCCCTTGATCGAATCGGCCGTGAAGCCCAAGCATCCGAAGAAAGATGTTGATATGATCGTGCCTTTCGACCTGATCCAGCAGGCCGAGCGCACGGCGCGGACGTTCAGCGTGATCCTGGGCACGATCGCGTCGATCTCGCTGCTGGTCGGCGGCATCGGCATCATGAACATCATGCTCGCGACCGTCACCGAGCGCACCCGCGAGATCGGCATTCGCCGAGCCCTGGGCGCGAAGCGGCGCGACATCACCCAGCAGTTCCTGATCGAGACGCTCGTGCTCTCCGGAGTGGGCGGGTTGCTCGGCGTTGCCATCGGGGTCGGCATCCCGCAGATCATCAAGCAGATCGCGGCCGAACAGAACCCGGTCGTCACGCTCAGCTCGGTGCTCTTGGCCTTCGGGATCTCGGTCGGCATCGGAATCCTCTTCGGCATCTATCCGGCGCGACGCGCGGCCCAGATGGACCCGATCGAAGCGCTTCGGCACGAGTGATCCGGCCACGTTCGGCGGCGCGATTCCGCCGACGGGCCACCCTCTTGCAAGCCGCCGACACGCGGACTATGTTGGAATCGTGATCCGCGGCCTCGAAACGAGACGTTTCGAGGCCGCGGAATTCCTTTGACCGCTGCTCTCCGAGTCCGAGATCGATCGAGTGCGGGATGGACCCGAATCGCTCGTTTCCGACCTCTCGGATCCTCCTCGTTCTCTCGAGGCGTGCGCGAACAGCTCGATCGGTGCTCGGCTCGTGCCGTTTCCCCTTCGGCGCCGATTCGCTCGGTTTTTCCTTCTCGTTTCGCTTGCTGGGAGCCGAACCGGATGTCCGTCGATCGAATCCCCATGTCGAAAGAGGGTCATGACAAGCTCATGGCCTTGCTCGACAAGATGAAGAACGAGGATATGCCCGCCATCGCCGAACAGATCGCGCAGGCCAGGGCTTTCGGCGACCTCTCCGAGAACGCCGAATACGACGCCGCTCGCGAAGCTCAAGGCATGCTCCAGGCCAAGATCAACGACCTGCAGGAAAAGCTCGCCCGCGCTTACATCGTCGACAAGTCGAATCTCCCGACCGACCGCGTCGTCTTCGGGTCCAGGGTCAAGGTGCTCGATACGGGACTCGACGAGGAAGAGATCTTCGTGCTCGTGGGACCCGGCGACGAGGACTACGAGAACAACAAGATCCTGACGACCAGCCCGATCGGACAATCCTTGATCGGCAAGATGGTCGGCGACGAGGTCACCGTACCGGTTCCGCGCGGAACGTTGACTCTCAAGATCTTGGAGATTGGGATCGGTCTCGACTGAATTCAGCCGAGACCTGACGAGTCGTCGATCGCAAACCCTGCGATTCGCCACGCTTCCGGCCAGGGAGCGACGAAAGTCATTCGTCGCTCGAGCGCCGGGTGGTGGAGCTCGAGCGATCGGGCGTGGAGAGCGATCCCGCGATCGAATTCGTAGGACGACCCGTATGCCCGGTCGCCGGCGATGGGAAGCCCGCGAGCCGCGGCCTGAGCCCGGAGCTGATGCGTTCGCCCCGTGAGCGGCTCGAGAAGAACCGCCTCGAAACCAAGCGGGACGACCGCACTTTCGAGTCGTCGAACGCGAGTCTCGGCTCTCTTCGATTCGGGATCTTCAGGCGATCCGACGACCGCTCTCCCGGAAGGACCGACCGGCCCGAGTCCGTCGATCCAGGTCGCGGCGTCTCCTCGATCCGGGAGCACGTCGGGGCGAGTACCCTCGCGGGCATCCAGGACGGCCGCATAGGTCTTCATGACCGAACGTCGCTCGAATTGCATGGCCAGACGGCGCGCGGAGCGAGGATTCTTCGCCCACGCAATGACGCCGGAGACCGGCCGATCGAGCCGGTGGATCGTCCCGAGGTACACCTCCGTGGGCGCGCCGGGCGCGAGATGCGCCCGAACTCGGTCCTCGAGGCTCGGTTCCCCGACCTTGGGCCCGCGCGGTTGGGTCAGGAGTCCGGCGGGCTTGTCGACGACGAGGAGGTGTTCGTCCTCCCACAGAATGCTGAGCGCTTCGGTCACGGCCGCGAGGGAGCGAAATCGGGCAAGGGTGAACCGCCGGGAGCGCCGAGGGGCGATCCAGAACCGCCGGATAGTCCCGACCCGAGTTTGGGAGGGGCCGAGCCGAGGGCCCCGCCCATCCCCTCGCCCAGTCCCGCGGAGCCCGGCGGTCCGAAGCCGCCTGCTCCGGACGTTCCGTAACCGGGAAGCCCCGAGGAACCCGCGGTCGCGGGCCCCACATTTCCGAATGAGCCGCCGAGGGGACCCTCGCCCGGCATACCACGAGCTTCCGGCGGCTGAGTGCTGAATTCGACCGCCGGAGAGCCCGGCTCGGGGGGACGACGATTCCTCCGCCCCCGCGGAACTTCGTTGCCCGTGCTCCGGCAACCGGCCGATTCGATGATCGTCAAGAGAACCAGGCCCAAGATCGCGAAGATCCGTCGTCGACCATCCATGTCGCTCGCTCCTCGATGCGCCGAAGGCTCGGCGAAACTCGGGCGTCACGGATACAGCAACGCGGACGATCGGTCAAGCTCGTTCGGAGGCGATCTCGGAGACGATATTCACTTGATCATTCGACGACGCATGCGGATCGGAGCCGTCGCCGATCGGATCGTCGACGATGCGCTCGAGTTCCTCACGAATGAGTTCGACCGCCCGCCGTCCGGAGAGAACGACCGCCATCGTGCCTTGCCCTGGAAAGACGGAATCGCCGACGAGACGAGTTCCCGGACCGAGTGCATCGGAGCCCGCGGCGAGAAACACGCTGTTCCCACGCCCGACGGGAGGGCCGCCCACGGCTCCCAAGGTTCGACGCGTGTAGCGACGAAAACTCCTGGGAGTGGCGAACTCGACGTGTCGAATCGCCTTGCGTGCATCCGGAAGCGCCCTCTCGAGCGCCAGGAGCAGGCGATCGCCGTAGTCCTGCTTCTTGGTTGCGTGAAGCGTGGGATCGAGATCGCTCCATTCTTCAGGGCGTACGTGCGTCGACATCGTGATCACGCGAACGTCTGCGGGCCCGTATCCCGCGTCGCCCGGCGGCGACAACGAAACAAGGACATTATTGCCGTCGTGGATCGGTTGGTCGTAGTCGACAAGAACCTGGTGGAAGAGCGGTCCGGCTGGATCGATGGAGCGGGCGTCGACGGAAGCGTAGGCGGTGAAGGCGCTCCACGCGGCTCGAGTCGACCGCTCTCGCCGTGCGAGTCGCCCCTCGAGAGGGGTGTCGAGGAGTTTCGCCGCCAGGTCGATCGGCAGATTGAACACGACCCTTCGAGCGGCGAATCGACCCCCGCGCCGAGTGTGGACCAGAAACGAGTCCCCCACCCTCTCGACTCGGTCGACGAGGGTCGCCTTCAACAATCGGCCGCCGAGAGATTCGAAACGCGATCCAATCCCCTCCGCCAGCGCCTTCATCCCGCCGCGCGGTCGACTCATTCCCGCCCGGTAGGCGTGCAGACAGGTCGCGGCGACCGCGAACGGAACCCGCTCGGGCCCGGCCTGGGCAGTGTCCTGCAGCAGCATCGCGATCAAGGTACGGAAAGGTCGGTCGCTCGCCAGTCCTAGAATTCGAAGCACGTCGTCGACGGTCGAAACCCAGGTCGACGCGGCAGGAAGGCCGGCAAGACCGAGGATACGGAGGTTGTGGAGCAGGTCGCTCGGCCTCCTGAGTGGGAAACGAGGGCCCTGATTCGCCGTCGCGAAGAGTCGCGAACCCACGTAATCCTGGATTCGCCAGAAGATCCGTTTCGAGAACTCGCGTCCCGGGAAGCAATGGGCGATGCGTTTCTCGAAAGTCGATCGGTCGGGCACGATCTCGAGTGTTCGGTCGGGCATGCAGACTCGATAGGCAGGCGTCGCGACAGCATCGAACTCGAGCCCGAGTGAATGAATCAGATCACCGATCGGCTCGCCCCGACCCAAGCCCATCAAGGCCGTGGCGCCGGCGTCGAACGTGAGATCGCCTCGCTCGAAGTAGCCCGCACATCCGCCGAGCTTGGTGTGGGCCTCCATCAGGACGACGTCGAGGCCGGCCAACCGAGCCTGGGCCGCCGCGGCCAATCCGCCGAATCCACCGCCGATCACCACCACGTCGTGCATCCGACTCTCCTTCCACCTGCCGCTCCGCAGGGGAAGTGTAGACGCGCGAGGAGGTGATGCCGGTCGGGTCGCGCGTCGTTCAGTTGATCCAGAACGCGAATCCGAGGAGTTCGCCGCGGAAGACGCGTTCGAGTCGACTCCAAACCTGGGGATCCGTGGTGTCGCCTTCGCGTACATAGGGGAGTGCGGAGGTTCCTTGGACCCAGAGCACCAGGTCGAATTCGCGGGGTGCCTCGAAGACCTGAGCGAGATCGATACCACGCCGCGGCTGATCGATCCTCCAGTGGGGGACGAGCTTTTTTCCCTCGAGGATGGCTTCGGCCTCGTCGAGGAACTTCATCCACGCATCGACCATCTCCTGCGTGATTCGAGAAGAGGTCGCGGCGGCCTTCTGTCGGGGGTTGGGAAGCCACTCGAGATCGTCGTCGGTCTCGGCGAGAATGCGGTTCCACGAGGTACGACTCGACGCGATCACCGCGAGGAGATCCTGCCGGGCCGCTTTCATGCGTTCCGGAGCAATCATCGGCAGTCTGACGAGGTGGACGGCCGCGACCAGGTCGGCGATCTGCTCGGCGCCGAATTGCGATCGTGCGATCGGGCCGCTGCCGGAGAGGGGCGATCTCGGGACGGCTCCACCGAAGAGAAGTCCCCCGCAGCGGTCGTAGAGCATCGAGAAATCGTGCGCGAGCAGCATCTCGGCGGGCGCGGAGAGCAGCCGGCAGTAGCCTCGCAGCCAATCGACATCGCCGCGATCGAAGACGACCTGGATCGACTCGGTTTCCGCGCCGTCGGACGCCGCCCGGTTGAATCGCCGATAGATCGCCCAGAGTCGTTCGCTAGGGCCGGCCTCGCCGTCGCCGTCCAGATCGAGCCGCAGGGCACCGAGCGGCAGCTCGAGGCGCACCGTTTCCGACTGGATCGAGGCGAGCGTCGCCTCGCAGCGGTCGAGATCGTCGAGCCAGGCGAGCAGCAGCTTCCGAAGACCCGCCGCATCGAGCGGCTCCGGTCTTGGATTCTGCGGCAACGGCAAGGTCGAGATCAGCCCGCCGAATTGCGTGGACAATCCATGGCGGTAGAGCGAACGGGCGCGGTCTCGGACCGCGGCAAGGAACTGAACGGCGGCCAGCCCGAATCGCGCATCGTCGTCTTTCGGGTCGGCACTCAGGCGTCCCGACGCGATCATCTCGGCAGTCGAGAGATCGCCCTCGCGCAGAGCGGCTCGATAGGCCTCGGGCAAGGAATCGGCACTCGACGCGGTTCCGGCCGTGATCGCAAGGAGGCTCGCAATGATCAACGCACGCTGCAATCCGGGCATGAGCGCACTCCTCGTACGAGTTCCCGGGTCGGTCGGTCGCGCCCGCAGCGGTTCGATTCTCAGAGCCACTTTGCGGCCCAAGCGTCGAAGAGCGGTGCGAGGTCGACGTTGCCCCCCGAGATGATGATGCCGACGCGGCGGCCGACGAGGTCGAGCTTTCCGTGGAAAGCGGGCGAGACCGCGACCGCGGAGGAGGGCTCGATCACGGTCTTGAGCCTTTCCCAGACGAAGCGGGTCGCCTCGAGGATCTCGAGCTCGGTGACGGAGACGATTTCGTCGACGTTGCGGCGGATGACTGCGAAGGTCCGCTCGCCGAGCGAGGTCCGGAGACCGTCGGCGATCGTCTTGGGGTCGGGCGAGGGTTGGATCGCATCGGCGGCGAGCGAGCGCTTGGCGTCGTCGGCGCGTTCGGGCTCCGCGCCCACCACGCGAGTGGACGGCGACCTCTCCTTGACGACGAGCGCGGTCCCGGCAAGGAGTCCACCGCCGCCGACGGGAGCGATCACGACGTCGAGGTCGGGCACCTGCTCGAGGAGTTCCCAGGCGACGGTGCCTTGACCGGCGATCACGCGCCAGTCGTCGAACGGATGCACGAGCGTATATCCATGTTCGCGAATCAGCGACTCGACGGTGCTCTCGCGGGCGGCGAGCGTCGGCTCGCAAGGGACGACGCACGCACCGTAGCCCTCGGTCGCCGCGCGTTTGATCGCGGGCGCCGTATGCGGCATGACGACGACGGCGGGGATCCCGAGAAGTCGGCCCGCGAGGGCCACGGCCTGAGCGTGATTGCCCGAGGAATGGGTGACGACGCCCGCGCGCCTCGCGGTGTCGTCGAGTTGCAAGAGGGCGTTCATCGCCCCGCGGATCTTGAACGCGCCGATCTTCTGGAGGTTCTCGGCCTTGAGGAAGATCGACCCGCCGCAGCGCTCATCGAGCGCGCGGCAGGTGAGCACCGGGGTCCGGTGGATCCAGGGGGCCAGGCGTTCGGCGGCGAGTCGGACGTCGTCGAGAGTGATCATCGCGGCTCACTTGATGTCGCTGTAATCGGTCGGATCCATGTAGACCGACTCGACCTTACCGACGAGGACGCCGTCCTTGTGGCTCTCCTTGTAGACCTTCTGCCACTCGGGGTCGGACGAAAAGGCCTTCCACGAAGCCTTCGCCGCGTCGCGACTGGGGAATGCGAGCATGTAGACCAGAACATCTTTTTTGTCCTGGGGAACCCAGAAGCCGACGAGCTCCATGCCGTGCTTCTTGAAGAGCGAGCACGTATGCTCACGGAATCGCTTGTGCATCGCCTCGGCTTTTCCGGGATTGGCGGTGTAGGTGCGCAGTTCGAAGACGCGTTCCTTGGGCTCGGGGGCGGCTGTGACTGAGAGCGATGCACAGGCGAGGAGCGCGAGCGCGGCGAGGCCGAGGAATCGAGCGGTCATGGGCTGGGAGCTCCGGTGTGGGAGAGCATGTCGGGCTTCATCCAAGAGGTTCTTATAGTCGCGCGGCGGAGCCGGCTCAAGCGGGCATCGTCGAGGTCGCCGTCGGCCGAACCGTTTCCCGCCGACGCGTTCGAGGTTAGGATGGAGCCCCGCACGAGACCGTTCGCGTCGGGACGATGCGCGAGCGAGCTGGGTCGGGTAGCCGGGAGGACGTCGATGCCGTCGGAATCACGCCCGTTCGCAGAGCCTCGCGGGCGCTTCGTGGTCCTCGACGGACCCGACGGCGGCGGCAAGACGACGCAGGTCGCACGCTTGGTCGAATGGTTGAGGTCGCGTGGACTCGAAGTGGTGGCGTGTCGTGATCCCGGCGGCACCGCGATTGGCGAGAAGCTTCGCGCCATCCTGCTCGATCGGGGCGATTCGCCGCCTGCGATGCGGACCGAGATGCTGCTCTTCATGGCCGCGAGGGCCCAACTCGTGTCGGAGGTGATCGAGCCCGCGCTCGAGCGCGGAGCGATCGTGGTCTCGGATCGCTTTCTCCTGGCGAACATCGTCTACCAGGGTCATGCGGGCGGATTGTCGGTCGAGGAGCTGCGGACGGTGGGCCGAATCGCCGTCAACGGACTCGCGCCCGACCTCACGATGATCCTCGATCTCCCGGTCGAACTCGGCCGCGCGCGGGTCGGTTCGGCTCGGGATCGGCTCGAGGATCGCTCCGACGACTACCATCGAGCGGTCCGAAACGGATTCCTGGAAGAGCTCGAGACGCTTCAAGGGGCGAGCATGGTGATCGACGCATCGTGCGACCCCGAGACCGTGACGACTCGGATTCGAGCCGAGGTGAGCCGTGTCCTGGCAATCGATTAGGGGGCACGACGCAGTCGTGGAGTCGCTGCGCACGAGCCTCGCGCTCGGGAGGCCGGCCCACGCCTATCTCTTCGTCGGCCCGGAGGGCGTCGGTAAACGTACGTTCGCTCGTGCATTTGCCCGCGCATTGCTCTGTCAGCGTGTTTCCGAGGCCGACTTCGATCCCTGCGGCGCCTGTCCGAGTTGTCTTCAGGCGGCGGCGGGAACGCACCCCGACATCCACGAGGTCGGCAAGCCCGAGGACAAGCACGAACTGCCGATCTCGGTGATCCGCGATCTCTGCCTCGAACTCGGGCTCAAGCCCGCGTCGGGAAAGCGCAAGGCGGCGATCATCGACGACGCCGACGACCTCAACGATGAGGCGGCGAACGCTTTCCTCAAGACGCTCGAGGAACCTCCTCCCGGCTCGGTGCTGATCTTGATCGGCACCTCGGCGGAGCTCCAGCTCGACACGATCGTCTCGCGGTGTCGAGTCGTTCGCTTCGAGCCGCTGCCCGATGCCGAGTTGGCACAGGTCTTGATCGAACAGGGGATCGTGACCAATCCCGAGAGCGCCTCGAGGCTGGCACGCCTTTCGGAGGGCTCCGTCGCGCGGGCACGAGGGTTGGCGGACGCGGCGCTCGAGACGTTTCGTCGCGATCTCATCGACGAGATCGCCTCGGCCCGGGGATTCGACGCCCCCGCCCTCGCTCGCAGGCTGGAGTCCTTCATCAAAGATGCGGGCAAGGAATCGGCCGCGCAGAGAACGCGGGCACGGCTGATCTTCGGCGAGCTCGCGCGGTTCTTTCGGGGGGTGCTCTGGTCGACAGCCGGACTCGCGCCGCCGTCTCCCGATCCGGGAGATCGCCGAGCGGCGACCGCACTCGCCTCCCGCATGGAGCCCGAGGACGTCTTCATCCTGGCGGAACGCTGCCTCGAGGCCGACCGCCATGTTCAACGACGCGTTTACATGCCGTTGATCGTGGACGGTCTGATGCATGATCTCGGCCGAAGGATCTCCGAGAGCTCGTCGCGGGCGGAACGACGGTGAGAACCCAATCCCTCCCCTCTACCGACTGACCGAGGACCCACTCCGATGTCGATGGCCGCACTGGTTCTGATCCTGCTCTGTTTGCTCGGCCCCGCGGAGAAGCCGCTGCCGCTCTCCGCCCACAATTGCTACGACGGTGCGAGCGAGCACAAGCTCGCCCTCGCACTCGAGCTGGGGATCGACAACATCGAGATCGACCTCGGCTGGGATCCGACCGCTCGGCGCGTGATCGTCGGACACGACGCGACGCCGGTTCCCGGCTCGAGCTATCCTCGGTTCGAGGCGTATGTCGCGAAGTTCCTCGCCGCACCGAAACGCGGTGACGGCGCCCCTCGGATCCTGACGCTCGACTGGAAGACCGAGGAACCCGCGGCGGTCGCCGAGGTTTCGGCGTGGCTCGAACGCCACGGGGACCAGTTCTCGACGGCGACCAAGGGCGAACCGTCGACTCTCGTCGAGCGGCGATTCACGGTCTGCTTCACCGGGAGCGACCGAGCAAAGGAGATCTACGATCGTTCGATCCCGCCTGGAGGGCTCTACCGAGCATTTCGCGATCAGGTCTTCGGTGGTTCCGACTATCGCGAGGATCCGAGTGCATACTTCGGGAAGCCGGCGGATGGCTACCATCGGTTCGCGACGTTCCACTGGGGGGTCATCGAGCGAGGCGGTCCGCCGCTGGCGGGATCATGGACGGACGACGAGCGGCGACGCCTCGAGATGCTGGTCGCAAAGGCTCACGAGTCGGGCTTTCGCGTTCGGTTCTACTGCTTGAATGGTGGGGGTCCCCTCACGAGCTTGCCCTACCGATTCAAGGATCAGGCGACCGCGAGGATCCGCCGCATCGCCGCGGCGGAGGCGGGCGTCGACTGGGTCGCGACCGACGACTATTCCGAGGCGGCGAGCGAACTCCGCAAACCGACACGTTGAGAGGATCCAACTGATGACCCAGCTCCCTCTCTTCGATGAGCCGAGCGAACTCGCCCCTCAAGCGGCGCGCCTGGCTCCGCGTCTCGCGGCGCTCGCGGCCCGCGGGGTCTGGTTCGGAACCAGTTCATGGAAGTACGAGGGTTGGCTTGGGTCGATCTATTCGCCGGAACGTTATCAGACGCGAGGCAAACACTCTCGGAAGAAGTTCGAGTCCGAGTGCCTCGAGGAATACGCGACCATCTTCCCGACCGTCTGCGGCGACTTCGCCTTCTACCAGTTTCCGAGCGAGGAATTCTGGCGCGAGCTCTTCGACCGTGTTCCCGCGGGTTTCTCGTTCAGCTTCAAGGTCCCGGAAGAGATCACCTCGGCGAAGTGGCCGTCCCACGCACGTTACGGTTCGCGCGCGGGGATGCTGAATGAGCACTTCTTGAGCAACGAACTCCTCGATCGGCTCTTCCATGAGCGCCTCGCGCCTCACGCCGATCGGATCGGGTGCCTGATCCTCGAATTCGGGACGTTCCCGAAGTCGGTCTTCGCGAAGGTCGAGGACTTCCTCGCGGTCCTCGGTCCATTCTTGGAGCGGCTTCCGCGTGAGTTTCGTCACGCGGTCGAGATACGAAATCCCGAGTTCTTCGCGCCGCCGTACCTCGATCTTCTCGCTCGGACGCGTACGGCGCACGTGCACAACGCCTGGACTCGGATGCCCGATCTGTCGGAACAGGTCTCTCTGCCCGAGGCCGACACGGCCGACTTCCTGGTTGCGCGTGCGCTGCTCAAGCGAGGGCGGAGCTATGAAGGGGCCGTGAAGAGCTTCGAGCCGTACGAGCGGGTCCAGGAGCCTCTGGTCTCGGCGCGCGAGGGGCTTCGAGATCTGGCCATGCGAGCGATTCGACGCGAAAAGCCGGCCTACCTCTTCGTGAACAACCGGCTCGAAGGGAACGCGCCCACGACGATCGAGGCGATCGTCGAGATGCTCGAAGAATGACGAGAGCCGAGTTCTCGAGGCCCGCCGGCCGCCGTCTCGCGAATTGTTGTTGAACAACGCTCGAACAGCGTTAAGATGAGAAGATCGACGTCGACGGGCGTCCCGATCGAGTGTGAGAAGGCTATCGGCGACCGGCAAACGTCGGCGCGGCACGGGAGGTGGCGATGCTCCGAGTGCTCGGGAATCCGAAGCGGCTCTGCAACGGCTCCACGCGTCGCGACCTCCTCCGGGTCGGATCGCTCGGCGCGCTCGGCGCGGCGATTGGGGGCGGCTTGGCCGGAGCGAGGGCTCGAGCGTCGACTTCCGACCTTCCCGGTTTCGGCCGAGCCAAATCCTGCATCCTCCTCTTCCTCTACGGTTCGCCGAGCCAGCTCGAGACGTTCGACCCGAAGCCCACAGCCCCCGAGGGGATTCGCGGCACGCTCGGCAAGGCAATTTCGACGAACGTTCCGGGGCTCGACATCGCCGAAGGCCTGCCCAAGATGGCGCGGGTCATGGACAAGGTCTCGCTGCTGCGATCGGTGAGCCATCCCTACCCGATCCACGGGGTGGCGTACGCCCTGACCGGGATTCCGCGGATCGACGTGGCGATGGAGTTGAACCCGCGCGATCAGCTCCACTGGCCCTTCCTCGGCTCGGTGGTCGACTACGTCGAGCGGACGAAGGCATCGGACTTGCCCGACGTACCTCGCAACGTGCTCCTACCCTGGGCATTCAGCAGCCGGCGCGTCGGCGAGGTCGCCCGGGCCGGCCCGTACGCCGGCTTCCTCGGACCCGCCTACGACCCGATCGCGGTCGAATTCGTGGGAGAGGGTACGAAGAAGGCGAAGAAGACTCTTCGAGATATGGTCTGGGAGGAACCGGAACCGTATCGAGGCGTGACTCCGGCCAGTCGCTTCCGACTCTCCGACGCGGTCGGGCCCGACGCGGGTTTCGTGTCGGTCGATCGTCTCCACAACCGAAAATCACTGCTGACCCAACTCGAGGAGGCTCGCCGCGACCTCGATCGCGAGGCCGAAGCGTCGGGGATCGATCGCCACCGCGCCATGGCTCACTCGCTGCTCGCGTCCCCCAAGCTCCGTCGAGCGTTCAGTCTCGAGGATGAGCAATCGCGCGATCGAGAGCGCTACGGCATGACGCTCTTCGGCCAGGCTGCGCTGACGGCGCGTCGACTCGTCGAGGCTGGGGGACGATTCATCAGTGTATTCTGGGATGAATATGGACTCGCTGGTACCGGCTGGGACACGCACTGGGATCATTTCCCGCGAATGAAGGACGAGCTCCTGCCGGGTCTCGACGAAACGCTCTCCGCGCTCATCGCCGACCTCGACGAGCGCGGAATGCTCGACGAGACGCTCGTTCTCTGTCTCAGCGAACACGGGCGAACCCCGATCGTGACTCCAGGCAACGGCGGCGGACGCGATCACTGGTCGCGCTGCTATTCGGCACTGCTCGCGGGAGGCGGAATCGCGCGGGGGCGGGTCGTCGGGCGCTCCGACAAGATCGCGAGCGACCCCGTCGAACGCGCGGTCTCGCCCAAGGACATCCTGGCGACCGCCTACCACCTGCTCGGGATCGACCCCGAAACGGTGCTCATCGACCGCCAAGGCCGTCCGATGCCTCTCGTACCCGACGGCCGGGTGATCCCCGAGATCCTCGCCTGAATCCGCGACCCGACCAACTCCGCGAGACTAGACCGTGGCGATCGAGCTCGAGCCCTACATCGACGCGCATTCCCATATCTGGACCCCGGACGTCGAGCACTACCCGCTCGCGCGAGGCTTCCAAGTCGCGGAAATGGCTCCCAAGTCGTTCACGGCCGAACAGTTGCTCGCGATCTGCCGACCGTCCGGGGTGGGTCGTGTGAATCTGATCCAGATGAGTTGGTACGAGTTCGACAACCGCTACATCCTCGACATGATCGCGCTCTATCCCGACCGTTTCGTCGGAACGGCGATCATCGATCCGCTCGCCCCGGCCGCCGAGATCGAGCGATCGATGAAGGAACTCGACGAGCGAGGCGTGCGGGCCTTTCGGATCCAACCGCGCTACTCGAAGCTCCCGCCTGCGCGCTGGCTCGAGCCGGAGGGCTACGCAACGATGTTTCGCACGGCGGCGAAACTCGGCCAAGCCTTGAGCTGCCTGATCGACCCGGACGGCTTTCCGGAAGTCGACCGAATGTGTCGAAGATTCCCGGAGACCTCGGTGATCATCGATCATTTCGGTCGGATCGGGGTCACCGGCACGATCGACCCCCGCGCGGTCGACGCGCTCACGGCGCTTGCGGCCCATCCGCGCCTCACCGTAAAGGTAGGCGCCTTCTACGCTCTGGGCAAGAAGACGCCTCCTTACCTCGACCTAGGACCGATGATCCACGCGGTCGTCGACGCCTACGGATCGAAGCGCTGCATGTGGGAGTCGGACTGCCCGTTCCAGGTCGACGCGCACCGGTATTCCGATTCCGTCGAACTCATCGAGAAGCGTCTGCCCTTTCTCACCGCCGCCGACCGACGGAATCTCCTCCACGAGACCGCTAAGGGGTTGCTCTTCTCGAGACCGCGCTCCTGACGCGACGGGACGACGATTCCGGTCCGAAGCGTTGCACAAGCTCGATTGACGAGATCGAGAGATTCTCTATCCTCGGCTTCATTCTCGGGAATCCGATATCCGCATCGACATGCGCGGTCGGAACCATTCTCGGCATGGCGATCGTTGGGGTGAGCGATGGATCGACTCCGAAGACAGGGCACGAATTCCGCTACACATCGCAAATCGCGTCGTTGGAACAGCTTGGTCGAAGGGCTGGAGAGACGGGAACTCCTCACGCTCGACCTATCCTCGTTCAATCTGCCGATGATCCTGAGGAGCGACCCGACCTCGATCACGACCGGGCCCGACGGAAATCTCTACTTCGCCGCGAGTTCGGCCTCGAAGATCGTGAAGGCCGGCTTGGACGGCCGCGTTCTCCAGGAGTTCCCGACCTCGATCCCGCTCGGATCGACGATCGACTCGCTCAGCTTCGACGCGAGCGGCAACCTCTGGTTCTCCGAGCGCAGCAACCCGATCGACGGCAACTCGGTCTCCAAGATCGCTCGGATGGCCCCGGACGGGTCGCTGACCGAGTTCGCGATCGAGAACGGTCAGGCGATCGCCGGTCTGACGGTGGGACCCGACGGCAACCTCTGGTTCACCTCGAACACGCACACCGGAATCGATACCGGCTCGAAGGTCGGGCGAATGACGCCGGACGGCACGATCGTCACCTTCGCGATCCCCGGCGGAGTCGACGGCTTCGGCTCGATCGTGACCGGATCCGACGGAAATCTCTGGTTCGCCGAGAGTTCGGGCTTCAGCGACGAACCGAGCAGGATCGGTCGGATCACGACGGCGGGCGTCGCCACGACCTTCGCGCTCTCCGATGACTTCGAGCATCTGGGGCCGATGATCCAAGGCCCCGACGGCAACGTCTGGTTCGCCGGCACGAACTACGACGAGGTCGGAACGGCGAGTCTCGGCAAGATCGCTCCCGACGGGTCGGTCACGACCTTCCGGGCTCCCGCCGATTCGAGTGCGACGTACGTCTCGCCGGTCCTCGCGCTCTCGCGTGGCGGCGACGGCAACGTCTGGTTCGCGCAGGCGGAGAGAATCGGCCGAGTCACTCCGGCCGGCGAATTCGCGACCGCCGAACGCCAAGGCGGTCCGCTCGCGGGTCAGATCCGATCGATGACCCTCGGCTCGGACGGACAGGTCTGGTACACCTCGACCGACTACGTCCGCACCGAACTCGGGAAGGTCTCAACCGACCTCACGGTTCAGGAATTCGACGTCGCTCCCAGCTTCACCACCGACCCGAAGTTCGGCATCTCGGTGACCCCGGACCACATCGTGCGAGGACCCGACGGGGCAGTATGGTTCACGACTCATGAGGGACAGGCCGTCCAGATTCGTCGGATCGCCCCGGACGGCACGATGCGCACGCACGAACTCTCGTCGGGCCACGCCTGGAACTGGGTCACTGGGCTGACCCCCGCGGGCGACGGTCATCTCTGGTTCACGATCCAGTCCGAGGCGGGCGGTACGGTCGGTCGAGTCGCCCCCGACGGAACGGTGACGAAGTTCGACACCCCATCCTCGGTTCGCCCTCTGGGAGTCACGGCGGCCGACGCACAGTCGATCTGGGTGGTCGGCGTCCAGGAGAATGGACGAGGCGTCGTCGTGAAGGTCGCACTCGACGGCACGATGCGGACCCGAAACCTGCCGGCGGGACTCGAACCGACGGGCGTCGTGGCCGACGGTCCCGGAGATCAGATCTGGCTGGGCGCCTCCAGGAACGGTCGGCGCGGATCGCGGCGAGCGGTCGTGGCGGCGGTCGACCTGGGGTCGGGCCGAGTCGTCGAGCACACGATGCCTCGATCCGAGCCGGGAACCCAACCCATCCCACTACCCGCGCTTCAGGGTGTGCGATCGGGATCGAGCGGATCGACCGAGCTAGCCCCGTCGATCGAGGACATCGCAAGGGGGATCGCGGGCGCGCTGAGCGACGGGCTCAACAAGCTCATGGCACCGAGCGGATCTGCAACATCGATCATGGCCTATGAAAGCCATTTCCACGCCCGATCGATGACGATGGGCCCCGACGGGAACATGTGGGTCGCCGCGTCGGCCAACGGCTCGAGCCGGATCATCCGGATCACTCCGCGCGGACGGATGAAGTCGTTCGAGGTCCCGGCCGGCGATCTGGTGACCGACATCACCGTCGGCCCCGACGGCAACCTCTGGTTCAGCACGAACCGCGGCTACGTCCTGCCTCTCGCCGCTCGACTCTCGCTCCCCTACCCTTGGCCGAGCGAACCGCCTGCGATCGGCCGGATCACGCTCGGCGGCGCGATGACGGTGTTTCGCATGTCGCCCGAGTTCAGCGGTCTGAGTTCGATCACGACCGGCCCCGACGGCAAGCTCTGGGTGACCGACGTGGCGAACTCGAAGGTCGCCAAGATCACCGCGCCCGCTCTTTTCTCCGGAGAGCTCGACTCTGCGTCGCGATCCGGCTCGCTCCCGAATGCCGTGCGCGAGTCTCGCCCGAGCTTTTCGGGCGTGGCGAATCCGAATTCCTACGTCACGCTGCTCGCGAAAGCGGGCAACGGCGAGATCGTCACGCTCGGTCGCGACCGAGCCGATGCGTCGGGTCGATGGTCGATCCGCGCGGAGCGGCCCCTCGCCGACGGTCGCTATGAGATCCTCGGCGGTGAGACCGGCGCCGACGGATTCTTCTTGGCGGCGCCCGCACCGCTCAGCCCCTTTGCCGATGCGGGACCGCTGATCGTCGACACGAGAGCGCCGCGCGTCGCCGCGGCCGACTACGACGCCGAGTCGCGCAAGATCACGCTGCGCTTCACCGACGTCGGCGCCGGCTTTGCGACCGGAGCGAACCCGACCGACTTCGTTCCGATGCTCGGCGATCTCGCGAATTACACGATCACTCCGAGACGATCGAAGTCGTCGCTGGCGTTCTCGGTCGCGGTGACCCCGAATCGTCCCGAAGGCGAGGCGGAGGTCGTTCTCACGCTCGAGGAGACGTACTTCGGTCTCGATGCCATCCAGCTCAGGATCCACTCGAATCGCTTCGCCGACCAGGCCGGCAACTCCCTGGACGGCGAGTCCCGCGGTACACTGCCCTCGGGTAACGGTCGAGCGGGCGGCGACTTCGTATCCGTCTTCCGCAACGCTCGGAACCGTGCGTGAGCGTCGGTCCAGAGTCCGGCCCCCGGGAGACCCCTGATGCCCCCGAAGCCTTCGCCGAAGAAGCCGAGTCCGTCGGTCCCGCCCTCGTCCTCTCCCGCCCCCCCGCCTCCGACGGCGTCGACGCCTTCGGCCGCACCCGCTCCCGCGCGCGGTCGGGTCGCGGTGCGGCGCTCCCCGATGCCCTCCGCGTCGCTCGCGACGCCGATCACGTCGAGCGACATCCCCGTCGGCGTCGCGGTTTCGTCGGACGCCGGCCAGGGCACCGTCACGGCCCGCAAGGCGGGCGGCCTGCTCGACCTCGCGCTCGTCGTCGACCCCAAAGAGGTCGGCGTCAAGGCCGCGCTTCAACACCTGGCGAAGGCCGTCAACATCGCCTTTCAAACCGATTACGGCGAGAACTACCTCGAGTCGGTCTACCAGGCCGCCGTCGTCCGCCGCGGTCGGCTGGTCATCGTCCACAAGGAGTATTTCGGATTCGGCGACAACTGGTTCGGCCAGTTCGGCCGCCTGATCCGCTCGATGCAACTCACGCTCGATGGTCCCGACCCGGCCTCTCCCGAAGGACGCCGGCGTTTTGAGGAACAAGGCGCGGCCACGATCCGCGGGCTCTTCAACCTCCTCGGCCGCAAGCTCGACATCGTCGCCGAATTCGAGGACCGGGTCCCTGCCTACGTCGAGCAGATGTTCGACCGGCTCGAGGGCTCGGGGATCATCAAGGGCTGGGATCGCGACGACTGGGTGATCACGACCACGTCGATCGGGCTCGACATCACGATCACGCCCAAGAAAACGGAGTGAGCCGCTCCGAGCTCGCCCGGTCCGTGATGCGCTGCGGAAATCGTGCCTTGCCGCCCTGTATTCGTTCTCGATCGGGCCCCTTGTCGAGAACGCCGAGGCGGTTTGCGCCGATCTCTTGACAGTACGCCCGAACAGTATATACTTTCGTTCATGACGATCTCGGCGGCGGTGGGACATCTCGACGCCGACTGTTTCTACGTGTCGGCCGAGCGGGTGCGCAACCCGTTTCTCGTGGGCAAGCCCGTGGGCGTGCTCGGGAATCAGGGGGCGTGCGTCATCGCCAAGAGCTACGAGATGAAGGCGGCCGGGGTCGGTACCGGGACTCCGATCTGGGACGCCTTGGAGAAATGCCCGGACGGGATCTACGTCAAGCGCGACTTCCGGTGGTACGAGGTCCTGAGCCGTCGGATGTTCGACGTGGTCCGGGAGTTCTCGCCGCACGTCGAGTACTACTCGATCGACGAATTCTTCTTCGACGCCGTACCGCTGCCGGGCAAGACCTTGTCCGAGACGGCGACGGCGATGCGCGACCGGATCCGCGCGGAGGTCGGCGTACCGGTGACGGTTGGGATCGCGCGGTCGCGAACGCTGGCGAAACTGATCTCCGACGCGGCCAAGCCGTTCGGCGCATCGGCGGTGCTCGATCGTTCATCGGAGACCGAATTGCTGGCGTCGCGTCCGGTCACGGAGATCACGGGCATCGCCGGTCGCCGCGCCCGCAGACTCCAACCCTGGGGGATCCAGACATGCCTCGATCTGGCACAGGCCGATCGCAAGCTCGTGCGCGAGTTGTTGACCGCCTCGGGCGAAGCCCTCTGGTGGGAGCTCAACGGCGAGCCGGTCGCGCCGATCCATCGCAATCGACCGCTCCACAAGACCCTCTCGCGCGGAGGCAGCTTCGGCGGGTCGACCTCGAACCCGGTGGTACTCCACGCCTGGCTCGTCCGGAACCTCGAACGATTGATCGAGGAATTGCACTATCACGAACTCCTTCCCGGTCGTTTGGCGCTCTACCTGGTCTACCGAGACGGGCGGAGCGGCGGCGGGCAGGTGCGGCTCACCGTACCGACCGATCGCTTCGATCTGCTGCTCGACGCAGCCCGCCCCTGCTTGCGGGAGGCTTGGATCCCCCGCGCCGAGGCCACGCACATGCACTTGATCGCCGACGACTTGAACCGCTGTCGTGATCGACCGCTCAGCCTCTTCGACGATCCCGACCACTCCGAGAAGGCGACCGCCGTGGCGCGTCTCAAGAGCGAGATCAACGCTCGACACGGCCGATTCGCACTCCGCAGCGGCGCCACCCTGCCCCTGGCGAACGTCTATCGCGACGACGCCAATGCGTACGACATCTGCGATATCCGAGGCAAATCCTGTTTTTGAGAGACCATGTGCGACGCCGTCGCCATCCCCCGGCATCGACTTCCGCTCGACCTGATCGAGCGACAATCGCTTCGTCGCCGCATCCATGAACGCGGCGGCGAACCCGAACTCCAGTTCCATTACCGCGACCGCAACCCGCGGCTCCCGGTCCAACGCGACGGGCGGCTGCAGATCGTGCGCTGGGGGAACGGACGGGGACAGAGCCGCAGCCTTCCTCGAACCGGATGGACCTGGCTCGAAACGGTCGAGTCGGGCGGCTGGCAAGAGATCGGCGGACTCCCGGTCGAGATCCCCGCGACACTCGTGTGGGATCGCGGGGTTTGGTACGCAGTGCGACAAGGCGTGCGAGGGCTCCTCGTTCCCGATGAGCGAGGCGCCGCGGTCGTCTACGTCATCTGCGAACCCGCGAGCAGCTACTATCGAGTCATGACCCGATCCAACCGCATGCCCGTGTTGATCGAGGAACGGATCTGAAACCGGGTCGTGAGCATTCGTGTACTACCTTCGACGGATGAGACCGCATACGGCAGGCGATCGAAACGAGGGCACGGCTCTCGAAGACGCGGAAGTGCCGCGAGATCGTCGCTTTGGAAGCATCCGTATGCGATGATGAAGAGGACCTCGCGGGGAACGTCGACACCGCGAGGCGAACCCACGATCACCGGGAGATCCGAGCATGAGATCGATCGTCGTACCGACAACGCTCGCCCTCGCCTTCGCCGCTATGGCGGGTCGAGAGGCTCGGAGTTTCCAGGCCGCGCCGCCGAAGCCCGCTCGCGCCGCGACGCCGTCGGCGCCGCTCGATACCGAGGCGGCGACCAAGGAGATCCGTCGACTCGGCGCAGAGTTCGCAAAGGCCTACGAGAAGGGCGATGCCGATGCCGTCGCCGCGCTCTTCACCGAGGACGCCGAGATCACCGGCGACGGAGGAGAGTCGATCCGCGGACGAGCCGCGATTCGAGAACACTTCGCGGCGGCGATGAAGGCCGCTCCGGGCGAGAAGATGGAGGTCGAGAGCCGAGAGATCCGCTTCCTCGGACCCAGGACGGCGCGCGAGCTCGGGGCGACGAAGACCGAACCGAAGGACGGAGGTCCCGCTCTCGTCTCCGAATACGACGCGATCTGGGTGCGTTCCGGAGACAAGTGGCTCCAGGCGAGCGTCCACGAATCCGACTCCGACCATGCCACGGTCCACGATCGTCTCAAAGAACTCGAATGGATGCTCGGCGAGTGGGTCGACGAGAGCGAGACAGGCGCGGTCCACACCACCTGCAGGTGGAGCGAAGACGGCAACTTCCTCCTTCGCGACTTCTCGATCCGATTCGGAGGGAACCAGGCGCGATCGGGAACGCAACGGATCGGATGGGACCCCCGTTCGCGTCAATTCAAGTCATGGATCTTCGATCCCGACGGCGGACACAGCGAGGGAAGTTGGAGCCGAGTCGATGCCGATTCGTGGATGATTCGAACCTCGGGCGTGATGGCCGACGGGCGAACGGTGGCGGGCACTCAGGTGGTCCGAAGGATCGGCAAGCAGCAGTTGGAGCTGCGCTCGTACGATCGATCGATCGGAGGAATCGTGGTGCCCGATATCGGCGAGATCACGCTGGTTCGCGTCCCGCCCAAGTCGGGACGAGCAGCCGCCGCCCCGAAGTGAACGCCGAGCGAGCGTCGCGATCGAGATCGCGAGCTATCCTCTCCCAAGAGCCCTCCAACCATGAGGATGATATGAACAAGCGCACGATTCGATTCGTTTCGGTTGCACTCGTCGTGATGATGTCGACGGAGTTGCCCGCGCTCGCCGGCCGAGGAGGATTCGGCGGGGGAGGCATGCGCGGCGGTGGAGGGTTCGGCGGAGGAATGTCGCGGGGAGGATTCGGCGGGGGAGGATTCAGCGGAGGAGGAATGTCGCGAGGAGGATTCGGCGGAGGAGGCTACGGCGGCGGATTCGGAGGGATGCACACCGGGTACGGCGGCGGTTTCTCACCTGGTGGATTCTCGGGAGGCCGCGGCATGGACGCGGGCCGAGGCGGCTTCGGAGGCGAGTCGTTCAATCGAGGGGCCGAGTTCAACAACTCCCGGAGCTACGGCAATTTCGGAGGAGTTCGTGAACCGGGCGCCAACCCCTACGCAGGCGGCGGGATGGGGAGAGGCGGGGCGAATCCTTACGGAGGTCGATCCGCCGAGGCAGGCGCGCGGGGCGGCGAATTCACGACGCCGGGGGGATCCTCGGTGCGCTACGGCGCCGCGGGCGCCGGCGTCGAAGGGCCGCGGGGAGCGGCCGGGCGAGGCGTAGAAGGAGCTTCGGTCACCACTCCTGGAGGCCGGACTTTCTCCGAGGCGGCCGGAGCGCGGGGCGCCGTGGGACGGAACGGCGGCGCCGTTGGCGAACGCGGAGACATCCGCGGAGTCTCGGGACCTCGCGGAGAAGCCGTCGCAGGGTCGCGCTCCGAATTCGGTCGCGGACCCGACGGTCGCGGAGCTTTCGACCGGAACAACGTGGCGGGCTGGAATCGCGGCGAGGGCTGGGGATGGCACAACCCCGCATACAACGCCTACCACGCAGGTTGGGTTCACGGATTCTGGGCGGGTCGCGCCACCGGCTGGGGCGGCTGGGGCTGGGGACTGGGAGCGGGTCTGTACACGGGTCTGCTCGGGTGGTCGCTCGGCTCGTCGCTCTACGGCGGCGGTTGGGGCTACATGGCCTACGAGAACCCCTACTACGCGCTCGCCCCGGTTGCAGCCTCCGCTCCGGTCTATGACTACTCGCAGCCGATCGACACCACCTCCGCGGCTCCCGACGCCTCGGTCGTCGATCCCGCAATGTCGACCTTCGAGCAAGCACGTGCCGCGTTCAAGGCGGGCGATTTCGACCAAGCTCTGACGCTGAGTCAATCGGCCCTCAAGTCCGTGAGCAACGATCCCGCGATCCACGAGTTCTCGGCGATTGCGCTCTTCGCCCTGGGGCGGTACGACGAATCGGCGGGCGCTCTCTACGGTGTTCTATCGGTCGGGCCCGGCTGGGATTGGACGACCCTGATCAGTCTCTATTCCGATGTCGACGTCTACACCAATCAACTCCGAGCACTCGAGAAGTACGCCGACGGCAACCCGCAATCGGCCTCGGCTCGCTTCATCCTGGCCTATCTCTACCTGACCGCGGGCCAGAACGATTCCGCGATCGCCGAGTTGCAGCAAGTCGTCGCCTTGCAGCCGAAGGACCGCGTCTCGGCGCAGCTCCTGGAGGCGTTGCAGAAGAAGCCGACGGGCGACGCACCGGCTGATCCCAGCACACCCGCGGCCGCTCCGGCCCCCTCGGCGCCGGCAGTCGACCCTGCGAAGACCGGCACGCTTCCGGGTACGTGGACTGCTTCCCCCGCCCAAGGAACCACCATCACGCTCACTCTCGCCGCAGACGGAGCCTTCACTTGGAAGGTTTCGGTCAACGGCGATGAGCACACGATCTCGGGAACCTCGAACTCCGCGGCCGATATCCTCACGCTCGCCCAGACCAATGGTGGACCGCCGCTCGTCGGCAACGTCCGTTGGCAGAGCCCCGATCGCTTCGTCTTCCAAGCCCTCGGCGGCGGCGCAGATGATCCGGGGCTGACCTTCTCGAAGTCCTGAGATCGCCGATCGACCGCGAGGCCGCCGCGGATGATTCCTCGACGGCCTCGCGGGTCTTTCGACCCGTTCAGCTGATCTCCTTCCAATCAGACGAGCTTCGCCAAACGACTCGTCAGTCGCTCCAAGGCGGGGCTGCGATCGAGCGGGTCGAGATGGACGTTCAGAAGCGAGAAGCTCTTCGTATTTGCAAGGGCTCGATCGAGAGCCCGGTCGAAGTCTCCCTCGGTCCGGACGTCGTGGCCCTCTCCGACTCCGAGCACTCTCGGAATCTCATGAAATGCCCAGTTGTGAATATCGTTGAATGAACCTTCGAGCAAGAACCGTTCCGTGGTGTATCCTTTGTTGTTGAGCACGACGACGATCGGCGCGAGGCCCAGGCGTGCGATCGTGGAGAGTTCCATGCCCGTCATCTGGAAGGCGCCGTCGCCGACGATCACGAGGGTTCGCGAGGTCGGGTTCGCCATCCCCGCCCCGACGGCCGCCGGCACCGAAAAGCCCATCGACGTATAATAAGCTGGACTGATGAATTCGGTGCGTCGGCTCATCATGAGCTCGGACGATCCGAACAGGGAGTCGCCGATATCGGCGATCACCGTCATCCGATCGTCGAGGACTCGCTGAAGCCGGCCGAAGAGTCGGGCCGTGGTCATCGTCGCGTCGGGTTGCGTGACCCACTGACCACCGAATGCAGGCGTCTTCTCGGGCATCGCGACGCGAGCGGTCTTCAGTCCGCGTTCCCGCAGGCCTCGGATGAAGTCGTCGAGTCGAACGTCGCGGTAGTGATGATACTTGATCCGAAGGTCTTCGCTCGTGGCGTCGATACAGCGCGACGGATCGAGCTTGGCGGTGAAGATGCCCAAGTTGATGTCGGTCATGAAGCAACCGAGCATCAACAGACAATCCGATGACTCGACGAATCGAGTGACGTGCTCGTGCCCCATCGCGCCTTCGTAGAGCCCGACAAAGAGTGGATGTCCTTCCGAGATCACGCTCTTTCCGAGGATCGTGGTGGCGATGGGAAGATGCGCCTCTTCCGCGAGCGCCAGCAACTCATCTTGGAGAGCGAACCGGTGGATCTCGACGTCGGCGAGGATCATCGGTTGCTTAGCGGCCTCGAGCATCTCGGCGGCCTCTTCGATCGCCTCCCGGAGCGCATTCGAATCACTGGGCGGGAGCCCGGCCGGAGCGTGCGACGCCGGGGGTATCGGAGCCGTCACGAGGTCGCGCGGAATCTCGAGATAGACGGGTCGTTTGAATCGGAGCGCGGCGTTGAGAACTCGGTCGATCTCGGATCGGGCGCGCGAGGGGTCGTCGAGCACGGCGCTCGCGACCGTGATCTTCTCGAAGACCTCGAACTGAGTCGAGAAGTCCTTGACCTTGTGGTGCAGCAAGGGATTGTGTGCGCGCTCACGCATCCCCGGCGAACCGCTGAGCACCACGACGGGCGACTTTTCGGCGAACGCCCCCGCAACACTGTTCGCGGCGCTCAGACCGCCGACGCAGTAGGTCACGCAGACGCAACCGAGCCCGCGAATCCTCGCGTACGCGTCGGCCGCAAATCCAGCCGAGTCCTCCCTCGTCATCCCGACGATATCGATCGGGCTCTCCTCGAGCATCTTGTAGAGTGTGAGGATGTAATCGCCCGGAATTCCAAAGATGTGTCCGAGCCCCATCGCCTGCAGACGGTCGATCAGGTATCCACCGATCGTCTCTTGGGAGTCGAACGAGGCGGAGTGATCCGATGTGGGCGCTTGCGACCCGACATTGAGGGAGGGCACTGTCATGAACTTCCCTTTATCGATCGAATGAGCGGGGCGCGGGTTGAGTCGAAATCGGCGGGGATCGACGTGGTCGGAGGGGGAGACCATGAGCGGAGCGGACCGGGAACACCTACGGGAATCTTCCGAGCGTAGACGTAGATCCACACACGACGGTTCTCCCTGGTCGTCGTTGCGACGCGTTCGAAGAGGTGCTCGTCGACGCCTTCGTAGGGATCCAGATGCTCGGAGAGTTCCCGAGAATCCACTGTTCGAACGTAGCCTTCGACCCACGGGGCTTGCGGTGCGTCGAGATCGATGAGCCCGGGATAGATCCCGAGGTCGTACAGATGTCCGCGAACGGCGTCACGAGACCACCCTTCGACCTCGGCGCGAACAGCATCGGCCGGAGCGAGAGTCCCGTAGGCGAAGAGAAGCTCAGGACTAGGGTCGATCTCGGGCGCGGACATGCGAATCGCTCCGAAGTCGACGACGAATCGCTGCTCCGATATGGTAGCCGCGCGGGTCGTTCGGAACAAACAGTCGACGAGGGTCGTGACGTCGCGAGGTCCGCAGTCGTCTCTCCCCCCAATCGGAAAAGCGAGCGCGACCGAAATCCTCGAGGAAAGGAATCGCCGATCCGAGACCGTTCCCATGCCGGCAATTCCGATGGATGAGAGAGCGAGTTCCGCCGTGTGGAAACCCGGCTGCTCTTGGCACCTTTCTCGAGTTGCCGATTCTCGGAGGCGTCGATGTTCGATCGGATCCGCCGCTATCTCGGTTCGACGCCGCGCTCGGTTCGCGGAGCAGACCGTACGAGATTCCAACCCGTCGCGGATCGGCTCGAGCCGCGACGTTTGCAAGCGATCCTAGGAGTCTGGGCATTCGCCGCGCCTCAGAAGCTCGCTCCGAATGGGAAGTTCGTTCCCGTGTTGGTCACCGGCGAGGTCACCACGAGTCGACTGAACGAAACACCCGTCGTTCGTTATCGCGTCGTCGATCAGTACGCCCAGGTACAGCCGAAAGGTCGCGTACAGTTGACCGAGAAGGCTCCAGGCAACTTCATCTTCAACTTTACGGTGAAACTCCAGGCGAGACAGAGCCGAACATTTACGAGTGCGAGACTCTACAGCATCGTCGTGGGTTACGAAGATTCCGAAAACGGAGCGGGCAAGACTCTGCCGGTGATCGTGCCTCGAATCGGTTGAAGTCGACATCCGACCCAACTGCGGTCGGACGCCGTCGACCTCGATCGGGTCAGCCCGCGGTCGCGGGCTCGGCGGCCGGCGGGGTCGTGAACTCTTCGGAGACCTTGGGCGGTAGGAGATTCGACGGGTCTCGGATCAAGTTCTGACCGACCTCGAGCCCTTCGAGGACTTCGACGAAATACGGGTTGGAGACCCCGAGCCGCACCGGCTTCCAGTCCCACTTCGGCGCGCCCGACTCGTCGAATTCGTTCGCGCGCGGTACGGCAACGAACGATTGGCGATTCACCCAGCGGACCGAGCCGACCGGAATTCGGGTCACGTCCTTCTTGGACTCGACGAAGAAGGCAAGCTCCGCGCTCAGCCCTGGTCGCAGTTCGACTTGCTCGGAGTCTTCGATGTTGACGGTGGCGAAGTAGATCCGAGTGTCCGAGAACGGACCGTTTGCCGGCGCGGGGATCGGAGTGATCTCGGCCACCGTGCCGAACAGCGGGCGATCAGGAAAAGCCTCGACCTTGAGTTCAACCCTCTGCCCGGTTTGGATCCGGGAGAGTTTCGACTCGTTGATACGGGCCTTGACCCGCATACGACGCGGGTCGGGAAGGTCGAAGATCGCCTGACCTTCGCGAACCGTGACTCCCTCTTCGATCTGTGCGGTCGACCGGCCCCAGGAGTTCGACTGATTCGAGTAGACGACGATCCCCTCTCGCGGCGCCGTCAAAGTGCAGTTCGCGATCATCTTTTCGAGCCGCCTCTTTCGGTCGAGCTCGAGCTGGTAGGCCGATTCCTGCGCAAGCTTGTCCGCCCGGATCGCTTCGAGCTTCGCCTCGAGGGTCTTGAGGATCTTGGGCGCCGTGTACTTCACGAGGCGTTCTTCCATCCGCTTCGCTTCGCGGAGGGCGAGTTCGGTTCTCTGGAGAGCAAGATTGTCGGCGACATACTGGGCGGAGGCTCGATAACCCTTGTCGAGCGTCTCCTTCGACCATTCGACGTTGCGGCGTGCACGCTCCTCGTCGATGGCGCACGCGGTGAGATACTGCTTGACGAGCATCAGGTCTTGCGGGAAGACTCCGTCGCGATACTCACGATAGGTGATCTCGTTGACGGCGAGGATGGAGGCTGCTTGATCGACCCATGCCTTGGCCTGTTCGACCTTGATGAGTTGGGCTTGGAGCTCATCGCGGAACGCCGCCGAATCGAGTTCGCAGACGATCTCGCCCGCCTTGACGACCGAACCCTCCGGCTTGATCGAGATGATTCGGGTCGAGCCCGGCTTCTCGTCCATCCCGAAACCACCACCGCCTCCACCGCCGCCGCCACCGCCGCGTCCCCCTCGACCTCCTCCTCCGCCTCCTCCTCCTCCGCCGCCGCCCATGGAAGCCATTCCGCCGGACATCGAAGATGCGGACGAGGATCCGGAGCGGCTCATCATCGGCCGCAGCGGCGTGTGTGGAACAACCATGTACGTGAAGGATCGGATCATTGGACGAGTGAGAGTTGCAGCGGCACCTCCTCCGCCGCCTGCCCCGCCGCCGCCCGTACCACCGCGTCCACTCATTCCTCCGCCGCCACCAGTCATCCCGCCGCCTCGCGCTCCGCCACCGGATCTACCTGCCCCGGCTCGACCACCTGCGCCTCCGCCCGCCATTCCGGCGGAACCACCGCGAGAACCCGAAGTAGAACCGCCCCGCCGAGAGCCGCCGGAAGTCCCGCCGACCGTGCCGATCAGGGCCTCGACCTGACACTTCACCGTGGTGTTGTTCGCGCTCTCCAGGGTGCCGGTCTCGATCACGTAGACGTCGAGCTCACCCCGATCCACCTGGACCAGTTCCAACGTCGGACGAGTTCCACGCGTCAGACGATTCCAGTCGAAGCCGGACTCCCAGGCCTTGGCAAACGCCAGACCAAACACGACCAGCACGGCGAGCGTCAACGAACGCCAGGGAAATCTCCGCTTGCGCTCGATCTCCACGGACAGCGACGGGGCGGGAGTCGAGACCACGGGAACACTGGACATCGAACTCCTCCAAAGAGAATCCGGCGGCAGCGATGCGATGCCTCATGGATGGGCGATGCCGAGCCGACCTCTCGCGGGCCGATCGAACGCGTCGATTCGGGATCGGTCGACGCAGAGCGATTCGTCCAATATATCGGCGTCGCGAGTGGGTGAGTCGATCCGGGATTCCGTGCGAGAGGATCGAATACGGAAGGATTGATGCCGACTCGCTCCGGATGATTCATCATAGCCGCTGCAAAGCGGCAAGGAAACGCGCCCTGGTCGCATCCGACTGCGTCTCGCGGCGCTTTCAGCAGGTAAATGCGCGGATTGCCGACCGAGCCTGGGATTCGCTCTCGAGCAGTTCGGACCAAAAAAAATCTCGGTCCCGAAAAATAGGCTAAAGTATGGTCGGGCAGCGGACGACGGGCGGATCGCTCGTGGTCGGCTCATCCTCTCGGGTCGGCTGATTCGACGAGAATCGCCGTCGCGAATCGACGTGAAGCAGGATTGGCTCGCAGGGATACTGTCCGAGTTCGTCGAACCGGCGAAGCGGACGTCCCTCGAGCAGACGCGCCGGACGATTTCAAGGAGGACGAAGGACCGTTTGAACTCGAACCCCGACCGGGTTGCGTTCAGTCCGCGCGAGGAGCTCAGGCGATCTGGTCGACAACGACCCGACGCCCCCAGCCGAGCATCGAGCGGACTCACCCAGAGCAGCGCACCTCGACGACGTCGGAGTTCCCTCAGCATGAACGGCATCTGGTCTCGCATGCGCGACGCCGACCGGCGCAAGTCGCGCCGGAAGAAGCGGTCACTCGCCCCGAAGGCGGAAGGACTGGAGTCGCGGCGGCTGCTCGACGGCGGCGCCGGATTCGACTACGTGACGAGCGGCTTCACCTGGAACAACCCGACCAAGATCACCTACAGCATTCCAACCGACGGGGTCTACTGGGATTACGGCGTCAACGATCTGAACGCGACGCTGGCCCGGGAATTCGGCGGAGACTCCTGGAAGCGTGAATTCGCCCGCGCCCTTCAGACCTGGGCTGCGAACGCGAACATAAACGTGGTCCCCGTGGCCGACTCGAACGCGAACTTCAACGCCTACGGCGCATCCCAGAGCGACCCCGGATTCGGCGACATTCGAATCGGCGGCTATGACTTCAACGACACGCGTATCTTGGCCCAGACGTACTACCCTCCTCCGAACAGCGTCTCCGCAGCGGGCGATATCGAGGTCAACACCGGTTTCGATTGGTCCCCAGGAGCCTCCTACGACTTCTACAGCGTGATGCTTCACGAGAGTGGTCACTCGCTCGGTTTGGCCCACGCGCCGAATCCGACCGCCGTGATGAACGAATTCTACGGTGGTGTCCGAGCCGGGCTCACGGAAGCAGATCGGGCCGGGATTCAAGCGCTCTACGGACCGCGCGTCGCCGATCCCCAGAATGCTGCCGGTCGCGCGGTCAGTCTCGATACCGCACTCGATCTCAGTTCAAGGATCGTAGGAAACTCGGCGGAACTCACCGGCGTTTGGCTCACCTCGATCGGCGAGACCGACTATTACTCCGTGACCGTGCCGAGGCTCGAGGGCGCCACGCTCCAGGTGACTGCCAAGGCGTCGGGTACGAGCTCATTGAGCCCTCATGTGTCTGTAGTCGACGCCTCGACCAATCGAGTTGGCTCGTCTTCTCGACCCGATCTCTGGGGAAACGACGTTGCGGTGGCCGTGGCAGGGGTCGTGAGCGGCGACCGCTACACCATCGCGGTCACGGGCGCGACGGACGACGTCTTCGCGGTGGGGGCTTATCGGCTGGAGATTCGTTTCGTCGGTGGACGAACAACCGAGCCTCCCCAGTCGCCGGGAAGCCCTACGCCTGAAATTCCCTTCCCCCTTCCTCCAGCCCCGACTCCCTCTCCACGGATCGAACCGGATCGATTCGAGTCGAACGAAACACCGGCACGAGCGGTGAATCTCGGCAGGGTCGCGCAACGAGCCGTTGCCGGTCTGTCGATCCACACGACTGCCGACCTGGATCATTACCGCATCCAGGCGGCTCGAACCGGTACGATGACCATCCAGGTGCCGGGCGGATCGATTCGGGTCCTTGGTCCGAACGGAGCCGCCGTTGCCGTAGGAACCGGGGTCGTCTCCGTCCGCGTGCCGCGATCGGGGAATCGATACGTCATCGTCGTGTCGTCCTCGACCACGATCTCCAGCTACTCCCTGGGAGTCTCGATCCAACCCGAAGCTCGACTCAGGCGCCGAGCCGGGCAACGTCTCTCGTCGCTGTCGGTGCTCGAGTTGGGAACGGCCGCAGTCGCGACCCCCATTCCGACGGCCACGACGCGGCAGACCGATACGCGAAGTCGACGGAACAAACCCGGACGATGAGATCCGGCCCGGGGCGGTCGCTCCTCGCAAGGCGACCGCCTCGAGCCGACGAATGCGTCTCGAGCAGAGGCGGAGCCGTCAGGCTCCCTGCATGACTTCGTCGGGAATGATGTCGTTGGCGTAGACGTTCTGCACATCGTCGTTGTCGTCGAGCATGTCGCGGAGTCGAAGCATGCGTTTGGCATCGTCGACGCTCAGGTCGACCTGCGTGGACGGAAGATAGCTGGTCTCGGCCGATTCGACGGCGATTCGAGCGAACTCGAAGGCCTTCCTGACCGTCTCGAACTGCTTGGGGTCGCACGTGACCTCGAAGTAGTCGCCGATGAGAGCGATGTCGTCGGCTCCCGCCTCGAGACCGACCTCCATGAGTCGCTCCTCCGTGACATGCTTCGGGTCGACGAGGATCAGCCCTTTGTAGGAGAAGAGGTAACTCACGCAGCCGGTCGCGCCCAGGTTGCCGCCTGCCATCTCGAATGCCTTGCGAAGTTCACCCGCGGTGCGATTTCGATTGTCGGTGAGCACTTCGCAGAGCACGGCGACGCCGCCGGGACCGTATCCTTCGTACATCACCTCCTCGTAGTTCTCGGCACCGAGCTCCCCGGTTCCCTTCTTGATGGAGCGTTCGATGTTCTCTTTCGGACAACTGTATGACCTTGCCTTGTCGATCGCATAACGAAGGCGGAGGTTGGCGTCGGGATCACCGCCGCCATTCTTGGCGGCCACGAAGATTGCACGACAGAGCTTGCTGAAGAGCTTTCCTCGCTTGGCGTCGACGACCCCTTTTCGATGAGCGATGTTTGCGGCGTGAGAATGCCCTGCCATCGAACCTGTGCTCCGAGTGCGGGAAGTGACGGAATGCCGAGTCGCCTTGCGAAGCGGCGCGGGACACGAAGTCGCGGTGCGTGAAGCGGGAGATCGCTCGGTCGTTCGTCGGCGATCACGGCTTCTTTTCGGTGGATCCGGTCGAGGTCGGGGCGAGGGTCTCGAGCGAGGCCAACCGTTTGCGAATGTCTTCGAGCCGCTTGTCGGGCGGCTTGGCCGACGCGGCGATCCTCTCAGCCTCTCGCCAGGAGGCACGCGCCTTTTCTCGCTCGCCGAGGTCGAAGTAGACCTGTCCGAGATGGTCGTGGATGGTCGCGTCGTCGGTCGTCAGATTCTTGACGGCCTTCTCGAGGAGCGGAAGCGCCTCGGCCTTCTTCCCTCGCTTGTAGAGGACCCATGCGAGGCTGTCGAGATAGGAGCTGTTCTCGGGATCCTCTTCGACGGCCTTGCGAATCATCGCCTCCGCCTTCTCGAGATTCTTCCCCTGATCGGCATAGAGGTAGCCGAGGTCGTTGTTGACACCCGGCTCGTCGGGATTCTTGGCGAGCAGGATCTCAAGTTCGGCCTCGGCCTTGGCGAAGTCGCCTTGATTCGAGTACACGATCGAGAGGCTCGATCGAGCGATCCTCACCAGTTCTTCGTTGTTGGGGTAGCGCTCGAGCAGAGATCTCCAGAAGGTGATCGACTCGTCGTCTCGGCCTGCCGTCGCGAGAACGCCTCCAAGTGTCGCGTTCAATTCCACGTCGGTGGGCGCGTCGACGAGCGCCTTCCGCAAGAGGGCGACGGCTTCGTCGGTCTTGCCGCTCGTGTTGAGAGAGATCGCAAGCAGCCGGGCAGCTTGGAGATCCCGGGGGTCGATCTTCAAGGCGTCTCGAAGCACGACGATCGCAGGCTCTTCCTTGCCGTCGCGAAGGTGAAGCTGAGCCAGGAGAATGAGAGATTGCGGGTTGCGCTCGTTCGGGTATTTCTCGAGCATTTCCTGGATGAGACTCGCGCCCTCACCGTTCTTCCCCGACTGGGCGAGGACGATGGCGAGTTCCCGATACGCCAGCGGGTCGGGCTCCTTCCGGAGCGACCACCGCAGAAGAGCCACGGTCTTCTCATTCCGCCCGGAAAGAGTTGCGAGTCGACGCAGGATCCGATAACCGACTTCGCTGAGCTTGGCGGGTTCGGATTCGAGCATCCCCAAACCGATGTCGAGAAGTCGATCGGCATATCCTTCCTTGCGAATGATCGATTGGAGTTGGGGATCGACCGCCTCGATCCTTCCAATCCGGCCGGCTACCTTCTCGAGAAGTCGCAGCATCTCGGGCGACTTCTCGGCTTCGAGGAGGGCGTTGAAGAGACCCGGATACCCCTGGAGGTCGGGTTGGAGGTCGATCAGTCGATTCGTCAGGGCGTCGGCCTGTTCGGTCATTCCGCGCGACCGATACAGATCGACCAAGACGTACTGGAGCGGCACGTTCTTCGGGTCGGCCTTGGCCGCGGCCTCGAGTCGAGGAATGACCTCGGCGTCCCGTTTCAGGCCCGAAAGTGCACGAACGAGGAGGTCGTAGGGTTCTCGAGCGCGAGGACGTTGGGGCAAGAGGGACTCCGCCAAGTCGAGCGCTTCGCCGGGCTTGCCGTCCTCCAGCAGAGTCTGTCCGAGGAGCAAGGTGAGCTGAGGATGACTGGGAGTGTAGGTCAAGCCTCGACGAAAGGAGCGCACCGCCCAGTCACGCTTCCCTCCGGCCAGGAAGATCATTCCGAAGTCCTGGTAGGCTCCTGCTTCATCCAGGCCGAGGATACGCCTTTGATCGGTGGGTGAGAGTTCGAGTGCCGCCTTCTCATCGAGGCTCTCCACGACCTTGGTGAGAGCTTCCGCAGCCTCGCGAAAGCGTTGCGAAGAGGCCAGGAGCTTGACCAATTCGAAACGCGCCAGGATGGCGGGGGCTCGGGCCGGATCGAGTCTTGGATTTGCGAGAAGGTCGCTGAGAAGCTTCTCCGCCCGGCCGGGGTCTTTGCGCCGGCCTCGATAGAATTCGACGAGGCGGATGAGCGTCTCGGCATCGTTGGGATCGAGTGCGAGCGCGCGAGTGCTGAATTCGATGGAGCGATCGATCTGTCCCAGAGCCCCGGTGAGTCGACTGAGTCGCCTCAAGATCGCGATCGACTCGGGTTCGGTGGCGAGAGCCTTCTCGAGAGTGGCGATCGCGTCGCGGAAGCGTCGTTCGTACTCTTGGGACCGCGCGATCGTGAAGAGACGGATCGTTTCGATCTCGCGTCGTTCCTCGACGGAAAGCGGAGTCTTGGGGACGAACGCTCGCGGCGGATTCTCGCCGGGAAGGGCGTACTCTTCCGGGGAGATCGGGCGATCGGCGGTTGGGGCGTCCGGCTTGGCCGCCTCGGTGGGGGGCTTTGTCGCCGGACTGTCGACGGTCTGGGTCCCGCCCACTCCGGCCCACAGTGCCGTCAGGAAGAGGCTCTGGATCCAAATTCGGGGTTCGCCCCACATCGCGCGTCTCCTCTCCCGCTTCGGCCGGGGCGCACGGGCATCGATACGGGTCGAACCTGCGACAAGCCGCGACCCAATGAATCAGTCTAGCAGGATCCGGAGGGCGCTGCCAAGCTTCGAGCGTGAGCGATCGACCTCGTTCGATGCGGGCGGGCTCACAGTGCCGTCGTCGCCCATTCGGTCTCGAGCCGCAGCCGGTCCCGAAAGTCCCGACACGCGTCGGCGAGAGAACGCGGCGGATCGATCCCCAGTTCAGCGAGCCTCGCGGGAATCAGTCCGCCCGACAGAGGTCGCGGCGCGCCCTGCCCGAGGTCCACCGTCGGCTTCGCGACGATCGGCGGGTCGGAGATTCCGAAGGCTCGCGCGATCTCGCGAGCGAATTCGGGCCTCGGGACGACTTCAGGGCCGACGACATGCACGATACCCGAGATGGACCGTTCCACGAGATCCAGCACGGTTGCCGCGACATCCGGCCCGTAGCTCGGGCTCGATCTCTGGTCGGAAGGACACACGACCTCTCTGCCCGCCGCGAGGGAGGTCATGAGCTGATATCCGAAGTTCTTGCCTTGACGCTCGGGGCCGAACACCCATGAGGTCCTGACGATGAGAAGCCGGTCGCCGAGAATTTCCGCCAGCCGGAGTTCCGCGTCGCGCTTGGAGCGGCCGTAAGCGGACAACGGATTCGTGGGCGCTTTCTCGTCATATGGGCCGTCGACGCCGTCGAAGACGTAGTCGGTCGAGAAGTAGACGAACCGACCTCCCTGGTCGGCGACGACTCGAGCGAGATTGAGCGGCTGTTCGAGATTTGCGTCGTGAGCCCGGCTCGGTTCGCGTTCGCACCCGTCGACCCAGGTGAAGCCCGCGGGGTAGAGAACGACGTCGCCGCGCTGCTCTCGAAGCCAGTGAGCGGCCGCGATCCGGTCGGACGCGTCGAGCCGAGTCAGACCCGCAGCGGGGACGGTGGCGTACGTCCCCGTGACGTCGAAGCCTCGATCGCCCGCAAGACGAGCGAGCCATCCGCCGATCTGCCCGGAAGCCCCGATGACGATCGTGCGCATGTGATCAATGGAATCCCTTGCGTCGGTGTCGGCTGTATCGCTCGAGCGAGTCCTCGATGACGGGCAACGCGGTGGACGATGAGAGGATCTCGTCGACCTCGACCGACTTTCCCTCGAGCTGTTTGTAATCCTGGAAGAATCGCCGGAGCATGGAGAGTCGGTGGGGCGGAAGTTGGTCGGCGTCGGTGAAGCTGTTGAACTCCGGGTCGCCCACGGCGATCGCGAGGATCTTGTGGTCCTTCTTGCCGGTGTCGAGCATCGTCATCAACCCGATCGCTCGCGCCGTGACGAGCGTCATGGGAGCGACGGCTTCTTGACAGAGGACGAGGACATCGAGCGGGTCGTCATCTTCAGCGTAGGTCTGCGGAATGAACCCGTAATTCGCGGGGTAGTAGACCGCGGAATAGAGCACGCGGTCGAGCCGCAGCAGGCCGGTCCGCTTGTCGAGTTCGTACTTCACGCTCGAGCCCATGGGGATCTCGACGAGTGCGTTGAACTCGAGGGGGAGATTCTCGCCGGGCGTGACGTCGTGCCAGGGGTGGATCATGGATTCCCGGGGTCGAAATGGTCCTTGGGAGAATGCGACGCGATCACGCCGAGGGTAGCATAGAACCCGCGAAGGAAGGAACGACCGGACCGTCGTCGAGCCGATTCGCCGGTCCGAGCGGTCGCCGAGGAGGCCGAGTCGAATCTCGAGAGGCTCGACTTCAGCGCCAGGAGAGCCGATTTCCCACGAGCGGTCCGCCCTTGTGCAGATCGCGAGGGATCCCGTTGGGATAAGTGGTCTCGATGGTGGCTTGGATCTGCTGGATTCGAGTCTCCGGGAGCGGGTGTGTCGAGAGGAACTCGGGGGGGCCTGCACCGTTTCCGGCTTCCTTGAGAACTTTCATGACCTCGAGCATGCCGCGGGGATCGTAGCCTGCCTGGGCCATGTAGCGCAATCCGTAGGTATCGGACTCCGTCTCATCGTCGCGACCGTATTTCATCTGGATCATCTGATTCGCGAGCATCGCCGCCATCTGCGCCTTGCGCCCGCCGTCATCCTCGCCGCTCGCTCCAACACCGACGGCCACGAGGAGGATCTGACCGAGTTGTCCCTTGGCCATGTGCTGAGCGCCGTGACGATTGATCACATGCCCGATCTCATGGCCGAGGACCCCTGCGAGTTCCGCCTCGTTGGAGAGTCTCGAGTACAAGGCCTTGGTGATGAAGATCTGCCCACCTGGGAGCGCAAAGGCGTTCACGGTTTTCTCGTCGTTCAGCAGATAGAAGTGGAAATTGTCTGCATAGGGGCTCTTCCTCGCGTCGCTTTCATTCACGAGACGAGCACCGACCTCGGCGACGAGTCGAGCCCGCGGGTCGGATCGCGGGTCGACGGCTCCGCCCATCTGCTGTGCCATCTTGGGAGCGGCCTCGAGGCCGAGACTCTTCTCCTGGTCGACGTTCATGGCGATCCGCTGCTTCTCACCGGTCACCGGATTGATCTCGGTCTGATTGAAGTAGCTGAAGATGCCGAAGAGCGCGATGACGAGCGCGATCACCCATCGCGCGGACTTGCTGCGATCCGCGCCTTCGGGTCGCCGACCGATCCGACCTCCGAACATCGACATTGCGATTCCTCCCACTCGAGAATGCTCCCCGACTCTGCCGAATTCGAGATTCTAAGGAGCCGAATGGGCCCTTCGGAAGGGTGCATCCGCCGTCCGGTCGCTCGACGTGATCGTCCAGCGGAAGAAGGCCGGGGAAACCGCCGATGGAATCCACTCCTGTTCCCAAAGAAAATCGAAGCCGATCGCCAGCAGGGCGGGTATCTGTGAATGGTCCCGCTTGTTGTACAATCGCATTGCCGACCCGATGAGGCTGGAGGGGTACGGAATCACCCGACTCTGGTCGAGTTGCGGTGTTCGCTCCTCAGAGATTCGATTCACATGGCCGTCGCTCCCTCCATCCACGAATCGAACCCGGGACAGATCCCCGAAGCTTCGCAGTCCCCGGCGACGGGCTGGATCTTGGTCTGGGCGTGCCTTCTCCTGTCGACCACTGCCCTGCCCTGGCTGAGCGGAGTCACGGAGTTGGGGCTCAACACGGCGGTCGAGGCCGGCCAGGCAAGGATCGAGACGAAGACTCGGGGCGAAGTCGGCGACGACGCGATTCGAAAGGCGATTCACCTGCAGAGGTCGACCTTGCCGTTCTGGCGAACGCTGTCGGCTTTGGGGGATTTCGTCGTCGATCCCGCAATGATCGCGATCCGGGCTCTCGTCACCGCGACGCTCTTCAGCGCGTTCGCGGCGGTGTCCGCCCGACCGATCGAATTCGCCGCCGCATTCCGCGACTGTGCCCGGCTTCAATACTACTGGGTGCTGGGGCCGTTGCTGCGCATCCTGTTGATCGGCTTGCTGCATCGAGAACAGGTCGGGCTCTCGCCTTCGATCTTCCTCTCACCGGGCCGCCATCCGGCGGGCCTCGTCGTCTTCCTCGACTGCTTCGATTTCTTCGTGATCGCCGGCTGGATCCATCTCGCGTTTGCCGGCTGGTCGAGACGCCAAGCGAATCTCGTCGTGTCCTCGAGCATTTGTGTCACGCTTGCGATCGTCGAGGCATCGGTGCGCTCCGGATGGGTCCTCATGATCGGCGCGGGAATGAGACTCTGCCTCATGCCCGAGAACATGAAGTAATCGCTATTCAACTGTATGAGGGACCTCATGCGTCGACTCGTGTTGCCGATGATCGTGGTCGCCGTGATCGCGACCGGGTTGGTCGCGGCGAATTGGGGGCGAGACCCAGATTCGATCGAAGTCGACTGGCAACTGGTCAAGGCGCCCGCCCGCGAAGTGATCGCCGAGCCGCCGTCCACTGGATCGATCGCGCAGTCGATCACCGCCCCGGGCACGGTCGAGTCGATCGATGAGGCCGAGATCGCATCCCAGATCGTCGGCCGGGTCATCGATGTCCACGTCAAAGACGGCGACGAGGTGAAGCAAGGGGACCTCCTGGTGAAGCTCGACGAGACCGAGGCGAGGGCCCGTCTCGACTCCGCCAAGGCAAAGATCGAGAGGCTTCAAGCGGCGATCACCCAGTCCGAGCGCGACCTCGAGAAGGCACGACGCGATACCGAACAGTCTTCCAAACTCGCCGGACGAGGCGTGAGCACCCAAACCGAGTTGCTCGATGCACGCACGGCGCTTGCGAAGGCGGAGGCCGCACTCGCGATGAGTCGCCAGGAGTCGATGGAGAGCGAGGCGATGCGGCGGACGAGTGAACAGGAACTCGACCGCACCGAGATCCGAGCGCCGATCAACGGAGTCGTCTCCGGGATGTCGGTCGATGTCGGGGAAGTCGTGATCGCCGGCACCACGAACCTGAAGGGCTCGGTGCTCATGACGATCAGCGATCTCGGGAGATTGCGCGTTCGGGCCGATGTCGACGAGAGCGACATCCGTCTCGTCCGTCGCGGCCAACCGGCCAAGGTCTACCTCCAGGCCGATACGACCAATCCCGTCGACGGAGTGGTCGATCGCGTTTCGGCCAAGGGTGTCAAGAAGGATGAAGTCGTGGGTTTCGAGACGCTCATCGCCATGAAGCCCGGCGAGTCGGCACTCCGTCCCGGCATGTCGTGCACGGTGGAGATCGAGGTGGCCCGAGGAGAGTCGCTGAGCGTGCCGGTCCAAGCGGTCGTCCATCGACGACGACGCGATCTCCCGGACTCCCCGGAGATTCGAGCATGGGCCGAGCGAAACGCGCGATCTCCGGGGGAGAAGGCCGCCGACGCCGAATTGAGATATGTCAAGATCGTCTTCGTGCTCGACGGCGAGACGGCGCGGGCTCGACCGGTCGAGACCGGCCTGAGCGACGAGCGACGCATCGAGATCCGTTCGGGCATCGGACCCGACGACCGCGTGATCATCGCCCCGTTCCGTGCGCTCGACATCCTCGAAGATGGACAGGCCGTCACCCCCGTCACTACGCTCACAGCCGCTGGGAAGGCCTCGTGAGAACCACTTCGCCGATCACCGCCGAGGCAACTCCCGACCCGCCCGTGATCCGACTCGAGGGGATCACCAAGGAGTATCGAATGGGAGCCGTGACGGTTCGCGCCCTCCAAGGCGTCGACCTGACGATCGGCCGGAACGAACTCGTCGCGATCATGGGCCCGTCGGGATCCGGGAAGTCGACATTGATGAACATCCTCGGCTGCCTGGATATTCCCACCGCGGGCAAGTACGAACTCGATGGACGAGACGTCGCTCGGCTCTCGCAGTCGGAACTCGCGCGCGTTCGATCCCGCGGGATCGGCTTCGTCTTCCAGACGTTCGAACTCCTTCCTCGGCAAACCGCGCTCCGGAACGTCGAATTGCCGCTCACCTACGGCGGAGGCCCGAATCGCCGGGCTCGCGCGGTCGAGTCGCTGAGGCGGGTGGGTCTCGAGAACCGAATGGACCACCGACCCAATCAAATGTCGGGAGGTCAGCGGCAACGCGTCGCCATTGCGCGGGCCCTCGTCCAACGCCCGGCGCTCCTCTTGGCCGATGAACCGACGGGCAATCTCGACACGGCAACCGGCGACGAGATCCTCGAGCTCTTCGGCGAACTGCATAGGCAAGGTCAGACGATCGTCATCGTGACGCACGAGCCCGATGTCGCCGCGCGATGCCGACGGGTCGTGCGGATCCGCGACGGTCGCGTGGAATCCGACCTCTCTTCTCGGGACACGGAGACCTCCCGATGATCGTCTCCAACGTCCAAAACGCACTCGAGCAGCTGTGGTCGCACAAGTTGCGATCGCTGCTCACGGTTCTGGGGATCGTGATCGCGGTAGCCTCGACCATCACGGTGGTCGGCGTGATCCAAGGCTTCACTGCCTATGTCGCCCAGTTTCTCCAAGGACTCGGCACGAACGCGATGTGGGTCTGGCCGGAGCGGCCTGGCGGCGAAGCCGGAAAGCGTCTGGGACGGATCGAACTCGACCAGCGCGACTTCGAGGCGATCGCAACCGGGTGTGAGGCGGTCAGGAGGGTCTCACCCTTGATCAGACGGCCGACCGCCGCGATCCGGTACCAAGGTGAGGAGTTGAACGTTCCACTCGAAGGCGTCTCTGCCGAGTACCACCCCATCAGGAACTTCCCCGTCGAGGTCGGGCGACCGTTCTCGGTCGCCGATATCGAAAATGCGCATCACGTGTGCATTTTGGGGCGTGAAGTCATGAACAAGCTCGGAGCATCCGAAGAGATCGTCGGTCGTACCGTACTCATCGATCGACAGCGTTTTCAAGTGATCGGACTCTTGCTCGAGAAGGGAAGTTTCCTCGGCAACAGCCAGGACAATCTCGTATTGATTCCGTACACCATGGCGTTGAAGCTCTACCCTGCCTCGATCCGCAAGATCGCCTTGACCGCCCAGGCGACCTCGGAGGAAGCGGTTCCCGAGGCTCGCGCGCAGATCACAAATCTCTTGCGCCGGCGGCATCAACTGACGGCGTCTCAGCCGAACGACTTCCAGGTGCGCACTCAGGACGAGATCCTGGAGACGTTCAACAGCATGAGTCTGGTCGCAACGGTGGTGCTTTCGGGTATCGTCGGGATCTCTCTGCTCGTCGGCGGCATCGGCATCATGAACGTGATGCTCGTGAGCGTCACGGAGCGGACGCGCGAGATCGGTTTGCGCAAGGCGGTCGGTGCGCGGAGACGCGACATCATGCTCCAGTTCCTCACCGAGGCGGTGAGCCTCAGTTTGGTGGGCGGCGGCCTGGGCATCGCGTTGGGATACGGGCTCTGCGCCCTGGCGAGCCTGCATCCTCAGATGGTCGACGTCGTGGTGCCGACTTGGGCCGTGATCCTCGGATTCGGCATCTCGGCGACTACGGGTGTGGTCTTCGGACTCGTACCCGCGGCCAAGGCCGCTCTGCTGAACCCGATCGACGCCTTGCGTCACGAATGAGCACGGGACTTCAGCCCGAGATCAGCCTCGCTTCGACGCAATATTTACTTGGACTGCCTTGTCGATGCGTGGATCTTGAGCTCCGAAGCGCGTGACGACGTAGGTACCGCTCTTTGGGTTGCGCTCGATATCGACGATCGCGAGGTTATCGGCTTCTTCGAGAAGATGGTTGAAGCTCCGATAGCCGTGATAGCTCTCGTCGAACGAGGGTTTCTTTCGCTTGATCGTATCCTTGATCAAGGAAGCATACAGGACTTCATAATTTTCGCGTCGTAGAGCGTGACAAGCCTCGATCAGAAGGGTGTACGCCTCGCGCTTCCTCTCAGGAAGATCGGCCGCGAAGTTCGTGGCGATCTGCTGGTGATCCTGTTCCTGACGCTCGAGATCCTCGTAATAGATGAACTCGTCGCAGTTGTCGCGCAGGAGCTCCGACGTCGAGCCCTTCATGCCCAGCCCGATGACGTGCTTGCCGTTCTCCTTGAGCTTGGAGACGAGCGGCGAGAAGTCGGAATCTCCCGAGACGATCACGAAGGTGTCGACGTGCGGCTTGCTCCAGGCGAGATCCATGGCATCGACGACCAGCCGGATATCGGCCGAGTTCTTTCCGGTTTGGCTTCGTCGCGGAATCTCGATCAACTCGATCGCCGACTCGTGAAACGGGGCCGTGTATGCCTGATACCTGCCCCAATCCGCGTATGCCTTTTTGACGATCAGTTTCCCTTTTTCGACCAGCCGCTCGAGGACCTTCTGGATGTCGAAGCGCGTCTTTCGTTGATTCTGGAACCCCATGGCCAGGTTCTCGAGGTCGACGAATACGGCGAGGCTGCGCTCTCGATCGGCGGAAGTCGACATGCTCATTTCGTGGGCCTCGGCTCCGACCTCGCGCGGTCGGCATCGTTTCGCAGCGGCGGATCCATGCGCGCGGGCAGGAATCCTCCCCGAATGGTTGCCCGGGGAGAATCCCAGCCGTTTTTCACTGTACGAGGTTCGAGATCCCATCGCAATCGGCTGCCTCGAGCAAGCCGGAGATCTCTCCTACCGCGCGAATGGCGAGATCGGCTCCGATGATCCGAACGCGCCGGCGTCCTTCAGGACCCCGATCCAAACCATCCACCGCCGGTGTAGAGATCCCGCACGGTCCGACGAGGGCGAGACTCGTTCACGACCAGAGCCCGATCCTGGAAGGCGCGGCCGTTGAGCGCTTCGATGGCGTTCCTGGCTTCCTTGTGGTCGAGCATCTCCACCAGTCCGAATCCTCGCGATTGACCGGTTCGAGCCTTGGTCTGGACTTCCGCCATCGCCACGCTCCCGAATTCCTCGAAGAGCTGGCGAAGCTCGGCCGATGTCACCTGGTAATCGAGATTCCCGACATAGATCATCATGGCAGGCTGAGTCTCCTGGGCCGAGCGCTCGCGACGCTCCTGGTAAGGCTCGATGACGCGACCTCGGCCGAGGCGATGCGGCCCCGGATCCGTGATCGATCGTCGTCGCACGAGATGCCCCGTTCGAGCGTCTCATCTCATCGGGGCAGGGTCAGTGGGGTTACGATCCACCCTTCACCGGGTGATCGGTCGATGCGGGAACTTCGTCCCGTGGATACACGGGTCCTTCATGTATCGCATGCTGCGGCCTCCTGCGACTCCATGATCTTAGCCGAACCAACAGCTGATCGCCAGGGGCCGCTCTGATTGCCCCCGGAGCGCAAGAAAAAGCCCCGGCCGAAAACGGCCGAGGCTCGCTCGAGGCGAAGTACTCGAATCGGCGGATCACTTGCCGGGAGCCTGGGGAACCGGGAGGACCTTGCCGGGCGACTGAGCGGCAGGGGCGACCTTGCCGGGAGCCTGCGGGGCCGGAGCAACCTTGCCAGGAGCTTGCGGAGCAGCCATACCGCCCTGAGGAGCGGCGACGGCGACCGGAGCGGCCTTGCCGGGAGCCTGCGGGGCCGGGGCAACCTTGCCCGGAGCTTGCGGAGCGGGAGCGACCTTGCCCGGGGCCTGCGGGGTCTGCGCCTGGGCCGGGGTCAGGCCGGCCAGCAGCAAGGCCGCGGTCCAGCCCATCTGATTGCGAATGCTCATCGAAGAAGTCTCCTAGGGGACGAACGACGGACGGTCACTGGAACCTGACTGACCAGGGAAGATACGATTCTATCCCTCGTCGAGGTCGTCAGTAGTCTACCCGAAAACCGACTGCGAGGTTTGGGTATTTTGCGAATTTTCCAGAAGATACCCGGGTATTGGATTTCCTGCAAGAGATTAGCGGTCGAGATCTCTGGGGGGATTCTCCGGAGGATGAGGGCTCCTCGCAAATGAGCTTAGAATGGGATCGGACAGCGCGGGGATGCCGTTAGTCGACGGTGAGGGATGACTTCGTCTCGATCGCGGCGAGGCGACCATTGCAAGGCTGACCTTGATGGTTTTGGCGAAGCTCCGATATAACGCGCATGGTTCTCTAGGAGCTGAAACGATCTCGGACTGCTCCGTTGGAGTGCTGAGGAGTCTTGCATGCTGTGGTTGCTGGTCGCACTCGGACCGGCCTGTTCGGGGCAACTCCCGACGAGTGCGGCGATGATTCTGATCGGGCAAGCCCGATCGGATCCCTCCGGCTCGACCGGAGGGCCGCTCGCCCCGGCTCGCTACGCCGAGGATCTTCGATTCGCCGACGGCCTGTATCGCGATCGACGATTCGATCTCGCCGCAGAGGAGTATGCGCGGCTCGTCGAACGAGCTCCGCGCGAAACCGATACCAGCGAGGCGGAGCTCGGTCTGGCGAATTCCCTGCTCTTTCTTGGCAAGTATGCACAATCGCGCTCGGTCTTCGAGCGTTTTCTCGCCCGCCATCCAACACATCCGAGCGCGCCGTCGGCCCTCTTTCGGGTCGGAGAGGCGGCATATCTGCTCGGCGAAGTCCAGAATGCCTCGGAGTCGCTGACGAAGTTCGTTGCTGCGAATCCCTCTCACCCGCAGGCTGAGATCGCCTGGAGCCATCTCGGGGATCTCGGACTCAGGACGAAGTCGTTCGATCGCGCCGTCGCGTCCTACGAACGATCCTTGAAGACAGCGAAAGGGCCGGTCGCGGCACGCGCGCGATTCGGTCTCGGTCGGGCGAAGGCGGCACTCGGTCGATTCGACGACGCGATCTCGGAGTTTCAGATCCTGCAGCGCGACGGGGGCCCCGAGTGGTCGGAGCGTGCGCTTCTCGAGGTCGGCCGCTGCGCGATCGATGCCGGGAAGTGGGCTCAGGCGGAGTCGAGTCTGGCCGCGTTCGAAAAGGCTCATACTAGAAGCAGTCTTCTAGACGAAGCGCGACTCCTCAGACTGAGTGCACTGCGACGGCTCGCAAGGGACTCCGAGGCGGAGGAGCTCTCGCAATCCTTGCTGGCGTCAAGGAATCCGTCGGTGGTCGCTCAGGCGGCGAGCCTCCGAGCGGAACTCCTCGCCGGGCGCGGCGATCTCGCAGGCGCGTCGGAGTCTCTCGCGGCGGTAGCAAGGAAGGCGCCCGAAACGAGCGCACCCGCCTTGCTCCTCCAAGCCGCCGAATTCGCAGAGAGAGCCAAACAAGACGAACGGGCAATCGAGCTCTACTTGGAGTTCGTCGAACGATTCCCCAACGACCCTTCGGCCGAATCGACGACGATCCGAGCGGCGGCGCGTGCCGCGGCGACCGGGCGTTCGGCACGGAGCCTCGAGATCATTGGTCGCCTCCGAGATCGTCGGCCGCGGCTGGAACTAGCCTCGACCGCCTCCGTCATCGAAGCTCGCGCACTCCTCGATCTCGGGAGAGCCAAGGAAAGCGCCTCGATTCTCGAGAAGCTCCAATCCACGGCCTTCGCCGGCCTCTCGGAGCCCGACTCCGCCGCTTACCTGCTCGCATCGGCCTATCGAGCCGACGGAAGAACGAACCAGGCACGTTCGATTTGGGAGCGTCTCGCACGCGATCCGAAGTCTTCGAGGCGCGCCGATGCCTCATACTCGCTCGCGAGAGCTCTTCTCGACTCCAAGTCCCCAGCCGAGTCGATCCCTTGGTTCGACTCGTACGTCGAGCTGCGGCCCGACGGCGACGTGGCGGAATTCGCCCAGGTAGGAGCAATCGAGGCAGCCATTGCGTCGGATCGACTCGACGATGCTCGCCGACGTCTCGAAACCCTCCAAAGGCGATTTCCCGCGGGGAAAGCCCTGCCGGACCTCGGTTTGCGTCTCGCGGAGGCGGAGGCACGCGGTGGACGGCACGATCGCTCGATCGAGACCTTTGGGTTTCTGGCGTCCTCGAAAGACCCTGAGACAAAAGCCAGGGCGACCTACGGCCTCGCCTGGTCGTTGCTCTCCAGCGGAAATGCTGCGGATGCACGCGACGCCTTCCGTCGACTTCTCACTCAGCTGCAGGAGTCCGACCCTCGAATCCCAAATGTGCAGATCGGGCTGGCGCGAGCACTCTCCAAAGCAGGTGGCGAGGCCGAAGCTCTCGCGGAGTACGATCGCGTCATCAAGTCCGAACGCGGCGCGACGGTCAAGGGCATCGCTCTCGTCGAGAAAGGTCGGTTGCTCGCCTCGGCGGGCCGACCAGCGGAGGCCGCAGAGGCACTCGGTGAAGCTGTCGGAAAACACGCGTCCAGCTGCAGCGTTCCCCTCGATGAGCTCCTGGCGGAGTTGGGTTGGGCACTTGCGGATGCCAAGAAGGGCGACGAGTCGGATACCGTATTTCGCCGATTGCTCGAGGAGTTTCCGAAGAGCGCGAGAGCGGCGGATGCTCGTTTTCATCTCGCGGAGTCCCACTTCGAACAGGGACGGTTCGAGGAGGCGGTGACGATGCTCAAGCCGATCACCTCTGAAGCCGTTCGCGTTCCTGGCTCGATGCTCGAGGCGGCTCAATTCAGACGGGCTCGGTGTCGACTCGAACAGCGCCGCTGGTCCGAAGCCGAGTCGACGTTCCAAGGACTCCTCGATCGATTTCCAGAGGGAGCGCTGACTCATCGCGCCCGATTCTGGCACGCCGAGACCGCGTTCCGCGCGGGACGAATCCGCGAGGCTCTCGAACGCATCGAAAAACTCCTGGGAAAGTCGTCCGGCGCACTCACGGAAGATCTCCAACAACTCGCCGAGGAGCGTCGCCTAGACGCTTGGGTGGAGCTGGAACGCTGGGACGACGTCTTGAAGGCTTCCGAGGGAGCCGTCGCGCCGACCGGGCGGCCGAACTCGGCTCGCATGCGTCTTGCACGAGGCCGCGCGATGATGGGCCTGGCCCGGTTCGACGACGCCCGCCGGGAACTCGAGGCGGTGGTCGAGAGCGACAAGGGTAAGCGAGAAGCAGCCGCCGCTCAGTTCCTCATTGGCGAAAGTCACTTTCACCAAAAGGATTACCGCTCGGCGGAGCGTGAGTATCTCAAGGTCGACTACCTTCATGATGCCCCGAAGTGGCAATCCTCGGCGCTCCTTCAGGTGGGAAAACTCTACGAACGTCTCTCCCGCTGGGCCGAGGCTGCCGAAACATATCAGAGGCTCATCGACAAATTCCCGACGACCGCGGCCGCCGAGGACGCGAAGGAGCGGCTGACGGCGGTCACGAAGCGACGACAAGACTCGACGCAAAGGAAGTGAAGGACCGGGGCGAGGACAGTTCGCGACGTGCGTCGCCCGCGAGCGTCGCCTTCCGCTTGAGCCGAGTCCCGATGGGGAAGGAACCCAAGACCATGGATTCTCGACGGATGATCGATTCGAGTCGAAAACGCCGCAATCTCTTGCCTTTGTTGGTGTTCGTTGCGATCTCGGCGATTTCGTGGGAGAAGTCGGCGACGGCCCGACCCATCGAATGGCGCGACCGCGCAGAACGAATCGGCCGATCGATGGTGGAGCGAGCCCGCACCTGGTTCACCGAAACGCCTCCCGCCGAGCGCGTGGTCGTCGGAGGGCTCTTCGTGACCGGAATCGTCGGCTGTCTGCTGACGTTCGAGCGCCTGATCGCAGTGAGACGCAGTCGGTTTCTTCCGGGCGGATTCCTTCGACGCTTCGAGGACCGGCTTGGAGAGGGAAGACTGGAGCGCGGCAAGGCACTCGACCTCTGCGAACTGAATCCGAGCCCGGCGGCGAAGATCGCCCTCGCGGCGATCAAGCGCTGGGGGCGGCCCGTCGCCGACCTGGAACGCGCGGTCTCGCTCGCGATTCGGACGCAGACCGATCGTCTCGATCGGCGTGTCGGGACGATTCAGCGACTCGCGGTGCTCTCGTGCCTACTCGGCGTCTTGGGCGCGCTCATCACTGCCTCGGAACGCCTCTCTCGCCCCGAGGCCTCGGCGACCGAGGCCCTCGCGGCCGCGATTCAACCTCTGATCGCGGCGGTAGTTCTGTCGATTCTCCTGATCGTTGCCTTCGACGGTCTTCGTGCTCGCATCGAATCGATCTCCGAGGCCCTCGATAGGCTGGGAGCAGAGACGGTCGACGCGGTCGCGATGTCGCAGTCGACGGAACTCAAGCCCGCTCCCGAGCCGCGTTCCGCTCCTGTCGAATCGCGCTCACAGCGAGGATTCGAACCGCCTCGTCCCCACCTCTTCGAGGCGAATCGCGGAAACGACCCTCAGCGCCGTTACCCTTCCGACAATCGCTCTCCTCACCAAATCCGAGTCGACATCCCCGACGCCATGATTCGCGCTTTGGAACACGACGACGAACTCTATAATCTGTGATCGGCGATCCGGTTCCGGTTTCGCTCGAGAGCGGCTCGGTAGGACTCGAAGGAATCTACTCCAGCGATTCCACCTCGGGTCCTCGGGCGCTCTGCGCGTCGAGGGCCCCCGTCCGTACGAATCGCGAGGCGCCTCCCCATGACGGGTCTCGATCTCGAGTCACTGCTCGAATTGATGCGTGCAGAGATACTCGGCTGGGCGGGGATCGGCTTGCTCCTCCTCGTCGTCGGAACGTTGGTGTGGACGAGTTGGGGATCGCGCAAGGCACTCAAGAAGTGCCTGGTGCTCTCGATCGGAGTGCACCTCGGACTCGTCTTGTTTGGAGCGAGCCGGCCGGACTTCCTCGAATTCCTCCCATTGAGCATGGGTGCGACTCGCCCCGAAGAGTCCACCTCGAGATCCGTGAGGATCACAACTCGGCCGAAACTCGACTCGAAAGGGCCCGGCGCATCCTCGACCGAACCTAGCGACTTGATCGAGAGTGGCCTCGGAATCCCCGATGCGAACGTCGTAGATCGATTGACGGTCACCCCCGATAGGGGATCCGCGGCGCCTGCGATCCTGCCCGATCTTCCTCGATCGGTGCGCACGCTCCCTCTTGTCGACCCTGTTTCGGCCCACGACCTCGTCTCGTCGGTACGAGTATCCATCCCGATCGAACCACCTGCGTTGGAGATGGTTCCGGAGATCGCCGCGCCTGCCCCGCTTCCCGACCCGGCTCCTCCGTTCATTCCGATCGCCCCGGCAAGTACCTCGAGATCACCCGAAGCGCCGGAGGAACGATTGCGACCCGCTCGAGCCGTCGGCTCGACTCCACTCGCGGGAGAGATGCTCCCGCGACCCGGGAGCGACATCGGTCGGGCACTCCCGGATCCCGTAGGGCCCACCGACGACGCTTCGTTGCTCCCTCCATCTCGCGCCGGATCGGCGGCGAGGTCGGATGACACCGCCGCCTCGCGTCCCGATCTTCCGCCTGGAGCGGCGAATCCCGTGACGTCAGAGCCCTCGCGGGCAACAGCGAAGCCACTCACCAGGGAGGAAGACGGAGTCGACCTCCGCAAGAGTGTTCGTCCTCCGACGACGATGGAGGTCGCGAGCCTCGACCGAACGCGTCTCACGGCCGACTCCATGGTTTCGAGACTGCCGGAGCTCGGACTCCCGAGCGCATCGACGATCGCCCCTCCCCTGCCTTTGCGTTCGGGCGTGCGCCGCGGCCTCGACGAGATCCCTTCCGTCTACCGGTCGCGGCTCGACCCGAATCGGACGAAACTCGCGCAGGAGTCAGGCGCTTCCGAGGAGAGCGAGCAGGCAGTCGAGCGCGCCCTGGATTGGCTCTCCAGGCATCAAGATGCCGATGGGCGATGGGACGGCGGTACAGCGCGGTACAAAGACGGTTCCATCGCGGAGAACGATGACGATTACCTGGTCCACTGCCCCGCGGGAGATCTCTGTTTCGGACCTTGCTACTACTGGGAGGCCGATACGGCACTCACGGGACTCTCGTTGTTGGCTTTCTTGGGGTCGGGATACACGCATGTCGACGGCAAGTACGCTTCGACGGTCGCCAAGGGACTCGATTTCCTTCGATCTCAGCAGAAACCAGACGGGGATCTCCGTGGTCGGAGCGTGGCGGTCGGGATGTATTGCCATGCGATCGCAACGCTCGCATTGAGCGAAGCCTATGCCCTCACGGGCGAGCCCGCTCTCCGAGTGCCTGTGGAGCGAGCGCTCAGTTTCCTGGTTCGCTCTCGCGCCGTGGACGGCCGAGCCTGGCGGTACGCCCCGAGTGCGCCTGTCGGCGATACGAGCATTCTCGGCTGGGTCGTCATGGCGTTGAAGTCGGGTAAGGAGAATGGGATGGCGATCGAACCGCGGGTTCGATCCGGGATCGCCGAGTGGCTCGGACTGGTCTCGGCGGGTCCGTCGCAGGGAATGGCTAGGTACCAGCCGAACGAAAAGGTCACACCGACGATGACTGCCGAGGCATGGGTCTGTCGACAGTTCCTCGGGCTCGACGATTCGCCGTCCAAACAAGAAGAGGCCGCGCGCTATCTCCTCTCCCACCCGCCCAAGGAACCTCCGTTCAATCTCTACTACATCTACTACGGGACGCTCGCGATGTATCAGCGGGGAGGACCGGAGTGGACCCGATGGAATCGCGAGGCACGCGACCTCCTGTTGCTTCGGCAACGTCGAAACGGCCACGCGACCGGGAGTTGGGATCCCGACGACTCGCAGTACGGCACCCACGGCGGACGCATCTACTGCACCGCACTCGCCGCGTTGTCGCTCGAAGTCTACTATCGTTACCTGAGGCTTTACGAACCACGCCCAAACAGTGGTGGATCCGTTCGATGATCGACGATCGATTGGGGACCGCCAACGCCTTGCCGGGTGGGACGACTTGCCGGTAGAATCCCCTACGACGTTCGTCCGATCCGTTGCCCGGTCTCTCGAGAACGGCCGAACTCCGAAGACGAGGAGCGGTGAGTGCGCTCGATCGATCAGATTTCGATGAATCTCTGGGCACAAGCCTCGTCTCCGAGCGGACCCAGTTCTTCGAACCCGGGGATTGGTGACGTATCGGTGCTCATGCTCTCGATCCGTCGTTGGTACTCCGGTCTCACGCTCACACCCATCGACTCTTCGATGAGCAGTGCGATCGTTTTCCTCGTCGCATTGGGCATTTTGTTCCTGGTTGTGCTCGGACTGCAAGGACCGCGTAAGCTGTTCAGCCAACTCATCGACTTCGGCGGGCATCGAGCCGCTTTCCGTCGAGGGATGGCGATCTGGCGTCGCTCGGGATGGGTCTTGGGCGTCTCGCTCGCCTCGACGGTCGTTGCATGGAGTACGAATCAAGCGCTGCTCTTCATGCGACCCGAGGGTCGCGAAGACCTCGCCGTTCTCCTCAAGGGTTCGACCCTGAGCCAGGCGGCCTTGGAGAATGGGATCCTGGCGGGAGTCGTGCCCTTGCGCGACGTCGTCCAACTCGGCAGTATCATCCCGCTTCTCTTCTTGGGTGCCTTCATCGTCTTTCAGCATGGGTCGAACAACAACTCCCGGATCGATCAGTTTCGGGGTCGCGCCCATCCCAGTTCTGGAGCCTGGATGACCGCGGCGTGGCTGATCCTCGCTCTCCATGGGATTTATCGCTGCGTCTGTCTGATCTACCTCGCGGGCGAACTCCCTTTGGGATTTGGAGTCGTCTTCGAGATCCTCTTGGTTCCTGCCGTGATGCTCTTGTCCGACGCACTCGTTCTCGGCTGGGTATTGATCGGCTTCCGAAATGCGACGCTCGCAGAGACCGACGAGGTTCGCTTCGACTTCGAGGAATGGCTCCGGATCCTACCCGCCGTTGCGACGACCTGCTTCTTCCTCCTCCCCTCGCGCTATCTCTCCGCCTTCGTGACGCTTTCGTTCTCTTATGTGATCGCAGCGTGGGGTACGACCACAGCCACACCGGCGACCGTCCTCACGGCGTTGCGTTGGGCCCTCGGTCCTGGAATCGTGGCGATCCAGGTCCTCACCCTGCCCGCTTTGGCTGCGATTGGATCCTCGGTTTGGTCGAAGGGCTCGATTCGAGACATGGTGCGTGGCTCGACTAGTGTGCTCCGAGGTCAGGGAGGTCGAATCGTGGTCGCCGTTGCGTTGATCGGGGGCCTGTCGGCGGCGGGAAGCTCGCTCACCTACTTCCTCTTGTTCGCAATGCCTCCGCAGACGTGGCTCTTGAATGCCGCCGATTCCTACTCGCATCTCTTGACCCTACCGTTGGGATTGATGCTCACGAGCCTGTTGGTCGATTTCGCTCGACTCGAGTTGCCGTTGAGTTCAGGCGCCCCCCTTTCTGCAAGTGCTCGAACAAGCGAACGCTCCCTGACGGAAGTCGCTCGTTGACTCGAGACACGAAGGACAGTTCCAGCCGTGGCCGAGAGAAGGCGGATCGCGGGTCGGCTTGACGGCAACGTAACCGGGGGTTCTAATCGAATCACCGCGATTCGACTACCACGCGCTCGGGCTTCCACTTCCGCCTCGAGGGACACGACGCCTCCATCCTCTCGTTCGACCGTGTCCGGGAATCGGATGATCCCGCTTCGAGTGATCGCCCGGACTTGACATCTCGGCAAGACCTCCTCTGATTATCGAAGAGGAGCACGCGAAGCAAAGGATACTTCGCGTCGAGACCGCTCGCGCGGGGACGAACCACGCGTCGGGCAGCCCCGCGAAGGATCTCGACGGCACAATCGAGCCCAGAGACCGAACAGCCGCATCAGGAGGGTCTCGTCATGTCGACCGGAACGGACTTGATCTCGAAGATCGCTCGTCGTCGGGACTGCACGGATTTTCGCAAGGAACGCTGGGTCGGCAGTTTCGCGGAATACCTCGAGATCGTGCTTCGATCACCGCATGTCGTTCGCACCGCCTATCAACGTGTGTACGATATGATCATGAGTCACGGCTGCGAAGAGGTCTCGATCAATCGCGAGAAACTGATCCGTTATCGCTTCTTCGCCGACGAGGCAGATGGCGGGAGAGATGCGATCTTCGGTCTCGATCGAACGTTGATGAATCTCGTGAACGTCCTCGAGAGCGCTGCGCACCGATACGGGACGGAGCGGCGCGTGCTGCTCCTCCATGGTCCTGTAGGCAGTTCGAAGAGTACGATCACCCGCATGATCAAGAAAGGACTGGAGAGATACTCCAGGACGGACGAGGGAGCGCTCTACACATTCTCCTGGCGGCTGGAGGATGCGACGGGAGCAACGAGCTGGATCGACTGCCCGATGCACGAGGAACCCCTCCACTTGATCCCGCGAGAGGATCGGACCGAGTTCCTGGAACTGGTCGAATCTCGGGCGACGGATCACCGTTATCCGCTCACGATCGACGGCGAACTCTGCCCGTTCTGCCGCCATACCTTCAAGGAGAGGCTCGAACGCAGCGGCGGCGACTGGGAGCGACTGCTCGAGGATGTCCGAGTCAAGCGACTGTTGTTGTCTGAACAGGATCGGGTCGGGATCGGTACCTTTCAGCCGAAAGATGAGAAGAACCAAGACGCGACGGAGCTCACCGGAGACATCAATTACCGAAAGATCGCGGAATACGGATCGGAGAGCGACCCACGCGCCTTCAACTTCGACGGCGAGTTCAACATCGCCAACCGCGGCGTCATCGAATTCATCGAAGTGCTCAAGCTCGACGTTGCGTTCCTCTACGACTTGCTGGGGGCGAGCCAAGAGCACAAGATCAAGCCCAAGAAGTTCGCGCAGACGGATATCGACGAAGTCATCATCGGCCACACAAATGAACCTGAATACAAACGCCTTCAATCGAACGAATTCATGGAGGCGCTCCGCGATCGGACCGTCAAGATCGACGTTCCGTACGTCACTCGACTCGCCGACGAACTGATGATCTATGAAAAAGATTATAACTCCCGAAGAGTCCGCGGCAAGAAGATCGCTCCTCACACTCTCGAGGTCGCGGCGATGTGGGCCGTGCTCACGCGTCTCGAAGAGCCCAAGAACGCCGGCCTGACACTCATGCAGAAGCTCAAGCTCTACAACGGCAAGACGCTGCCCGGGTTCACTGAAGACAACATCAAGGAACTCCGCGAGGAGGCCGAACGCGAGGGGATGCACGGGATCAGCCCTCGATATGTCCAAGACAAGATCTCCAACGCTCTCGTGGCGCATGCCGGTGAACGCTCGGTCAACCCGTTCATGGTCCTCAACGAACTCGAGGCAGGCCTCAAGCACCACTCGTTGATCAGCAGCGAGGAGACGAGGAAGCACTACAAGCAACTCCTCGTCTTGGTCAAAGAAGAGTATGAAGATATCGTCAAAAATGAAGTCCAGCGAGCCATTGCAGCCGACGAGGATGCCCTGACTCGACTCTGCGGGAATTACATCGACAACGTGAAAGCCTACACCCAGCGCGAGAGAGTCCGGAATAAGTATACGGGGCAGGCAGAGGAACCGGATGAGCGCCTGATGCGTTCCATCGAGGAAAAGATCGACATCCCCGAGAGCCGCAAGGATGACTTCCGGCGCGAGATCATGAACTACATCGGGGCGCTCGCCCTCGACGGCCGGAAGTTCGACTATCGGACCAACGAGCGCCTCCAGAAAGCGCTCGAGCTCAAGTTGTTTCAAGATCAGAAGGATACCATCAAGCTCACGAGTCTCGTCTCCAGCGTCGTCGACCGCGACACTCAGGAGAAAATCGATATCGTCAAGAGTCGGTTGATTCGGTCGTACGGCTACGACGAGGACTCGGCTACCGACGTCCTGAACTACGTCGCCAGCATCTTCGCAAGAGGCGACGTCAAGCGTCAGTCCCACTGATCGAGCTCGTCGCGAACATTCGATGGACGCGACGAGCGACTTTCGGTCAGCTTCCTCGAGTGTGAGGGCGGCCGAGCGGAAGGAGCGAGCGATCATGCGAAAGATCGAACGTGACGCGGGCCGATTCAGGCAGATCGTTCGCGGTAAGATCAAGTCGAACCTGCGAAAATATATCACCAACGGCGAATTGATCGGAAGAACCGGTGGGGATTTCGTCTCGATCCCTCTGCCGCGAATCGATCTTCCCGAATTCCGGTACGGGACCAAAGGTTCGGGCGGAGTCGGTCAAGGACCGGGCGCCGTCGGCAAGACCATCGGGCGTTCGGACGACCCCGCAGCTTCACCCGCCGTCGGCGATGCTCCCGGACGCCACATCCTGGAGGTCGAGTTGACGCTCGATGAACTCGCCCAGCTCCTAGGCGAAGAGCTCGAACTGCCGAGAATCGAACCCCGCGGCAAGTCGTCCATTACGACATCGAAGGATCGCTATTCGAAGATCAGACAATCCGGACCCGAGAGTTTACGCCACTTCAAACGCACATTCAAGAACGCGATCAAGCGCCAGGTTGCGTCGCGAACCTACGACCCTACCGACCCGATCGTGATCCCGATTCGAGAGGATCGGCTGTATCGCTCCTGGACTCCGGTCGACCAGCCGGTCGCGAACGCCGTGGTGTTCTATCTGATGGACGTCTCGGGATCGATGACAGATGAGCAGAAAGAGATCGTTCGGATCGAAGCCTTTTGGATAGACACTTGGCTCAAAAGCCAATATGAATCAATCGTGATGCGATATATCATTCACGACGCCGCTGCAAGGGAGGTCGATCAATCGACCTTCTACCGGACTCGCGAGAGCGGCGGTACCAAGATCAGTTCCGCCTACGCGCTGACGGCGTCGCTTCTCGATCGCGACCATCCCGCCTCGGAATGGAACATCTATGTGCTCCACTTCTCCGACGGCGACAACTGGGGAGAGGACAATCGGCTCTCGGTGTCGCTGCTGCGTGAGGCGTTGATCCCTCGATGCAATCTCTTCGGCTACGGCCAAGTGGACAGTCCCTACGGTTCGGGAGAGTTCCTCCGCGAACTCCAAGACGCCCTCGAGTCCGAGCCGAACGTCGTTCTGTCCGAGATCCGCAATCGAGACGGCATCTTCGAATCGATCAAGAAGATCCTCGGAAAGGGTCGATGATCCACGAATCTCGACATCAGCGTCGGAGTCCAGACGAGCCGTTCGACCGGCAAAGGAAGAGAGATGAACAACCCCTTCCAACACCGTCTCCCCAATGAACTCCGCAACCTCCAGCAGGAGATCGAGTCTCACGCACGCGCATTTGGACTCGACTTCTTCGACACGATCTTCGAAGTGCTCGACTACGACGAATTGTCGGAGATCGCCGCACTCGGTGGATTTCCCACGCGCTATCCGCATTGGCGTTTCGGCATGGCTTACGATGAACTCTCGAAGGGCTACCGCTATGGGCTCCAGAAGATATACGAAATGGTGATCAACAACGACCCGTGCTACGCCTATCTCCTGCGATGCAATCAGATGGTCGACCAAAAGCTCGTGATGGCTCATGTCTATGGACATAACGACTTCTTCAAAAACAACGTTTGGTTCAGCAAGACCAACCGAAAGATGATGGACGAGACGGCAAACCACGGAAATCGAGTTCGACGTCACATGGATCGCCACGGACAGTCTGATGTCGAGTCCTTTATCGATAGTTGCCTCTGCCTCGAGTCCCTTATCGATATTCACTCGCCATTCATCCGGCGCCGACAAGACGCCGATGCTCGTCGTCTCCACACCGACGATTCCGAGACTCCGACATCGCGACGATTCAAGAGCAAGGACTACATGGACGCCTACATGAATCCTCCTGAGACCCTCAGAAATCTCGAACCGTCTTCGCCGGACGTTCCCAAGAACTTCCCCGAGCAACCCGAACGCGATGTCTTGCAGTTTCTGTTGGAGCACGCTCCTCTTCGAGATTGGCAGCAGGATGTGCTCGAGATCGTACGAGATGAGGCATATTACTTCGCGCCCCAAGGACAGACCAAGATCATGAACGAGGGCTGGGCGTCCTACTGGCACTCCACGATCATGACGACGAAATCACTCGCGCCTTCGGAGGTGATCGACTACGCCGACCACCACTCGGGAACCATGGCGTCGTCCCAAGTGCGACTGAACCCCTACAAGATCGGAATCGAGCTGTTTCGAGATATCGAGGACCGATGGAATCGGGGCCGATTTGGACCTGAGTACGATGCGTGCGACGACCACGCTGAACGGGCTTCGTGGGATCGTGAGCTGGGTTTGGGTCGAAGAAAGATCTTCGAGGTGCGCATGATCCACAACGACGTTACGTTCATCGATACGTTTCTGACACCGGATTTCTGCGCAAGGCACGGACTCTTCAGCTTCAAGCACAATGATCTTCATGGAACCTATGAGATCGAGAGCCGAGAGTTCGCTGCGGTCAAGCAGCGTCTATTGTTCGGATTGACCAATTTTGGACGTCCGATCATCCGAATTCGGGATGCGAATCACCGAAATCGTAATGAACTCTATCTATTACATGAACACGCCGGAGTCGATCTCCAGATCGACGAGGCGCAGGATGTTCTCGTCCACCTCCAGCGTCTCTGGACACGGCCCGTCCACCTCGAGACGGTGATCGATGGGCGAGCCTCGATGATCTCATTCGATGGTTCCGATCATTCCGTTCGTCCCATGGGAGGCACAGCTCATGCTCCTGAGCCGAGAAGTCGTCGCCCGGGTTGAATCTCTTCGAGAACGCGATCCCGCACGCGGGTCGATCGTCGTCTCACGAGGGACTCATTCCTTCCGAGTCGATGTCGAAGATGTCGACCGACTCGCCGTCGTGTTGAGCAAGATCTCCTTTACCTGCGGTCGAAGACTTGCTGCTCCGGAGCTGCCGCTCGTCTCGACCGTAATCGGCTCGCGACTCGGGTACTTGCTGGAGCCGATCGAGCTGGTCGAGTACGACGAGGCTCGAGGGTCCATCTCGATGCGGAGCCGACCTCCGCACGTCGAAGGTGGTTTTCGCCGCTGGTACGACGTTCGGATCGATTCATCGGGTGAGATCGAGTTCAGCCGGCGATGCTGGACCGACGCAACACGAGTCAGGTCGCCGGAACCGTTCACGTTGACACGCGAGGTGTTTCTGAGGTTGCTCGGCGACCTCGAGTCTCTCATCACGTCCGGCGACACCGGACGGCAACTCGAGTCCCCTCCTTGTTGACGGGGTCGATGATTCATCGGAGTATAGGGGACATTCACGAACAGCGATCGTGTTCCCTTGATCCCGATTTCCATAACGGTGCATGTATGCGTATTCGTTTCTCGATGCTTCTCTTCGGCGTTTTCGTGAGCTCCGTGGGGATCTGCAGCGGCGGGGACTCTCTCGAAGCGCGGATCCGTCCGCTGATCGAGTCTCACAAAGGCGAGGTGGCGGTCTCGATCCGGCATCTCGCCACCGGGGAGTCGTTCACCTACAAGGATCGCGTCGTGATGCCGACCGCGAGCCTCATCAAATTCCCAGTGATGATCGAGGCTTACCGGCAAGCCAAAGAGGGGAAGATCGACTTGAAGCGCCCGGTCGTCCTCCGCAAGGAGGACAAAGTCCCCGGGTCGGGCATCTTGACGAGCCATTTCAGCGAAGGGGCGACCATCCCTCTGATCGATGCGATTCACCTCATGATCGTCTTCTCCGACAACACCGCCACGAACCTCGTGCTCGACGCGATCGGCCTCGATGCAACGGCCCGAACCATGGAGTCGATGGGCTTGCCGGAAACCAAGGTCCATTCCAAGGTCTATCGCCGCGACACCTCGGTCTTCCCGGAACGAAGCAAGAAGTACGGACTCGGCAGCACTACGGCCGCCGACATGATCGAACTCCTCGAGAAACTGAATTCGCGCACTCTGGTGTCGCCCGAGGCCAGCGATGCCATGCTCGAGCATATGAAGGGTTGCGACGACGATGAGAAATTCCCCCGGTTCCTTCCTCCTGGAATGAAGCTCGCGTTCAAGACGGGCAGCGTCGATGCTGCGAGAACGGCTGCGGGAATCCTCTACACAGACTCAGGCCCAGTCGCCGTCTGCGTCCTCACCGATCGCAACGAAGATCGTCGATGGATTGCCGACAATGCAGGCAATCGGCTGTGTGCGCTCGTGGCTCGTGAGGTCGCCTCCCACTTTGCAAATCAGAGTTCTCGCACGAAGAGCGCGGATTCAACTTCCAAGTGAGTCGCCTCGTCCCCTGACAAATCCGGGAGTCGATGATGGGATTGTTCGAGAAGCTGTTCGCGTCGATGAGTGGGAAGCAGGATTCGACCGATCGCGCCCGAATCCTAGAACACTGGGGCATCGACGAATCCGAAGTCGCCGAGGGATCGACCGGCTCGAGCGATTACGACCGTTCCAACTGGAGGCGCAAGCTCGGGAGGATTCTCGACCGACTTCCGGCCTCCGAGTCGGAATGGGCCGATTTTCTCGCCGACGCCCACGCACTCGGCTTCGAGCCGGAGTGGATCACTCAAGCGTGCCGTGAGGAATTCGCTCTACTTGTTCGGCGTGCAGTCGCCGACCATGTGGTGACGGATGCCGAGCACCGAAAACTCGACATCGCCCAGATCCTCTTGGAGATTCCGGAGGCTGAAGCCGAGCGGATCTTTGAATCCGTGGTCGCGGAGGCCGAAGCGTTCTTCGGCAAGCGGATTCGGTCATCCTGAGTTCGTCGGTGGTCTACCACCCCGAGGTGGAGAGCGTCGAGCGGTGGCGATGAGGGAGTTCGAACCGCTCCCACAGCGCCTTCCGAGCCGAGCCGTCACTTCAAGGAATCGGGCAGGGCTTGCGGGCGTCCTTCCCGATCGACGCAGGCAAGGGTTGAAGTGCCCTCCGCCAGCAGCCGGTCGTCTCGAAAGAGGCGGTAGGAGTGGACGATCTTGACGTGAGTGACTCTCTCGACATTGGTGCGCAACAGGAGCAGGTCGTCGTAGTAGGCCGGTCGTCTGTAGCGACACTGCAGGTCGACAAGGACGAGCAGATGCCCGCCATCTTCGATATCCTTGTACGAGAATCCTCTCTGTCTGAGGAGTTCCGTCCGGCCCATCTCGAAGTAGACGAAATAGTTCGCATGGTGGAGCAAGCCCATGCGATCGGTCTCGGCATAGCGAACTCGGATGGGTAGGTCATGCGAATCCCGATCCATGGCAGTGCTCCCTGAGACGGAGATATTCACTCGACGCGATTCAGTGGGGCCCGCCGCGTCGACTCCATACGTGCGACCGAACCCGGCTCGCTTCCGGGAGTCCACACGATCTCGACCTCGGGAGTCGAGGCACCACCACGGTCGCTCAGCCTCCGCGTCGTGACTCGCAAGGGATATGGGTCGTAAGGCCACTCTTCCCGACTTGGGGAACCCGGTCGGTACTCGCGCAGCAGCCATTCACGGATTCGTTCCGGGCTATGGCTATGGCCATTCGTATCGAGCCATTGCGTGTACAGGTCGAGGTGCTCCCTCATCCTCGCGCCGTCGCCAATATGAAAATACATATGCTTGATCGTGAACTGATTGTATCCATCTTCGATTGACGATGCCGGCCGGAGGAGAGCAGCGAGTGACGAGACGAGCCCGGTTCGTTCCGAGCCGTGAAAGCAATGGATCAGTATCGGGGTCGCGGATGTCTCGAGAAGATGGAGCAGAGTCTCCCCTTGGGCTCGGCTGATCCAATCACATGACGAGAGAGCTACGTCCACCTGAACTGCACCGGCCGCGAGCGTAGTCTCGAGTTCCTTGCGATACCACTCGGCTTCAGGGTGTTGCCCTCGGAGATTCAGAACCGTCCGGATGCCGTATCGCTTCAATGTCGAGGCGAGTTCCTCCGGCGACATCTGTCCGGCTCGATAAATGCTCCCTTCGATCACGGTGCCGAAGTTCGAGGTCGCAGCGAAGAGTGCTGCAACTCCACCCGCGGCAACTCCGCACAAGAGCAGCGCGAGTATCGTTCGCCTACGGATGCTGCGCGACATCGATCCGCTCCCCGAAGTCACGATCCTCCATGAGAAAGTGATTCTAACAGGCAGACCTCTCGGAGCAAGGTCAACCGACCGGGTCGTCTCAAATCGCATCCATCGAATGTAATCTGTTTCGCCGGCTCGCGAGGCTTGGCCGCAGTCGGTAGATTGGTCCTTCATTGGGCGTTTCTGATCGTGCGGTCACCAAGTAGAGGATGGCTCGAGATGCAGGAAGTAGAGCGAGTGGAGTTGACGAGCGGTGAGATCAACCTGACCCAGGTCTTGAAGCTGGTGGGCTGGGTGGGAAACGGAGGCGAGGCGAAGGCTCTCATCTCGGATGGCTTGGTTCGGGTGAACGGTGAAGTCGAACTTCGAAAACGGAGAAAGCTCCACGCAGGCGACCGGGTCGAGCTCCAGGACGGACCGTCCCTCATCCTTTCCTAACACTCGTGGGATATACTCGTCTCGAAATCGACTCACATACGGCGATGCCTCCCCGGCGCCGGGCAATGTCCATGTCCGAGGTGATTGCATGAAGCGGATCGGAATTCTCACCGCCGGCGGCGACACTCCTGCGCTGAATGCTTCGATCTCCGGCGCGGTCGAGCGTGCGAATCAGCTCCGAGTCGAGGTTTTCGGCATCATCAAGGGTTTCAGCGGTCTACTCAACCCGCGTGTCCCTCACATTCATCTCAATCCGCTATTTCGGACCATACCGGAGCTCGACGCCACGCGCGGAGGAACGATCCTCGGCGCGTCCCGCGACTACGTCGATGGGCGGGACCCGAGCACGATCGCGCAAGTTGCGGAGCGGCTGAAGCGACTCCAGATCGACGGGTTGATCTGCGTCGGAGGAGACGGCACTCTGAACGGCATGCAGCCACTGAGTACTTATCTTCCCGTGGTGCTGTCCCCCAAGACGATCGACAACGATCTGGGCTTGAACTATCTCGATGAACCGAATGAGTGGATTCGAACCGCGGACTCCTCCCCAAAGGGCTATTCCTATTCGAAGCGGCCGAATCGAGAATTCAACCTCGATGAGATGGTGAACTACGCAACTCCCGGATACGCGACAGCGGTGTACGTGACTTCGTTGAGCGTCCAACGCATCCGAACGACTGCTGAGAGCCATCGTCGAATCGCCATCATCGAGGTCATGGGACGGGATTGCGGGATGATCGCGCTAGGAACGGCTTTCGGACAGCCGGACATGATTCTGGTGCCCGAGTCGCCGATTCAGCCCGATCCGCTCGTGGAGCGCGTTCTCAATATCCTCGACATTCAGAAACATGCCGTCATTTGCGTGTCGGAAGGGATCGTCGATATCCAAGGGAGTTCGATGGGTGCGGTGAGCGCAAGCAAGGACCCTGCCGGCAACGTCCAGTACACGGGAGCCGCCGAAGCGATCAAGCGAATTCTCGTCGATCGCATCGGAGACGACTTCTTCACTCGACAGCGGCGAAACGAGAGCGCCGACGCAGCAATCTTCGTTCGAAAGATCGGGCACACCCAGCGCGGCGGGAGACCGATTTCCTTCGATCGATTCTACGCCTCTCAACTCGGAGGGAAGGCAGTCGATCTACTCCTCGAGGGTTATCAGAACTGCATTGCAACCCTCCAGTATCGAGACGGCGGCTTCGTCCTCGATAGCGTCGACGCCAATCGGATGCGCGATCGGTGGGGAACGGTTCACGCACGTCCTCTCTCGACGAGTCTCTACGACGCTACGCGGTTCCAACCATCAGCAAAGGGGATCGCCTACCTCCACACGATCTTTGCCAACGCGCTCGGCGCGGACGACATCGAATCACAGCGGTCACTGTTCAGTCTCGCGAGTCTTTCTCAACCATACGACTCCGTCAACGTGCACGTGCACAAGCGAATTCACCGCATCGACCCCCACTGATCGAAATTCCACGCCTGACCTCTGCTGATCCACCTCGGATCCTCAAGTCCCCCGCTCGAGGATCCGATCTCTCTGTTGTCCGGCAGTATCGAACACCACTATGAAGCGGCCACCAAAAAAAATCTCAAAAGCTCTCCCTCAAGCAAGTTACGTCGTGACCTCGACTCGAGAAACGGCCGATCCCACACTCAACGGTTAGGGAGCGGTGTTCGACTCAGATTGGAAACCTCATGGCCTTTTTCGCTCGGAATCGCAGCCGCGATGAAGCAGCGTTCGATCCTCGTCCGCCCTTACCCCCTGACGCGACCCCCGGACAACGCTGGCGCTTCCGCCGAAATCTGGTGATCTACATCGCCGCGAGAAGCGGGCTATCTCAGCGCCTGCTCGCAGATGTCTTCGACCTGAGACGATCGAGGATCGGCGAGATCATCGATGACTTCGAAGATCTGCTCTCCTTGAATTCGTCAAATGAGAAGCAGGTGCCCGCGGAGCGACGTTCTGCGAGTGCGAGGGACTGATCCTTCCCGATCCCGGGGTGGGGCCGCCCGCGAAGTCGACTCGAACGACCCGCGATTCAGCCGTTACCGAGTGCCCCACGTATGCTCGGGACCGCCGGATCATCCTTCAGCCGAACGCAAAAATGGCGATTCCCATCATCGGCTCGGGCTCGGATGGCCGACCGCCCATGCGCGTGTCTTCGGTCGACGGCGACTGGGCAAGGCGAACTCTTCGCGATCTCGGTATACGCCTATCGACTTCGAGCGTTTGCCCAGGACACAGCAGTCAGTCTGCGATCTTCGATGTCTTGATCGAAAGACCGTCGATTGCACTGATCCATGGTTCGAGAGGTGCGGGAAAATCGTGGCTCTCGGCAATCGAGACGCATATCTCAAGTCTATTGAATGCTCATTTGCGAACACGAATCCTCGGGGGAAGTCAAGCTCAGTCCAAGCAGATCCACGAAGCACTCCGTGAGATTCGCGATGGGTGCATGACGGGTGAGCGCTCGATCACGCGACTGGACGACGATGGGGCGGATTACGCGAATGGAGCGGAGGTCCAGATACTCTCGTCGACCGCGACCGAAACTCGATACAGCAATCGCTCCGACGTCGCCATTCTCTCGGCGTCGAGCCGGAGTGTCCGCGGTCCACATGTTCAGAGCCTTCGACTCGACGAGGTCGACGAGATTCCGGACGAGATCCGCCAAGCAGCGATGGGCATGTGCATGGCCAGGGAAGGAATACCGGCGTCGGTGGTGATGACGTCGACGTGGCACAGAGTCAACGGTTCGATGGCCGGATTGATCGAGCAGGCGACCTCGGGTGCATTCCCGATGCACACGCTCTGCGTCTTCGAGGTCTTGGAACGATGCCCCGAGAGTCGATCGGGCAAGAACCTCGAGAAATGCCCCGAATGCCCGCTGTTCACCTATTGCCACAGTCACCTCGACGCGGTGGGGCGTCCCAAGGCAAAACGATCTGATGGACACTACTCGATTGATTCACTGATACAAAAACTTCGAACGACGAGTTCTCGAACATTCGAATCCGACTACCTTTGCCTAGCGCCACGTGCCGATGGCTCGTGGTTCTCGAGTTTCGATCCGGTCCAGCACGTAACGGATGCAGTTGTGTTCGATCCTTCTCTTCCGCTTCACCTCGCGATCGATTCCGGCGTGTTCACAGGGGCGGTCTTCTTCCAGATCAAGAAAGCCCGGAAGCCGAGTGAAGTCGACTCGGTACGGGTCTTGTCCGACTATCTCTCGGAGAACGTGTCTGCAGAGAAAAACGCTCTCGAACTCCGATCGATTGCGCGCGCTTTGTTCAACGACCGCCTAGGGACGATCTCGACCGATCCAGCAGGCGGCGCGCGGAATCCCGTGGGCCCCACGGTCATCGGTGAATACGAGAGAGCCGGTCTGAGGAACATACGAAGGTGGCCGCAATCGTCGGTCTCAGACGGTCTTGCATTGGTGGAATCGTTCATGAATCCAGCCGACGGTGCCAGCGGTCTATTGATCCATCCTCGCTGCGTTCAATTGATCGCCGCGCTGCGCTACTACCGCCGGGCGAAACGTGGAGGTCAGTGGCAAGACTATCCCGAAGACCCGCAGCATCCTCATGAAGACCTGATCGATGCACTGCGAGGCGGGCTCGTCACCGAGTTCCCTACAGGCCGCCGCCACTCGAGTCGTGAGCATCAATCCCGAATCCCTCTGAGGAATATCTTCTGATGGATAGATCGTCTTCGAGCCTCGAGCTGATTCAACGCCGTCATCCGGAATGGATCGAGAATCAACTGCGCTGGCGATGGTTGCTCGACTCAGTGGAAGGTGGTGAGCGCTACCGGAACGCGGTATACGGGTACGACCGTCGAGGCCTTCCGATTCGCAATCTCGTGCGTCACAAGCGCGAGTACCCCGACCCACGCGAGGGCATGGGTTCACCGTCGTTCGCGAACATGTCCAGCGACTTTGCAGGCACGATCGGTGAGGGATCTCATGGAATTCAGTCAACGGACGATGACTATGAGCTTCGTCGCGCTCGAACGCCGATCCCCACGTTCATGGCCGAAGCGCTCGACACACACCTCTCGCGGATCTATGCGCGAGAGGTTCGACGCGTCGGACCGGAAGCGCTCGCGATATGGTGGGACGATGTCGATGGTTGCGGCACTACGATCGACGACTGGATGGCCCAGACCATCGCTCCCCTGCTCCTGACGCTGGGGCAGCTCGACGTCTGCATGGATCATCCGAAGGCCCCCGAAGGCGAGTCGATCGAGACGCGGGCGGATGTCGAACGACTAGGCCTCGACCGCTGCGTCGCGGCGTACATACTTCCGGAGAACATGCTCTGGTGGCGGATCGACGACGCAACCCATCGTTATCTCGAGTGCCTCGTTCTCGAGCGTCACGAGTTGGACGACCGGACCGTGGAGCGTTTTCGTCACTGGACGGCGACGGATTCGACCCTTTACGACGAGGAAGGCACTCTGCTCTCGAAGATCGAGCACGGCTTCGGCAGAGTCCCGATCGTACGGGTCTTTGATCGACGTAAGCCGCGTGCCAATAACATAGGCCAATCACGATACGAAAGCGTCGCCGAGCGTCAGCGCGAATACTACAATCGCGATTCGGAGTTGATCCTCTCGGATTCGACCCAAGCCCATCCCCTGATTTCCGGCCCCGAGGACTACGTCCAGTCCGACGGTACGATACCGATCGGCCCCGGCTGGCTGCTTCCCAAGTTGCGCGTTGCCAACGGGTCGAGCGTGGCGTACGAAGGATTTGAAGTGATCGACTTCCCGAAGGGGGCTTCGGAGTCGATTCGCGAGAATATGAAGAATATCCGGTCGGAGGTCGACCGTGATAGCGCGCTCGTTCACCGCGAGGGGCGCGAGGTCAGGGGTCAGTCGGGGCTGTCGAAGGCACTCGACCTGATCGACGGGAACAATCGGCTGGCCAAGATCGCCCGGACACTCGCGCGTACTGAGCGCATCCTGTGCGACCTAGCACTCTTGGTTCTCCACGATGGAGCCGATCCGTCGATTCAGCCGCTCGAGATCGAGATCGTCTATCCGACCGAATTCGACCTCTACACTGCCAGCGACATGGCTCGCACCGTCGAAGAGTTTCAGTCGCTGGTCAGGAATGCGGGATCGCTCCCGACCACCGAATTCCTCATGCTCAGCCGGCTCCTTCGCCTCTGCTTGCCCGGAATGAGCGATCGCCAGTACGCGATGTGCGATGACGAAATCCGATCGCACCTGGAAGGCACCTCGGAAAGCACGAGAACCGGCCGCGATCGGAATTCGCAAAGCAATTTCTGATATAGGTTTACATCAATCCACAGAGCAAGGAACCGACCTCTCTCTTCAGCATTCCGATGAGAGCCGAGACGACCACCGTCCCGGTCGAGTCTCCGGATTGCTCGCGAGGTCGAACCGGATGGAGATCACGATCCGCATCGCATCGGTACTCGCGGTGAGCACCCTGGTGCTCATTTCCTGGCTGGTTGCGATTGCTCCCCTGCTCCGAGGCTACGCCCCGGATCTCCACCGTGCCGCATTCCTGAGAAACAACCATGCGCTTCCAACGGATCCTATCGAACCCGTCGCCGATCGACGAAACGGGCGCGGGTGAGGACGACGACATCGTCTCGATCTCGCGAAAAGATCTCGAAGAGTTGAAGGCTCGCGTCGCTGCGATGGAATCGGCATCTGGCGGCGATCCCCGCGAAATCGAAGTTGCCGTTCATCGGGCCGACCGCACACCGTTGAACGACGCTCCGGAGTTCGACGTCGCATCGACCAATCAGGAGCCATCGAGAATGGACCTCGAGCGAGCCTATCGCCTGGCGATTCTCGAGAGAGAGTTGGCGACGGTTCTGGCGGGACGACCGCTGGTTCCGGGTACGGCGAAACAACTCATCAAGCTCTGGCGTGATGATTTGGACGTGTACGAGGATGACGGAACATTCAAGGTTGCCGCGCGAGATGGAAGGAGCGTCTCGCAGGCCGTCGCCGATTGGCTCTCTTCACCTGAGTATTCCCACTTCCAAGTCGCCTCGGCTCGAGGAGGAACCGGTGCAGCCGGACTGGGAGGGTCGCCGGCGGCCCAGACCACCCGCTCCGGTATTCTCGGTGATGAGATCGTTCGACGATGGAAGGAATCCACACCCCGGCCGAATCCCTCGTCTGGACGATCCGGCTGGGGTCGTCCTCGTTGAGAGGAGCCGACGGCAATGTTCCGCAAAGTGATTTCGGCTCCATCGGGTATAGGCCGACTCGGTCGTCGGCCCATCTCTCTTCTTTCTTCGCGTCGGGAGTAGGCGATTCATGCCGAGCAGCTACCTTCAGGGAATTCAACGTACGTTCGAGAACGAGCTCCAGATCCGCAACGATATTCATGCGGTCTCCACGGCTCTGTTCGTCAATCGATGCCCGCTCGTGAGTCGCACTCCCCGTGCGGCAGTTGGCTCGACCGTATTCACGATGATCAAGCGCAGTTTCCGGAGCCGAGAGGTCGTGCTCGGCGCCGCTCTTCTGCCGGGCGACGAGATCCTCAATCTCGAGGACGTCGGTGCGTTGATGAATGGCGACGTGCTCGAACTGCCCTCCGGGGAGCACGTCGAAGTGATCGAAACGCCCGACATCGCGGAGAGCCGGATTCGCGTCCGTCGAGGCGTCGAGGGGACCACGCCCGCCGCCGCCGCCGCGGCTGAGAAGCTCTATCTCATCTCGAATAGCCGCGATGGCGGTGAAGTCGATCAGGCGGCGATCGCCATTCGCCCCATCGGTGTCACCCAGTACTGTCAGACGTGGCAACACCCGGTGCAGATCAGCGGCTCGCTGCAAGCCTCGACCGGCTACGCCGTCGCGCCTGGTGTGCGTACTCCGTTCGATCAGAACAAGATGGATGCGCTTCAGAACTTGATGGACGACATGGAGGTCGCCTGCTACTACAGTCGCGGAGAGTCTCCCGAAGTCTCCGGCCGGCCCAAGCAGAAGGGGCTCAAGGCGCTTCTGACGACGAACAAGGTGCTCGCCCCCCAGAATGCCTCTGCCTACAAGTCGACCGACTTCATGCGAGACACGCTCGAGCGTTGCCGAACCAACGGCGGCGATCCCGACGTTCTGCTTCTCTCGTCGAACTTCATGACGGGGCTCGTGACCTGGGGTCAGGGAGTCCAACGTCTCACGGCGGGCTCGAACGTGTTCGGAACTCCTATCGAGGTGTTCGAGGCACCCTTCCTCGGCGGCGTCACCATCATCGAGGCACCGCTGCTCAAGCCTTACACCGCTATCTGCCTGACTTCCTCGGAAGTGCGGCTGCGAATGAAGCGGAACGAGTTTTGGAACCCCCGCGGCTCGCGCGGTGATGCGGTCGAGGGCGACTGGATCGCGGAGGGCGCTATCGAGGTCGAGAACGAGCAACATCACGCTTGGCTCGAGGGGATCACGGCCTTCTCCGCCGGCTGATCGCCTTCCTCACTCCTAAGGCCCCTCGATTCCGCAGGGCGGGATCGAGGGGTCTGCGAGGCTCGCGTGAATCTTTGGGCGACCCTCGCGCGATCGCGCGTCGCATCCAGGGCTGCCGTGAAAACGAACGAACTCAACTCCGGCTCGTCCGATCAGAATCTGAGAGGATAACGCGCTGATCATGCTCACACCGCGATACGCAACGGACGAGGATCTCGCCCTCCGTATTCACAACGACTATCCAACGATCTGCCCCCGCGACCAAAAGCTCGCGGGCGGTGTCGATGGGATGATCTCCGGATCCGATCGCTGGTTGCTCCAATCCGCATCTGTCGATTTCTCTGCTCAAGGGATCACCGAAGGGAACATCGTCACTCTCACGAAGCCGACCACTGCGTTTCATCCCCCGGGAGAGTCGTTTGCCGTCGAATCGGTGGACGCGAATGGCGTCCGCCTCCGCCGCAAGGGACACGGCGCGGGAATCGGCCAACCTCCGGCAACTCCTGCCGGACTCGTAGGTATCGAATTCGTAGTTCTCACCTTCGGACCACAAGTAGCCAACGCGGCCTACGAGTTGGAACGGCGATTCGGGATCTCCTCACTGGAGAACTCGAAAGATCCGGAGTCTCTCGTCGACTCTCGTGCGCTTCGAGAGGCGACCATCCTGACCGTACTCTACAAGCAGTACTTGGAGCTCAGTCGCGAGTCTTCCGGAGATCGCGATACTTTCGCAGCAAAGTCACAACTGCTGAAGGCGGAACTCGATCAGCTGCTCGCTCGACTCACTATCCATCTTCGTTCGAGCGGACACGGCCCAGGGTTCGAGTTGCGCACACGGTTCAATACGAGAATCTCACGGTGATCGGCGATGAGTATCGAGTATCGCATCTATGCAAACGACGGCCAAGGTGGACCGATCGACTACTCAATGCCGATCGCAGTGACTGACTCGACTTCCTTCACTCTCCCACCGCTCGGGCAACCCAGCGACAATCGTTTCGGCGTCCGTGCCTACGATTCGCAGACCGGGAAAGAGGAAGCCAACACCAACGTCATGACCAGGATCGTCATCGATCCGCATGGTCGCGACATCTCTCGACGTCCGAAGCCCGTTGAGGCGCTGCGTGCGCGAACTCCGCGATTCGGGAAGCTCTTGATCGAATGGGTTTACATTCTTCAAGATTTGGATGTCGAACCCTCCGAGTTCTTCGTCGAGCTGAGACGCACGACTCCCAACTCGACTCTTCACCATTCCGAGTCGCTCCCATTCCAACCATTGCGACGTCACTACTGCCTTCGGATCGACTCTCCCTCTGAGACGGGTACCTACGAGGCCGTGGTCACGGTAAGGGGAGAGGCGACCGATCCGTCCTCCGAGCCATCGGCGTTTGCCGTCACAGTCGAGTCCTCTCCGCCCCGGCTCGTCGAAAGCGCCTCGATTCGGGAGTTGGTCTGACGAATCGAAATGATCCTATTGCTCTCATATCTCTGAGGCTCGTGAATGCCGATCTATAAGAATCAGCCTCTGAAGGCGGCCTTTCAGTCGCTCCAACTCTCCGGCGAACCCAACACGACAACCGTGCCGGCGGTGAGTGTGTATCATGAGTCCGTCGTTCAAGTTGCGGCATCGCCTCCGCAACATCGAGCCGACGGCCTCTGGGATATCGAGCTCACCGCTGCAGAAATGAACGCCGATCTCGTCGTCCTGGTGGCAACCGCACCGGGGTGCATTCCGGCGCAGCGTGAGTTCTACACCGAGTCGGTATGGACGGCGGATCGCGCGGCAAACCTCGATGCGACCATCTCGAGCCGGTCGACATTTGCGGGGGGATCGGTCACGGTCGGAGGCTACGCCGCCGGTCTGGATCCCGCTACGCAGGTTCTCCGATTCCCCGCTCAAAGACTCAACACCAACTCCGACGGCTCCGTCTCGGTCTATCTCAACGGCGACAAGAACGGCTATGGCCTGAAATCGACCGAATCGGGAATCGTCCAGGCGTCGATCGCTCAGGCCGGCTCGGCTACGACGATCACCCTCAATGGTGGTGATTCACGCGACGGCATCTACGTTGGCAATCGGATCGAGATCTTCGGGGGCACCGGCTTCGGCCAATCGCGCGTGATCACGAACTACACCGGCTCGACGCAGACCGCGACGGTGGATCGTCCTTGGATCGTCCCGCCCGATTCGACCAGCAGCTACGCTGTCAAGGCCGATAGCGCCGCGCGATTGAGCAGTTCGCTGGGAGTCGTGATCTCTGGTCACGAAGCAGGCACGGACCTGACTTCGGCACTTCAGTCGGCTGGGTACACACCGACCCGCGCAGCCAAACTCGACCTGCTCGATACGGCGATCTCCACCCGACTTGGGACGGCGAGCTTCGTCGCGCCGCCCAGCGCAACGGCCATCGCGCAAGCCATTCTCGTCGATCCGGCGAACCGACTGGCAACAAGTCCCGAGGGATGCGTCTCGCTCGATCTCGATCAACCGATTCCGACCTCGAATCCCTTGCAGAGCGTGGGCGACGCGTTGAACGCGGCACGCGCTCAAGGATTCGGTGCGTGGAGTCTCGATCTGAACGCGCGGAGCCTCCGGATGTTCGCGGCCGACGGCACTACCGTGGTGCGCGAATTCACTCTGAACAGCTCGACGAATCCGACGACGAGAGTCTAACGACATGGTCTTCTACATCAGTCAAGGTCTTGGTTCGCAGGGAATGATCACGATGGGATGGATCGCTGCAGAATCGATCACGGTGATCAAGCCGCTTCGCTGGCTCCCTCGTCGATATCGTCGTGCTGGTCATCATTGACAATCTACGAGGAGAGTCGGATGAGTCTCGCAATTGGGGGAGTCGGGTCGCGGATTGCTGCGAAGAACCCATTCTTCGTCGATGTTCGGGACTTCGGGGCACGAGCGGATGGAACCACCGACAACACGGCTGCGTTCCAGTCGGCGGTCGATGCGCTCGCGGCGAAGATCGCCGCCGATGTGCCTCCCGGCTTGAGAACGAAAGGAACCGTCTTCATTCCGGCCGCGGAAGGGATCTATCGACTGAGACGTCCGATCTGGGTGGATAGCCCATTCATCGAGGTGCGAGGCGAAGGCCAAGGCACGCGCGTCGCGACCTTCGCCAACGAGTGCCACTCGTTGTTCATCTTCGGGCTGCGGCGGCAAGTGAGTCACACCCAGAACGGGCAGACGCGGTTGCTCGTCGCCGACGAGCAGTATCGTCCCGACGCCTTCGGCAAGCTCGACGCAACGGCTGCTCCTTCATCTGGATTTCGGTGGGGCTTCCGAAGCCGTGGAGACGCATTCATTCAGAGCCAAGTGAGTCCGTTGGTCGTCGGAGCCCGGAGTCTCCGGCAAGACTGGACCGCTGACAATTGGACCGAAACGCGAAGAATCACGATCGAATTCGCGATCGAAGGCCCCCTGGGCAAGATCCCCGGGAACTACTCGATTTTCGCGATCGGGACGACTAATTCCGACTTCGCTTACCCGGTGATCGTATACACCGACAGCGACAACCGATTCGTGGTGCGCTTCGGAACACAGGACGTGCCCTTCGCGCCGCAGGTCAATCGCCGATTCACATTCAGTTCCGGCGAAGCCGTCGGAGTTCAGCGGATCGCGATCCAAATCGATCTCGACGAGGCGCGGGTGTCGGCGTACGTCAACTCCGTGCAAGTCGCGACGAACAACGACTTCGGACCGGGCTGGCGCACCGGATTGCTCTTCGCCGAGAACGACTACTATCCCTTGCTGATCGCCGACAACGGCGGCAACAGACCTCAGCTCGGCACACCCAACGGATTCGATTTCTCCGTCTACGGCTTTCTCTTCTCGAGATCGCTGCGATACCGGATCTCGACGCCCGGGAGTGCACAGGAACGAGTCGATGGCGGCGCGATCAACGACGAGTATCGATATTTCACGCCGAGATACGGTTCGAACGGGAGCATCGTCGACCCTGGACTCTTGGGGTATCTCGAGTTTCGCGAGAATCCCGCGGCGCGAGAGCGTGTGCTCAATGTTCGAGGCGGAACTGCGGCAAATGACATGCTCAGTTCTGCTTATCTTATTCACGCACACCTGTCGACGCCTGGCGGAATTCTCGATAACGGGCTCCACGATCTGCACTTGATCGGTGGTCACCTCTACGGCCAGAACGTGGCTGTCGGACAGGTCCTCGACCTGGAGATCACGGGAGTTCGCTCCACCAACGCCTACCACGGCATCGGCGCCCTCGCGAACGGAGCAAACTACACCGTTCGCGTGGAGAACTGCGTACTCGATGCGACCGACTCGGGCTACTTCGGCTTGAATCAAGGCCTCTGGATGAGAAACGTAACGTTTGCCGGGGCCGGACGAGCCACGATGCGTTTCGCAGGATGCGTAGTGAATGCGCAGAACTGCTTCGTCGGCTTCTGGGCCCCCAACAACCAGTCGACCGTCAAGATGCACGCCAGCGACTACGGTGGGAACTATACGATTCAGAATGTTCTGGTCGACTATGAAGGCGACGCATATTCGCACACGGCTTTCTTCTGCGAAGCGCACCCGTTCGCGGCGATGACGACGCTCTATCTCAAGGACATCAATCTCGGAACGGTTGGAAATGCCGCGCTCATCACCCTCAGGGACGGGAAGCCGGGATTTCCGCCGGCGCATGTCTTCGTCGACAACATGCAGACCTACTCGAGCGGTTACCGGGCCATTCTCGACATCGAGAGCAGCAAGTGGACCGGGGAGATGAAAGGCCTCGGTGTCGGGAATGGAACGCGTACTGCGGGACCGACTCCCTCTCGGGTGGTGATCCACGAAGGGTCGTCGGGCGGACCTCCTCGCGATCGCTTCTGGTCACCCGGAGCCCACGCGGTTCACGAGACTTCGACCGCGCCCGGACGGTTCACCGAATGGCGATGCGTCAAGGCCGGGACTTTCGGAACCCCATCTCCCCCGACCTGGGTCGGCGTCCAGCCCGCCGTCGGTGAGCCGGGACAAGTCGGGGCGTACATCCTGAATCACGGATACCTGTCGATCGAACTGAGTTGACCGAGGCAAACACATGCCAGGCTATTTGACCGACTATCTCAACAATCGTGTTCTCGACAATCTTTTTGGCGGTCTCGGACTGACTCCTCCAGCGACTCTCTACTTCGGACTTTCTCGCGGTTCGGCGAATAAGTTCGGCTCGATCAACGAGCCAAGCGGCGGCTCCTACGCTCGAATCCCACTGCCGAACTCGATCGCGAACTTTCCTCACGCAACGTCGGGGACCAAGTCGAATGCCGCCCCCATCGCGTTCCCGACGGCCACGGCCGATTGGGGCGAGATCCACTCCGTGTTCATCGCGGATGGCCCATCGGGGGTCGGTGGAGTCAATATCCTCGCAATGGCCGACCTGGCCCAGTCCCGGGTGATCGTCAATGGTAGTGCCCCCGTCTCGATCGCACCGGGTTCCTTGTTCCTCTCCCATACTTGATCGGGGCCGATGATGGCGCTCAGGATTCGATTTCAGTATCCGACCGGAGCGTCTCTCGGCTATTCGATCGAGAGACTCGAAGACGGTCACTTCCTCGATTTCGTAGACGCGACTTTTCGCGCGGTCCCAAACATCCCCGTGGCGGCTCTCCCCGAGGATACGGGATCATTCCGCGGTCGTTACAAGCTGACGAATTCGACGACCCCCGTCGATCAGTTCCGCGACGGAGCCTACGCGGTGACCATTCACGATCGGAGCGCGAACGATCTAGTCGTAGGTCAGCTCTCCTTGTCGATGCGAAATGGGGACGACTCCTCCTTGTCGGAACAGTCGCCGCCGCAGGTCGATCCTTGGAGCGTGATCCTGCCCGGCAGCTACCCGCCGGGTTCGGCGGGAGCAATCATCGCGGGGAACCTGGACGCCGCGATCTCCACACGTTCGACCTACTCGGGCGGTCCAGTCCAGAGCGTTCTCTCGCCCGTGACCGTCGGATCGTGCCAAGACAAGTCGGGATATCGACTCGCCGCCGATGGCTTCGACGAGATCGTCATCGAGCCAGGCATCAATGCCAGACAGTCGCTCTCTCCGATTCTCGCCGGGATCGCCGGCGATCTCTCGGGAGCGGGAAGCGGGACCATCGTCATCAAGGCGGGCGGTAACTCCGCCACTCGGATCATCGCAACGACGGATGATTCGGGGAATCGCTCCTCGGTGAGCCTGAACCTTCCCCTCTGAGAGGTGTTCATGGCTGCACAACCCTACTTTGCACCGACCTACTTCTCGAGCTTCTACTTCGGAGGCTTCAGAGCGACGCCGCCCCTCTCGATCGGTTACGGAGAAGATGCGGCCTTTTGTGATCAGGACGCATTCGAGGAGATGAAGCGGCTCTTCGAGGCGACGACCGCATTCGGAAGCGTGATCTTCGCTGCGAACGGCGAGCGCGGCGAGGTCTACTCAGGCAGTCCTCCGCTATTGGTGATCGCTCCGACTCGGTGGCTGGAGACGAAGGAGCTGGATCCGGAGCAGATCGTTCGGCAAGTCGAGTTCGAGTTGGTATTGATCGTCAAATCAGTCGAGACGCGAGATCGGCTCGTGGAGACTTCGAGGCTCGAGGCGATCATCACCCATACACTCGAGAACGCCAAGCTCGGCGATCCGTGCATTCCAGCAATGACTCACCTGACGAGCGCTCGCCACGACTGGCGTTGCAAGGCGCCGGAGCATCGACTCACGCTCGAGGGTCGATTCGCATTCTTCATCCCCCGATGATCTCGATCCTCCTTACTTCAACGGATTCTTGGAGTTGCTCAGATGCCGAGTCTGTCGAAACGATACATGAACTGGACGAATGTGGTCTTCACTCCCGCTGTGGTGGGGGCGACCGAGATTCAGTTTTCCGGCGTAACCTCGGTACAGATCGATCCTGGCGGCTCGCTTGCGAAGTTCTCGGGCGATGGCGACCGATATCCCACGCTGATCATCAATGACTTCAACGAGCCGACGATGACGGTGCATACCGCCGACCTGAGCGCCTTGCGTCAATGCTCGGTAGGCGCGGTCGGTACGATTCAGGCAACGCTGATGGACGCAAGAAACGGCTCGGGCGCGGGCGCCATCACCTACGTGATGACGAACGCGGTCGTCGCGACCAATCCTCTCAAGGGTGGTCACCGCCAGTTTGGAGAGTCGACGATTACCTTCCACGGCTACTCGGCTGACGGGACGACCAACCCGCTTACTTCTACGATCGTGGGCGACACGCCGTGAACCGCACCTCGCTCCGAGCCGTCCGCGTTGCGTCGTCCCTCGTGGCCGCACTCGATTCGCGTGCCCGTCTGAAACGACTGCACGAAGAATTCGCCTCTCTGCTCGGTGTCGAACGCATCTACGTCCGACAACAGGGGAGCGAGTACTTCGTCACCGGCGACCCCAACGACACTCTTCTGCACCAGGCGCACAGCCCACTCTCTGGACGACCACGCTACGACTGGGACGACCAAGGTAACGGCATCCTTCATGGATACTCTTCGATCTCCGAATCCGCTGAGTGAGAGCATCCGGAGGAAGCCTGGGGCAGCCGGGACACCGGTGCGACTCGCCGACGGCTCGGAGTGGATTCTCCGTCATCCCTCTTACCGACCGACCGGCTCGAGTCTGACCGATCCTGACATCGACGGCCCACTGGATCGACTCTACGACTCGATCGTCATCGAGCAACAAGCATCCCTCATCGATGTGTGGGAAATCGCTCGGAGGCTGATCGAGCCCAACTACGATCTGGAAGCTCCGGAGATCGAGCAACTCTTGGAGGTCGCGGAAGGCCCCGAGTGTCAGTCGTTTGTCGAGTCGATTCTCGGAGTGCTCTTCGGTCGGCGCGATCGCGAACGATCCTATACGGAGTGGATCCGGGCATCGATGATGTCCAACGGAATCGACGTCATTCAAACATCCGGGGATCGACTCAGTGAAGTGATGGGGGTCCTCGTGTCCACCGGGCGCACGATCCCCGCGGGGAAGTTCATCGAGGCCCATGCCGTCGCCTCGGACCTTGCCGCACTGGAGAGTCTGGTGTGAATCCGCTACCGGACGCGATTCGCAGTCGAATCAAAGATGTCGCGGGACAGCCGCTACAGTTCAGCGATGGTCAGGAGTGGTGGTTCGCATCGCCGGGAAAGCGCCGGCGACCGCAAGTACCGCACGACGAAGAGCCGATTTCTCGCGGAATCTTCCGATACGCCTATGCGACCGATCTGCAGCACCGGAGCGAAGAGTTCCTGAACAAGATCGCCAGAAGTGCGTCGGATGACTTGCTGGTCGCGTCATTCTTCTCTCTGGCCGAGGCACTTCTCACACGCTGCCATCACCTCAACAGCCTCGAAGCCTCGACGATTCTATTGACCTGCGAGCATGAATCCCTGATCCGTCACATCGCCGATCTGCTCGAGCCGGTTGCGCTGACGGGCCCGCTGGAACGGATCGTCGACTCGAGGCACGAAGATTCGTGCGATCATATGCTCTTTGACGAGCAGGAGAGATCGATACTAGCGGAATCGATCCGGAACGTGTTTCGTCGCGACCGCGAACCGATTCGACCAAACACCGATGGCGATCTGATGCAATCGGCGAGTCTCAGTGTAGCAGCGGGACCAGATGTTCGAAGCACACAGGCAGATCTCGAGCCCTCAGCGGATGACTCCAGCAGCAAGGCTTGCATCGCGACCCCGTATAGCCGGGCCACTGAAGCTATACCCTCGAATTCGTCGGGCGTGCTCTCGACGGCGAGCAGCGAGATAGTTCAGGAGAGGGTGATGCAATCGAGCGTTCTCCTCAGTGGACCGACCGCGCAAGCACCGATGGAATGCGTGAACGTGATCGGAGCACCTCGAGTCGCTGAGATTGGTGGTACGAAGGATGAAGCGGCACCAGTCTCTGTTGGCGCGGGCAAGACCCCACGAGTCCAGGGTGCCGCTCTCGTCGGCGGCGTCGGAGATCGAGCTTTCCGCGAACCATTCCAACTCGGGAGTCGATTCTCCGAACCGATCCTTCGTCAAGCTCCAGCGGAGTTCGTGCGGATGACGCCTCGAGCGCTGGAAGCTCGACGCTCGGACGTGGAGTCGCAGTCGAGAGTGAGCGTCCCGTCCATTTCGTCGATGATGATAGGAAGAAGCTCTCCTGAAGTCATCGATGCGAAGAGCACTCACTTCGCGGCGGTGCCCACGGCCGAATCGCCGCAGCAGGGGCACTCGTCAACCTCCCCGGCGACACGAAGCATCGCCTCGCTGGATGAGACTTCACTGGATGGTTCAATACAAGCCCTCTTGTCGGCGTTGAAGCTGCTGCTGAAGACTCCTCGTCCCTTCATGCCTAGTGGAAGAACGTTGCGCGGCTCGCACCGGCAAGGTCCCCAAAGATGAATGAGGTCTGACGATGCCCACGTATGGAGGAGTCGATCTCTTCGGGATCGCGGTCAGCACTTCGATCCAGGATCGCCCTCGAGAAGTACAAGTCAATACTTATTTTGGCCTTCATGGCTTGGAGATTCTCGATGGCGGAGCCCGGGGTCGCACGATCACCGTGACAGGGGTTCTCGTGCAATCCAATGAATCGTTGCTCGTTGAATCGGAGGAAGTCTTCCGAAATCGGATCGATGGAGTCGCACGTGAATTCATCGATGAGCGGGGAATTCGGCGGAGTAACGTGATCCTGGAGGAGTTCCAGTCCATCGGGAAGATCCGAAGAACTACTGACGGCTTCTGCGTCAGGCCATATCGGGCACGATTCCTCGAACTGGGCTGATACGATGCCGATCGCCGAATCCACTATTGAAGTCTACGCAGAACCGCTTGGGCCCGATCTCTTCGTGCATTGGTCTGATCCCAGTGGAACGCAATCCAAGTATGCCGTTTTTCTCAATGGCGAATTGAATTGGATAGGCTCGACCACTTACTGCATACTTCCGCGACCTGCCCTCGAACGGGATTCGACGGTTTTCGTCGATGTACGGGTCGCCGAGCCTTGGCAGATGATTCGGCCTGACCTCGACGGTCTTGGGTCCCGTCCACTCCGAAACGAGTACAGCCTCGACTGGGAGCGAGTCGACTATCCGACAGACTTCAATTCCGACTACCTCGCAGGTTACCGGGCAACCATCTCTCGAGAGTCCACAACCACAAACTCTTCATCTATCCATCTCTGGATTCCATCTAGTGATGGACTCAGGAGAGATCCGGGGTTCGGCGGTGGGGGATTCGGCGAGGACCGTTACGGTCGACGAGCCCTGAGCTACTCCTGCTCCACGGGGCACCTAGGTGCCGGAAACTGGAGCTTCGAGATCACACCAGTCGAATACTCCGGAAATCACCTGCCGTCGGTTCGACTCGGGTCGATCTCCGTCTCGGGGCTACCCGCATCTCCGCCTGTTGGGGAATCAGGGTCCCCTCTGACTCACTCGCCCGACCCGCTCGATCCCACTCGACTCATGCTTCGATGGAATCCGATCGGGCCAATCTCAGAGTAGACCAATGCCAACATCTTTCACTCCGAATCTAGGGCTCCGGAAGCCTGCGCAGTCTGATCTCGACTGGGGCGTTCCTCTAAATGAGAACGCCGATACGCTCGATCGACTTGCACCGCTCCAGAGTCTGTTCGTGACCAGTCACGATTCCATCGATCTCGCCGTAAAGGTCGCACCTGGTCGCTACCGACGGCTGGACGGCACCTTCGCGTGGTTTGCGGGTGCCCCCCTGCTTGCGATCCCACCTTCGAGTTCACAGTCCATCTGGCTCACGGATTCGGGCGAACTTTCTTTCGGTCTTGCATATCCGAATACTCCGCATATTCCACTCGCCGTCGTCACCGCCGATTCCACCGGTCTCACATCCCTGCAGGATGATCGCATCGGACTCGGCGTCGGCGGAGAGGGTTCTGAATATCTCCTGCGCCAGGGCGGGGTCATCTCGGGATCAGTGGTCGTAGAGTCGACGTCGGGAACGCGGATTCTGGAACTGAACCCTTCGGAATCGACGCTAGGATTCTTCGGCGTCACACCCGCCGTTCAGTTTCCCGCAATCCCGAATCTCGTCGGGAACGGGCTGGGAGCACCCTCCGGTAGCGTTCTTGCTGCCGGCCCGACCCACGATGCCGCAATTCTCGACGCGAACTTCGCCACTCTGACTGCTCGACTCAATGCCGTGCTCGAGCTCCTGCGGGCTTACGGACTCCTCATGTCCTGAAAGTGGGTGATCGAATGTCCTCCGGGTTTGCCACTGTCTCACTCGGGCCGACACCACTCAGTAATCGGGCGGAGTTCGTCGGTGTCTACCGCTACTTTCCCGACGAGATCTCAGCCGAGCGAACTCTCGAATATCTCCCTCACGTCACAGTGCTCGAGATCGAGCAGCGCGAAGGTCCCCACCCAGGTCTCGCACGGTTTCGGTATCGTCTTTCTGTGGGCGACGGAGAGTCGTATCCGCGGACCTTCGAGGAGGCACTCTCCGTGGAAGGAGGCTTGCCTGGAATCGTCCGGAATGACGAGCGGCTGGTCGTATGCACATTGAATCCGGATGGTACTCGCGACTTCCTGTTCGACGGATTCTCTCAAGTACCGGAGATGTCGCTCTCCTCGAATCTCGAAGACGTGAGATTCAGTGCGTACGGAGTAGCGGTCCGGTCATGGGATGAGCAGATCGGTGGGGCGATGTTTCGAGACGCGGACGATCCGGCGCTGGAGTCGGACCATTCGACGAGCCTGGAGGTGCGCTTCAATCCAGGCGGTCGACCGAATGCCATTCCTGCGATGGCGGAGCCGTCGAGGAACTCGTCGGGCCGACCCTATCCCACATTCATTGACCCATTGGCAGCGAATTCCGCCGACTCCGGACGTTTCTGGACTCTCGCTTCTGCAGTGAAGTACATTTGCTACCACCACAACTCCGATGAGGAATTCGTTCTCAATCCGACGGAGACCGAGCTGGATACACTCCTCGATCGGTGGTCGGCGAGGAGCGAAGCGTCTATCGATCCTCAGAACCCGGAAAGTTATTCTACGAACCCAGTCGAGCTCGCCGACTTCATCGCCACCGGTACGGCTTGGCCGGATGCCCTAGCATCGATTCTCGAACCCGAGGGTTTTGGGATGGCGTTTCGACTAGAGACGTCTTCCTCCAGCCGGCCGATCACTCGCTTGGAGATCTTCCGGCGATCGGGCCCTCCTCATCCCGGCGTAAAGGATCTACTGCTGCAACCGAGAGGTGCAGTGCTCGATCCAGGGCGGACGAATCTCGCGGAAGCCGAACTTGCAAGGGACGTCTCGGAAGTCGCAAACGAGTTCGTGGTCGACCTCGCACCCACTCGCTACGAAGCATCATTCGTCCTCTGTCCGGCCTTCTCCATCGACCCATCGGATTGCGACAGCATCGAAGCGCTCTCGGCATTCGCATTGACGCATCCAGACTTTCCTGAGAATCGGAACAAGTACCGACTGTTCGTCTTCGACGAAACCGGCGATGGTCACTGGGACTGGGAAAGCAGTACGATCTCGACGACTTCCACCTCCATGGAGAGTCTGTACGAAGGAGGCGAGAGGGTTTCCCACCTCCGAAGGCGACGCCCGCCGATCGCAGAGCTGTTCTCACGCGACGCTGATGGTCGAGCGATGACGGCCGCCCTTTCGATCTCAACCGACTACTTGGGTGATCAACCAGGAATCTGGGATGGAACGGGGAACTGGCAACGCATCGGCGGTGGATTCGATTTACTCGATGACCGTCTGGGAATCTGGATCAACGTACCTCACCCCAATGGATGGAACATTCAGACTGGTGCGTCGAGCGGTATCGCGTTTCCATCCGGCGTCGTCGGCGTGGTGGAGGAACTCGCGAAACCAGGAGGCAGACGGTTCGCGCTGCGACTGACCTGCGTCATCGAAGGAGACTTCGCGGCCGAAGCGAGGGCGGTCCGTCGAGGTTCGAGCTCAACAAACTTCTCGATCACTCGACGAATCGACGGTAGGCGGAGATATCGCCGCCATATCATCACGAGTGCCAGCGAATTCAACGACGCGAGCGAACCTCTCGTCGCTCGTGACGACACTGCCAAGGCGCTTCGAGAGGCTGAGAACGAACGTCGGGAGCGCGAGTCGGGCAAGGTCGCGGGGAGAGTCACGATCCCACGATTCACTCGGGCTTACCGGATCGGTGATCGGATCCGCGGGGTCCGCGGACGCGGACTCTCTCTCAGAACGAACGCGGGCGCGCCGATCGACGAGGGCGAAGTCCTCCCGGCAGTCATTGGGCTGCGGTGGGCGTTCGATGGAGAACGAAGCACCACGCTCCTCCTCTCGGATGATCGAGGTGCCGACTCATGACTCGAGAGACCGAGATCGTCATCGCCAGGAAGGTCGACGAGACTCGCGACCTCCTGGGAACACGGACCCGCGTGGTTTCGTTAGGGCCGGCCAGTCGAGTGGCTCGTACCAAGTCGGTGCTGACGTACCCAACTACCCCGAACCGATATTATGCATGTGAATGCGTGACGATTCTTGGTCCGGAAGTCGAGGGAGGCTCGGGGACGGTCGAACCAAGCGGAGACTGCGCCGTGGCATTCAATGTCGGCTCGCGAGTCCCTCCGATCGACACTCTCGTGATTCTCTCGTTCATCGACCATCGTTGGGTCTTCCGATATGATTGATGATCGACTTCATCGTGAGTCCATGGAAACGGATGAAGCGCTCAGCCGCTGGCTGAGGCGGTTAGGGGATCAACCGCATCTGGGGTCGCTTGTGTTCCTGGGTCGAGTCGTTCGCGTTCCGGCGGTTCTCAACGGCCAAGGCCGATACGTCCTCGTCGAACCCTGTATCCTGGAGGGCACACCCGAAGAGGGCGCCCTTGGTACTGTTCAGGTACGATCGACCGAACACCGATTGGTCTACCTTCTGGGCACGTATCCACCACGCATCGGTGACTACTTGGACTGCCGATTCATCGACTATAGGTGGACGGCCCAGTACTCGGGTGGATCTCAGTCGAGTTCGGGGATACTTGTCGGGTGTCAGTGCAACAGCGCTCCGGCGACGCTGCGAATGACGGTCGTGCCTGCGAATTGCGGGGCCGGACTTCTGAACTCATGCACGATTTCTTATAGAACAACCCCCGCTGAGCTCAATTCACTTCAGTTGGGCGCCTCCTGCTATCTCAGCACGGAGCTCTTTCCGGACCCGCCCACGGGTGACTATTTTTACTATTACTTCAGTTGCTTTTCAACGTTTATGCGAATCAGTCAGGCATTTCCTTCATCCGTCTTCGGATCACCGTGGCTGAGTTCGGCGATTTACACGTGGAAGCTAGGCGACCCTGGAAATCTCTGCAGCCCATTCCTGCTCTCCAACGGCAAACTCACCGCCGCAGGCGGCTCGAGCTGCTCCGTCACGCTCACCGAATGACTCCAGCATGTGCCGAGAGCGATAGCTCCGCGGGGCCCGATCCATGAAGTGTGCAGTATGTCCCGCTGAAACGAGCATCTGTTTGGGCGAGTCGGTGACGAGACTCTGCGAGCTCGCGGCGACCCGAGCAGACTATAGACGATCGCTGGCGAGCATCTCGATCTCGAGCATTCGGCCGTCGTCGCCAGGACCTCCGCAGGAGCTCTCGGCCATCCTCGAACTCGTGACGAAGTGTCCGGATCGCGGCGGCACCCTCGAACATTCCAAGCAGCCTGAGTGCGGTTGCGCCGAAGTGAGCGAGTGTCGTCGAGCCGACGTACACAGTCCGACTCGAGTCACGCTCATGGACTGTATTCGATGCGTCACGGAATCCGAAGCCGAGTTCCGATCGGTCAACGGCGACATCAGTCGATGATGGCCTTGCCCGACTTGACGCAGGGAAGATCCGCCGGCCGAGAGCAACCAGGAGGAAGCTCTGCTTCTTCGATGAGCATGTTCGGGATGTCGTCTTTGACAGCGAACCTCGTTCCACACTCGGTGCAGACGAGTGTATCGGCTTCGATCCGAAGCGGAGACTTGCCCATCGGGCACACGAGTCTGTCCAGGAGTTCTTGACGGAGCATTCGAGAGCCTCGCTTTCTCAGATGGATTTGGACTCAGGGCCGGAATTATCGCTGAGGCCGGTTTCGCTTGGGAAGTCCTTTTCCAGACGAAACCGGCCCGGTTGTCATTTACGAGCGCATGATCCCGCGGTCGTGAATAGAGCCGCCTGGGTACTCGCGGCCGATCACCAAGTGAGGTAAGATCCGGGGGGTGGTCCGAAGAGGATCGGAGAAGTCTGGAGAATGAAGTCGGCCTACATCGTACGTTACGGCGAAATGAGATTCCTTGGGGAGTTCCGTGGGCTGCCTGGTCACTTCCACTCGCGCTCGGAGCAGGTGGTGATCCGAACGGATCGGGGCACGGAACTGGGAGTCGTGCTGTGTCTCTCGGGGGATCGATCGGCCGCTTTTCTCGAGAATCCCGTTCAAGGAGAGATCCTTCGACTGGCCCGTCCAACCGACCTGCAAGCGGCGAATGAGCAGGCGGCGCGAGTCACCGAGGCCATGATGGTTTGTCGGGATTTCGCAGGACGGCGTCGACTTCAAATGGAGCTTGTGGACGTCGAGTTCATCCTCGGAGGTGAGAGGGTCGTCGTCTACTACCTCGCAGAGCGACGCGTCGACTTCCGAGAGCTGGTCAAGGACCTGGCTCGCCAGTTTCAAACTCGGATCGAGATGAGGCAGATCGGGGTCCGCGACGAAGCGAAACTTCTTGCCGACTATGGAGATTGCGGCAAACCCGTTTGCTGCAATACCCACCTCACGAAGATGCCCCCGGTATCGATGAGGATGGCCAAGCTCCAGAAGACGACTCTCGATCCCTCGAAGATCTCCGGGAGGTGCGGTCGCCTCAAGTGCTGCCTGAGATATGAGTTCGACACGTATCAGGCAATCGAGCGGGAATTACCTCCGACCGGGGCCAAGATCTCCACAACTCGTGGAGTGGGGAAGGTCCTCGCCCACGAAATCCTCTCCAAGAGGATCGTCGTGGAACTCGAGGATCGGAGACGTGTCGTGATCGGGCTCGACGAGATCAGCGACATCGAGTATTCAAGACCGCGCGGCGTCGTCCGAGACGACCCGGACGACCTCATCGAGCAGTGATTTCCAAGGAAGCGAAACCCAGGGAGAAGGGTCGATGAGTCTTCGAGACGACCTCGCAAACGTGTTGGCGCGTGACGCGCGTTACTCGATTCATGCCTACGTCTTCGTATTCGAGGCGATCGAGTTCGCTCGGAAGCAGAAGCGAGTCGACTCCGCCGGCAAGTCTCGAAACAAATCGAAGATCGATCGGCACGTGACGGCGAAAGAACTCTGCGAGGGCGCCTCGCAACTGGCACTCGCGCAGTACGGGCTCTTGGCGCTCGGGGTCCTCGCACAGTGGGGAATTCGTACGACGTCCGATATCGGAAACGTCGTATACAACCTGATCGACTCGGGTGATCTTGAAGCCAACCCGAGCGACAGCCGTTCCGAATTCGACGAACTCTTCGATTTCGACGAAGTTCTCAAGAGGAGTTTCGTCGTCACCATGGACGAGGTTGCGTGAGCACGACTCGCTCGGAGATCTCGATCATGTCCTCAAGGCTCCAATTCGCAGTGACCGCCGCGATCTACGCGGTTTGGGTCTTGGCTCTGGGCATTCTGGCGATCCGCTCGAGTGAGAAGCCCCGGGAATCCAGTGCTCCCGGGGTCACGGCTCCGCCAGCCGCCCGGGGGTCAGCCAAGTAGCTGCTCGACCGGTCGGCCGAGGCCGTCCTTGGTCACATAGAACGGCCTGCCTTCGGTGATCACGCCATAGTTCGGTCGGATTCCCAGAAGTCGATAGATGGTTGCGTGTAGGTCCGTGACCGTCACGGGATTCTCGACTGTTGTGCATGGCATCTCGTCGGCTGTCCGCCCGTAAACCAGTCCGCGCTTGATCCCGCCTCCGAAGAGAAGCACAGATCCCGCCCCTGTGAAGTGTCGATGGTGCCCGTAGTGCTTCAAGGATTGGATCGTGCTCGGCTGGTCGACCTGATTGGGAACTCGCTTGTCGGCCTTTCCCTCGACCATGACCGAGCGACTGAACTCGCTTGCCAAGACGACGAGCGTTCGATCGAGCAACCCCCTCTCCTCGAGGTCGAGAATCAGCTGGGCGACCGGAGCGTCGATCTGCTTTTTCAGATCTCGAAGTCGCGTGTGACCGTTGTCGTGGGTATCCCAATTCAGAAACGGGATGTACTCGGTGGTGACCTCAACGTAGCGGGCACCTTCTTCGACGAGCCGACGCGCGAGCAGGCAGCCCTGACCGAATCGTCCCGTGTCGTACCTCTCGAAGCTCTTCCTGGGCTCGAGCGAGAGATCGAACGCCTTCGCCGCCGATGAGTTCAGCAGTCGGTCGGCATTCTCGACGGCTCGCAGGAGCGACTCGCGGTGATGGTCTGAGCCGATCCGTCCGATCGGACTCGACTCGACGAACCGACGATAGGCACGATGTCGCGACTGAAACCGGGATGACGTCATCCCGGCAGGCGGTCGGACCGCAGCAACCGCGCTCTCAGGCTCGGCAACACGGAATGGCCCGAACTCCGTTCCGAGGATCCCACCGGTCTGGAAAGCCTTGAGTTCCTCTCCTTCGCCATTTCCATCCACTTTCTGGCCGATGTCGATGTAGGCCGGGACAGCCGGGTTCTTCGATCCCAAGGCATGAGCAATCCAAGCCCCGAGATGGGGAGCGGCTACACCGGCCGGCGGCTCATATCCGGTGTGCCAATGATATTGGTGTCGAGAGTGGAGGATCGCGCCCAAGTCGGCCGCAACGTGCGATCTGATGAGTGCACCCCGATCGATTACGCGGCCTATCTTCTCCAGGCCTTCGCTGAATCGAACTCCGTCGAGCAGCGTCGGGATCGATGGGAAGGTACTACAAACATCTTCGGATCGCATCCCGGTCTCGAAGGGCGTAAACCGTTTCGGATCGAAGGTCTCGAGGTGAGCCATTCCTCCAGCCATCCACAAGACGATCACCGCGTCGGCACGCGCCGGCTCCCTGGAACGATCGATCGAGTCGTCGGATGCTCGAATGGGGTGGGGCGTCGTCGCCAGGGCGGCGAGAGCCGCGCTACCCGCGACCTCGAGGAAGCGTCGGCGATCGATGTCGGATCGACTCATCTGATACCTCGAAGAAAGGGGGAACTATGCATCAACGAATGATCTGGAATTCGGGCTGCATCACGAGGCACCAGAGCAAGTCTTGAACCTGCTGAACCGTGGGACGCTCACCGAGGATTCCCTGCGCGATCGATTCTTCGTCCTTCGTTGGCCTACGGCCGAAGCCACGCTGGAAAATGCGGTCCGCGAGGCCGCTTGGGTCGTTCGGAATGGACGCGATCAGCGCAGCCGATCCACGCTCGAGTTTCGCGTTCAACGTCGCCCCATTGGTGAGTTCAAGCGCTTGAAGGGTCGTGGCCAACGAGTCACGACGCGTCACGACTTGCTCGCGGAGTGGTCTTCCAAGGTTGGTCAGGAGCGAATCGTCGAAGGCAAACACGGCCCTCACGGATTCGAGGCTTCGTGACACCGACTGGGCGTGAGCGATCGCGCTCCCCAGGTCGACGGGACCGTAGCGACGATGGCCATCTTCGATCACGACCGCGGCTTTCCACTTCGAGTCGTCGAACTCGGGGAGCAGCCATTTTCGACCACGTGGCGCAGGTTGCGTTGATACCTTCCAAGATTCGTCGGACCCAAACCAATGGGTCGAAATGCCACGATCAAGACCGATCGCCGCGGCGAGGAAGCCTGCGGGATTCGGGCCCACGGCATCGATCCCTCGGCGATTCTCACGATCAGGCCAATTGGTCGCCGAAACCGCGATCACGTTTTCCCCGATCCTCAATAGGGATCGGACGTCGGCCGCGACCGGCTTCTTCCAATCCACGCTCTCGAGAACCTTCACGCCATTGACATACAATGCGAACTCGTTGTCGCAAGTCGCAACGACATGGAACTGATCTGGGAGCACCTCGACACGGAACTTCCGGCGCAGAAAGATGGTCCCTCCTCGGTCGCTCGACGCCTGCTCATGACTCCAGATCCACTTCCGCTCGAGATCGGGGAGCTTGATGCTCTCTCCCGAAGCGGGACGCATCACGGCTGCGATCGCTGCCCGCGCTGCGGAGAGTTGCCCCCCCTGGCCCCGGCCGTCGACCTGGATCATCCCCGACGTCGCAGGGTCCCAGTCTCCGGTGATGGAAGAGATTGCGTCGGAGAATTGCTCGGCCGTCATCCGCTTCCTGGCCGGTCCCCGGAACTCGAAATCACCCTCAGCCACTCGTTCGGCGATATCTACCGAAGCCATTCTGTAGGTTCGCGACGTTGCGATCAGACGCAACGTGTGCACGATGTCGTAATCGTGGGCAACAAAATCGGAAGCCAGCCAATCGAGGAGGTCGCTCGACCAGGGCGGTTGATCGAGGTCATCCAGCGGCTCGACGAGCCCTCGACCCATGAGCTGTGCCCAGAGTCGATTCACGATTGCTCGCGAGAACCGGCCGTTCTCCGGCCGAACCAGCAAATCAGCCAGGCGCTGCAGTCGTTCGCTCTTCTTCAAGGAGCGGTCGATGGAGCCCAATTCGGGGAAAATGAACGCGACCTCGGCGGTGACGCCCGTCGGCTTGTCGCAGCGGCTGATCTCGAGAGGACCGTCGGCGAATACCGCTGCGAGTGAGTATGCATCGGTCAGCTTCCAGCGATTCACGAAACTGTCATGACAAGATGCACACTTGAGATTCGTTGCCAGGAAGACCTGTGACAGATTCTGTGCGGCTTGAACGGCGGGGGTTTGGCTCGCGTTGACGACTCCTCTCCAGACGATCCCCTTCGTGAAGCCCTCTGATCCCGGAACCGGCTGGATCAGTTCCCTGACGAACTGGTCGTATCTCTTGTTCTCGAGGAGAGACCGGTACAGCCACTCGGTGATGGTCTTCCTTCCATTGTCGATGAACCCCGGTCCTTTATAGGCGTTCCGGAGGAGGTCGTTCCAATACGTCATCCAGTGGTCCGCATAGGCCTGCCGATCGCTGAGAAGGCGATCGACAAGCTTCTCGAATCGAGATCCCGATCGATCGGCTTGGAACTCAGAGAGTTGTTCGGGGGTCGGCAACAGGCCGACGAGGTCGAGAGAGGCTCTCCTGAGGAACGTGGAATCGTCGACAGCGGTCCAATCGACTGCTAGCCCGGTCCGTCGTGAATGAGAGGCGATGAATCGGTCGATTGGATGATCCGAATCGACCAATGGATCCCTCTCGGGAATCGTCGGAAGCCGAGGTGAGAGAGGGGCCTTGGGGAAGCCGAAATCGCGACTCAACGGCCATTCAGCTCCCGAGTCGATCCATGCACGCAGCACGGCGACTTGTTCGGGTCCGAGAGGCTTTCCCTTGGCGGGCATTCTCCGTTCCGGCTCCCGCCCCTCGATGAGTTGGATCAGCAGCGACTCGCCCGCATGTCCCGCTCGAATCGCAGGACCACCCTCGCCACCCTCGAGCATCGCCTGGCGCGACTCGAGCGATAACCCACCCTTGTACTTTCCACGTGAATGGCAGGAGAGGCAGCTCGAGCGGAGGATCGGCTCCACGTCCCGCGCGAAATCCGGGGCCGCTCCACTTGCGACAGGAAGCAGTTCGCTTCCGACCATGACTCCGGCGACCAAGAGAGCCAGCTTTGGAAACCACGAGCTCATCGGTGATTGCTCCACTTCGACGGGGATCGCGGAGAGACGCGGCGATTTCCTCCGACTCGTTCGACTCAGGCGAGAATGGGAGTGACGACTTCGCCGTGGACGTCGGTCAGTCGATAATCGCGACCCTGGAATCGATGAGTGAGTCGGAGATGATCGATCCCCAAGAGATGAAGGATCGTCGCTTGCAGGTCATGGACATGGACTCTGTCCTTGACGACTCCGAAACCGAGTTCGTCGCTCTCACCGTACTCGAATCCGGGCTTCACCCCTCCACCCGCGAGGAACATGGTGAAGCAGTCGGGATAGTGGTCGCGTCCCAGAAGCGCGCTCGCCGCCGTACGGCCCTCTCGGAACGGGGTCCGACCGAATTCCCCTCCACAGACGATGAGAGTCTCTTCGAGCAAGCCTCGTGACTTGAGATCACGGATCAGGGCCGATACAGGTCGGTCCATCGTGGAACACTTCTTGGTCAATCCGTTCTCGAGGTCGGTGTCGCCTCCCGTCCCGTGAAAATCCCATCCCCAGTCGAAGAGCTGGACGAACCGCACCCCCTGCTCGACCAGTCGTCTGGCGAGGAGGCAGTTGTTTGCAAAGCTCGCGCCTCCGGGTTCCGCGCCGTAGTCCTCGAGAATTCGCTTCGGTTCCCGCGAGATGTCCATGACCTCCGGAACCGAAGTCTGCATGCGGAAAGCGAGTTCGTACTGCGCGATTCGAGTCGAAGTCTCGGGGTGTCCGAGTTCGGCCGACTGGATGGCGTTCAGTTCCTTGACGGCATCGAGGCTGAGGCGTCGCATCGCCCGACTCATTCCCGCGGGATCGGAAGCGTAGAGGACTGGATCCCCTTTCGATCGGCACTGAACTCCCTGGAAGACCGATGGGAGGAATCCGCTCCCAAAGGAACTCTTCCCGCCGTTGGGTTGAACTCCGCTCGAGATCAGTACGACGAAACCTGGTAGGTTTTCGCTCTCGCTTCCGAGCCCGTAGGTGACCCAGGAGCCCATCGAGGGCCGTCCCGCGCGCGGTGAGCCGGTGTAGATCAACAGTTCTGCGGGTGCATGGTTGAATTGATCTGTGTTCATGGAATGGATGAAGCAGAGATCGTCGACAACCTCATGCAACCGCGGTACCGCGTCGGAGAGTTGGATCCCCGAACGACCGCGTTTCTCGAACTTCCGCGGAGTGCCGAGGAGCTTTGGAACTCCCGTGGTGAACGCGAAGCGGCGTCCTTTCAGGAAACTCTCCGGACACTCCTGCCCACCCCGTCGGACCAGCTCGGGCTTGTGGTCCCACAAGTCGAGATTCGGAGGAGATCCGGTCAGGTGGAGATAGATCACGCGCTTCGCGCGAGCGAGGTGCGGAGGCTTCTTGGGTCGAAGTGGATCCTCCGATCTCGTGGCCGGAACGTCCGCCCCGAACGAATCCCCGCCGAGCAAGGACGCAAGCGCCATCGCGCCGATCCCGGCCCGAGTCTCCGCAAGGAAGTGGCGGCGAGTCTGCAATTGGATGAGTTCGAGACGGGGATCCATGGGAATGATCCTCGGGAGAGAGCTTGAACGTTCAACGCTTCATCAGGGTTTCGTCGAGATTCAAGAGCACGTTGGCCACTACGGTCCACGCGGCCAGATCGACGGCATCTTGTCCCGCCGGGAGCGGGCCGAGCGGGTCGGTCGCCATCTTGACGGCCGATTCTCGATCACCATCGAATCCGACCCTGGCCTCGGCGTGGAGAGAGAGGAGTCGATCGACTTCCCGCTTCTCGGGTGGTCGTGTCAGACAGATTCGAAACGCCCGAGTAGCCTTTTCTCGAGGGCTCCCTCCCTGAAGAACGGCTCGACGCGCAAGAGCCTGAGCAGCTTCGATATAGACCGGGTCGTTCAACGTCACGAGAGCCTGGAGCGGTGTGTTCGTTCGCGTTCGGCGAAGGGTACAGAATTCGCGCGAGGGTGCGTCGAAGGCCGCCATGGAAGGATAGGGGTTCGAGCGCCTCCACGTCGTGTAGATCGCTCGACGGTATCGATCTTCGCCGCGACTGGTCTCCCAATCGATCATGCTGCCGAACGCCGCAGACAAGCCCGACGAGGGCTGCGGGGGCTTGACCGGGGGACCGAATCGCTTGCGACTCAACAACCCGGCGATCGCCAACGCCTGATCACGAACCTCTTCGGCCGAACTTCGAAACCGAGGACCGCGAGCCAGCAGTCGATTCTCGGGATCACGGGTGTGCAGGTCGGTGGACGCGAGAGAGTCTTGTCGATAAGTTGCCGACTGGACGATCAGCTCGAGAAGAGCACGGGTATCCCAGCCGCTGTCGACGAACTCCGACGCGAGCCAATCGAGCAGCTCAGGGTGTGTGGGCAGCTCGCCTTGCGAACCGAACTCTTCGCTAGTCGCAACGAGTCCGATCCCGAACAACTGCTCCCAGTAGCGATTGACGATGACTCGGGCTGTGAGCGGATTGCGATCCGATACCAGCCACCGAGCGAGTTCGAGCCGGGTCTTTCGCTCACCATCGAGCGGGGGGAAGACCGCCGGCACTCCTGCGTCGACCTCCGCCCCCAGGTCCTCGAAGTTGCCGCGATGTTGAATCCGCGTCACTCTACGACGATCCTTCTCCAACTCCCGCAAGATCGGAACGGTGGTCATCGGCTTGATGGAATCCCGTTCTTCCCGGAGCTTCGCAAGCACCAGGCGCTCAGCCGCGGGCTCCGGAGCGACTTCTTTCAGGTAAAACCGACGCAGCTCCGCGCGTTCCGCATCCGATCTCCTCTCGTAGGGCAGCCCGACGATTCGGAGAATCGCCTCGGGAACTCCGGCGGTGGTCGATGCCGCCGCGTCTTCGCTCAGAGAGACCCGAAATCTACCGAGCGTATGGTTCGACATCCCCGATCGTTGTTCGAGGACGACGACGAGACGCTCCCCTGCTTCGAGACGTACCGGCGATGCAGGGATCACGGTCAGGCGATGGGCGCGGTCGACCTGACCACCGACCGCCCACCCCATCTCGTTGCGTCCTCGAGCCCCGATGAGGCTCGACGCAGGGAATCCGGGCTGAGAGTGATCCGCCAGCGCCTGCTTGAAGGAAATGCCGGGACGATCGTCGACATCGAAAGATGAGCTCGGACGCGGAGGCTTCGCGACGGACTTGACATCGAGCGGCTGGTGGTCGGCATCTAGGATCACGATCCGGAAATCGCTCAATCGCGACTCGAGCCCGCCGTCGGTCCGATTCCAGATTTCGACTCGGTCGATCTCTCGAGCGACTCCAAGATCGACCTCCCACCACGGGTCATCGGACGGAGCTGTGTGTGTCGTCGATTTCGCGACCTCGTATCGGCCATCCGTGTTGCCGTCGACAGCCAGATTCGCAGGGCCATCGTAAGCAGTGCTGCTTTGCTTGGCGATCTTCCCCTGCGCAAGGTTGTCGAGTCCTCGGAACACGCGGACTTCCGCAAGTGACAGCATGCGGTTCTTTCCGGGCAACTCGACGCGGACATAACGCGCTGCGGGCTTCGGTGGCGAATTCGAGTCGACGCGTGCTCGAATACCGGTGATCACGAAGTTCCCCGCGGCATGCCCCGCACCGGCTGCGACACGATTCGGATCGGGGAGGGATTCGAGCCTCAGCGCGTTGATCACTCGCGCCGTCTCGACCGAGTACTCGAGTGTGTAGACGTCCGATGCGGCACGGGGTTCGGCCGTGACCACGGCGTCTCGTCCAGCTTCGAGCTTCGTCCCGGATGCCGCTCCGAGCTTGGTCGGCACGAGAGGAATCCAGGACACGGGAGCACCCACTCGAGCCTCCCACGCCGGTTGGCCCGCCGCGTAGCTGTCGGGCGGATTCGCCAATCGACTCTCGCTCGCGGCGATCTCGCGGGCGAGCTGTCCGAGGCGCTCCTTCTGCTTGTCGGAGTAGACGGAGTGCAGCGGGCTTTCGTCGCGTCGGTCCGCATCTTCGGTGTTGTTGAAGAATGCGAAGAGACCGAAGTAATCTCGTTGGGAAAGGGGATCGTACTTGTGATCATGACACTGAGCACAGGCGATGGTCGTTCCCATCCAAACTGCGAGAGTCGTGTTGACTCGATCGACCACCGCGACGTTTCGAAACTCCTCGTCGTTGGTGCCGCCCTCGTTGTTGGTGAGAGTATTTCGGTGAAAGGCCGTCGCGATTCGATCGACCTCGGTCGGGTTGGGCAAGAGATCGCCGGCGATCTGCTCGACCGTGAATCGATCGAATGGAAGCTTGCGATCGAAGGCGCGGATCACGTAATCGCGGTACGCCCAGATCGTTCTCGGGGGATCATCCGCGTAACCGGCGGAGTCCGCGTACCGCGCAAGGTCGAGCCAGATCCTCGCCCAGTGCTCTCCGAACGCGGGTGATGCGAGGAGCCGAGCGACGAGCCTATCGTACGCCGCTGGGTCGGGATCGTTCGCGAACGCATCGGCCTCCTCCACGGTAGGCGGCAATCCCGTGAGATCGAGACTGACGCGACGAATCAGTGCATAGCGATTCAACTCAGCCGTGGGCTCGAGCCCCTCTCGCTTCAGACGGTCGTAGATGAAGCCGTCGATCGGGTTCCGAGTCCAACCGGAGCGATCCGCATCGGGCAGCCGGGACTTTCGCGGCGGAACATAGGACCAGTGCGGAGCATACTTCGCACCGTCGGCGATCCATGCCCTCAATGCATCGACTTCGACGGTTGTGAGTTTCTTGCCGCTGGAGGGCGGCGGCATCCTCTCCTCGGGATCGTCGGAGGCGATTCGTGCGATCAACTCGCTCTCTTCCGGCTTACCGGGCACGATCGCGGCGAGTCCTCCCGAAACGGCCTTCGCGGCGTCCTCCAGATCCAAGCGCAAGCCACTTCGAGAACTGCCCTTGCGGTTCTTGGCATCGGGACCATGGCAAAGGAAACAGTTGTTCGAGAGGATCGGTTTGATGTCGCGATTGAAGTCGACTCGAATCGCCTTCTCTTCCGACCTGGATTCCGCCACGCAGGCCACAGCCAAGAACCAGGCGATGCAAACAATTCTCGAACAGTTCGCTGAGAACCGGTGGAGCCGGACAACCTTGCAAGTGTGCATTGGAGTACCGTCCATCGATGGTGGTCGAGAGAGAATCGATCGCCTGAAGGGCATGAGCCAACGGGAACTGTGCGAGGCAATCGCCCGAAACCGAAATCGATTATATCGCTCCGCTCGTCGAGTAGGGATTGGGATCTCCCCGCTCAACTCGTGAATCGCGCCACGTCGCGGAGGGCCGGCGGATTGTCGAGGTCGTCGTTGCGAACGGATTCGACGAAGCGGCGCAACGCGAGTTCGAGATTGTCGGCGACGTCCTGGTGCTGGTGCAGCACGTCGTTCTGCTCCCAACGATCCTCCGGCTTCCGGTAGAGACTCGGGCCGCGAGGTTCGTCAAGATCCTGGACCATCGGTACGACCAAGTGCCAGAGGTGCGTCCGAATCGCAAACTCCTCACCATCCATCCCCATGCAGGCGTAGTCGCGGATCTTCTTCTTCTTCCCGCGAATCAACGGAAGCAGGTCGTGCCCGTGCACGCGTTCCGCGCCGGGGAGCCCAAGCGCTGACAGGATCGTCGGAAGGAGGTCGACTGTCTGCACGATCGCATGGAATCGCGTTCCACCGCGCTCCGCTCGAGGCATGCGAATCATCAGGGGTGTGTGGACGAGTTCCTCATGCATCCAGGGCCGGAACCGACGCACGAAGCCGTGCTCTCCTAGCGGTTCGCCCTGATCGGACGTGAACACCACTAGTGAGTCGTCATATCGACCCAATCGGTCGAGCGCCTCGAACAGTCGGCCGAGGCAATGGTCGACGAAGGAGACGGTCCCCGCGTAGGTCCGACGGAGGCGGAGGAGTTCCGCCTCGCTGATGACGTCGCCGACGACACCTGCCGGAACGTCCATGAGTGCCTCGACCTCCTCATCCGGAACCCCCAACTCTCCTTCGTCCGCAACGAGATCCCCCTCGTCCCCGAGTTCGAATTCATCCGGCTCGACGGCCGCATACTGATCGCGAAACGATTCGGGAGGATCCCACGGTCCATGAGGGCTGAACAGGTCGATCCAGAGGCAGAACGGATCCGCGGAGGACCGGCGTGCCTCCAACCAATCGATCGCTGCCGAGACGGTTCGCGACGTGCACGAACCCTCCTCAGTTCTTGTGCGGAGAACCTCTCGATTGCGAAGGAAGCATCCCCAGCGCGTCCGCCAGAGTTCGTGATCCGGGTCATCCTCGGGAGGCAGTCGCAGACCCGGCTCGTCCTCCACTCGTACTCCCGCCGCTCGCCGGTCGGACTCGGGAATGAACGAGTCGTAGCCATGGCCTCGAATCCACACGACGTCGTCGAATCCTCGACCGAATCCCTGTCCAGGCTCGCGGAGGAGGGGATTGTCGGAGATGAGGGCCGAGCGGACACCGCAAGGTGCGAGCAGATCAGGGAGGATTACCTCGTCGTGTCGCAGAGGCGTCCAACCGGCTTCGGGATCTGGGAAACCATAGCGACCGGTCCACCAGCTCCGTCGAGTCGGCAGGGTCGTCAAGTTCTCTGCGAAGTGGTGATCGAATACGACAGATTGAGACGCGAGCCGATCGAGGTTCGGCGTCTCGATCCAACTATTGCCGTAGGCGCCGAGAAATCCGAGATGCAGACTATTGCAGGCGATGACGATGACGTTCATGACCTCTATGTTAGCAGCACTTCCGCTGCTTCGGCAAACGATTCGAATCGCTCCGGAGATCGCCCGATCCGAAGAGCGACTTCTCCTCGAGCGAGACGACCGAGCTCCATCGATAATCCGGGTTTCTTGCGACGGAGCTCGCCGAGGCGGACGGCGCTCCAGCGGATAGTCGATCGCTGAGACTTATTCCCGGCAGGAGCTGACGTCCATGCCGCCAAAGGGGTTGCGAGACTTCAGTCGGGTCGGGATCTCTCGACACGCTCTCGAGAGGTTCACCGAGCGATTTGGAGCGATCGAGGCGCAGGCCGAGCCCGAGCTTCGAGAAGTCCTGAAGTGCTGCCGTCGGGTCGGAACGAATCCTCGATCCCGGGCAATCGCGGTCCTGGGCCTTTATCGAGACCGCCCCGCCGTCGCGATCGTTCAAGCCGCGACTTGCACCACCGTCCTGACCTGGGCGCAGTTCGAACCGAAGCTCGCCGATTTCGGGCGACCGACCGTCGCTCGAAAATGGGGTCGATACTTGGCGAGAATCGCGCAAGGGACACACGAGCCGCCCGTTTCGCGCCGCCTCGATTGCGCTTCGGAAATAGCATCGGACCGCGGACCAACCCCAGACTCCGGAGTCATGCGCCGCAACGATCGGTAGCGACCCCGAAGCAGCGACTTTCTCACGCGTTTCGATAGCGACTCCCGTTCCGACAGTCCAACCTGAATCGCCGACGCCGAGGAGGCCTCGAGACTTCCAAGAGATTACACGCCCTCAGCGGGTGAGAGACTCGGATGCACCTGGCGAACCGGCTCGAGATGCAGTCGCTTGTCTCGCGTGATCTTCCCCGCGACGCGCCGGTCGAGCGCTTCGATCGCCGCGTCGAGGACACCTCGGACTGTGTCCAGATGAGCGGGTCTCAACGCGTAAGGGTCGCGCGGCAGCCCTGTTCGGGGAAAGGCGAGCCTGTCGGCCGAGATCGGGGATCCGGCTGGGATCTGGTGAGGCTGTAAGGGAACGAAAGCGTTTGTTTCGTCCGTCGAGCAGTAATAGGCGAGCCGATCCGAAGGTCTTCCTGGGTAGGCCCACGAATTGCGGAGCTCGAGGAGTTCCGCAAACTGAGGCCACGGGGGTTGATCTTGATGATTCGGTCCGACCGGTAGGGGCTTCTCTGCGAGGAGTGCCGGCAGCACGCGCCAGACCTCGGCAAGCGGCATGGGCCTGAGCGGGTCCGCGGCGATCGCCGCCAGTTCAGGTCGCGCCAATTCCACCGCCGCCTGATGGACGAGAGCCTCGGCCGCCCCCACGTAGGCCAACAATGCCGCGCGAGCGTAGCGACTCGACTGTGCGATGGAGCGCTCGACCTCCTCCTGGCTCTTTGTGTGGAGGGAAAGAGCGTCGAGGTAGAGACAATGGAAGGGACTGATCACCGTCTCGATGATCACTTTGACAGGTGCTCGGGAGGAATCGCTCGGCGGGATCGCGGAGTCCACGGGGTCATTTCCCGCTCTCGCTCCGCGGCCGACCGATCCGAATTCGCTCAGTCCCATTCACCCCTCCCCACGGGGAAAGTCGAGCTCGATCCGCAGATCGAATCGAAGCACGCCCACGAAGACTCGGGCTCAATCTATCACACTCTCCAAGGTTTCGGAGCATGCAGAGTAGCCGTGGTAAAGCTTTGCACGAAATCAGACCGAGGCCGAGCGCTTCCCAATAACGAGTATGCCCGCGCGATTCGGACCCGAGTCGCGCGGGCATTCTTGCGAAATGCACGATCCGTCGCACAGTCGGCCGTCAGGATCTCGGAGACACGCGGCGACCGGCCGAGCGAACAGCAGACCCTTGGAGGATCTTGTCGACCTCGGCGCGGTTCGCCTCGGTGATCTCCTTGAAGCGGGAACGCAGCTGCTCGAGTTCCTCGAGCAGGGAGCCGTTCTCGGTCTGAAGGTTCTTCACGAGCGTCTCCTCGGCAGCCTGTTGCTGCTCGAGTTCAGCCTTTTCCTCGCGACGCTGCTGAGCGATCTCCTCCGACCGAGCAACCGCCTTGGAATACTCCTCGACCTCGACTTGGAGCCGAGAGGCGGTCTCGATCGCCGTGGAGACATGCCGCTCGGCATTCGAGAGATTCGAGCGGAGAACGCGAAGATCTTCCTCCTTTGAGATCTGCTCGAGATTGATCTTCTCGTAGCCCTCGCGAACGTCTTTCTGGATCTGGGCCAGTTCCGCCTTTGCGGAGTCGACCTCTTTCTCCAGATCGGCAACTCTCTTGGCGCCGTTGCTATTCAACTCGGTCACGCCCGCCATGAGCACCAGCCAAACGACCAGCACCAAGGCGTTGAGGACGACGAGTACTTTTCCAGCGGTCGACATGGAACTTCTCCCGCCACGCGATCACGGTGAATGGGGACGATGGACGGCGTCGGTGACATTGCAGTTCACTCGCCGATTCGTCTGATGAAATCCAGTATACCCCGTGCGCGACGGCTCGCCAGCCCCCGTCTGGATTCTTGGGAGAATTGGGCCGGATGGGGAGATCACGCGTCATGGGACGGCGATCGCCTGGGGGGTTCCGACTCTCATGAGAAAGGCACCACGGGTCGGGAGGCCGCTCTCGCAGAGGAGGCGAGTCGGCCGAATCGGCCCTCCAGGCCGCTGTCGACGACCATCCAATCCTCGATCGTGTCCGATCCGGCTCGCAACCTCACCACTCCGACACGACCATACGATCGTCGTGATCCACACGATCGAAAAAGTCGGGGCTGTCGAGTCGTCGCTGACGCTGATAGGTTGGGATTCGCGTCGAAGCAGCCTCGATCGACGCGGCAATTCTCCGCCCCGATCTCCGACGCTCGTCGGACTCGATTCATCGAACACCACTCGAGGATGAGCACATCTCATGAGAAAGTCGAAGGTCCTTGGCCTGGCCTTGATGCTGACGACGCTCGCGCTTGCAACAGGATCGAGAGCCGCGACCGAAGCGCTGCTGATCCGCCATCCTCATCACCATTCGGGTCGTGTCGCCTTCAGCTACATGGGCGACATCTGGACCGCCGACGATTCCGGCAAGCAGGTCCAGCGGCTGACCGCTCATCGCGGTCGCGACATCGCGCCGCGATTTTCTCCCGACGGCAAGTCGATCGCTTTCTCGAGCGATCGCGGCGGCAACCTCGACCTCTGGCTCATCCCGTCCGAGGGCGGAAAAGCCCGTCAACTGACCTTCCACTCGGCAGACGATACGCTCCTCGGCTGGTCTCCTGACGGCAAGAGACTCCTCTTCGCCTCGAGTCGAGGGGAAGACTTCCTTGGGACTCTGTACACCGTGGATCTCGAGGGAAACGCGGAGGTCCGTGCCGGTACCGACTATGGGATGTACGGCAGCTTTTCGCCCGACGGAAAGAAGCTCGCCGTGAACAGGAAGGGTCAGTCATATTGGCGGCAAGGATATCGAGGAGCGTACCAGACGGACGTCACGGTCGTCGATCTCGAGGCAAAGACATTCAAGGATGTCACTGACTTCAACGGCATGGACAGCTGGCCGATGTGGGCAACCGACGGCCGCATCTACTTCGTCAGCGACAGAGATCCGGGCGCTCGCTCGAACATCTGGCGCGTTCCCCAGGAAGGCGGACCCGCGGAGCGTGTGACCGAGTTCGATCAGGGCGATCTGCGTTTTCCCAGCCTCGGCACCGACGGCAAGACAATCGTCTTTGAACGAGATTTCCGACTGTGGAAGCTCGACACTGCGACCAAGAAAGCCGAGCCCCTTCGGATCGACATCGCGGCGGAAACCCAGGAGACCCTCGAAGAAACCCGATCGACCAACAGCGAAGTCGACGACTACGACGTGGCGCCCACGGGCCGCGCAGCGATCGTGTCGGTTCGCGGCGATCTCTTCTCGGTCCCGACCGGCGATGAAGGCGAAGTCGTCCAGGTCACTCGGGGCGCTGCTCGCGATCGCGACATCGAGTTCTCTCCCGACGGCAAGTCGATCGCGTTCGTCTCGGATATCGAGCCGACACGAGAAGAGATCTTCATCATTCCAGCCGACGGAACCAGCGAGCCCAAGCGAATCACCGATGTCGATGCCCTGAAGTCGAGCTTCACGTGGTCGCCCGACGGCAAGTCGATCGCCTTCACGACATCGGACGGCGCACTCTACCGGATCGCTTCGACTGGAGGAGCGGCGAAGAAATTGCTCGATGCCAAGTTCGGGGCACTTGGGCGTCCCGCTTGGTCGCCCGATGGTTCGCTCCTCGCATTCCATATGGAAGATGCGACGCGCACCGAAGAGATCTACATCATGCCCAGCGACGGCGGCGAACCGCGAAAGGCTACGTTCGACTCCGCGAACGACCGCAACCCGCGATTCTCGGCCGACGGAAAGAAGCTCTACTTCTTGCGAACCGAGATGAGCGACTCCGGCGGCGCCTTCGGAGGACTCAGCTCGAGCCTGATGGTCGCATTTCTCGAGAAACAGGAGAAGGATCCGGATCTTCCGACGACCGTGAACTCCCCGCGCGGCGGACCGGGTGGTGCAGCGACGTCGATCAAGCCGCCGGCGATCGATTGGGCTGGTCTCGAGCGGAGGACTCGGCCTGTTTTCGGCGCCGCGGGTCGTGGATCCGGCGGACCTGGACGGATCTCGGCGTTCGTCCCCGGACTCGACGGACGAACCCTCTTTCTCGCCGCTTCCGGCGGGGGTCAGGGTGGACCCGGACCCGGTGGAATCGCCGCACTCCTCGGTGGGGGCTCTTCCATCTACTCCTGCACCGACGACGGCAAGAACCTCCGCCAGCTTTCGGGCGGCGTCACCCAGTCTGCCGGCGGCGAGTCCGACGGCGAACGAGGTCGGGGCTTCGGGGGTCGAGGAGGAGTCGGCAATCTCCGTCTCACTCGCGACGGAAGGACCCTCTTCTTCCAAGAAGGCAACGCGGTCTACTCGGTCGGAGCCGGAGGGGGCTCATCCGGGATCGCAGCCATGATGAGCGGCCGACTGGGCTCGATGCGGGGCCCGGGAGGATCGGGCGGTCCCGACTCGACTCCCGGCTCCGGTTCATCGCCGTCCTCGAGCGGATCTTCGAGCGGCTCGCGCAAGAAGCTGAGCTTCAGCGTCGTTCAGACGATCGACAAGCCTTCCGAATGGCACGAGGTCTTCCACGATGCCTGGCGAACCATGAAGTATCGTTTCTATGATCCGAAGCTCCACGGGATCGACTGGGAGGCCTCGCGCAAGAAGTATGCAGCCGCCTTGCCGCACGTCGCCGATCGAGCGGAACTCGTCGCACTGATGAACGAGATGATCGGCGAATTGAATGCGTCGCATACCGGTGCATCCATGGGAGGGGGACGAAGCTCCTCTGACCCGAACGCGGCGCCTCCCGTCCAGACCCTGCACCTCGGATTCGACGTCGAGCCCGATGCGGCCTCCGGCCGATACCGGGTCGCTCACGTCTACGCCGACACCCCGCTCGACAAGGATTGGATCAAGATCTCCAAGGGAGACTACCTGATTTCTCTCGACGGCAAGAGCGTCAAGTCGGGGGACAATCTTTGGAAGCTCCTCACCAATCGGCGACTGAACAAGAAGCTGAAGGTGATGATCAACTCCAAGCCCACCGAGGAGGGCGCCTGGAAGTTGGAGTATGAGCCGATCTCGTGGTCCTCATTCGCCGACAAGCGATATGAGCGCTGGGTGAAGGAACGCCAGGCGATGACCGAGAAACTGTCGGGAGACCGTATCGGATATCTGCACATCCGTGCCATGGACCAAACCTCGCTCCGTAAATTCGAGCGCGACCTCCGCGCGAATCGCGACAAGGAAGCGCTCGTGATCGACCAGCGATTCAATGGAGGCGGCAACATCGAGCAGGAACTCCTGGCGATCCTCGTACAGCGTCCCTACCAGATCTGGCACCCGCGCGGAACCGAACCCACGACGCGTCCATTCCGCGGATTCTTCGGTCCAAAGGTGGTTCTCCAGAATTGGAGAAGCGCATCGAATGCCGAGATGTTCCCGGCGGGGTTCCGCGCACTCGGCTTGGGCAAGGTGATCGGAACGCCGACCATGGGTGCGGTGATCGGAACGGGAAGCTATTCCTTGATCGACGGGACTCAGATCCGTACTCCCGGAGTGGGGGTCTTCCTCGCCGATACGAATCGGACCAACATGGAGAATTTCGGCGTCATGCCGGATATCCTCGTCGAGAATACTCCCGAGGATAACCTCGCCGGACGCGATCGCCAGCTCGAGAAGGCGGTCGCGGAGCTGATGAAGCAGATCCCGCCCAAGCCCGTAGCCGAGGCGGCGGGCGGCGCGGCGGGTCGCTGATCGATCGGGATCTCCGAAGCTCGACGGGAGGGGTCGCCCCGATACGACTCCTCCCAACTCGACCCGAGCGCTCTCCTCAGCACTCGCTGACGTTGACCGATATCTGTACGGCAAGTCCGCCTTCCGATGTTTCTTTGTACTTCGTGTTCATATCGAGAGCCGTTGCCCACATCGATCGGATCACCGCGTCGAGCGATACGCGGGCATGAGCCGGGTTTCCCGCCAATGCCAACTTCGCGGCAGTGATCGCCTTGACCGCACCCATCGAGTTTCGCTCGATACAAGGGATTTGCACGAGACCCCCGACCGGATCGCACGTCATCCCCAGATGATGTTCCATGGCGATCTCCGCCGCCTGGAGAATCTGCTCGGTCGATCCTCCGTTTCTGCCGCAGAGTGCTCCCGCCGCCATCGCACTCGAGACGCCGATCTCCGCCTGGCAGCCGCCCATCGCGGCGGAGATGGTCGCGCCCTTCTTGAAGAGACTGCCGAGCTCGCCGGCGGTCATGAGGAATTCGGCCACTCCCTGGTCATCACATCCATTGAACACTCGGTCATACATCAGAACCGCCGGGATCACTCCGGCTGCTCCGTTCGTGGGAGCCGTCACGACCCGCCCGAACGACGCATTCTCCTCGTTGACTGCGAGAGCAAACGTGCTGATTCACTCGATGATCGAGTCGAAGTCGCGCCTCGATCCGCGAATCGCCGCGATGAAGGCATGAGCGTCGCCTGGGGGCGGCCCTCCGAGGAGCCGTCGACACAGCATCGGGGCACGACGCACGACGGAGAGTCCTCCAGGAAGCACCCCCTCCGTCCTGCAGCCGCGGAGAATGCACTCCGTCATCGTCTCCGAGATCCGCCGCAGCCCCTCGTCGATCTGGCACTCGTCGCGCCAAGTGAGTTCGTTTCGATGGACGATCTCGGGAATCCTGAGCCCGTTCGAGGAGCAGTGTCTCAGCAGTTCCGCAGCCGACTCGATCGGGAACGGGAGGCGGGCCCCGCGCGATCCCTCCACGGCCTCGCCCTCTTGGATGATGAACCCGCCGCCGATCGAGTAGTAGGTTCGCTCGATCTCCGATCCCTCGTGAGTCTCAGCCCTCAACCGCATGCCGTTGGGGTGGAACGGCAGGGTCTCGAGCATCCGATAATGGAGATCTCGATCGATCTCGAATCCAATCGAATGCTCATCCCCGAGCCGGAGCATGTGCTCTCGACGAACGCGTTCGACCTTTGCGCCAATCGCCGACGTGTCGCAGGTCTCGGGATCCTCTCCCATGAGACCGAGCAGCACCGCGAAATCGGTTCCGTGCCCGTGGCCCGTCTTGGCCAATGAACCGTAGAGATCGACGGAGATCCGCTCGATCCGCCCGAGCGAGCCGGCAGCGCGACACGTTTCGAGGAATCTCGCCGCGGCACGCCAGGGGCCGATCGTGTGCGAGCTCGAAGGCCCGACTCCGATTTTGAAGATATCGAAAACACTGATTGCTTCCATCCGTTCGCGTCCTCTCGAGTCGGTTTCGCCGATTCAGAGTATGGCGGCGATCCGCACCGACGACAACCGTGCGATCAACCGCTGCGATCAGTCGGCTTCGTCGAGGAAGGCAGAGTGAACTTCACGGAGAGGCTCGACTCGCGAACCCGCGCAATCCAGGTGAGTGCCTCTTCAGCCGATCGCCCCGCCGAGATCAGCGAATCATACACGAGTTGATACTCGTGACGAATGTCGGTAGCAAAGGTGATCGGATCGTCCGACCCGATGCAGACGGTGATCGGAGCAACGGAAGAGTCGCTTCCCGGCGGTCCGGCGAGCCGCCAGAACGGATGACGTTTCAGATCGCCGAAGTTGCCGATGAGCAGGTTCGACGACGGATTCACCTCGACGATGATCCCACGCCGGCCTACTTCGCGTCTGAGCTCCTCCTGCAGCCGAGTCAAGATCTCGCCCTCGTCGGACACGACGGTCCATTCCGTGACTTGACCGCGCCCATAGATCCCAGGGTCGGTCAAGTAGCGGTAGAGAAGCCGACTGCGGTCGGGATCGACGTTCATCGCATAGACGCCGTCCGGAAATCCTACCGATCGCAAGGATTCGGGATCGTGGAGGTCGTCCACCAACTGTTGGAGTTCTCGGGGATGCGTCTCCGCGTCGAAGACCTCTTTCCCAAGGCGACGGATCTCACGCATCAGGAACGGAAGCCGATCGGCGCCGGGGCTCCTTCTTCGCGAACACCAGTCCCATTCCCATACCAGGTCGAAGAGCCGTTCCTCACGGCGCATTGCCGTTCGACCGTTGAGACGCACCCACTCGGACATGTCGACCCCGAGAGCCAGGGCATGCCCCAATCGGTCCCCTGCCCCGAGTTCAAAGTAGCGAAGCGCCTCCGCGACCACTCGCAGACCCGATGCGGGATGCACGAAATCTTCACCCGCGTGAATCGTCCGCCCAAAGGCGGGAGTTCCGTCGCGAAGGCGGGCCGAGGCCTCTCGACTCGCATCGACGACGCGTCGATAGGGGCCCAGCAGCACCCAGTTGGGAATCGCACGTTCATCGGAGCAGATATCTACTCCGCGAAGGATTCGAAGCCCCTCGGGATGATGTCGAAGGTACTCGCACCAACTCGTCGCCTCGCGATCTCTGGCACGGTGAAACTCTGCGTAGCGAAAGCCAGTAGGATTGATCGGCCGAGGATCGACCCCTCCTCGGGGACGCGGCGAGAATTCCGTAGACGGGTCGGCATGTGTGCCCGCTCCGTGAGCCAGCGATTCGTCGCCTCCACGCTCTTTTCCGAAGTGCAGGATCAAGCCGACCTCGATGCTCGCGGGGTGTCCCGCGTCCACGATTTCGCGATCCCTCCAGTTCTGCACGGCTCGCACCATCCGATCGTAATCGACCCACGAATCGAACGGTTTCGTTCGCGCCTCGAGCGATCGAAGCCCGTCATTTCGCCCTTGAAGCCGGACCGCGGATCCGAGGATCCGACCCAACTCGACATCGAACCAACGACGCCCCGCCTTGATACGCTTGAAGAAATGCAGAAACCAGCGCAATCCAGGAATCATGGGCCGTTGGACGATATGACGATAGAAGATGTTTCTGGCCCGGACGACCTGCCAGAAGATCTGCTCGAAGTCGCCGTCGTCTCTTCGAGTCTCCACCCGCGCGAGGCCTGCACGCACCCAGTGCCATTCGCCCGACCTTTCGTCTGAGTCCGGGATCTCGAGAATGTCGACGACCGGATCGAGCCGACGCGGATGCTGGAGGTCGCTTCCCTCGCTCGGCCCGTGGGCATCGTAGAGATCACGGTAGAACAGCCGGAGCGAAGCCCAATCCGCCTCGATCGGTGCGGGGCCCCCTTTCATCAGTCCAACCATCGCCGATCGAATCGCGAACCACGTCGTGGCTCCCCGTTGCCGGCGGATTCGAGGGCCGAGTCCTTCGTCCACGAACTCGCTGAACGAGAGATCGTCCTTCCGGATCCGAGCCAGATACGCGGCGATCAAGCATCGCGCCACCGCCGTCCTCAACAACCATCCGCCAAGATCCACACCATCGTTGAAGTCTGCATGTTTGGACCGAAAAGCACGCGGATCGAACCCGCGATCGGCAAGCGCGAATTGCACTCCCGCCCAGAGCTCGGTGAACTCGAGACCTGCCCCGACATGGAGATGCGGTTCCGCATACCCTTTCGTCTTCAATTCCCACTCGAGACCGGGAGTGAGAGCGGTGATCCTCGACGGCGGCGGATCGCCCGGCAGAGCGGCGAGCAAGAGATCACTCGGCAAGGCGAACGTCACCCATCGCCACCGACGTCGGGCGGCGACCATCATCTCTTCGTCGTCGGAAGATATCGGTATATGTCGGGAAATATCGACCGTATGGCTCGGAGGCGACGGGATCGCCGTCTCTCCGGCGCATCGGAGCAGGCTCGCGGCATGCGCTCGAAGATAACTCGCGAGGTCGTTCGGCTCACCTCGACCTGTGCCGAACCAAACGCGGTCGCGTAACGATGCGAGCTCGTCGAGCGAAACACCTGGCCAGTACCGACCTTGTTCCAGCTCCAATCGATCCCAGAGCCGACGGCTGATCCGTCCGCGATCGGGCCATCGAAACGAGGATTCCGACGCAATCGGATAGGCAAGGATCTCCGCATAAACATGATCGAGCGGAACGAACGCACTTCGCACGATCGTCGACATGGGTGCCTCGTTCTCGTCGTCGCGGGTCACTTTCTCTTGGGCGGTCGGCTTGCGGTCTTCGGATCCTTCCTGGCCGAGCCCGAGGCCTTGGGGGCCGTTGCAGGACGCGGCTTCGGCTCCCACCAAGGAGGAAGCCCTCGGCAGACCTCGAGCAATGTCCGCTCATACATCAAGCGATCCTGGGGCGGTCCCGACTCGCGAAGAATCGTCGCCCAACTCGATGGGAGTCGCGTCCCCATCCGCCGGCAGAATTCGCCGAGCATCGGCGACTTCGCAAAGACCTTGGCTCCGGGGTGGTCGGGCCCGACGATCTCCGGATTCAGCAGACAGAGGAGATCAAACACTTGCAATCGTCGATCATTCACCTCAGACCCGCCATCGTCGGCAAGAATGAGTCCCCCCGCGAGCAGTCGCAACTCATCCCAATCGTCGTTCGACGGCCCATCCGCCATGATGCGCACGGTCCCTCCGATCTCCCCCCCGATCGATTCGAGACCATTCTTCATCCAACCGTACAAGACCCATTCGACGAAAGTTCTCGGCTCGAGTTGGCTGCTCTGTTCAATGACGCCGCGAACGTACTTCCACGCATCCAGGAAACGATCGACTTCGCGGAATGTCTGGAGAATCGGGAACGGGAGCGGCAAAGCCGGCAATCTGAGGTCGCCGACCTCGAGGAGTATCAATGCAAGTCGACGAGCTGCGTGCTCGCAGGAGAGCAACCGGTTCCGTTCACGCCGCCCGTTCCCATAAGACTCCAGGTCGCTCACGAACATCAGCAACGACGTGAATGACTCGCTTGATGCCGCCACGGGTATCTCATCACCCAGTCCGCCATTCGATAGGATCCACTCGGTCGAACGGCGGAGCGACAACCTCACAGACACCGCGACCTGTTCACCTCTTTTCGGGATGGATTCGTATGCCGCCGTCGCGACCGGTGTATCGATCGTGCAGCACTCGATGCGTGTGCGACTAGACATCGGCGAGAAGCCGGTCCATCCCTTCTCACTGAAGACACGCTCCAGTCCGGAGCGTGCGGAAGGCTCGATCTTCTCTGCGCGAAGGCACTCGCCGGCAAATCTCCAGAGTCCGTCCTGCATCTCCCGAAAGGCGAGGCGACTCGGGGCGGTACTCCCTGAAGTTGGGTGATTCGTGGATTGATCGGTCGCACCGGATTGGAGAACCAGACTCAAGTCGGTGAGATGGCGCAGCGGAAGCCGAAGAACGCCGCATGCTCGATAGAACGCCGTGGCCTCCGTTGGACTCTCGGCGAGGAGAGCTGCGGCCTCCGGCAGATCGGCCCACCGGCCATGCTCGAACATCAAATCATAAAGGGTCGTCGGAACGGCCGAGTTGCGGTCCCCGACTCGCGGTAGTCCACTGAGTTCGATCGAGCGAAGAATCTCTCGGAGACTGGGTGATTGCAACGTCGACGAGAGATTCTCTCGACCGGTGAGCGGAACGAGTTTCAGCGCCTCCTCGATTGTTGGGCGCGTGAGATTCGTTCGATCGCCGGGCGGCACGTATTTACGAAGGAGATTGCCCGCGATCTCGCTCACGATCCCCGGAAAGTCGAGCGATTCGATTCGCATCGTGGGGCGCAGCTGTGCTCCGCCGAGCGCGGTCAGCTCTCCTTCCACTCCGAGCGCGGCCACAGTGTGCATCATCCGAACATCCCCCATCAAGACGAATGCGAGACGCTCGACCGAGAGATAGCGAACCAGCTCGAGCATCTCCATGCAGCGAGTCGGGTTCAAGTCGAAATCATCGACCGGTAAGACGTATAGCCGGCCCGGGAGACACTCTTCGTCCGCGATTCTGTCGAGGATGGCCCCCAAGCGATGATCCAGCTCGAGGCGGAGCACCTCGGACTTGTGCACCTCGGCGGCGAAGTGGTTGGCGTCGAGCGCGGCCGACCGATGCGGCAGATTCCCTTCCCACGCAACCGCAACGTCGAGGATCAGCCTCTCCAGCTCCGCGACTCCGCCGCGATTCTCGCCGCCGTGAGGGTCCAGCAAGCTCGGAGGACGCCGAGAATCCCGGTCTCGATGGCGATTCCCGACGCATTCCTCGAGGCGGGCCAAGATCGCCGAGAAGAGATGAGTCCCCCGCGGCAAGGGAGCCATGTCGAGCGGACGGAGCCAAACGACCGACTCTCGGAGCCTTCGGACCTCGTCCAGCATCTCCGAGAGTTCGCCCTCGTGATCGATCGATTCCGAGGGTCGCTTCTGCGTCTCGCGGATCAGGGAGAGAACAGCGCTGGTCTTCCCCGAACCGCGCTCGCCCGATACGAGAAAGATCCGACTTCGACGATCCTGATCGGGCACGAATCCCTTGGCTCTACCGAGACGATCGGGGGAACCACCCTTCCTGTCGAGTTGATTCGCGGAGCGCGATCGGAGCGAATTCTCTGCGTCGGCCAGGAACTCCACCATACGGCGCACCGCCGCCTGCTGGGCCTCCGTGAGTCGCCCATAGGCCAGCGGAAGCGCCTCCCGACGGCTCGACCGAAACCGGACCGGCATGGTGGCATCTCCAGAGCACGTTGCAGGCGACCGCAGTAATCGACCACGGTTTCGCTTCGAAAACTCATTCCCCCAAATTACGCAATCGTCGTTATCCTACCACATCATTCGGTTCCATGCCGAATCGTGTCGCCGAACCTCGGTTGATTCGTGCATGGCAGTCCGATGCATCACGAATCGCAATCGATAACCACGATCCGGCCTTATCGAGGAGGTTGCGGGTTGACAGTGTCGGTGATCACCGCCGAGAATGAAATTCCTTCCGATCTTTTCCGATCCAATCCGATGATTTCCGAGACGTTGGCTCGACTCGACGGCGCGCTCCTTTCGCTTGGAGGCATGTCGGTCCGTGGAGGACGGTGTGACTCAGTCCAACGACGAGGGATCCACGAGCCTCGACGCCGTTCGTGAGGAGTCCACCGACAGGCGATCTCAACGCCATGGTGGACCGTTCGCTCGCGCCGTCGAGGCGATCCGAGGGATTGCCAATCGCAATGAGCGCAGTGAGTTCGCACGGGCGCTGTTTGCGTCCTCGTCGATCGATCTCGACAATCCCGACGAACCCTCATCGCTCGAGTCGCCCGCCGAGATCTCGACGCGGCTTGGAAAGAACCCGGAGTCGCTCTATACTCGAGACATCTTCTTGAACGCCGAGACGGCTGCCGAGTTCCTCGAGGGGCTCGGCATTCGAATCACCTCGACCAGCTTCAAGAAGCGACACAACTCCGCGAAGCAGTATCTCTCCCGATTCGGGAGAGCCGTCATCAAGATCAAGAATTCACACATCTTCACTTACGCGGAAGTCTTACAGATGATCGGAAATCCGAATCATCATTTCGACTTTCCCGAGGACTTCGAGCCGCTGCTCGAGGCGGACGAGAGACGTCGGCTGGAAAGGCTCCGGTGAACTCCGTTCGAGGTTGCCTTCGACCATGATCGATCCCAGCGACCTCTTTCTACCCAAGGCCGCGATCCGCAATTCCCATCTCGAGTTGTTCGAGGGGCGTAAGAAGCTGATCTCTTCCGCCGTCGAGGCGATCTCCGTGGCGGGTGCGGCGATGGTTCTCTACGGTGATCGTGGAGTTGGCAAGACCTCCCTCGCCTGGCAGATCATGCGAATTCTCCAAGGCGACCTTTCGATCGCCCGATCGCTGGGGATCCGCCTCGCCTTCACGCCTCCCCCGCGCAAGTGCGTCTGGCTCCAGTGCAATCGTTCGATGCGCGACATCGAGGATATGCTGATCTCGTTGATGCTTTCGAGAACCGAGGCCCCTTGCCTGCGTGATCTCTTCCCCGACGCATACTCCTCCAACCGAGATCGCAGGCTCAAGGATCTGCGGGTGAGGAATCTCCGTTCCGACCCAGAGGCCGAGGCAGAGCGCAAGTCCGGGGCCTGGGCCTTCGAGGTACGAGAGGCCTTCAACGAGTTGCTCCTCCAGATTCGCCGCCTCTATCGCCTTCCCGAGATCATCATCTTCCTCGATGAGTTCGACACGATGAGCCGGAGGCTATCCGAGCCTTCGATCGTCCAAAACGACGGCGACGACCTCCTCCCTCACGGATCGTCGAGCCGTCCGCCGCGTCAGCGACCGACGACCGGGCCTCTTGGTCTCGGCGACCTGATCAAGACCAGCGAGGGAGCGAGATTCGTCATAATCGGCGTCGCCGACGACATCGGAGAGTTGATCATCGATCACCCGTCGATCAACCGCAAGCTCGCGAACAGCACCTTCAAGATCCCGGGTCTCCTTCCCGAAGACTTCGAACGGATGTTCGACAAGACCGAGTCCTTGGCCCCTCCCGGCTACTTGTCCTTCGAGCGCGGATTTCGGGACCTCGTGATCGAGCAATCCGACGGAATCCCCTGGCTATTCCACCTCATCGGGCACGTCGGCGTCCTCCAATGCCTCCACGACGTCAACGAGGACAAGAGGAGATTTCCCCTGTCTTTGGGCCGAGAGGAGTTCGATCGGGCCGTCGATGATGTGCTGTCGCCGGGCGCTGCGGCCGGTGTGACCGACGACCCCTATCGGTCGGACAACCTCTCCAAGGCCTGTCGCGGGTCTTCATCGCGCGAGACTGTTCTGTATTCGCTCGCTCGCTCACCGTCCGGGTGGGTCCCCGAGGAGCCGATCCGCAAAGAGTCGTCGCTGAGCGAACGCGCCGCGCGGGATGCCTTGAAGCGACTGTCCGAGGAATTCGGGATCCTACAGAGTCGGATCGATCCAAGGTCGTCGCGGATGGAGTATCGTTTCGCCGACCCGATCATGCGGCTCTTCGTTCGGCTCGCGGCTCATCGCGGCAAAGGGACCCTCGCGGGCGGCTCTCGGGCCTGATCGGCCGGTGCAGCGGAACCCTTCAAGCGACCGGCGGCGGCTATGGGAAAGCCTCGAAGGGCGGAGCGGGACCGTCGAAGAAACCTGACGGAATGCGGTCGACGAGATTCCTCGCCTCGGCGCGTCCGTTCGCGACCAAGAGCTCGAGCTTCTCCACCGCGTCGAGTTCCCAGCCCTGCTTGCAGTGGACGAAGCTGATTCGATGGTACTTCTTCTCTCCGAGAAGATAGCGCAGCATGCGGTGAGTGCCTTGCGACTGTGACGCCATCATCACCGAGATGAGGTGCGGAGCCCAGCCGAAGACCCCCGACTTGCTTGCCTCGATCATCTGGGACATGGGCGTGTCGCCGGTGCCGAGCGAGAGGATCATCAGATCCTCGGGTCGGAATCCAGGTGAACAATCTCTTCCGATCCGTACTGCCTCGGCATAGGCGAGCATGGCGGGATTGTTGGCCCAGAGACCTCCGTCGACATACTGACCCGGCGCGGCTTCGTTGTCGATCCAATGAGGCGGAAAATAGGTGGGAGCGGCGGTCGTTGCCAGGATCACGTCGACTCCCGTCAAGTGGCGGTCGCGGACCTGATTCGGGAAGTGTGGGGTCCGAAAAACCATGACGCGACCGAGCGACGTCCGAATCGAGGGAACGATCAACCGCGTCTTGGCACTGTCGAGCGTCGCTTCCTGGAGCACACTCGACGCCGCCTCTCTCAACGCGACCGAGTCGTACTTGGAACGCTGAAGGGCGTCCCAATCGAGTCCGGCCTTGTTCAGCACGCGATTCGGCAACCACTGCAGTGGGACGGAGATCCTCCGGCGCTTCCTGCGCTGGAAGATCCGCTCCCCATGCTGCCGATACATCTCGACGACCTTGCTCGCCGGAAAGCCGAGAGCCAGCATAACCGCGATGATGCCGCCGGTGGATGTTCCGGCGATCAGGTCGAAGAACCGATGAATCGGCGCTCCGACTCGCTGTTCGACTCCGTCGAGGAATCCCGCGGCGTATGCCCCCTTGATCCCCCCGCCATCGATGGAGAGGATCCGAAAGCGAGGAGGTGCGCCGGTCCCGGCGACTGCCGCGATCGACATGGACTCGGATTCACCCATCGGTCCTCCTCGAAGGGGGAGCGATCGAAGAGTCCCATCGTATGGGGCGAGACGAGCGGAGATTCGATCGCGTGGAAGACGCGAATCGCGGAGAAGGAAGCCACCGGAGAGACTCGAACTCTCAACCCCCGCTTTACGAAAGCGGTGCTCTGCCGGTTGAGCTACGGTGGCGATGATGTCCAAATCGTAATCGACCTGACGGGTCGATTCAACTGCAGTTTCGCGGTGCCCACCGGGAGTTCATTGCAGGCGATCGTCCAGCAGTCGCGAATCGCCGACCTCCTGCTTGACAGGCGAGAGGAGTTGCTCCTTAATTGTTCCTGAATGTGAATCGCCAAATCTCTCGCCCATGAAGTCGAGAGAACGGGGGAACCGAATCGTGGGGCGTATCGAAGCGAAACAGCTTCGAAGGGGACTCTCGACCCCGAGCCCGTCAGCTAACCTCGTCGGCACTCGAGGGGAAGTTCCAAATCGATGGAATTCGCTTTCTTGGATTCCGTCGATCCGGCTCTCGTGAGTCGGCCCCATCCATGACCTGCCTTCGGTTCGAGGACGATTGGGCCGAGCGGTCGTTCCGCATCCTTCGCCGAGATCCAAGACTCCAGAGGATCTCGACGCGACCGATGCTCAGGGGGTTCGCGAGGAAGCACTCGCGAAACGTCGTGATCGAGCAGGTAACGAATCGCGGTCTCGTTGAGGTCTTCCGCCCTCCGCGAAGATGCTTTGCGCAGTTCATGCCATCACGGCATGGTCACGCCAAGCGAGAAACCTTCGTGTCGCGGACGATGCCTGCCGTCGATACTCATCGAAGCAGGTCGTCCTCGCTTTTCTTCCTTGATCGGTCTGCGTCGAACGATCTCGACGCGGCGACTCCCTTCGGAACGATCCAACATGTTGGTCACCGGTGAACGTCCGCGCGAACTGAAGTGGTACCACGCCGGCCCGATGCTCTTCGGCGACTGGGGAACCAGCCGGCTCTACGTCCTCGGCCTCGCCTTCGCATTCACGGGTCGAGCCTCCTTCTGGTTCGTCGCCGCGATGTGCGTCCTGATGATCGGCGTCGGTTGGTGTTACGAGATCATCTGCCGACTCTTCCCCGACGGCGGCGGCGTCTACTCTTCGGCACGCGAGCGATCCCAACTCCTCGCGGTGATCGGCGGCCTGCTCCTCTGTGCAGATTACGTCGTCACCGCCTCTCTCTCCTGCCTCGATGCGTTTCATTATCTCGGAATCAAGAACTATACATTCTTCGGAATGCCGGTCGACGCCATCGCTGCAGCAGTGACGATCCTCCTGATCGGTGGGCTGAACTACTTCGGACCCACCAAGGTCGGTGCGATCGCCATGGTGATCGCGGTGCTCACGGTCATTCTCACCATGGTCATCGGGATCGCCTGCCTTCCTCATCTCGGCGAAGCGTTTCAGCGCGTCGAGTCTCCGTTCACTCACGGCGTCAAGCGGTCCTGGATCGGCTTCACCGAGATCGTGCTGGCGCTCTCGGGAGTCGAGGCGATTGCGAACATGACGGGGATCATGGTCCAGCCTGTCGCCAAGACCGCTCGGCGCGCGATCCGACCCGTGCTCATCGAGATCGTCATCCTCAACATGATCCTCGCGCTCGCGATGACCTCGCTCCCCGACTCGGTCCTCTTCGAGCCGGTCAGACTGGCCGACGGAACACCGAAGTTGATGGCCGACGGCAAGCCGGAACTAGCCCACACCGGCGACATGCTCAAGCAGATCGCACAGCACTACATCGGACCGGGATTCGCGTCGATCGCCTCGATCATCTTCGCGTCGCTGTTGCTGTCCGCCGTCAACACGGCTCTCGGCGCTCTCGTTTCGACCCAGTTCATGCTGTCTCGCGACAAGGAACTGCCGCATGCGCTCTCGGGCTTGAACCGCTTCGGCATGCCTCTGCTGCCGCTCGTGATTGGAACGATCATCCCCGCCTTGGTCGTGTTGATCTTCCCGAATGTCGAGATGCTCGCCGGTCTCTATGCCATCGGCGTGGTCGGAGCGATCGCGATCAACCTCGCCACGACGTCGACGAACCCACGACTCGACCTCGGGAAGCGTGAACGATTCTTCATGCTCGGGTTGACCGTCCTGATGGTGTGCATCTTCCTGACGATCGCCCTCGAGAAGCCGGCCGCTCGAAGCTTCGCGCTGATCGTCCTGGTCGCCGGTCTTTCGGGACGCTTGGCCACCATCGTCACGAGCAAGAAAGTTCAGATCAGCCCGACGACACGATATGCCTATCTATCGGTCGGCCTGACGGCGATCGCGGCGGAGCTCGCCATCGCCGTCTTCGTCGGCGACGGTTGGGTCGCGTTCATCCCATCGGCCATCATTGCCGGCGTGATGGGCTACGTGAGCTACGGGGTGCAGAAATACCGAGACCAGATGCTGGTCACCTCCGACGAAGCTCAACATGTCGCCCCAGCCGTCAAGCCCAAGATGATCCTCCCGGGCGCCTATACGCCCAAGGAACGCATCATGGTCGCCACGACCGGAAATCCCCGGCTCATCGATTTCGCGATCAAGGAGTGCAAGAATCGACAAGCGGAACTCGATATCCTCTTCATTCGTCACCTCGCCGTGACCCCGATGGGTCCGACGCTCCCACCCACGCTTGCCGAGGACGACGCGGCGCTCGCTCTCTTCGATCGCCTACGTGCCCAAACCCAAGAGGCTGGAGTCCCCTTGCGATTGCTCTACGGCGTCGCGCGCGATATCCCCGAGGCGATCCTCGACATGGCCGTGACCCACGGCGCGGATCTCCTCCTTCTCGGCACGACTCGTCGCGGTACTCTCTGGAAGGCGATGAAGGGCGACGTCATCCAGGCCGTGGCCGAGCACTTGCCCGAGTCGATCGGCCTACTCATCCACGCTTGAAGCACGGCTCATTTCTTGAGATCACGATGGGAGTGAGTCGCTTTGCACTCGCTCCCATCGTGATCGCCGACGGCCACGACGGTTCAGTTCCCGCCGCGGAATCGTCGGCGGATTCGGTTCAAGAGTCCAGGTTTCGGCGTGTCTCTCACGACTTCGAAGATCGACGGTTCCGAAGCTGCCCCCGCGCGAGGAGTGACTCGAAACCTCTCCGAGGACGCAGGGTTGGCTCTTGCGCCTCCATGATCATGGGGCGCGGAGGTCTCTTTTGGACCACCGGAGCGCGTACCGCCCTCAAGACCACGGGTATCCCGGGCCTCGCTCCGCCCGATGGGGGACTCCTCCCTAGCCGGTTCGATGGTCTCGTCGCGATCGGCAGTTCGTCGCCGTTCAAGGGTCGCCTGGGTAGGTGAATCGACCCCCGGAATGGCGAGAAGCGACGATGCGCGATCCTCGACTCCTAGGCCGATCTCCTCCTCCGCAACTGGATCCGCCTCGGGCTCACCCGTAGAGAATCGCTCGATCGATGGCGATCCCGTGATCGATCGGGGCGGTTCCGCCGCGATCGCCGGTTGCTCAGTCGCATGTGCCGCGGCGACCTCGGGGGCTCGATCTTCCGTGCGCTCGACCGGATAGGCTCGGACGTCGAGAGCTACCGAGAGCAGAGGGCCTTCATCGGTGGAATCGCCCGCATTCGACCTCAGGGGGTGCTCGAATTCGGCAGCGGTTTCTTGAACCGAGATGTCGGAAGGGAGCTCGAATCGCCGCTGATTCGGACGGGGTTGAACCGAAGCGATTCGGGAGCCCCCGTCATCGAATTCAGGACGAACCGACCGAACGCTGTCGGACGTCGCCCGCGTTCGAGCCGTCGCGAGGCGATCGGCCATGCCTCGGTCACGCTCGAAGAGTCCAGGGAAGAAACTCGGCAGTCCCGGGCGATCGGACGAATTCAACCGAGCGATCGATCCGTCGATCGAGGGGGACTCGGAGCCCGCCCGCGACGGGATCCCTGCGCGAGCAACGTCCGAAGCACGAGTCGGGAGGAATCCTTCCGGTTGCCTGACGGCTGGATGAGCCAGGAACATCGACTGCCGACGAGCGCCGAACCACGAGGATCCACCGACGCTTCGATTGACCGGCACGCGTTCCGAGGGAGAGACGCAACCAACCAAAGAAGAACTCGAAACCACGACGACCACGAACATGAATGACCGCATGGCGGGCTCCTCCCCTCGATCCGCACATCGACCGACGCCGAGGACGGGGAGCGGCTTCCAAGCAGCTTCCACCCATCACGCGGAGATCCTACGTGGATCAAGGATCGGCGCGAGAATCGGCGCTCTGCGTGGTTTTCGAGGTCGGGATCTGCTCGAAACCGAGACGAAGCGGAATATCCCGATCAACCCTGACAACGGCTACGATCGGGCACTAGAATCGATCACCTTGCCATCGGAGCCGGCCCCAACCATCCGGGGAACCGTGCAACCCTCGGGGGAGATTTCAGATCATGATCGGGCGAGAATCTCAGCAGATCCTACCTGGAGAACTCCTTCCACCCGAAATCGAATCCTCGGCGCGCGAGGCGATCCTGGCGCACCTCGAACCGATCGACGCTCCCTCCGGGACGATGTTCCTCTCGGAAGGCGAGCGCAACGACCGAATGTGGTTCCTGACCTCGGGAAGCGCGGTGATCGAGCGGAAGCACCGCGGCGGGTCGATCGCGATCGCGAACCTCTTGGCTCCTGCCATCTTCGGCGCAACCACGTTCTTTCGTCCCACGGCATCGACCGTAACGATCAGGGCGACGTCGCCCTCGCGCGTGCTTGCGCTCTCCCCGTCCGGCTATGATCGGCTCAAGCGGGACGATCCACGCGCCGCCGAATCGCTGGCAAGGGCCACGATCCAGGTCTTGTCGGAACGGTTCGATCTGCTCGATCAACGCATGAACGAGTTCATGGAATTGGAAAAGAGACCGCGATCGACCGACAACGAATGGACGAAGTTCCGGGCCCGCCTCTTCGGCGACCCGAACATCATCTGAGAACTCCCGCTCACACCTCAGGTCGTCAAGCGCGAGACGGAAGGGGTCGATCGCGTGATCGAGAGCAATAGTGCGATCGAGAAGAGGACTCCTAGATAGAAGCTCGAGAGCGACTCATCCTCGACTGAGCCGGCTTGGACCCCGGCGCGATCCGGCACCCGATCGATACCTCCCCCACGCTCGAAGTCGAGGCCGGAGGCCGTGACGTCGACGACCGAATGCCCGCCGGGAAAGAGACCGACGCGTGCCGTCGCCACAGTGCGCGACTTCACCACGGGTCCGCGAATCGACTCCGCAGTGTCGAGTCGAACATCCGCCTCCGCGGGCGGGCCGAGCAACTCCTCCAGAAAGACGTGGGACGGCGTCGCCCGGCCCGTAGGGATCCCTGCGGCCGTGTCGCCTGCCAGCAACATCCACTCGACGCGAGCGAGCGGGTACTTCTCGCGCAGTCGCGCAATACTCTTCTGAACATTCGAACAAACGAGTGCTTTCTCGAGCGACTCGAAATGGCTCAGGAAGTGTCCGGGATGACGTCGGATCAACTGTCGACGAGCCCTCTCTCCCCAAGATTCCCCGGCGCCGCCGTCTGCCAAGGCAAGGGTGAGCATGACGTCTCGAAGTCGGTCGCGACCCGACCGATCAGCCTGCCAGGCCAGCCGCAGGTGCTTGTTCGCCGACATCATGGGACTCCTTCCCAATTCGACAATCTTCCCCAGCTTCACCAAACTGCGAGCGATGCCTCCGCGCTCGCTCGCTTCTCTACTAGATTCGGCAGAACTCCGCAACGACTCCCGGCATTTCCAAATCGAGGGTCTCGACTCAAGAGCATGACCCGACTCGGTTGGATTGACGCCCGACCCGCGGGGATCTCGACTGATCTCCGTGGATCATCCGGTCGAATCGCCTCGAGCGAGCGGCCGCCGTATCGATTGGAGCCGTCCCAACATGCGCGTGTTGCTCGTCACCTCCTTCCCGGTTCCCGGCGAGTACGACGGTACGTCGATGCTCCCGATCAAGATCCTTCGCGCGCTTCGGACTCGAGGTATCGAGGTCGTCCTGGCTCATCTCAAGGCGCGACCCGCCTTGGGAGCGACCATCCGCGAAGAATTCGAGGGAACGCCTTCGTTCACGTTTCATCCCCACGCATGGATTCGAGGGTTGAGGCGGATCTACGAGGAATTCCCGTTCGATCTCGTCCACGCCCAGCATCACGGCGGCGCGAATCGAGCCTATTTCGCCTGCAAGCGCTACGGCTGGCCGCTCGTCTACGAGTTGCACTCGCTGCTGGGTGAGGAGTACGAGCGCGACCGACTCGGTCGGGGCCTCTCGTTCCGAGTGAACGTCGGCCTCGAACGCGCCGTCTGCCGCGCGGCGGCGGGCGTCATCGTCCTCGGTGAGGGTGTCGCCGAGGTGATGGTCGAGGAGAAGGGAGTGCCTGCCGACCGCGTCTCGATCATCTACCCGGGAATCGACCTCGCGGAGTACGAGCGGCCGATCTCTCGGGTCTCGATCCCCGGCGTCGGTCCGAACGATCAAGTGATCATGTACGTCGGATCGATCGTCCATCCGAATCAGGGCGTCCCCTTGCTCGTGGAGTCACTCCCGCAGGTCTTCCGATCGAACCCGCGCGCCAAGTGCGTACTCGTCGGCGGTCCCGTCGAGGCGGGCGAGAAGTATCGAGCGGAGATCGGGGAATTCGGCGATCGCTTGATCGTCCTCGCAGGGAAAACCCCCGATGAGGTCGTTGCTCTCACCAAGCGTGCCGACGTCCTCGTTCACTCGCGCCTCGCTTGCCGTGAGAACTTCTCCGTACAGAGCAAGCTCGCCGTCTACCTGGCTGCGGGTCGACCGATCGTCGCGACCGACTTCGCCGACTACGCGCGGATCCTGGGACCTACAGGTGCCGGGCGGCTCGTCGGCGAGTCTTCGACTTCGATCGCCGAAGGCATCCTCGAGGTCCTCGGCGATCCGGAACTCGCGGCTCGACTCTCCGCCTCGGCTCCGGCCGTCGCTCGAGAACTCTTCGGCATGGAACGCAATCTCGACAGATATCTCGACGTCTACTCGAGAGCCCTCGAGGTCCATGCGAGGAGAATGGAGCGCAAGCGTCGGCGCGCGGAAGTCGCATCCCGCTGAACCAGCGCCGGCGAAGCCTCGACCCGGAGGGAGCCGGTTTCCCCGGCTCCTCATGGACGAGAGGCACGCTCAGGCCAGGAGCGGCTTCACCACGCGACCGGCGACGTCCGTCAAGCGGAAGTCGCGACCTTGGAATCGATAGGTCAAGCGTAGGTGGTCGAAGCCGAGGAGATGAAGGATCGTCGCATGCAGGTCGTTGACGTGCACCTTATCCTTGATTGCCTGGAAACCAAGTTCGTCGCTCTCTCCGAGCGTGATCCCCGGCTTGATGCCGCCACCCGCCAACCACATGGTGAATGCGTTGGGATGGTGGTCTCGGCCGTCGGATCCACCCTGAACCATCGGAGTGCGCCCAAACTCGCCGCCCCATATCACGAGCGTATCGTCGAGCATCCCTCGTCGCTTGAGATCCTTGATGAGCGCCGCGGAGGCTTGATCGGTGTCTCGACAGTTGGCCTTGAGATCATTCACGAGATTTCCGTGCTGGTCCCACGCCTCGTGGAAGATCTGGACCATCCGGACGCCTCGCTCCACGAGTCGGCGAGCCAGCAGACAATTGTTCGCGAATGACGGCTTCGTGGGATCGGCGCCGTACATCTCGAGCGTCTCCTTCGACTCTCGGCCGATATCCATCACATCGGGTGCGCTCGTTTGCATCCGGAGAGCCATCTCAAACGAATTGATGCGGGTCGCGATCTCCGGATCACCCACGCTTTCCAAGCGTTGACGATTCAATGCATTGATGGTGTCGAGCGAATCGCGCTGCAGTTGGGCGTCGACGCCTCGAGGGTTCGAGAGATAGAGAACCGGGTCTCCCGCGCCGCGAAACTGAACGCCCTGGTAGACCGTAGGGAGAAAGCCGCTGCCCCAATTCGAGTTTCCTCCGCTCGGTCCCTTCTTCCCCGAGGAGAAGACCACGAATCCCGGCAGATCGCTCGACTCGCTTCCGAGCCCGTAGGTGGCCCACGAACCGAGGCTGGGCCGACCGAACTGCTGCGATCCGGTATTCATCAGGATCTGACCGGGTGCGTGATTGAACGCATCCGTCGTCATCGATCGAACGATGGCGATATCGTCCACGACCTCGGCAAGGTGCGGAAGGAGTTCCGAGAGTTCTGCGCCGGATCGTCCATGCTTGGCGAACTTGAATTTCGGTCCCAGGAGCTTCGAGTTCGGATTGATGAAGGCCGCGCGATAGCCGCGAAGCAGTTCGGGCGGCGGCAGGGTTCCGTCGAACTTGGCGAGTTGGGGCTTGTTGTCGAAGAGTTCGAGGTGGCTCGGCGCGCCGGCCATGAAAAGGAAGATGATCCGCTTCGCCTTGGCTTCGAAGTGGGGCCGCTTTGGGGACATGGGGTTCGTCCCGGCAGGAGCGGAGTCGCTCTGGGCATACCCGCTCCGACCCAGGAGATCGGCGAGCGCGATCGCGCCCAGTCCAACCCCGCACTCCCCAAGGAACCAACGCCTCGCGATCCGCCTCGAGACGTCATCCGCCGTCAACTCTTCATGGAAATTCATGATTCGTGGCTCCGATGTGATTCGTGACGTCGTCCACGATCGACCGAGGCCGACGAGCCCCGTCACTCCTTCGTGATCGTCTCGTCGAGGTTGAGGAGCACCCGAGCAACGGCGGTCCAGGCGGCGAGTCGAGCAGGCGATTCTCCCGCAGGGAGGACCGGCGGCGACGACGGATCCGATGCGGCCAGTTCCCAGGGCTTGGCGTCCGGCCGGGCAAAGCGCTCCGACTGCTGCTCGAGGAGTCTGAGCAGGAGCGAACGCTCCGTGTCGGATGGTCGCCGCGCCAGGGTCCTCCGGAACGCGAACTCGATTCGGTCGTGGTCGTTCTTTCCATGCGCCATCGCGATCGCCGCGAGCCCGCGCGCCGCGTCGAGAAAGAGCGGCTCGTTGAGCGTCGTCAACGCCTGAAGCGGAGTATTCGATCTCGCGCGCTTCACGCAGGCGAAGTCGCCGTTGGGAGCGTCGAACGTCTGCAAGGCGGGGTACGGCACGGATCGATATCGAAAGGTGTACAACGCGCGACGATATCTCTCGACGCCCTTCGCCTCGTCCCAGACCTTCGGCCCATAACTGATTGGAGGCTGGAAGAGAAACGAAGGAGCGGGAGGAAACACGCTCGGCCCACCCACCTTCTGATCGAGGAGTCCGCCGATCGACAAGGCGATGTCTCGAACGATCTCGGCATCGACTCGGAATCTCGGACCTCGAGCGAGGAGCCGGTTCTCGGGATCCTTCTCGCGCAGCTCGGGGGTGAGCGTGGAAGATTGCCTGTATGTCGAGCTCGTTACGATCGTTCGATGGAGCGACTTCAGGCTCCAGTTGTTCTCCATGAGATCGACGGCGAGCCAGTCGAGCAGTTCCGGGTGCGTCGGGAGCTCCCCTTTGGAACCGAGATCCTCGCTCGTCGCGGAGAGACCGGTACCGAAGTAAGCCTGCCAGATCCGGTTCACGATCGCACGCGCAGTCGTCGGAGACTCTCGCGACGCCAACCAACCCGCGAAACCGCGACGATTCGCGGGAAGACTGCCGTCGAGCGAATGGAGGAATCCCGGAACCCCCGGATCGACCCGCTTGGTCGGATCGAGGAAGTTCCCGCGGTTGAGCATCGAGGTCGAGCGCGGAGCCTCCAATCGGTCGTGGAGGACCAATTGCGAGGTGCCGTCGGGATACGATTCCCGGAGTTTGGCGATCCTGTCATTCTCCGGCTTCCACTCGGCGACAGTCGTCCGCCAGTAGCTGAAGATGGCCCTTTGTTGTTCATCGGACCGCCGCTCGCGCTCGAGCTCCAAAGCCGAGCGGACGGCGTTCGGGAGAGGATCGGCGACAGGCTTCTCGGCGGAGGTCAGAGACAGGCGCATCCGACCGAGGTTGCAGTTCTGGTTGTCGTCGCTGTTCCAGCCCCCGTGCTTCTGTGCGAGCGAGACGGTGAGCACCACTCCCCCGGAAGAACTCAACGGTTTCTCGAAGACGAACACCGCTTTCGCGGGGTTGTTTCGAAAACCAGGGCCGGCATCGTGCGTCCAGGCCGTCTCGTCCTTGCCGTCGACCGCAAAGGCGATCGGACCAGTGACTCGCTTGGCTTTGCCGCGGTCGTCGAACTGCGGGTGGTTGGGTCGCTCCGGCGGTTGGATGTCGGCCGTCGCCGACGCGATCTTCACCGGGACGCTCTTCGATGGATCGGCCGCGTCCACTGCCTGAATCGAGATCTCCGAGAGTGCACCCGTACCAAAGATCGACCGGCCCGGCCCTCCGCGCGGGAGGTTCGGGTCGTTGAGCAACTCGAGTCTCAGAGCCGTGATCCGCTCGAGAGGCGTCTTCAGCGTGAGCTTCACGGTATGCTTCGTCGGCGCATATCCTTGTGCCAGGAGCGAGCCGTCCGGGAGCGGAAGGTACTTCGAGCCGCCGGTCGAGATGTCGTCGACGGAGGGAGTGACGACGGACCAGTCCGGCTGATCGTCGCGAATCGAGGCGATCCACCGTCCCATCCGCGACTCCCAGTCGGGAGTCCGACGACGCAGCTCGTCCTCGATCGAGTTCGTCTCGCGCGCAATCTCGTCTCGGAGACGTTGCTGCTCGTTCGTGAAGACCTCGACGCTCGATTCGTCGGAATTGTTCAAGAACGCGAACATGCGATAGTATTCTTCTTGCGTCAATGGATCATATTTGTGACTATGACATTGAGCGCACTGAATGGTGAGTCCCAGGATGGCCTTCCCCACGGCGTCCATCCGATCGAACATCGCTTCCATGCGGAACTGCTCGGGATCGACCCCCCCTTCCTCGTTGATCATCGAGTTGCGCAAGAAACCGGTCGCAACGATCTGATCCTGAGTCGCGTTCGGCAGCAGGTCGCCCGCGATCTGCTCGATGATGAATCTGTCATAAGGCATGTCTTGATTGAACGCCCGGATCACCCAATCTCGATAGAACCAAACGAATCGGAGTTTGTCCTTCTCGTAACCGTCGGAATCGGCATACCGCGCGGCATCGAGCCAGATTCGCGCCCATCGCTCGCCGTAGTGCGGGGAATTGAGGAGCCGCTCCACCTCGCGCTCGTACGCGCGCGGGTCGGCGTCGGAGAGGAACCGTTCGAGCTCGCTCAGCGTGGGGGGCAGCCCGATCAGGTCGAGGGAAAGACGCCTGAGCAGGGTTGCACGATCCGCTTCAGGCGACGGCTTCAGTCCCAAGGAATCGAGCTTCGCCCGCACGAAGCGATCCACGGTATTCCTCACGAACTCAGAATCCGCGACTACCGGCGGAGCGACCTTACGAGGTGGAACGAACGCCCAATGGCGGGAGTAACTCGCGCCTTGCTCGATCCAACCACGCAGCTTGTCGACCTCCTCCTGAGTCAGAGGTTTCCCGTGCTTGGGGGGCGGCATGACCTCCTCGGGATCCTTCGATGTGATCCTCTGGAAGAGCTCGGACTCCTCGACCTTGCCGGGAACGATCGCGCGCATCTGCAGCGCCGATTCTTGACGATCGAGCCGGAGGTCGGCCTTGCGCTGCGCATCGTCCGGTCCGTGACAAGTGAAGCACTTGTCCGAAAGAATGGGGCGGATGTCCCGACCGAATTCGAACTTCGCTCCGGGCTTCGGAGCCGGGTCTTCGGCCCGAACGGCGGAAGGAACCCCGAGCGCGACCAGGACCAAAAGGGGTTTCCAGAGTCTCATTGAGGTAGGATCCCTATTCGGTGGGCTGCGACGGATCCATTGCGGATCCGATCTCCGAAAGCGGCGGGCGCACGACCATGCGGGGGGTGTGCCCCGCCGACGACACTGATTATCGACGATCCGCCGATAGGGAGCTATAGGGTGGCCACCGGCTCGCCCTCCGTGCCCGATGCGGGCAGACCCTGAAGCGCCGACGCAGGCGAAGCGTGGTGCTCCACGACGGCACCCGGCTCATCGGAAGGATTGGAGCCGTGGACCTCCGAGACGATCGAACGCAATTCGGAGATGAACGCGCGGGCAGCGGGAGGGAGAGATCGCTCTCGGAGCGTGATGATCCCGGAGTTGGTCCGAAAGGAGGGGCCGTCGACTTCCAAGATCTTCAATTCCCCCCGAGCGAGTTCGTCGACGACATTCGATCGCGGGCAGTAGCTGACACAGTCGCTGGTCCTCAGGATGCGCTTGATCAAGGGATAATCGTCGCATTCCACCGTCGGCACGGGTGTCCTCTGCTCACCCAGCAGCTCCTTGTTCGCATCGAGCCAGCGAAGGATCCGCTCGGGCAACTTCGTCGAGATCGTCGGATACTCGAACAGTTCGGCCATCGTGAGCCCGGTTCGACCTACAAGCGGATGTTCAGCCCGCGCGACCCAGAACCCCGACTCCGAAGGCAGCGGCGCAACCTCCAAACCTGGGTCGGTCACGGCTTCGGAGGTCTCCGCCACGAAGAGACTGATCTCTCCCTTGTGTAGTGCGTCGGTCAGACTTCTCCAATCGTCGACGTGGACCACGATGCGAAGCCGGGGGTGTCGTTGAATCAATCGAACGACCGCCTCTGAGATCAAGGTATCCGCAATCACCGGGCCCGCGCCGACGAGTAATTCACCTCGATGGAGACCGGCGAGCAAGTCGATCTCGGCGGGAATCGCGTCGTACTCCGCCGTCACTCGACGCGCGCGGTCGACGACCGCCTGACCGAACTGCGTGGGAACGACCGCCTTGCTGCGGCGGTCGAAGAGCGTCACCCCCAGTTCGCTCTCCAAGCGCTGGAGACTCTTCGTCAAGGCCGGCTGGCTGATGCCCAGGGACTTCGCGGCCCTCTTGAAGTTGGAATGCTCATGGAGTGCCAACACATGACGCAATTGCCGAATTTCGATCATGCCGCATCCCCACGATTCGAGCGATTCGCAACCTCTCGTCAATTTTCGCCGAACCACGACTCAACGTCACTCGTGAACCCTCGGAATTCCTTCGGAGTGTCGCGATTCCGAGACGTTCACCGTGATTTCATGCATCGCCGCGCCCACCGTCTCGGTCGCCTTCGTGCGACGATGGCGGTCCGCCACCCTGAACGGAGGCCCATGCGCGAGCCGGCGTATCGGGCGGGATGCCGCCCGTTGTTGGTCGCGATTCCCAAGGCAGCCGTTGATTCCCCGCAACTCCAAGGGCAAGATCGTTCGAGTCGTCTCGATCAGCGGTCGAATTCGTCGGGTCTCGCGATGAATTCGATCACGCCGTCTCTCCGCCGCGTAAGGACGAGGTGAAGCCGATGAACCGCTCTCGATCTCGAATGGCCGAACCCGCGGCTTCGCCGTCTTCCGCCGAGCGGGGATTGGACTTGCTTCGCCGGATCTCGGCGGGCATCGCCCTCTGCAGTATCGCCTTCGCCGCCGCCTACTTCGGAACAGCGTATCTTCGAATCGACCGGACGGTCGTCTCGGCCACGAAGCAAGAAAAAGTCGAGACCCAGCCGGAGCGAGCGGTCGAGACGCCGCGCGAGGTCGTCCGTACTGAAGTCCCGAATCCTTCGGAAGTTCGCCCTGCGACGCGCCCAAGCGACGATCCGCCCAAGGCTCCGGGGCCGAATCCCCCGGGCATGCGCTGGATCGCAGGCGGGCGCTTCTCTATGGGCTGCGATGACCCCGAAATGGGAGATGCGCGGCCTTGGCACGAAGTCACGGTCCGAGGCTTCTGGATGGACGAGACAGAGGTCACGAACGCACAGTTCGCGGAATTCGTGAAGGCAACGGGATACGTCACGTCCGCAGAGAGGGCGCTCGATCCCAAGGATTTCCCTGGAATCCCCAAGCAGGACCTGGCTCCCGCCGGCGTCACCTTCTCTCCGCCGGATCGTCCCGTACCGCTCGACAATCACCTCGCATGGTGGCGACTCGTTCCCGGGGCCGACTGGAGGCACCCCGAGGGTCCTCACTCGAACATCTCCGGCAAGGAGAACCACCCCGTTGTTCACGTGAGTTGGGAAGATGCCGCAGCTTACGCGAAATGGGCGAAGAAGCGGCTTCCGACCGAGGCCGAGTGGGAGTTCGCGGCGCGAGGTGGGGCCGACCGACTTCCGTACATCTGGGGCACCGAGATGAATCCCGGCGGCAAGGCCCTTGCCAATACATGGCAAGGTCGGTTCCCCGTGGAGAACACCCTCGCCGACGGCCATCGTCTCACCGCTCCTGTGAAGAGCTACCCACCCAACGCTTTCGGACTCTACGAAATGGCGGGAAATGTCTGGGAATGGTGCGCCGACTGGTATCGCCCCGATTACTACCGCCTTTCTCCGAGCGTCGACCCGCAGGGGCCGAGCGACAGCTACGATCCGCAGGAGCCGGGAGTCATGAAGCGCGTCCAACGCGGGGGTTCGTTCCTCTGCTCCGACCAGTACTGCAAGCGATACAACCCGGGAAGCCGCGGCAAGGGCGACCATGCGAGCGGCGCGAACCACGTCGGATTCCGTTGCGTCCTCGACGCTCGCTGACCCTTGACCTCAGCGAAAGATCCGAGGCTGCTCGATCTCGGTCTGTTCCTTGCCGCGGATGACGAGCCGGATTCGGCCCGTCCACCGCCAATGAGGGATCCCGTCCAAGTCGATCAGCGAGATCTCGCTCAGCTCGGGTCGATCCCACGAAACGCTCCGAAGCGGGGACCATCTCCCCTCCTCATCCGGCCACCACAGCTCCCCACGCTTCGGTAGCCTCGCCGCAAGCGTTCGCGGAGCACCCGAGCTCGCTTCCCAGATCGATTCGAGAAAGGCCAGTTCGCCGGTGGTCTGATACTTTCCGTCAACCCGTAATGCGCGGACGCGTGACCCGCTCGACTTTGTGGGAACGAGCTCGGAGAGTCGATCGACTTCGGAAGAGGATGCGGGTCGGATCCGGTCGCCGACATCCAAACCGACGCAAAGTGCTTCGACTTCGCTTGGAGATAGAAGTGCGAGGATCTCCTCCCGACTCGTGCGCCGATGATTCGGCCCATCGACCTCCCAAGCCGGCATCAACTCGAGTGCGTTGAAGATCTTGGGGTCGGGCGCCCAGACCGGCCGAATGGGGTCGAGTCTCGAGAGGATCTCCGGTCGCGACATTCCCGCGGCACGCGCTCGAGCCGCCAGGCGATCGATCGCGGCGAAGGTGTGATCTTGCTCGCGATAGTCGAAGAATCGCGCGTGCTGCTTGATTCCCGGCCGCTGGATCACGAACATCAGCAGCGCGATCGCGGCTACTGCGGCGACACGACGATCCACCCCCCGAAACCGCGGAGAGTACTCGCTCATCCGACGCCATCCCGCCGCCAAGATCATCGAAACGCCGGCGAGCGGGAAGAGATGATACCGCTGAACTCCGAGTACCCAGACGAGGTCGTCCGCCGCGCGAAACGGATAAGTGAGCGCTCCGCCTCCGACGATCAACCCGCCGGCTACCAGTAGGATCGCTCGATCTCGCGCGCTTCGGATCGCCCAGACCAGGATTGCGGACGCCGACAACAGCGAGATCGCGGCGGCGATTCCGACGGAGATCCGGCCCGCAAGCGATGGAAGCCCGGCGAGAGAGGGAAGGAGGACGAGCGACGGCTCCTGGAGAAGGCACTGCAAACCCCCTCGCAAGTTGAGGTTGCGTTCGGCACTCCGCGTGAGGACGTCGCCGTGTCGCACGAGCATCGCCGACCCGAGATACAAGAGGGTCCCGAGCATGGGTAACGAGAACTCGAAGTGCCTTCGACGACGAGCGCCGTGCGAGGTCCGGTCCGCTGTCAGATAGGCAATGGAGGCGAGTGGGCCGGCGAGAAGCCCGAGTCCACAGAGTGCCGGGGAAGCGAGCGCGAAACCGATCGACAAGCCGGCGAGACCCGCGCGGCGTCGGGGTGTCTCGGCACGAGCAGCCGCGAGAGCCGCGTCGACCGACTCGAGCAACGCAGCGAGCGCCCACATGAAGCTGGTTGCAGAGAACCAGAAAACCGTCTCATCCTCGAGCCGGGACAACCCGAAAGCGATCATCGCGATCGCGCCGGCGGTTGGGTCGCCCATCTCTCGACCGACCAGTCTTCGAAGACTCGTAAGCGACCAGATGAACGGAACGAAGCCGATCCAAGTGAAGGTCGTCCCCGCCATCTCGAGACGGCGTCCCGCCGCTTGCCACGCGAGCCACGTCACGCACTCGAAGAGCGGCGCGAGGTGTTCGTTGAAGGGCAGGAACATCGAACGTGCCGGATCAGCCTGGAGGTGCGCAAGTCGAACCACGTCATCCATGTAGAGACTCGGAAAGCCGAGCCGGCCACCGTGCGCGACGATCGCGAGAATGCCCACCCAAATCACGAGAGCGCCGATAGCCCAGTCGTGCTGACTACGAATCCGATCCATGGCGACCTCCTATCGAACCCCGGGCGAAACGTGTCGATTGCGAGAGGAGTCGCACTCTCACGTCGTTCACCGCTCGTCCTTTTCGATTGACTCGTTGGGGCCGCGTCCGCACAATGAGAGAGTCTCGCAACGAACGGCGGATGGAATTTCGCGTTCGACCTCGATCGGGTGCAGGATCGCTTTCGATTTCCGCATGGGGATGCTCGAATCGCCCCTCGTCGGTATCGATGCCCGGTCATTCCTCCCGCGAGACCGATCTCGACGGGTCCGGATCATGCCTCGTGCGAGCGATTCCGGCAATGCCGAGCAATGAGTCGACCGCATCCGCTCGACGACGGGTGAGCGTTCCGAAACGACCGAACGGCCGAGCCCCCCGCTCTTGGAGAACTTCGGCATGACCGCCCGTTGCACCTCCTGGCAACCCTTGTTCGACTCGCTCATCAAGACCGTTCAGAGCAGCGGTTCGCACGGACAACTCGTGGATGTGCGGGAAGTTCTCCGGACGTCGATCACACCCGATCGGCCGCTGGTCATGCTCTGTCCCCACGCCGACGACGGGGCGATCACCGCAGCCTGCCTGATTCACGAGTATGCCATCCGTCGGGGTCTTCCCGTCGTCGAGGTCCTGGTCTTCGCCGGCGAACGCAACGTCGCCGCTCCGTGGCTCAACGACGTGAAGAAGGTCTCGGTTCGGGAATCCGAGTTTCGACTCGAGTGCAGCGTCCTCGGCGCCGAGTCGGTTTGCTGGAATCTCGATGCTTATCGCACCCCGGGTTACATTCCATCGCCTGCGGACATCGACAAGATCGTCGAGTGGTTCCGTGATCGGCGTCCTGGAGGCGTCATCGTGCCTCCAGCCACCGATGCCCACCTGGCTCACCGAATGACCCGTGCCCTCGCTGCGGTTGGGCTCGTCGGAGCCAATCTCGCCGATACCGTGGTACTCAGCGGTTGGACGCCGTGGGGGCCGCTCCCTCGCCCCAACGCCTACTTCACCTACGACGGCGAAGCGGAGCGCACCAAGGAATGGGCGATCCACTGCCACGCTTCGCAGGTCTTGCTCACCGACTACACCGAGTTTTGCTCGCATCTGGGTCGCGCCTACGCCGCGCTCACTCGCGAATGGGCGGAGGGTCACAGCCTCTCGGGCAGAGCGCATCGAACCGACGAGCGATTCGTCGGCGTCGAACTCTTCCAGATCGAGACGTATGATCCTCAGCGCGCGGGCGATCCGTGCGATCCGATTCAACTCGCTCTCGAGCGCCTTCAATCCTCTGCGCCCCGAGCGTCCGAGTCGGTCGCGGTCGCTGCGGCCGTTTGATCGACATTCCCACCCGCCGCCGGCAATCGCCGTCACCCGAGACCACCCGCCCCATGCCCGTTCGCGAATTCGAACTCCGCGGCGCCCATATCGAGATCCATGACGACGCGGCGACCGCCTGCCGCGCTGCGGCTGAACGGATCGCTTCGATCATCGATCATGCTCGCGGCACGCGCGGACGAGCAGTTCTCGGTCTCGCCACCGGGAATACGCCGATCCGTGTCTACGAACATCTCGTGCGCATGCATCGAGAAGGAAATCTATCGTTTGAGCATGTTCATACTTTCAATCTCGATGAATACTATCCGATGAGCGCCTTCGACCCGAACAGCTATCGTCGCTACATGCACGAGCGGCTGTTCGAGGCGGTGGGGCTCGAGTCGAATCAAACCCACATCTTCGACGGTTCCGTTCCGGCCGCATTCGCCGACGAGCATGCGGCTCAATTCGATCGTTGGATCGAAGCTGAGGGAGGCCTCGACCTCCAACTCCTGGGCATCGGACGCAACGGCCACATCGGCTTCAACGAACCGGTCGATCTGCCGGTCGAAACCGCCCTCACCCTCGGCAGTCGACTCGTCGAACTGCATCCGATCACCAAGGAGGACGCGGCGCTGGAGTTCGGTTCTCCGGTCGCCGTCCCCGACCGCGCGCTCACGATGGGTCCCGCAACGATCCTCGGCGCACGCGAGATCCTCGTCCTCGCGTTCGGCGAGCGGAAGAGCGTAGTCGTCGGCCGCGCACTCGGTCCCGAGATCGGCATGGAGTTGCCTGCCACGCTGCTCCAGAGAGCGCGAGGCCGAGTCACGTGGATCTTGGATCCGGCAGCCGCGAGCGATCTCTGACTCGCTCGAGAAGTGCTCGCACTCCAAGGAACCTCGTCGGGGCGCGCAAGAAAGGCCTCCCTCGAAGGATGTTCGAGAGAGGCCGACATGCCCGCGGCTCGGAATCTCCTCGCCGCTCCGACGGTCACTTCTTCTTCATCGAGCGCAATTCCTCGGTCAGCTTCTGGAGTTGCTTCTCGAGGAGTTCGATGCGGTCCTCGCGAGACTTCTCTTCCTGGACGCGCGGAAGGGCGCCGGGGGGGATCGGCGGCGCGGGAATGGTGATCGTCCGGATCTCCTTGCCGTCCGACACGATCACCTTGCCCTCGACGCGCATCTCGGGTTTGCCCTCTCCGATCCGGAAGACCTTGGCCTCGCCGGCTTCGAGCTTCCGGGTCATGACGTTCTTCTTGCCCGCTCCCTGATCCTCGACGACCACTTCGACTTCCTCTCCCGGCTTGCCTTCGATGACGCGGCTGAAGATCCGGACGGCGGCATCTTTGCCGGCGGGGAGCGCTTTCACTTCGATCTTCCGTCCATCCTCGGTGCCGATGATATCGACGGTTCGACTCGCGTCGAATCGATGGAGCGTCTTGGAATCGTCGGACTTGCCCTCGATTCGGATTTCGGAGACGACCGAACCCCGCCCCTCCAGCTTCATCTGGAGCTCGGCGACGCGGCGCGCGGCTTTCTCGAGTACGGCCTCCGCCTCACGCAGCTCGGCGCGGGCCTTCTCGAGAGCGGCCGCGTCTTCCTTCGAGACCGACTTCGCTTTTTCGCCGGCCGAACCACGGATGACCCGAGCACGAATCTCTTGGGCCTTCGCTTTCGCCTCGGCCGCCCGGTTCGCGGATTCGCGGACGACCTCGGCCCGCTTCTGCTCGACGCGGACGCGTTCGAGCAAGGCCTTCGCCTTGATCTCTTCGCGCTCGGCCGCTTGTTGCTGAGCCTTCACGACGGAGTCGTCCGATCCCGAGAGAAGGAAGATCCCGGTCGACGAGGCGCCGGCGGCGGCGACCGATGCAGTCGCCGACGCGGAGGACGAAGCAACGGCCTCCTTCGAGTCGTCGGCGCGACCGAACGAAGGCGCGAGCGGCAAGAGCGCGACGCCCAAAGCCGCGAGCGTGAGACGACCCATGAGTCCCAAACGATGTTGCGTAACCTGATTCATGATCATATGCAGTCTCCTCTTGAATTGAGCGACGTGACCGAGGCCGCTGGCCAACACCGGAAGCGGCTCGACGGCTCCGGCCTCGGAAAGGAAATCGATCGTATCGAGCAAGGCGGAGGCATAAGCCTTCGCGGCTCCCGGCCAGGTCTTCACGACCCAGGCATCGCAGCACTGTTCCTCAGCCTCGCGGAGGCCGCGACGAGCCCAGTAGACGAGTGGATTCCACCAGTAGAGACCGACCGCGATCCCCTCGAGCACTCTGACCCAGTGATCGCGACGCCTGAGGTGAGCCAATTCGTGCGTGAGCAGAGTCGCTCGACGCTTCTGATCGAGCGAGTTCCAGAGCCCCTCCGGCAGAAAGAGCCGAGCCGGGCCGCCGAGCGACCAGACGAAAGGGGAAAGCGAACCCGGCAGCATCGATACGATCGGAGAACGCGGCAATCCGATTCGGACGGAGAGGGCGTCCGTCATCGCTTGGACCTCGCTCGCCGCAGGGCGAGCCTCGCGAAGCAGAGATTGGAATCGCCTCACCCGGCGCCAGGTGATTCCGACCCAAGCCAGCGTTCCGAGACCCCAAACCGTCAGGATCGCTCGACGAGGATCGGGCGATCCGGCCGCCGTATCAGACTCTCCGGCGACCAGCATCGACGCGGAGATGGTCCGATCGGGGACGGCTTCGAGTTCTTGCACGACGAAAGAGGGCTCGCCGAACGGCACGACGTCGATCAACGTAGGCGCGTACGAGAATTCCATCGAGTCATCGCGTTCCACCGCGGACGGGGAGGACGGAATGACCGGGAATTCTACGGACCAGAGCGGAGGCGTCACGAGCTTCAGGAGCACGAGCACCCAGAGACCATGCGCCAACGCGGGCCGACGCCCTCCGCGACTCACCAACACCGCAACGGTTGCCGGCACCAGCGCCGTGAGCACGTTGCCGAGACCGACCTCTAGGAGCGAATTCATCCGCGCGGCTCCTCTTCAGACGGAAACAGCCCCGATACCCCGCAACGTCGATCGCCGTTCCGATACGGCAGACAATTTGTCTCGGGGTAGGGTAAGACAATCGGTCTGAGATGTCAATGAGGAAAAATGGGCGATCGTGATCGTCCAGGACTCGAGCGAACCTGCCTCCGGCTCAGAACAGCCCGACGGCGAATGCGCCCGGCAGATGCTCGGCGATTCGCAGCAGCCGATTGTACTTCGCGAGACGCTCCGAGCGGGCGACGGAGCCGACCTTGATCTGCCCCCCGCAGCAGCCGACCGCAAGGTCCGCGAGAAAGGTGTCCTCGGTTTCGCCCGACCTCGCGGAGATCACCGTCCGAAATCCGCACCGCCGAGCTTCGAGAACCGCCTGCAAGGTTTCGGTGAGCGTGCCGACCTGATTGAGCTTGATCAACGCCGCGTTCGCCGTGCCTTCTCGGGCACCTCGCGCGATCCGATCCGACCGGGTGACGAAGAGATCGTCTCCGACGAGTTGAACTCGACCTCCAAGTCGATCGGTCAAGATTCTCCATCCCGACCAGTCGTCTTCGGCGAGACCATCCTCGATCGACACGATGGGATATCGGTCGACCCAATCGACGAGGCGATCGACCATCTCCTCCGGCTCGAGAAGCGAGCCTCCTTCGGAGTTGAGGCGGTAGCAACCCGTATCCGTATCGAGGAAATGGGTCGCCGCGACATCGAGCGCGAATGCGACGTCGACGCCGGGACGAAGTCCGGCTCGCTCCACGGCGACGAGGCACCTCTCGAGCGCCTGCTCATTGGAAACGAGTCGCGGCCCGAACCCGCCTTCGTCGCCGACGAGTACGCCCTCGTCGCCCGCGTCGCGCAGCACGGCTCCGAGCGATCGGTAGACGTCGAGCGTCATCTCGAGTGCGGCACGGAAGCTGGTCGCTCCGATCGGGATCATCAAGAAGTCTTGAAAATCGAGCTTTCGGCCCGCGTGCAACCCTCCGGAGATGAGGTTGACCATCGGCATCGGCAGCAGCGGATCCAATGGAACCCCTGGATCGTCCGACGCAAGATCATGCCAGATTTCGTGGATCCGTTGATGGAGTTCCTTCCCGGTCGACTTTGCGGCGGCATCGGCGGCCGCCATCGAGATCCCCAGGATCGCATTCGCCCCGAGTCTCGACTTGTTGGACGTCCCGTCGAGTTCGATCATCAAACGGTCGAGCCCGACTTGGTCCTCGAGCGCGCGGCCTCGGATCGCTTCGGCCAGTTCGCGCTCGACGTTCGCAACCGCCTTGGATACACCCAATCCGCCGACACGCGTCGAATCGAGATCGCGGAGTTCGAGAGCCTCGTGTCGTCCCGTGCTCGCTCCCGAGGGAACGATGGCCCGCCCGACCACCCCCGCCGAGGCACGAATCTCGACCTCGACGGTCGGTCGCCCCCTCGAGTCGTAGACTTCGCGTGCTCGCACTTTGCTGATTCGGTTCTCGCTCATCTCGGAATTCTCTTCATTCGCTCACGGCTTGTTCGATCGTCTCCGACTGGAGCCGTGAGAACGCCGACTTCAGGAGACGCTGTTTCGCTTCGTCGACGAGATAGTCGACGGGGCTCTTGCCTTCGATTCTAGCCAGCGAGCACGCCGCAAGGTGTCGAGCGGCTCGACGCTCGAAATCGACGTCGACCGCACCTCGGGTCGTTGCGTATCCTTGCCAGGCGCGGAGTACCAGCTCGTGCCCCTTGGGATCGGTCCTGCCGGTCCGCCTCGCCTTCAGAAAGAGATGGCTGAGGAAGAAGCCGACGTCGAACGACGGGTCCCCTGCATGGGCGGTCTCGAAATCGACGACCGTGATCGAGCGGTCGGGAGCGATCAGGAGATTCTTGGGGCTGAAGTCGGCATGGACGAAGCTCGTCGTCGAAGGGTGCTCGAGCGAGTCGATCAGTTCCTGGAGCGGATCGGTCCATTCGGGGCGACGCTTCGACAAGGTTCGATAGAACGGGTCGATTCGAAGCTGATCGAAGACTTGGCGATCCACGAGCGGACCGACCGTCAACTCGGGTCGATCGAGGGATCTCCGATGCATCTGCGCGAGCAGAGCACCTGCACGCTCCGAGAGTTCGGCGTCCTGATCCCCCTCGAGCAGCATCTCCTTCCAAACGCGCGAGCGATCGGGTGCTGCGCTCATTGCATAAACGAAATGTTCGCGGTCCTCGAAGAGCACGCGCGGGACCGCCCCCGGCTCGAGGATCTCGCCCAACAATCGAAGGGCGGCGGTCTCGATCCAGATCCGATCGAGGCGGCTCGTCCATTCGACGGCCACTCGCAGACGCTCTCGCACCTGCTTCACGACGAGAACCGGACCAGCCACGACCTCGACGCGAAGGACCACGTTCGAGACACCCCAGCCGAGTTCCGACGCGTGAGCCGAGGCGGTTCGCTCGATCCAACCGCGTTCCCGCAAGAAGTCGATCACGTTGTCCGCGTGGATCTCATGCATCGCCCGGATTCCGAGAGTCGGGAGAAGGTGCCCTTCGTGGTTCGACGGCATCTCAGGTCGAGCCGGATCCAACCACTTTCCGGCGTGAACCGATGAGATACTCCAGAGTGATCATGTTCACGGGCTTGGTGATGTGGTGATCGAAGCCCGCAGCGAGCGAGCGCCGCCGGTCGCTCTCCTGGCCGTACCCGGAAATTGCGATCAGCGTCGCCTCGGCAAACGCCGGGTCGGCGCGGAGACGAGCCGCGACCTCGCAGCCGTCGATCTCGGGGAGTCCCACGTCGAGGAGAATGATGCCGGGCAGGAACTCCCTCGCTACTTCGAGCGCTCGTCGACCGTCATGCGCGACGCGCACGTCGTAGCCCTCGTGCTCGAGCAATCTCACGAGTCCGATCGCGTGATCGACCACGTCGTCGACGACGAGCAACCGTTCGCATCGAGACTGATCCTTCCGCGGAAGACTTCGGGAAGAAGGTGGATTCTCGGCTGGGGACTCCGGCGGAGATGGAGCGGTATCGACGAGTCGGGGGAGCCGAATGATGAAGGTCGACCCCTTGCCCGTTCCTTGACTCCGCGCCGCGACCGTGCCCCCATGAAGTTCGACGAGTCGCTTCACCAGCGTCAGACCGATTCCGAGCCCGCCCTGCGATCGCGACAACGTCGAATCGACCTGGATGAAGAGATCGAAGATCATCGGCAGGTGCGCGGCCTCTATGCCCACTCCCGAGTCGGAAACCTCGATGATCGCCGTGTCGCCGGACACGCGCGAAGAGATCCGGATACTTCCTCCCTCGTCGGTGTACTTCACGGCATTCGTCAGGAGATTCTCGAGAATCTGGAGGGTGCGGGCCTCGTCGACGGAAACCGTGATCGGCTCTTCGCCGAGTTGCAGCGAGAGTTCCTGGCGCTTGGCTTCGACCGCGGGAAGGGCCGAGGTCGCGGCGCGCATCAGCAACGACCGAATGTCGAGAGGACGTCGATCGAGGTGGATCTTCCCGCGCGTGATGCGGCTCACGTCGAGGAGGTCGTCGACGAGTCGAGACAGATGCTTGGTCTGCCAACCGATGACGTCGCGCGACCAGGACAGGTCGTCGGGCGTCGAGCGATCCAAAGCTTGGATCGCCACGGCGTTCGAGATCGCCGCGAGCGGATTCCTCAACTCATGGGCCAACATCGCGAGGAACTCATCTTTGCGGCGGTCGTTCTCCCGCAGCTTGATCTCGACGAGCTTCCGCTCCGTGATGTCCTGATTGGCGCCCACGACGAGCCTGGGACGCCGCGACTCGCCGAATCCCTGGAAATAGACGCGAGCGTAGACCGCGAGCCATCGGACGCTGCCGTCGGGGAGGATCACCCGCTCTTCCTCGATGAACACGCCCTTGCCTTGGGAAGGATCGTGTGAGCGGCGAATCGAACCGGCGATCCGTTCTCGGTCTTCGGGGTGAATCCGATCGAGCAATTCCTCGTACGAGACCTCGGTCGAAACGAAGCCCATCTGCGCAGCGGCTCGGCGATCGAGATGCACGAAACGGCTCGAGGGATCGTGCCACCAGGTTCCCAGTCGCCCAGCTTCCAGCGCCAGCCGCTGACGTTCTTCGCTCTTCTCGAGCGCATCGCGCGCCCTCGTCGATTCGACCGCGATCCCGACCAGATGGGCGATGACCTCGATGAGCTCCTGATCCTCCTGCGAGGGCCGCCGCGGCGTGGCGTAGTAGATCCCGAACGAGCCGATCGCCTCGTGCTTCGAATCGAAGATCGGGGTCGACCAACAAGCCGCGAGGCCGTTCTCCAGCACGAGGGCCGCGTAGTTCACCCACCGCGGATCGCTCGAGATATCCTCCGCGATCACGCTCCGACCGAGTGCGACCGCCGAACCGCAGCTCCCGATCTCCGGTCCGACTGGGACTCCCATCGCCAGCGCATCGGTGAAGGAGGCGGGGATCCCCGGCGCCGAGGCCATGTGAAGCAAGCCGTCGCCCTCGACCAGCATCACCGAGCACCGACATTCGTCGATCAGTTCCTCGGCGGTTCGGCAGACGAAATCCAGAACATCCGAGAGCGACGCTCCGTTGGCCAACTTCTCGAGGGCGGCAGCCTGTCGCGCGAGGAGTTTTTCGGCTCTCAAGCGGGGAGTCACGTCGCGGAGGATCCAAGTCGTGACCTGTCGCTCACCGACTCCGACCTGCCCCATGCTCCCCTCAACCGACAATTCGCGTCCATCCGCAGCGCGAATGACCCCGCGAGCGGTCGATTTCCTCGACGGAACGCACGACTCCGGATTCGCTCCGAACCAGGTGCTTCGATCGTCGCGATATCTCTCCGGCAGGAAGGGAAGAATCGGCTTCCCGATCGCATCCGAAGCCTTCACACCCATCAGCCGCTCCGCCGCCGGATTCATCATCACGATTCGATCGTCGACATCGATCGAGAGGATCGAGTCGGTGGCCGTCGCAATGATCTGGTCGAGTCGGCGATGTGCCTCCGAGAGTTCGGTTTGCACCGCTTTGATCCCGGTGATGTCGGTCTCGAAGCCCGTGACCCGAATCGGACGCCCTTCCTCATCCCGAATCGCTTCGCCGCGGTCGAGGATCCAACGCTCCTCGCCGTCGATCGTCCGGACTCGATACTCGACTCGGTAATGCGGAGTCTTCCCCTCCAGGTGATCGAAGAACGCCTTGCGCGCCGCATCGACGTCGTCGGGATGAAGGAAAGTCAACCAATCTTCGCTCATCGAACCCGCGGCTTCGTCGGAAAACCCGCGCAGCCTTCTCCAGCCCTCGGAGCGGAACACCTGACCGGTCTCGAGATCCCAGTCCCAGAGGCTGTCCCGCGAGCTCTCCAGGGCCAGGCGCAGTCGTTTCTCACGCTCGCGCAGGGTCCGAGTCGCGACCAGCAATCGGTACCCCGCTCGGTGCATCGCCTCCGCAAGGATCGACGAGCCGATCGAGATCGTGAGGAAGATGATCGACACGATTCGATCGACGCTCGACGCCGGCGTGAACGGATCGAGCTTGAACAGCGTCAGCGCCCCGAGGAAGCCGACGGCCGTCGCGATCAAGCCCGCTCGGCCGCCTCCGAAGAACGCGGACAGGAGCACCATCGGAAACAGAAGCCCGAACGGAGGGATGTTCGGCATCCGGTCCCGAAGCAGCCATCGCGCCGTCAGACCCACGATCGCGAGTATCATTGGAAGGAGATACACGCGCGTCGCGGAGGGTCGCGAAGTCGCCCCCACGAGGCTCGGCAAGAGGCCGATGAGTCGATCGACGTCCATCAAAGGCAAAGCCTTGACTCGCTCCGCGTCGGTCGTCTCGAGCTTGTAATGGGACGGGTTCATATCGAGGCCCGCAGGGATTGACCGATAGCGCGAGATCGGGTCGGAGTGTACCGTGACCCGATTGCGCGAACCCTCGATCGTCCGACTTCGATTCCGTACCGACCGTGACCGAGGACGCTCCTCGATCCATGACGATCATCGTAGGAACTGCATCGTTCCGAGAAGTCGCAAGGAGTGCGCATTCGAGCCGACAAGTCTGGCGCGATCGAATTCGCAGCGGTGGAAAGCGCTTATTCTTGTCATTGTAACGGTAATGCAGCGGTCGCGGTAGCCGGCCTCGATCCAGGAAGCGAGACGAGAGAGGCGTCGGGCCTGGATGATTCCGACTCGTCCGAGCGGGGGCTCGCGATTCCGGGAATCGGCGGCTTCCCTTGAAGTCGGGGGCAAGGATGTACCGATCGAAGCAGATGGACCGGTCGTTCCGGATCGAGGTGGTCGAGCGAATCCAGGTCGAACGATCAGTTCGCGTCTCGGTGGACCAGGTCGGAGGCGGAAGCGATGCGATTCTCTCGAACTCGATTCCTCGGGAACGCATTGGAAACTCTCGAATCGCGTGAGCTACTTGCCGCCGGCGGCTCGGGAATCACTCGATCCGGCGGGGTCCTCCGTCCAGGTTTCGCACTCGTCGACATCCCAGCGGCCTTCAGCCGCCAAGCTGGTGAAGCGATTCTCACGATCGCTCGCACGGGTCGCGGCGATACGGTGAAGATCTCGACCAAGGTCGATCCCGTCGATCTCGAGCATTCGGCGCGGCCGGGCGTTCAGTTCGTCTCGGTCGACCAGTTGCTCACGTTCCCACGCGGTCGAAAGACCGCGACGATCGCAATTCCGCTGATCCCCGGGCAGGACGGCCCCGAGACGACCAAGATCCTCGTCGAACTCGAAGCCGTCGGCGGTTCGCGATTCCGGGGCTACGGCCAGGTCACACTCGTCAATCGTCCCGATGTCGACGCCCCGGGGATTCTCTCGTCCCGCCTCAATCGAAAAGGCGACCGAGTCACCGGAGTCACCGTCCAATTCGACGAGGCGATGGATCCGATCTCGGTCGCCGACCCGCGAAGATACGTCCTGGTCGACGCACACAAGAGCGGCGTGCTCGACTTCGTAGCGTCGCTTGCATTTCGCTCGAGAAGCCAGGGAAATCTGACCTTTCGCGGCGGAAGCTACGATGCCGATGCTCGGACGCTGGTGCTGACCCTGCACGAGCCGGTCGAGAATCTGGGTCGATATCACCTCGGCGCACTCTGGAACGACGACGGACGAGGCAAGCAGGTCGCACCCACGGACGTCAACGGAAATCCTCTCCCGCGCTTCTCCGTGGTACTCGACGGCGGCGGCTCCGCAGCTCGACCGAGGACGCGTCCTGCGAATCGGAAGTGACCACGAGCCTCGATGTCGTACCGTTCGATCGCCTCGAGCTCGAACATTCCTCGATTGACCTCGGTCCCCGATTCGAATAGTTTCCCCGGCGCGGAAATCCCTGGTTTCTCGGACGGCATCGACGATGGGGGACCCAACCTTCCTGGCGTGCATCGTACAACGAACGAAGTCGTTCAGAGTCGGCACGTTCCGACCGAATGGGAGGTGACGACATGGGCCGTCGGTTGATCCTGACGCTCCTGTGCATCGCACCGATGATCGCCTCCCCGGGATGCGCGGGGGCCAGGCGTCGCGCGCAGGCTGAGGCCCGGGACTCCACGAAGCCGGAATCCTCTTTTCTCGTCGACGCTCGACGAAATCTGAATGAACAGGTTCAGCAAGCGATCGATGAGAAGGACTACGCTGCGGCTCGTGCCTCGCTGGAGAGGACCGTTTCGGAGAATCCTTTCTCGGCCGAGGGTCAGCAGCGACTCGGTGAGGTCCTCCTGCTCCAAGGCTGGCTGGACGGTGCCCACGCTGCATATTCGAAGGCCCTCCAACTCGACCCCGACTACGTCGGAGCTCTGATCGGTCTCGGCCAGGTCGAAGCGCGCATGGGCCGATATCGCCAGGCGATCGAGCGTCTCGACCGCGCGATCGACATCGATCCGAAGCAAGCCGAGGCACACTGCGCGCTGGGAGAGGTCCACGAAGCTCTCGGACGCTCCGACGAGGCCTTGGCCGCTTACTTTCGGGCCCTCGAGATCGAACCCACCGCCGCTCCGACGATTCTGAGAGTTGCCATGCTCCAGATCGCCGGTGCGCGATACGATCAAGCACTCGTTCGACTCGACCAAGCCGCAGAAGTCGCGCCCAAGGATCCCGAGATCCGCTTCCATCGCGGACGGGCGCACCTCGCACTGGGACACGCGGCTTCCGCTCTGGCGGATCTGGAATTCGCCGCCGCTTCGATGACCGATCGCTCCGACGTCCTCTACCACCTCGCGCTCGCGTTCGAGCTCTCCGAGCAACCCAAGAATGCTCTGTCGACGGTGGAGCGAGCGTTGGCGATCACGCCGGAGAACTCGGCCGCTCGCGATCTCGCGGAGAGACTCAGACGCTGAGCACGAGAAGCGTTCACGAGACGGCTGCGATCTGCGTGCGCTACGACCCCGAGGCTCGATCGCTTCCGATCGACTGCCCCAGACCTCGAGCCCACTTCCTCACGGCGCGGAACTTCGGCGAGGCATCCACATCGTCGTCGAGGTACTGAAGAAGCCCCCAGCTTCCCCACTTTGTCCAACGTCCGATCGACGAAAAGTGGCAGAAGAGACCCCCGCCGGCCTTCGACCAAGCCTCGAGGTACCGGTCGTAGATCGGCTCCAGACCAGGCGCGGAGTTGGCGGAGATGAGCAACCGCGTGAGAGGCTCGAGATTCTCGCCGCCGCCGCTTCCGACCATGTGCTGACCTCCTTCGTAGGCGATCAGCTCCAATCCCAGCCCCCTCGCCAGTTCTGCGTGTCGCTCGATTCCGTCGATTGCGCGAGGGAGCGCGACGCGGTCGAGATGAGCGAGAATCTGGTCGACCGTCCAAGCCGAAGCCTCGGCGGCCGTCGGCTTGCTCCGTGGACTGAGGATCATCGAGACGTAAGGAGCGATCGCCACGGCGTCAGCATGGCGATGGGCCCCCTCGAAGCCCGTGATCTCGCGCGCAACCGCCGGATTCGCCGCCTGCCCGGGCAGGACCCTGACCAGTCGCTCTCGAGCGATCCGTCGACCGGCGATCGCGAAGATCTCGACGGAGCGTCGCGACGTGTATCGATGCGCGGCCACCCGAGGATCCTGCGACAGACCGAGAGCGATACCTCGTTGCGAAGCGTGGCGGTGCTGGGCGAATTGGGGATTCCATACCTCGTTGGAGTATTCGAGGTAGACCTTCCGAGAGGGATGGAGGCGTTGCGCGACCAGGTCGGCGAGTCGAGCCACATAATCATCGTCGGCGGCATGAGGAATGCAGAACCAAGCATCGGCTTCCAGACGATTCGCCAGGTCGACGAGGAGTTCGATGGGGACTCCGCGGCGGGCCCAGGTCGCGTCCTCGAGCACGGGGCGATCGGCCCAGCTCACGATCTCCGATCCATTGGTCTCCATGAGATCCATGAATCTGAGACAAGCGAGTCCTCTCCAACGAGCGAGAAAGGAAGGGTTCCAAGGGGCCTCTCCGGGGAGTTCCGAGAATCCGGGCATGAGCACTCGAATCTCGCGCACCGGATCTGCCGGATCGGTCTCTTCGAGTCGAAGAAAGAAACCGCCGCGCCGCGCCTCGACTTCGAGGACCACTCGGCCCTGCGCGCTCTCGACGACACGAGCCGCACCCGATGCAGCGATCCTCCCTTTCCCCGAGAATCGGACCGTGTATCGACCCGAGGGGTAGTGTCCGCCTTCGATCGTGCAAAGCGCGGTCTCCGCCCAGCAGTCGGGCTCGAGCCGCCTCACCCACCCGCGTTCGTCGAGGTCGAGCTTGGGTCCTTTGCCCCAGGGCGATCCCTTCCGTTGCGAGATCCAAGGGCGAGCGAACCGGAAGACGTCGGCGAACGGCAGTTCGGTATTCCAGTCCGCGGGGCCGGCGAGATTGATCCCCAGTCGCGGCTTCGATGAACCTCGATCGGCCGCGCGAACCTCATGCGACGATGTAGTTGAGATGCCGTAGAGGCACCCGAGGACCAGTCCGAGCGTGATCCTGCACGACATGCCGAATTCTCCGATGCGCTTGGCGGGACGCCGCGGGAGTGACCCGCACCATCCTAGCGGGAGAGCTCGGACGCCGGAAGGATCGTCCCGCCTCGCTTGCCGGATCGGACCCGGATCGCGATCATGAAGGAGAGGGGAACGGCGAAGACCGGGACGAGCCGTGCACGATCGACGCCTAGAAGAATGCGTGATCGATCACGTCCGTCTCGTCGGCGAGCCTCATGGCTTGGAGACGAGGGTCGCATGACGATGGGCTCGGGACCGATGGATCTGATCGCTCGCGCACGGGCCGGCGAAGCCGACGCCCTCGGCGACCTCTGTGCGCTGTACCGCAACTACATGCGCATGGTCGTTCGAACCGGGCTGGGTCCCCGGCTCCGTGAGCGAGTGGAGCTGTCCGACGTCGTCCAGGATGCTCTCGTGGAGGTCGTCCGCCAGTTTCCCCAATTCACAGGTCAGAATGAGGCGGCTCTCATCGGTTGGCTGCGGCGGCTGGTCGGCCAGAAGCTCGCGGACCTCGGTCGTTATCACAATCGCGCGAAACGAACGGCGGGCACCCCCGACGTTCCTCTCGACGCCGCCTGGGATCTCGCCGCGGGGGGGGATTCCGGATCCGGCGGCGGGGGCGGGGGCGCAAAGTTGATCGACATGCTCGCGCTCTCTCAGACGAGCCCCAGCGAAGCCGCGAGTCGTCGCGAACTCACCGTACTGCTCGCCGACGCGCTCGCCGCGCTCCCCGAGCTCGAATCCGAAGTCCTCTGGCTGTATCACGCCGATAATCTCTCGTTCGAGTCGATCGGCGATCGGCTGGGAATCAGTCGCAAGGTGGTCCGGGGCATCTGGGCTCGCGGCCTCAAGACGTTGAAGAAGTCGATGGACAAGGGCGGACCGTCCAGCGCTTGACTTCGATCCGCCGGTAATCGCGTCGCTCGCAGATCGTCGGACTCGCGGGACGGGCGATTCAATCATCGGGAGAGGGTCATGGCTCGAGGCCTCGAGAACGAAGCCGGTTCCCTCGATCGCGACGAGCGACTCGGCGAAGCGATCGAGGAATTCCTCGAGTTGGCTGAATCCGGCCGACATCCGGATCCCGAACAATTCGCCTCCGGGTACCCCGACCTCCGCGACGACCTCCTCGCCGCGATCGACGGGCTCGAACTCGTCCGCGGACTGGTCGGTTCGTCGAGCGGCCCGGGCGTTGGTCACGGTCTCGAGTCGGGCCGGCGAGTGGCGGGCTACAAGATCGTGCGCGAACTCGGTCGCGGCGGCATGGGAATCGTCTACGAAGCCGTACACGTCGGGCTCGATCGCCCCGTCGCTCTGAAGGTGTTGGGGACGTCCGCCGCGCCCGATTCCTCCAGTCGTCGGCGCTTCTTGAACGAAGCTCGCACCGCCGCGGCCCTCCACCACACCCACATCGTGCCGGTGTTCGACGTCGGACAGGTCGGCGGTCTCTGCTACTACGCAATGCAGCGGATCGAGGGCAGCGGACTCGATCGAGTCGTGAAGCATCTCCGCCGTGACCGTGTCGTGGGCGCGGGCGTCCCCACGCCCACGGCCCGAGCCTCGAGTCCTGTCGGGTTTTCCGTCGACATCCCAATTGCGGCCGACACCGGTTCCTTCCTCGTCGACGGTTCCACCGCGTCTTGGGCGGGATCCCTCACGGCTCCCCCGGAGCGGCGCCGCACGGCACTCGATCGACTTCCGCTCGAGCCCGCTCGACTCGATGAGCATCCCCCATTCATCCCGCCGCGCGGACCTGCCTACTATCGTTGGGTGGCGTCGGTAGGGAAGCAGGCGGCCGAGGCCCTCGCTCATGCCCATCAGAGGCGCGTGATCCACCGAGACGTGAAGCCCTCGAACCTCTTGGTCGACGCCCGCGGCGTGATCTGGATGGCCGACTTCGGCCTCGCGCGCCGGCTCGCCGATCCCAGCCAGACGCAGGCCGACAGCCTCCTGGGAACGCCTCGATACATGAGCCCCGAACAGACCCGGGGGGGGCCGATCGACGGGCGAGCCGACATCTATTCGCTCGGCGCGACACTCTATGAACTCCTCACGCTTCGAGCTCCGTTCGATGGAAAGACCGCCGCCGAGTTGGTGGAGCAGATCACGGGCCGCGATCCCGCCCACCCTCGCCAGTTCGACAAGCGAATTCCGCTCGACCTCGAGACGATCATCCTCAAGGCCCTCGCGAAGAGACCCGAAGATCGCTACGTCACGGCGTCGGAATTCTCGGACGACCTTCAGCGCTTCCTCGACTTCGAGCCGGTGAAGGCCAGACGCATCAGCCCGTTTGGTCGAGCTTGGCGGGTGGCGCGAAGGCACCCAAGCCTCACGATCGTCACGACGGTCGCACTCATCGCCGTCACAGCAGCCTGGACCGCAGCCTATTTCCATGTCGTCAAGGAGCGCGACGACGCCGTCCGCGCCCGACAGGCGGCGCAGGCCTCCGCCGAGAACACCCGGATCGCAAATGAAGAGACGAGGCGCGCGCTCAGGAATCAATCCTATCAGCAAGCGACTCTCCAACGGCTCTCGAACGTCGCCAATCGAAGAGCCGCCGGCCTCGGATTCATTCGAGACGCCGCCGGTCTGGAGCCCGAGCCTGAACTCGTCGTCCAGCTTCGGGACGAAGCCCTCGAATTGCTCTCGCTCCGCGACGTCGTGCCTCGGCAGACGTTCTCCGCCGGCGGCGCGTTCACCCTCGTCGCTCTCGACGAGAATCGTTACGGATTGATCTCCGACGGCGAAGACGGCCCGGTATTCCGGATCCACGACGCTCGGAACCGATCGACACGGGTCCCAACCGAAGATCCCTTCAACAACCAAAACCCCCGCGGCGATTCCGAGAGCCGCGGCATCGATCGCGGACGGAACCGAGGACCGAGCCGGGGGCCGTTCGGCCTCTTCCCCATGTTTCGCAACGCTCGAGTCGTGATGGTCGGCGGGCGCGTCGCGGTCCTGTCGAGCAGCGGACGCGAATTGAGGCTGTTCGACGCCGGCAGTGGTGCGGTTCTCGGCGACATCTCCTTCGCGAATCGACTCGTGCTGGGGCTCCAGGCGGTGCCCAGCGGCAATCGGCTGATCACGATCGAACTCGATCTCGCCGAATCACGGGGATCCGGTCTCACCTCTTCTCCGAATCTGGTCGGCCCTCCCGTCGCGGGTCCCGACCGCCCGCGGTTCGATTCGCCGCGATTCATCGTGAATCTCTGGAATCCGGATCATGCCGACGCACCGCTCGCCGTGCTCGCCTCTTCGAGAGCGGAGACGGCCGCCTCCGGAGCCGGCGGAGTCGCGCCCCCGACTTTTCCGGGATTCGTCTTCCCCCTCGTGGGTATGACGCCCGACGGCGAAGAGATCGCGGTGGGCTGGCTGGGCTCGGAACGAATCCAGCTCTTCGACCGCGACGGGAGAGGGCTCGGCGAACTCGACGCCCAAGTGCCCGTCATGTCCCTCGGCCTCGGGCCCAACGATCTGCTCGCCGCGGCGGGCGACTCCGTCGTCCAGATCTGGGATTACCGGACGAAGGTCGCCCGCGCGACTCTCACGCCGCGCCACAACGCGATCTGGCAACTCCGCTTCAGCCCCGACAACAGAGGGCTGCTCGCCATCGGGATGTGGGGAGGTTCCGTGGAACTCTGGGACATCTCTTCGTCGACCGCGGCTCCCATCGCGGTATTGCCTACGACAGAACGAGCCAGTGGACTCTCCCTGACCCCGAGCGCTTTGGTGTTCACTCCGAGCGGTCGCAGCCTCGCCATGAGTCACGGTGAGACTGCGGCGGTCTGGTCCGTACTCGATCCAGTTGGCCAAGAACGAATCCAGTCGCCCCGAAACAGGATGAGCGGAGTCGAGTTCGGGCCCGACGGCCAACTGCTCCTCTGGTCGCACGAGGCACCGCCCCGGCTCTGGTCCGAGGGCGACTGCCCGATCGCAGGAGGTCATGCAACCGATCTCCCGGCGTCGACCGCGGCGATGGATGCGGATGGGAACGTCATCTCCGTCGACGACCGCAGGATTGCGTGGGTCGATGCCGGTACTGGCAGAGTCACGAGGAGCGTCGAACTCCCCAAACCCGCCGCCAAGTGGCTCGGTAATCCTCTCAAGCTGAGCGTCGGGAGATCCCTCGCCCGGACTCCGGACGGCTCGATGATCGTCTTCACGCGAGGAGGGGAATGGTTCGCATGGTCGGCATCCGACCCGGATCAGGTCCGTGAGATTCATCTCGTGGATGACCTGCGATCGACCAATCCGGGGCCCCCGTCCCGTCGAACTGGCGGGAAGCCGGTGCCCACGACGATCCTCCTCTCCCCCTCCGGAGACCGAATCTACTGTCTGATCTACTCGGCGAGAAATGAAGCCGAGCTGAGGGTCTTCGCGTTCGATGAACCGCGCACCGGCTCGATCGCGCATCGCGTCGACGTTCAGTTCTCGGCGGATCCCCGCAACAAGACCTCGATCACGACGATCGCGATGAGCGCGGACGGCGAACGGCTCGCACTAGCTCGGATGGGCGGACAGATCAGCGTCCACTCGACGAGGGACTTCCACGTGCTCTCACGCATCGATCCGAACGAACTCGAGCGCGATCAGTGGGTCCACTCGCTGGCATTCTCTCCCGACGGACAGACCCTCGCCGCCGGCACACGCGAGGTCGTGAGACTCTGGACGATTCCGGCGCGCGGACGAGCCCGAGAACTCTTCGACCTCCCGGGTCACCGAGGGAATGTGATCGTCTTGGCCTTCGACTCGACGGGGCTTCGGCTCGCCTCCGGCGACGACAAGACGACCAAGCTCTGGAATCTCGAGCGAATCCGGAAGGAGCTGAATACGCTCGGACTCCGATACTGAGTCGGCCGTCACGGCCGCCGGATCAGAGCAGGCTCTCGAGCAGCAGCTTCAACTTGCGGACCTCGACTTCGGTGTCGAAAGGCCCTTCGATCGAGTCGTAGATCGCCACGGTCAAAGCTCGGTCGTAACGCGATCGCTCCAGGAGATTGACCACGCGGCTGTAGTCGATCTGGCCTTGTCCGATCCGTACCTGGAACCCGGTCTCGGGATCCTTGCCCGTATCGCGAAGCAGCACATTTTGGGCGAAGGCGTAGAGGGCGTCGACTTCCTTTTCGCTGTGCCCGCCCACGACGTACTGACTCGGGTCGAGAGTGAGCGCGAGTCCCGGCACCGCTTGACAGAGGGCGGCGGTCAAGGCGGGGTCGGCGGTCAAGGTCGAGCGATCGGTTTCGATGGTCAGTACGAGCCCCTCGCGCATCGCCAGGGCGGACAAACTCGTGAGCCGCTCGACTTCAGCGTCGAACGGCGTCCCCGGCGCGCTTGCCGGGATCGTGATCACCGCGACCGTCAATGCCTTGGCGAATCGGCAGATCGCATCGAATCGCTTGCGAAACAGAGGACCGAGCGGATCCTCGAATGGTCCGAAATCGACATTGAGGCCCGATGCCGTGAGGCTGGGCCCGTGTCGCACCTGATGCAGACACGACTCGAAGCGTTCGGCGATCATCGATGGTCGAAGCTGGTCGCTCCGCTCGTGGATCGCAAGATCGACTTTCGAGAATTCCATCTCGGCCATGCGCCGAAGGGCGGCTTCGAGGGGGAGCTTCGAGAAACAGAGCGAACTACAAGCGACGAACACGGAAGTTCCTCCCTGCCCCGACTCGACCGGCGGCGGATCTCCTTCCAAACCGCTCTTCGATGGATCTTACCGAAGCCGTCGCGGAGTGGGTAGTGCAGAACCGGCCGGCTCGGCCGTACGGATCAGGCCCGAACGGTCGGCAAGGGCCGAAGGCGCCTCATCCAGAATGCCTCTCTCGATGTCGGCGGAGACCTGATGAGCCCAGTGGGATCCCGACAGCCGAGCGAAGTCGCCGTATCGCCCTTCGTGATAGGCCGAGAGTGCAGCCAGCAGATCCCGGCGAGCGTTCAGTCGCTGTGGTTCGGTCAGGGGAGAACCGGTGACCGACACGGCGTCGATCCAGAAACTCCCGGGTTCGACGAGCTGGAATCGCAAGCGGGCCGAGTCGAGACCGCCGCCGGGAATCGATGCCGCGAGCAGCGAGAGCTCTCGCCACTCGGTCGATCCCGCGACCTCGATCCCACGCGAGAACGGCTTGCCCGCAGCCTGTCCCTCGAGCGAGATGCGGAGCCGAGCATCCGGGTGTTCGACGCGAAACCAAGTGGCGATCGTCAGGTTGGGGCGACCGACGGGCGAGAACGCCTCGCTCGCGACCTCCGCCGCTCGGTCTCTCGACTTGGCCTTGAGCGATCCTCGACCTCGATGAGGGCGAGTTGCATCGATCTCCAAGACCGTCCCTTCCGCGGCGACCCAAGTCGAAGGTGCCGGCCACGAACCCACGCCCTCGAGATCCCGCTCGGAATCGGGCTCGAAATCGGAGTCGGCCGGTCCGGATCGACCTCCGTCGTTGCCCGCACGATTGAGGCGTGCAAGCGTCGCCGAGATCACGTCGGACCGAATCCTCAGCTCATCGAGAACTCCAGGCCCGGGATGGACGCGAGCCGACTCGATCGACACGTTCTCCGCGCCTATCTCGAGGACCGAGACCCCAAACGGCTCGATCGCCAAGACGACTCGACGCGCACCTCCGACATCCTCGGGTGCGAGCCCCACGTTGCGCGATCGATCGACGACGCGGGCCCCTGGAGGAGCCTTTAGGTGGGACTCGACGAGCACATCGTAAGGTGTGTCGTTGGCGAAGACGACGACCGTGGCATCACGCCCCGCAACCGGCTCGGCTCGAACGGCAACTCCGGAAGCGATCGAGCTCGTTCGAGACGAGTCCCGGGCCGCAGGGAGTGATGTGAACAACCTTCCAAATCTGCGAACTCGATCCTCTCGACCCGCGACGGCGTCAGGAGTCAGGATGATCCAGCGTGAGTCGAGCTTGGCGAGAGCGTGAGTCGTCAACTCGTCGCCCGTCGCCCCTGCGCGAGCTGAGAGAGACAGGTCGCGATCTCGGGGCGTCATCGATGGAATCGACCTTCGCGAAACCCGATCCGGATCGGTGAACAGCATTCCGCGTTTGATTCGGGAGGTCAACGGCTCGTCGAGCTCCGGACTCGTCGAGAGGTCGTGCTCCAACTCGCCCGGTTCGCCGGGAGTGACGCCTCGCCAGACGATCGGGCCTTCACCGCCGTCGGGCCAGACGGACAGGTCGAGTCCGACCGACCGCCAGGCTTGCTCAGCTCCCAGACCCACGAGGTCGAGGCGACGGGTCTCCTCGCCGACAGGCCCCTCCTCCAGCATCGGAGTCACGACGGCCAGCACTGCCCCGGGAGCGGCTCTGCGGACCGCCGTCGAGATCTCTTGATGCAAGCTCGCGACTTGCTTCGCTCGCCAGGCAGTCCAGGGCAGCCTCCCTTGTTGCTCGACGTATGCGGCACGAATCGAGAATCGATTCGGATCTTCCAAGGACATGCCGGGGATTCCGCGGGCCAAGCCGGGTGCGAACGTCTCGTTCACGAAGCGCGTGAAGGTCGCATCATCGAGTCCTGAGTCGGCTCGACCCAGAAGGGTCGTGCCCTGCCCCAACGCGATCACGGCTCCGGCCAGATTGGCTCGGTCCTTCTTGTACGAGACGGCCGCCGCAGCCTTCCGGGCGATCCCCTCTCGAACCCTGGGGTCGATCGCGTTGTAGGTCGGGGGACCATCGGGCCGACCGCCGCGATCCAGGCGCAGCAGCCCCTCCGCCCGAGCTTCGGGGGTCTCGGGTGCGGGAAGACCGGGGAGACGGCCGTCGAGATCGAGATTCACCCACGCCGCCAGTCCCTGGCGATCGAGCGCCCGAAGCGCGACGTCGAGTCGATCGGGTCCGAGCGTATCCGGCACCGCCTGTCCCTGAAGCGACCTACGAGCCTCGCGGTCCGAGAGTCGATCTCCCAGAACCACCGCATTCGCACCCGAGTAACGCGCATAGAGCCCGAGGTTCCAGCTCGAGCTCCAAGCGTCGAGACCCCCGAACCGACGCAAGAACACATGTTCGTTCACATCGAGAGCAAGCCAGCGCGGCCCCGATGCGTTCGGGCCGACTCCATCACCCGCTTCGAGGTCGCTCAACTCTTCGACCGTGATCGCTTCCGGGCGGACGGGGCGGTCTCCGTCTCGATTCACCAGGATCAGGACCGGGTCGCTCGAACCCGGCCAGACCACCCAAGAATGAACCGATGCTGCCTCGCGACCCGCTGCGTTGGCCGGCGACCGCGCGGTCGTCGACGACGCCACGACGTCGAGAACCACCGACGAGCGTCCTCCCGACGAGCCGACCAAGCCGACCGCGAGGTTCCGAGGAGCCTCGCCCAACACTCGGAGCGTGAGTCGATGGGGGCGCTCCGGATGCGGCGTCACCAGTCCCACGGCCGTCCAGGGCAACCCGCGCGAGTCCGCGGGCGGTAGCACGATCGGTTCACCAGGCGCCCGCGGAATCCAGCCTCGCAGACGGTCGCGCCTGGTCTCTTCGACCAGTGCCTCTTCGGGGACGCGCCAGTTCCTCCCGATGATGCTCAGGGTCGGCGTCTTGCCCGATGTCGAAGGTCTGGATCCGCGCGGGCGCGAGAAGTCGAACGCGTCGACTTCGGTCGCCGACGTCGCTCCGGCCGTCGATCCGACCGCGCCCGGCGCCCGATCCTTCGATCCAGGGGATTCCGACAACACCAGGAGCGAAGTTCTACGCGTCGCTTCGCCCGCTCCGCTCATCGGTTTGCGTCGACGGATCAGTCGACCCAGCCCAAGTCCCTGCCGTGGCGGAGAATCCGACTCGACGGGCGACCACCGAACGCGGACCTCGAGATCGTGGATCCCTTCGCGAGCGTTCTCCGGGACGCGAACCGGGAGGATCGTCGAAGCCGGGATCAGCGCATTCGTCTCGATGATCTGCTCGACCTCTTGCCGCCAGAGCGGCTGTGGAGATCCCCGATCTCGGAGTTCCGCCTCGACCTCCACGCGAACCCGAGAGACTTCGGTCGAGAGGATGTTCAACCCGACGGAGACGGGAAGCGACGAACCCGGTGCGACCACGCCGTCGCCGTCCGCCTGCAATTCGATCGAATCCCAGGCCAATCGTTCGGCCGAGATGTCCAATCGCGCCGGGGCTGCCGACCGGAGGGGACCGTCGATCAAGCCCGCGAGTTGGAACGGAATCACTTGGCCTTCACCGGCCACGTTGAGAGAAGCACTCAGCGGTGCCTCGATCCTCACTCGTACCCGACCCGATCTCTCGGTACCATGAGCTATTCGCCACGCGCCGTTCTCGTCTCCGACGAACCGATCGATCTGTGTGATGTCGGTGGCGAAATCGGAGTCGGGTGCTTCGACGACCCCGAGGATCCGCCCCTCGCTCACGGAGATCGCGACGAAGGGCGCGTCCGACGTGGGCGGTGACGACCAAGCGATTTCGACCGTCAGCCGCGCGACTGGACCGCGTGGCCCGGAATTCGCAATAGACCGAGACGCCTGAGGCGCGGATTCGGCGATGTCCCGGGCTCCGAAGAGCGCCAGGCAAACCGCGATCACCGAGACCACGCGCCTTCCATTGCGCATAAGGTCAACCAGGTCCATGAGTTACCGCCCAATCCCCGGACGGCGGGTGCAACACGGAGACCAACTCCTTCGATCTCTCGCGCCGCTCCATCGATCTATTCATCGACCTGGTGTGGGCGGCACTTTACGAATTCCTCCGTTTTTTTCCCAGCTCGGGTTTTTCTCCGAGTCCGATGCGGGCCTCGAGCTCACGACGTCCGATGCCTATTGTCGGCCAAGGCGTCGAGTCGGCCGAGGGACTCATCCCACCTCGGAAGCCCCCGCCGGCGCAACTCAGACCCAGGAAACGTGTTTCCATGTGGACAGTCCTCGGTTTCTTTCTCCTGCTGAAGAGCGGGCACGACAACCTCGAGCCGACCGATCGGCTCATACCCGTCGGGTATGTGGGCAATCCCTGGGGACCCACCGCCAACGAGGATCGCCAACGCGGAGTCCTGCCCCCACTCCCTCTCACTCCCGCCATGAAGGGATGGGATGACTGGGGAAAGAAGACGCTCCAAGACGGAGACCTCCTCTTCCGAAGAGGAGACGCGCGGATCTTCTTTGGCACCTTTCCGGTCAGTCGATTCATCGCCAACTTCACCAGCAGCCGCTACTCCCATACCGGGACCGTACTCATCGAGGACGGAGAACCCTACGTCTACGACATGACGAAGGCCGGCCCGCGGCGTCAGCCGTTTCGCGTCTGGATCCTCGACAACGTCCACGGACTGGGCGTCCGGCGACTTCGACCGGAGTGCCGGGGGGCGATCCCGAAGATCCGCGAATACCTTCTCTCCGTCTATCGGAGCCAGATCCCGTTCGACTACGACCTGGAACTCGACGATTCCTCGCTGTATTGCGTGGAAATGGCCGAGAAGGCGTTCCGAGCCGGCGGCATCGTCCTCTCCGAACCGGTGAGACTCGGAGACCTCGAGCGCGCCTGCGATTTTCCGATCTGCGTCTTCGTCTTCTCGAATACCACGTCGCTGAATCTGGAGAAGTGCGTCTATCTCCCTGGGAACGAGCGCAACGGTCAATGGTCGTCGCCCTTGATGACCACCGTCTACCCGCTCGAGGAAACACCCCGCACCGCCGAGTCGCATCGAGCTCCGAAGCCGGACGCGGAGATGCTCACCAGAGATTGAACGCACCTCGGGTCGAGATCGGGATCGTCATGCCTCATCACGGACGAGCGACGCATGCCATCAACCTCTTCCTCGCCCTGTGCCCGGCGATTGCGATCGCGATCGCCGGCTCGAGCGCGGCGGACGAAGGCGCCGTCGGTCTCCCCGAGCATCCCGCCACCGCGATAGCCAAGAACGAGGCCCGCCACGGTTCCATCACTCGGACCCGGTACGGCGTTGGTGCACGCTCCTACTGGATCTTCGAGCCCGACTCTCCCCGGCCGGAATCGGCGCCGGTCCTCGTCTTCACTCACGGCTGGCTCGCGATGAATCCGGGGATCTACGGCGCGTGGCTCGATCACCTCGTGCGACGCGGTGCCATCGTGATCTATCCCACCTTCCAGGAAGGTTGGGGCGATGATCCCGAGACATTTCTTCCACGCTCGATCGAAGCCGTCCGCGACGCGCTCGACGTGCTCCGCACTTCCAATCGCCATATCAAGCCCGACTTGCGGAGATTCGGCCTGATCGGTCATTCCACCGGCGGCGTGATCGCCGCTCGAATCGCTGCGGCTTCGACCAAGGCGGGGCTCCCCCCGCCGCGTTTCGTATTGGCCGTGACACCGGGTGAACTGGTGCGCACGCAAGGTCCGACTCTCGAGAGACTTTCTCGCGACCTGCTCCTGGTGGTCGTCGCGGCCGAACACGACCTTGCCGTCGGCGATGCGCAGGCTCGCGAGCTCTTCGCCGAGGCGAAGTCGATCCCCCGAGACCGCAAGCTCTACGTCCTCTTCCGCTCCGACCTACGCGGGCGTCCCGGGATTCTCGCCGATCATCTCGCGCCGACGGCCGCTTCGCCCGAGTTCGACACCGGAGACGGCCCGCTCCACGGGTTCCAGATGACGGCCGCCGCGGTCGACGCGTTCGACCGATCCGGATTGTGGCGAGTCGCCGACATGACGGGCGACGCTGCGTTCGCGGGGCGCTCGCTCGACGAAGCGACCGACTCCGGCCGCGCGTTTCGGAATCTCGGATACTGGACCGATGGGCGACCGGTCGCTCCCCCGCTCGTGGCGAACGACCTCGAAGAGATCCCCAGATTCATCCTTCCCCACGGCTTTCGCCTCGTCCCGTGGCATGCCCCGACGTTCGGAGCGGGACAACGAACCGCTCCGCCGGCCCCGCGCTGAGGGAAGACTCAGAGCGTGCTCACCGGATCGACGTCGATGGCGAGGTCGACCCCGGAAGGCGGCGGATACTCCGGCACGACGGCGCGCAACAGCTCCTGCATCGGCTTCGCGGCCGCTGATCGCAACTGGAGATGGAATCGATAGTGATCCTGGATCTTTTCGACCGGAGCCGCCGCCGGGCCGAGCAGCCGGACCCGCGGGTCCTCCCGAAGTCGAAGCGCCTCGGCGAGTTCCTCGAGATATCGACGCACTTCGTCGGCCGCCTCGCCGCGCGCGACCAGCCGGACGACGCGCCCGAACGGCGGCACTCCAAACATCTCGCGCTCGGGGAGTTCGCTCGCCACGAAGCCGAGATAGTCGTGGCGACGGGCGCAGTCGATCGCTGCGACCTGCGGAGAGAACGTCTGCACCAGGACTCGACCCGGTCGATCGCCGCGGCCCGTGCGCCCAGCCACCTGCGCCACGAGCTGAAACGTTCGCTCCGCCGCTCGAAAATCGGGAATATGCAGAGACGTGTCGGCGTTCACGACGCCCACGAGAGTGACGTTGGGAAAGTCGAGCCCCTTGGCGATCATCTGCGTACCGAGCAGGATGTCGACCTTTCCCGCGCGGAACTCGGCGAGCACGCGCTCGTGGCTGCCGTGGCCGCGCATCGTGTCGGAATCCATGCGCCGGATCACCCGATCCCCGAACATCTCGCGCGTCTCGCGCTCCAGCCGCTCGGTCCCGATCCCTCCGTAGATCAGCTTCGAACTCCGACACGCCGGGCATGCCGGGGGCTTCGATCTCTCGGCGCCGCAGAGGTGACAGATCAACCGAGCCCGCTCGCGATGCCAGGTCATCGCAACGTCGCACGACTCGCAATGCAGCACCTGACGACACTCCGGATTCGAACAGAGCGCAAATGTATGATATCCTCTTCGATTCAGGAGGAGGATCACCTGCCCGTCGGCGTCGAGAGCCTCGCGCATCGCCTCTTGGAGCGTGAGGCTCAATCCGAGGCATCCCTTGGGCAACTTCTCCGTCGAGAGATCGATCAGCCCGACCTCGGGCAATCCGCGACCGCCCACTCGGTTCGCGAGCGTGATCCTTCGATACTTCCCGATCTCGGAGTTCCGCCACGACTCGAGCGACGGCGTCGCCGACCCCAGGATCAGAGGGATCCCGGCGCGCGACGCCCGCACGACCGCCACGTCCCGAGCGTGATAGCGCGGGGTGACGTCTTGCTTGAACGAACTCTCGTGTTCCTCATCGATGACGATCAAGCCCAGCCGTCGCGTGGGAGCGAAGATCGCAGAACGCGCGCCGACGACGACCTGCGCTCCGCCGTCGGCGATCTCGCGCCAATGTCGATGCCGCTCGGCGTCGGTGAGGTGACTGTGGAGCACGGCGACTCGCTCGAACCGACGGCGAAACCGGCGAATCGTCTGCGGCGTCAGACTGATCTCGGGCACGAGCACGATCGCCTCCAACCCCCGCGCGGTGACCTGTTCGATCGCGCTGAGGTAGACCTCGGTCTTGCCGCTGCCGGTGACTCCGTGAAGTAGAATGGTTCCGTAACCGGTCTTTCCCGCGAGTGCCGGTTCCAGCACTCGCAGCGCTTCGGTCTGCTCCGCGGTGAGCTCCGCGGGAGGAGCGCCGTCCGACTCCGAAATCGAACCGCTCGAATCTTCGGGATCGCCCGGCGTGGCGATCCGACGACGAATCGCGCGGATCAACCCCTTGCGTCGCAATCCGGCGATCGTGCCCGCCGCGCATTCGGCTCTCCGACAGACATCGGCCGTCGTCAACGCCTCCTCGGAGCGGAGCAGCACCTCGAGGACGCGAAGTTGCTTCGTCGAGAGCGGGAGATCGTGGATCTTCCCGCGAACCTCTTCGGGGACGACGAGACAGGTCCAGACACGCGTGCCCGAGGCGTTCTTCACTCCCGCCGGAACCACGGCGTCGAGCACCTGGCCCCATGAGCAGAGGTAGTAGTCGGCGATCCAACGCGTCAGCCCCAGCATCGCATCGTCGATCAGGGGCGGATCGTCGACGATCCCGACGACATCCTTGATTCGGCGAGGATCGATCTGCAGGATTCCCGAGTCGTCGACCTCGACGCAATAGCCGATCGTCGGACTGTTCGACTTGCCGAGCGGGACGGTGAGCCGTTGACCCGGACGCACCAACGCGCGAAGATGCTCAGGGATTCGATATGTCAATACTTGATCGATTGGTCGATTGAAGACGACGCCCGCGAAAGCTCCCTCCGCGCCTCCTCCCGTGGCGAAGAGAACTTCCTGCCGCTCGTCCGATCCCCTCCGACCGTTGACAATCCCCATCGTTCGGCCCTATCGTCGCCCGAGCGTGGCCCACCCGCACGCTCGATTCAGTATAAACATTTGTCCAGAAAGACTCCAGGCGGCTTCGTACTCCGCCCACCGCGATCTCGGAGCGAGCCCGCGATGCGACTCGGCCTCTACGGCGGCACCTTCGACCCGATCCACATCGGCCACCTGATCCTCGCGGAGATCTGCCGCGAGGAATGCCGCCTCGACGAAGTCTGGTTCGTCGTTGCGGGCGAACCGCCCCACAAACGCGGTGAACGCACCAGCGCCCGTCATCGGCTCGAAATGGTCCGCCTCGCCGTCGCCGGACGGCGGGAGTTCGAAGTCTCCGAACTCGAGACCAGCCGTCCCGGCCCCCACTACAGCTTCGAGACCCTCGAGGAGGTTCGTCGACTCCGACCCGACGACGATCTCTTCTTCCTCATTGGAGCCGACAGTCTCCTCGACCTCCCCCAATGGCGAGAACCCAACCGAATCCGCGAGTTGGCGCGGCTCGTCGTCGTGAATCGCCCCGGGATCGACGCACCGCTCTCCGATCGAGTCGCCGCTCCGGACGCGCCGATCTTCGTCGAGATCCCCCCCATCGGAGTCTCGTCGAGCGACCTCAGAGCGCGACTCGCCGCCGGACGCACCTGCCGGTTCCAGATTCCCAGGCCGGTCGAGGCGTACATCGAGTCGCACGGGCTATATCTGCGGGATTCGATCGCTCGCCCCGCATCCGTCGATGGTTGACGGCAAAGCCTACCGCAGGCTACGCTTTGTTCAACAATTGTCGGCAGTTCGTCGGATTCGCACGGAACCCGGACCATGATCCCTCGCCGCCGATTCCTCGAGTCGCTCGCCCTCGGAGCCGCCGGCGCGGTCCGCCCGTTCGAGGCTCGCGCCGGCCGTTCCACTTCTCCGATTCGGGCCTGCATCTTCATCTTCTACTACGGCGGCCCGAGCCATCTCGATCTCTGGGACATGAAGCCCTCGGCTCCCGCCGAGATCCGTGGACCGTTGAAGCCGATCTCGACGCGCGTTCCCGGGCTCTCGATCAGCGAACTCCTCCCCGAATCGGCCCGCATCGCCGACCGACTCGCGATCATCCGCGGGCTTCATCATCCCATGACCAACCACAACGCCGCGGCCTTCGCCGCGCTCAGTGGACGAAACCCCGCCAAGGGGGACTTGGAACTCCTCGCCGACGATCGCAACGACCCCCCTTGCCTGGGATCGCTCCTCAGCCGTCAACTCCCCACGACCCCAGGCTTGCCCACCTTCGCGGCCCTACCGCATGTCATGTACAACCTCGTTCGACTCCCCGGCCAGTCGGCGGGATTCCTGGGAGCTCGACACGAACCCTTCCAGTTCGATTCCGACCCGAGCCGGAGCGACTTCCGCGTGGAGGGGCTCGAACTCCCGGAGAATGTCACCCTCGCACGTCTCGAAGATCGACGGCGACTCCTCGATCACGTCGACGGCGAGTCTTCCGAAGGCGATCTGCGACGACGACGCGTGCAGGCCCTCGACCTCGTCTACTCGCCACTGCTCCGACGGGCGATCGCCCTCCATCGCGAAGATCCCCGGATCCGTGCACGATATGGCGAGAACAAGCACGGGCAAAGCCTGCTCCTGGCGCGACGGCTCGTCGAGGCGGGCGTCCGCTACGTGGCCGTTTACGACCACCAGGTCAACGGTCAACTCGTCAATTGGGATGCTCATTCCGACATCTATCCGAGACTCCGCAACGACCTCGTTCCGCCGGCGGATCGCGCCTTTGCAGCGCTCGTCGAGGATCTCGAGGCGCGCGGGCTCCTCGACTCGACGCTCGTGGTCGCCCTCGGGGAATTCGGTCGAACCCCCAAGATCAATCCGTCGGCGGGCCGCGATCATTGGCCCTACTGCTTCAATGCGGTTCTCGCTGGAGGCGGAATCCGTGGCGGATCCGTCCATGGCGCGTCCGACAAGGTCGGCGCCTACCCCGACCGTGACCCGACCACCCCCGCCGACCTTGCCGCCACCGTGCTCCACCGCTTCGGACTCGATCCCGAATCCGAACTGACCGACCTCTCCGACCGCCCGTATCGACTCGCCGAGGGTCGCCCTCGCGTCGACTGGTTCGGATGAGCCGGCGATTTCCGCATCGGACGCGTTGATCCTTCGAGACATCCACCGGCTCGGAGTCCCGAATCAGCACTCCTGCGTGTACTCTGGACACAATCGCCCGGCTTCTCGAATTCGCCCACGAACTGGATCGACCGCTGAAATGATCACTCTCGTCCGTACCCTTCTCGTCGTCTCTGCACTCCTCGCGGCGAACGTCGAAGTCCGCGGCGACATCACCCTCTTCGACGGGACGCTCGGTACGACGCCGGGCGCACAAGGGTGGCTCTATCTCACCAACCCCGTCTTCGGCGCCAAGGCGACGCAGACACCCGGGCCTTCCGGAACGATCTTGGATACCCAGGCAGTCCAGACCGAACAGGCGGGCTGGTTCTCCCGACTCGGCGGCTTCGCGCATCCCTCGATGCCGACTCTCGATCGCAGTCTCGGCTTCACGGTCCGCCTCGATCTCGCCGTACTCGCGGAATCTCACGCCTCGATCCATCGCGCGGGCTTCAGCTTGATCGTGCTGGGACAGGACCTTCGAGGCATCGAACTCGGCTTCTGGACCGATCGCATCTGGGCGCAATCCGACAACCCGCTCTTCACACGCGCCGAGGAGGCAATCGTCGACACGACCGCCTCCGCCGGCTACCTTCTCAGCGTCGCGGGCAATCAATACACCCTCTACCGCAACGGCGGAGCGATCCTCGACGGTCCGCTCCGCGACTATTCCTCATTCGGAACTCCATACAACACGCCGAGCTTCATCTTCGTCGGCGACGATACCTCCTCGGCGAGCGCGAGAGTCAATCTGGCGGGTGTGGGTGTGAGTCTGACGGCCGTGCCCGAGCCGGGAGCTTGGCGACTCTTTGCCAGTGGAATCGGCGGTGTCGTCGCGATCGAAGCGGTTCGTCGTCGTCGCCTCAACCCGTTCGGAACGCGCGACCGATATCCTGGTTGACGATCGGGGGGACCGATCTCACCTGAGCCGGCGGGAACGAACCGAGTTCGCCTGACGGTCGAACCGTTCGTCCACCGCATGGATGCGAGGCGCACCGACGATGGCTTCGGCTCCCACCGCCCGTCCCGACGAGACCAGTCGCCCCACGACCTCGCCCTCTTGGGAAGAGTTCGAGGCCCTGCGTCGACAGGTCGTCGAACTCCAAAGAGTGAGCAGTCTTGGCGTACTGGCCGGGAGCATCAGCCACGAACTGAACAATGCGCTCACCCCGATCCTCAACTATGCCAAGCTCGGTCTGCGCAATCCCGACCCGGAGTTCCGCCGCAAAGCCCTCGAGAACATCTTGGAAGGGGCCGAACGCGCGGCAGCAGTGACTGCGGGAGTTCTCGGACTCGCACGTCCCAAGGCCGATCAGAAGTCGGCGACCGAGCTCCGTAGGCTCGTGGAAGAAGTCCTCATGCTCACCAAGAAGGACTTCACCAATCATCGCGTCCATCTCGACTATCGCGCTGAGGGAAATCCGTACGCCAAGGTGAACCCCGCACAGATCCAGCAAGTTCTCCTGAATCTCCTCATCAACGCCAGGCAGGCGATGCCGCGCGGCGGTACGGCGACGGTTCGCGTCGCACTCGACACGGCCGGACGAGTCGCCGAGATTCGCATCGCGGACACCGGCACCGGGATCGCACCCGCCGACCTGCGACGGATCTTCGAACCCTTCTTCACGACCAAGACCGGCCCCGACGAGTCGGGACTCGGCGGCACCGGTCTGGGGCTGTCGGTGTGTCGAGAAATCGTCGAGGCGCACCGCGGTCGACTTCGCGCCGAGAGCCGCCTCGGACAAGGAACCACCTTCACGCTGAAACTCCCCGCATGCGCCGCACCGGTTCCCAAGCAAGGAGCTGCTTGAGGGCCGAGACTCTTCGCCGAGACGAGCCCGCGGAGTCCGCCCGATTTCCGTCGACGTCTGGGCACGACGGTTGGATCGAGTATGATGATTCCAGAGCAATCGTACTCTCAGGACATCGAGCATGCGGGATCGGCGCAAGGCGAGTCCCAAACGGATGCGAAGGAGCGGGGTCATCACGTTGATCCTTTTGCTCCTTCGTGCGCCGTTGCCGCAGCCCGATTACCACAGCCTCGCTCACCACGACCATTGCTCGGGTGAGGTCTGTGCCCGCCACGACCACCTCCTCCGGTGGCACGGATCGCCCTCCGATCGAGTCGCCGAGCCCGGAGAGGAGACCGCGGTTCTTCATTGGCACTGGGTCTGGCACGGGCGCCTTCCTCTTGACGACGATGCCGAGGGCATCCCGATCGCACACGCCGATACCGAGGATGAACTCTTCGATCCCGCGGCCCTCTTCGTCTCCCTTCCCACCATTCAGGTTCGCACTCTAGACGAACCGACACTTCAACTCTCGCTCGAGTGGAATCGCGACCCGGCTGCCTCTCCGGCAATGCGACCCAATTCCTTCCGAACCTCCCTCGAGCCTCCCCGTGCGCGCCGGGGTAACCACGCCTCGATGCTCGAACGCCTGAACTGTTGAGCGGCGTCCGCAGATCGATCCCGACCGCATCGGTCGGCAATCGCGGCTCAACCGGGAAAACCGGTTGATCGCGCGTCGTCATCGGCGTGCACCTTCCCGCTCACCCTGAAATCGAGCCTCGTCTCCGACCCCCCTCCGTCGGGCGATGCCTCATTCTTGGAAACTCCCCATGTCCTTGGCGATCCCGACCGCGTCGCGCGTCGAAAGCTCAGGTTCGCGTCGATTGTTCGTCCCGATCTTGATCGTGATCGTGGCGATCCTGGGTGCCGCGACGATCTGGCATGATGAGCTCTTCCACCGCGGAACGTCCGATGAGGTTGCGTCCAAACCGGACGAGATCGCCTCGGACTCGAAATCCGCGTTCGACCCGGCTCGCACCGTCGTACTCACCGAAGAGAAGCTCGAGAGCATCGACCTGCAATTGGATCGAGTCGAGCGGCGCAGCGTGCCCACGCAGGTCACCGTCTCGGGAATGGTCTCGGCCGACCCCAATCGATATCTCGAGATCCATCCCCGCGTCGTGGGAGTGATCCGGTCGGTCGTCGGCGAGATCGGCGCCGTCGTCAAGAAAGGCGACCCTCTCGCCGTGATCGACAGCGTCGATGTCGGCAAGGCCCGGCTCGACCTCCGTGCCCGTCAACGCGAGCTCGCAACCGCACGTGCCGAGGCGGCCTGGAAGCAGGAGGTCGCGAGAAATGTCGACGCCATGATCCCGCTTCTCCGAGCCAACGCTCCCGCAAAAGAGATCGCCGAGCGATTCATCGGGAAGTCTCTCGGTTCGTTCCGTGCCGTGCTCCTCGGAGGATACTCCGATCTCGAGATCGCGCGACACGAAGAAGAAAAACAAACCGACTTGTTCAAGAAACAGATCGTCGGTGAGCACCCCTACTACCTCGCCATCCACACGCGAGAGGGGAAGCAAGCCAAGTTCGAAGCCGAACTCGAGCAGGCTCGGTTCGACGCCGCACATCAGCAGAAACTCGCAGATCTGGAGGTCCGCAACGGCGAGGCCGCCGTCATCGACGCGGCCCAACGGCTTCGTCTCCTCGGAGTTCCCGAAGACATCCCCGCTCTGCTCGCGGCGAATCCGGCGACCCTCTCGCCCGATGAAGAACGCAATGAAGATGTGACGAGTTACACGGTCGTTGCTCCGTTCGACGGCACGATCCTCGCTCGCGAAGCGACGACCAGCCAGCGCGTCGATGTCGCCGACGTCCTCTTCAAGATCGCGGATGCCTCCGAGGTTCGGCTCCAGGCCAACTTCCCCGAGTCGGAACTCAGCCTATTGCCGAAACTGGTCGACGCCCGGCTCCAGGTCACCGCCAACGCCTACCCGGGGCGAACCTTCGAGGCCAAGATCATCGGCATCGGCTCGGAAGTCGATCCCGAGTCGCGTTCGGTCCCGCTCCGCGCAACACTTCCCAATCCCGACGGATTGCTCAAGATCGGCATGTTCGTGCGCATCGTGATCGACGGCACCTCCAAAGAGGAAGCGTTGACGGTGCCCGCGGACGCCGTCGTCGAGATCGATCAGAAGACCGGACTGTTCGTTCCCGACCCCGCACCCAGGACCTATCACTTCCAGAGAGTGGAGGCGGGGCGTGAGGTCGACGGACGCCGCATCATCCGCGGACGCATCGACCCGGGTCGTACCGTCGTCGCGAGCGGAGCCTTCGCGCTCAAGAGTGAACTCATCCTCCAGAATGAGGTCGATGAGGAATGATCCCCCGAACATCGACCGACCCCCGCACTTGTCACGCTCGATCCGACGAATCGGAGACCAAGGCATGCTGAATGCTTTGATCGAAGGATCCTTGCGCAATCGATTCCTGGTCTTGATCCTCACCGCGCTCGTCGCGGGACTGGGACTGTATTCCGCTTCCGAATTGCCGATCGACGCCGTTCCCGACCTCACGAATGTTCAAGTACAAGTCATCACCGAGGCGCCCGCCCTCAGCCCTCTCGAGGTCGAGTCGCTGCTCTCGTTTCCCGTCGAAGGGGCGATGAGCGGTCTGCCGAACGTCGAGCAGATCCGGTCGGTCTCGAAGTTCGGGATCTCGGTCGTCACGATCGTCTTCCATGAAGGCACCGATATCTATCGGGCCCGTCAACTCGTCGGCGAACGGTTGACGCAGGCCGCCTCGGCGATCCCCGATGGGTATGGAACCCCCACCATGGGCCCGCTCACCACCGCACTGGGAGAGATCTTTCAGTTCCAGGTCAAGGGCAAGGGCGTCAGCCCCATGGAACTCCGCACGATCCTCGATTGGTTCGTCGCATACCAATTGCGCGGAGTTCCCGGCGTCACCGAGATCAACTCGCACGGCGGCGAACTCAAGACCTACCAGGTCGAGGTCAATCCCGACAAGCTCGCCGCCTACGACCTCGCCATGACCGACGTCTTCGACGCGCTCCGCGGCAACAACGCCAACGCCGGCGGCGGCTATCTCGTCCACCAAGGCGAAGCTCGGTACATCCGCGCCGAGAGCCAGGCACGCTCCGCCGCCGACATCGCCGCGATCGTGCTGCAGGAGCGCAACGGAGTCCCCGTCACCATCGGGCAGATCAGCAACGCCGTCGAGCCCGCGCCGATGATCCGAGCGGGCTTGGTCACCAAGGACGGCGAGGGCGAGGTCGTCACCGGTCTCGTGATGATGCTGATCGGCGAGAATTCGAGGAAGGTCGTCGAACGCGTCAAGGAACGCCTCGACGTCATCCGCAAGAGCCTACCCCCCGGCGTCACCATCGAGCCGCTCTACGACCGGTCGCACCTGATCGAGCAGACCCTCGGCACGGTCTCGAGCAACCTGATCGAAGGCGGAGCGCTCGTCGTCGCCGTGCTGTTGATCATGCTCGGAAACCTTCGCGGCGGGCTCATCGTCGCCCTCGCGATCCCGCTCTCGATGCTCATGGCCGCAAACATCATGCTCGCGAGCGGGATCACCGCCAGCCTGATGAGCCTCGGCGCGATCGACTTCGGCCTCATCGTCGACTCGAGCGTGATCATGATCGAGAATTGCGTGCGCAAGCTGGCTCATGAAGGCGGCACTCGTCCACGGATCGACATCATCCGAGATGCGGCGATCGAGGTCCGCAAGCCGACGATGTTCGGCGAACTCATCATCGCGATCGTCTATCTCCCGATCCTGGCGCTTCAAGGGACCGAGGGCAAACTCTTCCGGCCGATGGCGCTGACCGTCATCTTCGCTCTCGCGGGATCGATGCTCCTGTCGCTCACGCTCATGCCGGTGCTGGCGTCGCTCGGTCTCGGCAAGAAACCGCGCGAGTCCGAGGTCTTCCTCATACGCTTGATCAAGCGCGCATACGTCCCCTTGATCGACTTCATGCTCGGACGGCCGATCGTCGCCGCGCTCATGGCCGCCGCGCTCATCGCCTCGAGCGTGCCGGTCGCGCTCAACCTCGGCGCGGAGTTCATGCCCAAGCTCAACGAGGGCGATCTCCTCATCGAAGCCGTCCGCATCCCCTCGGCAGCTCTCGACGGAGCCGTGCCCACTTCGACTCAGATCGAGAAGATCCTCCTCGGATTTCCCGAGGTTCGGATGGTCTACTGCAAGACCGGACGCCCGGAGATCGCCAACGACGTCATGGGCGTGCACCAGACCGACGTCTGGACCATGCTCCACCCCCTCGAGCGTTGGCGTCCGGGAATGACGCGCGAGCGATTGATCGAGGAGATGGACGACGCCCTCTCTCGATCGGTCCCCGGGGTCAAGTTCGGCTTCAGCCAGCCGATCGAGATGCGCGTCAATGAACTCGTCGCGGGAGTCAAGAGCGACGTCGCCGCGCTCCTCTCGGGTCCAGACCTCGAGATCCTCCAATCCAAAGCCTCGGAGATCGAGTCGGTCCTTGCGAAGATCCCCGGAGCTGTCGACATCAAGTCGCCCAGCGAAGGGCGGCTTCCCATGCTCCGCGTCTCGGTGAGGCGTGATCAACTCGCCCGATACGGAATCCAGGCGTCGGACGTGCTCGACGCGATTTCCGCGCTCGGGGGAACCACGGTCGGAACCGTGCTCGAAGGTCAAGCGCGGCACCCGATCCAGATTCGATTCCCGGCGAACTGGCGAAACGACCCCGAACGCATCAAGTCGATCCGACTGATCGATCCCAAGGGTCGGCCGGTCACGCTCGGAGACCTCACCACCTTCCACTTCGAAGAGGGGCCCAGCGAGATCGAGCGCGAGGACGTGCAGAGGCGGGCGGTCGTCGGCGTCAATGTGCGCGGGCGCGACCTCGCCGGATTCGTCGCCGAAGCTCGAGCCGCCGTCGAGAGCCAGGTCGAACTCCCCGCCGGCTATCTGATCAGATGGGGCGGACAGTTCGAACACCTCAGCACGGCGTCGATGCGACTGGCGATCGTCGTACCGATCGCCCTCTTGCTCATCTTCCTGTTGCTCTATTCCACTTTCGGCTCGATGCAACTCGCGGCCCTGATCTATCTCGCCGTACCAACCGCCGCCACCGGAGGCGTCTTCGCACTCGCGATCCGAGGGTTGCCGTTCTCGATCTCGGCAGGTGTGGGCTTCATCGCGCTCTTCGGCGTCGCCGTACTCAATGGGCTCGTTTGGGTCAGCGCGGTCGAAAATCTCCGCGAGGAAGGAATGGACCCGCTAAGGGCAGCACGCGAGGCGTCGCTCGTTCGCCTCCGACCGATCCTCATGACGGCGCTCGTTGCGGGCTTCGGCTTCATCCCGATGGCGCTCTCAGTCACTCCGGGAGCCGAGATCCAGCGTCCGCTCGCGACGGTCGTCATCGGCGGGCTCGTCACCTCGACCCTCCTCACCGCACTGGTGCTCCCCGCACTCTATCCCTGGTTCGCTCGGGGCCGAACGGGCGACCAGCTCGACACAACCGCCGGCGATCCCAACGCCTCACCCGCCGTCCACGGTGAAACCACGATCACCCATCAACCTCAAGCACTTCCATGAACCACGACTCGTCCATCAAAGTCGCGTCCGGCCCTCGCCCCGTCTTCCATCAATCCTGGCGCCGGATCGTCTTCCTCCATTGGGAAGTCCCGGTCGACGCGCTTGCACCGCTGATTCCCGCAGGGCTCGAACTCGACACGTACCACGGTCGCGCGTACATCGGCCTCGTTCCATTCACCATGGCCCGTGTTCGACCCGCGGGATTTCCCAGTCTTCCATGGATCTCCTATTTTCACGAAACCAACGTACGTACCTATGTTCGACGCCCCGGCCACGACCCGGGTGTCTGGTTCTTCAGCCTCGATGCCGCCAACCCGATCGGTGCCGCCCTCGGTCGCCGGGCCTTCGGGCTGCCGTACCACTGGGCGGCGATGGAACTCCGCGAGTCCGAGCGGGAGGGAATTCGTTCGCTGGAGTTTCGTTCTCATCGACGCACCGGTCTTGGACGCGAGGCCCGATGCCTCGTGGATACCGAAATCGACCTCCGGGAACCGAGCCGAAGGGCCGAGCCGGGCAGTCTCGAGGAGTTCCTCATCGAGCGATATCTGCTCTTCTCGATGCGTCGCGGCCGCTGCTTTGCCGGGAGGGTTCGCCACGCTCCCTACTCGATTCGGGATGCTCGGGTTCTCGCCCTCGAAGAAAGTCTGATTGCGGCGATCGGTATCGATAAGCGGAGTGTGCCGGCTCTGGCGCATGCCGTCGAGGATGTCGACGTCGACGTGATTCCCTTGATTTCAGCCGATTGATCGAGAGTCGAAGAGACCGAGTCCGAACGGACGGGCACGGCGATCCGCCTTTTATGGCTGTTCGTCTAGGTGCACAAAATCGTCTCGGGGACGAGTGCCTTGTTGCATTTCCGAAGAAGAACTCCCAAGGTAGCAACACTCCGCCGGCGATACGGGAGATTGGATCCCTCGAACGAGATCCAACCTGCCGATACGAAAGAGTCTCGTAGGGTGCGAGGCGAGCCGGCGGCGATCCGAGGGAGCTAGTCCGTTGTTGCATCGACATCACTTCACTGGTTTCGGCCTCTTCTCGGCCGTGGTCCTCTCGGTCCTATTCCTGAACGTCGCCCGTTCGGCCGTCGCCCAGGAACCCGCGCCCGTCGCCGCCCAGCCCGCCGCCGCACCGGTCGCCCAACCGACGGCCGATCCCGCAGTTCAGCCGGCCGCGGCGGTCGTCGCTCCTCAGCCCGCAGTGGTTCAGTATGTGCCTGCCGGCGATCCCTACGGCTTCACCGGTTGGCTCAACAGCATCCGTGCTCAGTACGGACTCCGCCCGGTCGGATACGATCCGAACCTCACGAACTGGGCCGCCGTCAACAACCAGCACCAGGCCTCGCGCGGCATGGGCCACTTCGTGATGGGCCCCGCTCGTCGTCAGAACTGCGCGATGGGCCAATTCGCAACCATCGGCGCGATGTGGATGGCCTCCCCCGCTCACCAGGCCGCACTGCTCGACCCCACCATCTCGTACATCGGCATTGCCGGTTACGGCGCTTACTGGACTTTCAACGCCTACTGATTCTCGATCCGTTCGGATCATCCCGGCGATCGTGCCGGGAGGCGTGAGTCGGTGAGTCGAGATCGGTCTCGAATCGATGCTCTCCATCCCCCTCGACCGCAGATCCCCGCGAGGCCTCCGCCTCGAGCGACATCGCTCGAACATGTAGGTTCGTCGAGCCCGTTCCCGGAGATCTCGAGAGTCCCCGCCCGCCTGGGCCAAGGACCTCGGCCGGCCCGTCGCGCCGAGAGACTCGTCACTCAGCAAGTCGATTTGCGGTACGTCGTCAGGAATGCAAGCGGGATTCAGGAAGAACGGCGAGGGGGTGTCGGATGGAGATTCCGACACTCCTTTCCTTTCATGGTCGGGATCAGCCGGCCCGAGTTCGGGAGAAGTTCCGAGATCGATCGGAGAGATTCTCACAGAAACAGCTGCGACTTGATCTTCGCGAGGATCGCCTGTTCGAGCTTGTGGTCGCGTCCCCTGGGGATCCAGCCCGAGGGAAGAGGAACCGGCCCCACGACTTCACGCGCTCGGTTCACCGGGTACTCGTTGTCGAAGACCGCGCGACCGTTCGACTGCTTCTCGGGACGGACGAGATCCTCGAGTTCCTTGTAGACTTCCACTTTGACGGCGAACGTCCCGGTCGGCGTCGGGTTGACCGTCACGATCGCAAAGCGGCGGATCGTCTGTAGACTCGCCTCGAGGCGCTCCTCGAACCCGACCGAATCGCCGCGCCAGGGCTCTGCGAGGGTCGAGGCGATCTTCGGCTGGGTCACGATCTTCCGCTGCAAACGGTTCTCGGTGGCGATCTCGAAATAGTCGTCGAGCACCGAGACGCACGCGTGCCAGACCGTCTCGAAGTCGGCCGACGGAACGGCCAGCGGATTCTCGGCCACGGCCTGGAGGCCGGGAACCGAACTGCAGCCGCACGCCGCGACGGTCGACATCATGAGCGCGATGCGCATGATCCGCATCGATTGCATGGGATCATCCTTCCGAGCCGTACCAGACGGATGGGGTTCGAAACGAACCGACGAACGCTCGAACAGAAGGTGCGCATCCCAGGCGCGGCATGTTGCGCCTTTTCCGCAACGGGCACAACCCCAGATCACCGACGAACAGCTCGCGAGCTATTCTCCTGATGGAGCCGGATACGATCGCTCGCGACGCCGCGAGATCGCCGCCGTCCCCCTCACGACTCCTCGGAGAGAATCCCCCAATGGCTGACCCGATCACACCGACTCACGGCGAGACCTTCGATTCGCTCGGCGGCCGCGCGGCTTCTTGGTTGGGACTGAGAGCAAGGCGTGAGGGTATGTCCAAGCCCGCGGATCATGCCTTTCGGCGCCTCGCAGCGCTCCTGGCGGACGCGGATTCACCCAGGGCCGTCGCCGAGTCGTTGACGCGAGTCGCCCATGAGTTGGCCAGCGTACGCCGAGTCGAACTCGTCAAGGAACGCGGGTGGGGAGCCGCGAGCGTGGCCAGTTGGCCGCCGGAAGAATCGGCTTCCTGCCCCTCGAAGCGATCGACTCTGCCTCGATCGAACGATGACTGGCTCAACGGACGCTCGTCCGTGATCGGGATCCCCGCGCGACATGCCGGACGTACGATCGCAACGCTTTGGCTCTACGCGGAAGAGCCGAGGGTCTGGCCCGCCGAACTCGTCGGCAGCCTCGCGGCCCTCGCGGCCCTCTGTGCCTCCTCGGGTTTCGCACCCGAAGAGACGACCGAGCCTCGCACCACCCCGGCCCACGACGTCGCCACCGGGCTGCCGAATGCCTCATTCCTCGAGGCTTTCCTCCAATTCGCCGTGGCCCAGGCTCGGCGAAAGCATGAGCAACTCTCGTTGATCTCGATCGGAATCGACCGGTTGGAAGCGATCCGAAAACTGCACGGATCCGAATACGCCGGCGACGCGTGCCGATTCGTCGCTCGCGTCATCGCCTCGACCCTGCGATCGAGCGACCTCGTCGCCAAGCTCGACGACTCTCGGATCATCGCCGTGCTTCCGAACGCCCGGCACGAGAATGCCCTGCTCATCGCCGAGACGCTGCGTGACGCCGTCGCCGACGCGGGGCGTCCCAATGCGAACATGCCCGAGCTCACCATCTGCCTCGGCGTCGTCTCGCTGGGCGAGCACGCACCCGACGCGACCGGCCTACTCGGGTCGGCGCTCGAGGCCCTCGTCGAGGCTCGATCTCGAGGCGCCGGAATGATCCACGGCCCCTCGCGAACGGGTCTCGACTCCCGACTCCGCGTCGTCCAGTGCGTCGGCTGACCCGAGTGGGAGTGATCGAAGATCGGGCTCGACCCAACCGCGGCGAGCCTCGACCGAGAAGAGCAAGTCGCGCGACCAATACCGCAGCGGCAGTTCTCGGTCGCCGAACCGCTCGACGACTTCCCCGGCGAGGTCGTCGAGCGACCGGGTTCGGTCGACCGACTCGAGGAATCGAGCGATCGTCGCGACATAGAATCGCGTGATCGTCTCGTGATATCCGGACGAGTCGGTATTCTCGCCGCCCACCGATTCGTTGTAGCCGGAGATCGCCGATCGAAGCCGCGAGAGGGCGATCTCCGGTCCGTCAACGAGGACCACGGCCACGCCGACGCGAAGATGCGCGGCATGGGTCCATTCCGATTTCGGCAGGGTTCGATCGAAGAAGCGAGCCGCAAGAGTCTCGGTCGACATCGATTCCATCTCGCGGCCGCCTCCATCGGTCGACGATCGACTCGAGTCGATCAGCCCCGGGTGACTTCCCACCCTCGTCGGTATTCCGTCTTGATGAGGGCGTCGGCTTCCGGAACGTTGAGGACCCGGAGTCCGGGGCCGTCCCATTCCAGTCGCTTTCCGGTCTTGATGGCGACATTGCCCAGCAAGAATGCTTCCGTGAGCAGACTCGCGGTATCGAAGTTCGAGTAGGCCAGTTCCGGCTTGCCCGCCTTGATCGCGGCGACCCATTCATTCTTCATGCCTTGATCTCCCTGACCATTGCTCGGGAGCTGCTCCGGCATCGTCAAGTTGACGCCCTCGGCGAGCTTATCGGGCGTGAGCCGGAACTCGGCGCCGTAGTCGTCGGGCGAGTAGAGGATTCCCTTCTCGCCGACGAGGATCGAGCCGCTCTCCTTGAGCTTCTCTCCGTCGCGCAGGACCTTGTCGAGGAGTTCGCGTGGCGGGAGGACGAGCACGCCGTCCTTCTTGCCCTCGTACCACGTGAGCTTGACGGGCGGCATCTCATCACGTGCCGGGAACTCGAGGACGACCCGCGCCCAGGCCGGGTAGGTCTCCGGATTGAGCTCGCCGCTCTCCGCAGTGATGGCGTAGGGATGTCCGAGCTTCAGGGCACGGAAGGCCATGTTGGCGGTGTGGCAGGCCATGTCCCCGATGGCGCCCGTGCCGTAGTCCCACCATCCTCGCCAATTGAACGGATGATAGACCTTGGAGATGTAGGGACGCAGCGGCGCTCCACCGATGAAGCAATCCCAATCGATCGACGCCGGCCAGATCTCGGCCCGATCGGGCCTTGCGGTGATGTCGGGGGCCTGGGGCCAAACCGGCCGATTGGTCCAGACGTGCGCCTCGGTGATCTTCCCGAGCAGACCCCCCTGGATCAATTCGACCGCGCGGCGAAGTCCGTTCTCGGCCGAGCCTTGATTGCCCATCTGCGTGCACACGCCGGCCTTCTTTGCGGCTTCCTGGAGCACGCGCGCCTCGAAGACGCTGTGCGTCAGCGGCTTCTGGCAGTAGACGTGCTTGCCCATGCGAATACCGATCAATGCGGCCAGCGCGTGGGTGTGGTCGGGCGTGCTCACCGTGACCGCGTCGATCTGCTTGCCGACCTGGTCGTAGAGCTTGCGGAAGTCGGTGAAGGTCTTGGCGTCGGGCCAGCGCTTGCGCTTATCGGCCAATGCGGCGCCGTCGATGTCGCACAAGGCGATCACCTCGCCGAGGTTTCCCGCTTGATCGATGTCGCTGCTCCCCTTGCCGCCGACTCCGATTCCGGCGAACCGCAACGTCTCGTTGGGCTTCCGGCTCAGACGGGCGGCCGATGAAGCCCTCGCGGTGTAGAAGTAGCCCAATCCCGCGCCCGCGGCGCCGAGAAACGACCTGCGATCGAATGACTGACTCATGTCGAAATGCTCCCCACGGGCTCTCGGTGAGCGAACCTGCCTCGCAACGACCGTCTGAACATAGTGAGCCGCGAAGCCGGAGGCAACGGGGGACTCCGCCCCGCGCGATGCGGCGGCGACTTCTCGAAGACGCCGCGGAACGATATGCTCGAACATCGAACGGGCGACGCACACCAGGCAATCCGGACGGGGCGAACGATGATCTCGACTCTCGCGATGCTTCTCTGCACGTCGTTCCTGGTCGATGATCCGAGCCCCGAGAAACCGCCCAAACCCACGTCCCACGTGCGCCGCGTCATCGAGGGGTGGACGGTGTTCGTCGATGAGCGATTGCTCGCAAGGGAACATGAAGAACTCGGCACTCGAGCCGTTGGTCTGGTCGAGAGCGGACTGAGAATCATCGCGGCAACGGTCCCCAAACGCCGGGTCGATGAACTGCGACGATTCGAGATCCAGATCGATCTCTCGCACGGTGAGCTCGTCTCACCCCAATATCACCCGAGCAAGGGATGGCTCGAGTCCCACGGATACGCCTCTGCTCTCGAGAAACGCATCCACATCCCCGACGCACGATACTTCACCCGATCTCGATTCCAGCGAGATCAGCCGTCGGGATTACTTCACGAACTCGCGCATGCCTACCACGACCAGATCTTGGGCAACGATCATGCTGGGATCCGCGCGGCGTTCGCTCGGGTTCGCGAATCGAAACGCTTCGAGAAGGTCTTGCATGTCGATGGACACACGACTCGGCACTACGCCTTGAGCAATCCTCAGGAGTTCTTCGCCGAGATGACCGAATCCTATCTCGGACGCAACGACTTCGCCCCGTTCAACCCGGCGGAGTTGGAACGCGACGAGCCCGAGATCGCCGCGCTCATGAAGTCGATCTGGCTCGCCCCTTCGGATCGGCGATTCGACGACAAATGAAAATTCGACGATCTGAATAGCTGCGCGTATGTCGACGTCGGAGAACGACTCATTCCTGCACGGGAGTCGGTCGTCGCGACTGGAGATACTCTTCCATCTTCTGGACCCCGACCAAACCCACGCCCGCCTGCGAGAGCTGCAATCCGAGGTAGCGAAGCCCGCGTTCGCGGGGAACCTGCTTCACCACCTCGAGGCCGTCCCGGAGGAATCGCATCGGCGTCCAGGTACTGAGGTGGAGCCCCGCCTTGGCCGAGAGGGCTCGCCCGATCCCAGCGATTTGGTCGAATCCGAGCTTCTCGAAGGCCTCGGGCGTTCGCTTCAGCACTTCGTAGGTACCGCCCGCGGCACGCACGACCCACCAACGCGAGAGTTGCTTGCCCGCCGTCTCCCCCGTGCGTCGAGCGAGCGACTCGATCGATTCCTCGACGGCGTCGGCCCCCACTGCTCGGACGGCGGTCTTCGCGGCCGACTTGAGCTCGCTCCGAACCGCCTCCGCGGCCGCGACGCCCTCGGGCTGTGCCGCGGCGAGCGACAGCACGTCGGCGATCACGAAGCAACCATCGAGGAGCGCCCAGGTCATCTCGCCGCCCGTAGGCGCGTGACCCCGACTGAGCACGGTCCCCAGGTGGACCAAGTCGTAGAGCGGCAGGAACTGGTAGTACTCGATCGAAGTCGAACCGAGCTGGGCGACGCGATCGAGTCCGTCGCTCTTGATGAGACGAATCGTCGCCTGCCCCGTCTCGCTCGACGCCGCGAGCACTCCCTTGGCGAGCCACTCCTTCCAACTGAGATTCGACTTCGACTTCAACAGCGCGAGCGTCTCCGGCGAGGTGTCGCTCTGCGCGATCGGGGGGATGATCGCAGGGCCGTGGGTGCGAAGGATCTCGCGGAAGTCGGAGTCGACCGCGTACTTCTCCAGCATCGCCAGAGCGGCCGTGCCATGCTCGGCGAGAGCGGCCACCGCCTGATTGCGGAGCGTCGGATCGGCATAGTCGCCGTAGACGACATCGGCCGCGTCCGGCCCCGCGCGACGCAAAGCCTCTTCGCCTTTGGAACCATGTTCGACGAAGAGCCGGAGCGCCTGGGTACTGCCGCCGACCTGCTTCACCAGCCCCGCACCGACGACGTGCTGGAGATGCTGAGCCACGATCTCGGGCCGATGAGATCGAAGAAGCTCATCGACATAATCCGAATTGACTCGCAGCAGGATCAGAGCCTCGGAGAGGTCGAGCGAGCCGCCTCGGAGTTCCAGGACCTCGCCGTACAAGCCCACCAAGGCGAAGCCGTCGAGCCCTTGTGCTCGGAATGCGTCGAGTGCGGTGAGGCCGTGGTAGTCGAGGGTCCGGATCGCCGACCTCAAGTCGACGTTGCCGCGTTCGAGAGAGATGAAGCCGAGAACCGCCAGGACATCCGTCAGGATCGACTCATCCCCGCCCCACTTCCGAACCAGTTGGATCAGACCGTCGGGTTCGGCCATGAGCAGCGGCAGGAGGTTCGGCCGGACCGCCGCGATCTTGCGGGCCTCGCTCTTGAGACGACCGATCTCCGCGATCAGAACGCGGCGATCGTTGTGGTCGTTGCGCTTGTCGGCGAAGTACTCCCGCCAATGCAGGAGCACGTCGGCGGCCGCCGCATCGTTGAGCGTATCGCGGAGTCGTCGAAAATCGCTGGGATGCTTGTCGTAGAGGTAGAGGGCCTCGATGCCCAACTTGTCGAGCAGTTCGAGCCCGCGGAGTCCGTCCGTCCGCTCGATGGCGATCGCGTTCAGTCGGTAGGCATCGTAGACGCGCTCAACGAGTTCCGAAGCATCCGGATACTTCGCGACGAGGTCTCTCCCGTGCGATGCTTCCTCATCGACCGCGACGACCGGCGGAACCTCGACCACGCCTCCGCCGTTCCGCGCGACGACCTCGGGCTTGACCGCCAGCTTGAGGAGGACGCCCAGTGCGGCCAGGAGGAACACGGCGGCAAAAAAACGCTTCATCGGGCATCGGCCCCGGGGGTTCGGTCGAGAGGCGGTGGAAGAGCGATTGGGGTTCGTCGTGATCGATTCGAGGTCGACCATCTCGCGGCGTGCGGACAACCGGATCCCACCGACGATCGCAATCGCGCCGAGACTCGACCACCTTCGCATCGATGCCGGCACGATATTGTCGGGATCGTCCGGGCGATCGTCAATCGCGGCTCCCGTCGGGCGGCTCGAGAGCGAGCGTTCACGCAACGAGGCTCCTCTAGGTAATATCGGACGCGGAGGGGGGATGTTGGCGGAATTCCACGGGGCGCGCGGCGCGATCCCCGCTGCTTTCCCGCAAACTCGTCCCGTTCCTCCCAATCCTCACGACTATTCGACGACGTGGATCACCATCGCGTTGTGGACGGCATTCCCGGGAATCGTCCCGCGGAGATAGATGAGTCTGTCGCCCGAGCGGACCAAGTCTCGCGCTCTCGCCCAGGCCACCGCGAGTTCCAGCAGGTTCTGCGTGGTGTCGCAGAGCGACCCGACGAGAAGCGGGGTCACTCCCCAGTAGAGATTCATGACGCGCTCGACCACGGGGTCGTCGGTGAGGGCGAGGGTCGGCGTCGGATGCCGGTGCTTCGACACGGCGAGCGCAGTGCGTCCCGAGTTCGTGGCGACCACCGTCAGCGCCGCGTCCAGTCGACGGCTCGCGAGACTCGCCGCTTCGACGATCCCTTCCGTCACGGGTTGGATCCAGCCGGAATTGTGCCATTCCTCGCGTTCGCTTCGCGCGACCAGATCGTGATCTTCCTCGAGAAGGAAGCTCTCGGCCCGTCGCACGATCCGGCTCATCGTCGACACCGCCTCGATCGGATATCGCCCCACTGCGGTCTCGCCGGAGAGCATGACCGCGTCGCTTCCGTCGAGGACCGCGTTGAAGACGTCGGTCGACTCGGCGCGCGTCGGTCGCGAGGAGTCTTCCATGCTGTTGAGCATCTGCGTCGCGGTGATCACGGGGACGCGCGCGCGTCGGCAGGTATCGATCACGCGCTTCTGGATCGCGGGCACCAACGCAACGTCCATCTCGACCCCGAGATCGCCGCGCGCCACCATGATCGCGTCGCTCACCGCGACGATCCCTTCGATGTTCTCGACCGCCTGGGGCTTCTCGATCTTCGCGATGATTCGGGCACGGATCCCGCGACTCGCCAGCTCGGATCGGAGCTTGACGACATCCTCAGGCGTCCGCACGAACGAGAGTCCCACGTAGTCGACCTCGTTGTCGCGGGTCCAGTCGAGGTCGCGGAGATCCTTCTCGGTGAGCGAGGGGATCCTCGAGAGCGCCCCGGGCAGGTTGATCCCCTGTCGCGAACGGAGCCGACCCGCCAAGGTCACGACGAGGTCGGCCGCGCGCTCGTCGGCTCGCTCCACCTTCATCTCCACGGCCCCGTCCGCGAAGAGGGCGACGTCGCCTGCGCTTAGGTCCGAGGGCAACTCCGGATGAGTCGACGTCAACTCGCGCGGGTCGTCGGTCGAACGTTCGACCACGAGGCGAAATCGCTCACCGAGTCCGCAATCCACTTCGCCGCCGGGGATCTCCCCGAGACGGATCTTGGGACCGCCGAGATCCTGGAGCACGGCGAGCGGACGACCGAGCTCCGCCGCGATCCGTCGGACCATCGCCAGCGTCTCGCTGTGGTCGGCGTGCGTCCCGTGCGAGAAGTTCAGCCTCGCCACGTCCACACCTGCATGGATCAATTCGCGGAAGATCTCCGGCGACCGCGACGCCGGTCCGACCGTGGCGACGATCTTGGTCCGAACAGAGCCGACGGCTTCGCGAAGAGTGCTCAAGACTCGCTCACTCCATGACGGGGATCGGGCGGGTGCCGAGGTCGGCGATCCTGGGTCGATGATCACTGCCCGAGATCCAAGAGGATCGCAGATCGCCCCGGCGAGACGCTAGAGCCCACCGGCGCCTCGCCCCAGTCGACGATCCACCCCCCGAATCGATCGGAATCCGGCTCGAAGTCGCCCCAACTCACGGCGTACGACTGGTTTTCCCGGCCGAGTCGGGCCGAATCGTCGCTCAATCCGGCAGGGGTCGAAATCCGTGAGTTCCGCTCGATCGAGTCCGCATGCGTGCGTGTCGACGTGATCGCTGCGTCTCCCGGCCGCTCGACCAGCCTGATCGCACCACGATGGAACCGCCTGGGAGATTCTCGATGAAGACGATCCGAATCAGTCTGACCGTTCTCGGCCTGCTCGCCGCCATGAGCCTCCAGGCCTCCGCCCAAGGGCAAGGCCGCGGCGGATTCGGCATGATGGGGATGATGGGGGGCGGAGCGAATCTGCTCACCAACAAGAGCATCCTCAAGGAGATCAAGGCCGACGAGAAGCAGATCGAGGCCCTCGCCGCCTCGGCCTCCGACCTCATGGCCAAGCAGCGCGAGGCTTTTCAGGGCCTGCAGGACCTCTCCCCCGAAGAGCGCCGTGAGAAGATGACCGAGATGGGCAAGGCGATGGCCGACGACCTCGCCAAGGCCCTCAAGGAGAACCTCAAGGAAGAGCAGGTCAAGCGCTTCCACGAGTGCCGTCTCCAGTCGATGGGTCCCCGCGCCTTCATGGACGCCGAGGCGGCCAAGGTCCTCGCCATCACCGAGGAACAACGCGGCAAGATCCAAGAGATCATGATGGAGCAAGGCGCGCAGATGCGTGAGATCTTCCAGAGCCTTCAAGACGACCGCGAGGCCGGCATGAAGAAGATGGCGGAACTCAACAAGGAAACCCACGCCAAGATCGTCGCCCTGATGAGCGACGACCAGAAGAAGAGCTGGGCCAAGCTCATCGGCGCGCCCTTCGAGTTCGTTCAGGAAATGCGCCGCCCCGGCAACTGATCGAAGGACGCGCGTCGTCGTCGACCGCATTTCGACGGAGCGTCGCCTCCCCCAACGAGGGAGGCAGACGCTCCGTTTCCGTTTCCGGTCGGCCTCAACGAAGGGTCAAGGTGATCATCCTCAGATCCATCACGCTCTTGCCGGGGATCTCGATCGCCCGAAGGATCAGCGGACCCCGGCCTCGCTCCAGTCGGATCCGGCCGAGAACGATCGGTCGGAATTCCTTCATGATCGACTCCCCCTTGCGCTCGACGCGATCCTGATCCGCGAGCAGCGGCGGATCCCACGCTCGATCGATCTTCGCCTCGAGTCTCGACGATCCGTGCGCGAGTTCGATCCTCGCTCCGGCGTCCGCCTCGGGGCAGGTGTACCAGGCGACGACGTCGTACTCGCCGGCCGTCTCGACCTCGATGTTCCACGTGATCCGACCTTCCGTCGTCGTCCAATTCACGAAGTAGGAACAATTCGGCGCCGAGGCGCTTCGACCGATTCCGCCGGAAGGAGCGCCGTCGCGGGCGGGAAGGACCGTCGTCGGAAACTCCGGGAAGCCCACCGGGACCGGACGCGCGTCGACCGAGAGGTTCTGGGGCACTCGCCGGGCTCCGACCGGTTCGCTCGGATTCAGCTCCCGCTTCCAGGTGTCCACCGCGAGCTTCAGGCGATCGGCCGTTTCGCGCTCGGCCTTGGCGAGATCCTTGGTCTGGCCGGGATCCGCGACCATGTCGTAGAGCCGGCCGGTCGCGTCGAGCCGATGCGCGCGGGTGCGGACGCTCACCTGACCATTTTGATGCGTGAAGATCATCCGATCGGTCCACTCGACCGGCTTCCCGAGCAGCAGAGGCGAGAGATCGCGACCGTCGAGCGGCCGATCGCCCACGCGCTTCGCCCCGGCGAGAGCGAGCAGCGTCGGGAGCAGGTCGATCGCGCCGGCGATCTCGGGGACGACGCGACCGGCGGCGATCCGTCCCGGCCAACTGATGAAGCACGGCGAGCGCACTCCGCCCTCATCGGTCGAGCCCTTCCGCCCCCGCATCCCTCCATTCCAGCGGGCGCTGTTGGGTCCGTTGTCGGAAAAGTAGACGACGATCGTATCGTCCGCGAGACCGCGGCGATCGAGCTCGTCGAGCACCCTGCCGACGTTCGCGTCGAGATTCTCGCAGAGCCCCAGCGCCGCCCGCGTGACGGCGAGATCCTCCTTCGCGCCCTCGGGACCGCGCATGCCGATCGACCGATCCTTCACCGCGTCCCAGTTCTTGTCCGGAACCGAGAACGGGGAGTGCGGAGTGTTGAAGGCGAGGTAGCAGAAGAACGGACGCGACGCGTTCTCGCCGATGAATTCGATCGCCCGATCCGTGAACGCATCCGCGATGAATCCACGACTCTTCACGAACCGGCCGTTGTGTTCCAACGGCGCATCGAAGTACTCGCCCCAGTGCCCCGAGGTGAATCCGAAGAACTCGCGAAAGCCCCGCGCGTTCGGGTGATACGGCCACTGGCTGCCGTTGTGCCACTTGCCGAACGCCCCCGTCTCATATCCCGCCGCGAGCAGCGATTCGGCCAGAGTCCGTTCCCCGAGATCGAGTCGCTCGAAACCGGTCGACACGCCGCGGACGCCCCCGCGCAGGTGATATCGACCGGTCAAGAACTCCGCGCGCGTCGGTGCGCAGACCGGGCAGACGAAGAATCTCTCGAATCGCGCGCCCGCCTTCGCCAACGCGTCGATCCGCGGCGTCGACAGATTCGCATTGCCGTGGATCCCCAGGTCGCCCCAGCCTTGATCGTCGGCCAGGATCACCACCACGTTCGGTTTCCGCTCCGGCGCCGCGAGGATCGACCCCGCTGAGCCGACGAGGATCACGACGAGCCATCCGACGAAGCGACGAACGAGTCTCATGGCACGACCTCCCGTACGACCGAGGGTGGGACCGCCTTCGAGCCCGGCATTCTACGACGGATGCCGCCGCGCCGAAACATCCGTCGATGAATCGAGCATCCTCAAGTCCGCTGGAATGCCGACTCGGGAAAGGCCGAGTACTTCACCGCCATCTCCGGCGTCTCCACCACGGCGCCGCCCCGATGCAGCGACTGCACGCCCGCGAGCGTCATTCCCGAGGTCAACAGCGTTCGCTCGACCGGGTACGGCACCTTGCCGCTGATCACCATCTCCTCGATGTGCCGAACCAAGGGATTGAAGAAGTTCGCGGTCGTCGCGCCTTGCCCCGGCATCGGCAGATACATCTGCGTCGAGACCACCTCACCCGTCTTCGAGTTCAAGCCCGCGTAATTGAAGTCGCGGATCGGCAGCATGAAGAGGCTCGTCTTGAATCCGTCGCGATGTTCGATGAAGTAGGCATAGCCCGATTTGAACACCCGCTTGGCCCAATCCAACGAGATCGGATCGGTCGGGTATCCGTTCTCGACCGGGAGATTGTGACTCCGCGAGAGAGCCGAGAGGAAGAGCCGAAGCGTCGATTCCGATCGCTCCAGAGGCTCCCAGATCTTCTCGTCGCGAGCTCCGCGCACCCGAGCAATGCCGACCTCCCCCCCTGCCCGACGCTCCGACATGCACTGCGCGGTCTCCAACCCGTGGAAGTCATAGCTGTCGACTCCGCCGTACGCCACGCACACGCTCTGGGACAGCGGCGTGTCCAGCGGCATGTCGATCGAAGGCAGACGCCAGGTCACCGGCAACGACGACCCCGCGAGAAACGGGAAGCCCAGCCGCTTCGAGTCGGCCACCATCTCCGCGCACTCGCTCCACACCGTCGAGAGGTGCTTATCATTGAACACCGGGACGGCTCGGCCGCTCTTCTCGAACACCCCGACGATCCGCTTGAACCACGAATAGCGAGGATAGAGCGTCTGACCTTGATCGTTCCTCGGGTAGTTCCCGTGCTCGCCGATCACCACGACGCCGTCTACCCCCAGCTTCTCGCCGCCGAGCGTCAGCGCCTCCTCGAGAGTCGGGTAGAGCCGAGCGCCGAACTTCTTGGTCTGCGCCTTCGCCAGATCCTCCTTGGGGAACTGGTCGATGTAGACCGAGACGAGATCGACCCGCGATCGCGCCCACTCGCCGTTCCAGCCGAAGCCGACCAGGAACCGATCGAGGAAGTGCTGCGTGTGCGACATCGTCCGATCGACGGTTCCAATCAAAGCGATGCGTTTCTTCGGGGCCGACGCTCCCATCAGCGCCGCGGAGGCGACGGCCGCGGTGGTCCCCAAGAAGCGACGACGCGAAATGGAAGCATCGAGCATGAGCGGGTCTCCCTCTCGAGGTCGGAGACTTCCGGGCGAAGTCGACCTCGGATCCGTGGATGCCGGCGAGATCGGGCGAGGCGAGGCGAGCAAGGCAGGGACGGCGACGCGGAGCAGCGTCAGGCGGAGCATGAGAGTCCGCCGAACGACGCGACTCGCAGTCTATCACCTCATGCGGCGAGCGAAAGAGACAACCGAGGAACACCGCCCGTGCGGCGTCACCCCGATCGCTCGCCGCCACTCTTCAATCGCGCCGCGCGTCGAAGCCATGTGCGCAACAGGAGAGGTCCCGCGATCATCAGGCCCGCCGACAATCCCATCCACAGTCCCGGAACGCCCCGTCCCATGGCGAACGCCAGGACGACTCCGATCGGAAGACCGAGAACCCAATAGGCGAGCAAATTCACATACATCGCGGAATGCGTGTCGCCCGATCCTCGGAGGATTCCTCCGCTGATCACCTGAAGTCCGTCGAAGATCTGAAAACACGCTGCGATCGCAAAGAGCGTGACGCCGGCATCGATGGTCGCCGAGTCGCGAGTGTAGAAGCCGAGGATCGTTCTCGGGATCAGCAGAAACGCCAGCCCGGCCGTCGCCATGAATCCTTCGCCGACGATCAAGGCGGCCCAACCCGCCGCGATCGCGCGGTCGGGCTCTCCGCGCCCGACGGCATGGCCGACCCTGACCGCCGCCACCGACGACACGCCGTAAGGAACCATGAAGGTGACGCTCGCCGACTCCAGCACGACCTGATGCGCCGCGAGCGAGACCGCATCGAAGAGTCCCGCCAACGCCGATGCCGCAGCGAACACCCCCGCCTCGAGAAGGACATGAACCGCGGCCGGCAGCCCCAGCGCCCCGAGCTCGCGCAGCCGGGCCCAGTCCGGACCCACCGCCAGACCTCTCAGTCCGCGCCCGCTCGATCGTTCGAGCATCGCGACCGAGGCGACCAAGGTCGCGGCCATGCCCACGCGCGCGAGCATCGTCGCCCAGCCCGATCCCGTCACGCCCAACTCCGGCGCACCCCAAGAACCGAAGATCAAGGCCTGATTTCCGATCACATTGATCAAATTCGCGGCGATCAATGCGATCATCACGGCCCGAGCACGCCCCAGCGCAAGCATGTAGCGCCGGAGCGTCCCATGGATCATCAGGAACGGAGTGCTCCAGTTGAGCGCGCGGAGATAGGGGCCGAGCAAGGTCCGAACCTCCGGAGTGATCCCCGTGCGCGGTAGGATCATCACCGCCAGCTCGACCAATCCCATCAACAGGGGCGTGATCGCCAACGACAGGTAGAGCCCTTGGACGAGAGACCGACGACAGTCTTCGAGGTCCCCTCGGCCGAAAGCGCGCGAGACCATCGAGTCGAGACCCAGCATCAATCCGTAGCCGAAGACGATCAGGGCGAGATGGAGCGACGATCCCAGGCCGACCGCTCCGATCGCCTCGGGGCCGAGACGACCGACCATCACGGTATCGACGACCCCCATCGCCATCCAACCCAATTCCGCGAGCACGACCGGAACCGCCAGCCAAAGTGTCGACTTCCCCTCGCTCAAGATCATAGCGGCCGGAAACTCGAGGCGCTTCGATCCGCTTTCCTTCATGCTCATGCTCGCCGCGGCCGATGATCCGATCATATCCCGACTCGCCGATCCGGCACGCGCGACGCACGCGTGAGGGACTCCCCGCTTAGAGGCGCCGGCTCGATCGCGGGTTCGCGCCAGGATCCTGGAACCATGCCCACCGACATCGAATCACTGCTCGTTCTCTTGGAGAACGGCTTCCGGCGCAAGTCGTGGCACGGGCCGAATCTCAAGGGCTCGATCCGTGGTCTGCGGGCAGCCGAGGCCGCATGGAGACCCGCGCCGGGGCGACGGTCGATCGCCGAACAGACGCTCCATGCCGCCTACTGGAAGTACACGGTCCGCCGGCGGATCCTCGGCGTCAAGCGAGGATCGTTCGCAATCTCCGGGAGCAACTGGTTCGCCGTCGAAGCCGAGACGTACGACGAACGAAGCTGGAGAGCCCATGTCGCACTCCTCGACTCGGAACATTCGGGGCTGCGCGACGCCGTCGAGGCACTCGATCCTCTCCGGCTCGACGCGGTCCCGGCGGGCAGCACGACCACATTTCGAGAGTTGATCATCGGTATCGCCTTTCACGACGTCTACCACGCGGGACAGATCGGTCTCCTCGATCGTCTGCGCCGACAGAACGCCGTCTCATGACTCTCTACGCGATTCCGGCTTTCGTGGACCCCGCGCCGACGCTATCTTGAAGACGATGAGACGATCGATGCGATCGCGCCTCGGGCGACGCCCCCGGGAACTCCCACCATGGATCGAGCCTCGAATCACGAGCATCATCACGCCTTCAACCGATTCCACCGCGACGGACTCGACGGCCTGACCGTGCGGACCCGGCGCGGGATGATTCGAGCGAGCCTCGCGGGAATGGCCGGGCTCTCCCTCTCGGATCTCCTGGCCGCACGTGCCGGAGCATCCCAGAGTGGGCGACCGATCGGCGGGCGCAAGGCGGTGATCCTCCTCTGGATGGCGGGAGGTCCGAGCCAAATCGACACGTGGGATCCCAAGCCCGATCGACCGCTCGAGAATCGCGGCCCGTTCGGCGTGATCCCCACCCGAATTCCGGGCGTGTCGATCTGCGAACATCTGCCGAAGCAGGCGGCGATGCTCGACAAGTTCACGATCATCCGGTCGGTCGATGCTCGCATGAGCAATCACGAGCCCAACAAGGTGTTCCAGACCGGCAATCGCGAAGCGGAGCCGCGCGTGAACCCTCGCGGCGAGAGCTACCCCGCGATCGGCTCGGTCATCGCCAAGCATCGAGGGTCGAACGCACCGGGCCTACCGCCCTATGTCGCGTTCCAGACGTCGCGATCGCATATCGCCTACGCGGGCGATCTGGGGGCGGCCTACAACCCGTTCCTGGCGAACCGCGCTGCGCGGCTACCGATCTACGACAACGTGGGCGTCGATACGGGACGCTTCACGGAACCCGAGGCGTTTCGCTTGCCCGCGGGCTTGTCGCAGCCTCGATTGACGGGTCGCCGGAACCTGCTCCACGAACTCGACACCCTGCTGCGCGATCTCCGCGACGACCCCGCTCTCGACGCCATGGATCGACACGGTCGCGCGGCGGTCGAGATGATCACGGGGCGGGCGACGCGCGACGCATTCGACCTCGAGCTCGAGTCCCCGGCCGTCAGAGAACGCTACGGCAATCATCTCTGGTGCCGCGAAGTCCTGCTGGCGCGGAGGCTCGTGGAAGCGGGAGTCGCATTCGTGACCGTCGATCTCAGCTATCACCCGGCCTCCGGTACCTGGGATACTCACGGCGACAATATCCCGCCGTATGGAGGCATCAGCAAAGGTTTGAAGCCGCTGCTCCCTCTCTTCGATCATCTCATCACCACGCTCGTATCCGACCTCCAGGAGCGCGGGATGCTCGACGATGTACTCGTCGTGGCCCAGGGCGAATTCGGGCGGACGCCGATGATGGGCACGCAAGGGAGCACCGACGGCAGGAATCACTGGACCGAGATCATGTCGATGTGTCTCGCCGGAGGCGGGCTCCGCCACGGACAGGTCGTCGGAGCCAGCGAACGCGACGGCGGCACGATCCGCGACAGACCCGTCACTCCGGCCGACCTCGCGGCGACGATCTATCGACATATGGGCGTTCCACTTGACCTCACGTATGTCGATGGAACGGGGCGTCCGCGTGCCGTCGTCGACGGCGGCCGGCCGATCGCCGAGCTCTTCTGATCTCGTGTTCGGTCCGCCCGTTCAGGGGCCGGCTCCTCGGCAGCTCGACACGATCACGATCGCGGCCGCGAGAGCCGCCATCACCCAGAAGACCCGCCGGCTTCTCCGCAGAGGATCGATCTCCGCCGCTGCCGCGACGGGCTCTTCCAAGAGATCGTTGATCTCGACATACCGATCTTCGTAGTATTTCTGGATTCGAGGCATGCCTGCGAGACGGAAGTCGTTGGCGGGATGGAAGACCCACGTCGCGATCCCGGCGCGAGCGCGCATCTTGGGCGAGAGCACGGCCCAAATTCGTCGAGCGGTGTCGTCGATCGGCTCGTCGGACCGAACCAGGACGCGCATGCCGCGCTCGATCGCACGGGCGGCCGCGAGCGCCGCGGGATCGGGCTCGACCGGTTCGAGCGACGACTCGGGGATCGCCATGCGTCCGGCGGCGAGCGTCGTATCTCCGGGCCCCCAGTCGCCCCGCAACAACTCCCGAAATACGAACGGAGACGCCCCGGCGCGGCGGTAGTCGGCCCCCTTCACGAACAGACCGTGAAAGGCCGAGGCTCCGGGCCGACCGGTGTCGTCGCGGCCGATCGGAAAGACCCCGACGACCGCCCAGGGACCGCTCGCCATCTTCAACGCAAAAAGCGACTTGGATTCTCGAAACCCCGCCGGCCGCTCGCCGCACGAGCTGCAGATCGCGCGGAAGTCGGCCAGCCATTCGTCGCGACACCCCGGCGAACGACCGAGCACGGCGTAGCCTCGATCCCAGAACGGGAAGCTGCCGTAAACCGCTTGTTCATAGGTGATCGATGTGGCTCTCATCGAGCTCGCCGAGGGATTCATGGGTCGATACGATCCGGCTTGGGCAACTCGGGCATCACGAAGTCGGACGCGAAGTGCAGGACCGTGGGACCGCCCTTCGACGGCTTGATGGCGCCCGAGAGCAGACGAATCGAGAGTGGATCATTCTTGTCGCTGTTCAATTGGATCACGGTCGTGTCCCACCAATCCTGATCGACGACCTTGATCGAGATCGGATCGCGGGACTTCCAGACGATCGGTCGATCGAACGTGTAGCGCCAGATCGGCTTGTGCTCGTTGGGGATGACGGGCGCCGGACCGTAGGTCTTGCCGGCGACCTCCAGCGTGACGCGGAGGTCGGGACCGCCGCCCGCGACGTACTTGCCGATCGACGGGTCGAACTCCCCGCGCAGCAAGGTGACTCGGTACTCGTTGGGAACGCTGACGCGATCCCACCAGTCGAGAAAGGCCTTCGCAGCCTGCACGAATCGACCCTGGGGATGGCGCTCCATGTAGTCCTTGAGCCGCGAGGCGACTTGGGCGAGATCGTCGGGATGTGCGCTGAAGTGATCGTATGCGAGGCGGTAGGTGCTGATGTCCCAATCGCCGAGGATTCGCTCGCAGGCGTCGCTCGCTTCGCGAAGATATCGACCCTCGACTGCGTGCGCTTTCATATACGCACGATATCGATCGATTCGTGCTTGATATCGCGTCGGGTTCTCTCGGGAGAAGCGTCTGGCCTCCTCGATGTCGCGATCGTCGGCGGTTCTCGAGAAGCGCGAGACGAGCTGCTCGACCTCGTTGCGGTAGAGGCTCTCGGGATGATCGGCGATGAAGCGACGGGCTCGGTCGATCATCTCCTCGAGGTCGGCATTGGGAAGCGCGGCCGAACGGAGCAGATCATCGACCTCTCTGCGTTCGAGCAGGGCTCGCCTCTCCTCGAGCTTCAGTTTGCCGGCGTTGAGGAGAGCGGTTGCCTCGTCCTTGTGAGGCGAGTCGGGGAAATCGCGGAGATAATCGCGCACCGACGAGAGGATTCGATCGGGCTCGTCTCCCGCCGCCGCCGCCTCGGATTGGAGCGTGCGCCAACGTTGTTCGCTGCGCGCGGCCTCGGCCTGATCCTCGATCGCCTCGATCCGGTTCGCGAGCGCGGGGCGCTCGGTCTTGAGCTCGGCGAGTTGGGAGTCGAGACCGGGATCGAGCCGGCCGGCCGCGATGCGGTCGCGATCGGCCTGGAGCCGCCACTCCGCGAGCCGGCCGCGGGCGAACTCTGCACGGACCGGCGAATACCAGGCGATCGTGGGATGCCAGGCGAGGAAGTCGGCCCAGCGGCGCTCGACGGCGACCGGCGGATGATCGCGTTCGAATGCGATCGCGCTCTGATATCCCCAAAAGTCATAAGCGAGAACGGATCCCACGACCAGGGCCAGCGCTGCGACCGCGCGGAGCATCCGGCCTCGGAATCGTTTGCCTCGCGCTGCGGCCAGCCTCTTGCGGAATCGCCGCGCGGGCTCGGTGTCGGGATAGCGACGTTCATAGGCCTCGAGCGCGCGGGCCAGGCGGGGCGTATCGGTCGGCGCGAGATCCCAGAGCCATTCGAGCTGGTCGCGGTCGATCGCCTCGAGCTGATCGGCGAGCCAGGAGAGCGGCCCCTCGAGCCCGATCGGCTCGAGATCAACGGGTGGACGATTATCGATCGCGCCGCGGCCGAACGCACTGACCGCGAAGATCGCTCCGCGGCGGGCATGCTTCGAGAGCGCGTGACGCGTCATCCCGTACCGAGCGTCGACGAGTCGTTCGACGTTCTCCAGGCTGCCGTTCGACTGCGCCATCACGCGATCGAACTTCGTCAACAAGAGCGCGATCGGCCGATCGGTCATGCCGTCGACCGACTTCTCGATGCACTTCTCGAGCAGATTCTCGACTTCGTGTTGCCGCCGGCGCCGATCTTCGGGGCGGTTCGATCCCTCGGGGTCGAGGCAGAGGAAGACCGCGTCGCAGTCGGCGAAGAACTGCTGGATCGGCTCGTCGGAGCCCAAGGTCACATGTTCACCCTGATAATCCTTGACGATCAGGTCGAAGCGGGCCGGGCCGTGGTAGAGCCGGAGCCGGAGCTCGGTTTCGGCGAGCGTTCCCGCGAGCGACTCGCCCGACTCGATCTGGATGATCTTGTCGGCGAGGTATTCGGCCGTCATCGGGTCGGCCGCGGCGAGCCGAACGCCGGGGACCAGACCGGACGACGCTTGGCGGTAGAACATCGCGAGCAGCGTCGTCTTGCCGACGTTGCGGTGACCAAAGAGCGCGATCCGCTTGGGACCGGTGAGCCGGCCCTCGATCGCGTCGAGATGCTCTCTGCGACGATTCGCCATGAAGCTCGCCACTCCTCCTACCCGCCCCAAGCTCGCCTCGTTCGAGGTCCTTCGCTCGAGGGGCCGTCCCTTGCCCCGTCCTCGATGCGTCCCGCATCCCTCCCGACCGAATCTTCGCGACGGTTCCACGTCGCGGATGTTGCGTTGGTTCCGGTTGGTTTCGACCGGATTCAGTTTCCGGGCGTCACCCGCTTGCGCGGCCGCGCCAGCCGGAAGATGAGAACGACCGGAAGGAAGAGGCTGCGGATCGGCATGCCGAGCAGGACGAGCGTCGCACCGACCACCGTCAACCCGGCGAGGGCCATGCCGACGTATCGCGCCGACTCGAGGTCGATTCCCCAGCCGGTGAGCCAGGTCGAGATCGACTCGCCGAGTCCGTTGACCACGCCGCCGCCGACCGCGGAGGCGAGTTCGATCCCCGCTTTGGCGAACTGCTCGACGGCGTACGACGTGATGCGGCCGGCGGTGTCGACGAATCGATCGGGGTCGGCCATATACAGCGCAAGAACACCCGCAGCCGCCAACTTCTTCTTGTTCGCGAGAACGTGGGTGGTATAGAACTTCCACCCCGCATTTCCCGATTTGCGCAGAACCTGCAGACTCTCGGCGCCCTCACGGGCGACGACGGGGGCGATGTCGTCGCCGTAGACCCGCACGGCGGCCAGACCCTCGGCTCCGAGCTTGCGAACCAGGCCCTCGGCCTCACCCGGATACTTCCTGGCGAGTCCCTGGGCGACCTCACCCATCTCGACCACGACTCGCTTCTCGGCGGGAGCGAGCGCGGTGAAGGCCTTGACGGCGTCGGAGTCGGGGCGGAGGAGCTTGCGGAATCTCGATTCCAGGAGAGCCTCGCTCGGCGCCGCGCCGTTCTTTCCCGCTCGACCGAACGCCTCGTAGCGGCGGGCGACCCCCTCGAGCGATTCCTCGGCCTCATTCGCGAAGAGACGTGCGGCGGTTCGGGTCGTGGAGTCCGACGACCGAGCGGCGATCTTCGCGCCCGATTCGGTCTCGCGGATCACATCCTTCACGACGTCGTCCAGCCACGAGAGCGAGCCGGCCGAGGCGGAGAGCGCGGGAACGATCGCGAAAGCGAGGCCCAGCAGCGAACCGAGAAGGTGTCGACGGCGGATGTGTCGTGCGGTCATGGCTCGAACCTCACGCGGAAACCGACCATGGGGAGAGAAGGCGGAACGGGTCACGAGGCTCGAACGTCTCACGCGGCCGGGTCTCGGTCGGGTGAGGATCGCAAACGACTCGCCCGACTCGACGTCGCGTCGCTCGCACAACGGTTCGGCCGCGACATCCGATTCATGATATCGAATCGACCGCGAGCGGCCATGTCGAGTATTCGGATCGCTCGACGAGTTCTTGGAACGGGCGACGCTCGAGGCACGACCGCCACATCCGTCAGATTGAGCGATCGGTCCGAGATCGCCCAGTCGAACGAATCGTGCTCGACCGTCTCCCTCTACCCATATTATCGCTCCGGGAGGGTCTCCCTTCCCGCGATTCTTCAAAAGAGACCGGGAACGACTCTGCCGGTGCTCAGAGCGAAGGGTCGGTCGAGGTGATCGCGGATCTCGGTCTCGGGGGAGATCCCGAGAGCCTGGTAGATCGTGGCGGCGAGGTCGGGAGGCGTGACCGGGTTGCTCGCGGGATAGGCGGCGTGTGCGTCGGATGCGCCGAAGACGGTGCCGCCGGAGAGTCCGCCGCCTGCGAGGATCGCGGTGTAGCAGTGCGGCCAGTGGTCGCGACCGCCCGCGTCGGCTCCCGCGCTGCTGGTGATCTGGCCGATTCGCGGCGTCCGGCCGAATTCACCCATGGCGACGACCAGGGTCTCCTCGAGGAGGCGGCGATCGTGAAGGTCCTCCAGCAGCGCCGAGAAAGCTCGGTCGAACATCGGGAGGATCGACCGTTCGAGGAGGGGGTAGTGTTGTCGATGCGTGTCCCAGGTCTGGTCGTAGCGGGCCCCGGTGCAGACCGTGACGAGCCGAACGCCCGCCTCGACCAAGCGACGCGCCAGCAGGAGACATTGTCCAAGATGGGGCAGACCACCGAACTTGCGGGCTTCGCGGGTCCGGGGATTGTCGGGGTCGAGTCCGTAACGCTCTCGAACGGCCTGGGGCTCGCGTTCGAGGTCGAACGCCTCGCGCGCCGAGCGACCGCGAATCAGCGTGAGCGCCTTCTTGTAGTGGTCGTCGAGTTCGTCGAACTCGGGGCCGGGCTCAAGCGCGTGGTCGAGCGCGTCCTTGAGGGTCAGCCGGTCGTCGACGCGATCGAGCGAGATCCCTCGAGGCAGAGTCAGCCCGGGAACGCGATAGCGCGGGACCGACGGGTCGCCCGAGAGGAAGGGGGCGAATCGGCCCGAGAGGAATCCGGCGTCCTGCCCGGGCAGGAAATGGCCGTTGTTGCTCATCCAGTCGGGGGTCTGCACGAAGTCCGGCACCGCGCGGCCCGAGGGTCGCAGCTTGGCGAGCACCGCTCCAAAGGGCGGGAAGTTGTCGGGCGACGGGGCGACGATCAGCTTGCCGCCGACCGCGGGATCCCGCCCGGTGAGCGCGAAGTAGGCGCCCGCATTGTGGTCGACGACCGTGTGGTGCATCGAACGCACGAACGTCAGGTGATGGGCGCAGCGCGCGAGTCGGGGGAGATGCTCGCAGAACTGGATCCCCGGGACCGAGGTCTCGATCGGCGCGAACTCGGAGCGGATTCCCAAGGGCGCAGTGGGTTTCATGTCCCAGAGATCTTGGTGCGCGGGGCCCCCTTCCAGGAAGAAGAGGATCACCGACCGAATCCGCGAGCCGGGAAGTCTGGGAGCGAGTCGATCGGCCGATGCACGCTCGGCGCGCAAGAGCGAAGGCAGCCCGAGCCCGAGCAGCGGCGCTGCACCGACGCGGAGGAACTCGCGACGCGAGGGACCGGAACAGAGGCGACGATCGCGATGGAACAACCCGAACACGTCGGCACGACCTCCGGCGGAGGCTTCGGGGTGAGAGGAGCGATCGATCGATCGCCGCCCGGAACGCGACGCAAGGGAATACGACCGAATCCATCGTAGTCGATCGGTCGGGCCGAACCCAAGTCTGAAATCGAGAGCCGGCCGAAGGTCAAGGCCGGGCGACGTCGCCCGCGATCGCGGAACCGATGAGCTCGAATTCCACCTGAGAACCGGGCTCGTCCGCGCGATCGACGACGCTGATCACGCGGATCTGGGCACGAAGCCCGCCGGCGGTCTCGAGTTTGGCTCGCGACCCCACGACCTCGAGGGTCGCGCGGGTCCAGCCGCAGGCGAATCGGCCGGCGTGCACAGGCCGCGCGCCCTGGACCCGGCGTGGATCGACCAAACGACCCAGTTCGCCTTCGACGCCCTCGAGCGTCGTGCCGTTGTCGAAGACGAGATCGCCGCGAAACGGTTTCGGATCATCGAGGTGCGACATGGGATCATCGACTCCTCTCGTGTCGAGACGGCCGAACAGCCTCGGGAGCGAGGCTCGGCGGCTCGTGGATCACCACGATAACACGGAGGCGACCTCGAGGAGAAACTTGGGTGAATGTACGCGACGAAGGTTGTCAACCATGAGGGGAGTCCTGATAGAATCGATGATCGTCGACGAATCCGTGCCGCACGACTCCCCGGCGGGCACTCTCATTCGAAGCCATTCTTTCTCGAGGTCATCCATGACGCATCGCCCCCGAATCCGCGCCGGCTTCACGTTGATCGAACTGCTCGTCGTGATCGCCATCATCGCCGTCCTCATCGCCCTGCTGCTCCCCGCCGTCCAGTCGGCCCGCGAAGCGGCCCGCCGCGCTCAGTGCACGAACAACCTGAAGCAGATGGGCCTCGCGACGATGACGTTCGAGTCGACCAACAGCCACTTCCCGCCGGGCGTCGGCGACTTCCCGTACATCTCCAACGGCGGCGGCCGCGCCACCGTCGCCGCGCAGATCCTGCCTTACCTCGAGCAGGCCGCGATGTATGGAGCCTTCAACTTCGGCTTCAACCTGAACCTGACCGGGCCGACCTCGCCGAACAACACCGCGCAGGTCCAGCTCGTCAGCGCGTTCATCTGCCCGTCCGACCCCTCGGCCTCCAAGCTCCGCGCCGGCACCAGCGAACTCGGCTACTCGAACTACTTCGCCAGCACCGGCAACACCGCCAGCCTCCAGATCGGCACGTCGGCCTGGCAGGAGAACAATCAGGCGAACCTCGGCGTGTTCAACTACGCGACCGACTCCAGCCAGCCGCAATTCCTCGATCCCCCGGCCAACACCCAACGCAACCCTCAATACCTCCGCGCCATCGGCACCCGGATCGCGCAGATCTCGGACGGCACCAGCAACACCGCCTGCTTCGCCGAGATCAAGCGGTCGTGGGCCGTCGCGAACACCGCCGCCGAGATCCCCTTCACCGACAAGATCAACGTCTACACCATCACCGGCGACTTCACCGGCGCCGCCGCCCAAACGCCCCCGCCCGCTTGCTCGACCTTCGCGAACAGCATTCGACTCCGCTACCGCGGCCAGCAGTACTACCGCAGCCTCCCCTCGACCGGCTACTACAGCCACACCGTGCCCCCCAACTACGACCTCTGGGATTGCTCGAACAACCCCAACTTCAACCAGGGGCACACCGCCGCCCGCAGCTACCACCCCGGCGGCGTGAACATCTCCTTCTGCGACGGCTCGGTGCGATTCGTCAAGAGCACCGTCAATCCCACCATCTGGCGAGCCGTCGGAACGCGTGCCGGCGGTGAAGTCGTCTCGGCCGACTCCTATTGATTCCGCCGGCCGGGCCTTCTCTCTGCTCCGACCACCCCATTCGACGAGCCATGGACGAGGCGGAACGATCCGCCTCGTCCTTCTTCGTTTCTCAGGAACCCACTCGATGATCGCTTCCCCGTTCTCAGTCGTGCGCCGCGCTTCGATGCTGGTCTGTGCATCCTTCGCCCTGCTCTCGGTCGTCGGTTGCGGCGGGTCGTCGGGCCTCAAGTCCGAGGAAGAGACCTCGACCGAGCATCTCGCTCTTCGCGATGTTGCCGAGGCCTACCGCGTCTACACCATCAACAACGGCAAGGCACCCGCCAAGATCGCCGACCTCGCCAACCTCGAGGCCGTCGGCGCCAACGGCATCAACGAAGCCCGCGAAGGGCGACTCGTCGTCCGTATGCAAGCCAAACTCCCCGACACCAGCGAGGAAGCGGGCAAGGTCCCTTCGCCCGAAGTCCTCGCCTATGAGTCGAAGGTGCCCCAAGAAGGGGGCTACGTTCTCCTCCTCGACCGGACCATCAAGAAGATGACGCCCGAGGAGTTCAAGTCGGCCGTGCTCGCGGGCTCGGAAGCCCCCGCCGATCCGAAGGCCAAGACCAAGTGAACCGTGGAATCCGGGGATCCCGCCGCTCGGGATCCCCGCGGCCTCAGCGTTCCACACCCTCCTCGAGCGGAAGGGGCCGAGCCGGCAAGATCGCCGGGCGAGCCGGACGCGGAATCCGAGCGGCGTGACGTGAATTCGGATTCACAGGTGTGCCTCCCGATGCGATCACGGGCCCCGCGCGATCTTCGAGGTCGTCCCAGAGCCCGGCGAGAACCGCGACCGCATTCGACGCATCGGCCTTGGCCACGCGCGAGTCGATCTCGAGAGCCAGGTCGACCATCGCCGCTCGATCGAGCACGCTCGCCGAAGTGAGAGCGATCAGCATCGTCTTCGTATCCTCCACCGCCGCGACCCAGGCCCGCGGTGCGACTCCCGTCGGCTCCAACCGAGCGAGCCGTTCGACCCGCGGTGCAACCTCGGTCTTGCCGAACGCCGCCAGCTCTTCGTACCGGGCCTTCCAGCCCGAGAAGGCCAGCCAGACCAGGCCCCAGATCACGAGAATCGATAGACATGCGATGATCACGAATCGTCGACCGGAGACGCCTTCCGCCGAGGCCTCGCGGACGCGATTCGGCAGCAACGCGGCCCCGTCGCCCCCGGCCTCGACGAGTCGAGTGCGAGCATGGCCGTTGCTGCCTGGCTGAGAAGGCTTCGGTTCCGACATCGTCGCTCACCTCTCCGATACCGCCGCGTCTCGAATCATCGCTCTTCGATTCAATGTAGGCGCCCGATCGCGAACGGTCGAGGGTGGTGCCTCAGACGACTCCCGCGGCTTCCTCGCCGCGGCTTCGCCCCAGCCTGCGGATCACTCCCGCGAGGTCGCGTCGTCCCCAGGGCGTTGCCAGGTATCCCGCCGCGTAGGCGAGCGACCCCACGGCGAGGTGCGTGAGGAACGGAAGGAACCGCGCGAACCGCCCCGCTCCGTCCGGAGGCGCGGCCGACCACGCGAGGTTCATCAACGCACAGGCGATCCCCAGCGCGAGCGACCCGGCGAGCGGAGCGCTCAGCGTCCTCGCCAGGAACGCGCGGACGTCGACTCCGAGCACGCGGAAGACGTAGATCCCCGGGACGATCAGATTCGAGAAGAGCGTGGTCACCACCGTCCCCCAGATCACGCCCGCCACGCCGATCCGCAGCGTCAGGAAGTAGCTGAGCGGCAGATTGATCAGCGATCCCGCGAGCGCCGACCATGCGATCACGTTCACGCGCCCCATGGCGATCGCCATCTGAACATGGACCGAGATCGTCAACGGAATGACACCGATCAGGAACAACCGCATCAGCGGCGCGTCGCCCACGAATCGGGGACCGACCCAGAGTTCCAGGAACGGTCCCGCGTAGATCGCCGCCAGGAGAGCCGCGGGCGCTAGGAGACCGACGAGCAGCCGAGGACCGTCGTACTTCACGCGTTCCAGGCCCGCCAGGTCACCCGCCGCCATCAGGCTCGCCGCCGCGGGCATCACCAAGTACGTCAGCGTCCAACCCGTCTGGCGAATCTGGAGAAACGCCTTGCTCACATTCTGATAGACCGTGATCGCCGAACCGACGCGCTCGTCGTCGAGCGCAAATCCCAGGATCGACGTATCGACCTTGTCCGCCAACACCACCGAGAGCTGGATCAAGAACAAGTAGAAACTGATCCGAAGCAGCGACCGATAATCCTCGAGCTTCACCTTCCGCAACTTGGGCACATAGCCCAACTCGCGCACGATCACCCAAACGCCCGGCCCCAGCGACAACGTCACCTGGGCCACCGACTGGAGCACCACGACCAGCAGGAAATCGAGCCCGACCGCATAGCCCGCGGCCAGGATCAAGAATCGAGCGGTCACGATCAAGATCTCGAACCGCGGGAGCACGTCGTACCGCCGCGCCGCCTGGAGAATGCTGGAGACGACCGTCGAGAGCCCAAAACAAGGTGCGGTCAACGCCTGCAACCAGAGCAAGCGGACCACCAGATCGTACGATTCCCCCTCGAATCGCGTGAACGGCAGCGCGAGATAGGCGATTCCCAGCAGCACCGCCGCTTGGAGCAACGCCATCACGAGATAGAAGTTCAGACCGCAACCCACCGCGCGATCCACGCCGACGCGGTCGCCCCGAGTCCAGCAGTCCGAGACCTCGCGCTGAAGCGCGGAACTCATCCCGAACTCGAGCAGGAATTGCAGGAACCCGAATCCCCACGCGAAGACGTAGGCGCCGTTCTTGTCGTCGCCGATGTACTTCTGCACCAGCGGGATGCTGACGAACGCAAAGACGATCTGCAACGGCGTCCGAAGCGCCAGCCAGAACGTGCCCGACATCAGCTTCGAGAGAACCGGCGGCAGGCTCTTCGACGCCGAGGCACTACCGACGGGATCCGACGGGGTCGAGGCTCCGGACACCAAACGCCACCTCGAACCATGCGGATCGCGTCGGGTTGCCGAGGACCGTCCGCGGCATTCCCCGGGAGTCGATCGAGAAAAGGCCATCATAACCGTCAAACCCCGCCTTCGCATAGTCGGAACGATTCCCACGACAAGTGTCGAACCCCGCTCGAAACGACCCACTTTGCTTCTCTTTCCGCGCGCACCTTCCACGCCCGCCTCGTCCCGCGAGGCGTTCACCGATCAACGTGCGTCGATCTCACCGTCGCGTCAGACGCGGTCGGGTCGATCGAGACGCTCGAGCGGCTCGCCCCACGACTCGGGGGGCGTCGGATCGGTTCGCAATCGGTGACTTTCGTGTCGCGACGCCGGACCCGCCTTGGGTTCGTTT
>JANRKW010000060.1:0-68341 GCA_033763215.1 Isosphaeraceae bacterium | reverse complement strand
GCGAGAGAGCGGCGGTCGAGAGTCCCGCGTCGCCGACGATGCCGTTCACGAGGCCGGTCCCCAGGTCGAGCGAGGCCAGGTCGTCGGTGGATGCTTCCGACCAACCGAAGGCATTGCCGAGCGAGTCGATCGCGAGTTCGGAGATGGACTGGTCGGGCAGCGACGCCCCCCAGCCGGTTCCGATCGGAGTCCCCGCGCCGGTGACGGTGTCGATCTTGATCAAGCCGTGGTGATTGGGATCGCGGGTCGACGTCACGCCGTAGAGCACGCCGTTGTAGTAATCCATCCCGTTGACGATGTAGCCGACGGCGCCGACCAAGCTCGCCGCGCCGGTGACCTTGTCGACCTGATAGAGGTCGCTGGGGCCGGAGCCGCCGTTCCCCGTCGTCGCGTACAGCTGGCTCGCCGAGACTTGCTGAACCCCGACCGCGCCCAGCATCAACACAACCGCCAAGAACTTGCGAAGCATCGTCCATCCTCCCTTCCGGAGAGTGAAGGGCTCGCGATGACACCGGCGAGATGCCGAGGGCTGGACCACGAGCTCTCGATTCACGGACTCGGAGACTACACGAAATCTTCATCGGTTCAAGGAATTCTTGGACGTTTGGTCTGCCCACCCGAGAACTCGTTGCTTTTCGGCAACATCGCCGGGGCCGGACGCCCGCCGCGAACGAAAACGCCCGCCCGCGAGCTTCCCTGAGGGAGCCGCGGGCAGGCGTCGAGAGGTTCGAGGCGGCGTCGGGAATCGCCCGATTCGGCGACTCAGGAGCCCTTTTTCTTGGTCACGCTGTCGACGATCTGCGCGGCGATCTTCTCCTGGATCCCGTGTTCCATGTGCGTGGTGAACCCCACGCATGAGCAATTGATCTCGCCCAGGATGTAGCGGTCGCCGCCTTCGGGCGCGTCGTCGAGGATGAAGTCGGCGGTCCAGATCAACGGCGTGTCGTGCCCGCCGAGGCGCTTCTGAACGTCGGGCATCAGCGCCAGGAACCAGTCGATCAGCTCTTGCCACTTCGACGGTTCTTCATACGTGTACTTCGCGCCCGAGAAGAGCGTGGCCGAGAAGGCGTCGCCCCCTTCGGCGGGCTTCTTGTGGACGACGAAGATGGGCGTCTCTCCGACGAACAGGATGCGAATCTCGCCTTCCTTGATCCTCGGCAGGAACGGCATGTCGACGATCTGGCCGCCGTCGCCCTCGAGGTACTGGTCGCAGTAGGTCATGAACTCGCCGAGTTCGCGCTCCTCGGTGTGGTTGTCGAGCGCCTCGGTGCACTTGATCTTGGTGTCGAGCGGCAGTGCGGACCCGGGCTCGAAGGTCCGGCCGTCGATCACCTCGACGCGCCAGATCCCGCTGCCGGTCGAGCCGCGGTTCTGCTTGAGGACGCGCACCCCCGTGCTCAGCGCCTTGGGGAACCCCTCGCGAAACTGTGCGGAGTCGTAGTAGGCGAAGGTATCGGTGGGGACCAGGTCGGTCTCGGCCAGCTTGACGAGCGCATCCTTGGCGCCGAAGGCGACCATGGCCGCGGGGTGCGGCATGCCGACCATCCCGCGGTCGCACAGCCCTCGCAGCAACTCGAAATACTTCGCCTCGCCGCCCGGGATGTGGCCCGGGTTGATCCGTGAGACGTAGGCGTCGAATTTGGCGGGGATCTCCTCGAGCAGGGCGTCGACCTCGTGGTCGCGGTAGAACCGCTGTTCCGCGTTCCAGCCCAGAGCCCTCAAGGCATGGACCATCGGCATCGTGTCCTTGCGATGCCCGTCGGGACCTTTGTCGTTGCCGCCTTCGACCTCGAAGAAGAGCACGGAGCGGAGCATGGAGTTACCCTGATGGCGTTGGGAGCGATTCGGCGCGGGGGCCGAGGACGGGCCTCGAATTGCATCACACGAGCCCGCCCGATTCAACCGAAATCGCCCTCGACGGCTCAGACGACGTCGAACCCCGGCGGCTTGAGCTCCACCGACGCTCCCGCCCGCGCCACGAATCCGTCGCGGATCAGGATCGCGATCATCAAGACCAACGACGTCCCCAGTCCGAGCAGCAGCCCGCTGATCGAGCCCAGCCCGATCCCGAACTCGACCGGGTCGTAGTGGTTCGGGTCTTTCGTCAGGGGCACGACCAGCAGGATCACGAAGTTCGGCGCGAGCCGCGCGATCGCCGCGCCGACGGCTCCGCCGACGACCCCCGAGACCACCGTCGCCGCCATCACCGCGCCGATCGCCTGAGTCAGACGGATCATTGCGCAATCCTCGAAGAAGTATCGCCGATCATCGATCCGTTCATCCGAGCCGATAGACTCGCGTCGCGTTGTCGTGGAAGAGCTTTCGCCGATCGGCTTCGGGCCGTTCCTTCACGATCGACCGCAATGCCTCGACCCACTCGCGGAAGCTCGCGGCCAGCGTGCAGACGGGCCAATCGCCGCCGAACATCACCCGGTCGGGCCCGAAACATTCGATCACATGATTCACGATCGGGGCCAGGTCGTCGGCCGACCACTCCCCTCCCGCCGCCGACGCCACGATCCCCGAGACCTTGCAGACCACGCGGTCCCGCTTCGCGACGGCCGCCAGGTCCTTCTTCCATTGCTCGCGCTCGGCGGGCTTGGCGCGGACCGAGGCGTTGCCGCAGTGGTCGAGGATGAACTTCGTCTCGGGGCAGGCGTCGATCAGCTTCGCCCCGTCGAGCAACTCGCTCGAACGCATGCACAAGTCGAACATCCACCCGCGCTTGCCCAGTTCGCGAATCCCCGCGACGAACTCGGGCGCGAGGCAGAAGCCCGCGGGCGTGCCGCCGCCGTGGAGCACCTGACGAACGCCGCGGATCTCGGGCATGTCGGCCAAGCCGTCGAGATAGGCCGCGAATTCCTTCGAGGCCGGTCGCCCCGAGATCACCGCCGCAACGGTCGGCGTCCGCTTCGATCGGATCGCCTCCACGATCGATCGCGCCTCCTTCACCTGCTGCTCGGAAGCGACGTCGACCTCCATGTAGACCGCCTTCACCACGCCCAGGCCCCGCGTCGCCTCGGCGTAGTCGGCCGCGACGAAGTTCCGCGCCAGCTTCGTGCCCGGTTGGACCCAGGGCAGGTCGAACTTCGTCAGATCCCAGAGATGCTGATGCGTGTCGATGATCGGAATCTCATCGGCCGCCTCGAGGGGAGCGGCCCCCAGCGCTGCGACCGCCGCGGCTTTCAGGCCGGCTTCGAGAAAGGCGCGACGCGTCGGATCGGCGGCGGGATGCGGCATCTCGGTGGTCCCCTCGTGGAGAGAGAGTGGACGATTCGCGGTTCATTCGATCAACTGCTCACGAACGTGATAACGCCGCAATCGCGCGTGGTCAACCTGGAACCCCAGCCCCGGACGCATCGGCAGAGCGAACAGCCCCGGGCCGTTCAGCTCGAGATGAGGCGCGACGAAGTCGTCGACGAACCAGCGCGCGCTCGGCTCGATGTCCGAGGGGTAGCGGCAGTTGCACAACGTCGCGAGATGCAGGCCGTGCGCCTGACCGATCCCGAGTTCGGGCATCGTCCCCACCCAACACGCCACGCCCCGCGCCGCGCAGGCGTCGTGGATCGCCAAGGACGGGCCGTACCCGCCCACGCGCTGGAGCTTCAGATTCACCACCTTGCACGCCCCCATCTCGATCGCCTGAATCGTATGAGCGAGCGTGTCGGCCGATTCATCGAGACAAACAGGCGTGTTCACGCTCTTCTGCAACAGCGCCGAGCCCTCCAGATCGTCCGCCGCGAAGGGCTGCTCGAACATCAGGAGGTCGAAGTCGTCGAGGGCGCGGAAGAGATCGAGGCTCGAGCGGTCGTAGGCGGCGTTGGCGTCGACCATGAGCGGGATGTCGCCGAAATGCGTTCGAACCGCCTCGACCAGAGCCAGATCCCGCCCCGGCGCGATCTTGATCTTGAGCCGTCGATAGCCCTCGACGAGATGCGCCTCGATCGATCTCAGCAGCTCGACGACCGTGGGATAGAGACCAACGGCGAGGCCCGATTCCACTCCACGCGCCTCGACCTCGCTCGGCGTGCCCAACAGTTCGGCGATCGAGATCCTCCGCGCCTTGCCGAGGAGGTCCCAGAGCGCGGTCTCGGCGCCGGCGATCGCGAACCGACTGCAACCCTCCCATTCCGCGGCGATCTCCGCGATCTCCTCCACGGTCGAGACGGTTCGACCGATCAAGCGGGGCGCGATCCGCTGAACCAGGTCGTCGAAGCAGCCCTCGGGCGTGTCGCTCGAATAGCCGAAACTCGCCGCGGGAGCCGAACTCTCGCCCAGCCCTTCGGCATCGGAGGTCTCGAGCGTCACCACGATCGCATCCTTGACCGTCACCTCGCCGCCCGAGATCCGAAACGGTTCCTTGAGGGGGATCTGAACGTGGTCGAGCCGCACGCGCTCGATTGGTCGGGTCGTCATCGCGGGTCCTCCTGCGTCGAGAGGCGCTTCCGAGCCGTTCCACTTCTCGATCATACGTCGCGCGGCGCGACCGGTCGATCGAGCGTCGACTCCGCGCGACGTTGCCGGCGCCGAGCGGCCGACGGTAGACTCTCGGCGACTCGATCGAGATCCCGCCGCCCGAGACATCACCCAGAGCACCGACGGCCATGTCGAGCCCCGCCGCCGAACCCGAAGCCTCACCTTGGTATCGCGACGGTCTCCGCTTCACCTGCACGCGCTGCGGAAACTGCTGCACGGGCGCGCCGGGCTACGTCTGGGTCGACATCGACGAGATCGACGCCCTCGCCCGGCGACTCGACCTCGAGCGCGACGACTTCACCCGTCGCTATGTCCGGCAAGTCGGCCGACGCTTCAGCCTGCTCGAGAAGCCGGGAGGCGACTGCATCTTCTGGGACCGAGACCAAGGATGCACCGTCTACGAAGCTCGGCCGATCCAGTGCCGAACCTGGCCGTTCTGGCCCGAGAACCTCGAGACCCCGGCCGACTGGGATCGAGTTCGCTCGACCTGCCCGGGCTCGGGTTCGGGGCATTTCTTCAGCCTCGCCGAGATCGAGGACCAGGCCGGCCGGGTCCACCCCGATGCCTGACCCCGAACTCTCGCAAGACCTCCGCGCAGGCATCCACGAGCTCTACGCCGAGCTCGGACGCGAACTCGACCGACGGCGACCGGTCTGCGAACTGAGCGGTCGCTGCTGCCGTTTCGAGGAATACGGCCACACCCTCTTCCTCTCATCCATCGAAGCACGCCTGCTCGTCGATGAAGCCCCGCCACCCGCCCGACCGCTCGACGCCGGCGCCTCATGCCCCTGGCAAGACCTCGCCGGGCGTTGTACCGCACGCGACGCCCGACCGCTCGGATGCCGCCTCTACTACTGCGACCCCGGCTTCCAGGAAGAGATGCCGGAGCTCTCCGAGACCTGGATCTCCCGACTCAAGGCGCTCGTCGACCGCCACGGCCTCCCCTGGCACTACGCCCCGCTCCACGCTCACCTCCGCCGGCTCCTCCCCGAACGGCCCCCGGACCACGATGGTTCAGCGATTCCAATTCCGCCGATTTCTCGCGATGATCGATGAATCACACGAATCGAACCCACGCCGTCTCAACGACCTCGGAAAGCCGGGGAAACCGGGCAACGCCGCTTGGCCCTCGGTCCGGCGATCGCGAACCCCGAATCGCCCTCGGATCCACGCGATGACCGCCGCGCGACTCCGATCGAATTCGCTTCCGACTTGACACTACTCCAAGCGAGTCATACCGTTGAGCCTATTCCACTCCCCGGCGCGGGCAGCCGGCGTCTCCTGGAGAGACCGATCGTGACCAAGAAGGAAATCGTCAAGAAGATCTCCGAGGATCTCGGTCTGACCCAGCTCAAAACCAAGGACATCGTCCAGCGCACGCTCGACGCCATCATCGCCACCCTCGTGGAAGAAGGCCGAATCGAGCTCCGAAACTTCGGGGTCTTCGAGGTCAAGTGCCGAGCACCACGCAAGGCCCGCAACCCGCGCACCGGAGCCAAGGTCTTCGTTCCGTCCAAGAACGTGGTCACCTTCAAGCCGGGCAAAGAAATGGAAGATCTGGTACGAAAGATGAATCCGGAAAATCTTCGGCTATTGGAAGACGACGAAGATGCCGATCTAGAAAGCGACGGCACCGTTCAGTCGGTCGCCGAGCCGCCTCCGGCTTGATCTCGAGCCGAGGGCCAGGCCCGGAGACACTCCGAACTGAGCGGGCGGACCGCCGATCCCGACCGAGGCAGGATGTCTCGGCCGATCGGAACCGAGTCGCGACGAGGCCGAGCGAAGGAACGCCGGCGGCGCGGCTGGGACGAGGTCACGGACGCGGGAGGATCCCCTGGCATGAGAAAACCCTTGGCGGCCCTGCTACTGATCGGGGCGCTCTTCGCCGTCTGCGAAGGCTGTGCGCCGGTCCCCTTGCCGCACTACGCGGCCTATCAACCCAAGCGCGTCGAGCAACTGCTCGTCGACTCCGAGAACCTCCGCCAGGCCGGCGATGAGTGGGATCGTTTCTGGTTCCTCGACCAGCCCTCTCACATGACGCCGTTCCGCACCCACGGCGGCCTCGGTCCCTGATCCAAACCGCGGCCCAAGGCCGCTCCGGCTGGTCGCGATTCGATCGCATGACCATACTCCCGCCCGCCGCTTCGACCTCACGGTCGACGCGGCCGGCGGCGTTTCGAACCCGAGCGCTCGATCCCCCACGACCGACACGACCAATGCCCTCCCCGCTCGCAGCCGCCGATTCGCGGGACGCGCGGACTCGATCGCCGGATCTTTCCGGATAGAGGGCCCGTGCGCGCCGCGCGGGCCGATCGAGTTCGCACACCTTGGGGATCGCATCATGGTCGTCTCCGAACGTCGTCTCGCCGCCAACCGCTCCAACGCCAAGAAATCGACCGGACCAACCTCCGAAGCAGGCAAGAAGGTCACGCGCAAGAATGCGCTTCGCCACGGCATGTGCGCGGAAGTCGTTCCTTGTGCACACGAAGACGAACAAGCGATCGAAGCGGAACGCCGGGCGTGGGTCGACGACCTCGCGAAGAATACGGTCGTCGCCGTCCGACTCGCCGAATCGGCCTTCGCCGCGCATCTCCGACTCACGCGCTGCCGCCGAGCCGAGGTCCAGGCGATCCGCGATCGTCAGGCCCGCGCCGAGGCCGAATGGGTCGAAGCACGCGCCAAGGAACGCTCGGAGGCGATCCAGATCCTCGTCGAGCAGCCGCAGGTCGCACTCGCGCGACTCGAATCCACCCCCGACGGGTGCCGATGGCTCGCCGATCACTGGCGCGGAATCGCTCATAAACTCGAGAATCTCCAGTGGGAAGCTCCGACCGATGCCGACGACCTCGACGACACCACCCGGCTCCTGACCTTTCTCGGACTCGACGGCGAGCCGAACCTCGAGCTCTTCGAGACCGTCGCGGCGTACCGGCAGTGGCTCGCCGATCTCGCAGCCTGCCGTAAACGCAGGATCTCGTCGACCGACTCGTTCGACGACCTCGCCAGGGTCTTCGATCGCGAGGTCGCCGCCGAGATGATCCGCAATCGAGAGGCCGGCCGGCGCTCGCGCGACCGGCTCCGCACTCTCGCGCTCCGGATGATCGAGAAGTACGTCGACCTCGAACGCACGGTCACGCCGGCGTACGAGCTCCGGCGTTCGCTGGCCGTCGACATCGCGCTCGTCGACACCTCGCCCGAGGGCATGCGACTGAACCGATACATCGCCGACGCCGAGCGGCTCATGCACCGCAACATCGTCGACGCACTCGCCGTCGGCGAGAGAGACGGAAGCGACGACTCGGACGCGGAAGTCGCCGAGCAACTCGCCCCCCCGCCGCACGAGGACACGCAATGCGAGGCCCTTCTCGAGCAGCTCGGGTCGGCCCCGCCCCAAAGCAAGGATGTGCCATCCGAACAGGAGTCCGACGATGAGCGGCGGGACTCCGAAGCGCCGCCGCCGCCGCCCGAAACGAACCCATTCCGGATCGTCCCTGCGGAAGAGTCGACTCTGAAACGAGTTGCGACGAGCCCAGCGCGTCCCCCGGTCGGCCCCGTACCTCCGCCCGCCCCGATCGAGGTCGACCGCTCGGACAGGCGGAATCGCGATGGGGACGGGCAGCGAATCGGCAGACAGAGGGATCGGACCCTCGAGGCGATCGAAGCGGGCGCCCTTTCGGGTCGCACGGATGCCGCGACGGATCCCACCTCGCCGAGATCTTCGCGAATCGTGGCCGATCCGCCGGAGCAAACCACCGTCAAGACGCGGTCGATCGCGGTTCACGAAACGAACCCATTCCAGGTCTTCGCAGCGGAACTCTCGCCCAAGAAACAGGTTGCACCGAACCGACTGAAGCTGCCCGTCGGTCCCGTACCACCGCCCGCGCCTCGGATCGATCGCAGTTCCCCACCGTGGGAGTCCACCTCGATCCGCCGGTCGCCGATCGACCCCGAACCCCATGGAAATGGGCCCAACGAGCCCGGAGGTGCAGCGCGAGAGGCTTGATCCACGCGGAGTCGTTCGGCTCGCGGTCGGGCCCCGGCGGGGCCGGCGCTCTCGGTGCGCGCCGGCGGCGGCTCGGGTCGAACCTCCGTGAGCGTCGCGAGTTCGGGTTGACCGACGCGGCGGGGGACCCTACCCTGCCGGGCGATCGCTCCTACGGCGGACTGGGTCCGGGCATGCGCCCGACCGAGCCGAGCCTCGGAGTCGGTCGCATGGATGCATCCCTTTCCCGCGCGGAGCGCGAACCCATCATGCGTGCCGGAATCCTCGCGGCTTCGGTCGCCGTCCTCGCCGCGGTCGTCTGGCTGACGGTGCAGACCCAGCGCAACAGCCTCGTTCTCGACCACTTCGACGTCGTGAAGCCGCGCATCCTCTACCGGAGCGGCCAGCTCACCCTGGACCAGCTCGACGACGTGGTGACGCGCCACGGGATCCGCACCCTGGTCAACTTCCAGATCCCCGGAGCCCCGGTCTCGGCCGAGGCGGCGCTGGCGAAGCGGCACGGGATCGACTTCATGAACCTGCCGATGCCCGGCGACGGCCTGGGCGAGGAAGATCAGTTCCGCGAGGTGATGAAGGCGATCGACGACCCCCACCGCCGCCCCGTTCTCGTCCACTGCGCCCGAGGGACTTGTCGAACCGGTGCGATGGTCGCGATGTACCGTCTCGAACGCGACGGCTGGACGATCGAGGACGTCGACGCCGAGATGGAGCGTCAATCGTATGATGATGGACGAATTGCGGGATATGTGTATCGCATGGTCCGTCACAAGCCGATGCCCGACATCTACGAGCCCCGGATCCGAATCGACCGCAATCTTCCTCCGCCCGCTCCCGAGCCGCCGCCCGCCGCACGCGAGCCGTTGCCGATATTGCCGCCGCTGACGCCGATGACCCGCCCCGGGACCTCGGCCCCCGAGATCGCGCCGCTGTCGGAGGTGCCCCATGTCGACTGAGACCCGCCCCATTCACCGCAGCCTGCGACTCCGAGCCGACGTGCCCGAACCCGGCGTGATCGACTTGACGCCGTTCGCCGGCCCCGCACTCTGGACTCTGATCGCGGGACTCTGCGTCCTGGTCGGAGGCGCGACGCTCGACCTCGACGCCGTCGACGCCAAGCTCGGGCTCACCGCGCTCGAACCGCTCCAGCCGTTCGGCCAGGTCGCCGGCAACTGGGATCCGTCCGTCTGGGTCGGCTCGATCCTCCCCAGTCGGCTCTGGGAAGCCGTCGGCAGGATGCGGGCCAGCGCAGCCGCGGTCCGCTGGCCGGCGGCGATCGCCGGCTTGATCATCGGCCTGGTTCTCTCGCGCACCGGCACCCGCACCAGCGGCAGCCGCGCGGGCATTCTCGTCGGACTCTGCTGGTTCGGCACCGTCGGGCTGATCGACCACTCCGCCGCGACCGGACTCGACCTGATCCTGGGACTCGGCGTCGTCGGGTGCCTCACACGAATCCTCCTCCGCGGTTCGGATACCGTCGCCGGGCTCTGTCTGGCGTGGGCGTTCCTGGCGGGCGGCTGGCCTCCGGTCCTGCTCGTCGTGCTCGCCACGATCGTGATCGGCCGACAGGGCGCGGGGCTCTCGCTCCGCTTGCTCGCGCCGCCGGTCCTTGCCGCGATCGGCTGGTCGGTCTGGTGCCTCCGATCCGCCCCGCCCGACATCTGGGGCGCTGCGCTCGCTCTGCCGATCACGCAATCGTCGGCCTGGGACCTCGCTCCCGGCGTCTTCCTGATCGGGTTTCCCTGGACCCCATTCACGCTCGCGGCCGCTTCGCGCTCGGTCCGAGCCGGCTGGGATTCCCGGGCTCGCTCACTTGTGAAGGGATGGGCACAGATCACCGGTGCGAGTCTCTTGATCGGAACTCTGATCCCGGGCATGGCCGCTCCCTCGCGCGTCGCCGCCCTCGCGGGAATCGCCGTGATCGCGGGCTACGTCTTCGAGTCTCTCTGGACTTCGGCGGGCTCGCTCTCGCGCACGGCTCGGAATCTGCTGCGTCTCGCCCTCGCGGGGGCGATCGTGCCCTGGTGCATCGGCGTCTTCCTCTACGCCGGTTATCTCAGCTTCGCGGTGTCCTACTACCGTCTCACGGCGGTCGTCTGTCTCGCACTCGCGGGCGCGGCGGGTCTGCTCGCGATCGCATGTCTGAGAAATGTCCCGGGGAAGGCCGTCCTGGCGTGCGTCGCCCTCGTCGTCGTCGGCCTCAAGCTCGGACATTGGGGATACTATGTTCCCGAGTGGAACTATCGCGAGAGCCAAGGGCCCTGGGGCCGCGCGATCGGCCAATGGGTGCCCCCGAACCGCACGATCTACGTGACCCACGAGTGGCAGCCCGACCTCTGCTTCGCCATCGGCCGACCGGTGCGGCGCATCGTCAATCCCGCACTGCTCGCGAGCATGCCCGGGATCTCGCCCAAGTTCGTGCTGCTCCATGAGGCCGAGTTCGAGCACTGGCCAGAGCAGTCGGGCAAGCTCGTCAAGGTCGCGAGCTTCCTCGACGAATTCGGCTCGGGCCGCGTACTGGCGCGCACGGAGGGCGACTTTTCGTGGAAACAGCGGTAGATCTCGATCCGAAGATCGGGCGTGGGGGCGGCGTGGGCGGGCGATTGCTCGCCGGCTCAGCCCCCGCGCGCCGCCTTCTCCTCGAATCCGCCGACACCGAACCGCCGGCCCAGCTCCGCCTCGATCTCCGACCAGGCGACGTCGCGATACCCCAGCATCACCAGCGTATGGAAGATCAGATCGGCGACCTCGTGGACGAAGTGAGCGCGGCCCGCATCGCCGGCTTCGGCGGCCGCCTCGACCACCTCGGCCGCCTCTTCCGTGATCTTCGAGCCGATCTTGGGAACCCCACCCTCGAGCAACGACACGACGTACGACCGCTTCTCCGGCGGATGGGCCTTCCGCTCGGCGATGACCGCGAGAACCGCTTCGACGACCGACATGGAAGGACTTCCTCGACGAGAGTGCGGCTGAGACAATACCCGAAGTCTCCCAGGCTAACGATCTCGAGCCCGACCGCCCACCCGTCTCCGCGAGGACGCTCGCCTTGGACCAGTCCCGTTCCGACAAGGAGACCGATTTCGGCGTCCCGATCCCCGGCGCCATCAAGCCCGAGGCCGAATGGGCCAAGACCGGCATCAAGCGGCTACCCGACCCGCCCTCGCCCCTCGACTTCGCCGAGATCTTCGGCCGGCGAGCGCCCGTCGTCCTCGAACTCGGCTGCGGCAACGCCAGATACACGCTCCAAAGCGCGATCGCGCGCCCGGATTTCGATCACTTCGCGACCGATATCCTGCCCGTCGTCATTCGCTACGCCACCCGCCGCGGCAACCAACGCGGACTGCACAACACTCGCTTCGCCGTCAAAGACGCTCAAACGTTCTTGGATACTCTTGTGTCTCCGAATTCCGCGGTCGAGATCCATCTCTACCATCCGCAGCCGTACCACGACCAGCGCCTGGCTCATCGAAGGCTCGTCACCCCGCGGTTCCTCGCCTCGGTGCATCGTTCGCTCGCTCCCGCGGGACGCTTCTTCATTCAAACCGATAATCCAGACTATTGGAACTACATGTGTCGACTATTTCCGTACTACTTCGACTTCGCCGAACGCCTCGAACCCTGGCCCGACGCTCCCGAAGGTCGATCGCGACGCGAGATCCTGGCGCGCAGCCGCGGCCTGAAGATCTTTCGGGGCGAGGCATCGCGCCGGGACGATCTCGAAGTCGACAGCGCCGCGGCTCTCGCCGCGCGGCTGCCGATGCCCACGTTCCGCAGCCGCGGCCCCTGGATCGACCTTGACGCGCTCGAGTGATCACGCGTCACTTCGTCCCCGGCGGCGGCGGCACGGCGATCGACGACTCCGCCGAGAGACCGAGGTCGACGACGTCGGCATCGCCCATCACCTTGCGACCGACCCGGGAGAGCAACTCGCGGACCGCCTCGCCGTGGATCCTTCGCACCGCCTCCGCACGGTTGGGACCCAGCCGCGCGGCGAGTGCACCGAACGAATCGGCCTCGGCGCGAGCCAGAGCCGACCGACGCGCCGCACGAGCGCGGGCAGCCTGGACCAAGGTCGTCGCCGCGGCCCGCCCGCGCTCCAATCGCAATGCGGCCTCGCCCGCGGCCTCCTGAATCCGCCGGTCCCGACGCGACGCCGCCGACTGCGCCTCCGCGAATTCCGACTGAACCTCGAGCGGCGGACGTACCTCCGTCAGACTGACTCCGAGCACCTCGATGCCCAACCGACCTCGCTCAGCCCGATCCCGAAACTCGGCGGCCACAGCAGCGGCGACCTCCGCTCGTCCCCCTTGCAGCAAGACATCCACTTGCTTTTGCGCAATCACGCGCGTCGTGATCGACTCCACCAGGCGTTCGAGCAACCGATCCCGATCCGTCGACGCGAACAGAAACGCCGAGGGATCCGCCACGCGGTACTGCGCGACCAGCCTCGCCCGGACGAAGTTGCCGTCGCCCGTGAGGTACTCGCCCGAGCCTGGAGGAGCCGAGAGCAGCCCGGCGGCGTCGTCGGGATCCTCGGCGGATTCCGGCATGCCGACCTCCACCCGTCGGATCTCGTCGATTCGAATCCGGTCGAGTCGATCGATCCCCAGGGGTAAGGCGAAATGGAGACCGGGCCCCCAAGGCTCGCCGAGCACTCTCCCGAAGCGGCGCACCACGGCGACCTCGCCCGGGCGGATCTGCACCGCCGAGAGGGCGAGGCCTCCCGCCGCGGCGATCGAGATCATCACGAATCCGATCCGGACACGCATCAGCGTCGCTCTCCCCTCGGGGCCGGAGCGGGCGACGCCGGCGCGGCGAGAACTTCGGGACTCGGCCCATGCGTGAGCATATGAAGCAGCGGAGACGTCGCCGAGAGAACCACGACCGCGCGTTCGTCGAGCACCGAACGATAGGTCTCGAGCGTTCGCAGGAAATCGGCAAAGGCGGGATCGATCGCGTGGGCCTCATTGAGGATCCGAGCGACCTCCGCGCGTGCCTTCCCCTCGACCCGCTCGGCCTCGGCCTCCGCCGCCGCGATCAATCCGTCCCGCTCGCGGTCGGCCTTCGCGATCGTCTCGGCATACGCCGCCTCGCCCTCGGCCCGCAGCTTCGCCGCCACCTGTCGTCGTTCGCCGCGGATCAACTCGAAGACGGCCGGACGCACCTCGACGGGCGGAACGAAGCGACGGATCCCCAACTCGATCAGCTCGACGCCGAGTTCAGCCGTCGCCGACGGGCCGAGACCTCGCGCGGCCTCGTCGACCAAGCGATCGAGAGCCCAGATCTTTGGATCGGTCGATGCCAGGGCCGACGCGGGACTCCGACCAAGCGTGTCGCTCAAGGCGGCCGCGACGCGCTCGCCCAGTCGAGCCTCGGCGGCATCGACCGAGCCCGCGGCTCGGAGGAATCGCGCGGGGTCGACGACGCGCCACGCCACGTACGCGGAGACCTCGAGGTTCCGCTTGTCTCCCGTGATCACCTCGCGCGTCGGCGCGTCGAAGACATGGAGCCGCCGATCGATCCGTGTCGCCTCGCGCCAGGGAGCGATCCAGTGCAGACCGCTCTCTCCCGGCTGATCGCCGAAGAGATCGACCGGGCGACCGAAGTCGGTGATGAGCACGAATTCGGATTCATCGACGAACACCGCCGAACGAACGACCCAAACGACGAGCGCGGCGAGGATCGCTCCCGCGAAGATGATCAAGCGTTTCATGCGTCGCCTCCTATGGATTTTGGGGGACGAGTCGCGGCGGCCCGACGGTCGGATCCGAGTCCGCAGGGTTCAAGAAGAGTCGCCTGCGTGCTCCCCCGGCGGGATCGACGATCAGCTTCGACTTGCCGGCGAGGGCTTCGGCGATCGCCTCGCCGTACAGACGGCGATCGGTCGACCCAGGCGCCGAGGTGCGAGCCTGGACGAGTTCTCGAAACGACTCGGCGCGAGCCGAGGCCCGTTCGACCATGCTCTCGGCCCTTGCCGAACCCGCCTCGATCCGCACCTTCGCCGCCGACTTCGCCGCTTCCATCGTCTCGAGTCGATATGTCTCGCCGTCGAGAGAGAACCTCGCCCGTTCGGCCTCGGCGCGTGCCACGTCGCGATAGGCCTCGAGGACGTCGCGCGGGGGATGCACATCCTGAAGCGACACCGCCGCGATCTCCAATCCAAGCCCCGCGCGATCGACGCGGGCCTGGAGCGATCGAACGGTCGCGGCTTCGATCTCTCGACGCGAGCCCGAGAGCATCGACTCGAGCCGCGTTCGCCCGACCGTTTCGCGGAGCACCGCTTCGGCGATCGGGCGGAGCGAGCCGGCCGGATCGTGAACGCCGAACGCCAGAGCCCGCTCCGCATCCAGCCCCTTCCCCGCACGAAACTGAACGGCGGCCGAGACTTCGATCAATCGATCATCACCCGTCATCATCAACATTTCTTCTTCAGCGACGGCCGATACCGCCGAGTCCGAACGAAACCCGATCTCGACCACTCCGAGTCGGTCGCGGTCGATTCTGCGCACGCGCGTCAGCGGCCAGGGCGCGAGCGGGTGCAGTCCCGGTTCGAGCCGCGCCGCGGGTCGACCCGACTCGATCACCAGCACGACCTCGCCGGGTCCGACCGCGACCCATCCCGAGATCGAATAAGCGATCGCCGCGAAGATCGCCCCGGCGACCGCCAAGGGTCGCCTCCACCGCGCGAGCGCGGCCCCGATCCGCTCGAGGTCGAACCAGTCGTCGAATCGTCGCATGCCTCGACGCAACGCGGCGAGAAGCCGGGCCGCGGGAGACTCGCCCCCGGCGTCGAACCAGAGCAGCCGCATCGCATTGAGCAGCACGAGCAACGAACCAACCTGATGGAGCACCGCCGCCGCCACCGGCCCGAGGAAGCCGAACGCCGCCGAACCAATCGCAAGCACATTCAATCCAATTGCAAAAATGATGATATTCTGCCAAATGATCCGAACGACCGACCTCGAGAGCGCAACCAGCCCGGGCAGATGCACCAGCGGCTCACCCATGATCAAGATGTCGCCCGCCTCGGCGGCGAGATCCGAGCCGACCCTCGCCAGCGCAATGCCGACATCGGCCCGCGCCAGGGCGGGCGCATCGTTGATGCCGTCGCCGACCATCGCGACGCGTCCCCCCGCCGTCTGTCGCTCCTCGATCCATCTCGCCTTGTCGGCCGGGAGCAGTTCGGAGTGGACCGTCTTCAGGTGGACCTTCTTCGCGACCAGCTTCGCGGCCCCCGCGCGATCCCCGGTCAGGACGACGATTTCCTTGATGTCGAGATGTTTGAGATCGTGGATCACGTCGTGGGCTTCGCGACGCACGGCGTCGCGTGCCGAGATCAGTCCGACGAGCCTCGATCCGACGGCGGCGAGCAGCGGAGTCTCGCCGCGTGCGTCGACCTCGGCGATCCGCGCGACGATCGCCGGGTCGACCTCGATCGCCGATTCGGCCATCAAACGGGCGGAGCCGACGAGGACTCGATCGCCGCTCGACGTCAGCGTCGCGGTCACGCCCGACCCGGGCAACGCAACCGCCTCGACCACGGCGACCGGGTCGAGACCGCGACGATGCGACTCCTCGACGACGAGCCGCGCCAGGGGGTGCCGACTGGCGGCCTCGGCCGCGGCGACCAAGGCGAGAAGCTCGTTCTCGGATCGGCCGTCGAACGATTCGATCGCGGCGATCTCGGGTCGACCGCGAGTCAAGGTGCCCGTCTTGTCGAATGCGAAGACGTCGCAAGCGGCGAGACGCTCGAGGGCGACGCTCCCCTTGACGAGGATCCCTCGCTTGCCCATCCAGGCCATCGCTGCGAGCACGGCGGCGGGAGTCGCCAGGATCAACGCACAAGGACATGCGGTCACGAGCACCGCGACGGCCCGCGACCACTTGTCGGGCCGGCCGAACCACCAGCCGCCGAGAAGTGTGAGCAGCGCGGCGACCTCGACCACGGGCAGGAACCAGCGCGCCATCCGGTCGGCCAGGCGCTCGACGGGAGCCTTCTTCTTCCGAGCCGACGCCACGAGAGCGAGGACACGGCCGATCGTCGTCTCGTGGCCGACGCGTTCCGCAAGGATCTCGAGACGTCCGAATTGGTTGATCGTTCCCGAGAAGACGGGATCGCCGGGACCTCGGTCGACCGGGATCGGCTCGCCGGTGAGCGCCGATTGGTCGATGCTCGAACGACCCTCGACGATCGATCCGTCGACCGGGATCCGCTCGCCGTCGCGCACGATCACGCGATCACCGACCTTGACGGCGCTTGCGGGGATCTCGACCTCGACGTCGTCGCGGAGCACGCGCGCGGTGCGCGGCGCCTGGTCGACGAGTCGGTGGATCTCGCGCCGGGCTCGCTCGAAGGTGATCGCCTCGAGGACCTCGCCGACCATGGCGATGAAGACGACCTCGGCCGCCACGAACGGCTCGCCGATCACGAGCGCGGCGAGGCAAGCCTGCGCCAATGCGATGTCGGCTCCGACCTTGCCGTGGAGGAGCGCCTCGAGGGCGCCGTAGACGATCCGGGCCCCTCCGATGACGGCGGCGATCGTCGCCAAGCCGATCCCCGCGACAGGCGCTCGGATCGCCTCGATCCCGAGCACCTCGCCGAGCAATTCTCCGCCGATCAGCAGGCCGAGGAAGGCGGTGAAGCGGTAGAGCGACGAGCGCTCGCGGGTATCGTGATCGTCGACCTCCGTCGCGTCGAATGCATGCAGGCGCAAGTGTTCGAGATCGTCGGCTTGGAACTCGCGGTGCATGCGCGGCATCTCGGGGACGGGACGGCGACAAATCGAGGGCTCGCGATCATTCGATCAGTTCATCTCGGCTTCGAGCGGTCCGGCGAGACCGCGGAGGAAGAAGAGACGCCCCGGGAGCGTGGGCATGAAGGACGAAGGCACCCACGGGCTCGGTCCATATCGCAACGTCATCCAGAGGCTGGTCCCTTGCCACTGCATCCCTCGATCGAAGACGCCGTCCGCCCCGCCGATGATCTTGTCGGCCTGGAGGAAGAGCCCCGGGCCGATCGTATTGGCGAACGCCGGTACGAGCGTGGTACGGCTCTTGAAGCTGGTGAGCGCGTTCTGCTCGATGGTGAGCGGATGGAGCTTGGCTCCGAGGCGATGCGTCTGGGCGCGCCACTCGTCGACCGAGGCGAACTCCTCGGCGAAGTGGGGTTCCCAGAAGGCGATGTGGCAAACGCGGCCGATGCCGAAGATCACGGCGAGCTGAGCGCCCCCGCGCCGGAGTTCGGCGATCCGCTCGGCATAGTGCGGCAGCCGGTCGGGTGTGGCGAACCATCTGCGCTCGGCGGGAACCGACCGATCTCCGAGAGGTCCGTAGAAGGCGGCTTCCATCGCGTTCTGGAAGGCGCCCGGGTTCGAAGCGGGGAGAGTCGTGCCGGCGGCGTCGGACCATTCGTCCATGTTGAAGCCGTGAACATGCTCGCAGCCGACGCCCCACTCGCGGAGGAAGTAGACCGCCCAGCGATACATGCCCATCGGGCCGACCGGCAGGATCAGCGCGAGTTCGCGACCCTCGTCGCGGGCATCAGCGATCGTGGAGGCGATCTCGTGCCCGAGCATCACGTCGAAGTCGGCGAGCGTCTCGCAGACCACCGGCTCGAATCCGGGATGCCACCAGGGCATCCGCTCGGTGATCGCCTCGGGCGGGTGCGAGCAGCAGGCGTCGATCTTGGAGAGATCCCACCCTCGAGGCAGGAATCCTTCCATGAGCGAGCCGGCAAATGTCGTGAGGAGATTCATGGCGGCCTCGCGTCGCTGACGGTCCGATTCGAATGGGATCGCCCCCCTCGGGACGAAGCGGCGAAGGGGGTCGTCGGGTGCGTATCTTCGCGCGCGGTCGGGGCGAGTTCCAGCCCTTGGCGGCGGGCGTTCTGCGGGCCCCCGGGAGGCGGCGACGAAGCTCGACGCCGGCCATGTGGTAAATCGTCGACGTTCCGCGATCGCGACCTACCCTCTTGTTGGAGCGAGCGACTCGGGAGTCGTGAGCGGATCGCGGAGCGCTCGAAGCCGATCGGTTCGACCACGGCCGTCGAGGGCCCCCCGCGGCAGGTTGTCGGCTCTTCCCCCCTTTCTCTCCGGGCGGCGGCGTGTCCGCGTCGACCTCGCTCGGATTCGGATGCCGACCGCCGTCTCGTTCCCATCCCGACTGCGTCCTGCTCTTCCGAGGTCGGCGTCGCCGGTTCGGCGATGTCGTCTCTCTCGACCCGGCGGCGGGGTGCACGGTGTTCGGGCGTCGGGCCGAACATCGCGCCTTCGTCCGCGGGCGGAGAGAGGGAATGCGGGCGGCCCCTCCCCCGCCGGCCCTCTCGATCCCGATGCGAGCACCCCCACGCGGGGCCGCTCTCGATTCGTTTCGAAGCTCATTTCTCAGAGTCTCGATTCGATGATCACTCACGACGAGCAAGGCCGATCCATCATGACGACCACGCATCTCCCGATCGATCAGCCGCGTCGGATCCTGCTGGTGGAAGATCACGCACTCGAGCGCATGCTGTTGCGCAATCGACTCGTCGTCGAGGGGCTCGAACTCCACGAGGCGAAGAACGGTCGAGAGGCGCGGGAGCATGTCTTCGCCGATCCGCCCGACCTCATCCTCCTCGATCTCGGACTTCCCGACACCCACGGCTTCGAGTTGATCCGGATGTTCAAGGAGGATCCTCGATCGCGGTCGATCCCGATCGTGGTCCTGTCGGGAACGGTCGACGCGACCGACTGCGTTCGGGCGCTCGACCTGGGCGCAGTCGACTTCATCTCGAAGCCGTTCGATCCCCTCGAACTCCGCGCCCGGATCCGATCGGCGCTTCGAACCAAATATCTGACCGACCTCTTGGAACTCCAGGCCAAGCTCGACCCGCTCACCGGCCTGGCGAACCGCCTGGCGCTCTTCGATCGATTCGAGGAGGAGTGCGTTCGAAGCCGTCGTCGGAATTCCCCGCTCTCGGTACTGATCGCCGACCTCGACCACTTCAAACAGATCAACGACTGCCACGGCCACGGCGTCGGCGACGCGGTGCTGCGTTCGACCGCTCGGGCGTTTCGCGAGGTGGCCCGCCGCTTCGATCTCGTCGCCCGCTACGGGGGAGAGGAGTTCGTGGTGCTCGCCCCCGATTGCGACCTCCGCGGCGGATTGACGCTCGCTGCGCGATTGCGCGACGCCGTCGGCTCGCTGGATATCGGTTGCGGCGGGATCACGGTTCGCGTGACGACCAGCGTCGGAGTCGTCTCGGTCAACGACCCCGAGAGTCCGATCGCCGATCTCGACGACGCCGCGAATCTCCTGCGCAAGGCGGATCGGGCACTCTACGACGCAAAGTCGGCCGGGCGCAACGCGATCCGCATCTGGAGCGACCGCCACGACCGTCCGCTCCACCTCGAGGCGCTGCCGTTGACGGCTTAGGCGAGGTTGGACCGATCGCGACGTCGAGCCGATCTCCGGGAAGCGCTTTCCGGTCTGTTGACAGCCCCCGTTCGCCGACAGATAGTGGATGCGGGGAATCGTGGAGGCGGAGAGATCTTCGATGTCGCGAGGTCGAAATCGACCGTTGCGACGTCGGTGTCGATCAACGGTCCCCCTTCACGTTTTCACGTCTTGAACCGTCGTCGCGACCGCATCTCGGTCGCCCGGAATCGCCCGCCCCGCTCGAGAGAGCGGTCGACCCCGCGGCGAGCCGGCACCGGCGACGGGAGGTCGACTGTCGGGGGAGACTCGATGCTGCCGGCACATCTGGAAGTAGGCTCGTCGACCGCGTCGAATCGGAAACCGCTTCGGATCGGTTCGACGATCGCCCGAGTCGCGATGCTCTCGGCGTTGATCGTGGTGGGAGCCGGGACTCCGTCGAGGGCCCAGGACCCGGGCAAGGAAGCGCCCAAGACCGAAGTGCCCGCGGAGCCCGCGAAGGCGGCCGAACCCGCGCCGGCGGTCGATGCACCCGCCGACCCTGCCGCGGCGGCTCCGGCCCCCGCCGGCGAGGCGACGCCCGCCGCCGAACCGCCCAAGCCCGAGGTGAAGACGTTTCTCCAACTCGCCTGGGAGTCTTCGGGCATCATCGGGCTCTTTCTCGTGGCCCTCTCGGTCTACTTCACGGCGATCGTGATCAAGCTGTTCCTCGAACTCCGCCTGAGCGAGGCGGTGCCGGTGCCGCTGGTCGAGAAGCTCGAGACGGCGATCAAGGAGCGGAAGTTCCAAGAAGCGTACGACGTCTGCAAGGACAACGAGTCGTTCCTCGCGCGGATGGTACGGACCGGCATCGCGAATCTGCCGAACGGCCGCTCCGAGGCGAAGGACTCGATGCTGAACGTCCAGGAAGAGATCGTCACCACGATGGAGACGAAGATCAGCTACCTCGCGATCGTCGGCACGCTCGGGCCGATGATCGGTTTGGTGGGAACGATCGCGGGCATGATCGACAGCTTCTCCGTGATCGCGACCGCGGGCGGCCAGCCCAGCCCGCAGCTCGTGGCCCGCGGCATCTCCCAGGCTCTCTTCATCACGCTCGAGGGGATCGCTCTCTCGATCCCGGCGATCTTCTTCTTCGCGTTCTTCCGCAATCGCATCGCTCTCATGTCGATGGAAGCGGCGAAGGTCGCCGATCGGACGATCAACTCGCTCGTGAATGCCGCGAAGGCGTCGAAGTCCGCGGGTACGGCGGCGGGCTGAGCCGCGGCTCGCTCGATGCGACGACGGTCGCTCGGGCCCCGAACCATCGTCCGCTTGGATCGAGTCGCACTTCTCCCAGCGTTTCGCGAGGACTTCCCATGTCCGCCTCGATGCCCGGTGAGCTCAAGGCCGAGCCGAATCTCACGCCGCTGCTCGACATCGTCTTTCAGCTCATCACGTTCTTCATGCTGGTGATCAATTTCAGCCAGGATGAGTACGACGTGCGGATCAAGCTCCCCGTCGCGGGTTCGGCGCGGCCCATCGACGACGCCGACCTCGCCGCGCAGGAGCGACTCGTCCTCAACATCGATTCGAGAGGGAAGCTCCTCTTCAACGGCAAGGAACTGACGCTCACCCAGGCGATCGAACGCATCAAGTTCGAGGCGCAGCTCTATCGTCTGAATATCAAGACGCTTCGCGGCAAGAAGGTCGATCCGGGCGAGGATCTGCCGACGCGGGTCGTCATTCGGGGCGATCGCGATACCGAGTTCGCCCCGATCTACAGCCTGATCAGCGCCTGCCAGGCAAGCGGGTTTCGCAAGTTCGACTTGAAGGCGATGACCGGATCCTGATCGACGCGGGCGAAGCCGCCGACCCACGTCGACATGCATATACGCTGATCTTTCGGATCGATGGGAACAGACCTCCATGTCGAAGAAGCTGCGACCCTCCGAGCCCGAGATCCCGATCACGCCGATGCTCGACATGGCGTTCCAACTGCTCACGTTCTTCATCTTGACATATCGACCGGCACCGACCGAAGGGCAGTTCTCGATGAACCTCCTCCCGGCGCAACCTGCGACGTCGATGGAGGCCCCCGCGCCGACGGAGGCGAACGCGCCCTCGGACCTGCCCGCGGGACTTCGGACCCTGCCGACGACGCTCCGAGCCACGGCCGACGGTGCGATCGCGGCGATCACGATCGGCGACAATCAGGTCTCCGGGCTCGACGAACTCTCGAAGAGCTTGGCCGAGATCCTCGCCGACCCGACGCTGCCCTTCGATCAGGCACTCATCAAAGTCGACCCTCGCTTGAAGTATGCCGACTTGATCCGTGTCGTCGACGTCTTCGCTCGGAACAAGCTCACGAAGATCAGCTTCGCCGAGCTCGGAGCCGACGACATGGGAGCCGCGCCGTGAGCCGTCGAGAGCGAAAGCGACTCCATGCGCCGCCGTCGCGGTTCTTTCGCGGCAAGGAGTTGCTCGTCCTCCTCTTGTTCGTCGGCATCGCCGTCGTCGGCTGGCCGATCGTCATCAACCAGATGCGACGATCGACCAACGACACGAACTCCCCTCCCCGCGCGACCACGAGAAAGCCCGACCCGCGACCGATCGAACCTCTCACGGGCGAGGCGTTCGAGGCGATCCGGGACAAGGTCCCGAACTCGTTCCGAGAGCTCACCGCCTACGCCGAAGTCCTCGAACGGGTCCGCTCCCGAACCCCCGACCAACTCCGAGCCGAGGCCCGTCGCGACCTGCTCTTCACGCATCTCTGGGAGCGCCCCGCGGCTTACCGCGGCGTACCCGTGCACGTCGAGGGCACGCTGCTCCGCTCGCTCGACTACGAAGCCGCGGAGCGCCTCACCCCGCGGAAGCGGCTCCAAGAGGCCTGGTTCGTCACCGAGGAGAGTCGGCCGTTCCCTTATGTCGTGGTCTTCGAGGAGCCGCCCGCGGGCTTCACATTGGGAGATCGGTTGAACCAGCCGATCGTGGTCGACGGCTACTTCTTCAAGCTCATGGGGTATCGCGCGGGCGATGTTCCAAGAGCCGCGCCGATGTTGATCGGTCGGATCACCCTCCCCGGCGCGTCCGGAACCGCCGCCTCCGGCGCGTCGAACTCCGCCGACCCGGTTTCGAAGCCGAGTCTGCTCTCGAATCCGGCGGCCTGGGCCGTGGGAACTCTCGCCCTCTACGCCGCGATTCGGCTGGCCCTACGTGCCGCCTCGATGTTTCGGTCGACGCGGATCGGCTCCGCTCACCGAGAGCGTGCGGACGACGGATCACAGACCCTCCCCCCGTCTGCGGGATCGCCGACTGAAGCCGACGTCTCCGCGTTCCTCTCCGAGCTCGAGCGCGGCGAGTGAGTTCGCTCGCCGGACGCTCGAACCGATCGACACTCTCAGATCAGCCGATCGCTTCTCGGATTCGCAGACAGGTCGCGAGCAAGGCGGGGAGATCGTCGAGCCGGAGGGCGTTGGGACCGTCGGAGAGCGCCTCGTCGGGGTTGGGATGGACCTCTAGGAAGAGAGCGTCGCATCCCGCGGCGACGGCCGCCTTCGAGAGATACGGGACCATCTCTCGCTCACCGCCCGTGACGGCGCCTCCGGCTCCCGCGCTGGGGAGTTGCACCGAGTGCGTGGCATCGAAGACGACGGGGGCGCCGGTCTCCTGCATCTGAGGAATCGCCCGCAAGTCGTTCACGAGCCGCCCGTATCCGAACGTCGTCCCTCGTTCGGTGAGCATGATCCCGGCATCGGACACCGCGGTCACCTTGCGAACCACGTGGGCCATGTCCCAAGGCGCCATGAACTGGCCCTTCTTGACGTTGAGCGGTCGTCCGGTTGCCGCGGCGGCTTCCAGCAGGTCGGTCTGGCGAGCGAGGAATGCGGGGATCTGGAGCAAGTCGACGACCCGCGCGATGACGGCGGCCTGATGGGTCTCATGAACGTCGGTCGTGACCGGCAGCCCCGTCTCGGCCTTGACCCGCTCGAATTCCGCGAGGCCGCTCTCGATCCCCGGCCCACGGTAGCTCGATTTCGAGGTCCGATTCGCCTTGTCGAATGAAGCCTTGAAGATCAAGGGAATCGACATTCGGGAGCAGATCTCCGCGAGCCGGGTCGCGATCCGCAACGTCATGTCGTTCGGCTCCATGACGCACGGACCCGCGATCAGGGCGAGCGGCCGCCCTCGGCCGATCGTGACGGGGCCGACCGCGACGGAGTTCGAAGTCGTGGACGAACTCATGGCGAGTCCTTTCGAGAGAGACGTGAACGGCGAGTCGAGCTCGAGCCCCGACGATCGAGCGGCTCTCAGGCCCGCGTCGCTTCTTCGGCGTTGAGTCGCATCCGTTGCAGATCCTTGTAGAAATGAACTTCCGTGCGGTTCGACTCGAGGGCGACCCGCGCCTCGCGAAGCAGCAGGATCCCCGCGGCGAGGATGAGCGATGCACCGCCGACCGCGAGCCCGGTCGCGATCCACTCGAGCTGCTTCCCGAGCTGGACATCGACGGCGAGCACGAGACTCGTTCCGACGAAGAGGCTGTTGGCCAGGTAGAGAAACGTGAGCGACCAGCGGATCATGGTGCCGCGTTCGTCCATTCGATCGAGGAGTGTGCTGATGTGCTCGAGTCGCTCATGTCGGAAGTCGAAGCCCGAGGAACCCCGACAGATGGCGTCGGCCTGCTCGTTGAGGACTCGGATCCGATCGACCACGCGGGACATCCGGCTCGAGGTCGAGGCGATGAACGAACCGGTGGCGAGCAGGAACATCGCCGGAGTGAACATCGCAGTGAGAGTCGTGTAGGTGACCGTCGGCTCGCTCATCTTGGGGACCTCTCGACGGGCTCGACGTCTCCAATGCCCGCGCGGACGGGCGAACTCTCGGAGAACCGTCTCATCTTGCCGAGTGCATCCGGCATGACGAGAACCTCGATCGAGGCCGGCTCGACGACGATCGTCGCTCCGCTCTCGACACCCGGCAAGAGGGGCTTGGCGGGATCTCCGTCGAGTTGAATCGGAACACGTTCGCCGGCGCTGATGTCGATCCGCCGAACGCGTCGGTGCTCCACTCCGTCTCGACCGGTGTGCAACCCGCGAAAGACGAGCCAGAGGTAGCGGAGAGCATGGAACGCGCCGCCGTCGCGAAAGACGACGACGTCGAGCAATCCGTCCTCACCGTCGGCGAGCGGGGCGAACGGGAGCCGGAGGGCGTAGCGCGGGAGGTTGAACACGAATGCGGTCGTGCCCGTGATCGTCTCGTCGCCGTCGAGGATCAGACGCAGCTCGGGAAATCGGTATGTGAAGCTCGCACGAAGGACGGGCTCCACGTACTCGCCGCGATGAGTCGGCCGGGCCGAACCGGTGCGGCGAATTCGTGCGGCGTGGTGCCGTCCGACGACCTCGGCGTCGAATCCGAAGCCGGCCATCAGGGCGAAGCGGCGTCCCTCGAGGTTTCCGAGATCGAGCGGGCGACTGCGCCCCGCGACGATCGCGTCGGCCAACCGATCCATGTCGCGATCGAACCCGAATTGGCAGGCGAACAGATTCTCGGTTCCCGCGGGGATCACTGCGATCGGAGCGCTCGGCGCTTCGTTCACCAGGTCGGAGACGGTTCCATCGCCCCCCGCCGCAACGAGACAGAGGCATCCGCCCGTCTCACGCGACGCATCGAGGATCGATCGCCGCTCGTCGATCGACCAGGCGGTCCGCGTCTCGATCCCGCGCTTGGCGAGCGAACGCTCCAACCGGGCCACGGTGATTCCGACGCGGCCTCGGCCCGAAGCCGGGTTCGCCGCGATCCCGACCCATCCCTCGGAACTGCTTCGGACAGCCGCCGTCGAAGCCGCGGGAGCCCCAGACGCATCGACCATGCGGCCTCCATCTTGATGATTTCTTCACACTCTGACATATCATGGTAGCACCGAACCGCCAAAACGGTCAATCCCGGCCGACCGGCGCCGACCGCACGGAGCATCGCAGGAAACCCCGGGGAGGTCTCGCGACGGGGCCGCGTCGCTTGTCCGTTCAATCGGACGGGGCTAGGATGACGTGGTGAATGTCGGTGGGCCGGCGGGCGTCGGCTCCTAGGGGGACTCGGCGGCGCGTGTTCGCGCAACCCTTCGTCCGACCGACCCTGTTCAAGGGGGATGATCGAAGATGCTGCTTGCCAGGAACCGTCGGCGACGAGCGTCATGGACGCTCTCCAGCCTGGTCGCGATCGCAGCCTTCGCCTGCGGCGTCGCGGAACGATCGAGTCTCGCTCTCGAGGAAGCGCGTCCCGCCAAGAAGGATAGTCGGCTCGCCGCGAAGCCCGCGGAAGCCAAGCTCTTCGCTTCGGTCGAACCCAAGTCGGCCAAACCTGGCGAGATCGTGACCTTCTCGATTCGCGCCGACGTCGAACCCGACTGGCACATCTACGCCTTCGCCGAGACCGAACCCGACCAAGGCCCGCGACCGACTCGGTTCGACTTCTTCGAGACCGGCGGACTCGTCGCCAAGGGCGGCTGGTCCGCCTCGGCCGAACCGACCCGAGAGAAGGAGGAGGCCTTCCCCGAACTCGCCTTCGTCGAATTCCACGAGAAATCGGTCACCTGGACGCTTCGCCTCGAGGTCCCGCGCGACGCCAAACCCGGCAAGCGTCTCCTCAAGGTGCAAGCCGGATACCAGCTCTGCTCGAAGCAATCGTGCAGCTTCCCCGGTCAGTGGACCCTGGACGCGGTCGAATTCGAGGTCTTGCCCGGCACGGGATCGACGGAGACGGCGTCGGCACCCGTCGATCCGGCGGTGAAGGTCGCCGCCGCTCCGGCCGAGGGTCCCGCGCCTGCCGCCCAGCCCAAGCGCAAGGACAGCCGAGCCAATCTCCGAGGCAAGGAAGCCCAGCTCAGCGCGTCGCTCTCGACGAATCGGGCGAAACCCGGAGAGACCGTCACCTACACCGTGACCGCAAAGGTCGACCCAGGCTGGCATATCTACAAGTACTCGCGAGATGAGATCGAGGACGGCCCGGCCTACACGACTTTCGACTTCTTCGAGACCGGCGGCCTGAAGGTCGACGGCGATTGGACAGCCTCCCGCGCTCCGATCAAGAAGAAGGAGCCGGTCTTCAAGGATCTCGATTTCCTCGAGTTCTACGAGAACGAGGTGAGCTGGAACATCCGTCTCACGGTCCCGCCCGACGCCGCTCCCGGTCCGCGGTCGATCGCCGCGCAGGTCGCCTACCAGATCTGCAACGACAAGTCTTGCCAGCGTCAGACCTTCTGGTCGATGCCGGTCCAAACTCTGGAGATCGTGGCGGGCGAGGGCGGCGGGGCCGCCGCTCCCGCCGCGGATACCCCGTCGACGACTCCCGCGCCGACGCCGATCGCTGCCGCCGCGCCGAGCGTTCCGGTGCTTCCGCAGCCTGGGGACGTCGCGACCTCGGAGCCGCCCGCGACCCTCAACGAAGCCGAGGAACGCGTCAATCTCGGGCTGCTCTCCTTCCTCTTGTGGTCGGCGGGCGGCGGGCTGGCCGCGCTCGTCATGCCGTGCGTCTGGCCGATGATCCCGATCACGGTCAACTTCTTCGTCAAGCAGGGGCAGAAGCGCGGAGGCCGAACGACTCCGCTCGCACTGGCCTACTGCTTCTCGATCATCGGGATCTTCACCGCGGTCGGAGTTCTCTTCTCCGTCTTCTTCGGGGCGTCGTCGATCTCCCAGTTCGCGAACGACCCCTGGCTCAACTTCTTCGTCGCCGGCCTCTTCGTCGTGTTCGGACTCGGCTTGCTCGGACTCTTCGAGATCGGCCTTCCGAACTTCCTCCTGAATGCCTCGGCCAAAGGTGAGGGCAAGGGCGGATTGGTCGGCGTGATGTTCATGGCGCTGACCCTCACCATCACCTCGTTCACCTGTACCTTCCCGGTCGTGGGCGCGCTGATCGTGATGGCGGCCCGAGGCGATTACTTCTATCCGACGGTTGGGCTCCTGACGTTCTCCACCGTCGTCGCCCTCCCCTTCTTCATCCTGGCAATGGCCCCCGGGTTGCTCTCGAAGGTTCCCAAGAGCGGCGACTGGATGAATTCGATCAAGGTGATCGGCGGCCTGGTCGAGATCGGGGCCGCGTTCAAGTTCATCAACACCGCCGAACTCTCGTTGGGAACGCCTCCCGCCGACGCGTGGTTCAACGCCCCCACGATCCTTGCGATCTGGGTCGTGCTGGCCGCCGTCTGCGGCGTCTATCTTCTCGGTCTCTTCCGAACCGATCACGACCACGAGGAGGTTCGCGTCGGTCCCGGTCGAATCCTCCTCGGTTCCGGCTTCCTGTTCCTCGCTCTGTATCTCGCCCCCGCTCTCTTCGGCAACCCTCCGCACGGGCCGATCTACGGTCGCCTGATCGTGGGAATCCTGCCCGCAGACGCGGGCGACCTCGACCTATCGCACCGCGTGGCGCTGGCGATGCCCGCGGGCGACGGATCGGCGATCGCCTCCGCTCCTCGCGAAACGAAGGCGACCTCGAGCGACCCCGACCTCGCCCAGCGCCAGCAGACCTACTTCCACGGCGTGACCTGGGGCTTGAGCTATGAAGCCGCTCTCGAACGCGCCAAGGCCGAGAATCGCCCCGTGCTCATCGACTTCACAGGAGTCAATTGCGCGAACTGCCGACTCATGGAGCGTTACACGCTGCCGCGTGCGGAGGTCGTCCAGGAACTCAAGAAGTTCGTCACGGTGCAACTCTATACGGACCGCGTTCAGATCGATACGTTGACGCCCGAGCAGAAGATCGAGCTCGCCGACAAGAACTTCGAGCTGGAAGAGAAGCTCACTCGAGCGAAGACGAATCCGTATTACGTCGTTCTCGCACCCGACGGACGAGTCATCGCCTCGAAGGGCGGCTACGTCGAGGCTCCCGAGTTCGTCGAGTTCCTGCGCGGGTCGCTCGCCAAACTCGAACCAGGATCGACCGCCGCTCTGGGACAGTGAATCGCTTCCGATCGGGCGCCGCCGCGGAACTGGGCCGGTCTTCGCTCGCGCGAAGGCCGGCCCTTCGTCGTTTCCAGGACATCGGCGTGGAGTCGCGGCAACGATTTCGTCGCCGGCGACCCGTCGACGTCGTCGGGCCGACACGCTTCGTCGCCGGAATTCACCAGGCATGAGGCATCTCGGCAGCGCCCCTGGACCCTGGACGTCTCGAACTGAGAATGCCTACGTCAACGAGAGAACGCCTGAGTCGAGTGTGCATTCCTGGAGATCTCGCTCGCTCTTCGGCTCGTCTCTCGAGGATCGTGTCCCCCCTGCTCTTTGGAAACGTCTTGGGAGTTGCATTCGTGAAGATCGCTTTGAACTCGATTTTTTCCGGCAATCCTTCGGTCCGCTCTGCCTTGGTGGCGGTCGCGGTGATCCTCTCGGGGAACTCGGCGCTTGCGAGTCCGACAGTGATCGCGCGATATGACGGTTTCGACCCGAACGCCCCGATCACGATCCAGCGAACCTTGAAGGATCCCTATCTGACGGGGCCTGGAACCGACGTCCGCAACACCTCGCCCGGCCGATTCTCGCTCACGCGTCAAGGCGGCGACTTCTCGGGCACGCTCGCCGGCACGTCGCCACAGTTCTTCGCGTTCTGCCTCGAGCCGCTCGAGTTCATCACCCCGGGTTCGACGACGACTTTCGACCTCGTCGATCTGAGGTTCGGCGCGAACAACATCGGCGGCATCGGCGTGACCAAGGCCGACCTGATCCGTGAACTCTTCTATCAACAAATGCCCGACCTCAGCGCGGTCATCTCGAATGAGAAGGCGAGCGCCCTCGGAATCGCGGTTTGGGAGATCGTTCGGGAGAACCCCGCGAATCCGCTCGACATCGACGCGGGCGACGCCCAATTCGACTCGTCTTCGGGCTCGGGCCTGACCGTTCTTCAACTGGCCCGCAACTATCTCTCGACCGTGACGGGCACCGGCCCGCGGCTCGACAACCTCTACGCACTCCGCAACGTCGGCGTGCAAGACCTGCTCGTCCAGGTCTCGTCGGTTCCCGAGCCCGCGACGATCGCTTCCTTCGGGCTCGGTGCACTCGGACTCGTGCTGGTTCGTCGCAAGCGTTGATCCGAAGCTCGCGTCGGAACGAGAATCCTCGACATGATCACGCCTCGCGAGTGGAAACATCCGCTCGCGAGGCGTTCTCGGTTTCGAAGGCAATGCGACCCGTCAGGCCCAGGTCACGGTTCGATCGCCCTCGACGACCTCACCGATCACCCAACTCGGCACCTTGGCCTCGTTGCGGAGGGTGCGAACGATCGAGTCGGCATAGTATTCGGCGACGACGAGAACCAGGCCGATCCCCATGTTGAAGACTCGATACATCTCGGCGTCGGGAACCGACCCCTTGCTCTGCAGCCAACCGAAGACGGGGGGCACGTCCCAGGTCTTGCGGAGCGAGATCGCGTGTCCCTCGGGCAAGACGCGCGGGGGGTTGTCGATGAGACCGCCGCCGGTGATATGGGCGATCGCGTGGATCACCTGCTTGACGCGATACTGACGATAGACCGACTTGAGGGCTCGGACGTAGATCCGCGTCGGCTCGAGGAATTCTGCGCCGAGGGTGCGCCCGAATTCGGGGATGACTTGGTCGTGAGAAGCACCAGCGACGTCGAATGCGATCTTGCGGGCGAGGCTGTAGCCGTTGGAGTGCAGCCCCGAGGAGGCGAGCCCGATGATCTTGTCTCCGACGCGGACCTCTCGGCCGTCGAGGATCGACTTGCGTTCGACGACCCCGACGCAAAAGCCGGCGAGGTCGTAGTCGCCCGGCTTGTAGAACTCGGGGAGGATCGCGGTCTCGCCGCCGAGGAGGGCGACTTCGGCCTCGATGCAACCGTCGGAGACCCCTTGGACGATCTGATGGGTGAGGTGGGGGTCGTCGCGGCTCATGGCGACGTAATCGAGGAAGAAGAGCGGTTCGGCCCCGGCGCAGAGACAGTCGTTGACGGACATCGCGACGAGGTCGATGCCGACCGACGCGTGACGTCCGCACATGACGGCGAGCTTCAGCTTGGTGCCGACCCCGTCGGTCGACGCGACGAGCACCGGATCCTTGTAGGTCCGAGACAAGAGCCGGATGTTGTCGTCGAGGCGAAAGAGTCCGGCGAATCCGTTGGGCCAATCGAGGACGCGCGGGGTGTATGTGCGCCGGAGGAGCGGCGGGATACCGCGCATCGTCTCCTCATAGGTGTCGAGGTCGACGCCTGCGGCCTTGTAATCGACGGGCTCGGGCATGGTCTCTCGGGACGGTAAGGGTGATCGGGCCGAGCCGTCGCGGGAGCGAACCGTTTCGTTCGAGCGAATCGGAGGCGTGAAGAACGAGAGCGGATCGCGGCCGAACCCGGCGCGAAACGCCCGCGTCGCCGGGTCGCACGCTTGATCCGACGACGAATCAGCATTATCCTGATCCCGATCGTCGGTTGCAACGACCCTGGACCGACTTCGATCGTCTCGCCGACCATCCCACCGCTGCTCGTCCTCGATTCCCCTGTCACGAATCCCGGAGCCTTTCCCATGCAGAGGAAGTTCGTCGCCCTGTTCGTCGCCATGCCCGCCGTGGCGCTGCTGATGACCGGTCTGGCGCTCGCCGCCGAGCCCGCGCACGGCCCGCTCGAAGAGATCATGGAGAAGGTTCAGAAGAACACGAACAACATCCGCAAGGCGACGCGTACCCTGCCCGCCTGGAAGAAGGATCAAGCGAGCGTCGCCAAGGACGCCACGGAACTCAAGGAACTCGGCGAGAAGACCAAGAAGGTCACCGATTACGCCAAGGAACTCAAGAAGCCGGTCGCCGAGTGGGAGAAGCTCTCCGACGACCTGATCAAGACCGCGGGCGAACTCGCGACGCTCGCCTCCAAGAAGGACGCCACCCAGCCCCAGGCCAAGGAAGCGTTCAACGCGATCAACAAGAGCTGCACCGCTTGCCACTCGGTCTTCCGCGTCGAGGAGTGATCGACGTCGTTCGATCCATCATTCGACCCCGGCTCGCCGTCGGCTTCGGCCGACGCCCCGCGCCGGGGTCGCTGCCTTTCGAACCGCGGATTCAAGCGATGGTCGGCAGGATGATCGTCTTGCCGAACTGGTTCCGCTCGGCCATGAGTCGGTGGGCCTCGTCGAGCCGATCGAGGGGCAATCGTCGATCGATGACGGGTGCGAGTCGCCCCGCATCGACGAGCGCGACGACGGCGTCGAGATCGGCTCGCGACCCGAGGTAGGCTCCACGGATTGTGAGTTCACGCGTGAAGACGAACCGATAGTCGACCTCGATCTTCGGTCCCGCCGTCGCGCCGCAGGTCACCAGCCGGCCGCCGCGAGCCAAACAGCCGAGCGACTTCACGAAGGCCGCGCCGCCCACGTGCGACACCACGATGTCGACGCCTCTCCCCGAGGTCGACGAGAGAACCGACTTGCGCACATCTTCGCATGTGTGATCGATCACACGCTCGACGCCCATCGATCGGAGTCGTTCGCATTTCTCCGCTCCGCCGGCGGTGGCGATCACGCGAGCTCCCGCGAGCGTCGCGACTTGGATCGCTGCGGTCCCCACACCCGAGCCCGCCGATTCCACGAGGACTTCGTCGCCCGATTGGACGCAGCCGAGCGCATGGAGCATGTTCCAAGCGGTTTGGAAGACGAGCGGGACCGCCGCCCAATCCTCGAGCGGGATCCGGTCGCCCACGGGAATGCAGTCGTCGGCCTCCACCACCACGAACTCGGCGAATCCGCCCTGCCGCTGATTCCCGAGCACTCGAAAATCGGCGCAGAGGTTGTCGCGTCCTCGTCGGCAATCGCGACATCGGCCGCATCCGCGTCCGGGAGCGACCACGACCGCGGTACCGACCTCGATGCGTCCGGGCTCGACGCCCGCCCCGAGGCGATCGATGGTCCCGCTCACCTCCGAGCCGGGAATGTGCGGGAACGGCCCAACCCCCGGGATCCCCTGCCGGACGAAGATGTCGAGGTGGTTCACGCCGCATCCGGCGACGCGGACGCGAACTTGTCCCGGCCCCGGTTCGGGGTCGGCCCAGTCGCGAATCGTGAGGACCTCGGGGCCTCCATGCTGATCGAACGAGGCCGCTCTCATGGTCGATTCCCTTCGGATCGTCGGGATTCGGGCGACCACGCTCGTTGCGAGACGCGGCCGCCCGCGGCGTACGTCAAGCCTGCTGCTTGCCCTCGATCGCCAGGAGCAGGATCACCGCTCCGACGCCGAGAGGACGGGGCAATCGACCCTCGGTATCGGGAGTGAAGTCGACGTCGAACTCGTGAGTGAACATACGGAAGCGCTGGGTCATCTTGCCGACGAGAACGCCTTCGATCTCGATGAGGAACGTCTGCGGCATCAAGAAAGCGAGGATCTCCGCGGTCCGGCGGAAGAAGGCCTTCCACGCGCTCTCCTCGATGACCCTCCCGCGGACGTTGCCCTCGTGGTCGAGGATCTCCCAGTGATCGCGGAAGAGCGAGCTCCAGCCCTTGCGTCGCAGCGAACCGTAGTGTTCTCGGGTCGCCGAGTCGTACACGGAGTAGCTCGCGCTCCAGTCGATCATCCGGTCGGCCTGGATGTGGAGAACCTCGCGGGTCTCCTGCTCGTCCTCGTAGACCCGGATGTCCTCCTTGAGCTTGAACGCCTTCTGCTTGCAATAGGCGAGCAGGCGTCCATCGGTGGCGAAGAGACGAAACGCCCCACCGAGCAGCTTGAAGAATTGACGCTTCGCCTCGAATCGATCTTCCTGAAACAGTGCGGGCAGGCTCATGAAACGCACTCACGCAGGGAACGAGGAGGAAGGACGCGACGCGATAGCATCCACGAGACGAATCGAAGGTTCAAGCCCATGGATCGAGGCGTGGGGTGTGGGTCGGGATCCTCAGGGGATCCGGATCCAGTGATCGGTGAAGAGGATCCCCTGCCCCGCGTCGCGTTTCGGCATGTGGCAGCCGACGCAGCCGCTCTTGGGAGTCGGTGAGATCGAGCAGATCCGTTCGGGTGCAGCATCGTGGCAGCGGAGGCAGCCGTTCTCGTATCGAACGAGATCATTCGAGGTACGCGTGTGCGGATCGTGGCAGGTCGTACAGCGCAGTTCTCCCTTGGTCCCCTTCCAGCAGGCGCTCTGCATCAGGCCGACGGGTTGGAAGCGAGCGAGTTCGTGATTGTCGACGCGGACGGCACCCGGCGGTGCCATCTCGGGAAGGCGGTGACAGTGCCCGCAGAGCTTCATCTCGAGCTCCGCGGTTTCGCGCCCGGCCCCAAACGGCATCGCGAGGCTGGTCTCGCCACGACGAGCCGCCTCGACATGCGCTCGCGCCGGACCATGGCAGCGCTCGCAGGTGACGGTCGGGATCATGGTCTCGGCATCGAAGCGCTTCGGGCCGACGTCCGAGAGCACCGTGGTATGGCAGTCGAGACACTTGAGGGTCTCGGCGGGGTCGAGGGCGCGACCGCGAGGGGTCCTCACGCCGCGCTTCGTGTTGGAGTCGGCTTCTTGACCGGGAGTGATCCCGATCCGCCCGTGATCGCCCTCGTGGAACCAGGTCAAACGGCTCTCCAGAGCGCCTGCGTTCGATGACTCCCCGTCTTGGAGTGTGAGGAAGGTCACGGCGTGAGTCCCCGAACCGAGCGCGTACTGAAGCAGGAGGCGCTCCGGGGACGAGTCGGGCGCCGTGCGGGTGGTCGAGAGCACGCCGTCCGAGAGATGGAAGGCGAACTCCGCACCCGGATGCTCGGGATCGGAGGCCTTTCTTCCGTCGAGGATCGCCGCGACGGGTGCCGAGGCGGCCGGCCTCAGCGTGCGCGAGTGGCCCGCTCGAGCATGCTGCGCCGTGATGCCGGGGTGGCACTCGCGGCAGCTCTTCTCTCCGATGTATTGAGCGTAGACCCTCCGGGCCGACGAGTCGGGGTCGACCCGGCCCGCTCGCTTCACCCACCACGAACCGATCGCCAGGAGGGCGATCAATGCAACGGCGACGATCGCCGCCTCACGAATGGCGGCCGGGCGCCGCGCTCCCCCTTCGTCGGACGACCGATCCTCGACCGGTTCGGAGGCGACGGCCTCGGAATCGTCCGCTCGATCCTGTTCGTCGGAGTCGGCCATATCGATCACCTCGCATGCAAGCCGACCCGGGGCGAACCGGGCCGGTGACCATTCTCGCCTTCTCCGGGTGCGGTCGCGGGCCCGGGCGCGAGGGGCGGTTCGACTATGTTACCATGCGGGCAGGCCGCGAGTCGGGGAGCGGCGCGGGTCGTTTTTCCGAGGGGCGTACGCCGCCGCGGCCAGGGTCATTCGATGCGATTTCTCGATCACGGCGAGCCCGACGTCTTCCGCAACCTCGCCCTCGACGACGCGTTGCTCTACGACGCCGAAGAGCACGGAACGGGTCCCCTACTCCGGATCTGGCACCAGCCCACGCTCGCGGTCGTCCTCGGGGCGTCGGGGCGGATCGGAGCCGACGTCGACGTCGATCGCTGTCGGGCCGACGGCGTGACGATCGCTCGACGTTCGAGCGGCGGCGGAACCGTGTTGATCGGTCCGGGAGTGCTGCAATTCGCCGTCGTCCTACCGATTGCTTCCTCTCCCGAGTACGGAGCCGTCGACCGGGCACAGAAGTCGGTCTTGGGGCGATGCGCGGACTCGCTCAATGCGTTGCTCGAACGCAACGTCCCGCGACTCGAGGTCCTCGGTTCGGCCGACCTCGCGATCGCGGGGAGGAAGTGTTCGGGAAGCGCGCAACGGCGGCTTCGTGACTGGTTCCTGGTCCACGCGAGCCTGCTGTTCGACTTCCCGATCGAGCTCGTTTCGCGGTACCTGAAACTCCCGGAGCGACGGCCGGCGTATCGCGAGAACCGATCACACGAAGAATTCCTGACCAACTTCCAGCGATCGCGCGAGGCGATCACCGAGTCGCTCCGCTCGGCGTGGGCTGCCGCTGCCGAGCCGACGAGCGTCCCGGATCGCGTCTCCGATCGAGCGAAAGAGATCGTTCAGTCGAAGCTCTCTCGACCGGAATGGATCGATCGATTATAGGATCGCGCAGTCGTGCGGGGAGAAACGAAAGTGCGGCCGACGGCCCCCCTTTCGTTTCTACCGACGTTGCCTATACTGCAACGAATGACGGTCGACACGGATTGGCAACGACCGATTCTCCGGTATGATGTGTGGATGAGCGCCGTGACGGCGCGTCCACTCCCTTTCGGGCGTCAAGCAATTCACGCCCTCGACACGTTCACGTCGAAAGACGTGACTCAGGGGATTTTCTCTCCCATGAATCGCTCGACGGTCGCGAACCGCTGGAATCTCGAGCTGATCGAAGCCCAATACGAGAAATGGAAGGCCGACCCGGGCTCGCTCGACGCGTCCTGGGCTCTGTTCTTCGAAGGCTACGACCTGGGGACCTCCGCCTCGGGTCGGGCACGCTCCGCACCGAACTCCGATTCGGCGAGCGAGTCTCAAGCGGCGGTCACCCGACTGATCGATGCCTACCGCGAGATGGGACACTACCTCGCGGATCTCGACCCCCTGGGTCTGACGCCTCGACAAGAATCTCTCGAGCAACTCGATCCCGCGGCGTTCGGCCTGACCGATGCCGATCTCGACCGCAGCTTCTTCAACCGGCTCCACGAGCCCCCGTACTCGACGCTCCGTGAACTGATCGCCGCGCTCAGAGAGACCTACTGCCGCACGATCGGCGTCGAGTTCATGCACATCCGCAACCCCGAGATCCGTGCTTGGCTCTTGGAGCGGATGGAGCCCCAGCGGAACCAGCCGAAGTTCAGCAAGCGGCAGAAGTGGCGCATCATCCTCAAGCTCGTCGAGGCCGACCAGTTCGAGGCCTTCCTCAAGCTGCGGTTCACCGGCGAGAAGCGATTCGGGATCGAGGGCGGCGAGACCCTGATTCCGATGCTCGACGCCATCATCGAACGCTCGGGGACCTACGGAGTCCGCGACATCGTGATGGGCATGCCGCATCGCGGACGACTCAACGTCCTCGCCAACATCCTCGAGAAGCCGATCTCCCTGATCTTCAGCGAGTTCGAGGGCAACATGCCCGGCACCGTCGGAGGCGACGGCGACGTCAAGTATCACCTCGGCTTCTCGTCGGACCGGCTTCCCTCGGAGGGCGAGAAGATCCACATCTCGCTCACGCCCAATCCGAGCCATCTCGAAGCCGTGAATCCGGTCGTCGAGGGCCGGATGCGGTCCAAGCAACGTCGCTACAAGGATCACGACCGCAGCAAGGGGCTCCCGATCCTGATGCACGGCGACGCCGCCTTCGCCGGCCAGGGGCTCGTGGCCGAGACGCTCAATCTCTCGCAACTCCCCGGCTACCGTACCGGCGGCACGATCCACATCGTGGTGAACAACCAGATCGGATTCACCACCGATCCCGCCGACGGTCGATCGACGCGCTACTGCACCGACGTCGCCAAGATGATCGAGGCGCCGATCTTCCACGTCAACGCCGACGATCCCGAAGCATGCGTCTACGTCGGCGAGCTCGCACTCGACTTCCGGCAGAAGTTCGGCCGCGACGTCGTGATCGACCTGATCTGCTACCGCAAGAACGGCCACAACGAGGTCGACGAGCCGGCGTTCACCCAGCCGATCATGTACGACATGATCCGCCGGAAACGGCCGATCCGCGAGATCTACAACGAGCAGCTGATCGCGTCGGGCGAACTGACGCGGGACGAGGCCGACACGATTCTCGAGACCTTCCGCGACAAGATGCAGAAGGTCTACGACGAGATCCACGACCGCAGCCACGAAGTGAAGCTGCCCGCCCCCGTCGGCTTCAACGGTCACTGGCGCGGAATGAAGCGCGAGTATTCGTTCGACCCGGTCCAGACCGGCGTGCCGCGTGAGACCTTGGTCGAGATCGTTCGCAAGTCGGCGGTCATCCCCGACGGCTTCACTCCTCACCCCAAGGTCGCCGAGCTCTACGCCAATCGCGTCCGAGCCGCAGAAGCCGACGGTCCCGTCGATTGGGCGTTCGCCGAGTCGCTCGCCTTCGGCTCGTTGCTGCTCGAGAAGTATCCCGTGCGTCTCAGCGGGCAGGATTGCCGACGCGGCACCTTCAGCCAGCGGCACGCCGCCTGGGTCGACGCCAAGACGGGAGAATCGTACCTCCCGCTCCAACATCTCGCCCCCGACCAGGCCGAGTTCACCGTCTACAACAGCCTCCTCTCCGAGGCGGCCGTTCTCGGCTTCGACTTCGGCTACACGGTCGACGAACCGAACATGCTGATCCTGTGGGAGGCGCAGTTCGGCGACTTCTGCAACGGGGCTCAGGTCATCATCGACCAGTTCATCGCCTCGGCCGAGTCGAAGTGGGGACGAGCCTCGGGGTTGGTGATGCTCCTGCCGCACGGGAACGAGGGCCAGGGTCCGGAGCACTCGAGCGCACGCCTCGAACGATTCCTCCAACTCTGCGCCGAGGAGAACATCCAGGTTGCCAATGCAACCACCCCCGCGCAGTACTTCCACCTCCTTCGGCGGCAGCTCAAGCGGAATTTCCGCAAGCCGCTGATCTTGATGACTCCGAAGAGTCTCCTCCGCGATAAGCGCGCGGTGTCGACTCTGACCGAGTTCACGCAGGGGACCTTCTCCGAGGTGCTCGACGAACCGGTCCGCAACTTCCAACCGCGCCGCGTTCTTTTCTGCTCGGGCAAGGTCTACTACGACTTGATCGCCAAGCGTGAGAAGCAAGGCAAGGTCGACGAGGTCGCGATCGTGCGGCTCGAGCAACTCTATCCCTGGCCGATCGATGCCCTCCGGGCAGTCGTTCAGCGGTACAAGAACTCCGCGGCCGACTGGATCTGGGTCCAAGAAGAGTCTCAGAACAACGGAGCTTGGACCTTCGTGTCGAGTCGCTTGAGCGAGCTCACGCGCAAGCCGGTGCTGTACGTCGGCCGCGATTCGAGCGCCAGTCCGGCCACCGGCTCGAAACTGGTCCATCCTCGCGAGCAGGACGAACTCGTCGAGTCGGCCCTGCTCGGAATGGAACTGCCCCACCTGGTCAGCGCGACGCCCCGGCGCGCGGTCGCCCTCACGAGCAAGGATTGAGCGAATGGCCGTTGAGATCAAGGTGCCGAACGCGGGTGAGTCGATCACGGAAGGCACCGTCGCCCGCTGGCTCAAGCCCGACGGCGCGGCGGTGAAGCAGGATGAGCCGGTCTGCGAGATCGAGACCGAGAAGACGTTGATCGAGGCGAACGCTCCTGCATCCGGCATTCTCAAGATCGCCGTTGCGGAGCAAACCGTCGTGCCGATCGGCGCCGTGATCGGCACGATCGATCCCTCGGGCTCGGGTGCCGCTCCCGCCGCCGTCCCGGCTCCTGCGAATCACTCCTCCGCGCCCGCAGCCCCGCAGCCGTCCGCAACGACGGAACCGGCGCTCGCGCCCGCCGTGCGGCGGCTGGTCGCCGAGAACTCGATCGACCCCGCGTCGATCGAAGGAACCGGCCGAGCCGGACGGATCACCAAGGGCGACGTGCTCGAGAAGATGGCGCAGCCGAGTCCGGCACCCGCCGCCCCGCAGATGCCGCTCGCCGCTCAGGCCGAGCCCAAGCCCGCCGCGCCTCCCGCGACGGAGGGCCGCGAGACTCGGAAACGCATGACGGGCATTCGCCAGACGATCGCCGCGCGGCTCGTCGAGGCTCAGCAGACCGCCGCGATCCTCACGACGTTCAACGAAGCCGACATGTCCCGGATCATGGAGATCCGGGCGAAGTACAAGGACGCCTACCAGAAGAAGCACGGGGTCGGCCTCGGCTTCATGTCGTTCTTCGTCAAGGCGGTCGTCGAGGCGCTTCGTGCGTTCCCCGCCGTCAACGGTCGGATCGACGGCAACGAACTCGTCTTCCACAACTACTACAACATCGGAGTCGCCGTCAGCACCGAGCGCGGGCTCATGGTGCCCGTCCTCCGCGACGCCGACCAACTCTCCTTCGCTCAGATCGAGAAGCAGATCGGCGTCTTTGCGACGAAGGCTCGCGAAGGCACGATCTCGGTCAACGACCTCCAGGGCGGAACGTTCACGATCACGAACGGCGGCGTCTTCGGTTCGCTGCTCTCGACGCCGATCCTGAATCCGCCGCAATCGGGCATCCTCGGGATGCACACGATCCAGAAGCGTCCGGTCGCCGTCGACGACCAAGTCGTGATCCGTCCGATGATGTATCTCGCCCACTCTTATGATCATCGAATGATCGATGGTAAAGAGGCGGTGAGCTTCCTCGTGCGGATCAAGGAGTGCGTCGAGAATCCCGAGCGATTGATGCTCGAGATCTGATCCCGCGAACCGAATCCCCGCTCACCGCCGCCCGTCCGAGCCCCCGCGCTTGGACGGGCCTTCGTATTCTTCCCTGGGGCGTCCTGCGCCCCGTCACTCCCGGGTGGTTCTTCTCATGGCCGAACGGTTCGACTTGGTGGTCGTCGGGGCGGGCCCCGGCGGATATGTCGCCGCAATCCGCGCCTCGCAGCTCGGAATGAGCGTCGCAGTGGTCGAGAAACGCGCCACGCTCGGAGGCACCTGCCTCAACGTCGGCTGCATCCCGAGCAAGGCATTGCTCGACTCGAGCGAGCTCTTTCACCTCGCCCACACCAAGTTCGCGAAGCACGGCATCAAGGTCGACCGAGTCGGGCTCGACGTTCCGGCCATGCTGGCTCGCAAGGACCAGGTCGTGAAGGGCCTGACCGAGGGGGTCCGCGGGCTCTTCAAGAAGAACAAGATCGAGTCGGTTCACGGATTGGGAAGGCTGACCTCGCCCACGACCGTGACCGTCGACCTCGGCAACGGCGTCACCCGTGTTCTCGACGCGGGTCACATCCTGCTAGCGACCGGCAGCGAACCGATCCAACTCCCCTTCCTGAAGTTCGACGGCAAGGTCGTCGTCTCCTCCACCGAAGCCCTCGCCTTCGAGCGCGTGCCCGAACATCTCGTCGTGGTCGGCGGCGGTGTCGTCGGCCTCGAACTCGGCTCGGTCTGGTGCCGGCTCGGAGCCCGGGTGTCGGTCGTCGAATTCCTCCCGCGGATCGTACCTTGGGCCGACCTCGAGATCGCCAACGGGTTGCAGAAGGTCCTGGCCAAACAGGGACTCGAGTTCCATCTCGAAACAAAGGTCACCGGAGCCGAGGTCGCGGGCGACCGAGCGACCGTTCGAGCCGAGAAGAAGGACGGGAGCTCACTCAACCTCGAGTGCGACCGGATCCTCGTCGCCGTGGGACGACGAGCATTCTCCGACGGGCTCGGACTGGCTGAGGCCGGCGTCGCGCACGACGCGCGAACCGGCAAGGTCGCGGTCGACGGCCGCTACTGCACGAACATTCCAACGATCTCCGCGATCGGCGACCTGATCGACGGACCGATGCTGGCTCACAAGGCCGAAGAAGAGGGCGTCGCCTTCGCCGAATTCCTAGCGGGCAAGGCGGGGCACGTCTCGTACGGCAAGATTCCGAACATCGTCTACACCTGGCCCGAACTCGCCGCCGTCGGAATCACCGAGGAAGAGGCGAAGCAACAAGGCATCGACTACCGCGTCGGCAAGTTCCCGTTCGCCGCGAATGGTCGAGCCAAGGCGATGGACGAGGTCGAGGGTCAGGTCAAGATCATCGCCGATGCAAAGACCGACCGGGTTCTCGGGGTCCACATCCTCGGCGCACGAGCGGGCGACCTGATCGCCGAGGCCGTCACCACGATGGAGTTCGACGGTTCGGCCGAAGACGTCGCGAGGATCTCGCACGCGCATCCGACGCTCGCCGAAGCAGTCAAGGAAGCCGCCATGGCCGTCGACAAACGGGCGATCCATATGTGATCGGTCGACCGATCCGATCCATCGAAATCGAACTGATCCGTGCCGCCGGCAAGAGTCGGCGGCACGGATCTTTGCGTCGGTGGAACGGCGCAGGGGCTCAGGACACTCGCCGGCGTGCCCGGAGATACCAGCCCATCGCAACGATGCCGAGTCCCGTGAGCGCCATGCTCGACGGCTCGGGAATGATGTTGCCGCGGATCTCTCCGTTCGGGTTCCCCTGAGTCCCGATGATGACGTACGCCCGTTGCTCCTGGAGCGCCTGGAGCACCGAAGCCGAGGGATTCACGGTGACCGTCGGGAAGGTGAACGAGGCGGCGGATCCAAGGATCGGGGGGATCTCCCCGGAGGCGGCGGCGATGTTGATGACGACGGGACCGTTGTCGAATCGCTGGTTGCCGCCGGGAGCGACCGCGTTGATCGTGGCGAGCAGGATGTCGGAGCTCAAGCTCTGCGACGAGAGTTCGAGCGTCAACGCGTTCTGCAACGAGTCGTAAGTCAGCTTGAGGGTCCCGGTGCCGGCGGTCGCGACGGCATCGGGCCGAATCGACGCGCCCGAGAGCGGCGTCAAGGAATTCCAGTCGGCCTTGGTGAGGCCGGGGGCGACCAGCAGAAGTGCGCCGAGGAGGATAAGGCTGCGACGAGACATCGCGACCTCGCAGTCGGAGAGAGGGGTGGCCGACATCATCCCATCCTCGCATTCGAGGACCGACCGATTCGTCCCGGTCGACCGATGTCGTCGATCTGTCTTCCGACCATATTCGCCCGATCTTCATCGATCAAGCAGCGAAGTAGACAATGTCGAGAAAAAACAACGCCGTGTTGTCGCAAACGAGCGAGCCGCGGGTCGACGTCGGCGACCGCGCGGCTTCGATTCGATTCGTTCGGGGCGAGTCGATCCGGTCACCAAGGACTCTCGGAGTGGATCAGATGTGGACGGACTCCCCAAGTGCCTGTCCGGCGGCTTCCATGATCGCCTCGGAGAAGGTCGGGTGCGGGTGCATCGCGTGGACGATCTCTTCCTCGGTCGCTTCGAGCTTCTTCGCCATCACGAGTTCGGCGATGAGCTCGGTCGCCTGGGAACCGATGAGGTGCGCTCCGAGGAGTTCGCCGTACTTCTTGTCGAAGATCAGCTTGACGAAGCCCTCGGTCTCGTCGGCCGCCTGCGCGCGACCGCTGGCGATGAACGGGAACTTGCCGACGCGGATCTCGTGCCCCGCCTCACGCGCCTGCTTCTCGGTGAGCCCCACGGACGCGACTCCGGGGTCGGTATATGTGCATCCGGGGATGATCGAATAATCGACGGTCCGGTGCGACTTGCCGCAGAGCCGCTCGACGCAGGTGACGGCCTCGTGGTGGGCGACGTGTGCGAGCCAGGGCGGGCCGTTGACGTCTCCCACGGCGTAGATCCAGGGGACGCTGGTGACGTAGCCCTTCGCCCGGTCGGCCTTGATGTGGTTCTTCTCGATGACGACTCCGACCGACGGATCGAAGAGGTTCTCGACATTTCCCATCACGCCGATCGATACCAACATCACCTCGGCGTCGACCTTGATCTTGCCTCCCGGAGTCTCGATCTCCGCCGAGACGCCCGCGTCGGTCTTCACGACCGCGCCCGTCTTGGAGCCGGTGAGGAATGTGATTCCACGCTTTGCGAGGCTGCGTTCGAGGGTCTTGGAGACTTCTTCGTCCTCGATCGGCAGGACGCGGTCCATCATCTCGACGAGAGTGACCTTCGTACCGATGGCGTTGTAGAAGTAGCCGAACTCCATGCCGATGGCGCCGCCGCCGATGATGAGCATCGACTTGGGCTGCTTCTCGAGGCTCATCGCTTCCTTGTAGGAGATGATCTTCTTGCCGTCGAACTCCGCGCCCGGGAGCGGCCGCGGTCGGACGCCGGTTGCAATGATCACATGCTCAGCGGTGATCTTCTCCGATCCAACCTGGACTTGGTGCGGTCCGACGACCTTGGCCACGCCGAACTTGGAAGCGACCTTGTACTTGCGGAAGAGCCCCTCGATCCCCTTGTTGAGCGTGCCCGCGACGTTGCGGCTCCGGGCGATCATCTTCGAGAAGTCCCAACTCGCCTGACCGGTGAATCCAAAGGCGTCGCCGTGATGGGCGATCAGCTCGGCGAGGTGGGCGTTGGTGAGCAGGGCCTTGGTGGGGATGCAGCCCCAATTGAGACAGATCCCGCCGAGCTTGTCGCGCTCGATGCAGATCGACCGCTTACCGAGCTGAGAAGCGCGGATTGCGGCGGCGTATCCCGCGGGTCCGCCGCCGATCACCAGGATGTCGTAGTCGTAGGCCATGCGTTCCCTTTCGAGGGCGGAGCCGGGATTCGAGTGATGGAGGAAGGGCCGAGGGCGGTCGGTGAGGAAAATGCAACGGACCCTCCCGCTCGAGACCGAGCGGGAGGGCCGGATTGGGAACCGGAGGGTTCGGATTCGGCACGACCGAACGCGGAATCAGAGGAGCATCGTTGCGGGTTCTTCGAGGAATCCGCGGAGCGTCCGCATGAACTCGGCCGCGAGTGCGCCGTCGACCGCGCGGTGGTCGGCGGTGAGGGTCGTGGACATGACCGTGCCGACGACGATCGCGTCGCCCTCGACCACCGGTCGTTTCTCACCGGCGCCGACGGCGAGGATCGCGACCTCGGGCTGGTTGATGATCGCGTCGAACTGCTTGACCCCGTACATGCCGAGGTTGCTGATCGTGAACGTTCCGCCCATCATCTGAGCGGGCTTGAGCGTCCCCGATCGGACGGCTCCGGCGACCGCTTCGGTGGCGATGCGGATCTCGCGGAGCCCGAGTTGGTCGGCGTGCTGGATGACGGGCACCATCAGACCGCCCTCCATCGCCACCGCGATCCCGACATTGACGTCGGGGTGAATGACGAGGGCGTCGGTCTCCCAGCTCGCGTTGAGACCGGGATGCTTCCGAAGGGCGAGCGCGACCGCCTTGGTGATGAAGTCGCCCACCGAGAGCTTGATCTTCTCGGGGGCGAGTTGGGAGTTGAGCGCCTCGCGCACCGCCATGAGTTTGTCGAGACGGACGTCGACGGTGACATGGATCTCGGGCGACGCGGCCTTCGACTCGAGCATGCGCTTGGCGATCGTCTTCCGCATCGGTGTATGCGGAATTCGCTTGATCTCGCCTGGAGCGAATGTGCGAACCGCCGGAGCCGCGGCGGCGGGAGCGGCGGGCTTCTTCTGGAGATGTGCTTCGACGTCGGCCCGGACGACGCGACCATTCGGTCCGGTGCCGGGGATCTGAGCCAACGCGACGCCTGCTTCGGCCGCGACCTTGCGGGCGAGCGGGCTGGAGCGGACTCGGCCTCCCGGATCGGCCGGAGCTGCGGCCGGGGCCGCGGCGGCGACCGCGGCGGGAGCGGGAGCCGTGGCGGACTGGCCGTTGGACGCGGCGGGAACGGTCGTCGAAGCGGCTCCGCCGGCGGCCTTGGCTGCGACTTCCTGGAGATCTTCGCCCTTCTTCGCCATCACGAGCACCCGGCGCCCGAGAGGAATGTCCTCGCCTTCCTTGAAGTCGAGATGGGCCACGACCCCGTCGTCGAAGGCTTCCATGTTCATGACCGCTTTGTCGGTCTGAACTTCGGCGAGCAGGTCGCCTTCCTTGACCTTGTCGCCGACCTTCACCGCCCAGCGGACGATCTGTCCGCTCTCCATGGTCGGGCTGAGCTTGGCCAGCGTGACTTCGATCGGCACGGCGAGGATCTCCTTCGGTATCGCGGGAGAGGCGGACGATGTGGGTCCCGCGGCTCGAGGACTCGCTCGAGCCGCGGTACGATGGGGATCAGGAGCGGTAGCAGACGTCCTTCACCTGGGCGACGACCTTCTCGACGCTGGGGATCACCAGACGCTCGAGCGACTTCGCATAGGGAACCGGGACGTCGAGCGAGGTCACGCGCTTGATCGGCGCGTCGAGTTCGTCGAAGACCTTGTGGTAGATCCGGTCGGCGACACCTGCACCGACGCCGCAGTACGGCCAATTCTCCTCCACGATCACCGCTCGATGGGTCTTCACGACCGATTCGAGGATCGTGTCGAGGTCGAGAGGACGGATCGTGCGGAGGTCGATCACCTCGCACTCGATCCCTTCGGCCGCGAGTTGCTCGGCCGCTTGGAGGCTCGTGACGAGCGACCGAGAATAGGTGATGATCGTGACGTCGGAACCGGTGCGCTTGACGTCGGCCTTGCCGATGGGCACGAGATAGTCGACGTCGTCGGGCACCTCGCCCTTCTCGCCGAGCAGATTCTCGTGCTCGATGAAGATCACCGGGTCGTCGGAGCGGATCGCCGCCTTGAGCATTCCCTTGGCGTCGGCCGGGGTCGCGGGCATCATCACGGTGAGCCCGGGGATGTGGGCGTAGAGAGCTTCGGGTCGGTGCGAGTGAGTGGCCCCGAGGGCTCCCGCGATGCCCGAATTGCCCCGAAAGACGATCGGCACGGTGAACTGACCGCCGCTCATGTAGCGAACGTTCGCGGCGTTGTTCACGAGTTGATCGAACGCGACGAGGCTGAAGCTGTAGGTCATGAACTCGATGATCGGACGGAGCCCGACCATCGCCGCGCCGATGCCGATGCCGGCGAAGCCTTCCTCGGAGATCGGCGAGTCGATGATCCTGCGCGGGCCGTACTTGTCGAGCAGGCCCTGGCTGACCTTGTACGCACCGTTGTACTCGGCGACTTCCTCGCCCATGAGGAAGACGGCGTCGTCGCGCTCCATCTCCTCGTCCATCGCTTGGCGGAGAGCCTCGCGGTAAGTGCTCATCGCCATGGGATCAAGACTCCTGCGGAATGTGCGTGGCCACGGAGACGTCCTGGTACAGCTCGTCGGCGGTGGGCTCGGGGGCGTTCTCGGCGAACTCGATCGCCTCCTCGATCTCGACCTTGATCTTCTCGTGGAGATCCTCGAGAGCCTGCTCGTCGATCCAGCCGCGCTCCTTGAGCAGGGACTCGTAGAGCACGATCGGGTCGCGTTCCTTGGCCTTCTCCGCCTCTTCCTTCGAGCGGTACTTCATCGGGTCGGACATCGAGTGGCCGCGGAAGCGATAGGTCTTGGCCTCGATGAACGTCGGTCCCTCGCCGGCTCGGGCGCGGAGACAGGCTTCGCGGGTGATCCGGGCCATCTCCTCGATGTCGTTGCCGTCGACCAACACCCCGGGCATGCCGTACGCGGTGCCGCCGCGAATGGTCAGGTCGGTCGTCCAGGAGTGGCGATGGAGGTGGGTCCCCATCGACATCAGATTGTTCTCGACGACGTAGATCACAGGGAGCTTCCAGAGCGACGCCATGTTGAACGTCTCGTGGAGCGACCCCTGATCCATGGCGCCGTCGCCGAAGAAGCAGATGCAGACATTGTCCTGACCACGGTACTTCGAGGCGAAGGCGACGCCCGCGGCGAGGGGGATGTGGCTGCCGACGATCGCATGGCCGCCGAGGAACCCCTTCTCGGCGTCGAAGAAGTGCATCGAGCCGCCCTTGCCGCGCGAGCAGCCCGCCGACTTTCCGAGCATCTCGGCCATGCCGAGCTTGGGATCCATGCCGCGTGCCAGGGCGTGGCCGTGATCACGGTAGGCGGTGATGACGTAGTCGTCCTCGCGGAGTACGCCGATCGAGCCGACGGCCACGGCTTCCTGCCCGCTGTAGAGGTGACAGAAGCCGCCGATCTTCTGCTCTTGGTAGAGCTTTGCAGATCGTTCCTCGAAGCGACGAATCTGCAGCATTTGCCGGAGCCAGCCCACGGCCGTGTTCCGGGAGACGATCGGCGGGGCTTCGGTCGACGTTTGCGACATGAAAGCCGGCTCCTGACTGGGGCCGCCCCCCGGATGCTCGAGCGACGAGGCCGAGACCGGCGGGGAGGCGGATGAGGTGAGGTATGGGGCGGCGACGGGTCCGGCGTTCGGGTCGGAGGGGCGCGACTCCGAGATCACCGACCCCTTCGGAATCGGCCGAGGATTCGGGTCGAACAGCCGTCGTATCTTACCGAAGAACGGGGATCTCAATCCAGGCGGGTCCGCCAAGAGGTTGTTCGTTCGCGACGGGGAACGAACGTCTCGACCCGAGGGTCGATCCGTCCCACCCCCCTACCCGAGGCGCGGATCCCGGAGAGCGGGAACGCGTCGGAGCGAGGGCTCGACGAACGTCGACCCACCCTCCGACGCTCGTCGCATCTTCCCGCTCATCGAGCGGCAAGCAGTTGACGGAGCACGTAGGGCAGGATTCCCCCATGCCGATAGTAGCGAATCTCCTGCGGAGTGTCGATCCGGACGATCGCCGGGAACGACTTCTCCACCCCGGCCGCATCGACCGCGCGGACCAAGACCTCTCGACCGCTCGCGAACTCCGAGTCGAGGAGCGACTCGGGCACCTCGACCGAATAGGTCTCCTCACCCGTCAGTCCGAGGTTCTCGGCCGACGCCCCGGGCGTGAACTGCAGCGGAAGAATGCCCATTCCGACGAGGTTCGAGCGGTGGATCCGTTCATAGCTCTCGGCGATCACCGCGCGGATTCCGAGCAGCTTCGGCCCCTTCGCGGCCCAGTCGCGCGATGAGCCCGAGCCGTATTCCTTGCCGGCGAGGATGATGAGCGGGATCCCTGCCGCGCGATACTTCTCGGATGCGTCGAAGATCGACATCACTTCGCCGTCGGGGAGGTGACGAGTGACCCCGCCCTCCGTGCCCGGGGCGAGACGATTCTTCAGGCGAATGTTCGCGAACGTGCCCCGAACCATCACTTCGTGGTTGCCTCGCCTCGACCCGTATGAATTGAAGTCGGCGGGCGCGACGCCGTGCTCGACCAGGTACTTGCCCGCGGGCGAGTTCGTCTTGATCGACCCCGCCGGCGAGATGTGGTCGGTCGTGATGCTGTCGCCGAGGACGGCGAGGACACGAGCTCCGCGAATCGGCTCGACCGCCGTCGGCTCCACCGGCATGTCGACGAAGTAGGGCGGGTTCTTGACGTAGGTCGATGCGTCGTCCCAGGCGTAGCGCTCGCCGCCCGGCGCGGAGAGGTCTCGCCAGCGTTCATCGCCCTGGAAGACGTCGGCGTATTCGCTTCGGAACATCTCCGCTCGAACCGAGGCCTCGACCGCTTGGGCGACCTCGGCCTGGCTCGGCCAGATCTCACGCAGATGAACCGGTCGACCGTCGCGATCGACTCCCAGCGGCTCGGTCGCGAGGTCGACGTGCATCGTCCCGGCCAGGGCGTATGCCACGACCAAGGGCGGCGAGGCGAGATAGTTGGCTCGGACGTCGGCGTTGACCCGACCCTCGAAATTCCGGTTGCCCGAGAGAACCGACACGGCGACGAGGTCGCGCTCCTGGATCGTCTTGGAGATCTCGGGCGCCAAGGGGCCCGAGTTGCCGATGCAGGTCGTGCAGCCGTAGCCGACGAGGTTGAACTTCAGTTGATCGAGATACGGGGTCAATCCCGCGTGCTCGAGGTAGCTCGTGACGACCTTCGACCCGGGGGCGAGGCTCGCCTTGACCCACGGCTTCGTCTCGAGCCCGCGCTCGACCGCCTTCTTGGCGACGAGTCCGGCGGCGATCATCACCGAGGGATTCGAGGTGTTCGTGCAACTGGTGATCGCGGCGATCACGACCGAGCCGTTCTCGACGCCCGCGACGTCGACCGCCGTTCCCGGGGGCTTCGAAGGACGGCCGTCCAGCATCCCCTCGAGGGCCTTCTCGAAAGATTCCTTCACCCGTCCGAGGGTCACTCGGTCCTGCGGCCGCTTCGGACCCGCCAGGCTTGGTTCGACGGTCGCGAGATCGAGTTCGAGCGTGTCGGAATAGACCGCTTCGGGCGAGTCTTCCGTGCGGAACAGTCCTTGGGCCTTGTAATAGGCCTCGACGAGCTCGATCGTCTCGGCAGGGCGGCCCGAGAGTCGAAGATATCGGAGCGTCTCGTCGTCGACCGGGAAGATGCCGCAGGTCGCGCCGTATTCGGGAGCCATGTTGGCGATCGTCGCGCGGTCGGCGAGCGGCAGGGAGGCGAGGCCGGGACCGAAGAACTCGACGAATTTACCGACGACTCCCTTCTTGCGGAGCATCTCGGTGACGGTCAGCACCAGGTCGGTCGCGGTCGCTCCCTCGCGAAGGGTCCCGACGAGCCGGAATCCGACGACCTGGGGAACGAGCATCGACACCGGTTGTCCCAGCATCGCCGCCTCGGCCTCGATGCCGCCGACCCCCCACCCGAGCACACCGAGTCCGTTGATCATCGTGGTGTGAGAGTCGGTACCGACGAGCGTGTCGGGGTAGGCCGTGGGGATCGCTTCGTTGGTTCCCTGGACCTCGGCGGAGGTCAGCACCACGCGGGCGAGGTATTCCAGGTTGACCTGGTGCACGATGCCGGTGTCCGGCGGAACGACTCGGAAGTTCTCGAACGCTCCTTGCCCCCACTTCAAGAAGGAGTAGCGTTCGCGGTTCCTGCTGAACTCGAGTTCCGCGTTGGTGAAGAACGACCGCGCAGTGCCCGCTTCATCGACCTGGACCGAGTGATCGATGACCAGTTCGACCGGCTGCAGAGGATTGATCCGCGCGGGATCGCCGCCGAGCCGCTGCATCGCGTCGCGCATCGCCGCGAGGTCGACGACCGCGGGTACGCCCGTGAAATCCTGCAGGAGGACCCGACCGGGTCGAAACGCGATCTCCTCGCTCGGCTCGGCCTTCGGATCCCAGGCGGCGAGTGCGCGGATCGCGTCGACCGTGACCGTCGTCCCGTCCTCATTGCGCAAGAGGTTCTCCAGCAAGATCTTCAGCGAGAAGGGCAGCCGGGCGAGGTCGAATCCCGCATCCGCGAGCGCCCCCAGCCGGAACCAGCGATACTGCATCTTGCCGATCGTCATCACCGCGGAGGACTGGAAGCTGTTGGACATGGATCTTCGAGCCTTGGATCGGGGTCCTGACAGGAAAGCAGGTAGTATAGCGGCTGGAAGCCGGGGGAGGGAGTGCACCTCGGGATGAGATCCTCGGCACTCCGAGTCACACGGGGCTCGCCGCGTCCCTCGAATCATCCGACTCGCATCTTGATTCGCCGGCGGTCTTGCGAGTAAAATGTGCGTTCCACTGGAGGATGCTCCGCGTCAGGTGGGTCGAGAATCGCTTCGTATTCGCTCGAGAGTTTGCGTTCGCACGTACGAATTGGGGAGCCGCGCGTCATGTCGATCGACAAGAGCCTCAAGAAGGGTGCCAGCATGGGCGGTGCCCGCAACGTCCTGACTCGCGCCGAGCGGCTCGCCGTCCTCCAAGAGACCGAGCGTTGGAAGCACGGACAGGGCGTCTTCAACCTTCCGAAGACGAAGTATCGCCGGCTCGCTCCGGGTCAGTCGGGACCTCGTCGGCCGTCGAACTGATTCCTCTTTGACGAGTGTCGTCGATTTCGGTTTGCCCATCGACCTCGACCCGACCGCTTTCGCTTCGGTTCCGATCCATCGTGCCCCGGCTCCCGCCGGGGCATCGTCATTCCACGGGCTCGGTCGACCACGAGCTCGATGTGAGCATCGAATGGTGATCGAGGTGAGTCTTCGTGCTCCTAGGGGGAGACCGTGCTCGCAGCGATCTGCCTAGCGATCGTCGTCGCAAGCCTGCTCGGCGGAATCCTCCCGCTGGCGACGCTCCTGACCCATACCCGCCTCCAGCTCTATCTCAGCCTGTCGGCTGGTGCGATGCTGGGCGCCGCGTTTCTCCACATGATGCCCGAAGCGGTGGAGTTGGGATCGTCCGAGACGCTCCGGTGGTCGGCCGCGGGGTTGCTCACGATTTTCTTCGTGGAGAGGTTCTTCGCCTTCCATCATCACGAAGCTCCCGCGATCGACGGCGACCCTTGCCCCGATCATCCGCACGAGCACGAGCATGGCCGCGACTTGCATTCCGCAGGCTTGATCGCCGCCGACGCCCCCGGCGCCTCGTTCGGAACGAAAGGGGTGAAGCTCCACTGGGGAGCCGCAGCATTCGGCCTCACGCTCCACACGCTGCTTGGAGGGGTCGCGCTCGCAAGTGCCGTGGCAGCGGATCGTTCGACGCTCGGCGACCTCGGCGCATCGACGTGGGGCGTCTTCTTGGCGACTCTCATCCATAAGCCCGCCGACGCACTCACGATCACCAGCCTCATGCTTCGAGCCGGCATGAAGAAGAGCCATGCCCACTGGGCAAACTTCGGATTCTCACTGATGGTCCCGATCGGCGTGGCGCTCTTCTTCGCAGGCGCACAGATATCCAGTGGCCCGCTCGATACGCGAGCCTGGACTGCGGCTACCCTCGCCTTCTCGGCTGGGTCTTTCCTCTGTATCGCTCTCAGCGATCTCCTTCCCGAACTCCACTTTCACGAGCACGACCGGCTGAAGCTCTCGGCGGCCCTGCTCGTGGGAGTCGGGATCATGTGGGTCGCCGAGATCTTCCACACCGGTCAATGATTCAGGCCCGGCTCAGAGCTCGAACTCTGCGTACAGCTCGGACTCGTTGGGGATTTCGAGCTCCATCTTGGATTGCTCGTTGTATTGCTTCGGGAAACTCGGGTCGATCGAGTGGTCCGACCCGATTCGATAGACCTCGACTCGATACTTGCCGGGGACCGGTCCGGTCTCGGAGTCGACGTGGAACACTCCGGACTCGACGAAAGCGGCGATGATCTGGCTCTCGGTTCCCTCTTCGGGATGCAACAGTACGAGCCCTTGGTTCAACGGAACACCTGAGTGAGTGACCTTGCCGTGGAAGGCGAGATGATCGCTCACGCTCGAGTTGGCGTAGACGATGACGAAGGCCAGGGAGAGGATCGCAAGGATCGAGAGTTTGCCGGAGGACATGGAGGGTCTCCAATACCCGGAATCGGAAGGAATCGAGGAGGGAGTGGTGGGTCGAATCGAATGACGAACGCAGCTCGTCGGATTCAGACCCGGTGGGTACCGTCATAACTAACGATAGCATCGCTCCCTGCAATCGACAAGGTCGGCTCCCGATCGTCCAGTCCCCGCTCGGGCGAGTCGGAATGCCCACGCATCGACGAAGCGGCCCGCATCGCCTCTGGTGAGCGACGCGGGCCGTTCCTTGCACAGATCTCCCGATCAGACGTTCCGCTCAGGACTTGGGCGCCGAATCCGAGGGCTTGGCCGATGATTCCGGAGCGGCCGGCTTGCCCGCATCGTCCTTGGGTTTCGGTGCTTCCTTGGGCATGGGATAATCAGCGGGGACCTTGGTGACCTCGGAGCGGAATCCGCTGCCGCCGGGCGGACCGCCCGGTCCGCCTCCGCCTCGGCGCGCACCCGGGGGCGTCGGACGATGGGCTTGATGACACGCCATGCACGACCCGGAGAGCTCGCCGTGGGCCGCCTTGGCCTGTTCCAGGTCCTTGGCGGCGGCCGCGCGCTCGAGAGCCTTGGCTCCGCTCAGGAACTTCTCCATCTTTTGCTGGAAAGCGGCCTTGTCTCCTTGCGTGGGGTTCTCCTCGACGAGCGACGCGACCAACTCCACGTACTGCTTCGAAGGCGTGTTGACCGCCTCCCAGTCGAGCTTCTCGGCGTCGAGGATCCGTCCAATCGCGGCCGTCAGCCCCGTCTCGCCCTTGCCGAGTTTCTCCATCGCCTCGCGGATCTTCGGATTCGACGGAACGCCCATGGGTCCTCCGCCGGCACGCTTGCCCTTGGGCTTCGCCGCCGGCACGTCTTCCGAATAGACCGGCTGGGACTCCATGGAACAACCGGCGAGAATGCAAACGAGAACGAACATCGACGACAAGACGATCGAAACCGAACGGAGAGGTCTCGTCATGGAAGACTCCGAAGTGAAGAACGTTGGCGGGCGCCGGGAAGGGAATGGGATTCGCCGAGGGGGAAGGCTGATTCTCTCGCCAAAGCGTCGGCTCCGCAACGGGTTGAGTGAAATCGCGTCTTGAATCTCCGGCGAAGGAGATGCACGAGGTCGGTGGAGGATTCACGATCGCGTTTCCTGTAGCCGAGGGATGCCCCCGGTGAGGCGAACCTGGCCGGTCCGTCTCGATGTTCCCCGAAGTGAACGCGAGCATGCTCTTGCGGTCGAGGAGGATGACGGATAGATTGACGAGATCATCGAGTCGATGAACCGCGTTCTATTCTGGAATCAGCGTTCCTCGGTCTTCGTGCAATACCCGTGGGGAGAGTCGATCGAGGTCGCTCTCCACCGGGTTGCAACGTCGATGATATCCCATCCGCCCGTTTCTCGAGCAGTGTCCCGATCCCCCCGTCCGTGCATCGACGGCCGCCGCAAGGCGTGCTTCCGAGTTCGTCACGCGGCGCCGCGGCGCCTCGATCGTAGGGAAGAGATCCACACCGTGACGCAATACGCCCCACCGACTTGCCCGCGAACCGATCGTGCCGCGTCGCGTCACGACTCGCGCGACCGGCGGTGCGATTCCCTTCGACGCGGCTTCCGACCGAACTCGGCTCATCTTTCCCGAGATTTCGAGAGCGTTCTCGAAAGACGTGCGTTCGCGTCGAACGCACGAGCAGTCGTTCCACTCATTTCGCAACGAGGGCATGAGATTATGCGTCGTTCCCGCGGATTCACGCTGATCGAGCTGCTGGTCGTGATCGCGATCATCGCGGTCCTGATCGCGCTGCTGCTCCCCGCCGTCCAGGCTGCGCGCGAGGCCGCCCGTCGCGCCCAGTGCGTCAACAACCTCAAGCAGATCGGTCTGGCCATCCACAACTACCACGACCAGAATAACCTGTTCCCGCCGGGCGCGATCGCGACCAACCCGGCTCAGGGTTGGGGTGCGTGGAGCAACAACGGCTTCACCTGGCGGGTGCTGATCCTCCCGCAGCTCGAGCAGACCCCGATGTACAACGCGATCAACTTCCAGCTCCAGACGGGCGTTCAGCCCGCCGCGCTGGGCACCGTGTGGTACACCAAGGTCAGCTCGTTCCTCTGCCCCTCGGACGGCGAGAACCAGGGCGGACTCATGCCGGCCAACACGCCGACCGGCCAGTACCCGATGCAGGGCCCCCCGCCCAACCCCAGCGGCGGCGCTCTCGGTTGCGTGGTCGTGAACTACCACATGAGCCACGGCGACAACTACACCATCGGCAACCTGACCAACATCGGCTCGAACCCGTTCGAGACCCCCTGCTCCGGTCCCGCCGCGGGTCAGCCCCGCATCGGTTTCCCCGGCTTCTGGGGCACCTCGTTCGACTGCGCCATCACCAGCGCCACCGGCGGCGGCACGATGCGCGGCTTCTCCGACTACCGGACCGGCAACAACACCGGCATGGCGGGCGTGACCGACGGCACCAGCAACACCCTCCTCGTGGGTGAGAGCCTGCCGATCGAAGACGCCAACAACGAGTTCTTCACCGCAACGAGCGCCTCGCTCGGCATCACGATTCCGCTCAACTACAACACCAAGCGGGTCACCTGCACCGACGGCGCCCTCTACGGGACCAACGACCTCGGCTGCCGCTTCAGCTACGCCAGCCACGGCTTCAAGAGCAAGCACCCCGGCGGTGTGAACTTCCTCTTCGCCGACGGCTCGGTCAAGTTCATCAAGAACACGATCAACAAGGTCACCATCGCCGCTCTCGGCAGCCGCAACGGTGGCGAAGTCGTCAGCGCCGATTCCTATTGATCCACGCTCGCCGGTCGATCGCGCGGCGATGCCGAGCGATCGACCGGCGGCTCGCGTCTCGCCGATACGGAGTTCGATGCTCGGGACGAGTCGTCGAACTCCTCGGTGCGTTCCTCGACGGGTCGGACTCCGCCCGCCGGCACCCTTCCCCGAGTGCCGCCTCGACCACACCTCATCGAACAGGACAACCATGAAAGCGCGTCTCACGCTCGCGATCGCCCTCGCTCTTCCGATGATGACCATCTTCTCCGGATGCGGCGACGATTCCGGACTGGCCCAGCGTTCCCCCGTCTCCGGCAAGGTCAGCTACAAGGGTCAGCCGCTCGCCAAGGGCTTGATCAGCTTCATTCCGGGTGCCCCGGACGGTCGTGCCGCGACCGGTCAGATCACCGACGGCAAGTATCAGCTCACGACCCAGGACGAGAACGACGGCGCCTTCCCCGGCACCTACACGGTCACGATCGCGGCTCGCGTCGTCGACATGACCCAGGCCACGGAAGCCGCCAAGAAGAAGGGCGCCACGAGCGCGGCCCTCCCTCAGGATTTCGCCGCCAAGGCAAACAAGGACGCCAAGAACGAGATTCCCGAGAAGTACAGCCTGCCCACCACGTCCGGTCTCAAGGCCGAGGTCAAGGCCGGCAGCAACACCTTCGACTTCGACCTCGTCGACTGATCGAGGCGATTCGCACTCCGATTCGAACCGAGTCGACGACCCCGGCGTATTCTCGTGTGGAACTCGCGCGAGTGTTCGCCGGGTTTCCTTGCGCGGAGCTCGGACTCCACCGCCGCGGAAGCTCCCGAGGATCGCATGCATCACGACCTCCGAACCGACTCGTCACGCCTTCTCGGCGCCGCCATCGTCATCCTGGGCGTTCTCGGCTTCGCGGGCCCTCTTTCAGCCCAACTCGCGCCGCCGAAGCCCTCCCGGGTGATCCTGCCTTCCGAGCACTTGATGCGTGTTTGGAAGGAGCCGCCCGAATGGCTCGTCATGGCTCTCGACCTCTTTGCGGGCGGGCAGGTCGCCGCGACCGACGGTTGGTACCGGGTCGACTCCTCGAAGATCCGCCATGATTGGGCGGAGACGCTCCGCCGATTCGATCGCAACGGCGACGGCTATGTTGCGCGGGATGAGATCCCGGTGCCCGACGCGGACTTCGCCCGCCTCGACCGCGACCACAGCGGCCGGCTCAATCCCGAGGACTTCGAGTTCCCGAAGAACTCGCTCGCCCGCGCCCGAAGCAAGATCATCATGAGCTTCGCCGATGCCGACCGCGATGGTCGCCTCTCCTCGCACGAGTTCAATCAAGCCATATTCATGGCAAAACGCGACAACTTCACGCTTCACATGTACTTTGCCGACTCGGTGGGCGAACTCGAGAAGGAGTTCGCATCGTCGGCGAAAGCGGGCATGCCGTTCATGGCGCTTGGGGATTTCCAAGAAATCGTCGACCGCAACGCCATCCGTTACGCACAGCCGATCCCGCCGCGACCCGACGACGAATTCGACCGGGCTCGACGCGAGACTCTCCTCCTCGCCTTCGCTCGACGCGACCTCGGTTCTTACCTCGAGGGCCCCTCGCTCGAGGCCCCGGCGCCCGATTTCTCGCTTCCCGACGTCGACTCGGAAGAGCCCTATCGACTCGCCGATCACATCGGCTCCAAGCCGATCGTCCTCATCTTCGGCTCGCTCTCGAACCCCCATTTCCGAACCGAGGCGGGCAACCTCGCGAAACTTCAACACCGCTACGGCGATCGAGCCGAGTTTCGCCTCATCTACGGGCGCGAGTCGCACACGACCGACGGGTGGCGACTTCCGATCAACGATCAGGCCAATCTCAAGATCACTCAACCCACGACTTCGAAGGATCGCACCGCCCTGGCGAAGTATTGCCGAGCCAAGCTCAACTTGAAGCTGCCGACGTCGGTCGACACGATGGACGACCGCGTCTGGAGCCTCTACAGCGGCGGTCCGACGCGGCTCTACTTGATCGATCGTGCGGGTCGGATTGCCTACAAGGGGGCACGCGGACCCTTCGGATTCAAGGTGGGTGAGCTGGAGCAGTCGTTGATCCTCGAACTGGCGAGCGACACGGCGGGAGGAGCCGCCAAGGGTCGCTGAAGCTCCGGCGGGATGCATCGGAGCACGTCCCGTCGAGGAACCTCGTCGCCCGGCCAGGCAGTCATCTGTTCGAGCTTCCTGCAGGAGTTTCGAGGTATGACGCGCGAGATGTGGTCGACCTCCAACAGGCAGGGAATGGTCCGCATCTGTTTGTCGATCCTCTTCATTTGCTCGAGCGCGGTGCCGTTCGGCTGTGGAGGGTCGAGCAATGAGACGGTCGCCGACGCCTCGGCTGCGGCATCCGCCCGGGAATGGGCACGGGTCCTGGAGATCCTGGATCGGGTCACGCCTGGTTCCGCCGCCGAACGCGACTCGGCCGCACTTCTCCGCGGTCGCGCGAACGCCGGGCTCGGTCGCCGGCAGGCCGCTCTCGAGGCCTACGCAACGGCGAGCTCGAAGAGTCTCGCGCCGGTTGATCTGATTTCGATCTCCGAATCTCTCCAAGCAGTCGGTCGCCCGACGGCCGCACGAATCGCACTCGAAGCGGCCGCCGGAATTGCACCCCAGGATCGGACGATCTCGGACCGACTCGCGCGCCTCCCGGTGCTCGAAGGTCGGCCCGCACGGCTGCTCGCGATCCCCGACCGTTCGGCGACGACCACGTTCGTCTCGGCGTCGATTCTGCTCGACGCGGGACTCGCGGAACCCGGCCCAATCCTCGCGGCTCTGCTTCGTCTCGACCGTTCGGAGTTCGCGGCGCTCCGCACGCCCGACGAGGTGCTCCGTCTCCTGGCACGCACATGCCTGAAAGAGGGCGATTCCGCGACGGCCCGGAGGCTGCTCGCGAGCGTCGACGATCCGAAAGCGATCGAAACGCACTGGATCCTCAGTCGTGCGGCACTGGTCGAAGGGGACTTCGACAAAGCAAGGGCGGAACTTGCCCTCGCGGGCGATTACCGTCGAACCCATGAAGCCGAGCACGACCCTTCCGGCTACGCGGGCGCCGCGAGTTGTCGCGAATGTCATTCCGAGATCCACGACGCGCAACAGTCGAGCCTCCATTCCAAGACCCTGACTCGGCCCGACTCGCTCGCGCGTGTGAGGCTCCCCAAGGGTCCCGTCGCGGATCCCGAGGAACCCGGCGTCGTTCATCGGTTCGATCGCGAGGGCGACTCGATCCGCCTCACGACGAAGGTTCGCGAGGAGAGCGTTGAAGCCCTCATCGACTATGCCGTCGGATCGGGGCATCTTGGGACGACGATGCTGGCTCGCGACCCGGACGGCGGTCATCGCTCGCTGCGGCTTTCGTACTACACCGGCGGAGATCACTGGGGGCTGACCACCGGCTTCGACCCGCATCCCAAGCGCCCCCGCGACTTCGTGGGCGAACTCCTGTCGGAGGACGCGTTCGTCCGCTGCATCGGATGCCATTCGACGCGCTTCATCTCCGAGAGCGCCCCGCCCGGCCCGGAGATCGCCGATCGCGGGATCGGCTGCGAACGCTGTCACGGTCCGGGGGCGAATCATCTGCTTGCGATGGAGAACGACTTCCCCGATCCCGCGATCGCTCGCCCCAAGCACGCCGGGCCGGCCGCCCGATTCGACATCTGCGTACAATGTCATGGTGCCGACGGTGTGATCCCGCCGTCCGACCCTCGATTCATTCGATTCCAAGGCGCGATCCTGCCGTACAGTCGCTGTTTCATCGAGAGCGGCAAGAAACTCGACTGCGTGTCGTGTCACAGTCCGCACCACGATCTCGCAACGAAACCGGAACACTACGAGGCGCGGTGCCTCGCTTGCCACACGAGTCGACCCGATCGCAAAGCGGCCGCGCGGTTGCGGGTCGAGGCCGTGGCGGCGTCGATCTGCAAGGTCGACTCGAAGAAGGGTTGCGTGGGCTGTCACATGCCGAAGGTCGCGGATGCGATGCCGTTCACGAAGTTCACGGATCACCATATTCGGATCCATCGGCCGCCGTCCTCTCCCTCGGAAGCCACGCGATGACGACGAATGCCGCACCCGATCTTCCCGCGGGCCCTCTCTCGACCTCTTCGGGCTCGCGCCGCCTTCGGATCGCGCTCATGATCCTCGCGACCTTGCCGGCGATCGGGGTGCCGGCGGCGTTCGTGATTCGCTCACAGCTCCGGACGCAGGAATGGCGTCGCTCGCTGAGCGAAGCCGAGTCGGCGGTTTACTCGAAAGAGTTCACGAATTCGACCGCCGCACTCGAATCGTTGGAGCGGCTTCGACCTTCGTCTCCGGAAGCCGAGTACCTTCGCGCGGTCGTCGAGGTCCGACGTGATCGCCCCGAGCCGGCGATGGATGCGATGAGACGAGCGCTCGAGCGGGGATATCCGGAACCCCCGCTGCTCGTCCTGCGTGCCGTCCTGATGGCTCGGGCCGATCGATACGCGGAGTCGGAGCCGCTGCTCGCAGAGGCGTTTCGGGAAGAAGCCGAGCCGCGTGCGGAGATCGCTGAGGCACTGTCGCGTTGTTACTTGAGGACATTCCAGCCGGCACGACTCCAGGCCCCGCTGGCGCGGTGGATGGAGCTCTCGCCCGACGACCCGCGGCCTTATCTCTGGCGGGTCGAACTGAATCAGCGGCTCGCCACGGAGGTCGATCCGCTGATCCGGGACTACCGCGAGGCGCTTCGTCGCGACCCCACCCTCGAGGACGCGCGCCTGGCCCTGGCCGATCGTCTTCGAGAAGCCTCGAAGATCGACGAGGCCGGCGAACACTACGCCGAAGTGATCGCCCGCTACCCGCGAAATGCCTCGGCACGAATCGGCGCCGCGAGAGTCGCGATGCTCCAAGGCGACCCGCCGCGTGCAGTCGAGCATCTCGAGGCGGCCATCGAGGCCGAGCCGAAGTCCTCCGTCGCCCTCCGTGAACTCGGTTTGATCGACCTTCGATACAATCGCTTCGAGAAAGCCTGCGAACGACTGAAACTCGCCGTCGAACTCGAGCCGCATGACCCGGAAGTTCGATTCTCGTACGTCCGCGCGCTCTCCGCCGCAGGGAGAAAGGCCGAGGCGGCCGCCGAGAACGCGACCACCGAGCGGCTTCGCGCGGAGCAGCAGGAGATCTCGAACCTTCGCGAGAAGCTCGCCGAACGACCGAACGACCTCGACCTGCGATCGAAGGTCGCGAGGTACTTGATCGAGCATGGACACGCCAAGGAAGGGCTCGAATGGACGACCCTGATCCTCGCATCCGACCCGAAGCATGCGGAGACATGCCGACTCCTCGCGGAATACCACGCGAAGAACGGCAATCCGGCTCTGGCAAACTATTATAAGTTGATGATTCCGCGAGGAAAGTGAATCGACTCGTCCCGGTTCATTCGAGTCCGGCCAGTGTCCCGCAAGCCGCCGAGATCTCCTTGCCGCCGGAGTAGCGGCGAACCACGGGTTGGCCGAGGCGAGCGGTGAGTTCGTCGCGGAATTCACGGAGTTCGTTCGCAGTGGGCGGCGAGAATCGGCCCGTGTGGTCGGTGACGTCGATGAGGTCGAGTCGTACGCGCGTGTCGCCGATGAGTTCGGCGAGAGCCCGCGCGTCGGCCGTCGACACATTCTCACCGGAGATGCAGACATACGAGATCATGATGCGATCCCGGCGATCGAGGGCATGCCGCCGCGCGGCGGCCATCAGCTCGACGACGGGGGTCTTCGCCGCGACCGGGACCAGGCGTGCTCGTTGTTCATCGGTCGGCGCCCCGAGACTGATCGAGAGTCGGAAGCGATGCGCCTCGCGAGTATAGCGGTCGATCTCAGGGACGAGGCCGACGGTGCTGATCGTGATCGCCTTTGCCGAGGTCTGCCCTCCGAACGGGCATCGCAAGAGTTCGGCGGCGGCGATCACGCGGTCGTAATTGAGAAAGGGTTCACCCATTCCCATGAAGACCGCGCCCGAGATTCGGAAACCGTCGCCGCGGGCGAGCGCCCTGGCCTGTTGCCATTGGTCGATGATCTCCCAGACCGCGAGATTGCGCCGCGTCGGCATTCGAGCCGTGGCACAGAAGCTGCACGCCATAGCACAGCCGACTTGCGACGAGAGACAGACGCTCGCCGTGCCGGCCTTCTGGAGCGGGATCAGCACCGTCTCGATCGCGAGGTCGTCGTGCGTAACGAATCGGAGTTTACGAAAGCCGTCGACCTGGGAGGTGAGGACTCGATCGAGCCGAAGTCTGCGCAGGGGCATCGGCCCGATGGTCTCGACGACACGCCTCGGAACGCGTCTCGTCTTCATCCAGATCTCGGGGTCGAAGCAATCGTCGACGAGGATCGACTTGAGCAGGCTACGCGCCACATCGTCGCCGACGCCGAGCGTCCGACAGACGGCGAGGGTCGCCTCCGGGTTCTGGTCGCGAGGGTCCCACACGCCTGCGTTTTTCCGTTCGACGTAGACGAGAAATGGACGTTGCCGACGAATAGCCTAGAGTACCCCCAATGTGTTCCAGTCGCCAACCCCCGCACCAGTGCTCGGTCGACGCGTTCGGAGATCGCACTCCCGAAGTACGCTGTCTCGGCGCAAGTCGTTCTGAGAGTGACACTATGGGCGTCTCGAGATCCTGGGTGGGCCGCATTCGGACTCGCATCGAAAAGTGTCGGATCGAGGGCAAACCTTCCGAGAACGTCGTGCGTAGGATCATGAGCGATTGTCCGACGAGCCCGCCTGGGCTCGTTTCCATTCGATTTCGACCAGACCTCGTCCTTGGATCGAGGCAATTCTCGAGGGAGAGTCGCCTCGGGTAGGGACGAGGGATCAGAAGAGACCAGGAGGAAGCAAGAGATGAAGCGAAATATCGTCGCGTGGGCGGCATTGATCGTGTCGAGCGCTGCGCTCGTGAGTTCGTCGGGAGTGATGCGTCCGGTTCCCGCCGCTCCGCAGATCGACGAAGAGAGTCAAAAGGTTGCGAAGGCGCTCTCGGAGTCGTTCGAGCGCGTTGCCGACTTCGTGAAGCCGTCGGTCGTGTCGATCGAGACTCGTCGACGGATCACTCGCAACGGCAACCCGTTCCAGAGAACGCCGCGGAATCCGAACGGCGCCGTTCCGAAGAATGTCGATCCCGAAGAGCTTCAAGAGATGCTCAAGCGGTTCTTCGACCCGAACGGCGGCCCTCAGTTCGAGAATCAGCAGTTCGGACTGGCCCAAGGAACCGGCTCGGGATTCGTATTCGACGGCAACGGTCACATCGTGACCAACAACCACGTCGTGGAGGATGCCGAGAAGATCACCGTGACCTTCCATGATGGCGAAGAAGTCACGGCAAAAGTCGTGGGTACCGATCCGAAGTCCGACATTGCGGTGATCAAGGTCGAGATGTCGGGCTATCGTCCGGCCTTGCTCGGCAAGAGCGAAGCCTTGAAGGTCGGCGAATGGGTCCTCGCCGTCGGGTCGCCGTTCGGATTCGATCAGTCGGTGACCGCCGGAATCGTTTCGGCTCTCGGTCGCGGCGAAGCCGGGATCATCGGGCGCGACTCGTATGAAGATTTCATCCAGACCGATGCCTCGATCAATCCGGGCAATTCGGGTGGTCCCCTCGTCGACCTCTCGGGCCGAGTCGTCGGGATCAATTCCGCGATTGCGACGTCCACGCGGTCGAATGCCGGAGTCGGATTCGCGATCCCCATCAGCATGGCTCAGCACATCGCCGAGCGTCTGATCAAGGACGGCAAGGTCAATCGAGGAGCGATCGGCATTGCACTCCAGCCGCTCTCCCCGGCCCTCGCCAAGCAGTTCGGCCTCGACTCAAAGACCAAGGGCGTTCTCGTCAACTCGGTCCTGCCCGATAGCCCGGCCCAGAAGGCGGGCCTTCAGTCGGGCGACGTCATCGTCGGATTCGACGATCACGAGGCGATCAGCGTTCCCTCGTTCCGTAACCTCGTCGCCACCAGCGAAATGGGCAAGAGCCACTCTCTGACCTACTATCGCGACGGCAAGAAGATGACCACGGAGATCACCTTGGCTCCGGCTGAGAAGATCCTCGCTCGTGATGAGACCGAGGTCCAACCGCAGGAGCGCCCCGAAGCGAAGCCGAAGCCCGAGGCCAAGGTCGAGCTCCAGGATTTCGGCATCGAACTCCAGGAGCTTACCCCCGATCTCGCGAAGAACTTCAAGTTCGGAGCCGACGTGAAGGGTGTCTTGATCAGCAAGGTGGCCCCGAATTCGGCGGCTGAAGCCGCGGGACTCGTCGAAGGGCTCGTCGTCACCAAGGTCGTGCGGCAGGGCAAGGTTAATGCCGTCTCCGACCCGAAGCAGTTCGCCGAACTGACGGGCAAGTCCGAGGAGATCACGATCTACGTCCAAGCTCCTGAGGGCGGACGCTTCGTGACCTTGAATCGAGCGAAGTGATCTTCGCAATCCCTCCGAAACTGCGGCGTGTTCCGCAGGTTCTCAGTCCATCGAGCCCGCCCGCCGTCTTCCCCCTGAAGATGGCGCGGCGGGCTTCGGTTTGGCATTCCCCTTCGGACGCCGACACGAGTTACAGTGGAGAGAGCTCGTGTCTCGAGTCGAGCCATCCAGTGGAGACCGTCGGCAGATGAAACCGCGTCCCCCGGCGATTCGACGACTCGTCAACGTCTCTCTCTTCTTCTTGTCGAGTGCAGTGTCGATCCCTGTCTCATCGGGTGAGGTGACGACGGCTCAAGTCGAGCGCTCGATTCGCCGCGGAGTCGACTTCCTGATCTCGCAACAGCGACCAACCGGCGAATGGCCGGGTCAGACGGGAGCTTCGGCCCTGGCAACGCTGGCGCTGCTGACGGCGGGTCGTGGACCCGAGGACCCAGCGACGGCTCGGGCCCTCGCCTTCTTGACGCGCAGCACCGAACTCAACGGCCACGAGACCTACACCATCGCTCTCAAGACGATGGCATTTGCGGCGGCCGATCCGACGAAGTACCGGAGATTCATCGAGGTCTATGCGCGCCGGCTCCAAGCGACCCAGTTCGCGCGGGTCGGCCGCAACGAGCAGGGCGGCGGCGGCGGTTGGAGCTATGGCGCGGGCGGTTCACCCGACAACTCGAATACTCAATACGCGCTTCTTGGCCTGCAAGCCGCAAGCGACGCGGGAGTGGTGATCCCGCCCAAGGTCTGGAACGCCGCGAGGCGGTACTGGCTCGACGGCCAGAATCGCGACGGCGGCTGGGGATACAAGCCCGACCTGCCCTCGTACGGCAGCATGACGTGCGCGGGGATCTCGAGCCTCGTGATCACCGGCGCGAGGAGAATGCAGTCGCGTGAGCGACTGGTGGGCGATGAGATCCACGACTGCGGCTCCGAGGGGGCAGACGTCGAGCTCGCCCGCGCCATCGATTGGATGGGATCGCTCTTCTCGGTGCGTGTGAATCCCAGACACGAGGGCATGTACAAGCTCTATTACCTCTACGGGCTGGAACGGGCGGGACGACTCGCAGGGATCCGCTGGTTCGGCCGGCACGACTGGTACCGTGAAGGCGCCGAGGAACTGGTGCGAACCCAGGACCCGGTTCGCGGGAGTTGGCAGGGCGACGGCGGCGAACACGACCCGGTCCTCGCGACGAGCTTCGCCTTGCTCTTCTTGGCGAAGGGCCGAACGCCCGTTCTCATCAACGAGTTTCGCCACGGTCCGGGCCGCGACTGGAACAACGACCCGGACGACGTGGCGAACCTGGCCGCGGCGGTTTCTCGAGATTGGAAATCGCTCGTGACTTGGCAGACGGTCGACCCGGCGGTCGTTCCCGTCGAAGAGTTGCTGACTGCCCCGATCGGATTCATCTCGGGTCACCTGGCGCCCGAATTCTCGGCCGCGGCCAAACAGCGAATCCGAGAATTCACGGACCAGGGCGGATTCCTCCTCGCCGACGCCTGTTGTTCACGCCGGGAGTTCGACGAGGGGTTCCGGGCCTTGATGAAGGAACTCTACCCGGAATCCGAATTGCGGCCGCTCGGCCCCGATCATCCGATCCGGCGGGCCCGCCACGACCTCTCGGGCGACGAACATCCGCTGTTTGGGATCGAGCAGGGATGTCGGACCGTCGTCGTCTACTCGCCAGCGGACCTGTCGTGCTACTGGCATCACGCCGAGAGCGAGCCGGCGCATCCCAGAGTCGTCGCGGCGATCTCGCTCGGGCAGAACATCGTCGACTATGCCACGGGTCGCGAACTGCCCGCGGACAAGCTCGCCGAGCATCGCATCGCGCATCGTGAGGCCGATCTTCCGAAGCGCGGCGCACTTCGAATCGCCAAGCTGAGACACGCCGGTGCTTGGAACGTCGCGCCGATGGCCGTGCCGAATCTCACGACGACGCTGCGCGACAAGCTCCAGTTCGACGTCGTGATCAACCATCGCGAGATTCGAGCGGAGGATCCCAACCTCGTCCATTATCCGCTCGTCTACTTCCATGGTCGGGCGGGCTTCGTGTTCTCGGAAGAGGAGGTCCGAGCGCTTCGTCGGCATCTCGACCCGGGGGGCGGGACCTTGCTCATCGATGCGGCCTGCGGTTCCGAATCGTTCGACCGCGACGTGAGGAAGCTGGCGGCGGCACTCTTTCCCGATCGGTCGTTGACTCCGATCCCCGGCGACGACGCCCTGCTCTCGCGAGCCACCGGGTTCGACCTGAGCGACTGCCGCACGACTCGCGCCGCGGGCGGGACCACGGGCTCTCCCAAGCTCGAGGGCATCGAGATCGCGGGGCGATGGGCGTTGATCTATTCACCACTCGATATCGGCTGCGCTCTCGAGAACCATCAATCGCTCGACTGTCGCGGATTCGTTCCGGAATCGGCCCTTCGGATCGCAACGAACGTCGTGATCTACTCGACGCTTCCCTGAATGGGAACGAGCCCGGTGGGATCCGAGGATCTCGCCGGGCTCGTATCGCAATTGGAGTCGGTTCGCCGGTCGGATCGGTTCAGACGCCGACCTTCTTGGACCCGCGGTCGGCGCGCTTGCGACCTTCCTCGGTGAGGACCTTCTTGCGAAGGCGGATCTTGGTCGGGGTGATCTCGACGAGTTCGTCGGATTCGATGTACTCGAGCGCCATCTCGAGCGTCAACTCGCGGGGCGGCTTGAGGAGGATGTTCTTGTCGGATCCGGAAGCTCGCATGTTGGTGAGCTTCTTCTCCTTGCAGGGGTTGACGGTGAGATCGTCGCTTCGGGCGTTCTCGGCGATGATCATGCCTTCGTAGACCTCGTCGCCAGGTGCGACGAACATGGTCCCGCGTTGTTGGAGGCCGTCCATGGCGTAGGCGTTGGCCTGACCGCGGACCATGCTGATCATGACGCCGTTGAGCCGCTTGGGGATCTCGCCTCGAAAGACCTCATAACCGTGAAACGTGTGGTGCATGATCGCTTCGCCCTGAGTGGCGCTGAGCATGCGGGTCTTGAGGCCGAGCAGGCCGCGGGCCGGGATCGCGAATTCGAGGTGGGCATAGGTGCCCTTCACATCCATCTTGATCATCTCGCCGCGACGGGAGCCGACGAGTTCCATCACCGGCCCCATCTGGCCCTGCGGAACGTCGATGACCAGATACTCGTAGGGCTCGTAGAGCGTTCCGTCGATCCGCTTCATGATGACTTCGGGCTTGCCGACCGAGAGCTCGAACCCTTCGCGGCGCATCGATTCGATGAGCACGGAGAGATGGAGCAGGCCGCGTCCGGATACCATGAACGAATCACGCTCCTCGGTCGGCTCGACTCGGAGCGCGACGTTGGACCGGAGCTCGCGTTCGAGCCGGTCGCGAATGTGCCGAGACGTGAGGAAGTCGCCCTCTCCGCAGAGCGGCGAATCATTGACGGTGAAGAACATGCTGAGGGTCGGCTCGTCGACCTCGATTCGCGGGAGCGCGACGGGAGTCTCGGAATCGGCGATCGTGTCCCCGATGTCGACGGAAGCCGCACCGATCACCGCGACGATATCGCCCGCCTCGGCCGACTCGACCTCGACTCGACCGAGCTTGTCAAACACGAGGAGTCCGTCGATGGAGAACCCGACGGACGAGTCTTTCTTGATCAGAGTCGCGCGTTGGCCGCGCTTGACTCTTCCCGACCGAATCCGACCGATCGCGATTCGCCCGACGTATTCGGAGAAGTCGAGAGTGGTGCAGAGAAGCTGAAGCGGCGAGTCGGGATCGACCTCGGGGCCGGGGATCTTCTCGACGATGAGCTCGAGCAGAGGAAGGATGTCGCCGCTTCGTGCCGAGGGGTCATGCGAGGCGAAGCCCGATCGTCCCGAGGCGAAGATGTACGAGAAGTCGAGCTGCTCCTCGTTCGCGCCGAGTTCCACGAACGTATCGAAGATCTCGTTGAGGACTTCGTCGGGCCGGGCGTCGGGACGATCGATCTTGTTGATGACGACGATCGGCCGGAGGTTGTTCGCGAACGCTTTGCGGAGGACGAACTTCGTCTGGGGCATCGGCCCCTCGAACGAATCGACGAGCAGCAATGCACCGTCGGCCATCGCCAGGGTCCGTTCGACCTCGCCTCCGAAGTCGGCGTGCCCCGGGGTATCGATGATGTTGATCTTTGTCGAACCGTAATTGATCGCGATGTTCTTGGCGAGGATGGTGATCCCTCGCTCACGTTCCTGATCGTTGGAATCGAGGATGCAGTCGCCTTGGAGCTGGCTGGCTCGGAACTGACCCGACTGGCGGAGCATCGCGTCGACGAGAGTGGTCTTGCCGTGGTCGACGTGGGCGATGATGGCCACGTTGCGAAGATCTTGGCGACGAATCATGTTGAGTAGTTTCGACGGGCCTCCCGACCGACGCCGGGAATTCGGTTCCATCACCATTCGATACGCAGGATGAACATTCTACCCAACGATTACCCGTTGCACAAGTCATGATCCGCATGCTTGCAGGGCCATTTCATTGTCGTCCGGGTTTTTCCAGAAGTGCCAGCGCCTTCTTGGGATGCAGGCACAGATGGCGCATGACCCCGGCTCGACTCCGATTCTTCACCTTCGGCAGCGCCGCCAACGCCACGTTGCGGAGCAAC